>CBDFGT010000043.1:0-16812 GCA_965247225.1 Rhizobiaceae bacterium | reverse complement strand
ACGCCAGCGCCCTGAGGCGGGATGCGAAATGTATCATCTTCGGTGTTTCCTTGTTGAATTCCGTTAACGATTCAAGACTACCCGTTAAGTCGTGTTAGTCAACGGCCTCAGCAAAATAAGAAAATCCGGATTGTGCGCGGTGAACACTGCGCAATATCCTGCCCGGTTCGGCGCGTATGACAGAAAAACATCCATATCACAGGCCAGAAACGGGGCAAAGGCGTTTTCCGGACAAACGCCCCTGCCCCAGCCTGTGCCGGCGGCGGATCAGCCGTGATGGTCAGCCATGAAGGTAATCTTGCCGGTATGGACATCATGCATGGCGCCGACAATCATCAGCTTGCCCTCATCCACCAGCCCCTTGAGGACTTCGCTGTTTTGCGTGATCAGCTTGATGGCGCGTCTGACATTGGCCTCGGCCACATGCTCGACAAATTCATGGTTCGTGGACGAGCGCTCGCCTTCCAGAGGGGTTTCCTGCACGGCCGGCATGATTTCGGCCAGAAGACCGGTCAGATTGCCCAGCTTGACATCATCGACCGCGCCCTTGATGGCACCGCAGGAGGAATGGCCCAGAACCAGAATGGCCCTGGCACCGGCAACCTTGGTGGCATATTCAAACGAGCCGAGAATATCATTATTGGGATAGTTGCCGGCGACGCGGGCCACAAAAATATCGCCGATCTGCTGGTCCAGCACCACTTCCGGCGGCACGCGGGAATCAATACAGCCCAGAACACAGGCAAAAGGTGTCTGCTTGGCCTGGGTGCCCGCCACCTGTGCGGCCAGATCACATTTCAGGGATTGGCCTGCTGCAAAGCGGGCATGGCCTTCCATCAGCATGTTGATAGCATCCTGCGGTGATGTTGCCGCCTGCATGGCCTCGCTGAAGGGCGCACATTCATCATGGCTGGCAAGGGCCATGCCGGGCAAGGCTGTTGCGGCAATGCCTGTCGTGACGAGGCAGCCACAGAAATGGCGACGTGTGAGCATAAAGACTCCTGTTGAATTTCCGTTACCGGGCAGATCTGCCCGGAGCGCAGACTATCAGCAGAAGCATTTCCAGATTGTAAACAGGATGGAGAAGGTGACAGAATCCGGATGGTCGGCAATTGACCTCAGGTCATGCCGGAACCGTATCAGGCTTCATGCCGCTGGCTTAAAAATGCACCAGCTCCAGCGATGGCGGCACCCTGACCGGGCGATCATTGGTCAGGAAGACGTCGGCTCCCGAAAGAATGGCATCAGGGGTTTTCAGTCCAAAATCGGCGCGGCAGCGGCTTGCCAGAACACAGGTTTCGCGCCATGTCGCAACCATCTCGATAGCGCCGGAATGCTCGATAAAGGCACGGTATTGATGTTCAAGCGCCAGATTGCCGGTGCGCATGGGCACGACCAGCACCTCGCAAAGGGACAGTTCACTGGTGAGGCAGACGAAATCACCTGCATAAATTCCCGCGGCTATGTCTTCCATCTGCTCGCCGTAAGTATCACTGCCCTCGATCAGGTAGATCAAGATGTTGGCATCAACATAGACTGTCTTGCCCCGAAGCCTGTCCCTCAGTCCCATGAATCGCGCTCGGCTGCGATGAATGCATCCACTTCAGCGGGCGTTGCAAACAGTCCTTTGCCTGAACCGATAAAGTGACGGATATCGATCCCCTTGCTGCGAGGTTCACTTTTTATGGGAAACGCAGGTTCTTGCGGAACCAGAACGATATTCCCGTGAAGAATGCTGACGTCAAACATATCCCCGGTGCGCATACCCAATTGCTCCCGAATATCATCGGGGATCGTCACTTCGCCCTGATCTTTCAATATAGCAATTGTCATGCTGACCTCCTGTCCTGTGAGGTCATTCTATCAAAAATCCGAGAAATATCAAACGTCCCCGCCCGCCATGGCAATACTGTCGGCGATGGTGGTGTTGAGCAGAACCTTGCGGGTCTCGTCGGCCACGCGGGCAAAAACATGGCAACCCAGCTTTTGAACATATGGCAATCAATATCGGCTGGCATGTCCGGCAAAATTTTGCAAATATCTCAATAAGCCATTATTATAACGGCATTATCAAACTTGTGAGATCGGCAAAAAATGGAAGAAGTTCCCACGCGCATTGAGCCCTGCTATTTTACGGACAGCATTCCAGCTGTGCTGTCTGATCTTGTTGTGGAAATACAATCCGAATCCATGTCGCTTGGACAGGGACTTCACAGGGACGCCGCGCTGGAGCTTTCCGATCTCGTTCGCATGATGAACTGTTACTACTCCAACCTTATCGAAGGCCATCATACGAAACCCAAAGATATTGAAACTGCGCTTGCAGGGGCGGATCTGGAAGAGGCGACACGGCCTTTGGCCCTTGAAGCCAGGGCCCATGTGATTGTGCAACGCGAAATCGACATGGCCTATTTTCAGGGCACCCTTCCGGTTCCCACATCGATTGATTTCATTGCATGGGTGCACCGCAGATTTTATGAGGAAATGCCTGAGGCATTCAAATATGTCGAGCGGACGGACGGCACGAGAACTCCGATTATTCCCGGCGCATTCAGGACAAAGGACGATGAAGATGTCGTGGTTGGCAGGCACATGCCGCCTTCCTCTTCAAGGGTATCTGCCTTTATGGAGCATTTCTCCAGGCGCTACAAACAGGCACAGACCGGTGCTACAAACCGGATCATCGCCATTGCGGCAGCGCATCACAGGCTTAATTTCATTCATCCTTTCCCGGATGGCAATGGAAGGGTGAGCAGACTTATGTCGCATGCCATGGCATTTGACGCCGGGGTGGGCGGCAACGGACTCTGGTCGATCTCCCGCGGCCTGGCCCGGGGGCTTGTGGAAAAGACCGAGTATAAACGCATGATGGACTATGCCGATCATCCGCGCATGGGGGACTATGATGGTCGTGCGAACCTTTCCACAAAAGCGCTTGCGACCTATTGCGAATGGTTTCTCTCGGTGATGCTTGACCAGATCCGGTTTTCATCTGCCGTTTTTGCCTTCGACACACTGGATGGCCGCTACCGCAAGCTTGTCAATGATGTGACCGATGACAAACGCGCAGCGGATGTGGTCTCGGCAATTCTGCGCTATGGCTCCATGGAACGCGGCGCGATCAACCTCATTACACGGACGTCCGAAAGGACAGCACGCAATACGCTTGCCGAACTCGTCAAGGCCGGTTTCCTCAAGTCCACATCACCCAAGACGCCTGTTCGTATAGCTTTTCCGCTGGATTACAGGGAGCGCCTTTTTCCAAACCTCTTTACCGATGCCGAGATTGAGGTGCCTGCACCGAAGTCCGCTCCGCTGCGCTGAGGACAGTCAGATCGAACCAGAACCCGCCATGACAATACTGTCGGCGATGGTGGTGTTGAGCAGAACCTTGCGGGTCTCATCGGCCACGCGCTCGAAGACATGGCGGATTTCACATTCGGCCTCGCCCGCGCAATCATCGCATTTGCGATAGGCGGTGAGTGACAGGCAGGGCAAGGGTGCCACCGGGCCGTCAATCAGGCGCAGCACTTCGCCATAGGTGATGTCTGCGGCAGGTTTGAGCAGCAGATAGCCGCCCTGTTTGCCGCGCAGGCTCATGACAATGCCTGCATGCTTGAGTTCGAGCAGGATCTGTTCAAGGAATTTTTTCGGGATCGCCTGTTTTTCGGCAATTTCGGCAATCTGCAGCGGGGCCTTGTCCCTGACCTGTGCTAGCGCCACCAGGGCGCGGAGTGCATATTTGGCTCTTTGCGAAATCATCAGTGCCTGCTCGATGTTGGCTACCGGGCTGATGTGCAATCTTGACGGACCGAAAGCAAGTGCGAATGCAAACAGGTCAGGCTGCATCCCGGATTATCTTTTGGAACATGCTGTACCGGAACAGGCAAGCAGGTATGACCGGCCATCTTAAAATACTTAATCTATTAATTTTATAGAATATTTTTGTGCCGCGGTTTTGCGCAAAGTCGTGTGTTTGGAGAGAGATTTGCTCGTAACAGGCCGGTTCGGGAAAAGCCTGTTTCTGTCTTTTGCACGCCTTCAATGCGATAGTGCATTCCAATTTGACATGAATGGACAGAGCCGCATGACCTTGCAGGAAACAGCCGAAACACTGAACAGCCAGCTGGGCGCACTGTCGCTGGGCGAACGCCTTGCGCATGTGGCCAGCCTTGGCAAGCGCATTGTGTTTACCACGTCGCTGGGCATTGAGGATCAGGTGATCACCCATGCGATTGCGCAGTCGGCCCCGTCTATTCAGGTTTCCACGCTTGAGACCGGCCGGCTGTTTGGCGAGACTGTGGACCTGATGGGAACAACAGAAGCCCGCTATGGAATGACAATTGAAAAGTTCGTGCCTTTGCAGGCCGATATTGATGCCTATGCGGCCCGCTATGGAATGAACGGATTTTACGAAAGCATTGAAGCCAGACATGCCTGTTGCGGGGTGCGCAAGGTCAAGCCGCTGGCGCGCGCACTGGAAGGGGCAGATTTCTGGATCACCGGCCTGCGCCGCGGCCAGTCCGGCAACCGCGCCGACACGCCCTTTGCCGAATATGATGCCGAGCGCAACCTGATCAAGGTCAATCCGCTGGCCGACTGGGACATGGACGCTATCCAGGCTCTGGTGGCGAAAGACTCCATTCCGGTGAACCCGCTGCATGCAAAAGGCTATCCCTCGATCGGCTGCGAGCCCTGTACCCGCGCCATCAAGCCGGGCGAAAGCGAACGCGCCGGACGCTGGTGGTGGGAAAATGACGAGACCCGCGAATGCGGACTGCATGTGCCGGAAGCGGCAGCGAGTGCCATCGGCGTTCACGCCGGATAATTTTTCCCGTTTACGGGAATTCTGCCTTTACCATTTGGAGACGAAAATGCCTGACACACGTCCGGATATTGAACTGAAAAATCCGCAAGCGGCCAAGCAGCCGCTGGACCCGCACTTGAAAGCGCTGGAAAATGAAGCGATTCATATTTTCCGCGAGGTGGCGGCAGAGTTCGAGCGTCCGGTGATGCTCTATTCCATCGGCAAGGATTCCTCGGTGCTGCTGCATCTGGCCCGCAAGGCGTTTTATCCCGGTCGCGTGCCGTTCCCGCTCTTGCATGTCAACACAGGCTGGAAATTTGCCGAAATGATCGCGTTTCGGGATGCCGTGGTGAAGGAATATGCGCTTGACCTGATCGAGCATATCAATCCGCGCGGGGCTGCCGAAAATATCACCCCGTTTACCCATGGTTCGGCGCTTTATACCGATATCATGAAGACGGAAAGCCTGCGCCAGGCGCTGGACAGGGGCCAGTTTGATGCTGCCTTTGGCGGCGCACGGCGCGACGAGGAAGCCAGCCGCGCCAAGGAACGCATCTACTCGTTCCGCACGCCGGACCATCGCTGGGATCCGCGCAACCAGCGCCCGGAACTGTGGAACATCTATAATGGCATGATCCGCCGCGGCGAGAGCGTACGCGCCTTCCCGCTGTCGAACTGGACCGAGGTGGATATCTGGCGCTATATCCAGGCGGAAAATATTCCTCTGGTGCCTTTGTATTTTGCCAAGCGCCGCCCGTTTGTGGAGCGCGACGGCATGATGATTCTCGCCGAGGACAAGCGTCTGGAGCTTCTGCCCGGCGAGAAGGTGCAGGAAGATTTCATCCGCTTCCGCACATTGGGCTGTTTCCCGCTGACGGGTGCGATCCGCAGCCATGCCCAGAGCCTGGACGATGTGATTACCGAGCTTGAGATTGCCACTGTTTCCGAACGGCAGGGCCGCGCCATTGACCGCGACCAGTCCGGCTCGATGGAAAAGAAAAAACGTGAAGGATATTTCTGAGATGACGGCACTGGCTATAGCACCCGTTTCCCCCCTGCCCCATGCAGAACCAGCACAGGCCGTGCGCGACACGCGGCCCTTGCGGCTGATTACCTGCGGCTCGGTGGATGACGGGAAATCCACACTGATCGGCCGCCTGCTCTGGGATACCAAGGCGGTGAAGGAAGACCAGGCTGCAACCTTGCGCCGCGATTCCTCCGGCAAGCAGAATGATCTCGGCCTGCCGGACTTCGCGCTGCTGCTCGACGGCCTGCAGGCCGAACGCGAACAGGGCATTACCATTGATGTGGCCTATCGCTATTTTGCCACGGACAAGCGCGCGTTCATCGTTGCCGATACGCCCGGCCATGAACAATATACCCGCAATATGGCGACCGGTGCCTCGACCGCCGATCTGGCCATCCTGCTGGTGGATGCGCGGGCAGGCATTCTGGAACAGACCCGCCGCCATGCCACGATTGCAACGCTGATGGGCATCAGGCAATTCGTTCTGGCCGTCAACAAGTTTGACCTTGTGGACTATGACCGGGCCCGCTTCGACGAATTGTCGCGGCAGTTCCGCGAGATTGCCCTGTCCCTGGGCGTCAAGCAGATCACCGCCATTCCGATGTCGGCGCTGAAAGGCGAAAATGTTGTCTATCGCGGCACATCGGCCATGCCATGGTATGAAGGCCCGACACTGGTGGAAACTCTGGAGCTGGCGACTGTTCGCTCGGCCCAGACCGTGGGGTTCCGGCTGCCGGTACAGCGCGTATCCCGCCCCGGCGAAAGCTTTCGCGGCTATCAGGGCACGGTTGCCGGCGGTTCTGTCAAGCCTGGCGATTCCGTGATGATCCTGCCTTCGGGCATGGTCGCCAATGTGACGAAGATCGTGACCTTTGACCTGGTGCGCAATGCGGCGGTGGCCGGTGACGCCATTACGCTGGTTTTAGACCGGCAGGTGGATGTGGCCCGCGGTGACATGATTGTATCCATTGACAGTCCGCCGCAGGTGGGTCTTGGTTTTGATGCGCAGATCGTGTCCCTGCAGCCGGACGGCATTCAGCCAGGCAAGCGCTACTGGCTGAAATCGGGTTCGCGCCGCCAGCGCGTTTCCGTGCAGCCGACCGGCCAGCTGAACCTGAAAGACGGACACTGGTTTCACCATGCCGACACGCTGCCGATGAATGCCATCGGCAAGGTCTATCTGGCCTTTGACGAACAGGCGATCTTTGATGCTTACGAGCTGAACCGCAATACCGGTGCCTTCATCCTGATTGATCCGGACACCAACAATACGGTGGCAGGCGGGATGATCCACGCGAGGCGCGCCGACCTTTCGGGCATCAACAGGGACAATGAACGGGTGATCCTGTCTTTGCCTGCCGATCTGGCCGAGGCGATCATGACGTCGGAACTGTTTGCCAACCGCCGCGACGAGGCCGAAATCCGCCGCACGACACCGGCAAAGGCTGCCGAATTAATGAGCGAGTTTGAGTGAATCTGTATATCAATGCTTGCAATCTGTTTTCCTTTCCGTTCATCCCATTTTCCGCTCGAAAACCCTTGCAAGGATCAAAAGCAGCTGTGCCTGGCTGGAAACGTCCATTTTGCTGAAGATCGCCCTGAGATAGGTTCTGGCAGAATTATAGGTCAGCGAGAGTTCGGCTGCGGTTTTCTGCAAGTCGCCATCATTGAGGAAAAACAGGACACAGAGTTTCGCCTCCGAGCGCGTCAGGCCAAACATGCGGCAGATCAGATCTTCATCTGTTGCAGGCCGCCTGTCAGGATCTGCAATGGTCAAAATCGCCCGCGCCTCCAGAAAATAATCCCAGGCCGGGCCAACTTTCAGCGTTTGACCGCTGAAAACAAGCGGACGCCCGTGTTCGCGGCGCACCACGACTTTCTCACAGGCACGCGGGGAAGGGTATTCGTCAAAGGCGACAAGCGCACTGATCAATTGCTGCAACCGGCCATTATCGTCCCGGTTGACAACCAGCCGCTTGCCAATGACCGACATGCCCCTGCCGATCAATGCCTCTGCCGCCCTGTTCACATGAACCACCTGTCCGGCGCGGTTTAACAGCAGGGCCGGCGTATCAAAGTGATCGTAGAAACCCGACATGCCTGTCACAGAGGGCTGCTTTAAAGACAGTGCCAAGGTGGCACCACGCGACAATTTTGTCGCTATTTTGATGGCAGCCTCTTGCTCACTGTGTGTGAAGGCCCCCTGTGCGGCACTTCGCTGCAAGCTTGCAGCCCAAACCTCATTGCCGATGTCGACCCTGATCGCCATAAACCATTTCCAGCCAAACGGTCGCAGGCACTCCTGATAATATGCAGACCGCGCCATACCGGATTCATTGATAAAATCATGGTCCGTGGCAACACCGTGCCGAAGCATTCCGGGTATAGCGGCAAATCTCGCATCATTCTGGTACCATCCGTCACGAATATAGGTTTGAAAACCGTGCATTCCCGAATCAGAAACCTGAATTGGCCCCGGAACGAGATTTTCAACCGGGAGGAGAACACAGCCGGACGCTCCGAATGCTCCATCAAGGACATTCAGCGCATTTTGCCAGCCATCGTCACGAAAACCGATGTCCATAAACGCATCTGCGGCCTTGTCCAGAAGGCGAAAATCCATCTCGTTCCTTTTGGCGGCCATCTTCACACGCCGCTTTGAAAGTCATTTACCAATCCTGCCTGATCACCGTGCGTGCAATGCATGTGATGAGGTTTCATGAAATGCAGTTGCCTTTTGATCTCTCTTCTTCTCGCCGGGGACAAGAGGCCGCAATGGCTGAACACCATGCATACAGTTTCCTGTGTGATATCCCTGCAATACACCGCTGTCCGCGTCCCTCTTCAAATGCAGATATGCATCATCATTTCCATATGCCATTTGAATGTGGTAGCGCAGATTTTTCAATTCATTATTGTAGAGAGGTTATCATGTATTGCGTCAAGAAAAGATTTGTCATCCTGGCGACATCGGCCCTGCTCGGCCTCGCAGCCCCGGCCTTTGCGCAGACCAAAGAAGCGCCATCCCTTCAGGCGCAGACCAATTGGGGTTTCAGGGCGGACATGACGGTGGCCGAGGTCGCAGAGACCATGAAAGGGCTGGCCCGGGAAGCCAGCAAGAGCGAATACGGCATTGAAATATTTCAAAGCATCCCGGAAGCGGCGTTAAAGGCAATCCCTGTCAACATTGTCGCCCAGGCCATGGTCGAACTCAGTCTTTCAAAGGACTTCCCGACTATAACCAATGTATATGATAATGTTTCGACGATCACCAGCGCACTTGTCAGGGCGGCAGGAAATGTCAAGGGGCCGGATGGCACGTTCCTTGCCAACAAGCCTGCCGATCTGGCAGCCAGTATTGCCAAGGGCCTGAAAGAGGCTGGCCTTGCCGACAAGGACATTGCAACAGGCATGTTTGTGAGCGCGACTTCATCCGGCATTCATGCCGAAAACGAGAAGGCCATCAGTGCGGGGCTTGTGCAGGCCGGCATGAAACCGAAAGACATTGTGGACGGATATTTCAGCTCCGGCCCTCTCACGGCTCAGGATCGCTTCAATACGGTCAGAGATCTGGGATTGCCGCTTTTGGACGTCCTTGATGAACTGACGATTACAGGCGAGAATCCGGAGCTCAAAAACACCTTGCTGCGCTCGGATCAAATTGCGTTAGGCGGTAATGGAGAGAATGGACCAGCACTGAGGTCCGCTGCCCGGCTTTCCCCTGAAAACCTGGCCCTGCTGGGTGACATGACAGTGCTCGAGGGCAGGTCATCGGAGCAACTGGGCCTTGTTGCCCGCGCCATGATGGGGCAACCCGGCATGACACCGGAAAAGGTTGCGCAAGCGATGAATGCGGGCGGTTTGCCCTTTGCCACCATCGCAGCCGCCTTGACCTATGGCGGAACAAGCCCGATTGTGACACTTGATACCCTTTCGCGTCTCCGTGTGCCCGCACAGGAAATCATCAATGGCATAGTGGCGTCCGGATATGAAGGTGCGGCTTTTGACTTAATGCAGGGTCATGTATTTGCATCTGTAGATTCTGCCAGCATGACAAGCGTTATAAAGATGATGACAGGAGCAGGCTTATCCCCGGAGAGCGTTAACGGTTTGCTCGAAAGACACTATGAATTTAGAGGTGTTCCCACTGTAGAAGACCGTGGTGAACAAATTTCTATCATCGACATGGCTTTTAACGAACTGAACATCAGCAAATTTCAAAACACTCCACTTCCCGGCACCGGGCGATATGAACAGCTCAATCCCAAAAATATTTTCTATGGGGAAATGAGACCTGAACAACTGGCGCAGGTTGTCGAAAATCTGAAAGCACAGGGCGGCGAGTATACGCTGGCCAATATTGCAGGCATGCTGAGAGAAGCCGGTGTACCGTTTGCCCAGATTTCCCAATCTCTGATTCTGGCGAAAGTACCGCCAGCGACCGTCGCAACAACACTGTCTTCTTTCGGGCTCGGCAAGCAAGAGATCCTCGCCAATGTGATTGGCGGTCTGGCGGTCGCGAAAATGGATCTCGGCGACGTTGTCACATCACTGCGAAGCATGGATATTGCGACCGATACAATCGTCAGCAGCATTTTGCACTCTGGTTTTGCGTTCAAATTCAACCAGGGTGCCGACACTTTATTCCCGTCTAATCTGGCCCAGGCGTTGAAGGATGCCGGTTTCGACGCAAAGGCCACTGTTCAGGCCCTTGCGAAGAACAATGTTGATGTTGCCGCGATTGTTGTCAATGCCAGTCCCGGCGATCCGGCAGCGCAGGCCCTCGCCAGCTTTCTGCAATCTTCGCAGGCACCAACATCTGCTCCGCCTGCGCCCGCCTTGCGACGGACGGCCCAAAATACGCCCATCAGTATTCCACAGACGAATGCAGCCGCTGAAGGTCAGGCACTGGAGCAGTTCCGTGCCAATAATGCCCCGCGACAGGCGAGCCCCAATTAACCGGTGCGGTTTACACCGCACCGCAGCCAGGCATGCGTTTGCGTGATACAAGGGTTCACCTGCAGCACTTTGAAAAGCCCCGGCAACGGAGCTTTTTACGTTTCCGGCTCAGATACAGGGCCGCATCGCATAGCTGAAAGGGTCATGGCGTTTCCGGTTCAGCGCGATTTCCGGTCTCTGCTTTTCCGGATGCGACGCGATATCCGAAGGTGCCTGCGCACCGGCTGGTTTTTCAACCGTGTCCTCTTGCTCAAGGCGTGGCGTAAAGAATCCAAGTGTCAAACCATTCAGAATGATCATGCAAAATCTCCTTTCGGTTCCTGGAGCGTGGTTAACAATTCCTTGACGTGATGATCATGCCATGATTTTGCCACATGTCAATAATCACGACCAGAATGATAGTGATTAAAATGAGGCTTCGGACATTCCATCGAAACCTCCATGGAGAACCATGTCTTCATCTTTAAACATATAGTCTATAAAATTAGTTTACAATAAGATTTTGATGCAGCATCCTGCAACGCGACAGAGACTGCCATGCCTCTGTCGTACGGGGAAATGTGGTAGCCTCTGGTGTGGAGAAAATGATGACCCAGGCAATTCAGGCCTATGGAAAGACGAATGCCTTTGACCCGACAGTGTGTCAGGGGGCAGATGCTGCCTCTGTCAAACTGGCGATGCGGACGATGGCGGGCGGTGTGTGTGTGATCACTGCCGGGCATGGCGGGGAACGGACGGGGGCCACCGTGACATCGGCAACGGCGCTTTCGATGGAGCCTCCCACGATGATCGTCCATATCAACAGATCCTCTTCCACATGGCCGGTCATCGCGCGCAACAGGCATTTTTGCGTGAATATCCTGACGGAGCTGCAAAGGCCGGTTGCAGACCGCTTTTCCGGTTTTGGCGGGATCAAGGGTGCGGCGCGTTATGAAGGGGCCGGGTGGACGCAATTGCTGAGTGGTGCGCCGGTTCTGGAAGAGGCGCTTGCCAATATCGATTGTGAAGTCGACCACATTCTGGAGCGGCACAGCCACGCCATTATTCTCGGCAGGGTACTGTCCGTGCGCACAGGTACGGGCCAGCCGCTGGTCTACAACAATGGCCGCTACGGGATTTTCAACCCCTTGTCGTGATCCCCGCAAGCCCGTCAACGGAGCCCCTGGCAATGAGCTGTTCCAGTGTCATCCTGTCGAGAATATCGGCAATGGCATCGCGCACTTCGGTCATGGCCTGACGCACAAGACAGATTTCCGGGTCCGGGCAATCTTCACAGGCTTCAAAGGCTGTGCGGCTGGCACAACGGATGGGAGCAAGCGGCCCGTCCAGCACCCTTATCGCCTGACCTATCGTGATATCTGATGCCGCCTTCGACAACGCATATCCGCCACCTGGCCCCTTTTTGGAGCGGACAAGGCCGGCATTGCGCAATTCCAGAAGGATGGTATCCAGAAATTTCTTGGAAATATTGTTCCTGCCGGCAATTTCCAGGCTGAAGGCGGTTTCGCCCGGCGCAAGCCTTGCCAGATCAATCAGGGCTTTCAGCCCGTATTTGCCCTTATTGGTCAGCATGCAATTTATCCTCAATCCACTCTGCGAAAAATCTGGCCACTCTGCGAAAAATCTGGCCACTCTGCGAAAATCTGGCAAGACCCATTGCCGTTGCTGTCTGTGACACATGCAGGCCATCAATGGCAGACAGAAAGAGGATTATAAACATAAATCCGATATTTTTGATGAATTCCATAAAACACTTCTGCGTGTTGCGACAGGCCCTCCGGCGGGAGGGATGCGGCGGCCCGCGCCTATCTCACCGTAATTGGCCGCGACGCCAAAGCTATCGAGGCCGCCTTGTCTGCCATGGATGCTGCCTGAAACCCTGAAATGTGTCCTGCCTATGCCGTACGTGCGCGGAGATCTGTCGATGCAGGTTTTGCCTGCGCATTGATTGCGGAGGTCTGATGGGCAAAGACAGCACAGCCCCTTCCCTTGTTCTTGGCGTGATAGAGGGCCTCGTCCGCCGTGTGAAGCAGGGCTTCCTTGTCGATATGTGCAGCGGCAATGACCACACCCAGGCTGATGCCGACAGTGGCAAGATTGCCGTTGCCAATGTCAATCGGCTGGCAAATGGAATCGATAATCTGCTGCATGAGAACAGTAAGCCGTGGCGGATCTGTATAGCCATCGATCAGGATGGCGAACTCATCGCCACCGATGCGGCCCACTACGCCATGCGCCTCAACACAGGCTAAAAGACGCTCTGCCACAACGCGGATGACACAATCACCCGCCGCATGGCCATATGTATCATTGACGGCCTTGAACCGGTCCAGATCGCAGGCGACCAGAGCAAAAGGCCGCTCCCCGACACTATCCACGGCCCGCTTCAGCAACAGGTCAAAGTGCAGACGGTTGTTGATGCCGGTCAAACCGTCATGCAGGGCCAGCATCTTGTTTTCATGCTCGCTCTGCTCCAGCTTTCTCGACACCTTGCCGATCCAGAGCGCCACCAGGACTGCCAGGAACGAGAAAACCAGTGCCAGCACGATGATCATGGGGATGATCATAGACCAAAGCGCGTTAGCAGGGCTTGGTGATTTCCAATAGAATTTGCCAAGCGGGGCTGCATGTATGTTCAAGACAGTGAGATCCCCCCGACAGTCCTGCGCATACAGGCTTGCTGCAAAGGTAAGGCTTTCGAATTTCAGCGTGGAATTGATGTCTTGCAGCATGGCCTGATTGATGAATTTGGCAGATATCAGCACCAAGGGTCCGCTATCTGAAAGCTCCAGGGCAGACGCGTGATCGGGTTCGATCACCATTGCACTCAGCATGGCGACCTTTCCATCGATTGAGGCATAGCTGGAATGGGTATCTTCGAAGGCAGGCGCATAATTGCGCCCGATGCCCTTTGTTCTGCCTTTTGTCTGACGATTTTGAACGGTCTCATGCGCAAGTGCCAAAACGCCTTTTGGAACATCGCGGGGCGACGGACCGAAAATGACGGTATCTTTATTTGTCTTCACCAGTGCGCGCGATTTGGAATCAACGAGAAAGCTTTGCTCAAATCCGAAATCCATCCAGAGCACCATAGCCATTTCATTGCGGATAAATTCCTCGTTCCATGCGCCCGTTACGCGTTGCATTGTATTGTTCCAACGGGCGAGCGACTGCTGATCGCGTATCATACCCGTGAACTGATCGTTGAGGACATTATTGAGGAGCGCTTTTTCACCGACCCTTGCCAACCGACCCGCTTCGTCTGAGGCTGCCCTGCCAACCAGAACCAGTGCTACCGTGGAAAGCGCGATCATGCCAATGGCTAACACAAACGCAAGACGGGCAATTCTGCCCGGAACGATGGCAAGGCCAAAGTTTGCCGTCTTTTCTTGCTTCTTACCCAATGAACATGTTCTCCATTGTCTCCTGCCACGCAGGCCGCCGCAGAATTGTGGCAGACGTAATCCCAGTAACCGACTGTGCTTTCAGAAGGCTAAGACAAAGTGCTTCAGGAAAGGTAAAAGCACTTGAAAAAAGTGTAAAAGAGAACGCGCTCCCATTGCGACGTTAAATCTCGATATCGTAATAGCCCAGCGCCTCTTCCAGCTCCTCCTGCTCGTAACCGAAATGCGAAATGACAAAGCCTTCAAGCTTTTCAAAAATTTCGCGCAAAACAAGCCCGTTTTCCGGCCCCGGCGCACGAATGAGCGCAGTGGCACCTGATACAGTGCTACCAGAAGTTCATGGATAACCTTGGTTTGACAAGGGTTCAGACTGGTGGAACGGTCACGGCGACTTTAATCTGTTCAAGAATTACAGAGCTTGCAAGGCCTTTCCGCCGGTCAGCTCCACAGTTGCTTCAGGCTTGGTCAACCTTCGGACGGTTTTTGATATCCACGCAGATTTGGGAAACCGTTTTCTGCGCACCTTCCGCGAACCAATACAGTATGAAACCCGAAAAAAGGCTCATGAAAAATATGATGAGGGTTATCATGTCAATGTTTTGCATTTTTTCCAAAGAACCAACACTGATCCAACTGACCACCGCCCCTAATGCAGGAATGACCGTTCCACCAGCCGACCCAAGCAAGACACTGGCCCATGTCGACATTCCACCACCCTTGGCCGAAAGTTCCAGTTGGGCCAGATCCGCTTCCGAGAGGTAGTGGCTTACAGTTTCGTCAGAGCGTGTAAATGATGGCTTTGGAAAGATCGTGCGTTCTGCCTGTGCAGATTTCAGATCAACGGCTGCTTCTTTGAGAGCATCCAGCTTGCTGTCGGTGTCAGTATGGTTCTCCGGCATCAAGCCCCCGCTCACCGGCTTCGCACTCAATGCGCTTTGCGCTGCGTACTATTCTCAACGCTGTCGCGCACATTCCGAAAATCTTCAGCAAGGGAACGCGCCGTATCCTCATCCGCACCATTCTGGATCAGATGATGCGCAACGCCTTCCATCGTCAGATATCCAAGAACGAAATTAGTGAAGGAATGTGCAATGGCCTGCGCAAGATCGCGTTTATAGCCAAATGCTACAAACCTGTTAAACAGCTTTGTTTCTGTTTCCTGATACGAGTTCATCGTGGTCTCTTGCGGCTTGAATCTGTTCGTCATCTGACCTGCCATGTTAGACCCGCTTGATTTCGGTGTTGTGAACAAACACAGTTAACACTTCTCGCCTCACCAGAGCGCATACTGCAACACTGACAATTCAGAACTATTATGGTTAATTAATCATGAAATGTGGCTTTCGCAAAGGCAAAAGCGCCTTAATTGCTCACGCTACACCGAAAATTCACCCTTTATTCGCATGCGAAGGTGGCGCAAAACTGGATTTCACACCGCTTCCCTGAGCTGTTCGGCGGTTTGCAGATCGACGCTGACCAGCTGGCTGACGCCCTGTTCGGCCATGGTGACGCCGAACAGGCGGTCCATGCGGGCCATGGTGATGGGATTATGGGTGATGATGACGAAGCGCGTGTCGGTGGAGGCGGCCATTTCATCCATCAGGTTGCAATAACGCTCGACATTGTGATCATCGAGCGGAGCGTCCACTTCATCGAGAACGCAGATCGGGGCCGGATTGGTCAGAAACACGGCAAAGATCAGCGCCATGGCGGTCAGCGCCTGTTCGCCCCCCGAAAGCAGCGTCATGGTCTGCGGTTTCTTGCCCGGCGGACGGGCGAGAATTTCCAGCCCCCTCCAGCGGATCATCGCTTTCAACCAGTTGCAATTCCGCCGTGCCGCCATTGAACAGGTGGGTAAACAGCCGCTGAAACTGCACATTGACGACATCAAAGGCGGCCAGCAGGCGCTCGCGCCCCTCCCGGTTGAGGCTCTGGATGGCGGTCCGCAATTTCCTGATGGCATCAATCACATCATCGCGTTCCCTGAACAGGGCATCGCGCTTCTGCGTCAGTTCCTGCTGCTCCTCATCGGCCCGCAGGTTGACCGCACCCAGCCGTTCGCGCTCGATTTTCAGCCGGTCCAGCTCGCGTTCCACAGTGCGCGGGTCCGGCAAGGGAGCGCCGGGCGGGCGTCCGGTCTGGCGAATGGCTTCGTGGGGGGCGCAATTGAGCGTGGCCAGAATACGGGCCTCGCTATCCTGCCGCTTTTCGCGGGCTGCCACCAGCCGCTCCTCGGCACGGCCGCGCTTTTCGCGTATCTCGGCCAGCTGGCTGAGCGCAACGGCGGCCAGCCGGTCTGCCTCGCGCTGCCGGTTTTCAGACAGGGCCAGTTCATCTGCCGCCTGTTTGCGGGCCGTTTCGGCCTTTTCCAGCTCGCGCAGCAGGTTTTTCCGCTTGTCGTCGAAGGCGTCAGGTGCCTCGATCAGCGCCTCGGCCTCCTCCTGCGCCTCGTCCATGCGGGCCTTGAGTGTCGCGATCTGGTTTTGTGCATTGCGGCCACGCGATTCCCAGGTGCTGCGCTCCCGGGCGATGGCCAGAAGGCGGCGGTTTGCGGCCTCTTTCTCGCGCGTCAGCCCTTCAAAGCGCACGCGGGCCTCGGCCAGGGTGGCGCGATC
>CBDFGT010000042.1:0-28965 GCA_965247225.1 Rhizobiaceae bacterium | reverse complement strand
TTCCCCGCGCGCACCCCACAGCAGACATTCCTTCTCGCGTTCCGTAAGCGAAAATGCAGGCTTGTGCGCGGCGCTTTCGGAGCAACGTTTCAAGATCGTCGTGGCCAATGATTGAAAAAGAACGAGATTGTTCACCGAAGGTACCTCATTCAAATCACTGGCAATAACTGCCGACAAGGTATGCGGCCCGGTTTTTTGGGCTACCATTATTGCTGACCATTTGGGGTGGGTAAGCGGTTCGGATGCAAATCTGAAAGCATCAGAGACAAGATTTTCCTTTGCCTGGACAAGAAGGCCGGCCGTGTTGAACGCCGGATGCAGAAGGTGATTGGTCCACCATTCCGCCCGCCCCAACAGCAACCGGTCGATAGCCTCGTTGCGCAAATGTCCCGACAGTATCGAAACATTGGTCATGGCGTTGATCGAACTGGTGCGTTTGAGATCAAATAGTCACTGTCGCTGCTTCCTGCGCGCCAGCCAACGCCGCTGTGAACCTCATCACATCCGATAGATGCATCATGGCATCAGGCCGGGATAAGATTTCAAGCGCATTTGCAAGTTCTGGTGTGTTTACGGGCATGACAGTCTTCCTGATTGGACTGCCTTCCAGCTATTTGTCGCCCCGAATTTTTTAATGTAACTAACGGTTAGGCGCAGGCTAGTAACATTCACTTCTGCAGATCCGGGTGCGGCGGTGCGGTGAATACATTCGGCTGATGGTTTTGAATCTTACCCTTTCAACACGACGGTATAGAGGCAGTTTCAGGGTCAAGCGCCCCAAAAGAGGTGGTATTGAGCGGTTCTATGAACACCAGCATTCAGTTGACCGACAAGCGGGAAGCTCTTGCGAGAGCCTTGGCAAACAAGCCCTTGTCTGCATCACCGCAAGCCGCTGCCATGCTCAAATATCTGGTTGAAGAAGCGCTTGGGGGCAGGGAGAGCAATCTCAAAGCGTATACAGTCGGTGTTGACGCACTTGGCAAGCCTGCAAACTTTGATCCGCAGACAGATCCATCGGTACGCGTGCTGGCGAGAAGCCTGCGGCAAGCGCTGATCGAATATTACGCCCGGGATGGCAAGGATGATCCGGTTCGTATCGAGATACCGACGGGCAGTTATCAACCGAAGTTTGTTCGCCCGGCAAAAATCAGGGACTTGCCACCATTGCGATCGACGAATTTGCATGGAATCGCTTTGACACTCATTGCCGTAGCCTTGGTTGCGGCACTTTTTGCTATCACTTACTTTGCGCGATCGTCGGATGGCTTGCCGGTTGTTGCAAGGTTCGAAGGCCCTCGCATCCTGATACAGCCCTTTACGTTTGCCAAAGACCCGCCGCCCAAACTGCCTGCTCGTGAGCTTGCCATCGGCATATCGGCAGAACTGGTCAGCGATATGGCGCGATATCCCTGGCTTTCCGTTGTGATGCTGCCGGATGAAGGCTCCGGAATGGACTCATTGTCGCAAATGGCAACGGCTTCCAATCCGCCGCATTACATCCTGTCCGGAAAGGTTTCGGAACGTGGCAATCATGTTCTGGTTGCGGTTACACTGCAAAGCTTTCCGGCCTTGAAAATCAAATGGACAAATGTGTTCAAGGAACCGTTCGACCGACCGGATTTCGACCGGTTGCAGTATGAAGTTTCTGCCAAGATAGCTGCGGTGGTTGGATCGGAAAACGGTATCGTCCCGGAATTGTTGAAAACCAATCCGCCGGCTTCGCTCGCCATTGATGTCGATGCGTTTCGCTGTTTCATGGAAATCTATCCATATTGGAACGATCCTGCCGCGGGCCGACGCGCGCATCTGCAACAATGCCTTCAAACCACTGTGGCGAAGAATCCCGGCTATGCCGAAGCTTGGGCAGCATTGGCTTATGTGTATGTCGATGAAGCCGCCAGAGAGCCTGAACCTGCGAAATTTCAGGATTTGTGGACAAAAGCGGATGTTGCTATCGCCAAAGCGCTTGAAATTTCACCACTCAGTCCGGTCGTTTTGCGCTCAGCGATGGCCTGGTCGTTGAACAAGCCCGCCCGCGATCTTGCAGCCTTTGAACGGTATGCACGAAAAGAACTTGAGCTTAGGCCGAACAATCCTGATTCATTGGCGGAAATTGGAACCAGATTGGCAGTCAACTCCGGGAAATGGGACGAGGGTTTGGAACTTGTTGCCCAAGCATTTGATCTCAATCCGAGGCCGCCTGCTTGGTACTACCTTGCCCCTGCATTGCGCTCCATACTGGCAGGTGGCGATGATTCCGTGCCGGAACCCTTGAAAAAGGCAGACGCGCCAAGGTCGATACCGATCAATCTCCTCAAGGCAATTTCTGCGGCTAACGGAGGGGAAGAGGCATTGCTGTCCGGATGCCTCGCCAACCTTGAAAAACTGGGCGTCACAGATTTCAACGCCGCCCGCGAGTTTATTGTTCAAAGCCGGTTAGAACCGGAGTTAGATCGTGTTCTGACAGAGAAAATTGAACTCGTTTACAAGAATTGAAATGAGTGAGCGGACAAAACGCAACTTCACCCAAGAATTCCATCCCGGTCATAAATTGTTCAAAATCTTGAATGACGGAAGCTGAGAGGCAGCATGAGCGTTTCCTGCCAGATCAAACAATGTGTTGATAACTCTCGCAGGATAGGTCTGCCATTCAACTCGAAAAATGCGCACGCACAATCTCAAGTTCACATACTCTGGCATCAGATTCACTATATTTGTTATCCAGAACCGGTGAAATGAAGTGAACTCATGGTTTATCCGGTGTAAACAGAATTTGGGGGCGGCATAGTGACGAGGGAATAAATTGCTAAACAACAAGTGCGTTGTCGAGCCGAAATTTGACCAAAGCCGCGATGTAAGCCCGTTCTATCATCATGAGGATTCTGTCCATGAGCGTGTCGCAAATACGCTTGGCGAACTGTCGTGCTCCTTCACTGAAAATCTGAACAGGCTGATTACTTCAGCCACCGGCCTCAGTCCGTCTGCCAGTCATGTGATTGTGGCCATTGGCATCAGGCCAGGCTCGACGATCTATGAACTGAGCCGCATGCGTCAACTCGATCATTCTTCAATGGTCCGTGCGATTGGCAAATTGGAAATGAAGGGACTTGTTTCCAAAAAGAAAAACAAATCTTCGGATGCGAGGGCTGTCAGTGTTGAACTGACCGAATCCGGTTCGCAAGCCTATCTGGATATACTGGAATCGCGTACACAATTTCTATTAAAGGTCATTTCAAATCTATCAACGGAAGAGAAGAATGCAATTGGTGCGATTTTTGATAAAATGAAGTTAAATTTAGATTCAAAAGATGTTATATTTTAGGATTTCCATTAATTTGAATGGTGAGTGGGAAACGAGCGAAATTTTATCAAGTTATAGATGATTTTTCTTATCAAGATATTTTCACACTAAGAATTTTTTTCAATATGCTCTATGTGCGACAATATAATTTTGGCATAATGCTTGGCAATTTCAATGTCATCAAAAACTGCATGAATTAGCGAAAGCAAAAATTTTATGATTTTAAACGAATCTTCAATTTTTGTTGGAGCCATTTGAGCAAGATTGTTGATGCTGCTGTCCAAGTCTCGCGATATGTTTTCAATTTCGATTTCAGAATAGTCTTTACCAACCGCGTTTTGCAGTGTTAAAATTTTCTCGTGAATATCCGAAATCAGGTGGTCGACATGCATGAACGCAAGTTCACCAAAAGAATTTTTTAGTCAATAAAAATAAGCATGTAGTATGCATGCATGCTTGTTTGGCAATTTTTGTTTTGCGAAATATCGGGCTTGTTTGGCCTTTTCTGACCAATCTGCGTTGAACTGTTTGAAGCCAAAATGAGCGACTTGCGACAACTCCTGAGGTTTATGTTCAGCTGGTTTTAATTGGGCTGAGCATCAATGGGTTCGCTGTTGTTTCCGAAGACTCTTTGAAGGGCGAAGGCGAAGAAGCAGGGGTGGGGTGCGTGAAGCCGTTCTCGCAATTGGGTCGTCTGTTTTGCGACATCTGCACGTCAATCAAAGTTGTTTGTGGACCAGCATGAAAAGCAATTTCATGCACCGCACGCCTTTGGCGACAAATAGAAAATGCCCACTTTGATTTGGCGCATTGCTGGCTCACCAGGCAACGGCTACTTGTCGGATGCCACCCAAGACAATGCAGACTTTGAAATACAACCGTGTTCAATCAAAAGGCGATCACCACATGAAATTTGGTGTAACGCTTTAGCCGCGACTCATTTAACAAGTACATGACATCTTGTCCGGTTTTAGAGGACCAATTGCGTAACCAGTTTAAAACCGAGATCAAAATAGAGAGCAACGACAGTGATGATACCCCCGATCATCGAATCGACGAAAGCACTGGATTTTGAGGTGAATATTCGACATGACAACAATTACTTCAAGATAAACTCAAGCGAAGAATTCAAGGATATTCTTGACAGGATTCTTGCTGAATTTACGTTTGATGGATTGATTGTTTTGAAAATTCCAGTTGGTAGAGTAAATCTTTCCAAGGAAGATTTGATATTCAGCAGTAGCAATATATATTATTCCGTCCCTACACTCGCGGATTTTGCAACGTGGTCCACACTAGCGCCATTGCGCACATCATACATGCCCTATAGATTTCAGGTTGCATCCGATGTGAAAACCGAAAGGTCTGCAGCCGCAAGAGATGCGCTTTCGGGCGAGAAAATGGATCCTGTTGAGAGGATTTTCCTGGCTCAGGCTCGTGCCCATTCCGGGTGCTGTGTACCATTCCTGACGGGTAACGGAACGAAGGCACTGGCCCTTTTCATTTCAGACAAAAGCGATTCAGACAGCGTTGATCTCGGGCGTTTGTATTTGAATGTGTTACGGCTGGCCGAATTTCTGGACCGTTCGCAAACAAGCACGCAGAGCCTAAAGCGCAACATTCTGAATTCAAGGGAAAAGGAATGCTTGAGATGGGTCGCTGCCGGTAAAACGAGCAGCGAAATTGCAAAAATCACTTCGCTGTCCGAGCATACTGTCAATCATTATCTGCAAGTTTGCTGTAAAAAGCTTGATACCGTAAATCGTGCACAAGCTGCGGTTTCAGCAATAAAATTGGAATTGCTCTAACTAATCAAATCGTGTTGCAATGGAACCATCATATTCAGGATGGCCCAAGTTCGCATTTCTATCCGCACTATCTGTTGATTGTACTCATGCAGGTAGCAGGTGACCGGGGCGATACCCGAATGTCACCTTTGGCTGACGACCGTATTATTTAACGGATTCCGGTGTTTCAACCCGAGCTTGATCGCTCAATTCCGTGGCGGCCATTTCCAGCAGGTAGCTGGCAAATTCTTTTCTGGCACGACGTGCCATTCCTGCCATTTGCAGCAGCACAGGTGCTGCGTATTTTGCAAATTCATCCTGCGATGATAGTTCAGTCGACCCAAAGCTGCGCAAAGCTGCCTCCACAAGTTGAACGGGATTCCATCTGTTTCTGTGCCCTTGTGGGACATACCCCCTAAACTCAACCTAGGGAAATCCCTAGTTCGTGCTCCATTGGACCAGCACTGCGGGAGTGGATTCTGACAATGCTTTAATTATCATACATATGACGCGAAATTGGTACCTTAAGGGCATGCTAAAATATTTGAACGCGATCACTATCGATCTTGATTTACCTGTGCATAACCTTGGTCTGTTGCGCTCAAGCAGGCAAATCCTTGCCTTCCAACCATACTCGTATCGAGGTGAACGCTGACCTCTTTACATATAATAATACTATTGCTAGCGTGTTGAATAGCGAAGGGCGGAGGAGCCGTTTCGCATCCATTGGGAGGAACATCATGAAACTATTTCGCAAACTCGCGCTTGGCGCGAGCGTGGCTGCCCTGCTTTGCTCATCAGCCATGGCCGAGGGGTTGGTCGTTGGCTTTTCGCAGATCGGGTCTGAATCCGGTTGGCGCGCTGCCGAAACATCTGTGACCAAACTCGAGGCAGAGAAGCGCGGCATCGATCTGAAATTTGCTGATGCGCAGCAGAAGCAGGAGAATCAGATCAAGGCGATCCGTGGCTTTATCGCCCAGGGCGTCAACGCCATCCTCGTCGCTCCAGTTGTTGCGACAGGTTGGGAAGAAGTTCTGAAAGAAGCCAAAGAAGCCAAAATTCCGGTTATCCTGCTTGATCGCGGCGTCGATGCGCCACAAGATCTTTACCTGACATCCGTCGCTTCCGATCAAGTCAAGGAAGGCCGCGTTGCCGGGGAGTGGCTGGTCAAGACTGTAGGTGACAAGCCATGCAAAGTGGTTGAACTCCAGGGCACCGTCGGGTCAACACCAGCCATCAACCGCAAGAAAGGCTTTGAAGAAGCCATAGCAGGCAAGGCAAACATCACGTTGGCCCGCAGCCAGACGGGTGAATTTACCCGAGCCAAGGGCAAGGAAGTGATGGAAGGCTTCCTGAAAGCAGAAAATGGCGGCAAGGATATCTGCGCCATGTATGCCCATAATGACGACATGGCGGTCGGCGCGATACAGGCGATCAAGGATGCAGGGTTGAAGCCGGGTACCGATATTCTCGTTGTTTCGATCGACGCGGTTCCCGATATTTTCCAGGCAATGGCCAATGGTGAGGCAAATGCGACCGTGGAATTGACGCCGAATATGGCAGGTCCGGCATTTGATGTGCTTGATGCATTCTTGAAAGACGGCAAAGAACCGGAAAAATTCATCATTACCGAATCCAAGCTCTACACTCCTGCCGACAATCCGCAGGGTGAGTACGAAGCACGCAAAGGCCTCGGCTACTAAAAAACGGCTTTGTACGCTCCGCCGCCAGCTCCCTATTGGCGGCGGAGTTTTAATTGGCTTTGCATCCAACCCGTGGCAACCTCGCACCATGTGCCGGGCTGAGGGAAATTAGAATGTCGCTTGCTGATACGGTCCTTTCCGCGAAAGGCATCACCAAACAATTTGGAAATTACTACGCGCTCAGGGACGTGGATTTTACGCTTCGCGTCGGCGAAGTTCACGCTCTTTTGGGCGAGAATGGTGCCGGCAAATCCACATTGATCAAAGTTTTGACCGGCGCATGCATGCCGGACTCCGGTGAAATATTGCTGGATGGCCAGAAAATTGACCTCACGGATCCCCTGCATGCGCAGCGTCTTGGCATCGGCACTGTCTATCAGGAAGTCAATCTCCTGTTGAACATGACGGTGGCCGAGAACTTGTTTCTCGGGCGCCAGCCCATGAGATTCGGCATGGTCCATACGCGGGAGATGGAACGCAAAGCCGCCGAGATCCTCGCTGCTTATGGCTTGAATATTGATGTTGGATCGGAACTTGGAACCCATTCGGTTGCAATTCAGCAAATCATCGCGATTGCACGAGCTGTCGAATTGTCAGGCAAAGTGCTCATTCTCGATGAACCAACTGCAAGTCTTGACCGAACTGAAGTCGATAAACTCTTCGCGGTGATCAATGACCTAAAAGCCAAGGGCATGGCAATTGTCTTCATCACGCATTTTCTGGACCAGGTATTCGAAATTTCGGATCGTGTGACGGTCTTGCGCAACGGCCTGTTGATCGGCACCGAAGAAATTACCGGGATGAACCGGACAAACCTTGTGCGCATGATGTTGGGCAAGGATATCGCCCATCAGGCATCACCGATCATGGGTGCAGAACGCGAACAGGGCGAGCCACTTGTTGCATTCAGCAATTTCGGCCTTTCGGGCAAGGTCAAGCCTTTTGACCTGACTGTACGCAAAGGCGAGGTTGTCGGCATCGCGGGTTTGCTAGGTTCGGGACGAACAGAAATTGCCAGACTGATGTTCGGAATCGACATTGCCGATTCCGGCGAAGCAACCCTGGATGGGAAAAAGGTTCGCATTTCAAACAGTGCCGATGCCGTTGCTTTCGGCTTTGGCTTTTGCCCCGAAGATCGTAAGGCCGATGGCATTCTGGGCGACTTGTCCGTGCGGGAAAACATCATATTTGCCCTGCAAGCCAAGCTTGGCTGGTATCGCGCTTTGAACCGCGACGAACAGATGGAGATCGCCGGGAGGCTGATCGAACAATTGGATATCCGCGCTGCTTCGGCCGAAATCCCTGTAAAACTCCTGTCCGGCGGCAATCAACAAAAGGTCATTCTTGCCCGATGGCTCGCAACGGATCCGCGATTCCTCATTCTGGATGAGCCCACACGCGGCATCGATGTCGGGGCACATGCGGAAATTGTCCGAACGATCAACCGCTTGCGGGAAGATGGTCTGGCGCTTGTTGTCATTTCATCGGAATTGGATGAAGTCGTCGCATATTCGTCGCGGGTGATGGTGATGCGTGACAGGCAAATGGTGGCAGAACTGCGTGGTCCCGACATTTCGCCTTCGATCATTGTGCAGGCCATTGCCGCGCAGGACGGGGAGACCGCGTCGTGAAGCAACGCTCCTATATGAAAATGATCAATCCGCAATTTGCGGCGTTGGCCGCCATTCTTCTGTTCAATTGGATTCTTTTCCCGGGCTTTTTTGATGTCTCCTGGCAGAACGGCCGCTTCTTCGGAAGTTTGATCGATGTGCTCAATCGCGGTGCACCGGTTGCAATTCTGGCGGTTGGGATGACAGCCATCATCGCAACAAAGGGCGTTGATCTTTCGGTTGGTGCGGTCATGGCCGTTGCCGGTGCTGTTGCTGCGACTTTGGCAACGCAAAGCCATTCTTTGCCGGTCATTCTCGTTGCAGCGCTGGCAACAGGTATTGCTTGCGGCCTCTGGAACGGTTTTTTGGTCGCAGTCCTGGGAATTCAGCCCTTTGTCGCGACACTGGTCTTGATGGTGGCGGGTCGTGGTCTGGCGCAATTGATCACCGAAGGCTTTATCGTCACGTTCTCGGATCCTGTGTTGATCTTTGTGGGAACCGGAAGTTTCCTCGGGTTCCCGATGCCTGTCGTCATTCTCGCGGTTCTGACTCTGGCAACCCACCTGTTTTTGCGCCGCTCCGCAGCGGGCTTGTTCATTGAAGCGGTAGGAACGAACTTGTCTGCCGCCAATCATGCGGGATTGCGGACCCGATTTTTGCTGATTGGCATTTATGCATTCTGCGGATTTTGTGCGGCCATCGCCGGCATAATTGCTGCTGCCGATATCCGGGGTGCAGACGCCAACAATGCCGGCCTCTGGCTGGAGCTCGATGCCATTCTTGCGGTGGTTATCGGAGGCACTTCATTGCTTGGCGGGCGGTTTTCGATTGTGATGTCAGTAATCGGTGCGCTGATCATTCAGGCAATGAACACCGGAATTCTGGTCTCCGGCTTTCCGCCCGAATTCAATCTGATAGTCAAATCGGGCGTCATCATTGCCATTCTCGTTCTGCAATCCGACCGTTTCAGTGAAATCGTTTCGCGCAAGACCGCCAAGGCACAGAGAATACAATCATGAATCCCCGTTACCGGCCATTGGCCGCGACCATCATCATATTCCTTGTTGCCTATGCTGCTTGCGTTCTGCAGTATCCGAGCATGCTGTCGACGCGTGTCCTCGGAAATTTCCTGACGGACAACGCGTTTCTGGGCATAGCAGCAGTTGGCGCCACATTTGTCATCATTTCCGGCGGTATTGATCTGTCGGTCGGTGCGGTGATCGGCTTCACCGGTGTGTTTGTAGCTGTGCTGATCAGTTGGCTTGGGCTTCACCCCTTGATGGCTTTTGCCGTTGCGCTTGCCTTGGCAACTGCTTTCGGTGCCGGGATGGGTGCGGTAATCCACTACCTGGTGGTGCCACCGTTTATCGTCACTCTTGCGGGCATGTTTCTGGCGCGCGGTGCAGCCTCGGTGCTGAGTCAGGATTCCATCCCGATCAATCATGAGTTCTACGGGCTCGTGTCTTCACTTTACTTCAAGCTTCCAGGTGGCGGCAGGCTTTCTGCCGTCGGAATCGTCATGCTCCTGACATTTGTGGCGGGGGCAATTGTTCTGCATCGCACCCGTTTCGGCAGCTATGTCTATGCCCTGGGAGGCAACACAACGTCAGCCACACTGATGGGCACACCGGTAGCGCGCACCAACATTTCAATTTATGCCATCTCGTCTTTTCTCGGCGGGCTAGCCGGAATCGTCTTTTCGCTTTACACATCAGCCGGATACTCACTGGCCGCCGTGGGTGTGGAGCTTGACGCAATCGCTGCAGTCGTCATAGGCGGTACATTGCTTACGGGCGGCTATGGATTTGTCCTGGGGACTTTTGTCGGTGTCATGCTGCAAGGCCTTGTCCAGACCTATATCGTCTTTGACGGAACTCTATCGAGTTGGTGGACAAAAATTGTTATTGGCTTTCTGCTTTTCCTGTTTATCGTTCTACAGCGGCTTGTGTTCCGAACCTCATCAGTCAGGACTCTCCGCAAGGGGCCCAAATGAGTGAACCAGGGAGCCTGATACGCTCCCTGGCAGGGCGGCCCGAGGCGCGAAACTTCCACTCTTTCGTCATCAACGAAATCGGGTCCGCCATTGTTTCCGGCCGGTATCCCATCGGTTCCGTCTTGCCCAACGATGCTGAAATGATCGACAAGTTCGATGTCTCGCGCACAGTCCTGCGTGAGGCATTGAAAACACTTGAATCCAAAGGTTTGTTGGAAGCACGGCCGAAAGTCGGCACGAAAGTGGCTCCGCGCAACCGCTGGAACTATTTTGACCCGATGCTTTTGCAATGGCTGTTTCACGCCGGACCGGAAGGACACCTGGTGCGCAGCGTGGCCAGCGTCCGTTCGGCGTTGGAACCTCATGCCGCGGCGGAAATGGCCTTGTCGCATACGGCAGACCAGATCAGGTTGATGCACTACTGGTTGCGCCAAATGGAAACTTCTTTGCAGTCACCCATGAATTTTGCACTGGCGGACTTTGAAATACACCTCATCATAGCTGATGGCTCAAAAAACCAGTTCATGCGTTCACTCATGCCAGTGGTCGAATTCAGTCATGCCACTTTCTACCGGTCAGCAATTTCCGAGATGACAAGTGTCGAAGTTTCGCAGATTGAAGGCCATGCTAACTTGATTGAGGCAATTGCCAGCGGCTCGCCACAAAAAGCGATCACTGCGACAAAAGCAGTCATAGCAGCGGAATCACATGATTTATGACTGTTTTTCTTCGGATAGGTGGTGGAGCTGAGGAGGATCGAACTCCTGGCCTCGTCATTGCGAACGACGCGCTCTCCCAGCTGAGCTACAGCCCCACACAGGGATACGGTTTAGTTTGACACGCCATCATATGCAAGCGTCGAGGTGTCGCGCACTTGATCGATGTCGTGCTCGTGGCTACATGGGTAAAGAAGTAACTGGATCGTCTCATGCTTGCGCTTTTCAAAACCATCGATTTCGCGTTGGAAATCTATGTCTGGTTCATCATCGCTTCCGCGATTTTTTCGTGGCTTTATGCCTTCAACGTCGTCAATTCCCGCAATCCGTTTGTCGCGCAGATTGGCGATTTTCTGTATAAGGTTACCGAACCTGCGCTGCGGCCGATCCGGCGCTTGCTTCCTGATCTTGGCGGGATCGACATTTCGCCGATCGTGCTGTTCATCATCATATATTTCATACGGCAGCTGATGTGGACCTCGATCGCACCGTTGTTCATCAGCTGATTGAAGTCGTGGATTTGCCCTATCGCCTTGAGCCGGACCGGATGGTTGTTCATGTCAGATTGACGCCAAAAGGCGGACGGGAAGCGTTGGACGGGGTAGAAACAGGTGCGGATGGCAAATCCTATCTGAAAGCCAGAGTCAGCGCCGTTCCCGAAGACGGCAAAGCCAATGCTGCATTGATTTCCATGATTGCCAAGAAGGCGGGTTTGCCGAAATCTGCCGTGACAATCATTGCCGGCGAGACGTCGCGGATGAAGACACTGAATTTGTCCGGCGCCGATGCGCAAACAGTTTTCAAGCTCGGGCTTTCCACATCATCTGCTGTTCCGGCATCCCCATGTCCGGTTGACAACAGCTGTCTGCCTTGGGAATAAGGCGGACGTTTGAATCTGGCCCCCGGAGATCGCAATGACTGTTTCCTCATCTGTTCTTTCGACCCTGGAGCCGTTGGCCGGGTCATCGGTTGCCAAAAAAGCGCTGATTGTTTTTGGTGGCACAATCGGCCTCGCGGCCCTTAGCCAGATTGCCATCGGTTACCCCGTTCCGACCACGCTCCAGACATTGGGTGTCATGTTGATTGGTCTTACATTCGGCCTGCGCATGGGGGGTGCCACTCTTGCCCTCTACCTGTTTGGTGGCGCAATCGGCCTGCCGTTCTTCGCTCCGTTTGGTGCAGCCACCAGCGGCTATCTTGCCGGTTTCCTTGTCGCTGCGCTGCTGATCGGATTTTTGGCTGATCGTGGTTTCACCCGCAGCTGGGCCGGTACTTTCATGGCGTTGATTGCCGGCGAAAGCATTATTTTCACACTTGGTGTGGCTTGGCTTGCCTTTGCTTTGAACTTGACGGCCGGTGAAGCGATTGCTGCCGGCTTCACCCCGTTTGTGTTCGTAGACCTTGTCAAGGTTGCCTTGGCCGCACTTATTGGCAAAGGTGTGCTCAAGGGCGCCTCGAACCTTGGAAAGTTCTGAGCTTCTCCAACAAGATCTCAAAGCATTGACGCCCGTGCATTTGCGCGGGCATCACTTCCTCTGTCTCCTGACTTATCGGGGCGCGGGCTATACGCAACCGTTTGTGGATAACATGACGGCTATTGCCAATGCCATAAGCCTTGGTGTTCCTGTTCTGCTGACCTCCGGGCCGGATGACATTTGTGGAGGGTTTACCGGTGCGTGCCGTGTGGCTTGCGATCATGATTGTTCAGCGCGTGATACACTGGTCATGGATTTTATGGCCGCCAAAGCGGTTGAGGACGTCCTTAATCGTTCCCTTGAAACCGCTGCAGAGCTGACCCGCCCGGACATTGGGGCCTTGCGCGAAGCCTTTAAACAAAAAACAATCCGCGCAGCTTGCACGGATTGTCCATGGCAGACATTCTGCGATGATATAGCCGACGAAAATTTTGTCGGCACGCTTCTGTAGATCAGCTTTTATTCGGATCTTTCGATGCCTTGGCACGCTCAATGGCCTCAAGCACCATTTTCTTGGCCTCGGCGGCGTCGCCCCATTTTTTCACTTTCACCCATTTGCCAGGTTCCAAATCCTTGTAATGTTCAAAAAAGTGTTGGATTTGGTCGCGGGTAATTTGCGGCAGTTGCGAAGCTTCGTGGATGTTTTCATATCGCTTTGTAATTTTTGGTGCCGGTACGGCGATCAGTTTTTCATCGCCGCCCGCCTCATCTTCCATCACCAGAACACCGATGACGCGGCAGGAAATGCAGGCACCCGGCACGATGGCGCGGGTATTGCACACCACGACATCGATCGGGTCACCGTCGAGCGACAATGTATGCGGAATGAAGCCATAATTGCCCGGATAGCGCATTGGCGTATAAAGAAAGCGATCCACGAACAGCGTTCCGGATGCCTTGTCCATTTCATACTTTATCGGCTCGCCGCCAACGGGGACTTCGATGATGACATTGACTTCTTCCGGTGGATTTTTGCCGACTGGTATCGCGTCCAAACGCATGGTGTGACCCTCATGAATTGAATGTTCGTTCCTCGCATAGCGGCGGGAAAGGGTGGGTGCAACCCGAACCTTTGGATGGTGGCAGGAATGACGGCTTGACCATAGGCGCCGTTCAGGTTCAGTTTGTCCAAAGTGCCGGAGGCGTGAATGAGATACCTCTTTATAATGTTGGCTTTGGCCTTATCCATCCCGGCAGCCGGCGCCGAGAGTGTCTATACCAAGCTCGACATTGACAAATGCAAGATACTGGAAGCGGAAAATGACAGCGTCCGCTCAGTCTGTGATGGCTGGGGCGGCTATCCCGTTGAATTCTCTGAAGGTGACCTGCGGCAATCGCTGTTTTTCGGATACTTGGGTGATTGGGCAAAAAAAGCCCATTTTGAGAGTTTCGGACCGTTCAATCACATGGGCGGAACCGTGGAGTGGATTGTCGAGGGCAAGATCGCCAACGCAGCGATCATGCGGTTTTTCATCGAAAACTCGAACCCCGAGACCGGTGAAATTGATGAGAAATCCAGAGGTCAGGTTCTGGTTGTCTACAAAGTCGGTCAAAAGGGTAAAGGCGAAGCCTGCACTGTCGGATATGTAGATGCGCGCGCCAATACCAATCCGAACGAACTCGCGCGCAAGGTTGCCAAGGATGAGGCAAAAAGATTTTGCCTGCCGCATCAGTGAACCCAAGTGGCATGGTGTGAAAGGTCCGCTGGCTGGCCAGGAAATGCGGCATTTTGAAGAGATGGCCCAGAACTAGTATTCAGTTCCAGACAAAGGCGATCTTGCGCAAAGCGCGGCCTTCAAACTGTTCGGTGCCCTCGGCCACATCATTTCCGCCAAGTGCCATGTAAAATCCGAGAGCACGGTCATTGTCTTCAAGTGCCCAAACGACTGTGCCCCTCATTCCAAAATCCGAAAGCCGGGCACGGGCGGCAGCGAAAAGGCGACCTCCAAACCCGAGGCCCTGGTATTCCGGTGAAAGGTAAAGTTCATAAATTTCGCCTTGCTGGGCGAGCGCCAAAGTGCGACTGCGGCCGAGCGTTGCATAGCCCGCAACTTTTCCGCCAACTTCTGCCAACAAAATTGAATTCGAGTTGCCCAAAGCCTGCTGCCACCAAGCTTCTCCCCGGCGGGAGATCATGCCGTTCAGTGTTCTTGGCGGAATGATGCCGGCATAGGCATTTTCCCAGGCACGCGCATGCACGTCAGCGATCGCTGCAGCATCAGCGCGTTCGGCGGGGCGTATATCGACGGCAAGCGTGGTCATGATTGGTTAACCATATCCCGAAACAGCACAGTTTCAATCGATTCGAGAGGCAACACTGTGTTTTTCGATTCTGCACCGCAACAAGGCTTGTTTCCCACCATGAAATGTCTAACTCAAAGGTCCATCCACAAGGAATTTACCGATGAACGCATTTTCCGCCTTTCCGATCGACAAGAAGTGGCCGGCCAAAAACCCGGATGTGCTACAGCTCTATTCGCTGCCGACACCGAATGGCATCAAGGTTTCTGTGGCACTGGAAGAGCTTGGCCTCACATACGAACCGCACAAGGTGGATTTTGCCTCCAATGACCAGATGTCACCTGAGTTTCTGTCGCTCAATCCGAACAACAAGATTCCGGCAATCATTGATCCGCACGGCCCGGATGGGAAACCTTTCGGCCTGTTCGAATCCGGCGCGATCCTGATTTACCTTGCTGAAAAGACTGGCAAGCTTTTGCCGCAAAAAGCTGAAGATCGCTACAAAACCATCCAATGGGTGATGTTTCAGATGGGCGGTCTCGGGCCCATGTTCGGCCAGCTTGGCTTTTTCCTGAAATTTGCGGGCAAGGACATTGAAGACCCGCGTCCACGCGAGCGCTATCTCAATGAATCCAAACGCCTTCTTGGTGTGCTAGACAAGCATCTTGAAGGCAGGGATTGGATGATGGGTGAAGAATACACAATCGCCGATATCTCGATTTTCCCGTGGGTCCGCACCCTGACGGGATTTTATGGTGCCGGCGAATTGGTGGGTTTCGAAAACTTCAAAAATGTGGCCCGTGTATTTGATGCGTTCATGGCAAGGCCCGCAGTACAAAAGGGCATTACGATCCCGTCTTGAAATCAGCGGCGCTGTCGCAATCGTACCTGTTGTGCTGCGATTGCCAGCAAGGTTCGATTGACGATGGCGTTTGCCAGTGCCGCGTTTTTCCGACTTTCAAACACGGCTGTCTGTACTTTGGCCAGGTAGGACAGGAAAGTCTCCGTACTGGTGCCGGACAACACCCTCTCAGCAAGGGCCTTTCGCGTGAAAAAAACCGGAGGTCTGGCCGCAGCGACGACAGATGCGGCCGATTTTCCGTCACGTTCCATCGCGTCCCTTTGCTCCAACAGGTTGGACATTTGCCGTGTCACTGTTGAAAGGATTGCCTGCGTGTTGATGCCGCGCGAGATGAGTTGGCTGAAATATTCGTCCGTTTTGGCAGGGTCGCCGCCAAGCATTGCATCGACCAATTCGTCGGCCGAGTTTTCCGAAACATCACCGATCGCGGCTTTCACATCATCCAGCGAAACCTGCTTTTGGCCGCAGCAGTAGAGTGAAAGTTTTTCAAGTTCTCCACGCGTAGCCAGCCGGTCGCCCCCTAGCGCTGCCTTCAGGGCCATTCGGGCATCCAGGCTGATTGTCAGGCCCTCTTTCGCCAGTTCCAGGTCGATAAGTCCGTCCACCGCCTTGGCATCATCCGCATAACAGGGAAGAGCTATGATTGTATCGGCACTTTCGGCAGTTGAGCGGAGGCCCGATGAGGGCTTCAAATCGTCCGCTTCAATGATCAGTGTCACGCCTTGAAGAGGGGATTTCGAAACAGCTTTGACTGCCTCAACCAATCCGCGCTCGTTGCCGGCATCTTTAAGCCAAACAAGGCGATCACCGCCGAACATGGAAACCGTCAGGCATTCATCGACAAGACGTGCCGGGTCCGTGTTTATTGTCGAACCATCAAGCCTTATAACGGCAAAAGGGTCATCCAACTGCACCTTCGCCGCCTTCGCGATAGCTTGCGCCCGCTCTGAAACCAAACCGCGATCCGGACCGTAGACCAGAAAAATGTGGTAGCCCGTCGCGGTGCGCGACAGGAATCCGTCCACTTCATGGGCTTTGATTTTGGCCATCAGCGGCTTTTAGGCAGCGTTGCTGATTGCGGCAAGCGGTTTTGGTCAATAAGCGCCAGCCCATGGCGAGTTGGCAAGATCGAGAATGAGGCACAGCACATCTTCGACAAGCTCATCGCCTATACCGGCCGGGACTGAACCGTAGTCACTCAAAAGGACTGCGCCGTGCTTTTGTGCCAATGCGATCATGCGGCTGTTCGATCTGATGACGGCCATGACCACGCGGCGATGTCCGGCAGCGGCAACTGCGAGCATAAGGTGATTGAACAGGGCTGTGCCCATGCCGCGACCTTTGAATCCGGTTTCGACGGTGAATGCCGCTTCCATGTCGCCTTCGGTCGCAAATGCCGAACGGGCTTCGGCCACGCCCCGGATGATACCGTCGACCAATGCGGCATGGACCATAGAGCCGGGACGCAACATCAATTGGGCGTAATTTTGCAGAAATCGATCTGATACCGTATGTCCAAAGCGAATGCGCCTGTCAGCATCTGAAAGTCGGAGCAAGTGGGCGGCGAGTTCCACCTCATCACCTGTCCACAGAATACGCAGGGTGAACTCTTGGCCCAAATCCTGCGGTCCCGGTATTTTTCGTTTGGCGCTGAACGGGTACATCGGGGGCAACTTCAATCCTGTGGCGTTCGGTGTTGCCATTCCCCGCCCTGATGGCATTCCGAGCATGAGTCAGGATGCGGCCCAACCCTTTGAGTTACAAGCAGGACTTTGGATTAATCCGGCTGCCATGAAATTGTCACTTGCGCTTGCGGGAAACCAATGATTCGCTGGCTTTGAAAGTCAAGATTCGGGAGTGCATGCCATGCCGCGTCTGTTTACCGCTCTCGAAATTCCACATGATGCAGCGCTTTCGCTATCATTGTTGCGTGGGGGCTTGCCCGGTGCCCGCTGGATCGACACTGAAAATTACCACATCACATTGCGATTTATTGGCGATGTTGAAGGCCATGTTGCTGATGAAATTGCCTATGCGCTGGACAGGGTTGAACGACCTTCTTTTATGCTGCGCCTCGACGGAGTTGGGCAATTTGGAGGCAAAAAGCCCAATTCTGTGTGGGGTGGGGTGGAGCCAAAACCTGAATTGATACAGCTTCAGGCGGAAATCGAACGCATTTGCCAGCGTCTGCGACTGCCCGCGGATCCTCGCAAGTTTGTACCGCATGTAACGCTGGCGCGGCTAAAGAACAGTGAACCCGTGGATGTCGCACACTATCTGGCTGCCAGGGGCAATTTTTTGACTATGCCTTTCAAGGTCACGCGATTCGTTTTGTTGTCTTCACGCGATTCTGTTGGCGGAGGGCCTTATGTCACTGAAGAGGCCTATCCATTGAGAAGGCCAGCTATGACGTCAAGCCTAGAAGCAACTGAAGTTCGAAACATGAGATAATGCGCATGTTTGATCCAATGCTTGACTTGAGATTGGGCACGCCCGTCAAGCAATCCGGATTTGCTGAAACTGTTTTTGGATAACCATCATGGCGCACAAATTGAATGCAGAGGACATATCGGCAATGGTTTCCGCGATGCCGGAATGGTCGCTGATGAGTGCCCGGGAGGCGCTGGTCAGAAGGCTCAGTTTCAAAGACTTTTCTGCGGCTTTTGCTTTCATGAGTGATGTGGCGGCGGAATGCGAACGGCTCGACCATCATCCCGAATGGACAAATGTCTGGAACCGGGTCGATATCATTTTGACCACGCATTCGGCCCATGGGTTGACCGAATTGGATCGAAAGCTGGCAGGGTTTATTGATGATGCAGCCAACCGGCATGGGGTGAGACCGAATCCGGTTTGAATGATCTTGAAGATAGGTTGAACCGTGACCATGTGAATTGTGCGCCAACCCGGCGCCGGTTTCCGGCAGGGTGGCTGGAGGTGCAACCGCTTCAATGAACAAGCCGCTAGATGGCGATATTCTCGGCCCGGAAGAGCAGGTCCGGGAGGAACGCGTTCGCCGTGATTTCTGGAAGGTGTTGAAAAAGGCAGCGCGTCAAATCCCGTTTGCCGACGAATTGGTCGCGGCCTATTTCTGCGCAATGGATCCGCAAACGCCAACACGCGTGCGGGTCGTTTTGCTTGGATCACTCGCCTATTTTGTGATGCCCGTCGATGTTATCCCGGATTTTCTGGCAGTTTTCGGTTTTGCCGATGACATCACGATACTGACGACCGCCATTGCCACAGTGCGTGGAAACATTTCCGATGCCCATCGCAGGGCCGCCAAAGACGCGTTGAAAGACCTGCACGAAGATTGAATTTGGGTTCCTCCGGCATTGCAGCTTTCGCGCTGATAAGGCAGGTTTGCCCGGAAAATGTCATGGAGAACAGAGTATGTCGGATTCATCCAGCGTAAACCCGATTGCGGGTGATCAGGCGTTCCTGCGGGAAGATTTTCGCGGCACACATTCTGAGGCAATGTATGCCGGTGCACTGTCCTTCATGCGCCGCCGCTATACGCGCGATTTAACCGGTGTGGATGTGGCGGTGATGGGCATTCCGTTTGATTCCTCTGTGTCAAACCGGCCGGGAACGCGCTTGGGGCCGCGTGGGGTGCGCGCGGCATCGGCGATGATTGCCTGGTCCAAACCATGGCCCTGGCCAGTTGACCCATATGAGGCACTTTCAGTCGTGGATTTTGGCGATTGCGCTCTCGATAATGGCCGCAATGAAGGCATCCCGGAAACAATCCGCGCGACTGCGGCTGCGATCATTGCCAATGGAACGGCACTTCTCACCATCGGTGGCGATCATTTCGTCACGGGGCCTTTGTTGAAAGCCCATGCGGCGAAACACGGCCCGTTGTCGGTGATCCAGTTTGATGCCCATACCGATACATGGGCAGATGATGAAGGGCGGATCGATCATGGAACCTTCATGTGGCATGCGGTGAAGGAAGGCTGGGTCAACCCGAAACAAAGCGTGCAGATTGGCATCCGGACCCATAATGATGATCCTCTCGGCTTCAACATTATCGATGCCCGCGAGGTTCATGCCTCAACTCCGGAGGCCGTTGCTGCCAAGGCGAGAAGGATTGTGGGGGACAATCCGGTGTATGTGACATTCGACATAGATGCGCTCGAGCCTGCTTCTGCACCCGGAACCGGAACGCCTGTCATCGGCGGGCTTTCGCCGTATCAGGCGCAGGAAATCATCCGCAAACTGGTGGGCATCAACGTGGTGGGCATGGATGTGGTCGAAGTGTCGCCGCCCTATGATCATGCTGAAATTACATCACTGGCCGGGGCGACGATAGCCAATGACCTGTTGTGTCTTTACGCGGCAAACCGGTCCAAAGACTTTGCAATGGCTTCGAAATACTGAAAGCTGGCGAATGCTGGCCGGCACGCTGCAGCGTGTGCGTCAGTCAGTATCAATTCCGGCGTCCGCTTCGATCCCTTTTCGCAATCGGGCAAAGGCGAGGCGAATGCGGGATTTTACAGTGCCGAGCGGCAGATTTTCCCGCTCGGCGATTTCCGAATGCGAAAGGCCTTCGAAAAAGGCACGCAAAATGAGACGTTTCTGGTCATCCGGCAGGTCGTCCATCATGCGGCGAATGCGCCGGTCACGCTCGTCTGCATCCATGCTGACATCGGCAGGGTCAGGTGCTTGCGGGTGAAGGAACGGATCGTCTGGATCCAGCAATGCGGATTTGTCGCGACGGGCAAGGTCAATGCGCCGATTTCTGGCCACACGGAAAAGCCACGTCGATAGTGATGACTTGGACGGATCGAACAGCGTTGCCTTTTGCCAAAGCACCAGCATGACTTCCTGCGCAAGATCTTCCGCTTGTCCGCGCGAAAGCCCGAGTTTCATCACATACGAGGTGATGCGCGGCGCGAAGTGGTCAAACAGGTCGGCAAAGGCACTGCGGTCCTGATGCTCTGCGACCATTTTCGCGAGATGGGCGAACCGATCCTGCGAGGGCATTGACTGCACGTGAGATAGCTCCCCGAATTGCGGCAAAAGGTCCGGAACACATGTCCGGTGGTTCAAGATCGTGAAATCACGCACAGTTCGCGACAAACGTCAAATTGCCGCCGCTTTTATGCGATTTGAATTTGCATATAGGGACATTCGCCCCGCAGCGGAACCATTCGATAGACTCAAATTGATCAATTTGCATTCTGTTCACCGTTCGGTAACCAGAAATGCCCCAAAATTGAAGGGATTTGATCCGGGAGGTTTCCGGTCGCTCGGCTTGGGAAGACACAGGATTTTGAAGTCCATGCGCATGAAGTTGTTTATTGGCACGCTCGGAGTTGTGGTGTTTGCGGGTGGTGCGGCCTTGGCGCAGGCGCCAACCCAAGTTGGCAAATTTTCCGCATGGGGTGCCTATTCCTATGTCCAGGGCAAGGGCAAGGTTTGCTATGTGCTGACCATCCTCCAGACCAAAAAGCCCGACAAAGTGGACCACGGCGACAATTTCTTTCTGGTCAGCCAGAAGCCCGGTCAGAACGTTACCTATGAACCGCAGTTCATGGCCGGTTATGAGTTGAAGGCTGACACAAAGGTTGTCGTGACTGTGGACACCAAGAGCTTCAACATGTTCGTTTCCGGCAAATCCGCGTGGATGGAAAATGCAGCGGAAGAACCCCAGCTGCTGGCTGCCATGAAAAGCGGCAAGTCGATGTCAGTTGCCGCAACATCCAAGCGCGGGACTGCAACGGCTTACACCTATTCGCTGTCCGGCATTTCCAAGGCGCTGGAAGCGGTGAAAAGCTGCAAATGACCTTCGAGCCAATTTGACGTGACAAGCCGGCCTTTGCGCCGGCTTTTTGCTTTCAGAACAGTGTGAAGCCGATGATGATCACCGACATCGAAGACTTTTTCACCAAGGGCTGCGGGCGCTGTGCGCGGTTTGACACGCCGGACTGTTCGACCAAACGCTGGATGCAGGGGTTGAACGATTTGCGCCAGATATGCCTTGAAGCAGGTCTGGTTGAGACCGTGAAATGGGCGCATCCATGCTACATGCATGCGGAACGCAACATTGTCATTATCGGCGCATTCCACAACGATTTCCGCCTGACGTTTTTCAATGCGGCGCTCATGAAAGATCCCGAAGCTGTGCTGGAAAAGCAGGGGCCGAACACCGCCCATGCCGACATGATCCGCTTCACGGACAATGGCCAGGTTCCGGCCATGAAAGACATCATTCTGGCCTATCTGCGCGAAGCGATGGGCTATGCGCAGGCCGGGATCGAACCCGTGAGAGAAGCTGGCAAATTGGAATTGCCGGACGAGCTTGTGGATGCGCTGGATGGCGATGCGGACCTTGCCGAAGCCTTTCAGGCGCTGACGCCGGGGCGGCAAAAGAGCTACGTGCTGAACCTGAATGGCGCCAAGGCATCGGCGACCAAGGTGGCGCGGATTGAAAAGTTCCGCGACAGGATTCTCGCAGGCAAGGGTGTGAACGAATACTGAGGCTATGAGATACGTGACCTTTTCGGCCTTCGATGCTAAAGGGCCGCCAAACGGAAAACCCTGATGACGACCTCGATTGACCTGACCAACACCGAAACCCGTTCGGCGCTTCGCCCGCCGATGGCGGAAAAGCCGTCGCTGATTGGCATGACGCGCCAGCAGATGGGCAATGCCTTGCGCGAAGTCGGCATTGCCGACAAGCAGATCAAGATGCGGGTGCAGCAGATCTGGCACTGGCTCTACGTGCGCGGCATTTCCGACTTTGCCGACATGCGCAACATCTCGAAAGAGCTGGTAGCAACGCTGAAGGAACACTTCACCATAGCCCGTCCGGAAATGGTGGAAGAGCAGATTTCCAACGATGGCACGCGCAAATGGCTGTTCCGCTTTCCGCCACGTGGCGCCGGGCGTCCGGTGGAAATCGAGACGGTGTATATCCCTGAAGAGGGGCGCGGCACGCTGTGCGTTTCCTCGCAGGTCGGTTGCACGCTGACCTGCTCGTTCTGCCATACCGGCACGCAAAAGCTGGTGCGCAATCTGACAGCCGAGGAAATTGTCTCGCAGCTTCTGGTGGCGCGTGACCGGCTGGGGGATTTCCCCAACCGTGACACGTTGCCGGGTGCAATAGTGCCAAACGAAGGCCGGCTGGTGACCAATATCGTCATGATGGGCATGGGCGAGCCGCTCTACAATTATGACAATGTGCGCGATGCGCTGCTGCTGTTCACCGATGGTGATGGCCTTGCACTCTCCAAGCGTCGTGTGACGCTCTCGACCTCCGGCGTGGTGCCGATGATCGAAAAGATCGGTGAGGAAACCGGCGTGATGCTGGCGATTTCGCTGCACGCCACCAACAATGACCTGCGCGACGTTCTGGTGCCGGTGAACAAGAAATATCCCTTGAACGAACTGATGGATGCCTGCCGCAACTATCCGGGCGTCTCCAACGCGCGGCGTATCACGTTTGAATATGTGATGCTGAAGGGTGTGAACGACGGCCTTGAGGATGCAAAGAATCTCATCAAGCTGTTGAAGGGTATCCCGGCCAAGATCAACCTGATCCCGTTCAACAAATGGCCGGGTTCGGACTATGAATGCTCGACCTGGCCGCAGATCGAGAAGTTTGCCGATTTCATCAATGACGCCGGTTACGCCTCCCCGATCCGCACCCCGCGGGGGCGGGATATTCTGGCCGCCTGCGGCCAGTTGAAGAGCGAGAGCGAACGGATGCGCAAGGTGGACCGGCTGGCCTTTGAAGCCATGATGATCGCCGGGCACGGCGAGGAATGACCGCCGGTCAATGGAAGACAAGTTTTCTGGGGTTTCTGGCAGCGGTGTTTGCAATTACCATTGCCGTGCACATCTATATACTACTGGCGATCAAGGCAGAAACCGGCGTCTTTGAACACGGTCTTGTGAGCGCAGGCGCAATCAGGATATTTTTGTTTGAGTATGCCGGTGTGGCCATGTTCGCCTTGCCTCTCTGGCTGGTGATGGCGGCGCAAGCGGCACGCAGGGCCAAATCCAATCCCGCATGGTTCATCTCCTTTGCTGCCGCAGGAACGGCAGCGATGATGCTGGCCGTGTTCTTTGCAACATACGATGCCCAATATTATGCACAATTTGGCCGTTGGATAAACGCAATCATCGTGTTTGTGGCTGCAATTGCAGCGGGAGCCTTGGGTGGCTTCACTTACTGGCTGACGGTGGTCAGAAACACGGGGAACTCGGCAAAATGATCAAAACCTTGGCCATTCGCAGCCTTTGGATGCTGCTTGGTTATGCATTGGCCGTGCTGGTCGCAACGACCGTGGTGTGTGTGATGATGGGCATTCCGTCACTCTTGCCCGATCAGGGTGCGATGGGGTCGTTCTATCGATACCTGCAGGACTTTCCGTCCATGTTTGCTTTCGGGACACTGATGACTGCGCTTTATGGACTGCCGGGCTGGCTGATCAGCGTTGTCTATGCCGAATGGCGCAATGTCCGGCATCGTGTGTGGTTTGCAATCGCCGGCTTTTTGAATGGCGGACTGGCAATTTTATTGAGCAATAACGGGCGTTTTTACACAGGCGACTTCATTCTCACGACGGCAATATTCATTGGCGGGCTGGCAGGCGGGCTTGCCTATTGGGCTTTGGCGGGCAAGAAATCGGGCAATTGGAAAACACCCGTACAGGTCATTTCGTGAAACGACTCCTCTCGCATCTTTGGCGGTTTATCGTCATTTCAATCGCCTATGTGCTGGCCCTGCTCGCGGCATCGGGCTTTATCGTGGCTTTGATCCTGGGCGGCATTTTGCAAAATGGTGTGGAACCCGGCCAATTGGGGTCAGTAGCCTTTTCGATCCTGATAGTAGCCTATGCCGGCTTTTATTCCTTCGTACCGGCCTTTGCATTTGCCTTGATCGCGGAATTCAGCAGCAAGCGTTCATGGCTGTTCCATGCACTGGGAGGCATGTTTGTTGCTACAATTGGCATCACAATGTTCGATGTTGATCTTATGAACTCTGGCAGAATGGCAGTCACGCTCGCAGCCGGTGCTGTTGGCGGCACCGTTTACTGGCTGTTTGCCGGCCGCAATGCCGGTCGGCATTTCGACACCGTCAGTGATTCTGCGTCATCAGGATTTTGACGGCAAACGCCGAAAAAATTCCGGCGAACAAGTAGTCGATCACCCGCGTGGCCTTCGGGCTTTCCTTCAGAAACACCGCCACTTTGTCTGCCGCCAGAATGATCGGCACGACGATGGGCAATGACACGATAATGAACATGAGGCCGAGAAAGATCAGCTTGCCCGGCGCATGCGGATCGTTCGTGGAAACGAATTGCGGCAGGAATGTCATGAAGAACAGGATGATCTTCGGGTTCAGAAGATTGATCAGGATACCGGTCATGTAATGGCGTGACAGCGGCACAGGTGCGGCCTTTTCAGTCTGCGGCTTGAAGGCCGAACCGTGCACGATCGCTTGCCAGGCAAGCCACAACAGATAGAGCGCGCCACCGATCTTCAGCGCCAGAAAGGCTTTCGGGGCGGCGACAATGAGGGCGGAGAGGCCAAGCGCGACCAGCGTGGTATGGACGATGATGCCGGTCATCGCACCGAACATCGCGGCAAACCCTGCGGAACGCCCGTGGCTGATGGCGCGGCCAACGAAAAGGGTCATGTCCGGCCCCGGCGTCAGCGCAATCACCAGTGTGGCGATGGCAAATTGAATGATGGTGGACAGATCAGGGATAAAGTTCAAAATTCAGACTCCGGCAGGATAAGGCATCCATGAAACGGTCGATCCCAAAGGTCAACCGTGCATGCTTGCCGTTGCGCCATATCCTGATAAAAGGCGCGCAACGCCGTTTTTGGCCTCGTTAAATCCAGTTTCAGGAAGACAAGCATGACCAAGTGGAAAGACGTGAAAAAAGTTGTCCTCGCCTATTCGGGCGGTCTGGACACATCCATCATCCTTAAATGGCTGCAGACAGAACTGAACGCCGAAGTGGTGACCTTTACAGCTGATCTGGGTCAAGGCGGCGAATTGGAACCGGCGCGCGCCAAGGCCGAACTGATGGGCATCAAGGACATCCGCATCATGGATGTGCGCGAGGAATTTGTTTCCGACTACGTCTTCCCGATGTTCCGTGCCAATGCGCAGTATGAGGGCCTTTATCTTCTGGGCACTTCCATTGCCCGTCCGCTGATTTCCAAACATCTGGTCGACATTGCCCGCGAAACCGGAGCCGACGCCATTGCCCACGGTGCGACAGGCAAGGGCAATGATCAGGTTCGGTTCGAATTGTCCGCCTATGCGCTGAACCCCGACATCAAGGTCATTGCGCCCTGGCGTGACTGGGAATTCAAATCCCGCACTGACCTCATGAATTTTGCCCGCGATCACCAGATCCCGGTGCCGAAGGACAAGCAGGGCGATGCGCCGTTCTCGGTGGATGCCAACCTGTTGCACTCATCCTCTGAAGGCAAGGTGCTGGAAGACCCGTGGACCGCGCCGAAGGAATATGTGTTCCAGCGCACGGTCTCGCCAATGGACGCGCCGGACAAGGCTACCGAAATCGAAATTTCATTCAAAAAGGGTGACCCGATTGCCATCAACGGCAAGGCGATGAGCCCGGCGACGATCCTTTCAACCTTGAATGACCTTGGCCGCGACAATGGCATCGGACGTCTGGACTTGGTTGAAAACCGTTTCGTCGGCATGAAATCGCGTGGCGTATACGAAACACCGGGCGGCACGATCCTTCTGCAGGCGCACCGCGCCATCGAATCCATCACGCTTGATCGTGGCGCTGGCCACCTCAAGGACGAGTTGATGCCGCGCTATGCAGAACTCATCTACAACGGTTTTTGGTTCTCGCCCGAGCGCGAAATGCTGCAGGCCTTGATCGACAAGAGCCAGGAAGATGTCGAAGGCGATGTGCGCCTGACGCTCTACAAGGGCAATGTCATTGTTTCGGGCCGCAAGTCGAAGAAGTCGCTCTATTCGGATGCGCTGGTGACGTTCGAAGATGATCAGGGTGCCTATGACCAGAAGGATGCTGCGGGCTTCATCAAACTGAACGCGCTGCGTCTGCGCACTCTTGCAGCGCGCAAGCTTGGTCGCTGAAGGTTGACAGAGGCCGGGATTAGTTCCCGGCCAGTTTCTTCACTTCCGGCTCGATGACCGGCAGAGCATTGTCCACCATCACCTTCACGCCCTTGGCATTGGGGTGCATGCCGTCATCCAGTTGCAGGTCTGGGTGACCGGCCACCCCGTTGAGAAAAAACGGGATGAGAGGAAGCTCATACTTGGCAGCAAGTTCCGGATAGATCGGGTTGAAAGCCGCCTCGTATTCCTTGCCGAGATTGGGTGGGGCCATCATTCCTGCCAGGACGATTGCGATCTTGCGCTCTTTCAGCCGGATGATCATCGCCTCGATATTCTTGCGGGTGATTTCCGGTGTAACACCGCGCAACGCGTCATTTGCCCCCATTTCGAGAATGACGAGCCTTGTTCCTTCAGCAACCGACCAGTCCAATCGCTCCAGTCCGCCAGTTGATGTATCACCCGAAACCCCGGCATTGGTGATTTTGACCGCATACCCTTTTGCGGTGAGCGCCGATTCCAGTTGGGCGGTGAAACCTTGATCGGCGGGAAGCTCAAAGCCCGCCATCAGGCTGTCGCCGAAACCTGTGATTTCGATGGCAACAGATTGTTGTGCAACTGCGGGGTTGGCAAAAGGGAAAGCCACGCCCCATATGGCGAAGAGTAACGCGGCGAGAATCCGGCGCGGTCTTTTGAAAGTCATCTCGTTTAGCCTTCGTATTCATCTGGCCGCATCCGGCCGCCGACAGGAAGTTTCCCGCATGAGCCAAATGGTGCTGAGCCTTGAAAATGTCAATTTGACGCTTGGGGATGGTGATACGCGCGTCAAGGTTCTGGATCGGGTGGGCTTTAGCGTGGAACGCGGCCAGTCACTTGGAATTGTAGGCCCCTCCGGGTCTGGCAAAACTTCGCTGCTGATGGTTCTTTCCGGTTTGGAACGGGCCGATGAAGGCAAGATCGAGATCAATGGCACGCAATTGGGTGGCATGAGCGAAGATGCGCTGGCAACCTTTCGCGGGCGCAACATCGGGATCGTGTTTCAATCGTTTCACTTGATCCCCAATATGACAGCGTTGGAAAATGTCGCAGTGCCACTTGAACTTGCCGGCCACAAAGACGCCTTCGGGCGGGCGCAACAAGAACTTGAAAAAGTCGGACTTGGTGCGCGCCTGAAACATTTTCCCGGCCAACTCTCAGGCGGTGAACAGCAGCGCACCGCCATTGCGCGGGCATTGGCACCGGAACCTGCGATACTGGTTGCGGACGAGCCGACCGGCAATCTCGACCTGACCACGGGCGAACACGTCGCTGATCTTTTGTTTGCAGCTTGCCGCGAACGTGGGATGACGATGCTGCTCGTTACCCATGATCCGGCACTCGCTTCCCGCTGCGACCGGCAAATCCGCATGCGATCCGGCCAGGTGATGGATGATTCGCTTGTGGCTCCCGGTTCTGAAATCTGATGGAGCGGGCAATGGGTTTGTCACTGCCTCTGGCATTCAGGTTTGCGCTGCGCGAACTGCGCGGCGGACTTTCCGGGTTTCGGATTTTTCTGGCCTGCATCATGCTTGGCGTTGCGGCAATTGGCGCAGTCGGATCGGTGGCGGGTTCGATATCCGGTTCGATTGAAGAGCAGGGAAGGTCCATCCTCGGGGGTGATTTGGGATTTGAGACAGTGCAGCGCCCTGCCAGTGCTGCAGAGTTGAAGCGGTTCGAGTCTCTCGGGCAGGTGTCGCAATCGGTTGGTTTGCGCTCCATGGCGCGCAAGGCGGATGGGTCGGACCAAAGTCTGGTCGAACTGAAGGCGGTCGATGGCATTTATCCGCTATACGGAAGTGTGACCACGGATCCAGTGATGCCGCTTTCGGATGCGCTGAAAGATATCGGGGGCACATTTGGTGCAGTAGCGCCACAAATTCTGCTCGATCGCCTCGGATTGAAGATTGGCGATGCTTTGCTGATCGGCGATCTTACATTGGAATTGCGCGCGGTGCTGGTGAGCGAGCCTGATGCGCTTTCTGAGGGCTTCGGTTTTGCACCACGCCTGATGATCGCGCGGGCGGCTTTGGACAAGGCCGGACTGATACGTGAAGGCAGCCTTGCTGAATTTGGCTACAAGGTGAAACGGGCGGTGCCGGCAACCCGTCAGGAATTGCTGGCTTTGCAGGAAACATTGCGCGTTGATTTGCGCGAGCAA
>CBDFGT010000041.1:0-17131 GCA_965247225.1 Rhizobiaceae bacterium | reverse complement strand
ATTTTCAGGTCGTAAAATTCGTCTGCAAGCGCCTGCTGATAGGCCACGGCCTCTTGCGAAACCGGGTCCACCTTGCCCAGGTCCGCGCCCTTGCGGGTCAGGACAACCCGGGTGACCTCTTCCGGAACGCCGGTAATGTCCGAAATATCCTTGATGGACTGGTCGAGATTGGCTTGTGCCTGTGTTCCAACCTTCGTCAGTTCATCAATCACCTCTGTGAGGATATCCGGGCTGTTATTGGCAAAATCGCCGTTGCCCAGATAAAAACTCCAGCTGTCGACAATCCCTTCCGCCGTTGTCAGGACACGGGTTTCCGGATCCTGCTGCGCAATGGCGAAATAGGGATCCCAGATGGTCCAGGCATCGATGCTGCCCGACTTGAAGGCCGGCAGAGCATCCGGCGGCGGCAGATCAACCGCTTCAACATCGTTCAGGGTGAGCCCTGCCGTGCGAAGGGCCTTGACGGTGAAGTTATGGGCGCTGGATCCGCGCTTGAAGGCCAGCTTCCTGCCCTTGAGGTCTTCCAGTGTCTGGATGGACGAGTCCTTGCGGACCAGAATGGCCGAACCGGAAGATGCCCCCTTGCAGGTTCCGACATAGAGCAGGTTTCCGCCTGCAGCCTGCGCAAACAGCGGCGGCACATCTCCGGTCGGACCAAAATCGAGAGCGCCTGCCCCCAGAGCTTCCAGAAGTGGCGGACCGGAAGAAAATTCCGACCAGTTGATGGTAATGCCCCTGGTGGCAAGGCGCTTTTCCAGGGCGCCGGTTTTCCTGGCCAGTGCCAGAACGCCGTTTTTTTGCCAGCCGATGCGGAATTCCTTGGCGGCACGAGCTGTGCCCAAAGGCAAAGCTGCTGTGGCTGCCGTTGCGCCCAGTAGTCCAAGTGTCTGTCTGCGTGTCAACATGTGTCAAATCCCCTTTAAACCTGAGACAGGATCTGGTGCCTGCGCCCACCCATCCTGCGGGTGTGCACCCATTCCCGAATAACAACACTTTAATTTATACATTATTTTTATATACATTATAGTTTGCATATTTTTTGACACATGGAGAAAAAAAGTCGCGAAAATATCCTTCCGGTGGAAATCGGTACCATTCGGACAGGAATCGCGTCTTCGCTTCCATGGAGTGACCCGTTTTCAGCGAATCTGTTCTCATTGCCCAAACTGACGAAGGTGATGGCTGACCAGAATTTGCATCCGGAAGTCTTTCCCGCGCTGCACCCATCGGCTAATCTTGGAACAGTCAAAGCGCAAGGAAACGGGAATCATGGCAAAAGTTGCTTTCATCGGTCTGGGTGTCATGGGTTTTCCGATGGCGGGCCATCTCAAGGTCAAGGGCCGTCATGATGTTACCGTTTACAACAGGACCGTGGCAAAGGCCGAAAGCTGGGTTGCCCGATTTGGCGGTTCATTTGCCCGGACCCCGCGCGAGGCCGCTGACGGTGCCGATTTCATCTTCACCTGCGTGGGCAATGATGATGACCTGCGCTCTGTTACCATCGGCCCGGACGGTGTTCTGGCAGCGATGAAGCCGGGTGCCATTCTCATTGACAACACAACGGCCAGCGCCGGTGTGGCGCGTGAACTGGATGTTGCCGCCAAAGCCGTTGGCTGCGGCTTTGTCGATGCTCCGGTCTCCGGCGGCCAGGCAGGCGCTGAAAACGGCGTGCTGACCGTGATGTGCGGCGGCGATGAAACCACATTTGAAACCGCAAGGCCGGTAATGGATGCCTATGCCCGCATGGTGGGCCTGATGGGGCCAGCCGGTGCCGGGCAATTGACCAAGATGGTCAACCAGATCTGCATCGCGGGCCTTGTCCAGGGACTGGCAGAAGGCATTCATTTCGGCAAACGCGCCGGTCTCGACATTGAAAAGGTCATTGATGTGATTTCCAAAGGGGCGGCCGGTTCCTGGCAGATGGAAAACAGGCACAAGACGATGAATGCCGGACACTATGATTTCGGCTTTGCGATTGACTGGATGCGCAAGGATCTGGGCATTGTTCTCGATGAAGCCCGGCGCAACCATGCGAAACTGCCAGTCACGGCACTGGTTGATCAATTTTATGGTGATGTGCAGGCCATGGGTGGTCATCGCTGGGACACATCCTCGCTCCTGGCACGTCTCGAAAAACCATGATCGGGTCTGACAGTTCTGCCGCAGACATTGTTGGCCATCTGCGGACGCTGCAATCCGATACCAATGTGGCGGGCATGGCGCGTTTCGGCATCAAGACCGGAACCGCACTTGGCATTTCCAATCCGGACATGCAAAAGATCGCCCGCCTCCTCAAGCGCAACCATGATCGTGCGCTTGCCCTGTGGGACAGCAATGTGCGCGAGGCGCGGATGCTGGAGCTCTATACAGCCGAGCCAAAGCGCCTTTCCAGGCAGGAAGCCTGGCGCTGGATTGCGGGTTTCAACTCCCGGGAGATTGTCGATACTGCGACAGACCTGCTCACGCAGACGGACTACTGGCAAGATCTGGTTTGGGACTGCGCTGCCGATGAACGGGAATTTGTGCGCAGGACAAGCATTTTCGATGATCGCCGGTGCCTCCGTCCACAACAAATCCGAACCGGACGAGACCTTCAGCGCCTTTCTGCCATTGTTGGAAGCGCATTCAACAGATGATCGGAATTTTGTCACAAAAGCCGTCAACTGGGCTCTGCGCAATATCGGCAAGAAACGCCCCGGATGCTACGGCCCTGCCCTTGCGCTTGCCGAGAAACTGGTCGCAAGCCCGGACAAGACGGCACGGTGGATAGGTAAAGACGCCGTGCGCGAATTGAAGCTAAAGGGCCGTCCCACAGATCAATCATGATCAGCAAATTCTGCATGTCTGGATCATTGGATACCGGTAAATACTATAGGCCAAAAGCCAACCGGATCGCCTGCCGAGTCAATCGGCCGAGGTGAGTCCTGTCATCGATCTTGTCCACCAAAAGTTTACCATTTGAAATACGGGCGATTTCATTAGGTCCGTCTTCCGAACTGTTATCATAAATCGCAGCCTCGTCCGCGATAAAAAGAGCAAATTGAAGATTGTCAAAAGACTTCTCATAGCGCCTGCGAACCACATATTCGTCGATATTGTGTCCACCAGCGGCCACACGCTGCGCGACACGGAAGACATGAAGATCGGCACTCTCCAATGCTACGAAAATGAGGGAAACTTCAAAACCAGCAGCTTTTGCTCTCCTCATGATCGGTAGTGCCCTGAGACCGGACAAGGTCATTTCGTATATGAAATCCTGTTTTGCCACTATTTTCTTGGCGATCATTTTAACTACCTGCCTGCCAGCAGTAAAGGCAACCGATTCTGGATGTTCGGGATCTATTGAGGCTGCAATGAGATCGGCATTGATAAACTCACCAGACAAGGACAGCTCTGCAAAAAGACTCGACTTGCCACCACCATTTGGTCCGGCGAATATGACACAGCGTGGAGGCGTCATGCCGCCGTCCAATGCGCCTTCTTTACCTTCGACTTTGTCCCGTCGGGCTTTATCTCGATGATGTCTGATGGCGACCCCTTGTCGGAAACAAAAGCCGATACGCCAGCCTTATGCGCACGCCTAACGGATACCTTGCCGATTTTCTGAATGTCTTTTGACTTTGCATCAAGCTGTTTAAAAATACTCATGTTCATTTCCTGCGACTGACATCCAATAAATAGCATCCTTGAAAAGATTCAAAAATCACTTAATCGAGATATTGGATATTTAACGTGACCGCGCCAAAGTCCGCCCAATCACTCTTCCGAGCTCTTCGACTGTTCCAGAACCATATATTCGAGCGGCAGTTCCGTCGAATATTTGATCTGTTCCATGGCAAAGGCCGAGGAGACATCCCGAATTTCGATTTTGGCGATCATGCGCTTGTAGAACGCATCATAGGCGGCAATATCCGGCACCACCACGCGCAAGAGATAGTCTACATCGCCACTCATCCGGTAGAACTCGACGACTTCCGGAAACTCGCCAACGACCTCCGAGAAGCGCTTGAGCCATTCAATCGAATGGGTATGGGTGCGGATCGACACGAAAACCGTCACCTTCGTGTTGACCTTGACCGGATCCAGAAGCGCCACACGGCGGCGGATAACGCCATCCTCTTCCATCTTCTGGATTCGCCGCCAGCAAGGCGTTGTTGAAAGCCCGACTTTTTTTGCCAGATCGGCAACTGCCAGAGTGGAATCCTCTTGCAGCAAGCGAAGAATTTTTCGATCGAGACGGTCCATCAAACACCCTTATTTGGAAAACTATTCTTTAACATACCGCGATTCTGGTAAAATGAAAGAACATGATTTCAGCTGATCAGGATATTTATGCGTCTTTTCAGTTCGGGCAACACGTCCTCTTCAAACCAGGGATTCCGCTTCAGCCAGCCTGTATTGCGCCAGCCTGGATGGGGCAAAGGCATGACGGACGGTCCGCTGTTTCCGCCTGCAAAAGACCGCCAGTTCAAAACCGTATCTGTCATGGATTTTTTTGCCCGGTCCTGCAAATGCCAGGCCTGCGCATAAGAACCGACCGCCAGAACCAGCGCGATCTGCGGCATTGCCGCCATGGCAGGTTTGCGCCACAAGGGTGCACATTCCTTGCGTGGCGGCAGGTCGGCCCCCCTGGCATCGTAGCCCGGAAAACAGAAACCCATCGGCAGAATCGCAAAAAGGGCCGGATCATAAAACGCGCCGGAGCTTACACCCAGCCAGTCCCGCAGCCGGTCACCGGAAGCATCGTTGAAAGGCTTTCCTGTCTGGTGCACGCGCAAGCCCGGTGCCTGGCCGGCAATCAGGATTCTGGCTTTTGCGGACAAAACAGCCACCGGGCGAGGCGCATGGGGCAGAGCGTGCTTTCCTGAGGGCTGCTCAATGCAGAGCCTGCACATGCTGATCTCCCGGGACAGCCCGTCTACCCGGTTTTCACCCATGATAATCCTCCTGCAACTTTTTCCGGACATGTCCGCACCACGGCCTGATCGCATATGTGACGCGGCATCACAATCATGGAAAACAAAAGGTTTACATGAAGACATTCTTAATCATTGCGCATTAGTGTCCGGAGAGTAAAATTCACCTCAATCTTGTGTAGCGGTATGAGTCAAGGCGTCAGCACATCGACAGACAAAAACATCGTCGACATGTCCCGTATCCATAAAAACAAGGCTGTGGCGAAGGCTGTTCGCGTCACACGAGACAAATTGCAGGCTGGTCACGCAGAAGTTCCACGTTTTGAACGCGAAATGCTGCTGATTTATATCAATTCTGTCATCCAGAGTGCGTCTGTCCTGCCCTTGTTCATTATTACTGTGGCCATCATCGGCACCTTGCTGACGGGCCAGCTCAATATTATCCTCTGGTCCGTGGTTGCACTGACAACCCATGCCGGACTGGCAGTTGTCGCACGACTGGCGAGCAACCAGGATCTGACTGTCGAAAAAAGTGTCATATGGAAAAAGCGGTTTCTGGCAGGTCAAATCCTGATGGGCCTGTGCTGGGCCTATTATGCGGTCCAGACATGTGACGCCTGCAATCTGGCAACATTTTCCTTCTACAAGGCCGGGACTTTGATGCTGGCACTCAGTGCCGTGGCCATGTCCCATTTTATGATCCGCAATGCGCTGATCGCGACTTTCCTGCCGGTCAATATCGCGCTGCTGATCAACGCCATCCTGTTTCCCACGACCGCTGCGATGGGCATCACAGCCCTGTTTTCGGCAACACTGGTTCTGTTTATCTATATTACCTCCGTGCTGTACAACTCCAATATCAAGCTTTTGAATTTTCAGGTGGAAAAAGATGATCTGATTGCCGAACTGGAAGTGGCAAAATCCATGTCGGATGAAGCCCGCCGCCGTGCGGAAGAAGCCAATATGGCAAAATCGCGCTTCCTGGCCTCCATGTCGCATGAACTCAGAACGCCCTTGAATGCCATACTCGGTTTTTCCGAGGTGATGGCGACAGAAGTGCTTGGGCCGCTGAACAACCCGACCTACAAGGAATATACCAGCGATATCCACCGGTCAGGCCAGCACCTGCTCAATCTTATCAACGAGATCCTGGATCTGTCGCGCATTGAAGCCGGCCGGTACGACCTGCATGAAGAGGCTGTCATGCTCTGCGACATTGCCGAGGATTGCATTGGCATGGTGCAGCTGCGTGCCCGCGCCAAGAATATCCGGATCAACGACCAGTTTGAACGCAACATGCCCGCCATCTGGGCCGATGAAAAAGCCATGCGTCAGGTGATGCTGAATTTGCTGTCGAATGCCGTGAAATTCACGCCGCAAAACGGAGAAATTTTCGTCAAGGTGGGCTGGACCTCCGGCGGTGGCCAATATGTGTCCATCAAGGACAATGGACCCGGTATTGCCGAGGAAGAGATTCCTGTCGTCCTGTCAGCCTTCGGTCAGGGATCGATTGCCATCAAAAGCGCCGAACAGGGAACCGGCCTGGGTCTTCCGATCGTGCAGGCCATTCTCGACAAGCATAATGGACAATTCCTGTTCAAATCAAAATTGCGGCAGGGAACGGAAGTCATCGCCATTCTGCCTGCAAAACGGGTTCTCTCAAGCGTTCCGGCCGTAGAGGAAACCCATGCCGTGGCACACAAACGCAAAAGCTTCGGTTGATCTCACAGAACCGTTTCATGGACAGGCGGCGTGACCACCGACGTTTTTTCCCGGCGCAAACCGCCTGATGCACCGGGTCTGCCCGGCATCCTGAGTATCGGCCATACCACACACAAAACCGCCAGAGACGCAAGGGCAATCACCAGCGCCAGCACGGCACCTGCAAACAGTACAGCCATACGCCAGCCAAGCCGCCCGATCCGCGCAGTCGCCCTTGATGCTCCCTGAACATATTTACGGCTAAAAACTGCCATCACGATCCCGCATTGCTCAGACCGATTTTATCATCGCATTGCGGGAGCGTAAAGCCGCGAAGTGTCAGCTCCACAGTGTCATCACAACAACGTAAAGAAAAAATACACCATTGCTGACGATCAGGCAGGACACGGCAAAGGAGCCCAGATCCTTGGCATGTTTTCCCACATTGGAAATTTCGGGCGATACCCGGTCCACCAGTTCCTCAATGGCCGTATTGATGGCCTCAAAGGCAAAAAGAACCAGCATCAGGATCAGAAAAGTCAGCATGTGTGCCAGGGCGGCACCGGCAACAATCAGAACCAGCAGGCCGACGACGAAAGCTGCGAGTTCCTGACGGAAAGCAGCCTCGCCGACCAGCCGGTTAAACCCTTGCCATGAATAGAGCGCGGCGGCCCAGAAATGGGCAATTCCGGTCTGCTTCTTGTATGCCGGCCTGTCGTTCATAGTCCCCCCACGATACAAGTCTGCGTCCTGTCAGTCCTTGTTGCTCACTCCGGCGCTGGCAAATGTTGCCATGCCTGAATGGCAGGCAGCGGCTGCCTTGACAATGCCCGCAGCCAGAGCCGCGCCTGTTCCCTCGCCCAGCCGCATTCCGAGCGCCAGGAGCGGGGTCTTTCCCATTTTTTCTATGGCTTTTATATGACCGGGCTCTGCCGAAACATGCCCTATCAAGCAATGATCCAGCGCGTGAGCGTTGACAGCCAGCAGGATGGCCGCCGCCGATGTTGCCACATAGCCGTCAATAATGACCGGAACCTTTTGCATGCGGGCTGCCAGAATGGCGCCGGCCATGGCGGCAATTTCACGCCCGCCAAGACGGCGCAAAACTTCCAGGGGGTCGCCCAGATGCGCCTTGTGCAGGGCAACCGCGCGCTCAACAGCATCAATCTTGCGTTTCAGCCCCTCCCCTTCGGCACCTGTTCCAGGACCCACCCAGTCCGCCGCTGCTCCACCATAAAGCGCATGGAAAATGGCTGCCGCAATTGTGGTATTGCCAATGCCCATTTCACCAATACACAACAGGTCGGTGCCGCCTGAAATGGCCTCCATGCCGAAGGCCATTGTTGCCGCACAATCGCGCTCGGACAGCGCCGCTTCCTGCGTGATGTCCTGTGTCGGGAACTCCAGCGCAAGGTCGAAGACCTTCAGACCGAGGTCATATGTCACGCATATCTGGTTGATGGCGGCACCACCGGCTGCAAAATTCTCGACCATCTGCCGGGTGACGGACGGCGGAAACGGCGACACACCCTGCGCAGTCACGCCATGGTTGCCGGCAAAAATGGCGACAAGCGGACGGTTCACCGCCGGTGCCCTGCCCGTCCAGGCGGCCAGCCAGAAGGCAATTTCCTCCAGCCGTCCCAGTGCACCCTGCGGTTTGGTCAACTGGCTGTCGCGCGCCCTTGCTTCTTGCACTGCGGCCTGATCAGGGCCCGGCATGGACTTCAGAAGGTTGCGAAAATCGTCAAATGGCAGGGCGCTGGCAGACATTGCTCACTGTACCTTATTTTTTGCTGTTCAAGCTCGTGATAGAATGGCACCCCTCTTAAGGAGGATGGATGAGTCCGGCAATTGCATAAACGCCTGTCCATGTCGCTGCTACTGCAAATCCGGGGGAAACCATGATAATTCGTGATTTTATTGATGACATTGCCCGTTCTGTGGCATTTTTGAGCCGTGTTCACATGCCGGAGCGCCATTTCATCGGGCATGATGGCAAGCTGAACCGGGCGGTGCAGGCTTTTGCAGTTGCCGGTGCCCTGATTGCCCTGCCCGGTGCTGCCGTCTTTTCGGTTCTTGATGCCTTTCGGGCTGACGCCATTATTTCTGCCCTGCTGGCACTGGCCGTCCATACCGCGATTACCGGCGTTTTGCATGAGGATGGCCTGTGCGACACCGCGGATGGACTGGGAGGCGGCAAGACACCGGAACAGGCCATGGCCATCATGCGCGACAGCCGGATCGGCACCTATGGCGGCGTGGCCCTGTTTTTCACCTTTGCCCTGCGTGCATCAGCCATGGCCATCCTGTTTGCCACATTGTCGCCCACCGCTTCCGGCTGTGTTCTGGTGGCAACGGCTGCGCTCAGCCGCGCCTGTATGGTCTGGCACTGGAGGCTGCTTCCGCCCGCCCGCAAGGATGGTGTTGCCAGCCGGGTCGGAGAGCCTGATTCCCTGTCAGCCTCTATTGCCTTTGGGTCTGCCGGTCTTCTGGTATGTGTGCTGATGGTTCCCGATGCCGGATTTTGGCAGACAGCCCTTGCTGCTCTGGCGTCCATGGTCGCCACCTACATCTTTTCCCGTTTTACACTGCATAAAATCGGCGGCAATACCGGCGATACACTCGGGGCAAGCCAGCAGATCAGCGAGATTACCATTCTGTGCACCCTTGCCCTGATTGTGTGAAAGACCATATAGAGTGAGCTGATCTTCGCTTTGAAAACGGAATGTGCCTGCCCATGGAATCGCCCTGCATCTTGATCTGCTCCATAGATGACGCTACCGGCTATTGTTTCGGCTGCGGGCGAACACGGGAGGAAATCGGTGCCTGGACCCTTATTACGGCTCTCGAACGCAGGGCCATCATGAGCGAGCTGCCTGCGCGTCTGGAAACCGTGGAGCGCAAGCCCAGACGCGAGACGCGCCGCCAGCGCATGGCGCGGGAAAGCGGTCGGGCGTGAACCGGCGGCTTGTCTTTCTCATGCTGGGGCTGATCGGCGGTCTGGGGTTGCTGATTATCAACCATGATGGCGGCAAGACGGTCGGTCTTGACAATGACGATTTTGCCAATGTCCTGTCCCTGGGTCTGGTAGCCAGCCTGGTCGGATCGGGCATATTGGCCTCAAGGCGCAATCTGGCCGGTGCCCTTGCCAGCCTCGCCATCTGGGCTGTGATCATCCTTGGCGTCGCCACCGCCTATCTTTATCGCGATGACATGCTGTCCATGGCCGGTCGCGTTGCAGGCGGCCTGATGCCAGGCTACGCATCTGTCGAGACAGCGGCGGACGGCACACATACCGTCATACTGACAAAGGGCATGAACGGTCATTTTTCGACAACGGCCAGCATTGATGGCAAGCCGGTGTCCATGATGGTGGATACGGGTGCCAGCACTGTAGCCCTCTCATATGAGGATGCGCAGCGCATTGGCCTTCAGCCGGAAACTCTCGACTACAGCCTCACGGTCTCAACGGCCAATGGCCTGGCGCGGGCAGCACCCGTGCGGCTTTCCACGCTTTCCATAGGCCCGATCACGCGGCAGGACGTGCGGGCAACAGTGGCGCAACAAGGCCGCATTGGCCAAAGTCTTCTGGGCATGAACTTTCTGTCGAGCCTCACATCCTTTGAGATGACCCAGGATCAGTTGCGTCTCAGGGATTGAAGCACGAATTTTTCAACGATACCCGGCCCTGTGAAAACTTTGAAAAATTTCAGTATTTTCTTTTGTTTTCCATGTACCTGTCCAAAACCGGTTCCCGCGTTTCGGGTGTATGGAGTATATGATCCTGACTGTGCATCCTGTCATTTTTTTGTTACGTTTATCGTATATTCACACCGCGCATACAGACGTAAAGGGAACCAGCGCCGCAACTGGAACGCCTTTTTCTTCTGGGCATTATTGTTGATGTACATGCGTTTTTACATATCCGTATTTCAAACAGTTTATTGCAAGCCGATGCCTGTCCCCCCGGCTTCGTCGGCTCGAATGGCCAGCCTCAAAATGGCTGGCCTTTTTATTTGACGCTGCAATAGCGTATGCCGGACTTGCGGTCCCGCAGGTCGAAATGGAAGTGATCCTTGTGGCTGGGATCACTTCCAGGCCCCAGAACCGTGTTGAAATAGTTGCAGCTGTCGGTGCGCACGGCCTTCAGCAAGGCTTTTTCCCGGAATTCAAAGAAGCCCTTCTTTTCGATATCGATGGTTTTGCCACTGTTCAGGGTGATCTCACCAATGTCGATCGCATTGCCTCTTGCGTGTTCCGACCAGGGATTGCTGGCCCTCGAATTCATTTTCCGGCACGAATAGGACGACATCTGGCGGATGGATCTGACACCCGACCAATAGCGCAGCCGGGCCGATGGCACGAGTTCCTGCTTCACCCATTTGGCAAATTGCAGGGCAAGCTGACAATTGAGCGTGGCTGCAGGCTTTATCGCAATGGCACCACCACCCAGACCCGAAAGCCTGACGGGATGCGCAATGCCGCAGGACGGGCCGTCGCTGATCGGTTCCATGTCACTGAACATCCCGCCCAGCTTCTGCAATTCGCGCCTGCAACTGATGTCGGCTGCCGACATCGGTGCCGGAGCCTGAACGGCTGGTGCTGGTGTTTGCGGCGTGACAGGGCGCGGCAGCATGGCCACCTGTTGTTCTTCCTGTTCCGGCAGGTGTCGTGATGGTTCAGTGACAGGCGTTCCGTCCGACCACGTAACAGGCAGGTCTGAGGCATTGGCCGACGGCTGTGCGGCGCTGGCCATCATCAATTGCGGCTGACCGGTTCCAATACCGGTGACAACAGGTTCTGTGGTTGCCCCCTCGGCTATTTGCAGGGCCTGTTCCCCCGCCAGTCCGGCAACGGGTTCCTGAGCGCCCGGGCTGCGGTCCTCCAAAAGGAAACCTGCCTCTTCGCTGTCAATCATCGGCAACGTCGCCGGAGGGCGGGCTTCGGCAAGGTTCTGTGACTGCACAGCATCGGAGGGACCGGCAACGGGATAGGACATTTGCCGTGTTGCGGCAGGTATCGTCTGGCTGCGTGGCGGGACTGCAATCGCATTGACCGTGCCATTGTCCACGTTTGACGGGGGCATGAGGGCATCCGTCGAACATGCCGTCAGGATCAGCGCCAGACATGGCGCACCGAGACCTCGTTTTGCTCCAGACAGATACACCATACTGATTGCCACTTTCGAGCACATGAAAGCGTTATCGTACAGGAAGATGGTAAACAGTTTCTGAGCGGCAGGGCACGCAGCAGGCAGCATGCATGAAAATGCCGCAGACCCTTGCAGGATCTGCGGCTGTCAAGCATGAGACAGCAAATTCATCAGGCGGCATGCCGTGGTGCAGGCCGCACCGTTTCCCCTCTGGACGGCGCAAGCCTGAAGCTGGCAAGGTGGTGCCTGAGATTGGCACTTTCCTGTGCAAGAGCGTGACTTGCAGCCGTGGTTTCCTCCACCATTGCCGCATTTTGCTGGGTTACCTGATCCATGCTGTTGACTGCCGTGTTGACCTCCGACAGTCCGGTTGCCTGCTCCTGGGCTGCCTCGGCAATCGCCAGGACATGCTCGTTGACATGGTTTACCAGAATCTCGATTTCGTGCAGGACATCGCCGGAGGACCGGACCAGCGAGACCCCGGTCTGAACTTCATCCGAAGAGGCCGTGATCAGCGTCTTGATTTCCTTGGCTGCAGAAGCCGAGCGCTGCGCCAGTTCGCGCACCTCCTGGGCCACCACCGCAAAGCCCTTGCCGGCTTCACCGGCACGTGCTGCCTCGACACCGGCATTGAGCGCCAGAAGATTGGTCTGGAAGGCGATCTCGTCGATCACACTGATGATCTGGGCAATTTTGCTCGATGACTGCTCGATACGGCTCATCGCCTCGATTGCATTGCGGACAATCTCACCTGACTTTTCTGCACTGCTTTTTGTCTTGTTGACCACGGATCTGGCTTCACTGGCGCGTTCAGAGGAATTTCGGACCGTCGACGTAATTTCATCCAGTGCAGCCGCTGTCTGCTCCAGCGAAGCTGCCTGCTGCTCTGTACGCCGTGACAGATTGCGGGTTGCTTCAGAAATATCATCCGCACTGCCATTGACGACATCGCTCGACACCATGATGGCCCGGATCACTGTGCCCAGCGACGCGACGGCCGCATTGAAGTCATCCTTCAGTTTGGCATATTGCGGATGAAGGGCTTCGATGCGGGCGGTCAAATCACCCTGGGCGAGTTTCTCCAGACCAAGGCCCAGCGAATCCATCGCCTCTGTTTGCGCCTTCATAAACTCCCTTTGATGGCTTTCATTGTTCATACGCTCCGTGTCCATCGCCTGCTGCTGCTGAACTTCGCGGGTCCGCAAATTGATCCGCTCCTCAACCGAGGCCCGCAAGTCGACCAGCACACGGGCCATATTGCCGATTTCATCACCCCGATCTGTCTCCGGCACGGGTTGCGACAATTCCTCCTGCGAAATGGCCTGCATGGAGGCCTTGATCCTTTCGACAGGCAGAACCACGCTACGCACAACCGCATAGGCGGAAACCAGGATCAGGATACCGACAATGGTGCCCAGCCCCAGAAGCCAGGCGGAATAATGCAACACAGCAGTCATGATATCATCAACATAGACCCCTGTGCCGATAACCCAGCCCCAGGGCTCAAAACCCTTGACATAGGAATATTTCAACACCGGTGCGTTTGAACCGGGCTTTGGCCACATATAATCGACAAAACCGTGTTTTTGTTTTTTTACAATCTCAACCATATCCACAAAAATGGGCTTTCCATTCGGATCAACCGTTGCCGACTGATTGGTGCCTTCGAGTTGCGGCTTTGCAGCATGCATGACCATGTTCTCGTTCATGTCATTGATCCAGAAATAGCCGCTCGGCTCATAGCGCATGGCCCTGATCGCGCCAATCGCGCGGGCCTGCGCCTCCTGCCTTGTCAGGGAGCCTTCCTGTTCCTGTTTGTAATAGCTTTCCAGAATGCCGGTCGTTGTGTCAGACAGCATCGTCAACATATTTCGACGGTTGCCTTCAATCTCACGCCATGCTCCCAGCAGCACCAAGAATGTTGAAATTGCCATAACCAGAAGGGCGAAACCAACCAGCATGTATAGACGTGTGGAAATTTTTAATTTTTTCACCTTGTTAATCCTGTCAATAGCTCGTCCCGAGTACAGAATTCATCGTTTTTATTTAAAGATTATTAATCGTAAGTCTCATTAGTGATAATCATGCATCATTTCGGTTCGTTTTCGGCCTATCAATCGCTGTAAAGGCCAATGAAACGCCCTTTTCACGGCCTTGCTGGCCGGCCCTGCCGGAAATGGTTGAGGTTTGCACTCCTGCGACACTGGACTGACAGGGTTGCATTTCATAGACTCATGCTCCCAACAGGAGGACAACCATGACCGGAACCGAAAAGCCAACCGGAGACCTGACGCTGCGCACATTGGCCATGCCGGGGGACGCGAATGCTGCCGGTGATATTTTTGGCGGCTGGGTCATGGCGCAGATGGACCTCGCCTGCGGCATCAGGGCGGCAGAGCGCGCCAGGGGCCGGGTGGTCACGGCGGCTGTCAAGGAAATGGCTTTTGCCCTGCCGGTGAAAATTGGTGATACGCTGTGTATCTATACCGATATTGAAAAAGTCGGGCGCACCTCCATAACCCTTAAGGTCGAGGCATGGGCGCAACGCTATCTCACGCCTGATATGGTAAAAGTCACCCACGCCATCTTCGTGATGGTGGCCCTTGATGCGGCGGGCAAACCGAAGCCGGTTCCACTCGAAGAGTGATCAATGCCGCTGCCATCCTCATTCCGTATTGCTATCGCTTTCGTCTTTGCCACCAGACCAGGAGCTTGCGGCGATTTCTGCGCAGGACCGCAACCTCGTTTGACAGGACCAGCAGGCCAAGTGGCACCATCCAGAACCCCAAAACCGGCAGAAACCCCAGACATCCGCCCAAAACCAGAAGCCATCCGACCGTGATTCTCGCCGCGCGCGACTGCGGCATTGCTATCTGCCACGGTCCGACTGCCAGTTTTCCGGTCTGTGGATCCATTCCGAATCTTCTTTTCGGTTTTGTTACCGGCATCAGGACCGCTCCAACGCTTCTGTGATTAGAGCATTATGTCTCTCACTGGAACCCATTCTGTTGGCTCAAGCGGCGGGAAATGGTGTGTCGGGGCGCGCGTGTCGTAGCAGGACGCATACGGCCAGACCACCCGGCGCAACAGTGACCCCGCTTCAGCCAACCCTTCGGGCGACAAGGAATTTTCACGATCATCTTCGGCTTTTGTCTCGACCATACGTCCTTGTATGTCCATTCGCCAAAAGCCTCGATCCTCGTAAAAATCCTTGTCGCAGAATGATTCCATTGAGAGACATCATGCTCTAAAAGATGTGGGTGTTACACCCTTGAAAGCACAGAAACTGGGGATGTTTCACACAGATTACAAGGAATGTTGTTTTTTTGGAAAAAAGGCTTGGCAAAACCGCAAAGCATTTGTATTAGGCCACTCAACACGCCGCGAGGCGTTGTTCCTTGGTAGCTCAGCGGTAGAGCATTCGACTGTTAATCGACAGGTCGCCGGTTCGAATCCGGCCCGAGGAGCCAGTTTCAAGAAGCCACATCCGTTCATTCTGGTGTGGCTTTTTTGATTCTGGACCCTGTGATGAAAAAGCTAAAATTTGTCGTCCCCTATGGTACGATGGATTGATCCGATGGTGTCGGCTGCACGTAAGCAGCAGCAAAACAAAGGAATTTTGCAACGCGCATGATCATTTCACCCGACAGGCCAGACACAACGATAGTGCTTTTTCGCAAGGATTTGCGGCTTGCCGACAATCTGGCCCTGACGGCAGCCATTTCCGCAGGCGGTCGCGTGGTTCCGGTCTATATCCGTGACCTTGCTGACAAAAGCGCCTGTCCGATGGGCGCAGCACAGGACTGGTGGCTGCATTATTCGCTGCAAAGCCTGGCACGCTCGATTGTTGACAAAGGCAACACACTGGTCTTGCGATCCGGCGACACATACACCGTTCTGGCAGATGTTCTGGCCGGGACAGGTGCAAAACAGGTGTTCTGGAACCGCCGTTACGATCCGGCTGGCATTGCTTTTGACAGGGCACTGAAATCCTGGCTGGGATCACAGGGTGTGACGGGGCGCAGCTTTGCCGGACAACTCCTGCATGATCCGGCGCGTGTTCTGACCGGGGCCGGCACGCCATACCGTGTATATACGCCGTTCTGGAGGGCGCTGGAGTCCTCCGGCGAGCCGCCTGCCCCTGTCCGTGCGCCCGCATCCATCCCGCCGCCGGATGTCCGGCTGGCCAGCGATGCACCTGACGACTGGAGTCTTCTGCCGCGAGAACCGGACTGGGCAAGCCGGTTTGCAGAGGTGTGGCGACCGGGCGAAGATGCCGCGCATGAAAAACTGCAAAGCTTTGTTGGCGGCATTATTGATGACTACAAGATCCGTCGCGATTTTCCCGCGACCAGAACCACCTCCCTGCTTTCACCGCATCTGGCCATGGGGGAAATTTCACCCTGTCAGGTGTGGGCGGCAACGCAGGGCCTGACCGGGCATTTTGCGGCAGAAGATGTCATCCATTTTCGCAAGGAACTGGTGTGGCGGGAATTTTCCTGGCATCTGCTGTTTCACTTTCCCGACCTGCCGCAGGCCAGTCTCAACCGCCGTTTCGAGGCCTTTCCCTGGCGGGACGACCCTGTCAATCTTGAACGCTGGAAAAAGGGCAGAACCGGTTACCCGATCGTGGATGCGGGCATGCGCCAGCTTTGGGTTCATGGCTGGATGCACAATCGCATTCGCATGGTTGTCGCCTCCTTTCTCATCAAGCATCTGGGCATGGACTGGCGGCTTGGCCAGGCCTGGTTTGAAGATACGCTCGTGGATGCCGACCCGGCTTCCAATGCGGCCAGCTGGCAATGGGTTGCCGGATGCGGTGCGGATGCTGCACCTTTTTATCGTATTTTCAATCCGCTCCTGCAGGGTCAGAAGTTTGATGCGGAAGGTCATTATATCCGCGCCTTTGTACCGGAACTGAAAGCTTTGACGGCGGTTGCCATACAGGCACCCGCGTCAGCCTCGCCACTGGAGCTCAAGGCTGCCGGTATTGATCTTGGAAAAACCTACCCAAAGCCCATTGTTGATCACGCCATGGCAAGAGACCGTGCGATGGCCGCCTATAACACAGTCAAGGAACCTGCATGAACGCCCTGTTTTCCAAACACAATATTCCGAAGATTCCTGAATCAGGGCAACGTATTGCAGTAATCGGCTCAGGTATTACCGGAAGTTCTGCCGCATGGGCGCTGAACCCGGTGCATGATGTGACGCTTTTTGAGAAAGAGGACAGACCCGGCGGCCACACGGCCACCGTCGATATCGACTATGACGGAAAAGCCATTGCGGTTGATACCGGCTTCATTGTGTATAACGAAGCCAATTATCCCAATCTGACCGCACTGTTTGCCGAACTGGAGAT
>CBDFGT010000040.1:0-107872 GCA_965247225.1 Rhizobiaceae bacterium | reverse complement strand
CACAGCCACCCGCCAGATCCAGGATGTGACCGACCGCAAGACCTTCGAACAATTGTCGCTGGGCGTGAATGGTCTGGCGTTTGATGCCAGCCGCTTCCGGCAATCTTATACCGAAGAATTCGTCGCCGCAGTCAAGGACATCAGCAAAGCCAACGGCCGCTATTCTGACGGTTCCGGCGTGGTTGAATTCATCTCGCCAAACCTGTTTCGCGCCACATTGAAACTGCCCGCCAACATTCCGGTCGGCAAACACCGTGCGCGTGCCTATCTGTTCAAGAATGGTGCGTTCATCAAGGAAAGCTCGACCGACCTCCAAATCCAGAAAGCCGGTATCGAACAGCAATTGTACAATTTTTCCCATGAGCGCTCGGGTTGGTACGGCCTCATGGCAGTCATGATGGCCATTGCCATCGGCTGGCTCGGCAAGTTGGTATTCAGCCGCGAATAGGCACGTGGATCAGCGCCCGCAAGCAGATGCTGGCAGCGCGTGGATGGCGCTGTCGCCGATGGCATAGGCCACGAGATTTTGTGTTTCAAACAGATGGTCAAATGCCTTGTCGCGCAAGGACAGTCCGCCTGTAAAAGCACCGGTGGATGGCATGATCATGCGGTTGCCATCGGTGGCAAAACAGCGGCGGCGCACGGTGCGGCCCCTGCCGGTTACAGCAGCAACAGGATGGAGATGGCCGGAAATCTGGCCTTTGGCGCCTTTCACCGGAATATGGGTGAAATGCAGGTTGCCGCTGGCAAATTCGCTGACGCTTGTCCCGGGCAGATGTTCCGGCAATTGCGGATCATGATTGCCGGTTACCCAGATCAGCTCGCGCCCCGCCGCCATGGCACTCAACCGGCCCATGATCGATGGCTCAAGCCGTTCGGGTCCGCCCTCGTCATGAAAACTGTCGCCCAGAAAAAGGATCGCCTTTGGTGAAAAATGCAGCACGGCCTGTTCGAGGGCAGAAAATGTCGCGTGTGTGTCGTATGGCGGCAAAAACACCCTGCGCCGCGCCCAGGAAGAACCCTTTTCAAAATGGAGGTCGGAAACGACCAGCATCGACAAGCCCGGCAAGTACATGGCACCGGTGGCATCCAGTACCGCTTGTTCACCGGCAATGATGCAGTCTGCGGACAGCCGAGGCTTGGCCTGAAGTTTCACTGCCATGCTCATCCACCGTAAACTCCGGCGATCTCTTTGAGGATTTCCTCCTCCGCCGATCCGGCGATGCGCTCGCGCCCGATCTCCAGCATGATCGGCACGGCAAGCGGGGAAATCTGGTCGAGGGCTTTATGCAAGATGTGATCCTTGATTCGCCTCAGCATATCCCCCAGCCGCCCGATGTCGAGAAGTCCTGTCGCGGCATCGGCATAGGCGGCCTGCAGCAGCACATGGTCTGGCTCGTGGGTGCGCAGCACGTCATAGATGAGGTCTGCGGAGACCGTTACTTGCCGCCCTGATTTCTCTTGTCCCGGATGTCGCTTTTCAATGAGACCGGAAATCAGCGCACAATTGCGGAAGGAGCGTTTCATCATCCAGCTTTCGGCGAGCCAGGCATCAAGATCATCGCCGAGCATGTCCTCGTCAAACAGGAACGACAGCGGCAGTTCGCCCTTTTCGATCATGCGGCCGAGGTCGCGTGTGGCCCACACGCAGATGGAATAATCGGTGGCCACGAAGCCGAGCGGGCGCGCTCCTGCGCGTTCCATGCGCCGCGTCAGCAACATGCCGAGCGTCTGATGCGCCAGGCGCCCCTCGAACGGGTAGGCCGCCAGATAGTAGCGCTCGCCTTCGGGAAAGGTTTCCACCAGCATCCGGTCAGCGGGCGGCAGGATGGAAAAATCCTGCTGGTAGCCCAGCCATTCGCGCACCTGATCGGGCAGCTGTGGCCACCGGGACGGATCAGACAACATGTCGCGGACCGACTGCGCCAGATAGGTCGAGAGCGGAAATTTTCCGCCGGCATAGGCGGGAATGCGCGGATCTTTCGATGCGGATTTGGAAACGAGGCACTCGTTGTCGCGCAGGCCCTCGAACCGCAGCACATTGCCGGCGAACAGGAACGTGTCGCCCTGGCTCAGCATTTCGACAAAACTCTCCTCGACCTTGCCGAGCGTCGGCCCGCCTGCCGCTTTCACGCCCTTGCCCTCGCGCACGAGCCGAACGTTCAGCATCGGGTCTTCGATGATCGTGCCAATGTTCAATCTGTATTGTTTGGCGACCATCGGGTTGGCGATGCGCCATGTGCCATCCTCCGCCTTGCGGATGCGGGCATAGCGCTCATAAGTCCTGAGCGCGTAGCCGCCGGTCGCTACGAAATCGATGATCTTTCCGAAGGTCTCTCGCGGCAGTGCTGCATAAGGCAAGGCAGCGATGACTTCCCGGTACAGTGCCTCTTCATCGAATGGATCGGCGCAGGCCATGCCCAGCACGTGCTGGGCCAGCACATCGAGAGCGCCTTCTCCGAGCGGCGGCGTATCCTGTGCTCGCACATAGTTGGCATTGATCGCCGCCTGACATTCCAGCACTTCAAACCGGTTGGCCGGAACTAAGAGCGCCTTGCTCGGCTCGTCCAGCCTATGGTTGGCACGGCCGATACGCTGGGCAAGACGGCTCGCCCCCTTGGGTGCGCCGACATGGATCACCAGATCGACATTGCCCCAGTCGAGCCCCATATCGAGCGTCGACGTCGCCACCACCGCCTGCAAGCGGTCATCCGCCATCGCTTGCTCTACCCGTCGGCGCTGCGAGGCATCAAGCGATCCGTGATGCAAAGCAATGGCCAGAGAATCCTCGTTGATTTTCCACAGTTCCTGAAACAGCAATTCCGCCTGGCTGCGGGTGTTGACGAACAGCAAGGTTGTCTGGTGGCGGCGGATTTCCTCGTAGATTTCACCCATTGCATAACGCGCCGAATGCCCGGCCCAGGGGATGCGCTCCTGCGTGTGGAGGATGCCGATGTTTGGAGCGGCACCTTCACCGGCCAGCACGAGATCAGCCGGGCCTTTGTCGGCGCGGTCGGGCACCAGCCAGTTCTGCAACATCATCGGATCAGAGACAGTCGCGGAAAGCCCGATGGTTTGCATGCCCGGGCAAAGCGCCTTCAGTCGCGACAGGCCAAGCGACAGGAGATGGCCACGCTTGGAGGTGACCAGCGAGTGCAATTCGTCCAGCACGACATAACGCAGGTCCGAAAAGAAAGTCGCGGCGTCTTTCGATGCTATCAGGAGCGCCAGCTGTTCCGGCGTGGTGAGCAGAATATCCGGCGGGTTGAGCTTCTGGCGCTGCCGCTTGTGGGCGGGCGTATCACCGGTGCGTGTCTCGATGTTGATGTTCAGCCCCATTTCATCCACGGGCTTGCCCAGATTGCGCTCGATATCGACCGCAAGCGCCTTCAGCGGCGAAATGTAGAGTGTGCGGATGCCACGCGGCCGCATGCCCGGCTTTCGCTTCGGCAGACTGGTGATGTCAATAAGGGCCGGCAGGAAACCCGCCAATGTCTTGCCCGCGCCGGTCGGCGCGATCAAAAGGACCGATTTGCCATCCTCGGTTTTTTGCAACAGCTCAAGCTGATGCACCCGCGGCTGCCAGCCTTTCGTGGCGAACCAGTCGCGGAACCGCGCGGGCAAAATTTCCGGCGCGGCGGGTGTGTCGGTCATGGCCGCTTTTCATCCAGCCTTGCCAGCCACAACAAGCCGGTCAGCGGGATGCCGGCATCCATGCGGATCGTGTCTTCACGCTGGTCTACGACGGTAAAGCCGTTGCCGGCGAGCAACCGCTGCAGATAGGCTTTGCCATGCGCGTGGCGGCGGCTTGGCAGCAGGGTCCAGCCATCGGTGTCGCTGTTCTTTTCGACCGAAAACAGGAAATGCCCGCCGTGTGCCAATGCTCTCGCGGCAGCGGCTGCGACCGCATCAAGCGCAGGCAAGTACATGAAAACATCTGCAGCCATGATCAGGCAAACATTGTCCGCACCAGCCATGGCGTCAAGAAGGTCACACTTGTCCAGCCGGTCATAAAGGCCCTTGGCTTTCGCCTTTTCCAGCATTCGGGCGGAGAGATCGGACCCGGCAAGATGCCCGCAGCGATCACGCACTTCCCCCGCCATCAAACCGGTACCGCAGCCGAGATCGAGTACATGTCCAAAGCGAATACCCGGCAAGTCATCATCCAGCATTGCCTTCAGCAAGCCGGGCACACGGTAACCGAGCCGCTCCACCAATGCGGCGTCGAACTTGTCGGCATAATCATCAAACAGCGCTTCGGCATAGGCAAGGGCCGGCTTCGCCTCACTGCCCTCGATCAGGGCGAGTTTCAGTGCTGCGCCGAGGCGATCTGACGGTGCGATTTGCAAGGATTGGCGGTAGGCGTGCGCAGCTTCGGCCGGGTTGCCCGCCTTCTCGCAATATTCGCCGAGCCGGAACCATCCGGCAGCCCATTGCGGCGCAAGTTCCAGCGCCTGCCGGACGAGATCGGCCGCAGCAGCAAAGTCACCGTCACCGGCAAATCCTTCTGCGTAGGCGAAGCGGCGGTCTGCCGTGATATCGCCAGACGTGCGCGGATTGTCGTTCATGCGCGAGCCAATTCGGGTTTGCGTCAGGGTTCGATGCGGACACGGATGGATTCGACATTGACCGGCTTGCCGGTCGCGCTCAAATCCGGGGTCAGCGTCAGCGAACCATTGGCTTCCGGTCCGGTATCGGCAAGTTGTACGATCAGCAAATTGTCGGTCACCTGCGCATCAAGGTGGAAGCGGGTGCGCTGGCACTGACCCATTCCGGCCAGATCACAACCGAGCGCCACCTCGACGTTGGCACCATCGTCTGTCTTGGCGCGCACATCGAACACGACCTTCTTGCCTTGCAACGATTCAAGAACATCACGGCTGACTTCAAAAGTGGCGACACCGCCCTTGCCCGTCGCCAGGATTTGCAGGAAGGCATCCTTGCCACTGCCCTGTTGCCCTGCAGTCACACCTTCACCCAGTTCAACCGAAGCAGAATCGTTGGGCATGAAGACGGTTACCCAATTTTCGGCATCATCGTCCTGGCTTGTCGCATTGTCGGCCAATTCCTGCTGTCCGCGTTGCGAACTGAGAAGGTCCGAGGTCCAGACTGACCAGCCGAGCATCACCGCCATCGCCAGCAAGGTGAGCAACACAAAAACGCCGGCCAGCCGGTTGAAAGCTTTTGCTCGGCGGCGGCGTTCTTCCTGGCGGGCAGCCTTCTCATCGGCTGTGCTGACTGCGGGTGCCACCGGTCTTGTCGGCTTCGGTTGAGTTCGTTGCGGCGCCGGCGCTGCGACAGGCCGTTTTTGCGGGGCAATGTCCGGAGCCACAGCCGGGGCAAACTCGCGTTCGATTGAAGCTGTAATCGAGCGCAATTGTTGCACCCGCGCATGTTGCTCGGCAATGTCCATATCCGGTTTGGCCGCAAACGAGCGTACCAGCGCATGTTCAGCAGAGGCAAATATGCGCAAGCGGAATTCCGGGTCGAGCGGATTGCCCTTTTCGAGCGCACCGCGAATGGCCTTTTCAATCGGATCCAAAGCTGCCTCGCCGCCTGTCTACATTGCGAATGGCCATGAACAAGCGTCCCGGCGATTCCGTCCCAAGAGCCATTGATATGCGAAAGCGCAGGCAAGTGCAAAGCGGGTCTGGCCATGGGTCAAGACCGTTACGTGATCACCCGTCGATGTCACCCCGCTCGCGCCAGAGTTTGCGCAACTTGGATGCCAGTTCTTCAACGGACATGTCGGTGGAGATTTCCGGATCATAAGGATCAAGCCCGACAGAGGCATAGACGCCTGCAAAGGCATTATGCAGATCGGCATAGGCGATATCAAATTCCACTGCCGCCACCAGCGTATTCATTTCCTCGCGCAACAGAACCTGCTCAGATGCAGCCTCGGCCGAGGCCGACGCCTGCACCTGTTTGAGTATCTTGCGCTGGACATTGTAAAATTCCGCGGCAGTGGCTGCGGACTTGTGCAAGTAGGAATAGCGGGCACGGGCGACATGAACCTGCGTGACGATGGCCATCGTTATGGCCAGTGATTGCTGCTCGATCAGTTTGCCATTGGCCTCGATTTCCGCCTTCATGGCCGGATATTTGAGGATTTGCATGGCATTCCAGCTGGCCTTGGCACCCCATGCTGCCCAGTTGGAATCAAAGAGCAAATCATTGGTATCGACATTCAGGCTGGCGTAGACCGATGCACCAGGCAGCAGGCGCAGCAAGGCAGCGTCTGCTTCCCTTGCATTGACCCTGCCCTGGTAGAGATTCTCGCGCAGTTCAGGCCGGTTGTTCAGCGCAAGCTCCACCATGGCAGTGCTGTCGAGGCGAATATCGAGACCAAGCATCTTGCGCTCCGGCACAACCAGTTTGAAATGGGTTCCCGGGCGGATGTTCATCAGCGCGGCCAACTGGAATTTGGCCGACACGAGTTCGCGTTCCAGCCGCTGGATCTGTTTCTTGATGTCAATCAATTCGCGCTCGAAGGTGAGTGCGGCCAATGGCGAAGTCTCGCCGCTGTTGCGCAATGCGCGGGAATTTGCCTGCGCCTTTTCCACCCGGCTTTCCAATAACTGGAACCCGTTCAGCAAGTGTTCGGCGCTGATTGCGCGCCAATAGGCGGTTCGCACATCCTCGATGATGCGATTGACCACTTTGCGCTTTTGTTCTTCGGCAATCAGCGCCTTGTCTGCCGACTGCCTGGCCCGGACATAGGAAAGGCCGAAATCCAGCACGTTCCAGCTGAAGGTCAAATCCGAAGCAAGGTTGGTTTTCTCGCTGGAAAATGAGGGCGTGGACGAGCGAATGCCGGTGAGCAGATTTTCCGAATAGGATGCCGAATAGCTGTCGCGCCCGGACCAAGAGCTGCCCGCCACCAGTGACGGCAACATGTCAACCGACGCATTTTTCACCTTCTTGTTGGCCAGTGCCATCTGCATCAGTTCAACCTTGTGATCCAGATTGTACTTGAGAGCCCGCGCCATCGCCTCATAAAGTCCGATGGATGCGCTGACCGGCTCCTGATTGGCGTCCATTCGCGCCAACCGGTCTGCGCCGGCAGCTGCCAACTCGGCTTCCGTCAATGGTACCGGATTCACCGCACAACCCTGCAACAGCATTGCAATCACCGTGACAAGGATCATCGATTTCGCCGGGAGGCGCGCACCATGCATGCCTTTCCATGAACTCGTCACAATATTTCCCCGATAGGTTGTATTCATCGGCATGATTCATCCCCTCTGTTGCCTGGTTTATCCGCCGAGGGCGGCCAAAAGCATTGTTGATTGGTGGTCTGTCAGCCCGGCATGGCGGCGAAGCGCATCCATGAACGGTGCCTGTGACGCGCTGACCTGAACAACCTGGCCATCGCGCGATATTTCCCCGCTGACGCTGTCGAGCACAAACGCCGCGCGATAGGTTGCACCACTGGCCAGTTTCTGCTCGATTTCGAAACGAACCAGTTCGGGGGCAGCTTCCCAATGGAGGACGTAAAGGTCTTCGGCTTGCCTTGCCACAATTGCCTGAATGTCCGGCGGGAAGATGATCTGCATTGTACTTCCGTCACCGACATCAAAATCACGCAGCTGTATGAAAAGTGACTGCCCCCATTTCTGCGTCTGCAAGCCCAGCAACACCTCGCCGTCGACAGTGACAAGCGAATTGCTACCGCCAAGGTAGTGTGTCCGCCCATCGCCAAACAGGTTGCCATGGCGGTCGATTGCGTCCTGTTCGCGCATGGCGCGGATCAGGTCGGTTATCGGGTTGCGCATATCGGCAAGGATATTTGCACTGAGCGGATCGATGGCGTGAACGGCATCCATCAGCACCGGGCTGACCGGCAAGGTCTCGGGCGGGAAATCGTCTTTGGGCGTCGGAAGGTCCGGTCCCTGTTTCGGGTTACTCACAAAGTCGTCAGGATTGACCTTGAAGAAATAGGTGGCACTGGCGGTGCCCCCCTGCCCGTCGGATACAGTCACCGTGATCACGTGCAGACCATCTCCGGCCGGTCCGCCTGCAACTGCATTGGGCGAAGGCGCACCGGAAATGATGCCTGTCAGCGGATCGATTTGCATGCCTTGCGGCAATCCGGTTGCCGAATAAGTCAGCACATCGCCATCCATATCCGCAAACACTGCAGACGCATCAAACACATAAGGAGTGGCCGGTTTCATCGCCGCGTCCGGGATCGGCGCAGTGTTGACCGGCGCGACATTCGTGACATCGATTGTCAACGTCAACATGGTGAAACTCGTGCCATCCGACACTTGAACTGTGACGCGGTACAGGCCCGGATTGGCGGGATCGCCTCCTTGCGAAGCCGCGGCGTCAACGATGCCGGTCACCGTGCCGTCCGGGTGCAAAGTCAAGCCTGCCGGCAACGGTGTCAGCGCAACAAAGGTCACAGGTTCACTATCCGGATCAGCCACATAGGGCCGCAGATCCACGAGCGGAGTACCCGTGAAGTCCTGCGCATCCTGTGCCAACTGGACTGGCACAACAGCATCTGGATCAGCCGGAAGCGGATTGTCCGGGGTGCCGGGGTTCGTCGGATCGATGATGACGGGCGTGTCGTTGGCACCGTTGATGGTGATGGTCAGCGTTGCCGTGTCGGTGCCGCCGTTGCCGTCGCTGATCGTGTAGGTGATGGTCTCGGTTGCCGTCTCGCCTGTGTCGAGGCCGTTGTAGGCCGTGCCGGGGTTGAACGTGTAGCTGCCGTCGCCGTTCAGCGTCAGCACGCCGCCGCCTGCGGTGGTGAATGGCGCACCGATGGTGACAGGGTTGCCGGCCTGGCTGGCGAGCGTCACCGCCAGTGCATCGCTGTCGGGGGCGGTGTCGTGGTCGGTGCCGGGACCGGTGATCACATTGCCGGAAAGCGCCGGGCCGTCCTCGGAAGCCGAACCGGTGTCATCTGCGGCGACCGGTGCAAGGTTGGCGACCGTGATGGTCACCGTCGTGGTCACCGACGCGCCATCGGGATCGGTTGCCGTCACCGTCACCAGATACTCGCCCGGCGTGCCAACGTTGGAGTTCTGGCTGGCATCGTTCGGCGGCGTGCCGGTGATCCGGCCGGTCGCGGGGTCAATCGCGATCCATGACGGTACCGACGGATCAAGCGCATAGGCCAGCGGCTCGCCGTCCGGATCGACCACGAAGTCCGACACATCAATCGGCGTCAGCGCCTCGCCATCACTCACCGCAACATCGGGGATGATGTTGAGCGGATCGGTTGCCGGAAGCGGATTGTCCGGGGTGCCGGGGTTCGTCGGATCGATGATGACGGGCGTGTCGTTGGCACCGTTGATGGTGATGGTCAGCGTTGCCGTGTCGGTGCCGCCGTTGCCGTCGCTGATCGTGTAGGTGATGGTCTCGGTTGCCGTCTCGCCTGTGTCGAGGCCGTTGTAGGCCGTGCCGGGGTTGAACGTGTAGCTGCCGTCGCCGTTCAGCGTCAGCACGCCGCCGCCTGCGGTGGTGAATGGCGCACCGATGGTGACAGGGTTGCCGGCCTGGCTGGCGAGCGTCACCGCCAGTGCATCGCTGTCGGGGGCGGTGTCGTGGTCGGTGCCGGGACCGGTGATCACATTGCCGGAAAGCGCCGGGCCGTCCTCGGAAGCCGAACCGGTGTCATCTGCGGCGACCGGTGCAAGGTTGGCGACCGTGATGGTCACCGTCGTGGTCACCGACGCGCCATCGGGATCGGTTGCCGTCACCGTCACCAGATACTCGCCCGGCGTGCCAACGTTGGAGTTCTGGCTGGCATCGTTCGGCGGCGTGCCGGTGATCCGGCCGGTCGCGGGGTCAATCGCGATCCATGACGGTACCGACGGATCAAGCGCATAGGCCAGCGGCTCGCCGTCCGGATCGACCACGAAGTCCGACACATCAATCGGCGTCAGCGCCTCGCCATCACTCACCGCAACATCGGGGATGATGTTGAGCGGATCGGTTGCCGGAAGCGGATTGTCCGGGGTGCCGGGGTTCGTCGGATCGATGATGACGGGGGGATCATTGACGGCAATGACATGCACAACAGCCTGTGCGACCGCGCTGGTCAGGTTGCCATCCGTGACGGTTGCCGTGAAAATGCGGTCGGACGCATCGGGCGTTTGGCTGGTATTGCGGTAGGCGACGCCGGCGATGGCGCTTTGATAATCCGCCAGCGTCGCAGCCCCCGACAAGGTGACCGTGATCTGGCCGGAAATGGATGTATCGATTGTTCCTGTGATGCCTGCAGGCAGCAGGGCGATCGAAAGCACATCGTGCGGGAGCGCATTGGTGAGGACGATGGTCGCCCCCTGCAATGTGTTGTTGTCCACATCGGTTGCGGTGACATCGGCATCGGCAAACGGCAGCGCAGCGCCATCTTCGGTAAATGTGTGCACGGCGGACGTGCCCGGCGCTGTGGAATTGTCACCATCAAGATCAAGCATTGGCGCGTCGTTGACGGCAACGACATTGATGAACGAACGCGAAGTGTTGGAATTGATGTCGCCATCGTTGACGACAACGGTAATCACCCGCTGGGTGGTGTCGGGATTGTCAGAGGTGTTTTTGTAAGTGATGGCTTCAATTGCCGATTCATAGTCGGCCCGCGATGAGCTACCGGTCAGGAGGATTTTAATCTCGCCGGCGACCGATGCATCAAGGCTGCCGGTTATCCCGGTCGGCAATGTGCCGAGTGCCAAAACATCACCGGCAAGAGCGTTGGTCAGGACAATCGTGGCATTTTCGATGTTGGCGTCATCAAGGTCGGTGATGCGGCTGTCCGTGTCGGCTATGGAAATGGCCGCAGCATTTTCAGTGTAGGACAGGAGAACATTGCCGGCATTGATGCCGTGCGAATTGTCGCCGTCCAGATCAAGCGACGGGTTGTCATTGACCGGCACGACATTGATCAGCGTCACGGCCGTATTGGAATCAGCACTGCCGTCATTGACCGTGATTTCCACCCGGCGCTGTGTCGGGTCCGGATTTTCCGAGGATGTGAGGAAGCGGACGGCACGAATGGCGTCCGCCATGCTCGCCGGTGTGACCGGCCCCATCAGCGTGACCGTTATTTCTCCGGCAACGGATGTATTGATGATGGCCGCGACACCCAGCGGCATGACACCGACCTGCAATGTATCGAGCGGGAAGGCATTGGTGAGGCGGATGGTTGCCACTTCGACCGTTGCCAAATCAACGTCAGTCAGGACCATGTCGCTGTCGGCAACCGAAACCGATGGAGCGTTTTCCGTGTAGGTCGTCAGATAGTCCGAACCGGTCTGGCCGGAACTGTCATCGCCATCAAGGTCCAGAACCGGCGCATCGTTGGACGGCGTTATGGATATGGAAACCTGCGCCATATCGGTCTGGTTGCGGCCATCACTCAAGGTATAAGTCAGCACCGGCACCGGACCTGCATAGTTTGTTGCCGGGGCGAAGGTGAAAACGCCAGCTGCTGTCAAGTTCAGCGTGCCAATGTCCACATTGCCCGGCCCGGTGATTGCCGTTGCCGTGCCAATCGGCAAATTGTCGGAAATGCCGTCGCCATCGATATCGATGCTGGCGGCAGTGATGGTGATCGGGTCGCCATCGGGATCGCTGTCAATGCCATTGGCGGTCAAAACATTTGTGGTGAGCGTCGTGTCTTCCGGCGTTGTCAGCGTGTCATCCACTGCCAGCGGCGGCTCGTTGGCATCACGGAAGTCGAGGTCGTTGATGAGCGGCACGGCACCGGCGCCATTGACGGCTGTATCATTATCCGTGTCGGCGAGATTGAAACTGGAGCCGGCCAGATTGTCGTCATTGACATCGAACGGATCGTTGACGTCGGCACCTTCGAAGACATCGAACAGGCCGTCGCTGTCGGCATCGTTGGCTGGTGTGGAAGCGCCAGTTGCGGCTGTGGTGGGACCGGCAGTGCCGCGCTCGGCGGCATCCGACAGGCCATCGTTGTCACTATCGGCATCAAGGTAATCCGGGTTGTCTGCTCCATCTGTATTGACAGGCGTCAGGCCCGCGCCGGTGCTGGTTGTGGCAGCTGCGGAAGCAGCGGTAAGCGCCGCGCCGCGGGTATCGTAGGCATCGTCGAGGCCGTCCTGGTTGATGTCCGTACCCGATGGCGTGACATAACCAACCGTCGTCTGTGCTTCGACATTGTCCGTGATGCCATCATTGTCAGAATCAATGTCGAGACGATCGTCTAGGCCATCGCCGTCGTGATCACGGTCCGTGAAACCTTTGAAGACGCTAAAGTTTGTAACAATGATATCGTCCGGCCCGAAGCTTCCAGGATCGCTCGGTACAAAGCGTAGCGAGACAGTTGGTGCGGTGACCTCACCGGGAAGAGAAATAGCGATTCTGTGGAGGACCCAGCTAAAAAAAATCGAATGGTCAATGTATTGCGATCCTAACGCCGATGGATTGGCGACCGTAAATGTTGCCCCATTCAAACCTGTAACGAGGGCATCTCCACCCTGATCAGTGCCGCTACCATTTATCACTCCATCATTCGGGGTTTTGATCGAGAGATAGTCAACGCCATTGACCGTGACAAAGAGCGTATTCCCGCCCTGTAGGTTTCCGGCGCTGACACCATTGTTCCACCCAAAATCAAATTCGATTGCGCTCAAATGGGTGTCGCTGCCACCAAGTGTTTGAGACAGAGTTCCCGTAACGCCATCCGTAGTGAAGATCGCCCCGCCAGAGCCGAAATTAATGTTCGTCGAGGTCCAACCTGCAGCTGAATTTCCGGCGAATGAGTTATTTGTGAAACTCAGCGCGCCTGCTTCGATGCCATCGAGAATGCCATCATTGTCATCGTCAACATCGGCAGAATTGATGATGCCGTCGCCATCTTGGTCGCCGGCCACGGAAATCGAGAAGGATGCTGCCGAGAGCGAGGAGGTTGCCGTGGGCGGCGTGCCGCCGGAATTGTCGGCAAGCAGATGTGGCGGATTGGATGGTGTCCCCACCGTGCCGTCCCAGATGCGGAACGAGAGGACGGCATTGTCGGCAAAGCCGGGCTTTGGAATGAACCGCAGCAGCGTTGACTGGTTGAACAGCAAGGCCATGCCGGCATCGACGGGCGTTGAATCCAGATTGTCCGGGTCGCCCGTCTGGAAGTCGGTCCATTGGTGACCGGGAATATCGGTTCGCTGATATTGCCAGCGGCCATCTGCTTCATCGGCTGCGATCACGCCGATGCCAAGGCTGGCATAGGGCTGCTCGATATCGGCCAGATTGAACTTGGCCAACAGATCGGCGACGGAAATCGTGCCCGGATTTGCGTATTGGTCCGGTGAAAGCACCAGTGTTGGCAAAGACACCTGTCCGGCAATAGTAACCGTGCCATCACCGCCACCCGAAACAATACCAATCGGTGAATCATTGGCCGGAGTGACATTGATGATAATGGTGTTGGGCACCGGGTCGGTATCAATCCCGCCATTGGCCGTGCCGCCAGTGTCGGTCACCGAATAGGTGAAAGATGCGTAATTGTTGCCACTGACATTGACCGGTGCGGTCCATACCAGTTGCGGGATGGCGCTGAGGCCGACTGTCTGGCCGACGACAACGTTGGATCCACCGAGATTCAAAGTGCCGAGGGCCGGCAATGTGTTGATCGTGATAGATTGCAGCGTGTGTGCGGAACCATCGCTTGTATCGGAGAAACCAAAATCACTGGCAGCAAACGTGTATGATCCGTCTTCGGGTGCTGTGACCGTGGCATCTGCACCATCAGGGGCATCATTGACCGGCGTGACATGGATGGTCGAAATGGCCGTGGGACTGTTGGTGCCATATTGGGCGTTGGTGACAAAGACTTCCAGCTGCCGGTCTGTCGTGTTCGGATTGTCCGACGTACTTGCAAATGTGATCTGCGTCAGGGCGGTCTGATAGGTTGCAATGGACGCAGTGCCGCTTAGGACGACTGTCGGATGGCCATCGACCAGGGAGATTGTGTAGGCAAGACCATTGACTGTGCCGCTGGCTGCTGCGGAGCCATTGACCAGCAATTGATCGCCGGCAAATGAATTGGTCATGTGAACAGTGGCACCACCCAGGTTGGTGCCGAGAATGACGCTTTGTGCCGCCAGAACATCGGCATCGACCACGGCAACACCGGCACCGTTTTCAATATAGGTCACCTGATAACCGGTGCCGCCAGCCGTTGAATTGTTGCTGTCCAGATCCAGGGTGATCAGGGTTGTCGTTGCGGGCACGGTGAAGACAAAATCGCCATTGCCGTCATGCTGGAAAACACGCCCCTGATTGGCGGTTTCGACACGGTAGGTGACATCCCACGACGAGACTTCCGACCATGAGAAGGTGATACCGGCTGACTGCCGGTTTGAGCCGAGTGCCGCCGTGCCGGTTGGCACATTGTCGAGATCGCTGTCGGTGCCGCTTGCAGTCAACAGCCCGCTGCCGGTGGTGATGGAAAGCGCAGTCGTGCTGCTGACTGTATATCCGGTCAAACCTGTCATGCTGGGTGATACGGATTCCAGAGTATGCGGGGAGCCGGTGCCATCTATGTCGTTGACAGTAAAATTGGGCGAGCCAGTGGCTCTTAACGAAAGGGTATGCCCAGCATCGGCAGCGAATATTTCCCAGCGGATCACCACTTCGCCCGCACCACCAGCACCGGTGCTGAAGGCCAAAGACGGATTGTCCGCAACGGTCTGACCGCTGATGCCATTGATACCGCCAGAAACGGAAACCACCGAAGCCCGCAGATCTATGGATGTGCTGCCGAGTGTGCCGGCATTGTACCAGACCAGCGCCCCCCCCACGACGGCGGGTGGCGCTGTCGTGGAAATGGTCACTGGTGTCAGCACTCCGCGCCATTCCGGTGCGTCAATCACTTTTGCTTCGATGTTGCCATAGTGGCATTCCAGATCCCAGTCACCGCCGAGCCCGGCATTGCCGGTCAAATCATCGGAGGCGGCAATGTCGGCGCCGGTCAGCTCGCCCAGCAATTGCGCCGCAGCCGCGCCGGATTCTCCGCCGGCGAAATCGCAGCCGTAAAGCAGGATATCGGCATCGGCTGTCAGCGCGTGGCCAATTGCCGCCAGATCATTGCGATATTTGCCTTGCATGGATGCGCCATCCAGCACGGCATTGCCGATCATCAATGTACCCTGCTCGCCATGTGAAACGATGTGGATCGCGGCCACATCTGTGCGTCCGGCCAATGTTGCAGCGATCAGGCTGATGCCATCCTGATTTGCGGCTATGGTGTGAATTTCCGCATCCGGGGCAAGGGTGGACAAGATGGCAGCATTATCGGCCACGCCGGAATCGACAAAATAGATTTGATGCCCAAAGGGTTCTGCAGCCGAATTGTTCATGGCGGGCAGCCGCGCATCGGTCAACGCTGCAAACAGTTGCGATGAGTCCGGACCGAAAAAATCGTGTCCGTTATTGATCTCTGTTGCATGACCCAAATGATCCAGCGTGTCGCTGTAGGCTGCATCGAGGAGCACGCGTGGCTCCAATGCCAGCAACTCTGAATGCATGTGCGCCTTGCTGTTGAATCGAAACCCGTGCGTGCGGCGTGCGCTCATTTCAAAATCCCCCGCAGCCTGCCTGTCAAGTTGCAGACTGATTCGTCTTCTATTACAGGTTGCTGGTAAAGGCCAAGTTAATTTCGTCTATTGGTTGTATTTTGCCTGCAAATGCGACATTCTTTCACGAAATCTGGGATTTTATGCTCTTTCTGGTTGTTTTTCCGTGTTCGCATCCTGGCGTGAAAAAATCGCTCTGCAACCTTAAACTGTGGTACATAATGCTGACGGACCGCTTGACTTCACGGCGCAAAGCGACTCAATTATTGACGTTTGCGTAAACGTCATAATCCGGAGCACTCATGTCCCTGCCGCCCATTTTGAAAGACAAGCTGCGCCTGCCGGTGGTGGCCGCGCCGCTGTTCATCATTTCCAATCCGGCACTGGTCATTGCCCAGTGCAAGGCAGGCATTGTCGGTTCGTTTCCCGCGCTGAATGCGCGTCCGGCCGCGCAGCTCGACGAATGGCTGGCGGAAATCACCGAGGCGCTGGCAGCGCATGACAAGGCAAATCCGGACAACCCGGCAGCGCCGTTCGCCGTCAACCAGATTGTCCACCGCTCCAACGACCGTTTGCAGCAAGACCTTATGGTCTGCGCCAAATACAAGGTGCCGATTGTCATCACCTCGCTCGGCGCCGTGCCGGAAGTTGCCGCGGGTGTGCATTCCTGGGGCGGTATCGTGCTGCATGACATCATCAACAACCGCCATGCCAACAGCGCCATCCGCAAGGGTGCAGACGGATTGATCGCCGTTGCCACCGGCGCCGGCGGACATGCGGGCACGCTCTCCCCGTTTGCGCTGGTGCAGGAAATCCGCGAATGGTTTGACGGGCCGTTGTTGCTGTCTGGTGCCATTGCCACCGGCAAGGCCATTTTGGCCGCCCAGGCAATGGGTGCCGACATGGCCTATATCGGCTCGCCTTTCATCGCCACGCATGAAGCCCGCGCGGTCGATGGCTATAAGGAGATGATCACCCAGTCCGGCGCATCGGACATTGTCTATTCCAATTATTTCACCGGCATTCACGGCAATTACCTGAAAGGTTCGGTGGTGAAAGCGGGCATGGACCCGGACAATCTGCCAGAGGCCGATCCCTCCAAAATGGATTTCGCCGCCGCTGCGACCGGTGCGAAAGCCTGGAAGGATATCTGGGGAGCAGGCCAGGGCATCGGTGCCGTGAAGGAAATCACGCCGGCAGGCGATCTGGTGGCAAGACTGGCGCGCGAGTACAAAGAGGCCAAAGCTGCGCTGTGCGGTTGATGGCTATTCACCGGGCGTGAACCAGCCCGACAGTTTCCCCGCATTCGGGCTTGCATTTCGCAAGCGCGGCGATTATCACCCGCAAATCCGCCCCAAACCACCGGGCGCAATGCCGCTTTAGCTCAGTTGGTAGAGCACATCATTCGTAATGATGGGGTCAGGTGTTCGAGTCACCTAAGCGGCACCAACGATTTCCCTGGCTTGGCGACATTTTCCGTTCTAACAATTCGCTCCGGCAGGCAGCGGAAGCATGCTTCGGCGTTGCATCGCATGTTCGTGTCCGCATGACGCATTCAATGCGGACCCGGATTCTCAAAAGGCTGTGCCTCCAAAAAGGACATCGCCACCGTTCCGGAACCTTATTTTCTTTCCCGGCAAGCCTGTTTGTCAGTGCTGAAGAAATCAGCGCGCTATTTGTTTGCGGGATTTCGCTTTGTCAGTGCCTGCTCGATTGCTTCGTCCAGGGGCACGCCGGTATTCGGATCGACATTGCCTTCGGCGTCCTTGCTGGCACCCAACTTGTTTTCTGCCATGCAGCTTTGCCAGACATTGGCGTCGCTTGGCAGCGGAAAGCGGCTGCATCCGAAACCGGAAACCACGCAGGGGTCACCGGGCTGGCTGCACGAATACATTTCGTTGAAATCGCCAATAGTGTCGGGGTGGTAGAACTGTGCCGTTCCCGATGATCCATAGCCGGCATTGTGACAGAGGCAGTTGTAAAAATCCTCTGACGGAGCGATGCCGATGGCGTCGAAAGTTGCCTTGAGCTTGGTGTGGTTGAGTTTGGTCAAGCGGTCGACAATGTGTGCCCGGCGCGCGGCCTTTTCCTCAGGTGAAAGCGCCTTGGTTTCGGGCAGAGAAGCCGGTTCCACCCCCTTCAATTTGTCGCGAAGCTGGCGAAGGCTTTCAATGCCGGAACTGCTGCCATTCATCCATCCGGCTACAGCAGCCTGTGCCTCTTGCGGCGTGGCCCCCATGTCGACCAGTTTCTTCACGAGCCTTTTGCCTGCAAGTTCGTTCTGCTGCGAGATGATCTCAAGTTCGGTGTCGCTGATGTTCTTGTTTGTCTTGTAGATATCCGTGGAAATGCGGATGATTTCGCCCACGTCGGTGCCAGTGTTCCATGCAAGCTTACCGGGTGCGGCCAGGATTCGCGTGAGCACGTCAACCGCCACGCCCCCCTGCGCCTTGGCATAGTCGGTCCAGCTCTTGTCAGAGAATATCGTGCGCTCGACTGGCTTGGGCTTTTCATAGGTTGTACCTTGTGCCGCCAACTCCCTGATCCTTGCATCAAGACTGCTTTCGGATCCAGCTTCCATGTCCGAGACGATGGCCTTGATGTCTGCAAGCGGCACGCCTCGGTCGTTCAGATCCTTGGCGATCTTGTAGATGCGTGCCTGCTGTTCGTTGATGTAGGCCGACTTGTTGGCGTCATAGGTCTGCGCCCACCCCCCGAGGTTCTTGCCGGTCGAATAATAGCCTTGGCTGACCATGTCGATTGCGGCTTCGGCGGCTTCCCAATTTGATTTCTCTCCCTTGACCCAGGCACGGGCATCGTTGGCGATGGATGCAATTGAGGATACTGCCAGAATCTTGTCTGACGTCGCCTTGATCTTCTCGACTGTCGCTGCCGCGTTCTTCAGCCAGCGCTGTTCACTGTTGTATTTGCGCGTGCGCTCGGCAAGTTCGGCCGCATGGGCATCGCCCATCTTGCGGCGGACATCTTCGATGATTTCGCCTTGTTGTGACGGTGGCAACTCGCTCAATTGCTGGGCGGCGCTGTTCATCAGCTTTTCGCGGTCCGGCAGGTTCGCAGTTCCGGCATCTATGGTTCCCGCCGCCTTGGCATTCACCTTTGCACTTTCACCGGTTGCCTTCTTGACCTGGTAATCGTCGAGATTCGAGGATGTATCGGCATATTTCTTGTTCTGCGCGGCCTTGTCGGCTTCGGTGGCGCCTGGCTTGTCGACGGAACGATCCGAAGCCTTGGATGCCAGGTCTGATTGAAGCGTGTCGTCAGCAACGCCGAATTTCTTGGCCGTGCGCGTGGTCGAATCGTTCAGCCGTTCGATATACTTGGCCTGCTGCTGCTGTCGGATCTGCAACTCCGCCTTCAGGTTGCGGGTTTCCGGCAGCAAGCCATCCGGATCAGCTTTGAGGGATTGGCCGAGCTTTGCATTCAGATCACTGATCTGGTCATGTTTCTTGGAGATCAGATCGCGCATCTCTTTTTGATAGTCGAGCGCCTCATCAACCGTAATCGTACTGCCCTCGTTGCGGACCTTGGCCTCGTAGGCTGCGGCGCCCTGACGTTTGTAGGCGTCATTGTTCAACTTGGATACTTTGGCAAAATCCTCGGCGCTCATTTGCGATTGGTTGGCCATGAAATCCGTGTTGACCTGCTTGGCATAGTCAACATTTGTTGTGCCCAGTTTCTTGTTCATGTCAGCATTGTAGTCGCCGATTGTTTTTTCAATCTGGGACACATTCATCTTGCCGTCGGGGCTGTTGGTGATGAAATCGCTGTCGGTACCGGGACTGTAGGACTTTTTCGTGCTGGTTTGCGTCACCAGATCAAGACCGTTTTTCTTGGCGGCTCCGCTGGCAACCGAATGGTTGAAATCGGCAAAATCGGATTGGATTTTCTGATAGACCTTGTTGTCGAGGTGGCCGGTATTGGCCATGTTGTTGATGACGTGATTGTTGCGCCGCACGAGTTGCAGCTGCGCATCGGTGGCCTTGCCCAAGTAAACCTGCATGATGGCGGTGTTCAGCTCCGGGTCCCAGGCTTTTGCCGAAGGGACCGAGGCCAGCAGCGCAAGGCTGGCGACGCTTATCCTAAGAACAGTCAACGGTCCGGACAATTTCATGGGTTTTGCTCCTGCGTAGCCGGTGCCAGAAGCTCTTGTGCCAGTTCATCGGCAAAGGCATCGGCATTGAAATCTGCGTCATCAACCAGCGACCAACGCTGCTGCGCGCTCATGCCGGGCGGAGTGACCCAGCCCGCTTCAATTCGCATCAGGGACATGCGGCTGGCAGCATACGGTTTTTCCGGCAGGGAATAGACCGTCATGTATTCCTTCAGGCCCGGCAACATGTCCAGGCCGATGGCGCGCAGTGCTACGATACCCGGCAATTCCGCTGTCACGGTTGTTCCGGTAAATGTCAGGCGAACGCGCCCATCCCAATTTCGGTCAAGAAAGTCACTGGAGACCTTGCGGGACCAGACCGCATAAGGGCCGGAGTTTTCCCGCAGTTCCAGCACCGTCTTGCCGGCATCCGGACCTTCGGTCACTCGAAAGAATGAAAAGGCGCAGGCAAGGTCACGTCCCCACATGTCTGTCGTTCTGGTGGTGCTGAACAGGACCTGGGTTCCCGTTGTGCCACGCGGATCAAAGGTCAATTCGACACTGTAGGAGATTTGGTTGATGCGCTCATTGAGAGGCATGACAGGTTCTTGCGAAAGAAGGCCTGCCAGCACCCAATCGTTCTTGTCCTTTGGAGGATCGGCAACAGCAGCACCGTCTATGAAGGTGACAAACTCGGCATTCTGGTTGTTGTAATTGCTGGACGCCTGCCAGAAGTCCGACGGCTTGCCTTCGAAAATCACGCGACGCGGCAGGGGCGCGACAGATGCGGAACCTGCTTGTGCCTCCATGGCGACTCCGGCCTTGCGTTCCAGGGTGATCGAGTGCAACGCCATCGACACCGCTTCATTGTCCTGGTCGGGGCGGGTCATGGCATAGATGCGAAAACCCTGACCATCGGCGACTTCGGGCCAGGCCACCAGATCAGCGGGGAAGCCGAGCGCTTCAACGCGAAGTCCATCCTCGCGCAAAACAAGTGTGACATTCTCCGGCGCATCGGCAGCAGTTGCGACATCGGCGACATTTGCGTCATCGCGCACGTAGGTGAGTTTTGCCCCGCCATCGGCTGTCCGCCGCCAGTGCAGCATGAAACGCGGGTTGGAAACATCATTGCCCTGCAGGTTGTAGTCAGGACTCAGGCCAATTAGGAAACCGGTGGTATCGGCCGGATCAAAGGTAAAGGTCAGCCGCGCTTGCCCGCCATTGCGAAACGCATCAAGCCAGAGCAGTGCACCTTCACTGTAAATTCCGGTGAAGCCGCCGGCGGAATCCTTCGGCACATGCGCAACAAGGGCGCCATTGTCGAAGCGCACATGTTCCTTGAAATTGCCGCCTCGCGCCTCGTAACCGCTCCACGGCGCGACCGGTTCCCCACCCGCATAGAGTGAAACGGTCTGGCTCTCGCCGGGCCGCAACGGGCGTGTTGGATCGTTTTCCGCTGCGACCGCAACGGCAAGCGGCGGTGCCGGGTTTTCCGGCTGTTGGGGAATCTCCGCAGCTGGCTGTTCAGGGCTTGCAGCCTCAGACGATTGCGGCGCAGCGACACCGTCGGAGAATTCGGGCGCCTCCTGGTATTCAACATTGAATTCCTTCTTCGACTTGCCGGAAACGGCGATCATCAACTCATCACCCGGCACAATGATCGCGTAAGGCCAGCGGCCGTTGGCCTGCAGGAGATCGTAGAAAAACGGCCGGAAGAAATCCTCGGTCTCGCCATTCGGATCATAGTCGAAATCCATCCCGAAAATCGGATAGCGCTTCGCGTCGCACAGGGCGGCCCAACGCAGATGCGCTTGCGGGCGCTTGTTCATCTCGTCCCGTGCCGGATGATCCCAGTTGGAAAGGTCAATTCCCTCACAGTCTTCGTTGATGCGCAGTTTCAGCATTTCAAGCGGAATGGGCCTGGTGCCAGCAATCGCCGGAGTCGGTGCTTCGGCATCATTTCCCGCAGCGCCACCAAACCGGATTCCCGAAGTGAGTTCATCAAACAGTGGCGAACCGTTGGAAAAATCCTCGGTATCGCTTTCCAGCAGGAAGACGAATTGCCGACCATCTTCGCGTGGTGTGTCAAACGCCAGTTTCAGGCTCTGCACTTCGGGGAAGCGCGAGTAGATGAACAACGCATCCTTGCCCGCCACCACCCGCTTCTCATGCATGACAATATCATCATACCCCAGGAGCGGCTCGTTGGGTTCCCACCAGAATGCCAGCAGACGCGTCTCACCGCCGGGGCCTTCCAAATAGGCTTCATCGTTGGTTTGGGTGGTAACATTCCAGTCGCTTGGTGCGGAGAATGTGACTTCACCCAGACTGAAATTCGTCCAACCTGATTCGGCCAGGACAGGCTGGGAGCCGACGATCCAGATCAGGCAGGCAAAAACGATTTGCAGGGAGAACCTGAGGGGTTTGGAGAAGTGTCGCATGACATCACCAAGTGAATGTAATTGGCAGTCCCGCCAACCCTCACGACGGTGACCGTTGCCACAAGTGTAGGTGCGCGCACGTGGGCACGCATTGCGCCGGATCAATTCTGTTCCGGAACGAACTCAGTCACTCGAGGCCAAACCCGTCAGCCAGTTCCAGACATTTGCCGTATGGGGATTGGCTATTTCCTGCTCTGTTGTCACGGCAAACCACGAACGCATCGGGTCAAAGCACAAGCCAGGCATCGATATCAGCCGTTTCGATTTCAGGTAATTGTCTGCAAGGATTTCGCTTCCAAGGACAACGCCCAGACCTTCGCACGCCGCACCCAGTGCGGCATCGCTATCGCTGAAATCCAGCCCGCTTGGGTGAACGGTTCCGCCATGGCCGAAACTTTCAAAAAACTGTGCCCAACCAGGCAGTTTCTCGTCATGAATCAACGGCAGACCTGCCAGCGCATCGATATCGCCCTGGGTATCCTGAACGGTACCGGGTGCGACCATCGGTGACTTCCTGTCTTGAACCAGCTTCACCGAAAGCAGGTCCGGCGCTGGCTCGTGTGCATAGGTAATGCCGATGCTGATTTCCATTGACGAGAAGTCTATCGGCGCACCGCTCGTATCAAGCCATGGCTGCACGTCCGGATGGACATCGCGCAGTGCAGGCAGGCGCGGCAACAGCCAGAGGCGACCAAAGTCACGCGGCGCATAGATGACGACGCTGCTTTGGCGCCGGAATGGTTCCAGCCGTTGCTGTGCGGCATCGAGGTCATTCAAGGCCTCTCGCACCGTGCGCTGATAGACATGCCCGGCATCCGTCAGTTGGATGCTCCTGCCAACCCGCAGGAAAAGCGGCTGGCCTATCCTTTCTTCCAGCAGGCGCATTTCATGGCTGACTGCCGATTGGGAAAGGCCCAGTTCCGCCGCTGCCCTGGAAAAACTGCCAAGCCTTGCAGCTGCCTCAAATCCGAGCAGGAACTGCAGTGGGGGCACATTGCGGTAGCGTCTCATGCATGAATTCCATTCATGTATTGGCGGAATGCTTCTTGTTTGATCGAGGATCGCGGTACTGTCAATTTCCACGAAGGAAACCAGCAAGCGAGAACCATCGTGACAGGACAGGCAACCCCAGACATGACCCATTCATCCGTGCGCCGTCCGGCAGAGTTTGAACCGCATTTGCAAACATGGATGGCGTGGCCGCATCGCGAGGATCTGTATGAAGACCTGCTTGGCGATGTGCAGAAGGGGTATGTTCAAGTAGCCCGCGCAATCTCCGGATTCGAGCCTGTCACTATGGTTGCCCACCCGGATCATGCCGAAAAGGCACGGCGAATGCTCGGCAATCATGCCAGCGTTGTGGAAATGCCGATCGATGATTGCTGGATCCGGGATTCGGGCCCAACATTTGTTCAAAATGCCGATGGCAGCGGATCCGGTGTATCGTGGCGCTTCAATGCCTGGGGCGGCAAGCATGCACCCTTTGACAATGATGACGCGCTGGCCGGAATAATTCTCGGGCATCAAGACATGCCGATGCGCCGCTCCTGGCTGTATTGCGAAGGTGGTTCGCTATGCTGCGACGGCGAAGGCACGCTGATCGTCACCGAAACCTCGATACTCAACCCGAACCGCAATCCGGGTGTGAGCAAAGCATTCGCCGAGGCAGAACTGAAGGCAATGCTGGGTGTTCAAAAAGTTATCTGGCTGCCGGGTGATCCGCTTGATCTTGAAACGGACGGTCATATCGACGGCATGTGCTGCTATGTCCGACCCGGTGTTGTTCTGTTTGAGATGAATTCCAATCCCGATGATGTCCACGGGCGCATTTTGGAACAGAACCTTGCGGTCCTGAAAAACGAGACTGATGCAAAGGGGCGCAAACTCGAAATCATCCTGCTGCCTGAAGCAGCGGAGGCGACAGTTACCAGCGATGTTTTCTGCCGGTCTTACATCAATTTCTATTTGCCCAACGGCGGCCTGATCCTGCCGGTCTACGGCATCGCCAGTGACGCCGAGGCCGTCAGGATTGTGTCTGAAGCCTATCCGGACCGCAAGGTGGTGACCATTGATGTCAATGCCATCGCACCGGGTGGCGGGTCGGTGCATTGCATCACACAGGAACAATATTCCTTCACCCAATCCAGCAAAAGTTGAGGAGACGAACATGTCCAATCTCGTGGTCGCCGCCGTTCAAATTGCCTGCACCGATGACGTGAACGCAAATCTCGACAAGCTCGAACTGCATGTACGCCATGCCGCAGCACGCGGCGCGAAACTGGTCGTGCTGCAGGAACTGTTCGAAGGCATTTATTTCTGCATGGATGCCGACAGAAAACACATGGCGCGGGCTAAGCCATTTGAAGGCCATTCAACAATCAGCCGCTTTTCCAGTCTCGCCAGGGAGCTTGGCGTCGTATTGCCGGTATCCCTGTTCGAAAAGGACGGCCCCCGGTGTTTCAATTCGCTGGTGATGGTTGACGCCGATGGGCGTGTCTCCATGACCTATCGCAAAAGCCACATTCCCGATGCGCCAGGCTACAGCGAGAAACTCTATTTCACTGAAGGCGACACCGGCTTCATGGTCCATGAAACCGCCGTCGGCAAAGTCGGCGCCGGCATCTGCTGGGATCAATGGTTTCCGGAGGCGGCACGGGCAATGGTGCTCAAGGGTGCGGAAATTCTGATCTACCCGACAGCAATCGGCTCCGAACCGTCCAATCCGGCTTGGGATTCGCGCGATCATTGGCAGCGTGTCATGCAAGGCCATGCCGGGGCGAACCTGACACCGCTCATTGCCGCAAATCGTGTCGGCATTGAACGCGGCGAAAGCTGCAGCGTCACATTCTATGGCTCATCGTTCATTGCCGATCTCACCGGAGCAAAACTTGCCGAGGCCGACCGCATTACCGAAGGCGTCATCACCGCTGAACTCAACATGTCCGAAATTGCAGAAGCGCGCCGGATGTGGGGCGTGTTCCGCGACCGGCGCTGCGACCTTTACCCGGCGCTCAGCGAAAAGACGCCTGCCCGACTGCTTCCCGCAACTGCTGCATGATTGTTCAAATGGAGACCGGCATGTCCAAGACAAAAGCACTCTTTGCCTTTTCGCTGATGCTGACTTCCGCCCCGGCCGGAGCGGATGAATTGCACCTTTATTCCTGGTCCGACTATTTCGGGGCTACATCGATCGCCACCTTCACCAAAGAGAGCGGCACAAAGGTTGTCTACGATGTTTTCGACAACAATGACATTGTCGAAACCAAGCTGTTGACCGGCAAAAGCGGCTACGATGTTGTTACGCCCAATCTGTCGCCGCATTTTGCCCGCCAGTTGCAGGCCAATGTCTGGGCACCGCTTGATCAGGCCGCCCTGCCCAACATCAAGAACATTGATGCCGGAGTGATGCAGCAACTGGTCAAGGTCGATCCGAATGGCCTTCATGGCGTGCCGTGGATGTGGGGCACAACCGGCGTCATTTTCAATGTGGAGAAAGTCAAGGAGATCATGCCGGACGCCCCGGTCGATTCATGGGCAATGCTGTTTGATCCGGAGATCGTCTCCAAGTTCTCCACCTGCGGCGTTGCGATGCTTGATGATGGCGAACAGGTTCTTGGCAGTGTCTTGATTTATCAAGGCAAAGACCCGAATACGGCGAGCGAGGCGGATATCAATGAGGCCGCAGCACTCATTGCCAAATTGCGCCCCAGCATCCGCCGTTTCCACTCCTCTGAATATCTGGGCGGCCTTGCATCCGGTGACTATTGCCTTGCCTTGGGTTTTTCCGGCGATGCCCGCGTGGCATCCTTGCGCGCGGCTGAATCCAAGCAGACTTTCAAGGTCGACTACCGTTTGCCTAAGGAAGGTGCGCTGATGTATTTCGACCTCCTGGCAGTTCCCGCAGACGCGCCAAATGCCGCTGCCGGCGTCAAATTTCTCGATTTCATGATGCGCCCGGAAATCGCAGCGGCTGCTGCCAATGAAACCGGCTTTGCAACGGCAAATGCGGAAGCCATGAATCTGGTCGACCCTGTCTTGCGGGAAGACAAGAACCTCTATCCCTCGTCAGAGACAATTGCGAAACTGACAATCCCGCGCGTGTTTACGCCACAGGAGCTTCGCACCTGGCACAAGGCCTGGCAGAAGGCGATAGGTCAGGAATGAGAATGCGGCGCCTGTTGGCAATGCAAACAGGCGCCGCACTTCCGGCTCACACCAGGAAGAAATCCGCCGCGACGAGCGCCGAGTTTGTTGCCACGTCGATTGCCATCTCAAATCCGGCTGCGGCGCTCGAGTTGATGAAAACCGTTTGCTGGCCATTGGCGTAGCTGCCAAGATAAACCGAGCCGATCTGGTTAAGCGCCTGGGCTTGCGTTGCCCGCAGCGCGAGACCGTCGTCTGCACTCGTCGCGGCATTACCATCCACCAACCGCAGATCGATGTGGTCACCTTGTGATCGACGGAAGTCTTCGATCCGGTCGCGCTGATTGGCAGCAACGCCGGAATCACCATCATCAAAAACAAACTGATCCGCACCTGCACCGCCGTTGAGATAGTCCCGTCCGGAGCCGCCATTCAGCCAGTCATTGCCGCCGGCGCCAAACAGATGATCACTGCCAGCGCCGCCATTGAGCCGATCATTGCCTTCGGCACCCGGATGCAGCAATTGCTGAACCAAACCGGCCAGACCCGTTGCGAAATCGCCATAGAGATAGTCATCGCCGGTACCACCTTCGATGGTATCGTTGCCGCCAAAGCCATAGGCATAGTCATTGCCGCCAAGTGCATTGATCTGGTCTGCCCCTGCGGTACCAAGCAGGCCGCGGAAGGCATCCGGGAACAGTATCCCCAATATGCCGCCGCCATTGACCTGGTTGTTGTTGCCATTGGTGCCGTTGATGACGTTAAGTACGGGGCCTTCGACGATATCCGTCACCGCGACAGTAACCGCCCGTTCAAAGGACAGTCCCCCGCCATCAGTAACCCGGACACGAAGATCGAGCGTCGGATTGGTTTCAAAATCGATCGAACCATTGACGCGCAACTGGTTGCCGACAATCGACACGAGACCGTTGTCGGCGCTCCCTGTACCGGTCACCAGCGAATAGGTTGCGGTGTCACCAGCGTCCGCATCCGTTGCAGACAATGTTCCGATTACCGTTCCGATGGCACTGTTTTCCGCAATCGACGTGACTGACAAGGCGATGGCTGTCGGCGCATCATTGACAGGTGTCACTGTCAACCTGAACACATCAGATGTCGTGAGGCTGCCGTCAGATGCTGTGACTTCGATGTCCACGAAGCCGTTGAAATTGGATGGCGGCGTGCCGGCAAACTCCCGCGTTGAAGCGTTGAACGTCAGCCAGCCCGGCCACGCTGATCCGTCAGCCAATCTGGCAGAAAGGCGTCAGGGAATCGCCATCCACATCCGCAAAGCTGTTGGCCGGAAGCGTGAAACTGAAGGCCGTTTCTTCCGGTGTCGAGCGGTCAACCAGTGGCACGGCCAAAACCGGCGCATCATTGACGGCATTGACGGTGAAATTCACCACCTGCTCGACGGTCGTGTCGTTCCGTCCGAGACCAGCATGACCACGCTGTCCGAACCATTGTAGTCGTTGTTCGGTGTATAGACGTACATGTCATACTGGGGATCATAAACCATCATGCCATGGGCCGGCTCTGATCCATTCTTCACCGTGTAGGTCAGAGTATCGCCGTCCACGTCTGTTGCGCCGCCATTGACCGGCAAGGCAATCATGCCATCTTCATCCAGCGCCAGGTTCAACTCTGCCGCAACCGGCGCATCATTGACGGCGTTGACCGTGAAGTTCACCACCTGCTCGACCGTCGTCGTGCCGTCCGAGACCAGCATGATGGCGCTGTCGCTGCCGTTGAAGTCGGCTTCCGGACTGAAATAGAACGTGTTGGCGAATGGGTCGAAGGCGATGGTGCCATGGGCGGGGCCTGCACCCGGTTTGACGGCATAGGTCAGCGTTGGGCTGTCAACGTCAGACGCCCCGCCGTTGGCAGTCAGTATGCCGAAACCGTCCTCATCAAGCGTGATGTTCAGTACCGGCGCAACCGGTGCATCGTCGACAGCATGGATGGCAATCGGCACATCAACAAATACGCCTTGCGCACCCCCTGTTCCGCTGTTGCCGAAATCATTGATGCCGATTTGCAGCGTGGTGCCAGACGGCGGGGTATCGGAACCCTCGAAGAATGTAATGGACGCGCCGTTTTGTCCTGCCAGCACGGCATTGATGGCTTCCAGCGTGCCGACGAGTCCCATGCAATCCGTTCGGTTGGAGCGCGGCAACATAGGTGACCAGATTGGAGCCTACATTGACCGTCAACTCGCCGACACCGATCTGCAGCGAGATTGCCATTGTGCCGGTTCCGACATCGGGATCCGAAATGACGATGCTGCCATTGGAAACATTCAGGGACGTTTGTTCAATGGCATTGAACCCGCCGACCGGAACCGACGCGCCCGGCATGTCATTGACTGCCTCGATGGCAATCGGGACATTGGCAAACACACCCTGCGGTGCGCCATTGCCACTGTTGCCGAAGTCATTGACGCCGATTTGCAAAGTGGTCGCTGCAACGGGATTATCGGAATTGTCGATGTAGCTGACGGAGGCACCATTTTGCCCGGCAAGGACTGCGTTTATGGCTGCAAGTGTTCCGATCAGGCTGTACAAACCACCTTGCGCAACAGGCGGTATGAACGTCACTAGATTGCTGCCGACATTGATCGCCAGTTCACCTTCGCCAACCTGCAGCGAAACACCGATCGTGCCGGACCCTGCATCGCCATCCGAGAGGATGATGCTGCCGTCGGATATCAACACGGCTGTTTGCTCGAAGCATTGGAATCCTGCGGCACGGAACGATACCGTAGGCGCATCATTCTGGGGCGTTACCGAGAAGGTGAACGGCACGGGCGCCGGCGGTGTTGAATTGTCTTCGTTGCCATCCTCGACCGTCACCGAAAATCCGGCTGCCAAGGTTTCCGATCCGTCATGGATGAATTTCACGACGCCATCGGCAATATCGACCGCCGTGAAAACGCTTGTTTCAATGCCTCTCACCATCAAATAGCCGTTGACGATGTCGGTGGCGGTGAACGCAACGCCGGTTGCGTCGTCATCAGTATCGGTGAATGAAAGGTCGGCCAAAGTCAGGGTATAACCGCCACCTTCATCGATTTCGGCCGAAAGGTCACCGGTGATGGCCGGAGGTGCGTTGATGCCGAGCAATTGCGCCTCAGTGAGTTCTTCATCATCTGCCGTATTGGTAATGCCGTCAGCACCGGCAAAGTGGAAGCGTTCGATCGATCCGCTGTCTATGTAATCGGTACCTTCCGAGGCCAAGGCACCCAGGCCTTCGATGGCGACGAATGCGCCGCTGCTGGCAGCAAATCCGTAGGTGCCACCGTTCCATGCAACAAAGACCGGTTGGGCGGTACTCACCAGATTGATGGCATAATCCTGGCGACTGCCCATCAGGTACAGCGTATCGATACCGGCGTCTGAAGGCACACCGCCTGGAACATTTCCAAACAGAATGTTGTTGCCAGCGCCGAGGGTTATTTTGTCATCGGAGTTGTCATTGATCAGGACGACCTGATCGCCGCCGCCGCCGGTGGAAATGACATCCGATCCGCCGTTGTCGGTAAACCGGTTTTGACCATTGTTCCCCACGACAAGATCATTGCCCTCGGACAGATTCAGTTCGATGAAATTCTTGAACCATGTGGTGAACGTTTCGGTCGGACCAAATGCAACGACGGGGTAGTTCGTATAATCGTAAAGTGCGGCTTCGGCTGAGGATTTCATGAACCCTTGGGCATCAACATCGAACATGTTGATATTGACGCTGAATGTGGAATAGCCGCCATACAGCGTGAATTCGAGCGAGTTTTCCCCGCCGCCGCCATCCAGTCGGTTGTTGCCTGCCTCGCCCGAGACGTGGTCATCCGTCATGCCGCCGGTAAAAATGTCATCGCCGCCGCCCAAACCAAAATTGACTATGTTTCCGGCAATGTCACCACCGATCACGATATCCGCGGCGTCACCAAGACTATAACTCCAGACATTCTTGATGTGATCTTCAGAGGTAACGGCACCCCAACTGGTGGTCAGCGTGCCATAGCCTTCGGCATCGGTGTGCAACAGATCGAGCGTTGACCCGTTACCTCCCGAAACATCTACTGCTCCGTAGCTGTAGACGCCGTCAAAACTGCTGTTGCCATCGAAGTAAGTCACACCCGATGCGTAGCTATGCCTGAGATAAATGCCATCGCCGGAACTGTTGATGAAGGTGACATCGCGCGACGACTGGTTGCTGAAGTAATTCCAGTTTGATCCTGAATCAGACCCGATTATCCGGTTGACGCTGAGCGGGGACGCCGAAAAGGCGGAAAGGGATTGTGCCGGGAGTGAATTGCCAGCCGTGGACTCAACGGTTCCGCCATCCGGACTGTCGGTCAAAGTGATCCGCAAGCCGTTGGAATAGGCATCTGGCGTTGCCGGGTCCTGGTCAAAATCGGCGAGAATTCCTCCGTTGTGCGAGAAATCGAGTGTTACCGGCGCGACGACGCCAAGAACCTGAGCAGTTGTAAACGTACCATCGAGAAATTCAAAAAATTCCACGCCATACACATGGTCCGTGCCGGTAAAGTTGGACAACGGATTGCCGTTTGCGTCGAGCGCCGATGTCACCAAAACGCCTTTGCCCCCTAGGGGATCATCCGGCAATGCCGTGAACACAAAGTCGCTACGGTTGTTGCCGTAGAATTTCATAACGTCGTTGTCGACGCGAACGGCAAACTGACCGTCATCGCCATCGCCGTAGATGGTGTCATCGCCATTTTCGTTGTGAAAAACTTCGCTTAGCCCACCCCCAATGAGAGTATCATCACCCTCATGGCCATAAAACTCAGTCTTGAGCAAACCCGAGCGAATGACATCGCTACCTTGCCCGCCACCCAGATAAAGACTTTCGATTCCGGTATAGTCGATGAAATCATTCAAGACATTAACCGCGCTACCCGTACCGGCAGCAATTTGGATTATGCCAACGTGCGTGGCGTCAATTGTCAGGTCGCCTGTCAAATGGAAGTTTTGGACCTCCAGCAGGTCTTGGCCGCTGCCACCGCGGACTATGAAATGCGGAAGTGCCGCTACCGGATCATCCGGCGCAATATAGTTTGAAAAGGCGAAAATATCATCGCCACTCAAGCCGTTGAGCGTCATGTCATCGTCAGAGCCGATGAAAAATTGATCGCTGCCGTATTGGTAGCTGTTGGCAATTTCTTCGGTGCCGAATACTTCGGTCACGGTCGCGGGGTCCACACCCGTATCGGTCAACACATCGCGGCCAAAGACAGGCAATCCCGTATTCACATCATAGACTGTGAGGAATCCGGGATTGGCACCGCCTGCAATATGGTCGCCCAAGACGACGCTAAGCGCTGCCGCTGCTGTTTCGGGTGTTGTCGGGTCGCTGTCCAGGTCAAACTTTGCGCCGACCGCATTGTCGCGGAAATCAAGGACAGTATTGCCTTCCACCGTAACCAGGACAGTGGCGTTATGGATTTCCCCGCCGGAATCGTAAACATTGTAGCTGATCCAGTCTTGGCCAACAAATCCTGCGGCCGGCTCATATCGGAGCAACTGGTGGCCCAATGCATCGATGATGAGAGTGACTGAACCGTTTTGGGCTCCAAAAGTATCAAGGACAAGGTTTCCGGCACCGACCGCGACATCATTGGCAAGCACGTCGATATCAATGGACATGTTGCTTCTGGTGACGGCCGCATCGCCATTCAACTGAACGTCGGTTACCCACACATTGATGTAGTCACTTGTTTGCTCGGCACCCACAAAGTCGTAATTTTCGTTGGCAAAGTCGGTAAGTTGCAGAAAAACGGCACCTGAATAGCCAAGCGCGGCACCCGCTTCATTGTAGGTAAAGCCTCTCACGACTTCTTCTGCAATTGCAGTGGTAATGACCGGAGCGACATAGCTCGTGCCGTCTATCGTGAACGTGGAACCTGCATGGAAGAATGCGATTTGGTTGACATATCCCGGGGCTTGACTGCCATTTTGAGAATTTGAAGGTTGATACCCAATGGGCACGGGTCCATTGCCGTTTCCGAAATCGTAGTAGACCAATCCCAGCCAGCTGACCGGGAAGGTTCCGCCACCGGCAGAAGCGGCGTTTGTGACATTTGCGCTACCGCCACCATCGAAGTAGCTCACGTGAGATGTCGGTCCGTATGCCAACCCGAAAATGGGCGCCGTGGCAAACGAATCCGTGCCCACGCCAAACAAGGTGTTGTTCCAATTTCCACCCGGCAAGCTGTTTTCCAGATCGGAAAACATGACATCAGGGAAGACAAAAACCGGGTTGTTGCCCTGCAGCCGATAAACATTGTGGATGGAAAAAGGCTCTATGACCGGTGGCGTGTTTGTCATTTGATGTAACCCTTGCAATTTGAGGATGCCAGCGGGTCACCGTCACCAATACGGACAAGTGCAACTAGTACTGTGTCTTCCAAGCGCACCATGGCGATCTCCCCGCGCCAGAAGAACGGCCTGCCTGCAGCAATTGGCCCGGTTTCTTCCGTTGCGGCAGCGATGAGACTGCAATTCATGCAGTTGCGCCTCTACCAAATTGTATAGGTAGCAACGTTTGGTTAACTTTTAACGGGAAGTCAGTTGCCGGCTATCTACAGCCGGATATGTCGGCGCAACTGGCCAATCAAGGCTTCGGGATGCTGGTAGGCGAGCAACTGACCGGTATTCTCGAATGGCACGACTTCGATATTTGACGAGCGGGCAGCAAAGTCGCGTGCCGTCGCAAGCGGTACCCACGGTGATTGGTCGCCGACCAGAAGCGTCACCGGTGCGGGACAGGTCAAGAGGTTGTCCCGCCAGTCTGCGGTGAAGGAAATGAGGTCCTGCGACCAGGCTGCATGCGCCTTGAAATCCTGTCGAACCATCATGTGCGCACCGCGCTCCAGCGCGTTCATGATGTCATTGCGTCCCAGCATTTCATGATCGATTTCCGAACCGTCCAGCACCAGTTCGAGAAAGCGCCTGATCCCCAGTCGATGGGCATAGGCAAAGAATATCATCGACACAAAGCCAAGGGATTTCGGAGCCCGCCTGGCACTGGCCATTGCGAAACGGGTGAACTTGTCGAGGCGGGCAAAATGCGCGGGCTCGACCAGCGGCAACATGGCACTTGCGCCGATGAGAGCGCTGACCCTGTCCGGTGCTGCCTTGGCCAAGGCTGTACCCAATTGGAGATCACTGACCATGCAGACAATCGGCACCGCACCCAATCTGAGATGGTCCATGAGTGCCAACACGTCGGCAATGCCGGTATCCAGTGCAGGCATGTCAGGTTTCAAAGGTGTCGAGTACCCATAGCCGGCGCGGACGGGCACAATCATCCGCAGGCCGAGGTCCGCCATCAGGCCTTCGGTCTGTGCCGGCAGGCGGCAAAGACCGATGTTTCCAGGCAACAGGATAAATGGCTTGCCCCTTGCATGGCACAAATCCAGATAGTCTAACCTTCGGCCATCCTTGAGTATCAGCTTGTGATAGATGTTGTTGAGGCTGCGGACCGACGTGGGCCCGATTTCTTCCTGACCATATTCGAAGGCGACATCAAACAGCCCGAGTGTCAACCGGACCAGTTCCATTTGGGTGCGCGTTTCGGTCTTTGACAGCAGGGCGCGGATGTGGGTGCGGATGGTTCCGTCCGACCGACCTGTAATGTCGCTGATTTCCTTGACGTTCTTGCCAAGCGTCAGCCATTTCAACACATCCGTTTCCGAGGGTGTCAGGCCGAATGACGCTTTCAGGATCTGTGGCAGGTAGTCCGGCCAGGTAACGACACTGGCGATGAATCCGACATGTTCAGGCCTCCCCATCAGGTGGTCCAACACCAGCGAGACAATCGGGGATGCTTCGCCTGTCTGCCGGAACCGCATGAGCCGCTGCTTGTGAAAGCCATTGACCTTGCCGGTAATGCAATGGCGCAAATAGGCGAGATCGTCCTCTTCCAGGTCCATTGCGGCGATGTCATTGCCTGGCGGCTATGTTGAAAAAATCCGCAGCGGCACTGTTCAGGGTAATCACGCGTGCGCTGCGGTCAAAAACGACAGCTGCCTGATTTTTCGATTTGGCCCATTGCTCGACCGTGCTGTTTTCGGTTGCCGGGACAATCATCATGGAGCGAAGAATCGCCTCGACCCGCGTCAGATGTTTCATGACCCGTTCGTCATTGAGAAACTTCATTGTCGCAAAGGGCTGCAGTTCGGATGAATCCAGAACAAGCGCATTGCCAATGCGCTGCGTCCAGAATGACACCAGCTCATCAAGCCGTTCCGGCTCCAGGGCAATGTCATAAAGGCTGCCGATTATATCTGCCGGTTCGTCAACCTGCCCGTCACTCATGAATACCCCGCCCGGGAAGAACAAAGTCTTACCCAAGGTCAGTTTTGCAGAAGCAATCAATCGCCGCAAGCCCGGGATGGGTTTGCAATTTGCGCGGGCACGTACTCTTGTTGAATTAGATATCTGTAAACTATGGCCATTCACCGTGATTTCACAGTCTGCGCATAATAATCGATCTGATTCCTGGACCCTCCATCAAAATGAAATGGGCCCGGATATCTCAGGTGGCTACCCCCGAAGCCACCGACGGTGGGTTATTTCCCGCTTGGAAGATTGGCATCTCCAATCTGGAGAGCCTTTTGAGCAATTGGGTGGCAGATGCGACGAGCGAAGTGCTTTTTGGAAACCGGGTCAGCAACCCAGTTGCCAACGCTGCGATGCACTACACCTTTCGATTGAATTGCACATGGCCAAGACCTGCAAATTAGCCCCTGATCGACACACAAACGCCTGGCAAGAAACCCTTTTCATATGAACACTAACGGGACGCCACCCATGGTCGCCAATCCTCAGACAAGCCGCAGGCGCAATGTCGCCAACAGCAGATTGCGGCTTGGCATCTTTGCCGCCGCAGGACTCGGCCTAACCGTGGCGGGACTCCATTCGGCACTGAACGCCGGAACCGGCTTCCACTTCGGGATTGCTGTCTTGACCGGGCTCGGCAGTTTCATCGCCATCCGCTACGGGCGCATGCTGGCCTTGGGTGTCCCGGCCTATTATTTTGATGCGCAGGGAATCCACATTCCCGGCCTGCTCGGCGAAAGGCACTGGGAATGGTGCGATGTTGAAGATTTCGGATACAGAACTGTCCATAGCCGCGCCTTCGGCCTTTTGCAGATCTTTTCCGGCAACAGGCTTTTTGCAAAGCTGAAAAGCGGACGCCAGGTCATGATGCCGACGCCGGGAATGGGGCACAAGCTCGACAGCCTCAAACAGCTCGCTGCGGAAATGATGTACTATCGCCTGCAGTTCATCGCAGCCGGCGGCAGCGACCGCGGTTCGCGCTTCAGCGACTTCGACAGTCCTGATTTTGCTGTGTCTTCGCAACCGCCTCTTGCCAGCTTTTCCGGTCTTGAACCGGTCGCGCCACCGGCAACCGAATTCGGATATCACAAGACAGGTTGAGGTTGTCCGTTCAAGTTTTTGCCGCGACGGGGTTTGCATTGAATCTGGCCGGCAACGCAATTGTTTCCCGCCGCGTCGCAGTTTCTTGCACATGATCGGATAATCGTGGCAGGTTTGATCCATTCATCGCAGGACCAGTCCCATGCCCCACGCCGATCTCATCATCACCAATGCCCGCGTTCTCACCATCGATCCGGATCACCCCCGTGCCGAAGCGGTAGCCGTGAAGGACGGCCGGATTCTGGCAGTAGGCGCCCAGGATGAAATCGTCGCACACAAGGGCATTGCAACAAGTATGATCGACGCCAGGGGCGGAACGGTCCTGCCTGGTTTTTCCGAGAACCACATGCACCTTTTTTGCGGTGCGGCAGAGCTGGACCATTTGCAACTGGGCGGCATCCATGGACTAGAAGCCTTGACCGAAGCCGTGCGGGCCTATGCCGCATCGCGGCCGGGCCAGAAATTCCTGTTTGCGCAAGGCTGCGATTTCGGCATTCTGGGTCCGGATCGCCAGCCTGACCGGCACATTCTCGACGGCATCGTCAAGGATCAGGCACTGATGATTTCGGCAACGGATCATCACACGGCCTTTGCCAATACGGCAGCGCTTGAATGGTCCGGCATTTTGTATGGGAAGGAGACTGCTCCCGGCCACGAAATTGTCATGGGCGAGGATGGAAAGGCGACTGGTGTACTCCTCGAAATGGATGCGTTCAGCGCCATTCAGTCTGCAGGCGGGATTGACCGTTACCGCCTCGGCCTTTCCACCGGTGGCGAACCGGAGCCGTATCCGGATGAAGAAACCTTCCGCACCGACATGAATGTCATGCGCACCGGCCTTGCCTATTGCGCCAGACACGGCATCACATCCGTCCACAACATGGATGGCAATCTATACCAGTTGCAATTGCTGGCAGCGATCGAGAAGGAGGATGGTTTTCTTCCGTGTCGCCAGAAAATCCCGTTCCACTACAAGCCGCACATGCCGCTGTCAGAGCTCGGCAAGGCGATGGACATGACACGGGCCTACTCAAGCGATTTCCTGAGCTGCGGTCTCGTGAAAGTGTTCTACGACGGCGTGATCGACAGCTATACTGCCGTCATGGTCGATGACTATGCCGACAATCGGGGCGTGCGCGGCGAGCCGCTCTTGTCGTCCGAACATTTCGCGCAAGTTGCCATCGAGGCCGACAGGCGCGGCCTTCAGATTGCTGTTCACGCCATCGGCGATGGCGCGGTGCGGGCGGTGTTTGACGGCTATGAGGCAGCGCAAAGGGCCAATGGCAAGCGCGACTCCCGACACCGGATCGAACATGTCGAAGTCATACACCCGGACGACATTCCGCGCTTTGCCGATCTCGGCGTCCTCGCCTCGATGCAGCCGCCGCATCCGCCCGGCGCGATGGAATTTCCGCTGGAACCATCGATCAGCCGAATCGGCCGCCATCGCTGGCCTTATGCCTATGCGTGGCGCACGCTGAAGAATGCAGGAGCGCGGATTCCGTTTGCTTCCGACTGGCCGGTTTCGGACATCAACGTACTGCGCGGCATACAGGCGGCAGTCACCCGGTCAAAGTGGGCAGACTCGGATCCGGACCAGCGCTTCACCCTGATGGAAACGCTTGAAGCCTACACGGCGGAAGGCGCATATGCCGAGTTTGCGGAAGATCGCAAAGGCCGGCTGAAGCCCGGCTATTTCGCCGATATTGTCATACTGTCGGGCGACATCGAGCAGGTCGCGCCTGAAAGCATCGCATCTCTGCATCCGGTCATGACAATTTGCGGCGGACGCGCCACTTTTTCCATCTGATCAAAAAATCGACCGGCATGTCGCTTTTCGGGATTGCCAATCCCGTTGCGGCATGGTGACCTTGCGCCAATTCCACCACCGATAAAAACATGACTTGAGGGGAGTGCGTCGGAATTGTCTGAACAACACGCGATCGATATTCGCGGCGTTTCAAAAGTTTTCGGCAGCGGGGCTGAGGCCTTTGCTGCGGTTGATGACACGTCTGTTTCCATACGCCAGAACGAGTTTTTCACCCTCCTCGGGCCATCGGGCTGCGGCAAGACAACATTGCTGCGGCTGATTGCCGGGTTCGAGTTTCCGACATCCGGCGACATCCTGCTCTACGGCAACAACATTGCCGCCATGCCTCCGTTCGAGCGGCCGATCAACACGGTTTTCCAGTCCTACGCCCTGTTTCCGCACATGACAGTCGCGGAGAACATAGGCTTTGGCCTGTTGATGCTCGGCAAGCCGAAGGCGGAGATCGATGCGCGTGTTGCGACCATGCTCAAGCTTGTCAAAATGGAGCCGATGGCAAATCGCAAGACCAGCCAGATTTCCGGCGGCCAGCAGCAGCGCGTGGCACTTGCCCGCGCGCTTGCCCCGCAGCCGAAAGTCCTTCTCCTTGATGAACCGCTGTCGGCGCTTGATTACAAGCTGCGCAAGGACATGCAGATCGAACTGAAACGCCTGCAGTCGGAAACCGGCATCACATTCATCTTCGTCACGCATGACCAGGAAGAAGCGCTGACCATGTCGGATCGCATCGCCGTCATGTCGGCCGGCAAAATCCAGCAGATTGGCGCCCCGCGCGAGATTTATGACGAACCGGTCAACCGCTTCGTTGCCGATTTCATCGGCGAGACCAATTTCCTTACAGGCACGGTCGGCAAGGTCGCAAACGGAAGTGCCGATGTTGCCCTCAATGGCGGCGGATCGATCAGGGCAACCGTGCCTGAGGGTGTTGATACGTCTTCGCCGGTCACTGTCGTACTGCGGCCTGAACATGCCTCCATCGTGTCCAAAGGTTCGAAGTCGGATCTCGCCGGCAAGCTTTCCAACATCGTCTACTTCGGCACGGATACGCACTATCACATCACCCTGCCGGGCGGTGCCACGTTCACAATTCGCGAGCAGAACAAACCGCATCAAGCCGGAGGCCTCAGTATCGGTGATATTGTCGGTATCCAGGTGGCCGGCAATGCCGCCCGCGTGCTTCGGGGCTGATGATGACAAGCGCTGCGGACATCATCAAGGCCGAACAAAAGCGCGACATTCGCAATCGCTGGCTCCTGTCGGCACCGGCTCTTTTCATCATCTTTGCGGCCGCCGCCGGGCCACTGCTGATCGTATTGGCCTATTCGTTCATGAAGGCGGCGCCCTACGGCGATGTCCTGCCGCAGTTTTCGCTGGATGGATGGGTCGGCGTGTTCATGCAGCGCGACATTTTCGATGACACGCTGGCCGTTGCCGATGCGCATGTTTCGATCTTCCTGCGCTCGGTAAAATTGTCTCTGGCCACCACGATCCTCACCCTGATTGTCGGCTTCCCGACCGCCTATTTCATATCGACCCGCCCGGAAAAAACCCGCGACCTGTGGCTGTTCCTCATCACCATCCCGTTCTGGACCAACCTTCTCATCCGTACCTTCGCGATCTTCGTCATTGTCCGCAATGAAGGCCTGGTGAACACGCTGCTCATCAAATCCGGTTTCATCGACAAGCCGCTGCAGATCCTGTTCACTGATGCCGCCATTCTCATCGGCATGACCTATGTCTACCTGCCGCTGATGGTGCTGCCGCTTTATGCCTCGATGGAAAAGCTGGATTTCCGGCTGGTGGAAGCCGGCTATGATCTCTACGCCAAGCCGTTTCAGGTGCTGCGCAGGATCATCATTCCGCTGGTCAAACCCGGCATCATCGCCGGGTCCATCCTGGTCTTCATCCCCTCGCTCGGTGCCTATGTCACGCCGTCGGTTCTGGGCGGAGGCAAGAGCATGATGCTCGGCAACCTCATCGAACTGCAGTTCGGCCAGGGTCGCAACTGGCCGCTGGGTTCTGCCCTTTCAATCACCATGATGATCATCGTCATGGCCGCCCTGCTCGTCTATGTGCGCAACGCTTCGAAGTCGGGGGCGGGTCATGGCTAGACAGTTCGACATTCGCCGCCAGACGGGCTTCACCGCCATTGCCATCGCCTGTTTCGTCGCGCTCTATCTGCCGATACTGGTGCTCGTGGTTTTCGCTTTCAGCGCCAGCGACAATGTCTCGCTTTGGGGCGGCTTTTCGCTGAAGTGGTTCGAGAGTGCTGCAAAAAACCAGCAGGTTGTTGATGCAACATTGCTTTCGTTGCAGATCGCCATTGTGGCCGGTCTGATTGCCACTGCGGCTGCAACACTCGCAGCAATCGCCACCACCCGCACGGAAGGCTACCGCGGTCTGACGGCGAAATATGCCATCATCAACCTGCCCTTGATGGTGCCGGAAATCGTCACCGCCGTGGCACTGCTGATCCTCTTCTCGCGCATCAAGATATGGACCGGCTATTCGGGCACCGGCTACCTTGTTGCCGCCCACACGGCCTTCTGTGTTCCATTCGCCTATCTGCCGATCCGCGCCCGGCTGGAGAACATGGACCTGACGCTGGAGCGGGCGGCGGCGGACCTTTACGCCACGCCCGTCAAGGCTTTCCGCCACGTGACATTGCCGCTGCTGTGGCCGGGCATCATCGCCGGCTTCATGCTGGCGTTTGTCATATCGCTGGATGACGTCGTCATCACCAACTTTGTCAAATCAGGCGGGCAGGACACGCTGCCGACCTACATGCTCGGCCAGATCCGCCGTGCTGTTACGCCGGAAATGAATGCGATCTCGACCGTCTTCCTCGGCCTGTCGATCATCATCGTCACCATCTTTTTCTTCATTACCAAGAAAAAATAGCGAAAGGGAAACTCATGTCCACAACCAGATATCTTGTCATCGGCATTGCGGCTATCGCCGCTGCTGGTGCGGCCTACTATTTTCTCGGCAAACCCGGGGAACCAGCCAAGACCGCGGAACTGAACATCTACAACTGGGGCAATTACACCAGCCCCGAGTTGATCAAGAAGTTCGAGGAAAAGTACAAGGTCAAAGTCACGATCACTGACTATGATTCCAACGATACGGCGCTTGCCAAGGTCCGTCAGGGTGGTTCGGGCTTTGACATTGCCGTCCCCTCGCAGAGCCATTTGCCTGTGTGGATTTCCGAAGGTCTCATTCAGGAGACCAACCCGGGCCAGATGGAAAACGCCAAGAACCTCGCCCCGGAATGGGCCAATCCGGAATTCGATCCGGGCCGCAAATATTCGGTTCCGTGGCAGCTCGGCACGATCGGCATCACGGTCAATACCGACATCTACAAGGGTCCGATGGACAGCTGGGGCCTCGTGTTCAATCCGCCGGAAGAGCTGAAGGGCAAGATCAATGTTGTTCCGGAAATGAACGACATCATCTTCGCAGCCATCGCCTACAATGGCGGCAAACTGTGCACGGACGACAAAGAAATCCTCAAGAAAGCCCGCGACACACTTGTCGAAGCCAAGAAGAACTGGGTTGCCATGGAGTATGGCACCATCGACAAGATGATCGCCGGCGACTTCTCGGCATCGGTTGACTGGAACGGCTCCTCGCTGCGTACCCGCCTGCAGAAGCCCAACTTCGCCTATGCCCAGCCGAAAGAAGGCATTGCCACCTGGTCTGACAATGTGGTCGTGCTGAAGGATGCCAAGAACGTCGAGAACGCCAAACTGTTCCAGAACTTCATCATGGATCCGGAAAACGCGGCAATGATCTCGGCTTTCGCCAAGTACGCCAACGGCATTGCCGGTTCCGATGCCTTCATGCCTGCGGACATGAAGGGCGCCCCGGAACTGTCGGTTGCCGAACATGCCAAGGCAAATCTTGTCAACATGAAGCTCTGCGATCCCGCCATCCAGGACATTTACACCAAAATCTGGACCGAAATTCAGAAGTAAGCATCCAACGGCCGCCCGGATTTTCGTCTGGGCGGCCATTTCTTTTCCCAGGCACAATCCTCATGAAAACCGTCTTCTCGCCGCGCCATCTCGGTCATTCCAATCAGGTTGAACTCGTCGCCGGTGCCATTGTTCCGGCCTTCGAAAAGCCGTCCCGCGCCAGGTACATCCACGACCGCATTCTCTCCGTCGGTTTGGGCGAGATCATCGGGCCGGACGAGTGGACGCTCGATACCGCAAAGAAGGTTCACCGCCCCGACTATATCGACTTTCTCCCGACCGTCTGGGATCGCTGGACTGCCGAAGGGCGCACGGGAACGGCCCTGCCCTTCACATGGCCGACCCGCGGATTGCGCGGCGACAAGCGGCCGGATTTCATTGACGGCATGCTCGGCTATTATTCGTTCGATGCCGGCATCGGCTTCGTTTCCGGAACCTGGGACGCCATCAAGTCGTCCCACGATGTGGCCTTGACCGCCGCGCGTTTGGTGAAGGAAGGCCAGAGCGCCGCCTACGCGCTTTGCCGCCCGCCGGGTCACCATGCCGGCGCCGGTTTCATGGGTGGCTATTGCTACATCAACAATGTCGCGGTGGCGGCGCAATGGTTTCTGGACCAAGGCGCCAAGCGCGTTTCCATCCTTGATGTGGACTATCACCACGGCAATGGCACGCAGGAAATGTTCTATGCCCGCAATGATGTGCAGGTGATCAATCTGCATGCCGACCCGATGCAGGAATACCCCTATTTTCTTGGCCACAAGGATGAAGTGGGAACCGGTGCCGGCGAAGGGTTCAATTTGAATTACCCAATGCCGTTCGGCACCACGTGGGACGAGTGGAATGCCAGCCTGGAAGACGGCTGTCGGAAACTTGCAGCTTACAAACCGGATGTCGTCCTTGTATCGCTCGGCGTTGACACATTTGAAAAGGACCCGATCTCGCGCTTCAAGCTGAAGAGCGAGCATTATCCGCTGATCGGTGCCCGCATAGCGAAGCTGAATTTGCCAACCCTGTTTGTGCAGGAAGGCGGCTACGCTGTCGAAGAGATCGGCATCAACGCGGTCGGGGTGCTCACAGGGTTCGAGGGACGCTGAGGCAATGGTGTTTCCACATGTGTTCAATCATGCCCCAAGTTTGTTCAAAAATATGCCGGATGTACGCAATGCCAATTTGGCCGTTTGGTCACTGTCCGGCGAACGCTGTCTGAAATGGCGTGAACGGTGATGGAACCATCAGCATCGGGGTGCTCCATGCTGTTTACGGCATTGCCCAACGATGCCGGGCCATTGCGGCCGCATCATTTCACCGCGTACCCGACATTGCATTCGCGGCGCGGGCAATGCTTCGCAGCAGGCCGTCAACGCTGCGCCAACAAACGTTCTGCATCATTCCAGCGTGGTTTGAACTGATATGCCTACATTCGCCAACACGTCCGTCACCGTAGCGGCAGTGCAATTTGAATGCTCTGACAGTGTTTCGGAAAACATTTCCAATGCTGTGCGCCTGGTGCGCGAAGCAGCGGCAAAGGGTGCGCAGATCATCTGCGTGCAGGAATTGTTCGAGGGGCATTATTTCTGCCAGGAGCAGAACCCCGAACATTTCGGACGCGCCACAGCCATCGAAGACAATCCGGCGGTCAAGGCCTTTCAGGCGCTCTGCAAGGAGCTTCAAGTCGTGGTCCCGGTATCGATTTTCGAACGCGCCGGCCAAGCGTATTACAACACGGTCGTGATGGTCGATGCCGACGGTTCGATTCTCGGCAACTACCGCAAATCACATATTCCCGACGGTCCGGGCTACAGTGAAAAATACTATTTCCGTCAAGGGGATAGCGGCTTCAAGGTCTGGAGTACGCAGTACGGCAAGGTCGGTGTCGGCATTTGTTGGGACCAATGGTTTCCGGAAGCAGCCCGTGCCATGGCGCTGCTGGGTGCAGAGTTCCTGCTCTATCCAACCGCCATTGGTTCCGAACCCGGCCAGCCGGATTTCGATTCGATGGAACATTGGCGCACTGTCATGCGCGGCCATGCCGGCGCCAACATGATGCCGGTCATTGCCGCCAACCGGATCGGCACGGAAGTGGTGGCCGGCAAAAACCAGACCTACTATGGTTCGTCCTTCATTGCCGGTCCCGACGGAGTCTTGACAGCCAATGGTCCGCGCACAGGTGAATGCGTGTTAACTGCTTCATTTGACAGGAAAAAACTCGCGGCAACCCGTGCGGCATGGGGACTTTTCCGTGACCGCAGGCCGGACCTTTACGGCGTACTCTTGAGTGCGGATGGAAACACATGAGCTTCAAGCGATCCGACATCAATCTCGGCAACTGGCGCACGCCACCTTACGCCCGCTGGACATTCCAGAACGTCCAGGAAATCGTGCCCTCGGCCATCATCAAGGGCACGGCACGGTCCGAGAGTCCGACGGTTCCGCTTGGCAAACTCGCATCACTGCCCATTGAAGATGAGAACGGCAAACCGTTGAAACTGGAGGACTTTCTGGTTTCATCCAAAGCCGATTCCTTCATCGTCATGCGCGATGGCGAATTTGTCGCCGAGTGGCATGCGCCGACTTGCGACCGGCTGAAACCACACCTTTGCTTTTCGGTTTCGAAATCCGTCACCGGCATTCTCGCGGGCATTCTGACTGACAAAGGCCAATTGTCCCCGACCGACTTGGTGGCGAAATACATACCGGAATCAAAGGGTTCCGCCTATGGCGATGCCACCGTCCGCCAGGTGCTCGACATGGAGGTGGCGCTTGATTTCAACGAGGACTATCTCGACAACACCGGCGGTTTTGACCGCTACCGGCGCTCGACCAGCTGGAACCCGGAAGACCTGAAACACCCGTCAACCGACCTCAAGACGTTCCTCTGCACCATCGCGAAACGCAACGAAGAGCATGGTGTCATCCACCGCTATTATTCGCCCAATACCGACATGATCGGCGCTGTGCTGGAGACCGCATCGGGAAAACGTGTATCGGAAATGCTCAGTGAATACATATGGATACCGATGGGTGCGCATGGCGATGCATTCATCACGGTTGATCGCGTCGGCAGCCCGCGCACCGCTGGCGGCATGTCGATCACCCCGCGAGATCTGGCGCGTTTCGGCGACCTCATCCGGCAAAGGGGCAAGGGTCTGGTCAGCGAAACCTGGGTGGCGGACCTTTGGAACGGCAGCCGCGAAACCTGGGCACGCGGCGATCAGGACAGCCTGTTTCCCGGTGGTTCCTACCGTTCGTTCTGGTACGAAACCGGAATGGGCGAATTCGCCGCCATCGGCATCCATGGCCAGTGGATCTGGATCGACCCGGCCAATGCCACAACCATCATCCTGCAGTCGGCGCAGGACCAGCCGGTTTCCCGCCCGCTCGAATATGCCGCGATGGCCATGTTCCGCAGTGTTATCAAGGCTTTGGGTTAGCCTGTGCGGCTCACCAGTCGGTAACCGGGCCGAAAGTGCATGCGGGCGAACGTTGGCCGGTGCCTTTGTCGCCTGGTCCGGGGTGCCCCGGTTTGCCAGTGCGGCCCGGCAGCGTGATCCGCGGTTCCTCACGGTGATCCTGCGTGGCGGCATGGATGGCCTGTCGGTTGTTGAACCGGCCTTTGATCCTGATTTTGAAAAGATCCGTGCGGGTCTGGTGCTTGGTGCCAACGGCAGTGAACCCGGTCACGATCTTGGCAATGGCTATATTCTCAATCCCCGGCTGCCGCGTTTTCTTGACATGTACCGCAAGGGCGAGGCCCTGATTGTACATGCTGTTGCAAGCCCTTACCGCCAGCGTTCGCATTTCGATGGCCAGGATGTGCTGGAAAGCGGATTGCCGTCAACCGGGGATTACAAAAGCGGCTGGCTGAACCGGGCGATGACACAGGTTGCCAGTGCGGGGCAGGTGAAAGGCGGGCTGGTGATTGCACCAACCATTCCCCTGCTCATGCGCGGTCCGGCTTCGACGCTTTCCTGGTCCAGCGGGGCTACAAGGAAAATGCCGCAGGATGCGCGTGCGCGATTGCTGGCGCTTTACAAGGCCACGGACCCGTTTCTGGCTGACAGTTTTTCAAGGGGGCTTTCCCTTGACAGAATTGCCGGTGAACAGACGGGAAAGGGTGGACAGAAAGCACAATCCGATTTTTCCGCCGGCATGCAAATGGTGGCCCGATTGTTCAATGATCCGGATGGTCCGCGCATCGGCAGTATCGATCTGGACGGCTGGGATACCCATTCGGACGAGCAGCCGACCGGCGGCAATCTCGGCGCAGTTCTTGCCGAGTTCGACGCGGGGCTGGGTATATTGCGCGATGCGCTTGGAGATGCGTGGAAGGAAACAGTTGTGGTAATTGCCACAGAGTTTGGCCGCACCGCCAGCATGAATGGCACACAAGGAACTGACCACGGTACCGGCACCGTGGCGTTTATGGTGGGTGGTGCCGTGAACGGTGGCCGGGTGATTGCGGACTGGCCGGGCCTTGGCAAGGCTGCATTGCTCGACGAGCGCGACCTGATGCCCACCACCGATCTGCGATCAGTCTTCAAGGGTGCGCTGCGCGATCATCTTGGCCTTGATGAACAGGCACTCGGCAATATGGTGTTCCCGCAGAGCCTGTCCGTCAAGCCGCTGGACAGTTTGCTCATCTGACGGTTGAAGGGCAGATTACTTTGCCTCCGGCCTGCCCCTGGTCCATGTTACGTCCTGATGGAAAAGCGGAACGGTTGAAATCGACATTTTGGCAGACCCGTCCACCACCTGGCGCGAATGGGCGAGATAGATGAGCGTGTCGTTTTTCCGGTCGTAGATACGGGTTACCGAAAGGGATTTCCAGATCAGGGAAAGCCCCTCTGAAAACACCTCTTGGCCTTCTTTCGAGAGGTCAATATCTCCAATCACAATCGGCCCGGTCTGCCGGCAGGCAATGGAATTGTTGGAGGGATCTTCAAACCAGTTGCCATTCTTGAGCCGGTCAATCAGGCTGCGGTCGAAATAGGTAACGTGGCAGGTTATGCCGGAAATGTCCGGGTCCGATACCGCGTCGACAATGATATCATTGCCAATCCAGTCGACCCCGACCTTGCCAACAGTTTCGGCTTTTGCGTTCTGGCCCGCCATTGCCAGTGCTGCTGTTGCCAGCATGATTGCGAGTATCCGGTTTTTCATCGTGCCACTCCTGCGCCGTCTTCTGTCAAGGCTGTCTGCTCTCAAATAGGTGATCAGGGGGGCGTTGCAAGGTTTGATGCCAATGTTACATTGGCAAATGACGTTGCGGACGCGGAGGCCAGTTCCGCTGTTGCAGGTTCTGTCCAGCGGTAGCCGAGAATGGCGCCCAGCGGTGTGTTGTCAAACAGATTGCCGGATAAAAGGGCTGCGCCCGCGCCTTCAACCACCGTCACTGCGCATCCGACCGGGCTGTTGCGCACGACATTTGCTGTGGCCGTCACATCGCGCAGGAACGTGCCCCACCCCAGAAGAAGACCGCATTTCGGTGCATTTTCAATCACATTGCCTGTGATGGCCGTATCGGCCTCTGCCGCTATGCCAATGCCAAAACCCATGCCCTCTGCCGGGTAGGGGCCCGTTTTCGACAGGTTTCGGACGATATTGCCGGACACTGTTGCCAGACGTCCGCCCTCATTGAAATTGACGATGGATATGCCGTTTGCCGCACCGTCAACAAGATTACCGGCAACGATGGCCCCTTCAAATCCGAATTCCGAATAGATGGCCGTTTCTCCGGATGCCCGGCACTGGTTGCCCAGAATCTGCACATTGGATCCGGCATTGGAGCGGATGGCCGAAAAGGCGCAACCGGAAATGATATTGTTGATGATCATCACATTGTCTGCACGAAATACGTTGATTCCGTTGCCGTTTTCACCGGTTCCACCCGCATTTGCCGCTATGCCGGAAATGCGGTTCAGCGACAGGATTGTTCCGTCATCGGCCTTTGTCCAGCGGTGGACCAGTATGCCGCCATTGCCGCAACGCTCCACGGTATTGCCGGAGATGGAAAGATTTTGACTTTCCACCGCGTAAATTGCGGACATCGCGCAATCTGACATCGTCGAATCCCGGACCGTTCCTCCACTGTTTTGCAACCAGAGGCCATATCTGGAGGATCTGCTGAACGAACAGCGGCTTGCATGAATATTGGCGGATCCGGTAACCTGCAGCAGCGCCATCGTTTCCGTTGCCATGGGTTCACCGGCCCCGTCGAGATCCAGACCTGTGAGATCTATGCTGTTGGCCCCGTTGGCTGTGAGAAAACGGCCGCCGCCACTGTAGACCAGCCGTGTTGCGCCTGCCACACCCTGAATACGTGTCCTGTCAGGCAGATCAATGTTGGAAACAAGGAGTTTTCCCGGTGGCAGAAGCAGGATCATGTTATTGCGGGCCGTCGCGGCTATGAGGCCGTTCAGAACGCGGCTCTGATCTTTTCGGGAATTCGCGTCTATGCCGTGATGCGTTGCGTCGACCATACCGGCAAAGCCGCCGGGGACTGACGGCTCGACAGCAAGCGCAGGCTTTGCTTCAGGCAGCAGAAACAATCCCATACCGAACAGAAAAGCCCGCCGGTCAATGTCATTTCCCATGGAACATGCCATATATTTCCATTTTCAAATATAAGTTTTTGTTTGAATATACAAAATCATGCCATGAACATATATCCAGTTCATTAAGTATATCATTTTGTTTTATGTTAAAATGCAAGACAAAAAATGGAGATTAACACCAGATTAAGCCAGTTTAACGTAAAATTTGATTTGAAGCAATTTTTAAAAATCTCTGCATTGAACATTTCAGACGTCCATGCGCGGAGTTTACGGATGGTGAGAAAAGGAGAAGCTATGAAATCTGAGAGTGTGAAATCCAGTTCCATCATTCAATCATCGCGTTTGTCCGAGCAGTTGCTGGCTGTTGGACGGTTGCTGAAGCAGGAGGCCGACGAATTGCCGGGCGACCGGCTTTTTTGCCATTCAGCCGATACTCTCCAACAGGCCATCCTTTCGCATATTCCGGACTTTTTATGGGTGAAGGATCTGGATTGCAGATTTCTGGTTGCAAATGCTGCGATGGCGCAATCTACGCCTTACAGAACGCCGGAAGCTCTGGTCGGAAAGTGTGATTTTGATTTTCATGCTCCCGCGGATGCAGAGCGTTTTTCGCTGCAGGAAAAAGAGATCATGCGTACCGGAATCGGTTTTTCCGATGTAGAAGAGTCCTACGTAGGGCCTGATGGTCAGCGAAGATATGTTTCAACATCCAAAATGCCACTGAGGGATGATGCCGGACATGTGATCGGTATTGTGGGCAGTTCGCGTGATATCACGATACAGATTCAGTCCAACCAGCTGCAGCAAGGGCAGGCCAGACTGATGGAAATGATCGCACGCAGTGAAGCCATCGAGGATATTCTGCATGCCCTGATTCTTCTGATCGAAAAACAGATCACGGGAATCGCCTGCTCTATCATGCTGCTGGACGACAGCGGAACCTGCCTGAAATACGGTGCCGCTGCAAATATTCCGCCGGAGTGGTCCATGCTTGTCAATGGCATGCCTATCGGTCCCGATAGCGCCCCTTGCGGAACTGCGGCATGGCTTGGTGAACCCGTCTATATCAATGACATCACAACAAACCCGTTATGGGCGGAATTCAGGGCGATGACGGCACCCTTCGGGCTCCGCTCATGCTGGTCAACACCGATCATGTCGCACCACGGCAAAATCCTCGGAACATTCACACTTTATTCGAGGGAAGTACAGGAACCGACAGAACCTACGCGCGATCTGATGGGATTTGCGACGCATATTGCCGGTATCGCGCTTGAGCGCAAACATACCCAGGACCGCATTTCTGCGATGGCCCATCGTGATTTTCTGACCGGATTGCCAAACCGGTCATTGCTCAACTCCCGCATGGAGGCGGCAATCGCGACCGCAAGCAATACTGGCGGTGGTGTTTTGGTTGCCTTCATTGATCTCGACAATTTCAAGCTTGTCAATGACAGTCTTGGGCATGCAGTCGGTGATGAACTGCTGATTGTCCTTTCAAACCGGATCATGGAAGAGGCCCGTGGCAAAGATCTGGTTTTCCGCCTGGGAGGTGACGAATTTGTCGTCATTCTGGAAGATCACAATCCAGATTGCAGCAATGCCCTGGATGTGTTGCAGCGCATACAGAAATCCATCACCATGCCTGTCGAGATTGATGCCAATGTTCTCAATGTCTCCGCCAGCATCGGTGCCGCCTTTTACCCGAAGAACGGACGGAGCAGCAGTGACCTGCTCGCGCGTGCAGATATTGCCATGTACCGTTCCAAGCAGATGGGCCGGGATTGCTGCCATGAGTTTTCCCCGGATATGGAAACCAATTCTCGCGAACAGATGCTCCTGAAGGAAGAATTGCGCCTGGCAACCAGTCGGGGTGAGCTGCTTCTGCATTACCAACCTCAATTGCGCCAGTCGACGGGCCAGATTTTTGGTGTTGAGGCGCTGGTGCGGTGGCAACACCCAGAAAAGGGCATGATTTCACCAGCTGTCTTTATCGGAATCGCTGAGGATTCCGGAATTATCAATGAGATCGGCGAGTGGGTCTTGCGCGAGGCCTGCCGTCAGAACAGGCAATGGCAGCTATCGGGGCTTCTGAAAATCGCTGTGAGTGTCAATGTTTCTGCATACCAATTCCGCAATGCCGGTTTTGCGGCCAGTGTTGCAAGGGTTCTGGACGAAACGGGGCTTGCGCCGGAATTTCTGGAACTGGAACTGACGGAAAGCATGATCATGCACGACGTGGCCAAAGCCATTGAGACGATGCTGGAGCTGGAGAAGCTCGGTGTCAGGCTGGCGATCGATGATTTCGGAACCGGGTTTTCCAGTCTGAGTGCGCTCAAGCGGTTTCCCGTGTCCCGCCTTAAAATTGACCAGTCCTTTATCAGCGGACTGCCGGATGACGAAAGTGATGCGGCCATCGCGTCTGCCGTGATCTCCATGGCACAGAAACTGAAATTGCAGGTGATTGCAGAGGGCGTTGAGACGCAGGCCCAGGCTGATTTCCTGCGGCATGCCGGGTGTGATGAAATCCAGGGCTATTGGATTTCAAGGCCTGTTACGGCGGATGTCCTTTGTGAAGGTTTTTTATCGGCTGCGGAAAATTCACAACAGTGCAGTGTGTAATGCGCATAATAATGACCACGCTTCTTGCGTTTGGACGGAACCTCATGTTTTCTGTTGCTGGCGAAAGAGTTGCGAGGGGCAGGCATGGGCAAGGGGCGGATTGAAGCGTTTTCGGACGGTGTCCTGGCGATTATCATCACCATCATGGTTTTGGAGATGAAAGTGCCGCACGGTGCTGATCTGACGGTGCTTGCGCCCCTGTTGCCGGTTTTCCTGTCTTATATTCTCAGCTTTGTCACTGTCGGGATCTACTGGAACAATCACCACCATATGTTTCAGGCCGTCAAACATATCAATGGCAATGTGCTGTGGGCCAACCTTCACCTGTTGTTCTGGCTGTCCATGTTGCCATTTGCCACAGGCTGGATGGGTGAAAACCATTTTGCACCCTTGCCTGCAGCAGTTTACGGCTTCGACCTTCTGATGTGCGGCGTTGCCTATTACATCCTTGTCCGCACACTGATCAGGAACCATGGCCGGGATTCCGATTTTGCACGGGCTCTGGGGCGTGATATCAAGGGCAAGATATCGCCCGTTGCCTATCTCGCGGCCATTCCCCTGGCATTTGTCAGCCCCTGGATATCCATGGGACTTTATGCCGCCGTGGCTGCCATGTGGCTCATTCCCGACAGGCGCTTTGAACGCTGAACCCAAAACATATGCGGTTCAACCGGCTTTGTAGCCCATCAGCCGGTCAAGCAATTCCACAGCAGCGTCTGCAATGACCGTACCCGGCGGGAAAATCGCGTCGGCACCGGCTGCGCGAAGATTGTCGAAATCCTGCGGCGGGATGACGCCGCCGACAACCACCAGCTTGTCCTTGCCTCCGCGTTTGAGGAGCGCCGATTTCAGCTCCGGCACCAGTGTCAGGTGGCCTGCTGCCAGCGAGGATGCGCCAATAATATCAGCGCCTTCCCTGATGGCAAGATCGGCCACTTCCTCCGGCGTCTGGAACATGGCACCGACAATGACGCGAAAGCCCAGATCACCAAAGGCCGTTGCAATCACCTTCTGTCCGCGGTCATGGCCGTCCTGGCCCATTTTGGCGACCAGTATGGCAGGCTTTTTGCCCTGCCTGCGCTCGAACTCGGCGCATTTGGCAAGCGCCTTCGAGAAGGCGGGATCGTTTGCGCCAACCTGTGAGCGATAAACGCCGGAAATGGTGCGAATTTCGGCCATATGGCGGCCCCAGGCCTTTTCCAGCGCCAGTGAAATCTCGCCCACCGTGGCGCGGGCGCGGGCGGCCCTTACGGCACATTCCAGAAGGTTTCCGGTGTCGTTGCGGGCGGCGTCTGTCAGGTCTGAGAGGCTGGTTTCCACCGCCTGTGTGTCGCGGGTGCCTTTCAGTTGCTGCAATTTTGACATTTGCCGGGCGCGCACCTGCGCGTTTTCGACCTTCAAAACGTCAATATCGGCTTCTGTTTCGAGTTTCGACATGTTGACGCCGAGGAGAACCTGCTGGCCGCTGTCAATGCGGGCCTGGGTGCGGGCCGCAGCCTCCTCGATGCGCAGTTTGGGGATGCCGCGTTCTATGGCTTTGGTCATGCCGCCCAGGCTTTCGACCTCCTCGATATGGGCAAGTGCGCGGACCGCCAGATCATGGGTCAGGCGTTCGACATAGGTGGAGCCGCCCCAGGGATCGATGATGCGGCAGGTACCGGATTCCTGTTGCAGCAGGATCTGGGTGTTGCGGGCAATGCGGGCAGAATGGTCGGTTGGCAGCGCCAGCGCCTCATCGAAGGCATTGGTATGCAGCGACTGGGTGTGACCCTGCGTGGCTGCCATGGCCTCCACCATCGTGCGGATGATATTGTTCATCGGGTCTTGCGCGGTCAGCGACCAGCCGGAGGTCTGGCAATGGGTGCGCAGCGCCAGCGAACGCGGATCTTTCGGGGCAAAATTCCTCTGCATCAAGGTTGCCCAGATCAGCCGGGCGGCGCGCATCTTGGCGACTTCCATGAAGAAGTTCATGCCAATCGCCCAGAAGAAGGAAAGACGCGGGGCAAATGTATCAATGTCCAGCCCTGCCGCCACGCCTGCACGGGCATAATCAATGCCATCGGCAATCGTATAGGCCAGTTCCAGATCCGCAGAGGCGCCTGCCTCCTGCATGTGATAGCCGGAAATGGAAATGGAATTGAATTTCGGCATGTTCCTGCTGGTATAGCTGAAAATGTCGGAAATGATGCGCATGGAGGGGGCAGGCGGGTAGATATAGGTGTTGCGCACCATGAATTCCTTGAGAATATCATTCTGAATGGTGCCGGAAAGCTTTTCCTGCGCAACGCCCTGTTCTTCTGCCGCGACGATGTAAAGCGCCATAATGGGCAGGACTGCACCATTCATCGTCATGGAAACGCTCATTTCGTCGAGCGGAATGCCATCGAACAGTTGTCGCATGTCGAGAATGCTGTCGATGGCCACGCCTGCCATGCCGACATCACCTGCCACCCGCGGATGATCGCTGTCGTACCCGCGATGCGTGGCCAGATCAAAGGCCACCGACAGGCCCTTCTGGCCTGCGGCCAGATTGCGACGATAGAAAGCGTTGGATTCTTCTGCCGTGGAGAATCCGGCATATTGGCGTATGGTCCATGGCTGCTGGACATACATGGTGGGGTAGGGGCCGCGAATGTATGGGGCGGCTCCCGGAATGGTATCGAGAAAGGGCAGACCTTCCAGATCTGCGGATGTATAGGACGTCTTTACCGCAATGCCTTCGGGTGTGTTCCAGACGGAATTTCCGGATGCAACCTGTTCTTTACAGGCAGGAGGTTTGACACAGGACCAGGGGATTTCCGCAAAATTCAGGGTCATGATGCGTGGCTTCCTGTCGGCAGGCCGGAATGGAGGGTTTCATCCAGCCTTGTCAGCTCAAGGCCCGCCAGAAATGGCATGTGGAGGGGACGCAACGGCGCAAGGGTTTCGACTGTCCGCCCGGCCGCTGCCGGGAAAATGCTGGTGCCGACGATGGGGCGGGCCGGTCTTTGCGCGGCTGCCATCCTGATCATATGTTGCAGGAAGCCTGTCTTGACCGATGCCAGCAGTCCGCCTTCACGCTCGATCAACCGGAAAATCTCCCAGGCCCTTGCGGCCAGACCTTCTGTCAATGTCTCCAGCCCGCCGCTGCCGGAAGCCGGATCAACAACATGGTCGAGATGGCATTCGGACGCCAGAATGATCTGGGTGTTGCGGGCAAGCCGTCTGGCCGCCGCATCCGGCAGGCCAAGCGGCAGCGTATGCGGCAGGACAGTTATTTCATCAGCACCGCCAATGCCTGCTGAAAAGGCGGCTATCGTGTTGCGCAGGATATTGGTTTCCGGATCCTTGCGTGCAAGCATGCGCCAGCCTGTTTCGGCCATGACATGGACGGGCTTTGCCGTAGCGCCATTGCAGGTCTCAAGAATTTTTGCCACGATCAGCCTGACAGCGCGGATCTTGGCAATGGAGACAAACTGATCCTGACTGGCGGACAGACAGAGGCTTGTTGCCGCCAGGATGGAGGCCGGATCGGCCAGTGTGTTCAGCAGGCGCAGATTGTCAGCGATGCTTGCCGCTATGATGGCCAGTTCCTGGGCTTCAGTCGCGCCGGCATTGTGGGCGGGCCTGCCATCGGCATTGAAGACCGTTGTCCTGCTCTGCGCTGCCATGGCCTCCCGGGCTGTGCGGCGATAGGCGTCTTCTGCGTCGGGGCCTGCCTGCGAGAGAGCTATCGGGTCAAGGCCGCAATGGATCCTCACATGCCGGAAGGCACGTGCAGAGTGCAGCATTGCAGCAACGGCTGTTGCAGAACCGGCTTCAAGCCGGAGACCTGCCTTGTGCCGGTCACACAGGGCGAGGACAGCCAAAACAGCATCGGGGTTAGACGCTGCCACACCAGTTCCGTAGGCTGCCGCGCTGGTATCAAGCACGAGGGAAAGGGCGGTTGCACCATTGGTCAGGTCGGTTTCCGCCTGTGTCAGGCATCGTTCCAGATCGGCATCATCCAGCCGCTGGCTGATGCTCCAGCAAAGATGCGGATTTTTCCGGGAGACAGGATCTGCGCCGGTCCTGCCTGCATAGAGCGGCTCGATCACCAGGCCATCGTCCGTCCTGCCCCTGAGTGCGCTGTCAAAATCCGCGCCCTTGAGGGCCTTTTGCGCCATGGCATGCCAGTCTGCCATGGTTTTTCCGGCAAAGCCGGCGGTTTCCAGAATTGATGCTTCCATTCCGTATCTCCCTGGACAGCAGTCTTAGCAATTGACGCGCCCGGTTCCAACAAGACTTTCGTCCGGGGTGTGCGGTTTCTCCAGCCCCGCGCCAGCCGGTTTTGCCACTATGATCGTATCTTTTGTGTCGCCGGGGCTTCCATGCGCTTTTGCCTGTCACCTGCCAGAACGATCTTGCTTCTGCCCTTCATTGGCGGGCTTGTGTCCGGTTGCAATACGACTGACGGCAATCCATTTGCAGGGCTTGATCAAAAAACCGTGGTCAATGATGCGGCAACCATTGTCAATGTGTTCCTGCCGGACACGGGGTCCACGAATGTTGACCGCTTCCGCAAACAGACAGCGCCGGTCTGGCCCTTGCGGCAGGTTGCAACCATCAATCAGCCAGCAGCAGACACGGGCAGCACGATTCTCGCCGGTGCATCACAAGGCTCCGGCCAGATCCATGGTCAGGTCAACGGGCCGGTCTACAAGTGATCGTCAATCGCCATCACGGTTCCTGCGCAGGTTTCGTCCCAGTGCCTTCAACCCTTCGCGCAGGGCGACAAGCTCTGCGCGGCTGCATCCCGATGCGCCGACAATGGCCGGCATGATAGTGGCTGCGGCCGCTTCCAGGGCCCGTCCCTTTTCCGTGATCTGGATATAGACCTGACGCTCATCCTGACCGTCGCGCCTGCGCTGTACCAGTTCTGATTTTTCGAGACGTTTGAGGAGCGGTGAAAGTGTGCCGGTATCGAGATCAAGCCGGGCACCGATATCCTTGATCATCATGCGGTTTTGTTCCCACAGAACCATCATTACCAGATATTGCGGATAGGTCAGGCCCAGTGGTTCCAGCAATGGCTTGTAGGTACGGTTGAATGCGTGTGCTGTCGCGTAGACGGCAAAGCAGATCTGATCATCAAGACGCAGTTTGGGTGCGTGGTCCATGGCGGTTCCTGTCAGGTTTTTTCAGGTCATAAAACAAAAAATCAAATTATGCAAAATTATGTTGCGCACAATATAATTTTCGCTATAAAGAGGGCATCAACACAGGAGACAAACATGCCAATCCTCTATACAACCAAAGCAACATCCCATGGCGGTCGCGTCGGCACTTCCAGGTCGGACGACGGCAATCTGTCGGTTACGCTCACATCCCCCAAGGCTCTCGGTGGTGACGGCGCACCTGGCACCAACCCCGAGCAGTTGTTTGCTGCCGGTTATTCCGCATGCTTTCTCGGTGCCTTGAAATTTGTCGCAGGCCAGCAGAAGGTCAAGCTGCCGGAAGACACGACATCCACGGCAACGGTCGGCATTGGCCCGCGCGATGACGGCAAGGGGTTCGGCATTGAAGTGTCGCTTGCCATTGACATTCCGGGCATGGACCGCGCCGAGGCTGAAAAGCTGATTGCCGCCGCCCATATTGTTTGCCCTTACAGCCACGCCATGCGGACTTCGACCGAGGTTGCCGTTTCGCTGGTCTGACCTTTGCCAGACATGCTTTCCACAAAAAAAGCCCGCACATTGCGGGCTTTTCAACGTTGAATGAATGGTTCAGCGTTTCAGACTTCCCAGAATGCCACGCACCAGCGCCCGACCGACCGAGGAGGCGACCGTGCGGGCAACGGTCTTCATCACCGCCTCGCCAATCGTCTCGCGCTGGTAGCCGGATCTCGGCCTGGCTGCTGTCGTGGAGCCAGTTGCCGGTTCATTGCCAAAGCCCGGAAGGGTCCAGCGTCCGGATGGTGCATCCGGCTGTTCTGTTTGCGCCTTTGCGGCGGCATCGGCCTGGCGCTGGGCTTCCTCTACCTTTCCTGCCCGTTCGCCCAGAATTTCATAGGCGGATTTCCGGTCAAAATCCTCGTCGTAAAGGCCGGCAACCGGGCTGATCTCGATCAGCTTGCGGCGCAGATCGTCCGAAATCGGCCCCAGTTGCGAGGCTGGCGGGCGGATGAGGGTGCGCTCCACCATGGAGGGCGCACCCTTGCCTTCCAGTGTGGAGACCAGGGCCTCGCCGGTTCCAAGCGTGGTAATGACGTCGGCACAGGTGAAATCCGGATTGGGGCGGAATGTGTCGGCAGCAGTCTTGACCGCCTTCTGTTCTTTGGGCGTATAGGCGCGCAGGGCATGCTGAACCCGGTTGCCCAACTGGGCGAGGACTGTTTCCGGCACATCCATCGGGTTTTGCGTGATGAAATAGACGCCAACGCCCTTGGAGCGGATGAGGCGCACAACCTGTTCGACGCGCTCCAGCAACACGCGCGGCGCATCCTTGAACAGCAGATGGGCCTCATCGAAAAAGAAGACCAGCTTCGGCTTGTCCGGGTCGCCGACTTCCGGCAATTGCTCGAACAGTTCGGACAGAAGCCACAGCAGGAACGTGCCGTAGAGCCGCGGGTTCATCATCAGCCTGTCGGCTGCCAGGACGGAAATGGCACCGCGCCCGTCATTGGTGGTGCGCATGATGTCGCTGATCCTGAGGGCAGGTTCACCGAAAAACTGTTCGGCTCCCTGCTGCTCCAGAATCAGAAGTTCGCGCTGGATGGTGCCGACGGAGGCCCTGGAGAAGAAACCGTATCTGTTGGCAATTTCCGTGGCATTCTCGCCCATATAAGTGAGCAGGGCCTGCATGTCCTTCATATCCAGAAGGGGAAGGCCGCCCTCATCGGCAATCTTGAAGGCGATGTTCAAAACGCCTTCCTGCGCATCCGATGCGTTCATCAGGCGGGACAGCAGCAGGTGCCCCATTTCCGTCATCGTGGTGCGCACCCTGTGGCCTTTTTCGCCATAGATATCCCAGAAAATCACCGGAAATTCCTGGAATTCATAGGGGTCAAGGCCGATGTCCCTTGCCCGTTTTTCGAGAAAATCCCTGTCTTCGCCCTTGCCGCCGATGCCGGAGAGATCGCCCTTGATATCCGCACAAAAAACCGGAACGCCGGCATTGGAGAAACCTTCGGCCAGAATTTGCAGGGTCACGGTCTTGCCGGTGCCGGTCGCCCCGGTAATCAGGCCGTGGCGGTTGCCGAATTTCAGTTCCAGATATTCGCCCTTGTTGATGCTGTCATCGAGCTTGCGGCTGGTGCCGATATAGAGTTTTCCGTCCTGCAGCATCGTCATGTTTCGGCTCCGGGGTGTGGCGGGAGAAGAAGCTGTGCTCCAGCTTTTCATTGAATCGTTGCAGGCATGTTATAAGGTTCGGAAATGTTGAGGGCAACATGGCAGGGTGGTGCAAAGCGCATCAGACACAGCGATTTCTCGCCGTGAAATCTTGAACCGGTGCCGGAAATGAATTACGTGAACGTGAACGTCAAACATGAGGAGACGACGCTATGAACGAAATGGTCACAAAAATTGCTGATGCTGTCGGCATTGAACCGGCTGTTGCCGAAAAATGCATTGGCATGATGCTGGGCTTCCTGCAGCGCGAAGCTGCCGATGGTCCCGTTGCCAAAATGATTGAGGCCATTCCGGGCGGTGCGGACCTGGTTGCCCAGTACAATGGCGAAGGTGCTTCGGGCGGCGGGCTTCTCGGCAGCCTGATGGGTGCTGTCGGCATGGGCGGCGGTGTCATGGGGCTTGGCCAGCAATTGATGGCACAGGGTCTGGGCATGGGCGAAATCACCGGCCTTGCCAGGCAGACGATTGCTGTGGCCCGCGAACATGCCGGTTCCGAGGTTGTGGACGAGGTCGTGGCCTCCGTTCCGGGCCTTTCGCAGTTCGTCTGAACGATCACGGCCTTTCATGGCCCCGCGTCCGTGCGTGCGGTCGCGGGGCCAATGGATTTTGCTCTCGCATGTCTTTCATAGCGTAGCGCGTAACTTGTGAGCCCTTACTTGACCAATGCCTTGACCAAGTGCCGGGTCGATCATAAAATGAATGCTACGAGCAGACTTTCGGGCGACGCAGAGGTTCTTGATGGCCGTGACAGTCAAAGTCGGTGAAGCCAAGACACATTTATCGGAACCGTTGGCAAGGGTGGAAGCGGGCGAAGATATTATCATTGCGCGCGGAAATGAGCCGATTGCCACATTGAGCCGCATTGCCAAAGAACAAGATCTCGGATCATTGATTGCCGAGAATCGCGCTGCACGTTTGCGTGCCAAACCTGTTTCGATCGACGAAATTCTCGAATGGAAGCGTGAGGGCCAGCGGTCTTGACAGCCATTGTCATGGACGCATCCTTTGCTGCGGCCTGGCTTCTGCCAGATGAGCATAGCGAGGATGTTGAAACCGTTATCGCCCGTATCCGGCAACCTTGTGTGGTTCCACACCTTTTCTGGCACGAGACCTGTAACATTCTTGTTACGGCAGAGCGGCGCAAGCGAATGGAACCGGGCGAAGCCGTGTTGGCCATCCGGCGTTTGCGCAGATTGCCTTTGGTGAGTTCGGATATCGGCACTGATGAGAATGTTATCGCCCTTGCGATTGCCAATGGCCTTAGTGCCTATGATGCAGCCTATCTGGCTATATCTCTGGACCGAAAACTACCATTGGCCACGCTTGACCATAAACTTGCCGATGCCGTTTTGAAAAACGGGGTTCAATTGGTTGGACCGCTGCGGAAAGGGGACGGAGTGATCCTTCAAACCTCCGCCATGATTATCATTCCAGGCCGCTCAGGGACGACAGGATCAGGGCTGGGCCGAGATCCTTGTATTCATCCGGTGCGTTCCTGCGGTTGATCCAGACTGTGCGGAAGCCGAATTTCGTTGCTCCTGCCACATCCCAGCGGTTGGAGGACTGAAAGGACACCGCGTCCGGGTAGAGCCGGTAAGATGTTGTCACCAGATCATAGACATCCGGATCGGTCTTGAAGGTCTTGACTGCATCGACGGAAAAAATGTCATCAATCATCGTGTCGAGGGCTGAATTTTCCACGGCAGAGGCCAGCATGTCCGGCGAACCATTGGACAGGATGGCAATACGTGCACCCTGCGCCTTCAGTCTTCTGAGCACGGCGGGGACTTCGGGATAACAGTCCAGTTTCCAGTAGGCATCCAGAAACCGGGTGCGCAATTTCGGATCGACCGAGCGGATTTCCTGAAAGGCAAAATCCAGTGCCTGCTGTGTCAGCGTCCAGAAATCCTGATAGGCCCCCATCAGGGCGCGGGTCCAGGAATATTCCAGCTGTTTGGCACGCCAGAGATCCGAAAAGGCCTGATAATCCCTGCCGGCCTCGCCGGCATGGCGACGCACCGCCGCATGCACGTCAAACAATGTGCCATAGGCATCAAATACATAGGCAGAATATGCCATTTTCCCCGTCCTGCATGGAATGCAAAACGCAGACATGTTGCCTTCATATCTGCGCCCTGCGGTATTGTGCAGTGCACAATGATACGGGAATGCGGCGTGGTCAAGGCGTTGGTGGAGATGACGTTAACAGCCAGGGTTCCCGCCGGTCGAGCGATGCTATACAGGGGAGGCATGATGGCAGACTTTCGTGCGATAATAATCGTTGCGGGTGGAACTTTTATCGCGCAAGCCGGTTGCCTCCTTAAGCGGTCATCCCTATGTTCCGGTGATCGGTTTCCATACACTCCAGAGGAGATTTCCCATGGCTTTTGAACTTCCCGCCCTGCCTTATGACTATGATGCGCTGGCCCCTTACATGTCGCGCGAGACGCTTGAATTTCACCATGACAAGCATCATCAGGCCTATGTGACCAACGGAAACAAGCTGGCGGAAGAGGCCGGTATGGCGGGAAAATCTCTGGAAGAGATCGTCAAGGCGTCTTTCGGCACCAATGCACCCTTGTTCAACAATGCAGGACAGCATTACCAACCACATCCATTTCTGGCACTGGATGAAGAAGAATGGCGGCGGCAAGTCCCTGCCTGGCAAACTGCAGGCTGCTGTTGACAGCGATCTGGGCGGCTATGACAAGTTCCGCGCTGATTTCATTGCTGCCGGTACAACACAGTTCGGTTCCGGCTGGGCGTGGCTTTCTGTAAAGGACGGCAAGCTGGCGATTTCCAAGACCGCCAATGGCGAAAGCCCGCTGGTCTATGGCGCTTCGCCCATTCTCGGTGTCGATGTCTGGGAACATTCCTACTATATCGACTATCGCAATGCCCGCCCGAAATATCTCGAAGCCTTTGTCGACAGCATGATCAACTGGGATTATGTTCTGATAACTGAGAAATGTACGAGGCTGCCACCAGATAATTGCAGCGCACTGCCGAGACATACGAGCCCTGCAACGCTGTTGCGGGGCTTTTTTGTTGAACAGTCCGTCTCTGTTTGCTGAACGAGGTGCTCGCGAGAGGATGATCCTGTGTTCCGGTGCGCAAATGCAAGGGGTTGAGGCCCGGCACGGCCCGTATCGCGGCATGGGTCCCGTCGCTTGTGCGGTCCATGGCTGGCGGGTCATCACAGGATTGTGACTAGGCTTTTCTGCAAAGCGTGCAATCAATGAGCTGTCATTTCGGATCGTGCGGACAGGGATTCGCGTCCTGCGTCCCAAAAAGGGAGATAGTTCATGAAATTCAAAGCTCTGTTTGCAGCTCTTGCCATTGCAGCCGTCGGGATTACCGGTGTTGCTGCTTCTGACAATCCGGCAGAAACACGCGAAACCCTGATGAAGGAAAACGGCGGTGCCATAGGCACACTGGCCAAAATGGCCAAGGGCGAAACGCCGTTTGATGCGGCCAAGGTGAAGACCGCGCTGGAGACCATCAGCAAGGTTGGCAAGGCCTTTCCGGATGCATTTCCCGCCGGTTCTGAAACCGCTTCCAAGGGTTCAAGCCCGAAAATCTGGGAAAGCTTTGAAGACTTCAAGGCAAAGTCCCTGAAGATGTCTGCCGATGCTGATGCGGCGCTTGCCGCCCCTCCTGCCGACCAGGCGGCGCTTGGTCCGGTTCTGGGGGCTATTGGTGCCAATTGCGGCGGCTGTCATGAGGTTTACCGTATCAAGGAATAATTGCTGCGGCCCGTATCGACTGAAAGACCGCATCGGCCATGCCGATGCGGTCTTGTTGCTTGTTGAACGCCGTGACCGGCATTTTTAGACAGGGAGAGTGGACATGACGCTGAACTGGAAGCGTATTATCCTGTCACTGGCAGGGCTCGGCGTTGTGGGAGCCGTTGCATTTCTGGTGATCACCCGGCCGCAGCCGCTGCCTGCTGATCATTGGGCGAGCCCTGGAGCGGGCGATGTGGCGAATGGAGCACTGGTGTTTTCGGCCGGCGGCTGTGTTTCCTGCCATGCGGCGCCCAGGAGCGAGGGTGACGCCAGGCTGGTTCTGGCTGGCGGCGCTGGCGTTCAAAACCCAGTTTGGAACCTTCCATGCGCCGAATATCTCGCCGGACCCCGAGTTTGGTATCGGTGGCTGGACCCTGGCGGATTTCGGCAATGCGCTCAAACGCGGCGTCGGCAAGAAGGGCGAACATCTTTATCCGTCCTTTCCCTACGGCTCCTATACAAGGATGAGCGACAAGGATGTAAACGATCTCTGGGCCTATATGCAGACCCTGCCCAAAAGCCAGAACAAGCCGCCCGCACATGATCTGTCCTTCCCTTTCAATATTCGCCTGGCGCTGGGCGGCTGGAAATTCCTGTATTTTACCGATGCTGACCGTGTGGTACTGGCCAATGCGGATGCGCGTGTGCAGCGCGGGCAATATCTGGTGGAAGGGCCTGGCCATTGTGGGGAATGTCATACGCCGCGCGATATGCTTGGCGGGTTCGAGAGCGGCAAATGGCTGGCTGGCGCACCGAACCCGGATGGGCCAGGGCGCATTCCCGATATCACCCCCGGTTCCAAAAGCATCGGCGCGTGGAGCGAGAAGGATATTGCTGCCTATCTGAAACCGGCTTCACGCCTGATTTCGACAGTGTCGGCGGCTCATGGTCGAGGTGCAGAAAAACTGGCCAAACTTCCAGCCACTGACCGCGAAGCCATTGCAGCCTATCTGAAAGCCATTCCGGCGGTGGAGTGAGACGTCTTCCCCTGATCCTGACAGGATCAGGGGTTCCTGTTGCCAATGCCTGATCACGCCAGCGCCTGGGTGTAGCGCATGCCGGTGACAGGGCGGGCTATGAAATCCAGCTGTTCATAGAAACGGTGGGCCCTGATATTGCCGGTGGCCGCACCCACCGACATATAGGCGCAGCCAGAGGTGCGGGCATGGATTCTGGCCTTTTCCACCAGCAGGCGACCAATGCCCTGTCCCCGGAAGTCCGGTTTGACATAGAGCTGGTGCAGGTCCATGCCGCGCTTGCCTTCCTGCGCCAGGTACAGCGGAACGAGGATTGCATAGCCCACCAGCGCACCGGTATATTCCGTTACAAAGGCGCTGATCCAAGGTGTGGGGCCAAACAGTCGGCTTCCAGCTGGTCGAGGCTGGTTTCGGCCCTGTCACCGTGATGGGCGGCAAGGGCGGCGATCATGGTGCCGAGTTCCGGCAGGTCATCGGGTCTGGCGCGGCGTGTGGAGGTCACGGCCGGCGGACCTCCATGCTATTGTAATGTCTGCAGATGTGGTTGGCATTGTGGTGTTTCCTGCATTCTTCCTGACGTTACCCGCCTGACAGACCTGCTTTTTGCCGGAAACAAAAAAAGCCGCCCTGTCGGCGGCTTTTTGAACATGATCAAACAGCCGCTCTCAGGAGAACGACCAAAAGTACGATACGGTGATGTGCGCGTGTGTGATCATGATGGCTTATAAGCAACAGACGGGATCAAATGTCAAGTGACTCAATGCTCCGAAAGGCAATGGCTGTGGTCGGACAGGGATTGCAGCACTTCGCAGGCTCCGACCGTTCCGCCATGGTGATGGTCGAGCATGCGTTTGAGTTCGGCTTCCAGCGATTGCAGGCTGGCAATGCGCCGCTGCACATCGCGCAAATGGTCGGCAGCGATGCGGTCAGCATCCGTGCAGGGTTTTTCCGGGTGGGCAGACAGGGTGAGAAGCTCGCGGATGGCCTTGATCGGCAGTCCGAGATCGCGGGCGTGGCGGATGAAGATCAGTTGCTGGCGTTGCTGCGGCGAATAGCGGCGCTGGTTGCTCCGGGTACGCCCGGCCTGTGGCAACAGACCAATCTCCTCATAATAGCGGATGGTCGGCACTTTCACATCTGCGGCCCGCGCCAGTGCTCCAATTGTCATCATCGCGAAAAAACCTCTTGACCCTCCAGTGACTGGAGAGATTACACCCGTTTTCAGACGAATATAAGAGGCATTGAAGGCAATTTCCATGAGCGCTTCCTGCGGCCACAGCCACGCCCCTTTTGATGGTATGTCGAAAACCTACAAGCAAAGGCTGGTGATGGTGATCATCATCAACGCCACGCTGTTTCTTGTGGAAATGTCGGCAGGCCATCTGTCCGGCTCACAGGCCTTGCAGGCTGATGCGCTGGATTTCTTTGCCGATGCCATGACCTATGGCCTGTCGCTGGCGGTCATCGGCACATCGGTGAAAGTGCGCTCGGGCGCGGCAGCTCTCAAGGGCGCAAGCCTGTTTGCCATGGGGGTCTGGGTGGCAGGGTCCACAGTGTGGCAGGTCTTTGCCGGAGGCGTGCCGCAAGCGCCGGTGATGGGGGCTGTCGGCTTTCTGGCTCTGGCGGCCAATCTGGCCAGCGTGGCACTGCTCTATTCTTACAAGGATGGCGATGCCAATATCAAATCCGTCTGGCTGTGCTCGCGCAATGATGCCATCGGCAATGTTGCGGTCATGCTGGCAGCCGTCGCCGTATGGGCAACGGCGTCTGCCTGGCCGGACCTGATGGTTTGCGGGCCTGATGTCCGGCCTGTTCCTGTCCTCAGCCTTCCAGATCCTGCGGCAATCGTTCCATGAGAGCCGGGGGACTGCGAACCCGCATACCGGTCACCATCATCATTGAGGGGGCTGCTTTGTGGCGGGCTCACATCTTGCCCGCCACTTTCACCGCAAAGGCATATTCAAAGGCAGTTTCTTCCAGTCTCTGGAAGCGGCCGGATGCGCCGCCATGGCCGGCCCCCATATTGGTCTTGAGCAGGATCGGTGCATCGCCTGTGGTGAAGGCGCGCAATCTGGCGACCCATTTGGCCGGTTCCCAATAGGTGACGCGCGGATCGGTAAGTCCGCCAATGGCAAGGATTGGCGGGTAGGGCAGGGCACTGACATTGTCGTAAGGCGAATAGGATGCCATGCGCAGGTAATCATCCCTGCTTTCAATCGGGTTGCCCCATTCCGGCCACTCCGGCGGGGTCAGCGGCAATGTGTCATCGAGCATGGTGTTCATGACATCGACAAAGGGAACGGCGGCAATCAGCCCCGCAAATTTCTCCGGTGCCATATTGACCACGGCCCCCATGAGCATGCCGCCCGCCGAGCCGCCCTGGGCGACGATCCTGTCAAAGGAGGTGAACTCACCTTCCACAAGAGAATCCGCTGCCGCAATAAAGTCCTTGAATGTGTTGATTTTTCCTTCCAGTTTTCCGGTCTCGTACCAGTAGTAGCCCTTGTCCATGCCGCCACGGATATGGGCAATGGCATAGACAAAACCGCGGTCGGCCAGTGACAGGGCATTGGTGTTGAACGAGGCCGGAATGGAATGGCCATAGGCCCCGTAGCCATAGAGCAGGCAGGGGGCGGTGCCGTCGAGCTTCGTATCCCTGTGATAGAGAATGGTGACCGGAACCAGCTCGCCATCATGGGCCGGCGCCTGGATGCGGCGGGTGACATAATCGGAAATCTTGTGGCCGCTCGGTACTTCCTGGGTTTTCAGGAGTGTGCGCTCCCGGGTGACCATGTTGTAATCATAAAGCTGCGAGGGTGTGGTCATGGAGGAATAGGAGAAGCGGACAATCTGCGTGTCATATTCCAGTGATCCCTGAAGGCCGAGCGAGAAGGCTTCCTCATCAAAGGCTATTGCGTGTTCCTCGCCCGTGGCGCGATCCTTGATCATGATCCGCGGCAGGCCGTTCGAGCGCTCCAGCCAGATGAGATGGTGCCGGTAGGCCAGAACGGAAATGATCAGACGGCCCGATATGTGCGGTACAACATCAGTCCAGTTTTCCCGGCCCGGCGCTGTGACCGGGGTCTGCATGATCTTGAAGTCCCTGGCACCGTCGGCATTGGTCAGGATGTAGAAAACATCGCCGCCCTCGGTCAGGTCATATTGCAGGCCGGGATCGCGCACCGCCATGATCCTTGGCTCGGCCTCAAGGTCTTTGGTTGACAGAAGCCGGTATTCGGATGTGTCATGATCATTGATATTGATGAAGATGAAATCCTGCAGAAGGGAATCGCCGACACTCATGAAAAAGCCGGGATCTTTTTCCTCATACACCAGCCTGTCGGCAGATTGCGGCGTGCCGATCACATGATGCCAGATCCTGGACGGGCGATGGTTCTCGTCCTGCTCGGTATAGAAGAAACTCTTCGCATCCGGTGCCCAGCAGGCACCGCCGCCGGTATTTTCAATCCGGTCGTCCAGATCCTCGCCCGTTGCAAGGTCGCGCACCCGCAGCGTAAAATATTCCGATCCCTTGTCATCATAGCCCCAGATGCCACGGGCATGATCGGAGGAATGGTCAATGCCGGTCATGCGGAAATAGGGCTTGCCTGCGGCCTCTGCGTCGCCGTCGAGCAGGATCTCGCGGGGGCCGCCATCGCGCGGCTGGCGGAAATATCTGGCATGCTCACCGCCGGTGACATACATCGTGCCATAGGCAAAGGGGCCATCCTTCATGGGTACGGAACTGTCGTCTTCCTTGATGCGGCCTTTCATTTCGGCAAAGAGCTGCTTTTGCAGGGCGTCCGTATCGCCCATGGCGGCCTGCATATAGGTGTTTTCAGCCTCCAGATGGGCGCGGATTTCCGGTTTCAGAATGGAAGGATCCCTGAACATGGCCTGCCAGTTTTCGTCGCGCATCCAGGCGTAATCATCCGTCCTTGTGATGCCATGCCGCGTGTCGGAAACGGGAATTCTGGCGGCAACGGGGGCGGGCGGCAGGGTGTTGAAAATCGGCAAGATGGCATGCTCCTGAAATCACTTGGTCAGCAACAGATAGAGTTCGATGTGCCGCGGATCAAGGCGCAAGTCCGGCAATGACTTTCAAAACAGGCATGATCACCGGAATTCTCACTCCGCCGGTTCGGCGGAGGTCTGGATGCCATGGGCATGGGCCAGTTCCTGCTGCAGGGCACCTGCCTTTTGCGCATGCGGTTTGGAGAAGCGCGCCAGAAGCAGATAGGCCACCGGGGTAATATACAAGGTGACCAGCGTGGCAAGACCCAGCCCGCCGACGACGACCCAGCCAAGGGCAATGCGCGATTCCGCACCGGCACCATGGGCCAGCACCAGAGGCACACCGCCCAGAATGGTGGCAATCATGGTCATGGCAACGGGGCGCAGGCGTTGCGCACTGGCATTGACAATCGCCTCACGCACGGATTGTCCTTCATCGCGCAGCTGATTGGCAAACTCGACAATCAGAATGCCGTTCTTGGCCATGATCCCCACCAGCATGACAAGGCCGATCTGGCTGTAGACATTCAGTGTGCCGCCTGTCGCAAGCATGGCAAATATGGCGCAGGCCAGACCCAGCGGAACTGTGGTCATGATCACAACAGCGCTGACAAAGCTTTCAAACTGTGCCGCCAGAACCAGAAAAATGATGATCAGGGCGAAGGCGAAGGTCTGCGCAAGGCCACCTGTGTTGGATCCGAGCGCTGCGGCCTCGCCAATCGGGATCATCCGGTAGGAGGGCGGCAGCAGCGGCGTTGCAACCTCATTGGCAATATCGAGGGCTGCACCCAGGGTGACGCCATCGTTCAGCCCTGCCGAAAGGCTGACGGCCCGCATCTGGCTTTCACGGTCCAGACTTGGGGTTACGGCCTCTTCCGTGATCGTGGCAATGGTGGACAGCGGCAGCATGGTGCCGTTGGCACCTTTGACAAACAGGTGTTCCAGATCAGACGGATCATTCACGGGCGTCGTGGTTGACAGGAGTTTGACCGGCAGCGAACGCCCGTCGACGAAGATTTCTCCAATTTTTCGACCATCGAGCATGGATTGCATGGCCACTGCAAGGCCGGTGGTGTTGATGCCAAGGTCGGACGCCCTGACCGGATCAATGGACAGGGAGAGCTGCGGCTGGTTCGGTTCTGCATTCAGGCGCACATTTTGAAACGAGCCGGTTTTGTCCAGCGCGTCGCGGATATTCAGTGCTGTCTGCTGCAAGATGTTGTAATCATAGCCAAGGACTGCAATCTGCAAACCGTTGCCCGAGCCGCGAATGCCAAGACTGTTGGGCTGCAAGGCGACTGCCCGGATGGCCGGAATAGAGTCGAGCGAGGCATTCATGTCGTCAACAATGGCGCTTTGCGAGCGTATCCGCTTGTCCCAGGGAGCCAGTGTCAGAACCATGATACCGCTGTTGGAAGCACCGTTGCCGACAATGGAATACATGTTTTCTATCTCGCCACTGTCGATGAACGGTGCCAGATGTTCCTCAACCTTGAGGATCTGGTCGCGGGTAAAATCAAGGCTTGCCCCTTGCGCTGTGGAAATGCGCAGAAGAACGGATGCACGATCTTCCGTTGGCACCAGTTCCTGTTTCAGACTGGCAAAGCCGCCCGCTGCGGCCAGGCATATCAGCAGGCTGACGGTGATGACGACAGCAGGCGCATTGATGCAAATGCCGAGAGTCTTTCGGTAAATGTTTGAAAACATATGACCCACAGGCGTCATAAGCTTTGTCAGCATTGGCACCTTTGTGTCGTTTGGCGGCAGGATTTGCGAGGCCAGCATCGGGCACAGGGTCAGTGCCACAAGCGATGACAGCGTGACCGAAAAGGCCAGCACAAACCCGAACTCTTTAAACAGGCCGCCGGTCTGGCCCGGCATGAAGGAAATCGGGACAAACACGGCGGCAAGCGTTGCTGTTGTGGCAATGACCGCAAAAAACACCTGCTTTGTGCCGATGACGGCAGCGGCCTTGCGCCCCATGCCCCCGGCGCGGCGGCGCATGATATTTTCCAGAACCACAATGGCATCATCCACCACCATGCCGGTGGCCAGAACAATGGCCAGAAGGGTGAGAATGTTGACCGAGAACCCTACCATGTAAATGGCGGCCAGTGTGCCGATGAGGGCTACCGGAATGGTAATGGCCGGAATGAGCGTGGCACGCAGGCTTCCCAGAAACAGGTAGATAATGGCAACCACAATGACGATGGCCAATACCAGGGAACTGACAACCTCATGCAGGGAGGCGCTGATGAACGTGGCATCGTCACTGGTGATGCGCAGTTCGGTGCCGGGCGGCAGGGATGTCTTCAGCTTTTCAACCACGGCATGGACACCATTGGAAATACTGAGCGTGTTGGACTGTGCCTGGCGGATAATGCCAAGGCCGATACCGGTTTTGCCATTCGAGCGCAGGGTGGTGGAGGCAATGTCCGGTCCCAGGCTGACAGTTGCGACATCGGCCAGCCTTACATTTTTGGCAATGATCACATTTTCCAGCGCTTCGGCCGTCAGGCTGCTGGTGGAGGCGCGCACCAGAATGTCCTGGGAGGAGGAGGTGAGTGAGCCTGCTGGCAATTCGGAATTGGCCGCATTGATGGAGGCGACCAGATCGGACGGGGTGAGCCCGTATCTGGCCAGCTTCATCTGGTTGATATCCACCCGGAAAATCTCTGTCTGTTCGCCATAGGTCTCGACATCGGCCACGCCATCAACGGCTGCCAGCGGGTCAATAATGCTGTCTTCCACAAGCTGTGTCAGCTGTTCCAGCGAGCTTGTGTCCGATGTGACGGCGAGACGGATGATGGGCTGGCTGTCCGGGTCTGACTTGATGATGACCGGTTCCTCGGCACCATCGGGAAGTGTGTTCAGAACACGGCTGATGGCATCGCGGACATCGGATGATGCAACAGTGATATTGGTCTTGTCCGAAAATTCCAGACGGACACGGCTGGAGCCGAAGGATGAGCTTGACGACAGGTTGGTCAGGCCGGTGACGCGGGCAACAGCGCCTTCTATGACCGCTGTGACCTGCTGGTCAACCGTTTCCGGGGCTGCGCCTGTCAGCGTGGTGCGCACGGTCAGAACCGGGCTGGAGATACTGGGCAGCTCCCGCACGTCAACGGCAAACAGCGCGGCAATACCCGCCACAATGATGAGCGAATTCAAAACCAGCGCCAGAACGGGACGACGCACAAAAGTGGATGTAAAGCCGCCGCTGTCATGTGAAGAAGGGCCAGGCGATGCTGGCGTGTTTTCCTGGTTCATCCCTTGACCTCCGAAGCGCCACGCACCTTGACGGCACCGCCATTGCGCGTCCGCTGAACACCCTCGACAATCACCGCATCGCCTTCAGACAGTGGACCATCCACCAGCACCATGTCAGACCGGCGGTCCACGAGGCGAACACCGGTGCGCACGGACTTGTCATCCACAACCTTGTAGACGAAGGCACCGCTTGAATCCCATTGCACAGCCAGCGGGTCCACCGATGCATAGCTGTCACCCGGGAAAGCGACACTGACTTCCAGCGCCATGCCAGCCCGCAAGGTGTCTGCCCTGTTTTCAACCTCGGCCTGAACACGAATGGTGCGGCTGGCCGTGTCGAGCTGGTTGTCCAGGGCACTGATTGTGCCTGACAGGGCCGCAGCCCCGTTGCCTATTTCCGAAAGGCTGACGGGCATGCCGAGTTTCAGCCCGGTGACAAAGCGTTCCGGTGCACGAAATTCCACGAGCATTTCCGAACGGTCATCCAGGCTGACGATGGCCGTGGTGTTCGTGACATTGTCACCCACCGAGACCGGCACCAGACCGGCCGTGCCATCGATGGGGGCCACGATCTGCAACTGGCGCAGCTTGAGATCGGCCTGCTCAACGGCCAGCCTTGCCGCACTGGCCTTCGAGCGCGCTTCCTCCAGCGCCTGCTCGGAAACCGTCTGGGTGACTTTTTCCAGACGGGCGAGCTTTTCCTCCGCATCGGACAGGCCAAGTCTGGCGGTATCCAGCGCTATCTGTTCACCGGTATCTTCCAGCCGTGCAATCACCGTTCCGGTCTTGACCTTGTCACCTGCCCTGACATTCAGTTCTGCCAGCCGGCCCGACATGGAGGGGGTGACCGAGACGGAGCGAATGGACTGCGCCGTGCCTATGGTGGTCAGGCTGTCATTGGTAACGCCGGTTCTGACCTGCGACACCACGACCAGCGGCGTGGCACGGTTGCCGCCGCGCTGGCGACCCTGTCCCTTGCCCTGGCCCGGATCTCCGGTTTTGGCCTGACCCTGACCCTGGGCTTGCGTGTTTTCCGGTGCGGCGGAGGACGGCGCAATAGCTGCGACAATGTTTTGGGGAACCCCTGCTTTTGCGGCGAAAGCATCGGCTTGCGGTATGAACCTGATGCTGAGTGCCACGCCTGCAACCAGAATGATGACGATGCTGATCGCCTGTTTCCAAATCCGCATAAATGCTCCCTGAAAATGAATGGTCTGGTCTATCGGTCTGCAATATGTTTCGCCCGGGCAAAATCAGCCCTGCTGCAAGCGAAGACCAGGTGGAATTACACAGGAATTGTTTCCGGTTTGTGGAGATGGCCACGCTTTGCAAAATTATCTATTCCGAAAGATGGGAAAAACAATGGCAGCAGCCGGAATATCCGCACTGGTGTTTTGCCTTTCGGTACCGAATCACTACATTGAGCGCCATGGACCACAGAAATGATGATATTCCGTTCTTCGACGAAGAACCGGTACCACGCCCGCAACATCCTGCACCTGCCGGCGGCGGTATTGCCGCGCGTGCGATGGCTGCACGCGACGGCAACCGGATGCACGGCTCAAAACCGGACTATCTCTCCGGTCTCAATCCCGAGCAGGCTCTGGCTGTTGAAACTGTTGATGGCCCGGTTCTGGTGCTGGCAGGGGCCGGCACCGGCAAGACCCGGGTGCTGACCACGCGCATTGCCCATATCATACAGACGGGCAGGGCCTTTCCCGGCCAAATCCTGGCAGTGACCTTTACCAACAAGGCGGCGCGGGAGATGAAACAGCGCATCGGCATGCTGGTGGGCGGCGCTGTGGAAGGCATGCCCTGGCTTGGCACATTTCACTCCATCGGTGTGAAAATCCTGCGGCGTCATGCCGAGCTGGTGGGGCTGCGCAGTGATTTTACCATTCTCGACACCGATGATGTGATCCGGCTGATCAAGCAACTGATCCAGGCGGAAGGTCTGGACGACAAGCGCTGGCCGGCGCGGCAATTTGCCCTGATGATGGATGGCTGGAAGAACAAGGGCCTTGGACCTGCCGATATTGCCGAGGGCGATGCGCGGGCCTTTGCCAATGGCAAGGGCCGGGAACTTTACGCGGCCTACCAGGCGCGTCTGAAAACATTGAATGCCTGTGATTTCGGTGACCTGCTTCTGCATCCCATCCGCATGTTCCGCGCCAACCCGGATGTGCTGCGGGACTATCACCAGAAATTTCGCTATATTCTGGTGGACGAGTATCAGGACACCAACACGGCGCAATATCTGTGGCTGCGGCTTCTGGCGCAGCGGCCACAGGGTCAGCCGGTCAATATCTGTTGTGTCGGGGATGATGACCAGTCGATCTATGGCTGGCGCGGCGCGGAAGTGGACAATATCCTGCGGTTCGACAAGGATTTTCCGGGTGCGAAAATCATCAAGCTGGAGCGCAATTATCGCTCCACCCAGCATATTCTGGGCGCTGCCGCGCATCTGATCGCCCATAATGAGGGGCGGCTGGGCAAGACGCTGTTTACCGACCGGGTGGATGCGGATGATGTGAAGGTCGTGGTGCATTCGGGCTGGGATTCGGAAGAGGAAGCCCGCGCTGTGGGCGAGGAAATCGAGCAGTTGCACCGAGGCAAGCACGCGCTCAACGATATGGCCATTCTGGTGCGGGCCTCCTTCCAGATGCGCGAGTTTGAAGACCGGTTTGTGACGCTGGGGATCAACTACCGGGTCATCGGCGGCCCGCGCTTTTACGAGCGGGCTGAAATCCGCGATGCCATGGCCTATTTCCGGCTGGTCTGCCAGCCTGCCGATGATCTGGCCTTTGAACGGATCATCAACACACCCAAGCGTGGTCTGGGCGATACGACCGTGCGGGCCCTGCATGATTATGCCCGCGCCCGTGACATTCCGATGTTGCAGGCCGCTGGCGACATGATGGACACGGAAGAGCTGAAGCCCAAGGCGCGCAAATCGCTGTTTGATGTGGTGATGAATTTTCGCCGCTGGCAGAACCTTCTGGAAAACACGCCGCATACCGAACTGGCCGAGCAGATTCTCGATGAAAGCGGCTATACGGCCATGTGGCAGGCCGACAAGTCCGCCGATGCGCCGGGCCGTCTGGAAAACCTGAAAGAGCTTGTGCGTTCCATGGAGACCTTCGAATCCATGCGCGGTTTTCTGGAACATGTGTCCCTGGTGATGGATGCGGAACAGAATGAGGATCTGGACGCCGTGTCGATCATGACGCTGCATTCGTCAAAAGGCCTGGAATTTGAAACCGTGTTCCTGCCCGGCTGGGAGGAAGGGCTGTTTCCGCATCAACGCGCACTGGATGAAGGCGGCCGCTCCGGACTGGAAGAAGAGCGGCGGCTGGCCTATGTCGGCATTACCCGTGCCAAGCGCCGCTGCCATATCTGGTTTGTTTCCAACCGGCGTATTCGCGGGCTGTGGCAATCGACAGTCCACTCGCGTTTTGTTGATGAATTGCACCCGGACCATGTGGACGTGGCGGCCGGTGACAGTTCCTACGGTTCTTACGGGCGCGGCGGTCCATCACGCTTTGACAGCCGGGAACCGTTTGCCAACAGCTATGCGACACCGGGCTGGAAACGGGCGCAGGCCAACGCGACAGACGCCACAAAGCAGAACTGGGGCAACCGTTCCGGTGTGTCTGTCGAGCGCATCGGTTATGGCGAAAGCGGCCCGAAGGCGCGCATGATCGAGGGCGAGCTGGTAGCCAAATCGAAGACAGACACGCCCTCGGCCTTTTCCATCGGCGACCGGGTGTTTCACATCAAGTTCGGCAATGGCAATGTCGCCTCGATCGAGGGCAACAAGCTTACCATCGACTTTGACCGGGCCGGGCAGAAGCGGGTGCTCGACGGCTTTGTCGAACGGGCCTGAGAAGTGCCTCGGTATGTGATCGATTGTGCCGGATGCTTCGAGGGCCGGACGCTGTCCGGCCCTCGAAGCATCCTGTGTTGTAATCCTTCAGGTCTGAATTTCTGTATTACAAAACCTTCATCAAACACGCCCTTACAACCTGACTGCGCAGTCCCCATATCATCCGAACAACGTCAAACACTTTATACAAGGAGAAAACCATGTCGGAATTGATCGTGATAGGCTATAATAATCAGGAACAGGCAGAAGCCGGGCGTAAGGCGCTGTTCGGGCTTTCCAAGGAATATCTGGTGGATATTGAAGATGCAGTCGTGGCCACGGCAGATGCCGACGGTCAGATCAAGCTGCATCAGATGGTCAATATGTGGGTGATGGGGGCCAGCGGCGGCGCTTTCTGGGGCCTGTTTGCCGGTTTGCTGTTTTTCAATCCGCTGATCGGTGTGGCAGCCGGTGCCGGTGCCGGCGCGCTTGCCGGTGCGCTTTCTGATTACGGGATCAATGACGGCTTCATGAAAGAGGTTTCCTCCGTGCTGCAACCGGGCCAGGCTGCCCTGTTCATCTCGGCCAAACGCGCAACCTCTGACCGCGTGATTGACGAGCTGAAAAAATATGGCGGCCATATTATCCGCACCAATCTCGACCGCACACAGGAAGCGGCGCTGCGCGAAGCCTTTGCTGCCGTGCGCAAGGAAGTCGTCGACAAGCCGGACGAAGCACCGGCTGCTTAAGAATGGCGTTTGTTCAAAGGCGGGAGGGGTGATCCCTTTGTGGACACCCTTTGCTGACTGATCTATATACTTGCCTGAAATGAAAAGCGTTTTAAGGTAAAGGGTTTGGATCGTGCGGCTGGAAGATTCTGAACTATTGCTGCTCCTGGCAGATGTCGAGAGCCACAGGGTCGAACGTAAAGAACGGCTTAACGACGGTGTTGTGACTGCTATCAATGAAGCCATTTGTGCGTTTTCCAACGATCTTGCCGGTGAAGGAAAGGCGGGCGTCATTTTTGTTGGCGTGCGCAATGATGGATCAAACGCTGGTCTCGACATTGACGACAGATTGCTTTTGACGCTGTCGAACATGAAGACGGAAGGGCAGATTGTTCCCCCGCCTTCCATGCTTGTTGAAAAGCGAAGATTGAACGGCGGCGATCTTGCTGTGGTGACTGTGCTGCCTTCGGATTCTCCACCTGTCCGCTGCAAGGGTGTTATTCATGTTCGGGTCGGGCCGCGCAAAGGGCGTGCGACAGCACAGGACGAGGCAAGACTCAATGAGCGCCGTCGTTCGCGGAATATTCCGTTTGATATACAGCCGATCCGTGGGGTTGGGATGGACGCACTCAATCTTGCGCTGTTCAGGGAGGAATATCTCGGAAATGCCTTCAGTCCTGACGTTCTTGAAGCTAATGAACGCAGTATTGAGCAGCAACTTGCTGCAACAAAAATGATCGCGACGGCGGATGATCCCGTTCCCACTGTTCTTGGAGCTCTGGTTATCGGCAAACGTTCGCGCGATCTGATCGGGAATTCCTATGTCCAGTTTCTTCGTATTGATGGTCATGACCTGTCAGATCCCATTATTGATGATGAAGCCATTGACGGTACAATTTCTGAGATATTGCGACGTATTGATGAGAAAATGAAGGCGCATATTCGTACACGTATTGATCTGACTTCGGATGATACTGAAGTCCGTTCTGTGAATTATCCATTGGCGGCCCTGCAGCAACTGGTGCGCAATGCCGTGATGCACAGGACATATGAAGCAACCCATGCGCCAGTGCGTATCACATGGTTTAACGACCGGATTGAAATCCATAATCCCGGCGGACCTTTTGGCTTGGTCAATCAGGGCAATTTCGGGCATCCAGGGCTGACGGATTATCGCAATCCCAATCTTGCCGACGCGATGAAAGTCCTTGGCTATGTGCAGCGCTTCGGTGTCGGCATAGCAACGGCGAGGCGGTTGCTGAGAGAGGCCGGTCACCCGGTTCCGGAATTTGATATATCTGAGAATTTTGTGGTGGTGACGGTGAGAGGAAAAGACTGATGGCTGTCCCGGTACTGACCTTTTTCAATAATAAGGGAGGCGTCGGGAAGACGTCGCTCCTCTACCATCTGGCCTGGATGCTGTCTGAAACAGGGCACCGGGTTCTTGCCTGCGATCTTGATCCGCAAGCCAATCTCACATCGGCCTTTCTGGATGAATCCAAGCTTGAAGATTTGTGGAATGCGTCTGGTAACCAAGACGATACGATTTATAAATGTGTTGCTCCGCTGCTTGCTGTCGGGGATTTGCTGGCACCGGCTCTTCAGAAAATTTCACCGGCATTGTCACTCATACCCGGTGATCTTGCGCTTTCAGGCTTTGAAGACGAGCTTTCGGCAAATTGGCCTTTGGCGATGGGGTCGGCAAATTTGTACCGCCCCTTCAGAATTATTACTGCCTTCTGGACGATTATGCAGGCTGGTGCGAGGGAAATGAATGCGGATTTTATCCTTGTTGACGTCGGCCCCAATCTGGGTGCTATCAACCGCTCGGTGATGATTGCGACGGATCATGTTATTGTACCTTTGGGAGCCGATCTTTTCTCTCTGCAGGGATTGCGAAATCTGGGTCCGACATTGAAACGCTGGCGGGAGGAATGGGCAAAGCGGCAGCAAAATTGGCCGAATCCTTCTTTTCCGATCCCCTCCGGGGCTATGGCACCTCTCGGTTACCTTGTGCAGCAACACAGTGTCCGTCTCGACCGTCCTGTCAAGGCCTATGACAAATGGGTGAACCGGATGCCGGAAGAATATGCAAAGGAGCTTCTGTCGAAACTCACCGGACCTTATCCTGTGTCGCCTGACAAGGACTGGAATTGTCTGGCTACGGTCAAGCATTATCGCAGTCTCGTTCCTATGGGGCAGGAAAAGCGGAAACCCATATTTCAGTTGACCTCAGCAGATGGAGCGATTGGAAGCCATGCGACAGCGGTATCCGAAGCACGCAAGGACTTCAGTGCGCTGTCCGAAACCATCGTCGACAGAACGGTAGGTATATTTTCGTGATTTGTCATATTGCCTGACAAACGCTGCTGTCCGGCCAATAACCTGCAGAAAAGATACGGGAGTGAGACATGGCCCTGGTCGATATTGCCGTTCAGCCGCGAAACGAGGCTGGCATCGCTGCGGCCATTTCATTGCTGAAACAGCAGTTTGGCGAACGCTTGCAAACAGGCCAGAGCGTGCGCGAACAGCATGCGCACAGCACGACCTATATTCCCGCCCAATGGCCGGATGCTGTGATTTTCGTGGAAAGCTCTTGCGATGTGCAGGCCATCGTCTCTGTCTGTGCGCAGCACAAGGTGCCGATGATCCCTTTCGGGGTCGGCTCATCGCTCGAGGGCCAGGTGAATGCACCACAGGGCGGGATCAGCATCGATTTTTCACGGATGAATGCGATCCTGTCTGTCAATTCAGAAGATCTGGACTGCACGGTGGAGCCGGGGGTCACCCGCGAACAGCTTAACGTCTATCTGCGCGATACAGGTCTGTTTTTCCCGATTGATCCTGGGGCCAATGCCTCCATCGGCGGCATGACCTCCACGCGGGCTTCCGGTACCAATGCGGTCCGCTACGGCACGATGAAGGACAATGTGCTGGCGGTGACGGCTGTGATTGCCTCCGGCGAGGAGATCCGCACCGCGCACCGTGCCCGCAAGTCGTCGGCCGGTTATGATCTGACCCGGCTGTTTGTGGGAGCGGAAGGCACACTGGGAATTCTGACCTCGGTGACCTTGCGTTTGCAGGGTATTCCGCCGGTGATTGCCGGTGGTATCTGCAGTTTTCCAAGCCTGAAGGCCGCAGCTGAAGCGGTAACCATGACCATCCAGACGGGCATTCCCGTTGCCCGTATCGAGCTTCTGAATGCGGCGCAGATCCGTGCCTGCAATGCCTATTCCGGCCTTGCCCTGACCGAACAGCCGACGCTTTTTGTCGAGTTTCATGGCAATGCGGAAAGTGTGGTGCTGCAATCTGCCGAATTTGCCGGAATTGTTGCCGAATGTGGCGGCGGCGCTTTTGAATGGACGGCGGATGCTGCCGGGCGGGCGAAGCTGTGGAAGGCGCGCCATGATGTGTTCTGGTCGGTAAAAGCCATGGCACCGGGCAAGGCGGTTCTGGCAACGGATGTCTGCGTGCCGATTTCGCGCCTTGCCGAATGCGTTGCCGATACGCAGGCTGACCTGGAGGCGCATGGCCTTCTTGGGCCGATTGTCGGCCATGCCGGAGATGGCAATTTTCATGTGAGCCTTGTGTTTGATGGCAAGGATCCGCGCGACATTGCCCGCGCCGAGGCTTTTGTTGCCAGACTGAATGCGCGGGCGCTGGCAATGGACGGTACCTGCACCGGCGAACATGGTATCGGGCAGGGCAAGCAGCGGTTTTTGACGGAGGAACTGGGCAGTGCCGTTTACCTGATGCAGCAGATCAAGAGGGCGCTGGATCCGGATGGCATTTTCAATCCGGGCAAGATTTTCCAATTGCCCTGACATTCGCAAAGGGAATAAGGGGGAAACAGACGGTTTCGTCTTGCTCCTCTCCACCCCTTTCCGACACGCTCTGGGCCTGCGCCTTTATTCAGCCGCCTCCAGGCCAATGAGCAGACGCTGGCCCATGACGGCAAGGGCTGCCGTCATGAGCGAAAGCTTGGTTCTGATATTGGGGTCCAGCAATCGACGCGCCTCCTTTTCGTCCTTGCCGATCCGGCGTGCGAGTTCGCTGCGCGATATTCCGGCATCGCGAAATGTTTCGATCAGGGCAATTTTGGCGGCGGTTTCCGGCTCCGGCGCAATCCAGATTCCGTCTGCGCTGGCCGCAGGCAGCGGACGCCCGATTTCCAGATAGGTCAACAGGGTCACGCCAAGCGCGTCGGCAGCCTGTTCCCTGGCGTCCGCCATATCATCCCCTTCGGTGATGGCTTCGGGCAGATCGGCAAATGTTACGACAAAACCTCCGGGCCTTGCCGCCGGTTCAAATGTTGCAGCGTAGGAATAGGTTTTCATGTTGCTTCCCTTACCTGTTTCAGACCCGGACACGGAACGGATGAGCTCATATCAGCCCCAGCCCTTTTCTGATTTTTGCGGCCGTTTTCGGATCAATTTCGCGGCTGGGCAGGGTCGTAAACCTGTCTCCAACGAAGACCATGGCGTGACCTCCCTTGCCCTTTGCCTTGTCAACCCGAAAGGAAAGATTACGGTTCTTGGCCTCAATTCTCAGTTCGGCAATGAAACGATCTCGCTTGTCCATATTGCTCTCTGTTTCGACATCAGCAATATCGGATATTTTTATCCGAACATCAAGCAAATTCGGATATTTTTATCCGAATCTGAACTGTTGCCTTGCAAATTCCCGGATGTTGGGAGGAATGGGTCGTGAGGATTTGATTGATGAAGCCTGACAGCCGTTTACCTGATGCGGCAGATCAAGAGGGCGCTGGATCCGGATGGCATTTTCAATCCGGGCAAGATTTTCCAATTGCCCTGACATTCGCAAAGGGAATAAGGGGAAACCAGACGGTTTCGTCTTGCTCCTGCCAACAATGGCGCTACTGTCATGTGGTGTGTGTATTGCTGCGCTGCGGCGAACAGAAATTTGAGGGCTGAATGGGCCGGTTGCTGGTGTTTTTTGCCGGGCTGTTGGTAGTGGTGCTGTTTTCAGCGCTGCTGGCACCGCTATTTGTAGACTGGAGCAATTTCCGCAAGGATTTTGAAACCCAGGCCAGTTTCATTCTGGGCAAGAAGGTTGTTGTTCTGGGCAGTGTTGACGCGCGAATCCTGCCGTTTCCTTCGATTACGCTGAACGATGTGCAGGTTGGGCCACAGGCCGACGGAACAGCCCTGATTACCGTCGAGCGGTTTTCCATGGATGCCGAACTGGCACCGTTTTTAAGCGGCGAGGCCAAGATCTATGACATGCGACTTGAGCGGCCAAAAGCCAATATCAAGCTTTTGAGCGACGGAACCCTGGACTGGGTGCGCACCGGCAAGCTCTCGATACCGGCAAAGACCGTTGTTCTGGAACATGTGAGTATCCGTGACGGTGCGATCCGCTTCGTGGACGAACAGACGGGACGGACGCGACTGATCGATAACCTGAATGCCGAGCTTTCGGCAAAATCGCTTGCCGGGCCATGGCGTATCGAAGGAAGCGGTGCGCTGGATGGAGAATCCGGACGGTTTGCGCTGGCAACGGGCATACCGGATGCCGGTGCTGATGTGCGTCTGAAAGCCCGGTTGATGCCGGATGCGCAAAAGTTTGATCTGGATCTGGAAGGTGCGTTGAAAATTGTTGATCTGCGACCGGTCTATGATGGCGATTTCACCATATCGGCCCGCAGCGAAGAGACGAAAAGACAGGCAGATGACACAACAACCATGGCCACAAGGGTCAAGGGGAAGTTCACCCTGACAAATGAGAGTGTGCGCATTCCTGAATACCGGCTGGAAACAGGCAATGTTGCCGATCCCTATGTCGTGACCGGAGAGGCCACGCTCAGCACCGGTGCCAGGCCCGAATTTCTCCTGACGGCAGAGGGCCAGCAGATTGATGTCTCCAGCTTTGGCAATAGTGGTGAAAGCGCGAAGACAGACCGCACCACAGTCATTCCGGCCAGCGTGCGCTTGCAGGCGCTTCTGGCGCTGGCGGCCGATATTCCCATACCGCAGGTTCCCGGTCGCGCCAGCCTGAAATTGCCGGCCCTGATTGCCGGGGATACAACCTTGCGGGATCTTTCGGTGGAATTGTTGCCCAATGGAACCGGCTGGCGGGTGGAAAAGGCGACGGCGCAACTGCCGGGCCGAACACAGGTCGAAACGAGCGGTGACCTGATCCTTTCCGGCGAACAATCCTTCAGGGGGGATCTGCTGCTGGCCTCCAACCAGCCGTCCGGACTGGCGTCTTGGTTGTCCGGTTCGGTTGATCCGGCGATCAGGCCTTTGAAGACTGCCGGCTTTTCGGCAAGTGTCAATCTCACGCCCCAGGTCCAGGCGTTTGAAAGCCTCGAAGTGAATATCGGAGCCGCGACTTTGAAGGGCCGCGTCGAACATCAGTCCGGCGGGGAAGACCGTGGAAACCTTTCTGTCGATCTTTCCGGCGACAGGCTGGATCTTGATGCGGTGCGGGCCTTGCTGAGCCTGTTTACAGGAAGAGATGCGAAGGAAGATTTCTTTGCCCAGAATATTGCGGCCAGGCTTTCGGCGGATCATTTTTCGGCTTTCGGTGCGCAGGCTGATGGTGTTTCCACCAGTTTTTCGCTTTCGGATGGCGAAACTGGAGTTGAACAGGCTGGACATAGCGTCCATAGCCGGTGCAAAAGTCGCGCTGTCCGGCTTTGTTTCCGGCAGTCTGGACCAGCCGAAGGGGGAAATGACCGGCCATGTGACGGCGGACGATCCTTCGGCGTTCCTGCAATTGATGCACAGCAAGTTTGCGAAACATCCCGTTCTTGAACGCATGATTGCAAATGCAGGATATTATTCTGGCCTTGACCTGTCGTTCTTGCTGAAGGCGGGAGAGGGGGGAGCCTGGCCGGTGACGGTGACCCTGAACGGCAAGGCCAATGGCAGCAAGATTTCGGCCAATTATTCCGCCGAGACTGTTGTTCCCGGGCCGGATACAGCCGCCTCTTTTGATGTCACGCTGGAAAACCCGGTTACCACAGTCCTGATGGGGCAGGCCGGACTTGAACCGCTTCCATTCGATGCGGATTCAGACGGGATTCTGGGTGTGAATATCGCCCAGAACCCCGGAGAGTCTCCGACAGCCATATTCACCTTTACGACACCGAAAACGACCCTGACGGTGAAAGGCGATACGAATCTGGGTGCTGCCCATTTTCTGGAAGGCCATTATGCTCTCTCGCTCGAAAGCGAAGATCTGGAACCCTATCTTCTGGTGAACGGCTATGGCATTCCCGGTATGGGTGTGGGACTGCCGGTCGTTTTGAAATCCTCTGTCACGGTTTCGCCGGATCGTCTTGCCTTCGGGGATATAAAAGGCAAGGCAGACCAGAACGGGTTTTCAGGTGCGCTGAATGTTTCGCGTCTGGCGGAAAACACTGTGGTGAGCGGCACCCTCGGCCTGGACACGCTGGATCTTGCCTGGCTGGGTGAAGGCGTGTTTGGTCCGCTTTATACCATGGACACGGCCGGGCTTTCCGGAGCGCCCTTTGCGCCTTCGGCCATTGGCGGTTTTTCGGTGAATGTTGCCATGAAGGCGAAGAATTTCTGGCCTGGTGTCTATGGACCTTTTACGGACTTTGAAGGCGGCCTTGTTTTCAAGGATGGCGGTTTGCAGATCACCGGGGCCAAGGCGCGCTTTGCCGGCGGCAAGGTCACCGGTGATTTCTCCGTCGCCAATACGCAAGGGTCCGGATTTCTGCAGGCCAAGATGTCCGTGAGCGATGCGGATACGGCGGCAATCGCCTGGCAGCGCGACACGGTGCCGGTTGTGGCCGGGCATTTTGATCTGGCGCTGGCGCTGGAAGCGTCCGGCAAGAGCCTGGCAGAGATGCTCGCCAATTCCAGCGGTTCCGGCAACATGACCCTGAAGGATACGGTGCTGTCCGGCCTCGGGACCGACGGATTTGCCGGAATTCTGGCAAAGGCGGATGCACTCAAGACGGATACGCCTTCGCCCGATCAGATTGCGTCCATTGTGCAGGGTGCCGTTGATGGCAAATCGACCAGGATTGGCGGTGTGGTGGTGCCGTTCACGATTGCCAGTGGCAGGCTCAGGGCTGATACGGTGAGTGCCGCCAATGCGGAGGCAGAGTTTTCGGCCAGGGCCGATATCAATCTCAAGGACATGACCATCGATAGTGCATTGCGGCTGCGCTTCAAGCCGGGCGATGATGCGCTCGACGGGGCGGATCCGGCTTTGACCCTCAGCTGGAAAGGATTGCTGGAAAAGCCTGAGCGCAGTATGGATTCGTCGGAATTCGCCAATTTTCTGTCCTTGCGCAAATTTGAGACAGAGCGGCGGCGCGTGGAAGCCCTGCAGGACAATGTTCTGGAAAAGCAGCGTTTGCGACGCGAAGCTTCCCTTTACAAGGAACTGGCAGCAGCGCGGGAAGCGGCAGCCTTGCAGGAGACCCTGCGCAAGCAGGCAGAGGACAAGTTGAAGGCGCTGGCCCGTGAAGATGCTCTGAAACAGGCAACTCCGACACCTGCCACGCCTGCGTCCTTGCCCAACGCAGTTCCGGGTGCACCGCAAAGCGGCGTGGTGCGTGGCATCGCGTTGCCACCACCCGTGCAATAGGTTGGTACTAGAGACATCATGCCCTATTGCGCAAGGCGGCTTTTTAGCTGTTCCAAGACGAATATGCGAATGGCCGAGGAGAGATTTGTACCGGTTGATCTGGCGCTGTCAATCTCTGCCAGAAGGCTTGCAACCGAGCGCGAATCCCGTACTGCCATGGCCTGAAGCTCTGCCCAGAACGGGTCTTCCAGCGAAAAGCTGGTCCGGTGACCGGAGAGGGAGACGGACCTTTTCCTGATCATGTCCTTTTCTTGAGGTTGTGATTCAAGTTCTTGGGAAACAGAATCATATTTCGGCTCTACGGCTTTGAAATCTCTGGATTTTCAATCTCGAGCCGCCCCTGGTCCAGCATCCGTTCAGCCTTGTCGTTGCGCGCTTTGGTCAGGCTCCTTTCGGCCTTGCTTCGTCCAGAGGTCAGGCGGTTCTGCTCGGCCTGCTTTTCCCTTTCGGTCCTTGTTTTCTGCTTTCTGAACTGACGCAGATTGACAACATCGCCGGACATCATGGTCCTATTGCTTCTTGCGGAAACTGTCGAGAGATACCACCGATGCGCCGGGCTTGTCACCGGCGTCTTTCGGTGCGCCATCGACAATGGCTTCCATCACCGTTGAATCCGGTGTTGGCCAGGCGGTGATTTCAGCCCCTTCCGTTTCTTCTTCATCCACAGCGGCCACATCAAATTCCAGCTCGAAATTTACGGAAGGATCATAGAAACCGCGAATGGCATTGAAGGGAATCACCAGTTTTTCCGGTGTGTCGGAGAAGGACAGGCCGATTTCAAAATGGGTTTCTGTCACTTTCATATCCCAGAACTGGTGCTGGATAACGATGGTCATATGTTCGGCATATTTGGTTTTGAGAGCCTGCGAAATGCGCACGCCCGGAGCGCCGGTGAGGAAGGTAATGAAGAAATGGTGCTCGCCCGGAAGACTTCCGGTGGCAGCAACTTCCGACAGAACCTTGCGGATAACACCGCGCAAGGCATCCTGAGCTAGAATGTCGTATCTGATATGATCCTGGCTCATGTTAATCCTGTCTTTCTATGCTGGCACATTGTCGGCAATTTCACTCTCTTCAGCTTATGCCATTTTTTTTGGAAGGTTAAAACCCTCTGACATCATCTTCCGTTAAAAGTTGATGGAAAATAACAGGTCAGTGACGCTGCGTGAAAGTGGAGGTTTCTGTTGCCAGGTACCTCCGAACCCCGCCTTACGGGGCTAACCGCAAGGACTTAGAGCGGGTTTCCCACACTGCGATCAAGCAGCGAGAGCGTAACCCTTAGCGTTGTTGTCATTTGCAACTACACTTTTGACCCGATAACGGCGGTATCATGCCGAGTGAAAAGTCGATCTTTACGCCCTTGTCGATCCTGTTTCGCCCCCATCAAAAGCGCATCCCTTCAAGGACTTGCGTTTTTGGTGGAGGCGCCGGGTACCGCCCCCGGGTCCAATAGGTTTATTGCACCGCTCATTTATCACCATATCTGTCTTGCGACAGCAAGGTTGATATAGGCGTGGAATGCGGCATTGAAAAGACCTATTTTCAAATCTCTGCGGGTCTGCGAAACAGAAGGCAGAGCGTGAACGGCACATGAAACGAGTCGGGGGTGACCCATGCAGCCATATCTGGACCTTTTGGCCCATGTGAAAGACAAGGGTACGGATCGCGGTGACCGGACCGGAACCGGCACACGTTCGGTGTTTGGCTACCAGATGCGGTTTGACCTGTCGCAGGGCTTTCCGGTGACAACCACCAAGAAGTTGCATCTGAAATCCATTATTCATGAATTGTTGTGGTTCCTGAAGGGCGATACCAATATTGCCTACCTGAAGGATAACGGCGTTTCCATCTGGGATGAATGGGCCGATGAAAAGGGTGATCTGGGGCCGGTTTATGGCGCACAATGGCGCTCCTGGCCTGCAGGCGACGGCCGCTCGATCGACCAGATCGCGGACGTGATCCACAGTATCAAGACCAAACCCGAATCCCGACGCCATATTGTGTCGGCCTGGAACCCGGCACTGGTGGATGATATGGCGCTGCCGCCGTGCCATTGCCTGTTTCAGTTCTATGTGGCCGGTGGCAGACTTTCCTGCCAGCTCTACCAGCGTTCGGCTGATATTTTCCTCGGTGTGCCGTTCAATATTGCCTCCTACGCGCTCTTGACGCTGATGGTAGCGCAGGTCTGCGATCTGGAGCCGGGGGATTTTGTCCATACCCTGGGTGACGCGCATCTCTATCACAACCATTTCGACCAGGCGGACCTGCAATTGTCCCGCACGCCGAAAGCTTTGCCGAAAATGGTGTTAGACCCGTCGGTCAAGGACATATTTTCCTTTGTCTTTGAGGACTTTACGCTGACGGGTTATGAAGCGGATTCAAGCATAAAGGCACCGATTGCCGTATGAAAAGCCATCCCGGGATTTCCATTGTTGTAGCGGTGACAACCAATGGCGTGATCGGACGTGACGGCGACATGCCGTGGCGGCTGTCGTCTGACATGAGGCGGTTCAGGACGCTGACTTTGGGCAAGCCTGTGGTGATGGGGCGCAAGTGTTTCCGGTCGATTGGCAGGCTGCTGCCCGGCAGGCCGAATATCGTGATTACACGCGATGCCGGTTTTACCGCAGATGGTGTCGAGATTGCCGGATCGCTGGAGGCCGGACTGGCGCTTGGCTCCGGGCTCGCGCGCGAACTGGGTGTCAACGAAGTCTGCGTCATTGGTGGCGGTGAAATCTACCGGCAGGCCATAGATCTGGCCGATGTGCTGCATGTCACCCATATTGACGCAACAATAGAGGGCGATACGATATTTCCGGTGATTGATCATGATGTCTGGATGGCTGGTGAAACAGAATATGTTGCGGCAGGCGAAAAGGACAGTCACCCTACACGGTTTATAACCTATTCCAGGAAAACCGCGACAAAGTGAACTATTTTTGATGAAAGAGGTATTCTTTCGACCTCTTTGCGTTGAAAGCCGGGTCATCGATCCCTATAACGGCAATTAGCAAATCAAGGTGGATGCGATGGATCGCAGGAACCGGCTGATTGAGCATATGTAACAAAAAGAGGTTTTGATGCCCTGGAGCAATCAGAATGGCGGCGGCGGCCCATGGGGCGGTGGCGGCAACGGCAGTGGCGGTGGCGGTGGAAACAATCAGGGTCCGTGGGGTCAAGGCCCGAAGAAACCCCGCAATGGCGGTGGCAATGGCAATGGCGGGCCTCCCGATCTGGAAGACCTGATCCGCCGCGGACAGGACCAGCTCAAAAATATTGTTCCGGGCGGAGCCAATGCCGGTATAGCCGTCATTGGTCTGGCTGCATTGGTTGGCTTGTGGCTGGTTCAGGCCGTCTATACTGTGCAGCCGGACGAGCGTGGCGTGGAATTGCGTTTTGGCAAGCCAAAAGACGAGATTGCCATGCCTGGCCTGCATTTCCATGTCTGGCCGTTTGAAACTGTTGATATTGTCAAAGTGACCGAGCAGCAGCAGAATATCGGCTCCAAGGCTTCGACCACGGCCAGTTCCGGCCTGATGCTTTCAGGTGACCAGAATATTGTGAATGTGCAGTTCTCGGTGCTGTTTTCGATAACTGACCCCAGGGCCTATCTGTTCAATCTTGAAAATCCGGCTGGTACTTTGCAGCAGGTGTCTGAAAGTGCGATGCGCGAGGTTGTCGGCAGCCGTCCGGCGCAGGATATTTTCCGTGACAACCGTCAGGCGATTGCAGAAGACGTGAAGAGCACGATCCAGAAGACGATGGACGTCTACAAGGCTGGGATTTCCGTCAATACGGTTGCTATTGAAGATGCGGCTCCGCCACGTGAAGTTGCCGATGCCTTTGATGAAGTGCAGCGTGCCGAGCAGGATGAGGACCGCTTTGTGGAAGAAGCCAACCAGTATGCCAACCAGAAGCTTGGTCTGGCGCGCGGTAATGCGGCCCAGATCCGCGAAGAGGCTGCCGCCTACAAGAACCGTGTGGTGTTCGAGGCGGAAGGTGAGGCAAACCGCTTTACGGCGATTTACAATGAATATGCCAAGTCTCCGGATGTGACCCGCAAACGGCTTTTCCTTGAAACTATGGAAAATGTCATGAAAAACGCCAACAAGGTCATCATGGACGGTGCCCAGCAACAAAACACGTTACCTTACCTTTCGCTTAATGAACTGGCGAGACCTGGTGCGGAAAAAGGGGAGGTCAAGTGATGTCCAATCGTCTTGTGGGCATTCTGATTGCCCTTGGTGTTGTTCTTTTTCTGATCTATTCGTCGGTTTTCGTTGTCAATGCGCGTCAGCAGGCTGTTGTCGTGCGTTTCGGTGAAATCCAGTCGGTCAAGTCCGAGCCTGGCCTGTATTTCAAGCTGCCGTTTGCGTTTATGGATGCAGACCGTGTTCAATATGTTGAAAAGCAAGCCTTGCGGTTTGACCTTGAAGACATCCGTGTTCAGGTCAAGGGCGGCAAGTTCTACGAGGTGGATGCTTTTGTGGTCTATAATATCACAGATGCGCGCAAGTTCCGCGAAACCGTATCCGGTGACCGCAGTTCTGCGGAAGCGCGTCTGCGCACCCGTCTCGATGCGGCCCTGCGCCGGGTCTATGGTTTGCGCGGCTTTGAATCGGCCCTGTCCAATGAACGGGCTTCGATGATGAAAGAAGTCCAGGACGACCTGCGCAGCGATGCAGAATCCCTGGGACTGACCATTGCCGATGTACGGATCCGCAGAACGGACCTGACGAAGGAAGTTTCGCAGCAGACTTTTGACAGGATGAAGGCCGAACGTCTGGCCGAGGCAGAACTGATCCGTGCACGTGGTAACGAGCAGGGCCAGCGTCGTCGCGCTGTTGCTGACCGTGAAGTGGTTGAGACTGTTGCGGAAGCACAGAAGGATGCAGAAATTATCCGGGGTGGTGGTGATGCCGAGCGTAACAGGATTTTTGCCGAAGCTTTCAGCAAGGATCCGGCCTTCTTCGAATTCTACCGTTCGATGAGCGCCTACCAGAATTCTATGGCCAACTCTGACACGACACTGGTTCTTTCGCCCAATTCGGAATTCTTCAAATTCTTCGAGGAGTCTTCCGGGGTCAAGCCTGCGGCTGTTGCGCCTGCAATGCCTGCCGCTGTTCCTGCCCAGTAATCCTTTGCGTGTTTGATTGTCTGCAAGGGGCTGACCGATCACGTTGGCCCCTTTTTTCGTGGCATGAATGATTCCGGTCTCGCGTTTCTTGTGGACCGGTGCACTGCAGGCTTGTAAACATATGGGATGTATGGACCGGTCCCGGTAAAGGACCGTTACCGCAATATTGATATTGATGTTTAAAGCCGAATCAACACGTTCGTCAGAAGGTATGAGCAATGGTGAAGTCGCGTGTCGCAAACCGGAGTTTGGGGTTGTTTCTGGCTTTAGGGCTTGCGGTGTCGGGTCATATTTCCCCCGTGCATGCGCAGATGAACAATGGGCCGGCTTCCGTTGCAGATCTGGCCGAAGGGCTTCTGGACGCCGTTGTGAATATTTCCACATCGCAAGGTGTGGCTGCAGACGACAAGGGTGCTGCGCCCAGGCTGCCGGAAGGATCGCCTTTCAACGAGCTTTTTGATGATTTTTTCAAAGGTCAGAACGGGGAGGGTGGCAACCCCAACAACACGGTCAGTTCGCTCGGGTCCGGATTTGTGATTGACCCGACCGGCTATATTGTTACCAACAATCACGTGATTGAGGGTGCGGATGATATTGAGGTCAATTTTGCCAATGGCACGAAACTGAAAGCCAAACTGATCGGGACAGACACCAAGACCGATCTTTCGCTTTTGAAAGTCGAGCCCAAAACGCCCCTGAAGGCTGTCCGTTTCGGCGATTCCCGCTCCATGCGAATTGGCGACTGGGTGATGGCGATCGGCAACCCGTTCGGTCTGGGAGGTACGGTGACGGTCGGGATTATTTCGGCACGTGGCCGCGACATCAATGCCGGCCCCTATGATGATTTTATCCAGACCGATGCTGCCATCAACAAGGGCAATAGCGGTGGCCCGTTGTTCAACATGAAAGGCGAGGTGATCGGCATCAACACCGCCATCATTTCGCCAAGCGGCGGATCGATCGGGATCGGCTTTTCCGTGCCGTCGGAACTGGCCGAAAATGTCATCAGCCAGTTGCGCGAATTCGGCAAGACCCGCCGTGGCTGGCTGGGTGTGCGGATACAGCCGGTGACGGATGATATTGCCGAAAGCCTCGGCCTTGACCGGCCCAGAGGGGCATTGGTGGCAGGGATTATCGAAGGTGGACCTGTCAAGGACGGTGCTATCAGGACGGGCGACGTTATTTTGAAATTTGACGGCAAGGACGTCAAGGAAATGCGCGACCTGCCACGGGCTGTGGCGGAAACACCGGTTGGCAAGGCTGTGGATGTTGTGATCCTGCGCGACGGGAAGGAGTCTTCCACATCTGTAACGCTGGGGCGGCTTGAAGACAGCGAGACTGTGGCGCAAGATGCTGCACCCAAGACGGATGACAAAGCGCCGTCTGTGCCAGATGTGCAGGGGGGCGATATTCTGGGCATGACCCTTGCACCGGTGGATGACGATAACCGCAAGGCTTTTGGCATTGCCGATACGGTCGACGGCCTTGTGGTGATGGATGTCAGGTCCGGCTCTGCTGCTGCGGAAAAACAGATCAAACCGGGCGATGTGATCGTCGAGATTGCCCAGGAATTTGTGGAAACACCAGAGGATGCAGCACAGAAAATTGCCGAACTGAAGGACCAGGACCGGCGCAACGCGCTGTTTATGGTTTCTAGCCCCCAGGGCGATCTGCGGCTGGTTTTCCTGCGGCTGGAATAATACCATGTGTTGACACGGCGCTCAAATCCGTCAGGAGGCTTTCTTGCCTCTTTCCTGCGCCACAACATACTGGCGCAAAATGCGGTTGATCTCTGTCTGATAGCCGGAACTGTCGGCATGGGCCTTGAACCATTCAATCACATCCGCATCCAGCCTGATGGTGACGGGCTTTTTGACAGGGCGGTAAAACGCACCACGGCGGGCGAGTTTCCACTGTTCCTCCGTGACTTCCGGAATATCCGAAAGATCAATATCCTCGTCGGGCAAATCGACCAGTGCCTGCAACATTTTTCGCTGCTCTTCGGTTAAATTATGTTTGCTCATACCTTGTCCTCTCCGATTTCGTGGCCTTGCGGGCACTGATGATCCTGATCGCTTCGACATCGTCCAGCGCCCTGTATGTATGAACGGCAACGACCAGAACCTCGGAATATAATGTTCCTATTGCCAGCCATCGGTCTTCACGGTCTATATGCTCGTCAAAGGTCACAATCAAAAAGGGATCATCCCAAATGGCCGTCGCACTTTCAAAATCGATACCATGTTTGATTTTGTTCTTGCGGTTCTTTTCCGGATCCCATTCAAATTTCATGGCGGTCTCATGTTATTGTACATACAAAAACGTCAATATCAAGTGTCTGCAATCGCGCCGGTTTTTTTGTGCGCAAACTGGCACGGACGACAGATGCATCATCCATAGGGATCACACGCTGTCAACGCTTCAGGTTGTGTCAGGGTTTTACGAAATCTGTCTTGCGATAGCCCTGAATGTAGAGGAGGGCGGTGAGGTCGGCATGGTCCACCCGCATTCCGGCCCGGGCCGCCACTGCGGGTTTGGCATGGAGCGCCACACCGGAACCGGCGCATTCCAGCATGCCGAGATCATTGGCACCGTCGCCGACAGCCATTGCCTCGCCGGGTGTTATGCCCAATGTACCTGCAAGTTCCAGCAGGGCATCCACCTTGGCCTGTTTGCCGAGAATGGGTTCGGCCACTTCGCCGGTCAAAAAGCCGTCCTTTTCAAGAAGGATATTGGCCCTGCTGGTATCAAAGCCCAGCGTTGCGGCAATGCGGCTGGTAAAAACCGTAAAGCCACCGGAAACCAGCGCGGTATGGAAGCCTTTTGCCTTCATGGTTGCAATCAGTTCCGGTCCTCCGGAGGTGAGTGTAATGCGTTTGGCAATCACCTCATCCACCACGCAGACAGGCAGTCCCCTGAGCAGTGCCACGCGCTCGCGCAGGGCCGGTTCAAAGGCAATTTCGCCATTCATGGCGCGGGCGGTGATTTTTGACACCTGATCCTTCAGCCCGACTTCGGCGGCCAGTTCATCAATGCATTCCTGCCCGATCATGGTGGAATCCATATCGGCGATCAGCAGGCGCTTGCGTCTGGTCTCGGCGTTCTGGATGACAAGATCAATGGGCAGGGATGCGATCTGCGCCCGGATGGTCGCCTCCACAGCGGCCAGATTTTCGCCATCGCGGATGGCCAGGTCGCAGGCAATGCCGTCTGCCAGCCAATAGAGGCCGGAAGCCCCGGTTGCATTTGCGATTGTTTCTGCCAGGTGCGACGACACAACAGGATTTGACGGATGGGCCATAAGCGTGGCAACGAAAGCCATGATGAAGAACCTTGCTGACAATATCAAAGCCATCCTGATAACCGGGCCGACGGCCAGCGGCAAGTCCGCATTGGCTGTTGATCTGGCAAAACAGCGCAAGGGTGTGGTGATCAATGCCGACAGCATGCAGGTCTATGACACGCTGCGGGTTTTGACGGCGCGCCCTTCGCACGACGATATGGAGGGTGTCGAGCATCTGCTGTACGGTCATGTTGCGGCTACGCGAACCTATTCAACCGGCCAGTGGTTGCGCGATGTGACATCTGTTATCAGGCAGACGCAGGATCGCGGCCAGTTACCGGTTGTTGTGGGCGGGACGGGGCTGTATTTCAAGGCCCTGACAGGCGGCCTTTCGGATATGCCGCACGTGCCTGCCGAGATCAGAGCCTGTTATCGCAAGGCGCTGGCAGAAAACGGACCGGAAGCCCTGCATGCTGAACTGGCGCTGCGCGATCCGCATATGGCGGAGGTTTTGAAACCGGGTGACAGCCAGCGGATTGTGCGGGCGCTTGAGATTGTGGTGGCGACCGGGCAATCCTTGCAGCATTTTCAGGCGCAGCCGGGACAAGCGGTCATAGCCCCGGACAGTGCGGCCAAATTTGTGGTTCTGCCGGAACGCTCCGTCCTGCATCAGCGTATCAACACGCGGTTTGAAAAAATGCTGGATGCCGGTGCGGTGGAAGAGGTTGAGGCCTTGCTGGCGCTGCAGCCGGAGCCGGATGCGCCGGCGCTGAAGGCCATCGGTGTCAGCCAGATTGCTGCCATGCTGAACGGAGCAATCGACAGGGAGACGGTGATTGAAACAGCTTCTGCCGCCACACGGCAATATGCCAAGCGGCAGATGACCTGGTTCCGCAACCAGATGGGAGAGGACTGGCAGCGTCTGGGCTGACGGCCTTTCTTCCGGTCTATCGTTTGTCGTATGCGCCAGGACCGCGGCGCAGGGCAATATCCCTGAAGGCTGAGGCATATTCCGTTCGCGGATTGACGGATGCCGCAATCGGCTCTGTGACCTGCGGATTGAGCGGAATGTCGCTGAGAGGCCGTTGCGGCAGCATGTCCGGTCGATAGGATTCCAGCTCCAGATTCTCCGCAGAATCATCCAGTGCGCTGCGAAATTCAGCAATGCCCTCGTCCTGGTCCCAATCTGGCCGGCTTGCATGGCCTGTCTCAACAGCTGTCGTTCGCCAGTCTGCGCTCGCTAGGGCGCGCATCCGCTCGACAATCTCTCGTGGATCGTCGCTTGGTTGCAATTCCGTTCCTGTTGACTCGTAACCTGCCGACCTTGGCAGAAACCGTTCCTGTACGCGCTGAAAGCGCATGCGCATGGGAATGGATACAGCCTCGCCGAAAGCAATGGCTTCGCCATTGCCGATGGAGGCGATGAAATTCACAATGGAACTGGAGGAATCCGGGATGGCGTTGCGGATAATATCCTGGTCGCGGTCATTGGACAGGCGCATGGCAAACACAGTCGAACACTGGGACAGGATCGTGGCATCGACCTCGCCGGGGCGCTGGGTGATGATGCCCAGCGACACGCCATATTTACGGCCTTCCTTGGCAATGCGGGCGATGGCTTGCCGGGTCGGTGTAAAGCCCAGGGTCCGGTCGGACGGGATATAGCGATGGGCTTCCTCGCAAACCACCAGAATGTGAATGCCGCCATTGCTGGCCATGGCGGTTTCAAAGGCCACACGGCAGAGAACAGAGGCGACGCAATTGACCACTTCGGATGGCATGCCAGCCAGTTGCAGGCAGGTGATCGGCCGGTTTCCACCGGGAATGCGGAAAATATGCGCGATCGATTCCATGACGGAATCTGCTCCCGACTTGTTGGAAAACATGAACCGGAAAGCCGGATCCGCCGTAATGGCAACAAGGCGCAATTTGAGCGAGCGCAGCATCGGTTTTTCGTCCCGTCCTTCCAGCCGGCCGATCCGCTCGTCAATCTGGGCCAGAAGGTCGGCCATGCGCCAGGGGACCGGGGAATCGGCAGTGTATGCCGTGCGGTCCAGATTGCGGCGCAGGCTCGGGGCGTCCTGCCTGAATGTGCGTTTGGCTTCCGGAACCAGTTCGCGCAATACATCCATTTCTTCGGGGACCGGGGGACGCCCGCGAAAGATGACCTCGGCAAATTCTTCCAGCCGCATCAGCCAGAAGGGCAGGTTCAGTGTGCCGGAATTGATGATGGCGCAACTGGCCGGGAAGGCTGCGGCATATTCATTGTGCGGATCGAGAATCAGCACACGAAGCCTGGGATTGCTGGCAATGGACTTGGTCAGCAGCATGGAAACGGCGGTCGACTTGCCGACGCCCGTGGAGCCGACAACCGCAAAATGCTTTTGCAGCATGGAGGGGATATGGATGGTTGCATCAATAGCCTCGTTTTGTGACAACCTGCCAATGGTACAGGACGTGTTTTCGGTGTTGTTATAAATCGCCTTCAGATCCGCTTCGCGTATCTCGTGGGCCAGACTGCCAAGATGCGGGCAGATGCTGATGCCACCGGAAAAGCGGGAGACACCGCCGGTATCTGTCGTGACTTCACCCAAAAGCTCGACTTCAATGTTCCAGCTGTTGGTGTCTGCATGATTCCATTGTTTTGCAACGGCCTGCATGGAAACGGCAATGGCAACGACACGGATTTCGCCGACTGCAATGGACAAGAGGCTGCCCACGGTCCAGCGTCTGGCGATATCACTTTCACGGGCGCTTACAAACAGGGTTGCGCGTGCTCCATCGCAGGCAACAACATGGCATAAAATGCCCCGTGTTGCCTTGTTTCCAAGGTCACGGCGATTGCCGGCTTCGACGCTCATCATGGCGGGAAGTTCGTTCATATGCGGCTTTCACACTCCAGACTATAATCCTGAAATGATAGGGGGGTTGCATTAAGAAGTAGTTTAGCATCTATGCAAACACTTGCTTTTTGCAGGTTTTGGAGGGGCGAAAGAGGCTATACTTTTTTGCGGTGTACACGTGGCTGAATGCTGAAAACCTGTTTTCGTTCGGGTATTTTTCGGGTATCATTTTTTGAAATGCGAAGGACACGTTATGCCAAAAGCCCTTGTGCAAACACAGATTGATGCTGACATCCGTGATCGAGCAACCGAGGTTCTTGGCAAAATGGGGCTGAGTGTTTCAGATGAAGTGCGCATATTGCTGACACGGACGGCAAGCGAAGGTTTTTTACCTATAGAATTGATGGCCGAACCGCAGGCCTATGACACATGGTTTAGGACGAGGGTTGACGAGGCGATGACAGACGAACGCCCTGACATGGATTATGCGGATGTGGATGCGCTGTTTGCTGAAAAGCGGAAGGCCGCCATCGTCCGACAGTAGAATTGATCTTTGATGCGGCTTGTTTGGTCCGCATGCGCTATTTCGGATCACGATGGCATTTTTGACTATATCGTCAAGCGCAATCCCATTCGAGTTCCGGGATGGCAGGCCGTCCGCGCCTGGCCGCCTCGTCATCGCCGCGCATCCGGTCATTGTAGCAGTCGATCCAGACTTTCCAGTGAGGGGCATCGGACAGAAGCTCTGATTTCAGTGTCCTCCAACAAGCTATGACCCAACCGGGAATAGAGTTTTCCCACAGGGGCAAATCTGAAAGCAACAGGCCGTTTTCAAGGGCTGTGGCATCGGCGGAAACCGAACCCCAGATTACATCGGCATCGGCATGGGTGGCGGCAAGGGCGTCTTGCCACTTTCCCACAGATTTTACACGTTTGACTTCGCGCCCAAGAACCGGCAGAATCTGCATTGCTACTCTGGAAGCAATTGTGACAGGCCATTACTTTGGCTTGTACGCCAGCCATCGTTCCAGATTATAGTCATTGTGAATTTCAGGCATGCCCGCGCCCTTGTCTGCCTGCAATATTGACGAGGAAGCTTAAAACTGCAAGTTTTGGTGGTGGTTTCATCCCATATAATTTCATTGAATGCATGACCTATATATGGTACATGTGAACAGGGTTTTGGGATGACGGATCGTATCGAGAAAATACCGGTCGTGTTTTACCGTACCGCTTCCGGCAATGAGGTCATCAAGGATTGGCTGAAAGCGCTGGATGAAGCCGACAGGCATGCGATTGGTCAGGATTTGATGCGGGTGCAATATCGCTGGCCGGTGGGAATGCCCTTGTGCCGCGCCATGAAAGCCGGGCTTTGGGAAGTGCGCAGTTCGCTTCCCAGCCACAGGATTGCACGGCTACTGTTTTGTGTTGATCGCGGGCGTATTGTTATCCTGTCCGGCTTTATCAAAAAGAGCCAGAAGACACCCGTTGATGAACTGGAGATTGGGCTGAAGCGTATGAAAGAATTTGCCGTTCAGGGTGAAGAGCGGTGATAAGGATTTTGGACAATGGATGATCTGCGTGACAGCGGCGAATTTGCTACCCTTGATGATTTCCTGATCGAAGAGGGAAAGCTTGAAGAATTTCAGGCCGCCGCCATCAAGGAAGTGCTGGCTTGGCAACTGGAACAGGCTATGGCGGCGCAAAAGCTGTCGCGTAAAAAGATGGCTGAAAAAATGGGAACCAGCCGCAGCCAGATCAGCCGGTTGCTGGACCCGGCCGACGGCAATGTGACCTTGGCAACGCTGCAAAGGGCTGCAATCATTGTTGGACGCAAGGTGCGCATCGAACTGGTGTGACACATTTTATCTATGCTTGTGTAGGATGTTTCGAGGCTTTTCCGGCCTTGCCGAAAAAGACACCTCACCATGAGGGTGGGGAGTTCCCGACCTTGAGGAGGAGGGGCGCTTGATGGAAGATGTGTTCAAACGGTCTTTCGCCTGGGTTTGCCGCTCTCCAATCCCCTCAAAAAACCCGGATTTGCCCGGTTGACGCTTGCGGCATTCTCCGTTAACACTCCACCCCATGAAAAATATGATTGTTATTCTTGTGGTGGGAAAGCGCATGGGCAGGATGGTGTAACCATCCGGCGAAAGCACCCATGCGCAAAACGAGGCTCCTGACGGGGCCTTTTTTTATGTCCAAAATACCATGAATAGTCTACAGGACGCAGCAACGGACCGAATGGTCGAAGGTAACTGAACGGGAAACACGCACTATGACGGGCACAGAGACAAAAGCAGCAGATGACAATCGCATGACAGGCGCGGAGATTGTTTTGCGCGCGCTGAAAGACAATGGCGTGGATACGATTTTCGGGTATCCTGGCGGGGCCATTCTGCCGATCTATGACGAGATCTACCAGCAGGAAGACATCCAGCATATTCTGGTGCGCCACGAGCAGGGGGCGGGCCATGCCGCCGAAGGCTATGCGCGCTCGACCGGCAAATGCGGCGTGATGCTGGTGACCTCCGGTCCGGGTGCCACCAATGCCGTGACGCCGCTGCAGGATGCGCTGATGGATTCTGTTCCGCTCGTCTGCCTGACAGGCCAGGTTCCAACCTCGCTGATTGGCTCTGATGCGTTTCAGGAGTGCGATACGGTTGGTATTACAAGGCCGTGCACCAAGCACAACTGGCTGGTGAAGGATGTGAATGATCTTGCCCGTGTCATTCACGAGGCCTTCCGCATTGCCCAGACGGGACGTCCCGGCCCGGTCGTCGTTGATATTCCAAAGGATGTGCAGTTTGCCACCGGCACCTATCAGCCGCCATCGGTTGTTCTGGTGCAGAAAAGCTATCAGCCAAAGGTGCTGGGGGATCTGAACCAGATCCATGCGGCCATTGCGCTGATGGCGTCCGCCAGGCGCCCGGTGATCTATTCCGGCGGCGGTGTGATCAATTCCGGCCCGGAAGCCACAAAGCTGTTGCGCGAACTGGTGGAACTGACCGGCTTTCCGATCACCTCAACACTGATGGGGCTGGGTGCCTATCCGGCATCGGGTCCAAACTGGCTGGGCATGCTGGGCATGCACGGGCGCTATGAGGCCAATATGGCCATGCATGATTGCGATGTGATGCTGTGTGTCGGTGCGCGGTTTGATGACCGCATTACCGGGCGGCTGAATGCGTTTTCGCCAAACTCGAAAAAGATCCATATTGATATTGATCCCTCGTCGATCAACAAGACCGTGCGGGTGGATGTTCCGATTATCGGTGATGTTGGCCGGGTGCTGGAAGATATGGTGCGGCAGTGGCGGGCCGGATCGTCCAAAATCGACAAGGGGCAATTGACCGGATGGTGGAAGCAGATTGACATCTGGCGGGCGCGCAATTCGCTGGCCTACAAGATGCATGATGACGTGATCATGCCGCAATATGCCATCCAGCGTCTCTACGAACTGACGAAGCATCGCGACACCTATATTACCACGGAAGTGGGCCAGCACCAGATGTGGGCCGCACAGCATTTCGGCTTTGAGGAGCCGAACCGCTGGCTGACATCGGGTGGCCTCGGCACCATGGGCTATGGCCTGCCTGCGGCTCTGGGTGTGCAGATTGCCCATCCCGACAGTCTGGTCATTGATATTGCAGGCGACGCTTCCATCCAGATGTGCATCCAGGAAATGTCCTGCGCGGTTCAGTATAATGCCAAGATCAAGATCTTCATTCTCAACAACCAGTATATGGGCATGGTGCGCCAGTGGCAGCAATTGCTCCATGGCAACCGTCTGTCGAATTCCTATACGGAGGCCATGCCGGATTTTGTGAAACTGGCAGAAGCCTATGGTGCCGTCGGCATGCGCTGCGACAAGCCGCGGGAGCTGGACGGCATGATCCAGGAGATGATCGACACACCGGCACCGGTGATTTTTGATTGCCGCGTGGCCAATCTGGCCAATTGCTTCCCGATGATTCCGTCCGGCAAGGCGCATAATGAAATGCTGTTGCCGGATGAGGCCACGGATGAAGCGGTTGCCAATGCCATTGATGCCAAGGGTCGGCAACTGGTGTGACTTTGCCCGGGGGACGGTGTATAGTGCAGCGTTCCCCTTGCCCTGCCGCTGTTAATGTTTGGAGATTGCCATGGCCAGAACCCGGATGAATGCGAAAGGCCAGATCATGCTGCCGAAAGCTCTGCGCGATGCGCACGGGTTCAAGGCCGGTGCTGAATTCGAGGTGATTGACAGCGGCGGAGAGGTTCGGCTGAAAGTGTTGGGGGGGCAGGGGGGCGCTTTTGACCCGACTGACGAAAAGGCTTCCATGACTGAAAGGAAGGGCGGGACACTGACTCTTGAGGAGTTCCGCGCCATGGTTCCGGTCTATAATGGACCTCCGATGACAGACAGGATGATCCGTGAGGCGGTACTGGCTGAAGCCAGACGGAAATGGGATGAAGAAAACCGGCAGTGGAACCATGAGAACAGCGATTGATACAAATATTCTGGTGCGTATTCTCGCACGAGATCGTACCCGCCAGTGGGAAATTGCCAATCCGCTTCTTGACGATCATCAGCTGTTGGTGCGCACAACCGTTGTTATCGAAACGGAATGGGTTCTGCGCGGGATCATGAAGTATCCGCGCAATGTCGTGTTCGATCTTCTGTCGGCACGCATGGTTATCCCGAACATAAAGTTCGAAGAGCCTGAGCGGGTGGAGTGCGCTCTTGGCTTGTTTCGCGCGGGCATGGATTTTGCCGATGCCCTGCATATGAGCGCTCTGCATGAGGATGACCGGTTCTTGACCTTTGACCGGGAGTTTGTGAAGCGGGCGTTTGACAACAAACAGAACATCAGCGTCGAGCTGGCGCATTAACAGGGGGACACACCATGAACGCACATCTACAGCCCACAGGCTCTGCCTATTTCATCTCGCCGGAAACGGCACGCGCGGAAAACCATGTTCTCTCGGTTCTGGTCGACAATGAGCCGGGTGTCCTGGCCCGGGTCATCGGCCTGTTTTCCGGTCGCGGCTACAATATCGAAAGCCTGACCGTTTCGGAAACCGAAACAGCGGCGCATCTGTCGCGCATAACCGTGGTCACGCGCGGCACACCGCATGTTCTGGAGCAGATCAAGTCACAGCTGGAGCGGATCATTCCGGTGCACCGGGTGGTGGACCTGACGGTTCGGGCGCAGGAACTGGGCCATGAGCGGCCGCTGGAGCGTGAACTGGCCCTGGTCAAAGTGGCAGGCACCGGCGACCAGCGTGTAGAAGCCCTGCGGCTGGCCGATGCGTTCCGTGCCTCGGTGATTGATGCCAATACAGAGCATTTCGTGTTCGAGTTGACCGGCAAGGTGTCCAAGGTGGACCAGTTCATCGCCATCATGAAGCCATTGGGGCTTGTGGAAGTCTGCCGCACCGGCATTGCCGCCATGAACCGCGGCCCGCAGGGTATGTAAAAAAGGATTGATGGTGCCTTTACAACCATCGGACTGATCGTCTAGCCTCCGTAAACTATCGATTTGCGGAGGCCGGAATGAAGCTGCAATTGCTGTCCTGCATTCCCATGGCCATAGCCGGTGCAGCCCTGACGGCAACCGGATCTGACCCTGTCACGGTTGCCGCGATTGCCGGGCCGCTTTTGTCCGGAGTGGCGGGCAATATCCTGTCTTCCGCCTTTGGTGCCGGTGAAGAAAAGCTGATGAAGGCTGTTTTTCACCGCCATCCCGGCATTGACGAGAACCACCATATTTTGCTGGCGCTGCGGCAGGCGCATCTGAAAGCTCTGGCCCATGTGCTGTCAGACTTTGATTCCGCCCGGAAAACGGACCCGGACGAAAAGCGCCGCCAGGAAAGCGCCCGGTTCAGCGCAGAACTTCATGCCTTTCTCAAGGACGCAGGCAAAGGCGTATCTGTAACATCCGGTCCGGTCAGCGCCTATGAACGGCAGGTGTTTGAAACCCTGCCGGCGACCTTCGAGAAGGCGCTTGCGGCCCGTGGGGCGCAGGCCCCTGAAACCGCGCTGAAAGAGGCTGAACATGTTCGCGCGGATATCGAACAGGCGGTTCTGAACGAAATCTGTGTTGCGACTGCGACGGATTTTGGTCTGGTGCCAGCCATGTTTGCCAACCGGTTCAGGGAGCGAAATCATGGGTGGTTTGACCTTTTCGTTCGGGACGCGGCAGCACGGCTGAAAGAGAATGAAGCTTTCAAAACGATCTGGACAGCGGAGCAGATTGTCGGCCTCAAGCATCTGGTAGAAGGGATAGAGTCTGGCCTGAAACGGCTGGAGGCCGGGCAGGCCCGTATTGAAAGCAAGGTTGATGTTCTGCCAGAAGCGACTGCTGATGCGCTGATGAGAAGGTTGCTTGAGGCAGGGGTTCTGAGCCTGGCCGGTTCTGCCGGGGTCAAGGAAGAGCAGGTGATCGCACTTGCCAAAACGGTCGCCGGTCATGTCGAGGATTTTGACCAGGCCATGAAGCAATTGCAGCGCATGGTTGAGATTGCCAAAGAGGTCGAGGCAGAGGTTCGCAATGCAGGCAATCTGGACGCCTTTGTGCGCGATGTGCTGGAACGGATTGCAAGTCTTTCCGGCGATTCGCGGCATGACGAGGCCGGGCAACTGGCCGAGGATGCCTTTGCCCGCTGGGAGCGCGACGAGGCGAAACGGCGCGAGCAGGCGCTTGCCAATGGCATCAAATTTCTGGAAGCGGGTATCAGGCAGGATCAATTGCGCCTTGATGCGGCCAGCCTCTCGCAAAAACTGGTGAAACGATTGGAACTGACGAACCCGCCATTGCGATTTGAAGCTGTGCGGACTTTGCAATATGAGTGGTTTGAGCGCGGGCGTGACAAGGGTCTGAATTTTGATCTGGAGGTGTCGATTGCCCTTGCACGCATCTGTCTTTATATTGCGACAGGGCCGGATGAAAGGGGGAATGCATGGAAAAATTTGGGCAATGCTGCCTGTGCGTTGGGGGGCCGTGAAAAGGTACCAACGAACCTAGACCTCGCTGTCAATGCTTTGCAGATTGCAATGGACGAATTTGAAAAAGCGGGTGCATGGCTGCAAAGGGCCGTAGCGCAAAGTGATCTTGGCTGGACCTTCTGGAACCTCGCGGAGCGTGGTGTTGGCAACGAGGTTTTGGAAACGTCGATATCGACATTGCGGTCAGCATTGGAGGTTTTAAACCAAGGAAATGCGCCCTTAGCCTGGGCCAATACACAAAATACGTTAGGCATCGCCCTTTTTCGACTTGGTGGACGCTTGAAAAGCGTTGAGATGCTGGAGGATGCGGCTGCCCGGCTAGAAGCTGCTTTGCTCGTGCGCACCGAGCAGGAAATGCCGCAACAGTGGGGCCGAACGCTGAACAACCTTGCGAACGTATTTTCACAATTGGGTCAGATGCGGCAGGATGTGACCCTGTTGCAGAAGGCTGTCGCGGCTTACAACGCCTCATTGCGACAAACCAAACGTGACAGAGTTCCGCTTGAGTGGGCTATGACGAACTATAACCTCGGGATTGTTCACCGCCAGATCGGTCTTTGCACCAACAGTGCCGAAGATTTCGAATTGTCAGTCCGATACTATCATGAGGCACTGAAAGAGCGAAAACAGGAAATTTCGCCGCTAGAATGGTCGGAAGTGCAGCATAATCTGGGTGTGGTGTGGCAAGACTTGGCGAAGCAAACGGGCAAAAAGGAGATGTATGACACCGCAATCGATTCTTATCGGCTGTCGTTGCAGGAAGTAGACAGTAAACACCACCCGGTATTATGGGAAATGTCCGCTACTGCTTTGGTTTCTCTTTTGACGCAGCGTGGAACAGAAGAAACAAGAATTGATTTTCTTCAGGAAGCTGCCGACCTTTATCGGCAGCTAATCAATGATGGCTCGTCGATTGGTAATGCGCTGGTGAGGGCCGAGAGGCGGACCCAACTTGGCAGCATATTATATCTGCTTGCAGCGTTTGAAAGTAACATATCATTGCTGCAGGAAGCTGAACACAGTTTCAGCCTAGCGCTTGACGAGTTAAGTTTGGACAACGCGCCGGGACTATGGGCTGTTGCATCTGGTTTCAGGGCCTTTGCTCGTGCGATACTCGCAGCGGAAGAACCTGATGCAGCCATATATGCTGAAGAGGCAAGGAAAGCATTGGAAACTGCTATTCCGGTACTTCATCAGGCTGGAAATTTGCAAGCTGTCCAGGGCTTCGAAGAGCTGTTGCTGCAACTGGAAAGTGCTGATGAAGATGATGAAACCTGATCATCCATCACACATATTCATTGGACTATTCCATTTAGGTCAGCAATACTGACCTAAATGGAGGAAGTTTGATGTCCGCTGATACATTTCTGGCGCTGGTGCTGTTTGCCACCATCACCTCGGTAACGCCCGGTCCCAACAATATGATGCTGTTTGCCTCAGGGGTGAATTTCGGTCTTCGGCGCACTCTGCCGCATATGCTGGGCATCAGTTGCGGGTTTCTGGTGCTGCTGCTGGCGGTCGGTTTCGGGCTGGGGGCTGTTTTGAAAACTGTTCCGGTTCTCTACACCGTTTTGAAATTTGCAGGCGGGGCCTATCTTCTGTGGATTGCGTACAAGATCGGCACATCCCGCACGCTGGCCGAAAAAGGCGAAACCGGTGCCAAACCGATGACATTTTGGGCCGCCGCTGCCTTCCAGTGGGTCAATCCGAAGGCCTGGGTGATGGCGGTGACCGCCATGGCGACCTACACAAACCAGAGCCACTTTTTCCTGACCGTGCTCCTTGTGGCTTGCGTTTTTGCGGCGGTCAACCTGCCGAATGTGTCCATCTGGGCGGGCTTTGGTTCGGTGCTGCGGCAATGGCTGTCCGATCCTTTGCGGCTGAAACGGTTCAACATCACCATGGCTGTGCTGCTGGTGGCCAGCCTCTGGCCGATGCTGAAATAGTCTCCGCAAGCCAATAACAGCCGCCCGGTTTCCCGGACGGCTTTTGCTGAAGTCCGATCAGGACTGGCTGACCATCAGCCGACAAGGCCCTTGTCGTCGCGGCGGATGGCCACGATGGAAGACCGCGGCAGGCTGCCTTCAGCACCCGGCCAGAAACCGCCCGGATGCTGGATACCGACCAGCATGGTCTTGCGGTCCTTCGGTCCAGCAAAGGCCGGTCACTTCGCTGCCATTCGGACCAGTGAGGAAGCGGGCGATTTCGCCGGTTTCCGGGTCGCCGGCCAGCATCTGGTTATTGCCCATGCCTGCATAGTCACCATCGTTTGAATCCTCACCGTCGGTCTGGATCCATACCGTGCCGACAGAGTCAATGGCCAGGCCATCCGGCGAGTTGAACATGTTGCCGTTGGTAATATTGGCAGAACCCGCATAGGCGTCCTTGTGGACATCAGGGTTACCAGCCATGACATAGAGATCCCATTTGAAGGCGTCTGCGCCGTGGTCTTCGCCTTCCGGACGCCAGCGCACGATCTGGCCGTAATTGTTGGCAGCGCGCGGGTTCGGGCCGTTCGGAGACGTATCGTCGCCACCGGCATTCGGCTTTTTGCCGCGATCCTTGTTGTTGGTCAGGCAGCAATAGGCTTCAGCCTTGAGCGGATTGGCGGCTACCCATTCCGGGCGGTCCATGGTCGTGCCGCCAGCTTTTGGAGGCTGCCATGCGCGTGAAGACAAGGATTTCAGCGGCGTCCATACCGGTTGTTTCCGGTGTGAGCGCAATCCAGCTGCCGCTCTGGTCATCATTGAACTTTGCAACATAAAGCGTGCCTTCGTCCAGAAGCCCATCCGTTGCGCCGCCTGCAGTATAGGTGCCTTTGGAAACGAAGCGGTAGAGATATTCGCCGCGCTCGTCATCGCCGAGATAGACAACAACATGGCCATCGCCGGACAGGACAACTTCAGCATTTTCGTGCTTGAAGCGGCCAAGGGCTGTGTGCTTGACAGGCGTTGATTTCGGATCACGCGGATCGATTTCAACAACCCAGCCGAAACGGTGCGGTTCATTGGGGTTTTTGGAAAGATCGAAGCGAGCGTCGAATTTATGGAAGTCGTAGCCAGCGCCCTTGGCATTGATACCATAGCGCTTGTAACCGGCGGCGGTTTTTTCGTCGGCGGCAAAATCTTCAACTGTTGAACCGAAATAGCCGTTGAAGTTTTCTTCGCAGGTGAGGTAGGTGCCCCATGGCGTTCTGCCGGAGCCGCAATTGTTCAAAGTACCGAGACAGAGAACACCTTCCGGATCAGCCGACGTCTTCAGAAGCGCGTGACCTGCAGCAGGGCCGGCGATCTTCATTCCGGTGTTTGCCGTGATGCGGCGATTATACGGGCTGTCCTTGACAATAGCGAGGCACCAGCGCCTTCGGCAATTTCCATCACGGTGACACCATGCAGGTTCTGCAGTTTCAGAACATCATCGGCATTTGCCGGTGCGCCCGCCTGTGCGGCAGGAAGGTTGATTTCGGGGTTCACATATTCATGGTTGACGGCAATCAACTGGTGACCATCCACGAAGAAGGCTTCCATGCCGTCGTGTTTTCGCCGAAAACCCTGTCGGAATTGGAAACCGGGCCGCCCTTCCTTCACATCATAGCCATCGGCTGCGGAGGAAAAGCGGATCGCCCCAGCTTGCAAGCACCTTCCAGCTGTAGCCTTCCGGAACGTGAACAGTGCCATCAGTCTGTGCTGCAATCGGTGTGAAAGCAAAGCGCGATGTGCCAGCGGCAAGTGCGTTGCGGGCTGAAAACAGACCTGTGCCCATCACGGCAGCCGCAGAACCCAAAGCCAGAACGCCACCCAAAAAGCCGCGACGTGAAATTGCGCGTTCTACGACCAGATCAAACCCGTTTTCTTCAGGGCGCGGAAAGTTTATTTCATCCCACTGGTCTGCTGACATGCTTTTATGTTGCTGCTCGGTCATTTCAAAGCTCCTTTTCTGTTGACTTGCATGCCTGTTTCTAGGGTTTTCCCATGTAGGTTATATGACATTCTACGGCTCTCCCGGGTGTTCCCTGCCTGTCAAGGTTACTGCCAACCAAGATTGCCCTTGCGGGCCAACCCCGAATCCTGCCACCAAGCACCATGGAATTTGCACCGCAACAGGATGAGGCCCTCAAGGCCGTTGCCCGCTGGCTGAAGGAAGGGCGCACGCCGCTTTTCCGGTTGTTTGGCTATGCGGGTACCGGCAAGACGACGCTGGCGCGGCATTTTGCCGAACATGTGGATGGCGATGTGCTGTTTGGCGCGTTTACCGGCAAAGCCGCACAGGTTCTGCGTTCCAAGGGGGCAACGAACGCCCGCACCATCCATTCGATGATCTACCGCCCGCGCGGCGAGGAAGAGGTTTCGACGAGGAAACCGGCAAAATGTCGGTTGCCCCCTTGTTTTCATCAACCGGCAGAGCCCGGTAGCCAAGGCGGCGCTGATCATTATCGACGAATGTTCGATGGTGGACGAGGCGCTGGGGCGCGACCTGATGAGCTTTGGCACGCCGATCCTGGTGCTTGGCGATCCGGCCAGTTGCCACCGGTCTCCGGAGGCGGCTATTTTACCAATCAGGAACCGGATTATCTGTTGACCGATATTCACCGGCAGGCGCGGGACAATCCGATCATCCAGCTGGCCATGCATGTGCGCGAGGGCAAGGAAATCATGCACGGTGACTGGGGCACGGCGCAGGTGATTTCCAAAAACGAGGTGACGCAGGAACTGGTTCTGAATGCCGACCAGGTTCTGGTGGGCACCAACAAGACGCGGCGGCGCTATAATATGCGCCTGCGCGAGCTGAAAGGCTTTTCCACTGATTATCCGCAGGCGGGTGACAAGCTGGTTTGTCTGCGCAATGATCCGGCCAAGGGCCTGCTCAACGGTTCGCTCTGGCAGGTGATGACCTCGTCGAAAGAAACGGTGAAGCCGGGGATCAATCTTATGGTCAAGCCGGAAGATGATGACATGGATCGCGGTGCGGCCAAGATCAAGCTTTTGAAACAGGCGTTTGAGAACATTGAGGGCGAAATTCCCTGGCAGACGCGCAAGCGGTATGATGAATTTGACTATGGCTATGCCTTGACCGTGCACAAGGCACAGGGCTCACAATGGAACAATGTGGTTCTGTTCGACGAGAGCTGGGCCTTTCGCGACACGCGAGAGCAATGGCTCTATACGGCGATTACCCGCGCTGCCGAAACGCTGACCATCGTGCGGTGATCAGTTTTCAACCATACCGAGCACGATAGCTTTGGCAACCGCCTGAAAGCGGTTTTTTGCTCCGAATTTTTCCAGAATGGCCTTTTCGGTTGCCAACACCGCATCATAATCCATGTTTATCGCGCGCACCAGGCGTGTTGTTGTATAACCATCTGCCATATAACCTATAAACTCGCGCTCCATCTGTGAAAGTTGGGGGGGAGTGTCCATATTTGCGTCATGTGTTTCGGCATCCGGCCCCACAAGTTCGGAGATTTGTTGCATCTGCCTGCGTATGGTTGATTGTGCTGCCAGCAACTCACGCCTGCGCACCAGAAGCGCACGCCGGAATATGCGGTCCACGGCTTCCTGGCTGTGCGCCCTGGCGATCTGCTCCATCAAATCCTGAACGACGGCGATGGGCATGCCGATTTCACGGCAAAGATTGACAATGCCCATGCGCCGCACCTGTACCTGATCATAGATCCGCATGATGCCCGAGCGCCGGGCAACGATCAGGTTCTTTTCCTCATAAAAATGCAAAGTACGATGGGTAACACCAAAGGCATTGGCCATTTCCGCAATAGTGACATGATCAGAGGTCAGACGGTCGGGCAGTTCTATCTTTGGAAGGTAGCCCGAATCAGTAGGACCGACATTTTTTCGTTTGAAATGCCTGTTTTCTTTTGCATCCGGGCCATTCCATGCCTGCTGACAATATAAGTGTGAAGCTGCTGGTGTTTCTGCTTTCACGACAATAGATGAATAATGCTCTCTTTTGAGGTAGTTCAAACGGAAGTGAAAGTTAAATCCCCAATTCTGCTATCTATTCCGCTACGAAACTTAAGCCTTGATTGCCTTTTGCTGTTTGGCCACCAGATGAAGCCTTTCGAACGCACATATGCAGGCATGGACAGGTGTTTTTGATCCGGGCATCCGGACCCTGATGTCGCCGCTCACAAGAGGTCCAGGACCGGATCCGGTCCGTGCCTCCGAAGATCAAATGTCCTTCCTTCCTGCCTGTCCGTACGCCCTGATACGCGCTGCCAAGAATCACATTTCCACCCCTTTTCTCCTTTCCGGGGCCGTTGTATCACACGTTTCTATACAACTATTTCCAATTGTTGTTGGCAC
>CBDFGT010000039.1:0-251631 GCA_965247225.1 Rhizobiaceae bacterium | reverse complement strand
CGCCAAGGCCATTCGGCAAGGATATATCATTTAGTGTTGAGAATGTGCCTGGTGAAAGATGGTGATCTGGCCTGGATTTTGCCTTTTTCCTGAAGCGGGCACGCGCCAGGCTGTTCTGCAGAAACATATTGTCGACATCAGAGCTTGAAGATGGATGTTGGAATTCAATGTGGTTTATCTCAACTCCGGCGTGCTGTTTGCTCAGGACAAGTCGTGCATAGACCGTGACACCTTGCGGCCTGATTTCCAGATCAAGCACAACTTCCGGCTCCGAATCCCAGTCCAGCCTGTAATCGCCTCCGGTGCCGAACTGGATGGTTCCGGGGAGAAAATAAAGTTCGGCTGCGGAGGAAACGAGGTCCGCCAGATTTCCGAATCTTTCAAAACGCAGGTGTGAAATCAGGTCCGCAGCATCAAGCAGGCGCAATTCCGACGCAACAGGGCTTATTGCGTCAGCGATAATTTTCTCACGCTGAGCAGAAAAAGGGCATTTTTTCATAATATCAAATGTTCCGTTTTTTCGGGTTTTTTGTGGCGTAAACACGATGGATCAATTCAGCAACAGCCTTGTAAAATACGGCTGGAATGACACTATCGACCGAGACTTGTGCAAACATTGAGCGGGCCAATGGCGGGTCTTCAAAAATCGGGATTCCGTTTTTCTCAGCGATTTCGCGGATCTTCAAAGCGATCAGATCCTGTCCTTTGGCAATCACAACCGGAGCTTCGTCCTCTTCACGGACATAGCGCAGGGCAACCGCAAAATGTGTCGGGTTGGCAATCACCAGCGTGGCCTTCGGTACTGCCGCGATCATGTTGCGCCGCGCCCTGTCGCGACCTATGGACCGTTGCCGGGCCTTGACAATGGGATCCCCCTGCATTTGCCTGAACTCTTCCTTGACCTCCTGCTTGGTCATCATCAGCTCTGTAAACCAGTGATGGCGGGTCCAGAAAAAGTCGGCAACCGCAATCGTTGCTGTCGCAAAAAGCAGGATCAGAAGAATAATCCGTATGTCATCATAGAGTTTGGAGAAAATGGTCATCGGATCGGAAAACATGGAATCAAGAGATGCGAAATATGGACCCTTCAACGATATGATCATAATGCCAGATACCACGACGATTTTCACAAAGGCTTTTGCAAATTCAACCATGCCTTCTATTCCAAAGATTCGTTTGAAACCTCCGGTAAGGGAAATACGATTGATCTGCGGGCGAATGCGTTCAAGAACAAAGGCCGGCAATTGTTGCAGGATCGAAGAACCAATACCAAATGCCATCATCAGCAGCAATGCAGGTAAAACCAGGGCTCCTGAATCCCGCCCGAGTTTGATAAACAGCGAAATAATGTCCGATCCCGTTCCAATTTTCCATTGTTCCGGCTGGGCAAACAGATCGTGCAATGTGGCCGAAATCGCGACAATACCGTCTTCGGCAAAGAAAACCAGATACACATAGATGGCAACCGCAGACGAAAAGGCGGTGATTTCCCTTGAGAACGGCACGTTGCCTTTCTCGGCGGCGTCCGTAATCTTTTTATCGGTAGGATTTTCGGTTTTGCTGTCTTTGTCATCATCATCGGCCACAGCTATCACCCCGATATTGTCCGGCAGCAGCAAGACTGATTCTGTTCATGCAATGATGTGGCAAATTCCTGCCGTCGGCAACTGCCGTGATAAAGGCGGGCCGTTCAGCGCGGCAGGGCCAATGTGCTCTGGTCAGGCTGCAGCCTTTTCCTTGAGTTCAATCGTGCCGTTTCCGGCCAGCCGGATCGCTTCCTGTGCAATCGTGCGACGGGCAACCGCGACATCACGCGGATTGATGCCATTGGTTCCGCTGGCCAGATCGGATTCGATCATGCGGCGCTGGCGTGCTCCCGTGGCAGACAGAAGGGCTTCGCGGATATCTTGCGGCGCTCCGCGCAAAGCCATTGTAATGACATCGCCGGCAATATCGTTGAGCATGGCAACACGGCTGCGCTGCGGCATGGTGAGAATGTCCTCGAAAAGGAAGATTCGTGGACGAACCTTGTTGGCCGATTCCTTGTTGAGGGATTCCAGGGATTGCAGCAGACCGTCGACCTGATCTTTTTCCATCTCGTTGATAAGGTCGGCCGCCTTGATAGTGCCTGTCGCATTGCGCTCGGCTTCCAGTTCCATGATCATCTCGTAAACCCGGTTTTCGATGATGGCTGCGGCCTTGGGGCTGACAGACTTCATGTTGACCGTACGGTTCAGGATATCCGCACGGCGACTTTCCGGAATTTCCATCAAGACCTTGGAGCCGAAAGAGGACGGTACCATGGAAAGAATGTAGGAAATGGTCTGCGGATGTTCGCGCAGCAGCATCTTTCCGACAAAAGCCGGATCGGATTCCTGCAATTTCTCCCAAATGCTGGTTTCAAGCGCCTGGAATGTTGTGCGGCGTCCGAGGAGACCATCCACCTCGTCAGGTGTCAACCCTTCCTCCAGAATGCTTTCCATCGCCCTGGCATTGTCCATGAGGCCAGTGCCTTCAGAAAACAGCTCCTCAAATTCATTAACGATAATTTCCAGCTCATAAGGGGGAATGCTGCGCAATGTCTGCGCCGACGCAATGATGGCCTGCAGTTCTTCATGTGTGAAAAATTTCAGAAGACGTGCCGCAACGCCCTTGCCCATGGCCAGCAGGACGGCAGCCGCCTTTTCGGTCGGTGAAAGGTTGCTGACCGAGGGTGAACTGTCAAATTCATCGAAATTCATCATCGCCCGGTCTCCGCATCAGCGTTTTTGTGTGCGTTTGATTTCTGTCAGCTTCACACCAAAACGGGTATCGTCACTTTCCAGCACCGTAATTTCGCCAAGGCCGATCAGGCGACCATTGACAATGATTTCGACAGGTTCGCCTATCTTGCGGTCGAGCGCTATCGTTGAACCTTCCGTCAGACCCATCAGACCCGCTACCTGCATCCGGCTGGTGCCCAGAACAATCTGGACCTCCACCGGAATGTCCATGATCAGGTCCATATTGGCGGTGAGGGCGCTTCCGGGTTCACGGTCACCGCCGCCGCCTGGATCCGTGCTCACGCCGAAGCTTTCACCACCGAACGTACTGCCGCCGCCAAATTCGGATCCAAAATCACCTCCAAAGGAAGGTGTCTCTGCTTCGGCTGAAAAATCGCTGCCAAAATCTCCGCCCAGATCCGGCAAGCTGCCGTCGGCATCGGCTTTCAGCACGCCGCGCAGATCGTCGATGGCCGCATCCAGCGCAGGTTCCGAACTTGCCAGATCGGGAAAATCGTCAGAAATGTCGGTCGCTTTTTTCTTGGGTGCCATAATTCGACTATTCCAGTTCTAACTTGCGCCAAACATGTTTTGGCTTGTACCCGCCTCAGCGCATCAAATGTTGCAACAGTTCGTCTTCACTGCCAAATGTATCCTGCACCCGAACTGTGTATTTTGATCCGGACTTTCCAAATTCACCGACATAAAGCTCCTTGCCGCTGGCATTGACACCGACCCGGACGTCCTTGAGATCGAAAAATGGAATAACATCGCCCGGCTGCAGACGGCTGACAGTGGAAAGCGTCAGGGATTGCAGCCTGATACGCGCTTCAAGTGTAATCTGCGAACGGTTGACCTGTTCCTTGAGCTGTTCGGACCAGTCAGCGTTTTCCCTGGCGGTATTTGGTTTTGATTTGGGAATATTGACCCTGGTTTTCAGGAGGTGAAACTGCGGAACGACAATCGAGAAGGTTGACTTCACCTTGCCGATGACAATGTTCATGTTGATACTGGCCGCATGGACCGGATCAAGCGTCAGGTCGGCCTTGGGTGCATTTTCAGCGTTGTAAGGCTTTTCCAGAATTGGGTCAGCAGTCCCTGCAACGGTCACAGCGGCACGAAGGACACTGCCGATCCGCCCGATAACCATTTCTGCAAGATCAAGTTCTATTTTGGAAAGCGGGCGTGGTTCCGGTTCTTCAATCGCATCCGGTAACGCGCCCAGCATGGATTCCACCAGCGTGATGATAGTCTGGCTGCCGCAGGCAATGGTAAAGTCAGGGCACCAGACCGGCAGGGAACCATTGCTCAGGACCATCGTGTCGCCAAGATCCTCAACCAGATCGGTTTTGTAGCCGACATCAAAGCCTGAATAGGTAACTTCAACAGTTACGCCTGTATCCTTGCGAAGTGACACCGGCAGATATTCGCACAACGCCAGGCTGATATCCGAGCACCGCTTGCCAACACTGGCAACATCCCCCAGCTCACCGGTCAGGCGGGCAATCAATGTCTTGTTAACAACCGGAGCCGGTTTGTCCTGAGCCGTCGCTTTGGTCATTATGCAGCCTTGCCTCCACCAGGATTCATCATTTCCTGTTCGACCGCATCAATGGATGGCCGTTCTTTGGACGAAATGGTCTTGCGACCATATTCCAGGGCCACCTGCGGCACGGAACCGTTCATGTAGGCTAGCAGCGTTTGCTTAACAACGACATAAAGCCTGTTCTGCTTGTCACGGGTCATTTTGACAGCAGCGGAAAGCGGCTGGAAAATACAGTAGGAAATCAGAATCCCCAGAAAGGTTCCCACAAGAGCGGCGGCAATCAGTTCTCCCAGCACTTCCGGAGGCTCGGAAATATAGCCCATGGTATGAATAATCCCCAGAACGGCCGCGACAATACCGATGGCGGGCATGGCATCCGCCACCCCCTGCAACGCATTGGAGGCTTTTTCCTTGTCGTGGGTGATGGTGTTGATCTCTTCATCCATCAGCGCCTCGATTTCATGGCTGCGGGCATTGCCGATAATGATCAGGCGTACATAATCACAGATAAAGGCGGTCAGCTCATAGTTTTTCAAAACCGTGGGTGCAGCCTGAAAAATCGAGGACTCAGCCGGATTGTCGATATGGGCTTCAATTTCGTTGCGGGATTTCGTCCGCAGATCCCGCATCAGGGAATAGAGAACACCCAGAGTATCCAGATAATTGCGCTCTTTGGGAACCTTGCCGCCCAGCGCTTCACCAAGGGCCTTGCCTGTGTCCTTGATGACTTTCATCGGATTGGAAATGATAAATCCGCCGAGTGCCGCCCCGCAGATGATAATGATTTCGTATGGTTGCCACAGGATCGACATATGTCCGCCTGCTGCAATATACCCTCCGACAACACAGCCGAATGTGACGATAAGACCAACGATGATGTTCATTATTCAGCCCGTGCCGGTAAGAGAATAGGTTGCCGATAGATAGGGTTCGAGGCTTGTGTCAGGCTGGCTGCAAGGGCGTTTGGCAGCCTGAAAACATAAGCCTCGCACAAGACTGATAGCGCAAAACACACTTTGAAAATGCCCGGTTGATGAACCGGTCCGAAGCTTTAACGGGTTCGCGTGGCAAAAGGCGCATCGAAAAGGGTGCACCGGCTTGCACACAGGTGGCGGCCCAGCAATCACAGGATGATATCTGATATGGAAGCCAGCCTGTCCGTCTCCCTGTCATCCCAGATTGCCCTGGAACGTCGGCTAGCGACGATTGCCGACAATGTTGCCAACGTCAACACAACGGGTTTCAGGTCAACCGAAGTCAAATTCAACGAACAGTTGCTCAGGTCGCGCACGGCCAATGTTGCGTTTGTTACCCCAGGCAACGAATATCTTTCTTCCAGGACAGGCGGACTCAATCCGACGGGCAATCCGCTGGATTTTGCCATCAAGGGAGATGCATGGTTCCAGATTGAGACGCAGGCGGGGGCAACTTTGACCCGCGATGGCCGGTTCAGTGTCACTGACAATGGCAATCTGGTAACGACGGAAGGCTTCCCCGTGCTGGATATCGGGGGAAGTCCAATTCAGATCAATATGCAAAATGGCGCGCCGAAGATCGCGGCTGACGGTGTCCTCTATCAAAACGGCAATCCTGTGGCATCGCTCGGGCTTTATACGGCGGACGTGGACAAGGGATTTATAAGGGTTGGCAATTCCGGCGTGGTAACAACCGATACACCGCAGCCTGTGGTCGACCGGATAGATGCAGGCGTTGTCCAGGGCTATGTCGAGAATTCCAACGTCAACGCGATTGGTGAAATGACCCAGCTCATTATGGTTCAGCGCGCCTTTGAAAGTGTCGCGGCCATCGTCAGGCAAAGCGAAGGCACTCTGGACGACGCGATCAAAACCCTTGGCGAGAGATAGGCATGGCAATGGTGCAACTGGACATGGCAGGCAGCGCAGTATCGCGTCAGGACAGCCTGGCCATGCTGGCGGGTGCCGTTTCCTTTTATGCTGATCCGAAAAATGCGGTAGCACCCGGAGGTCACGTCAACACGATTGCAGCCGGACACTATACCGTGACAGGCATGTCACGTTTTGTGCGACTTGGTGATTTTGTGGCCCATCAGGGCAAAACCGGCATACGCCTTGGCGAGGTCGTGCGGGTTGAACCGGAACTGGTCTATGTCTGCCCCATTGAGCCGGGCGAACCGATCGGCATCCGCGACGTGGTCATCCGCAAGGGAGAATTCCGTCTCTCGCCGACGGAAAGCTGGCTGGGAAGAACGATCAATTCCCTTGGGGAACCGATTGATGGTCTTGGGCCAATGCAGCGCGGTGAAACCGGAAGGCCGATTTCATGCAACGCGCCTCCTTCCATGACCCGAAAGCGTGTGGAAAAGGGCTTCCGCACCGGCGTGCGCGCCATCGATATTTTTTCTCCCCTGTGTCTCGGCCAGCGTCTGGGTATTTTCGCAGGTTCCGGCGTTGGCAAATCTACACTCCTGTCCATGCTGGCGCGGGCTGAAGCCTTTGACAAGGTGGTGATTGCGCTGGTTGGCGAACGTGGCCGCGAAGTGCGTGAATTCATTGAGGATACGCTGGGCGATCATCTGGCCAAGTCGATTGCGGTCGTGGCAACCAGCGACGAAAGCCCGATGCTGCGCAAAATGGCACCCTTGTCGGCTGTGACAATTGCCGAGCATTTTCGGGATCAGGGTGACAATGTTCTGCTGATCGTCGACAGTGTGACCCGCTTTGCCCATGCCATTCGCGAGGTTGCCGTTGCTTCCGGAGAGCCGCCTGTCGCACGCGGCTATCCGGCCTCCGTCTTTACCGAATTGCCAAGACTGCTGGAGCGGGCAGGGCCCGGGCCGGAAGGCACGGGGACGATTACGGCCATCATTTCCATTCTGGTCGATGGCGACAATCACAATGACCCTATTGCCGACAGCACCCGTGGCATTCTGGACGGCCATATAGTTATGGACCGCAGCCTGGCCGAGGAAGGCCGTTATCCGCCCATCAATCCGCTGGCATCCATTTCGCGTCTTGCCCGCAAGGCCTGGTCAGGCGACGAGGAAAAATTGGCGTCGCGGCTGAAATTCCTTATTCACCGCTATGAGGAAACCAAGGATTTGCGTCTGATTGGCGGTTATCGCCCCGGAACGGATGCTGAACTGGATATGGCGCTGAAACAGGTGCCGTTGATTTACGAAGTATTGAAACAATCGCCCGCAGATCCACCGTCGGCCGACGCCATAGGCGAACTGGCATCAGTGCTGAAATCCGGAATGATGCCGCCGCCCGGCGCAGCTAATCAGAGAAGATAAGGGAAGACCGTGACCGATTTTGATGCAGATGAACCCGTTCTGCCCGAAAAGCCTGTCAAACGCCGTTTCGGATTGACCAGTGACACCATTTTGGGTGCTTGCGGGTTGCTGATGGCCGTTGGTGCAGCCTTTTTCCCCTGGTATGTCTTCATGAACCAGGACAAGTTCACTGTCGTGGATGGCGGCCCCAAGATTATCCGCGACCTGATGGAAAAACCTGCTCCTGATTTTGTGCAGGTTTCTCCCATGGCTGTTCCGGACGCCAGCAGTTCCGCATCAACCACAAAATCGGCTGATCCTTTGACCACCGCAGCTATTCCCAAACCTGGCCTACCTGACAGGCTGGATACGGAGGCGTCTGTGCAGGAACAGCCGTTCCCGCAAAGATCCTTCAAATTACTGCATGCATCCAATGGCCGTGCACTCATTCAGGATCCGACTGGCGTCTATCTTGTTCGGGTTGGTTCATCGCTTCCGGATCAATCACGTCTGGCAACGATCGAGGAACGCAAGGGAAAATGGGTAATCGTCACCTCGGAAGGTGCCGTGATCGATCAGGAATAAGGGCAACCGGTGGCTTTGGCTTTTCACGGATAGGCCCCGTGGCAGAGCCGCAGTTCCCGCCATCCGCAGTTTTTTGTCTGCTTCTTTGCTTTCAGTTTTCAGGCCGGCTTTCCAGTTTTCCATATGTTTGCTGCATGCGGATCAGGAAGACAGAAATCCATCCGGGTTTTGCGGGGTTGTTCCAGAATACGCTGCCCCGATAACCGGACCTCTTCCTCATTAACCATTGTGTCAGGGCAAGCCCGACGCAAGATTAGCCCCCTACGGTTTCCCTGTAAATTCAGGAGATCGTCATGCAACCCATCCAGCTGTTCGATTTGGCGTCACGGCAGGCAAAATGGTTAACCGTGCGTGAAAGTGTTGTTGCAACCAATATCGCCAATGCCAATACGCCAAAATATCGTTCGCAGGACGTGACTCCGTTTTCGGCGGTTCTTCAGTCGACCTTCATGCCAATGGCTGCGACCAACCCCGCACATTTTACCGACGGATTTTCTGCGACACAGAATGTGGAAACCTATCAGACGGACGATCCGGTGATCATGCCATCCAACAACAATGTGGGCCTTGCGAACGAATTGATGAAATCCGGTGAAATAAAGCGCGACTACGATCTCAATACGGGTCTTGTCAAATCCTTCAACCGCATGATGCTTTTGACGGTGAGGCGCACATGATCATAGATCCCCTTCGCGCGGCACTCAAAATCTCCGCTTCCGGAATGGACGTCCAGTCCACCCGCTTGCGCATTGTCTCCGAAAATCTTGCAAACGCCAGATCGACGGGCGATACGCCCGGAGCCGATCCGTATCGTCGCAAGACCGTTTCGTTTGAATCACAACTGGATCGCGCATCCGGTGTCGAACTCGTGGGTGTCAAGCGCGTCGGCAAGGATCCCTCAGGGTTTCAGTTGGCCTATGATCCGGGAAACCCCGCGGCCAATGCACAAGGCATGGTCAAGCTCCCGAACGTCAACATGCTTGTGGAAATGGCAGATATGCGCGAGGCCAATCGTTCCTATGAGGCCAATCTCCAGTCCATCAAGCAGGCCCGTGACATGATCACGTCCACCATCGATCTGTTGAGAGGCTGAGCACCATGATTGAAGGCATTAGCGGCATTGGCGGTTTGAATTTTACAAAATCGCTCGACAGGATCGGCGGTGCCGGTACGGGTATGGAAACCATGTCGGCGCAGAAAAGCGTCGCAAGCCAGGGCAGTTTTTCCTCTTTCCTCGCCGGTATCACCACATCGGCGATCGATGACCTTCGGGGTGCTGAAACAGCCTCGATCAACGGACTGAACGGCAAGGCCAACACACGGGAAGTGGTGGATGCTGTTATGGCAGCCGACCAGTCGCTGCAAACGGCCATTGCCTTTCGTGACAAAATCGTCAGCGCCTATCTCGATATTTCAAAAATGCAGATCTGAAGGATAATTCAATGAGAGCTCTTGCGATTGCCGCGACCGGAATGAATGCCCAGCAGACCAACCTTGAAGTGATTGCCAACAATATCGCCAATATCAACACAACCGGCTTCAAGAAAGGGCGCGCTGAATTTACAGATCTTCTCTATCAGACAGACCGTATGGGTGGAGTTCCCAACCGGGCCAATTCCTCCATCATACCGGAGGGTGTGAATATTGGTCTTGGTGTGCAAACCTCTGCGGTTCGCAATCTTCATATCCAGGGCGCTCTCACCCAGACAAACAATGCGTTTGATTTGGCATTGGTGGGCCGGGGCTGGTTTCAGATCGAGGCCGCAGACGGCAGCACGCTTTACAGCCGTGCGGGATCATTCAATACCAATGGCGATGGTGATCTGGTGACCATTGATGGTGCCAGGGTGGTGCCCAATATCAATGTACCCATTGATGCCAGTGAAATTACCATCAACCGCTCCGGACAGGTAATGGCCCGTCTGGGAACAGATACGGAAATGACAGAGCTTGGCCAGTTGACCATCGCCAATTTTGTCAATGAGGCCGGCCTGCGCCCCCTTGGCGACAATCTGTTTCAGGAAACCACGGCGTCCGGCCCGGCTGTAGTGGGGACACCGGATGATCCGGGCTTTGCCCATATCCAGCAGAATTATCTCGAAGCTTCCAATGTCGATCCCATCAAGGAAATCACCGATCTCATTTCGGCACAGCGTGCCTATGAAATGAATTCAAAAATTATTCAGGCTGCGGACGAAATGTCCAGTGTTGTGAGCAAAAATCTTCGTTGAACCGGGGCAGGTAACATGATGTTGCGACACTGCAGGAAACAGGTGAATATGCTGGCGGCCCGCTTGGCCGCAGGGGTACTGTTGACCCTTTTTTCCGTCACAATTGCCGCAGGCCAGCCCGGTTTTGCCGTTGTTCCGGTACAAACGATCTACCCCGGGCAGACCATCAGCGCGGGCCAGCTCGAAGAGGTTGAGGTTACCAATCCCAATCTTGCGGGGGATTATGCGCAGAGTATTTCCCAGGTGGATGGAAAGATCAGCACGCGCACCCTTTTGCCCGGCCGCGTCATTTATGTCTCAGGCCTGCACGAACCCTATCTTGTTGCCCGCGGCACCCAGATCCTGCTGGTCTATGCTGATAATGGATTGCGCCTTTCCGTAACCGGAATTCCATTGAAGGATGGCTCGGTCGGGGAAATGATTCAGGTGCGGAATGCGGATACAGGCGTAACTGTTGCAGGCACAGTGATGGCTGACGGAACCGTCCAGGTGGTCAGCCCATGATAAATACAGTTCGCCTGGCCTCGACATTGATCTGCGCCTTGATCCTGACCCTGACTTCGACAGGTGCCGGAGCGCAGTCCCGCATCAAGGATGTTGCATCCCTGCAGTCGGGTCGTGACAATCAGTTGATCGGTTATGGCCTCGTGGTCGGACTTCAGGGGACGGGAGACAGTTTGCGGTCTTCACCGTTTACGGAACAGTCCATGCGCGCCATGTTGCAAAATCTTGGCATTTCCACACAGGGCGGAAAATCCAGCGCCAAGAATGTGGCCGCTGTCATGGTTACGGCAACCCTGCCGCCTTTTGCAAGTCCTGGCAGCCGTATTGATCTGTCTGTCAGTTCCATGGGCGACAGCACGAATTTGCGCGGCGGCACCTTGATCATGACATCGCTGACAGGAGCAGACGGACAGATCTATGCGGTCGGGCAGGGCCCTGTGATTGTCTCCGGCTTTTCTGCCTCGGGCGATGCGGCAACCCTGACCCAGGGGGTCACCACAGCCGGGCGCATACCGGGTGGAGCCATTGTCGAGCGTGAACTGCCCTCAAAATTCAAGGACAGCATCAATCTTGTCCTGCAATTGCGCAATCCGGATTTTTCAACAGCCGTTGCCATGGCGGATGTCATCAATGCGTATGCGACAGCCAAATATGGTGCCCCCATTGCCGAGGCAAAGGACAGTCAGGAAGTTCTTGTTGACAAGCCGAAGACGGTGGATCTGGCACGGCTCATGGCTGATGTGGAAAATCTGGTGATTGAAACCGATGCGCCGGCCCGTGTCGTCGTCAATGAGCGGACAGGCACGATCATTATCGGTGATAATGTGCGCATTTCCAAGGTTGCAGTCAGCTACGGCACATTGACCGTTCAGGTGACGGAAGCGCCCAAAACATCGCAGCCACTTCCGTTCAGCGACGGGGTTACCACCACTGAACCACAAACGGACATCACGGCAACGGCAACATCGGGCCAGGTAGCCATTCTGGAAGGGCCGGATCTGAAAACACTTGTTGTCGGTCTCAACAAGATAGGCGTGAAGCCTGATGGCGTGATATCGATCCTCCAGGGCATAAAATCTGCCGGTGCCATGCAGGCAGAACTGGTGCTGCAATGACCCGTATAGCCGATTTCCTGCTGGTATTGATGACACCGAAGTCCGCTCTGGTGTCACTTGTGTGTGTGTTATTGCTGACAATATCGGGTGCGAAGGCCGAGGAAACCCCTGCCATTCCGGCAACAGGAAGCGATCAGGGTGAAATTCAGAAGTTTTGTTCCAATATTGTCGATGCAGCCCGTGATCAGCGCTATCTGATGCAGAAGCAGGATCTCGAGCGTCTTCAGGCCGATGTCGATGCCCGCATCAAAATGCTGGAAGATCGCAGGACGGAATATGAAGAATGGCTGAAGCGCAGGAATGCTTTCCTGGAATCTGCGGATGCAGGCTTGCTGGAGATTTACCAGAGCATGAAGCCTGACATTGCCGGTCCGCAACTGGAATTGGTCAACGTCAATGTTGCAGCCGCCCTTTTGATGAAATTGCCACCCAAAAATTCCAGCAAAATCCTCAGCAAAATGGCTCCGGACAAGGCTGCGGCATTAACAGGGATCATCGCCAGCATTACGGCCATACCTAAAGTGAAAGATCAACCATGAAAAAGGCCCTCATCCTGATCGCATGCCTTGCAGCCCTTTCGGGTTGTGCGAACCGGGAAACGCTTCAGGAGATTGGTCGTGCACCGGCAATGAGCCCGATTGGCAGTGGTCTGGCCTATGGTCAGACGCCGGAAATGGCCATGTATCCAAAGCAGCCCCGTCAGGTTGCCGCCGGCTATTCATTGTGGAGCGATTCGCAATCGGCCCTGTTCAAGGATTCGCGTGCCATCAATGTCGGCGACATCATGACGGTCAACATTTCCATCAATGACCAGGCGTCTTTCAACAATGCCACAAACAGAAGCCGGACAAACAAGAGCGCGATGGATATTTCAGCCTCGGCAATTCGGTCTGACAGTCTGACAGCCAACCTGTCGGATGGATCGAGCACATCTACCAAGGGCAATGGAACGACAGCACGGTCTGAAAAGCTGACATTGCTGATTGCATCCGTCGTCACCGGCATTCTGGAAAACGGCAATCTGGTCATATCAGGCTCGCAGGAAGTGCGCGTGAACCAGGAACTGCGCATTTTGAACATCGCCGGTATCGTGAGACCGCAGGATGTCAGCGCCGACAATACGATCTCCTATGACAAGATTGCCGAAGCGCGCATTTCCTATGGCGGTCGCGGCCGCCTGACAGAGGTTCAAAATCCGCCGGTCGGCCAGCAGATCATCGATTTGTTCTCGCCATTCTGATGCCGGAGCAGACCAACGCAGACCATACAGGGTAGCCACATGGCAGGAGCAGAAGCAGGCGAGGGCGAACCGAAAAAGAAATCGGGACTGGTAATGACGATCATTATCATTCTGGTTCTGACAGCGGTGGCAGGCGGCGGCGGCTGGTTTGTCGGAGGCATGCTGGCGCCGGGCCTGGCACCGGCAGCCCCTGTCAAGCCCGCGGGAACCGGTGCCGTGGAACAGCCTGCAGCGCAAGCCGGCGGGGCCGAAGCTGCGGCCAGCGGCGGGGAACACGCAGCCGCGGGGGCTGAAGGAGAGGGAATTCCAAAAATCTCCACCGAAGCCAACGGCGTGGTGCAGTTGGAGCCTGTTATTTCCAACCTCTTTTATCCGTCGGACAATCTGGTCCGTCTGGAGGTTGCCCTGTTGTTCAAGGGTCCGCCCGACGTTGCGATGGCTGAAGATATCCACCAGGATATCATGGCGTATATTCGGACCGTTTCCCTTCAGGAAATAGAAGGGCCGCGAGGCTTTCAGTATTTGAAGGATGACATACAGGAGCGCGTTGACCTGCGGTCACAAGGGCGCGTATCCAAGATCATGTTCAGGACATTTGTGATCGAATGATTCGATTTTTTTGGGTTGCCATTATCATGCTTGCCTTGCCGGCTGCCGCCTGGGCGCAGGTGCTGCCGAACAATATCTTTTCGACGCCGGTGGACGGCTCTGTCGCATCCTGGATCATCCGCACCTTTGGTCTTTTGACGGTTTTGTCAATCGCACCCGGCATTCTCGTCATGGTTACCAGTTTTCCGCGGTTTGTGATTGCCTTTTCCATTCTGCGCTCGGGCATGGGGCTGGCATCCACGCCATCCAATATGATTCTGGTCAGCCTGGCCCTGTTCATGACGTTCTATGTTATGACCCCGACATTTGACAGGGCCTGGAACGATGGTGCCAAACCTCTGCTGGACAACCAGATCACCGAAGCGGTGGCCGTGGAGCGCATTGCCGAGCCATTCAGGGACTTCATGGCTGCCAACACCCGGCCGAAAGACCTAAGGCTCTTTGTCGATCTTGCAGAGGAGCGCGGGTTGAATGTGGTGGAAAATGGCAAGGTGGATTATCGTGCCCTGATCCCTGCCTTCATGATTTCGGAAATTCGACGCGGTTTTGAAATTGGCTTTCTTGTGGTATTGCCGTTTCTGGTCATTGATTTGATCGTTGCCACCATCACCATGGCCATGGGGATGATGATGCTTCCGCCAACCTCAATCTCCCTCCCGTTCAAGATCCTGTTCTTTGTTCTCATGGATGGCTGGAATCTGCTTGTTGGCAGTCTGGTGCGTTCTTTCAATTAATGCGTGTCGCGCAAAAGTGTGCAGCGGTTTTGCGAAAACGACACGCATAAACAAAAAGGTAAAGCCTGTCGCATGAATCCGTTTCGCCGCGATGGGCTTTAGCGACATCATGCCCTGATCCGGGACCAGTATGTTTTCCATGTGCCTGCCGTTGCAACCTGCTGCGCTGAGGGCCTGTTGCTGGTCGGACACACCCGTTTTCTGTTTGTTTTGGCCGGAAATGGTTTTGTGTCGTATGTCCCCGAAAGTTCCGAAAATTCTGTTTCAGCATGGGAAATTTCAGGCATATGTCCTGATGAAACCACGGCTTAAAATACAATTTTTTTTTCAAAAAATATATAGTAAACAATTGGATATATCATAAATAATTTGGACTGAATTTATATTGCAGTTGTTGAATTCTGTTAATGTTTTATAAACCATACTTCAAGACATGCAGATATTTAACGGTTGAATTAAGGAACGCGCAACACTTGTCTGCGAATTTGAAATGGCTTGACGGAGTTGGGTCGCCCTTAAAAGAGGCTGACTGAATGGCATGATGCCAATCCGTCAAACCGGTGAAATTTTGAAGTCCGGTATGTCCCTCATAAATTTTGTAACGCGTATTCAAGGGACAACCCTATGACAAGTATTCTGACCAATTCTTCTGCAATGGGTGCATTGCAGACACTTCGCAGCATCAATTCGCAAATGGAAGCAACACAGACCAGAATTTCTTCCGGTCTCAAGGTTGCCAGTGCATCTGACAATGCCGGTTACTGGTCCATTGCAACAACAATGCGCAGTGACAGCAAAGCACTTGGCACAGTCAGCGACGCGCTAGGCCTGGGTGCGGCTAAAACCGATACAGCGTCCACCGGGATGAATTCTGCTATCAGCGTGGTAACAGAGATCAAAAACAAGCTCGTTGCAGCCCGTGAGCCTGGTGTTGACAAAACGAAGATCAATCTTGAACTGACGGAGCTCAAGGCGCAGCTGATCTCTGTTTCAAAATCAGCATCGTTCTCCGGCGAAAACTGGCTGTACAATACCTCCAGCACGGCACCCGGCACGAAAGACATCGTTGGTTCGTTCAACCGTGCATCGGACGGCACCGTATCCCTGGGTCTGCTGAGCTTTGACACGGCAGATTCTGTTCTTGTTGATACGAACAATGCAAGCCGCGGCCTGTTGACCCAGACGGTCAGCGTTACCGAAGCAGTGACCGGATCGACAACGCCGACAACAGGCACGTACTTCCTGATTGACGCCGGATCAACCACATCGGCCTCCGGTACTGAAATTGAACTGTCGTCTTCTACCACGGACGATAATCTGGCGGGCATGATTTCCGCTGTCGATAAAATGATCAGCAACATGACAGATGCCGGTTCCAAGCTTGGCGCAACCAGCTCCCGTATCAAGATGCAGGATGATTTCGTGAAAAATCTTACAAATGTGATCGACAAGGGTGTCGGCCGCCTGGTTGACGCAGATATGAACGAAGAATCGACAAAACTGAAGGCCCTTCAGACACAGCAGCAGCTTGGTATCCAGGCGCTGTCGATTGCGAACTCGGAGTCCCAGAACGTCCTGTCTCTCTTCCGTTAAGGCTTGGCCAGGTACTTTAGCCAAACTGCATAATACTTTAAATTTCGTTAAAGCCGCATCATTATTTGGTGCGGTTTTTTTTATTTATAATAATGAGTTGCGGTCAATTGTTTCAGTAATATTTAACCTTATTCGTGTTTTCTGGGAGCATAGAAACGGTGGGTTAACCTTAACGATCGGTTAGGTTAGCAAGCATGATGCCACACCACCGGTACCGGTAGAAAATCCGGTATGTCCCTTCAATCACTCCTGTCAAACAAGGGGCAGTACCAAATGACTAGTATTTTGACCAACAGCTCGGCAATGGCCGCATTGTCGACTATGAGATCAATTAACGCTGATATGGAAACGACACAAAATCGTATTTCATCAGGTTTGAAAGTTGGAACCGCCTCGGACAACGCGGCTTACTGGTCCATCGCAACCACGATGCGTTCCGACAACAAGGCCCTGGGAACAGTCAGCGAGGCACTCGGCCTTGGCGCAGCCAAGGCAGACACAGCCTCGACGGGCATGACATCCGCGATTGATGTTGTGCAGGAAATCAAGGCCAAGCTGGTTGCCGCCCGCGAACCGGGCGTTGACAAAACCAAGATCGATCTTGAACTGACCGAATTGAAAAGCCAGCTGGTTTCTGTTTCCAAATCCGCATCCTTCTCCGGTGAAAACTGGCTTTACAACGATTCCACCGTTGCCGCGTCGACAAAGGATATCGTTGGCTCTTTCAACCGTGCAGCAGACGGCACTGTTTCCGTCGGACTGTTGAGCTTCGATACCGCAAAATCCATCCTGATTGACACAAACAACGCTGGTCTGGGACTATTGACCAAGGCTGTCAGCGTTACGCAGGTCGTTACAGGTTCCACAACGCCTACAACGGGCACATACTTCCTGATTGATGCCGGTTCCACAACATCTGCCTCCGGTACGGAGATCAAGCTTACATCCTCGTTGAGCAATGATGATCTCTCCGGCATGATTTCGGCTGTCGATGCCATGCTGACAAACATGACAGATGCAGGCTCTACGCTTGGTGCGACAAAATCGCGTGTCACAATGCAGGATTCCTTCGTGAAGGATTTGATGGATGTGATCGACAAGGGCGTCGGCAGACTGGTGGACGCGGATATGAACGAGGAATCGACGAAACTCAAGGCACTCCAGACCCAGCAGCAGCTCGGTATTCAGGCTTTGTCAATTGCAAACTCCGAATCGTCGAACATCTTGTCGCTGTTCCGTTAAAGATGAATTTACCCCGTTTTCGGGGCGTTCCATAGAAATTTCGAATGCGAAAGGCCGCTCCCGAAAGGGGGCGGCTATTTTTTTGGACAAATTAACGAATGCGCGCCGATCATTAAGTGTTCATTAACCATAATGGTATTTTCTGGGGACATAGAAACGGTGGGTTAACCAAGATTGCAATCGGGTTAACAAGCATGATGCCAATCCGCTGTTGCCGGCACCAGCCCGGAATATCCCTTCCAGTCACCCGAAAAACAAGGGCGGTACGAGATGACCAGTTTATTGACAAACAGTTCGGCCATGGCAGCTCTCGCAACCATGCGAAGCATCAATTCCGATATGGAAACAACGCAGAACCGAATTTCATCCGGTTTGAAGGTGAAGACGGCGTCTGACAATTCAGCATACTGGTCCATTGCAACGACCATGCGATCCGACAACAAGGCTCTTGCGACGGTCAGCGAGGCATTGGGTCTTGGAGCGGCTAAAACGGATACAGCCTACACGGGTATGCAATCCGCCATCGATGTGGTCCAGGAGATCAAGGCCAAGCTGGTAGCCGCCCGCGAACCCGGTGTTGACAAGACAAAAATTGACAAGGAACTGACGGAGCTCAAATCGCAACTTGTTTCAGTTTCCAAATCGGCGTCATTCTCTGGTGAAAACTGGCTGTACAACGATTCAACCGTTGCCGCATCAACCAAAGATATGGTTGGATCGTTTAACCGGGCCGCAGATGGCACAGTTTCGATCGGTCTCTTGAGTTTCGATACAGCGAAATCGATCCTGATTGATACCAATGATGCTTCCCTTGGATTGCTGACGAAAGATGTTTCGGTCACCCAGGCCGTTTCCGGGTCGACAACACCAACGACCGGAACCTATTTTTTGATTGATGCGGGTTCAACCACATCCAGCAGCGGCACGGAAATCAAGCTGGACTTGACCACAACCTACGATAATCTGTCTGGTATGATCTCCGCAGTTGATGCAGTCCTGACCAGCATGACGGATGCAGGTGCAACCCTCGGCGCAACCAATTCGCGAATCAAGTTGCAGGACGACTTCGTACAAAATCTTATGGATGTGATCGACAAGGGCGTCGGCAGGCTGGTGGACGCCGACATGAACGAGGAATCCACCAAGCTCAAAGCGTTGCAGACCCAGCAGCAGCTCGGTATTCAGGCTCTGTCAATCGCAAACTCCGAATCGCAAAACATCCTCTCGCTGTTCAGATAAACCGCAACGAATCAGTTTGACGCGCGTCGCATATCGTAACAGCCTGGCGTATAGAAAATTTTTAAGCCGTATTTCCGGAAGGAAATACGGTTTTTTCGTGGTTTTCCAGATGCGCTCTGATAGCTTAAAACATTGAATTTATGTTCTGTATTTGAAGATTCTGTACAGTACGACGTCATGGTATTGTCATGGAGTTTAACAAAACCTTAACCGCGTTAACCTTTTGTTAACCAATTGGCCTTAACGGTTTGTTCAGAACGTCGGGCCGGATTCCCAGGGCAAACAGGAATTGGCAAGCATGAAGCAACCCGACGAAGCCGGTTACAAGCATTCCGGAATGTCTGTGCACTCTCGTTTAGGGCAATCCCATGACCAGTATTTTGACCAATGGCTCCGCAATGGCGGCCTTGCAAACGCTTAGAAGCATCAACACAAATATGGAAACAACCCAGAACCGCATTTCGTCGGGTTACCGGGTTGAAACCGCTGCAGACAATTCGGCCTATTGGTCTATTGCAACAACGATGCGCTCTGACAACAAGGCACTGGGTACGGTCCAGGATGCCCTGGGACTTGGTGCCGCCAAAACCGATACAGCCTATACGGGTCTTTCATCCGCAGTGGATGTTGTGACGGAAATCAAGGCCAAGCTGGTTGCAGCCCGCGAACCGGGGGTTGACAAAACCAAGATCAACAAGGAGCTTGAGGAACTCAAGAGCCAGTTGCGGTCTATCTCTCAGTCGGCGACGTTCTCCGGTGAAAACTGGCTCTACAATACGTCGACAACCGCACCTGGCACGAAAGAAATGGTGGCCTCGTTCAACCGCGCCTCCGACGGCAGCGTGTCTGTCTCCACCCTGACATTTGATGCAGCAAAATCAACCCTGATCGACACCAATGATGCCAGCAAGGGCCTGCTGACGAAGGACGTTACGGTGACCCAGCCGGATTCGGCGACGGGACCAACCGCAACGATCACAGCAACATACTTCCTTGTCAATGCATCATCTTCAACAACGGGTGCAGGTCTGGAAGTTACGCTGGATCTCAATACCAGCTACGACGATATTTCCGGGATGATTTCAGCCGTTGATGTAATGCTGCTGAACCTTACGGATGCGGCCTCGACGCTTGGCGCTATCAACAAGCGCATTGATATGCAGGACGATTTCGTCTCCACACTCATGGATGTGATCGACAAGGGTGTCGGTCGCCTTGTTGATGCCGACATGAATGAGGAATCCACAAAATTGAAGGCGCTGCAGACCCAGCAGCAACTGGGTATTCAGGCCCTGTCGATTGCCAATACGGAATCGCAGAACATCCTGTCGCTCTTCAAGTAAGGCAATTTGCAACCGGTCCATGATCTGGGACCGGGACGTGTTTGAATATACTTGCAAACAGATTGCCATGGTCAACATGATAAGAATTTGCCGTGTCCGCAACCTTTGCGTTACGCACATAGTGCAAACAATCTCTGCCTCGCCGCTGGTCATCGGCAATGGGCGGAACTGTTGGACCGTGCTTTGCCCTGGCACGGTCCAACGCCTTCATTTTCGCACAAGATTCAAAACCTACCCTTTTTGAAATGACTGCGTATTGTTCTGCAATCGCGATTTTAGCCATCGGGATCTTGCAGGAACAGGTTTCGATTTAGCACCAGAAAAACGCACGGAGCGGAACCAGACGATGAGTGCCACTCTCGCCCGATATCTCAAAGATTTCAGTGCGCCTCCGCCGGTGCCTTTGAAGGTCGATTCCCTTGATGAGCCGGGGATTTTTGATGGTGATGCACCTCTGGGATTGCCCCCGGTCGAACACAGTTTTGATACGCTGGATATCGAGCACGAGAAAGAACTCGCCTTTTCGGAAGGCTATGAGAAGGCAAGCGAGGAACTGACACAAAAGCATCAGGCTGATCTGATGGCGCAAGCGCAGGTCTTTCAGCAACAACTGGAGGCGATCCGGGCAGAAAACGAGGTGCAGGCCGCCACCCGGATAGACCAGCGCCTGACAGATATGCATGCAGCTTTGGTCAGGATTCTATCAGAAAAGGTTGTCGAGGCTCTTGTTCCTGTATTGGGGCATTTTCTGGCCGAAAAGGCCGTTTCAGAGTTGGCGGACATGCTCAGGGCGCAGTTTGAGGAAAACGGCAGTCTTGCTGTTGTGGTTCGCGGTCCGGCAGCACTGTTTGATATCCTGCAGGCCAGGCTGGGTGAAAATGCTCCGGCACTTCGCTACATTCAGAACAATGCGCTCGATCTGCAAATCGAGTTTGACGAGACAGTGCTGGTGACGCGCTTGTCGGCCTGGGCCGAAGCAACTGGAAAGCTCCAAAGATGAGTGAGAACGAAAGCCATCACCACGGCAAAGGTGAAATCATCATCATCAAGCGCCATGGCGGCCACGGAGGTGGCCATCATGGCGGCGCGTGGAAAATTGCCTATGCCGACTTTATGACGGCAATGATGGCGTTCTTTCTGGTGATGTGGCTGGTTAACGCTGCCAACAGTGAAACCAAGGCGGCTGTCGCGAGCTATTTCAACCCGATCAAAATGACCGATGCAAAACCAGCCAAGCGGGGGCACAGCAAAGCCAACAAGGATGCTGAAGGTGAAGAGCAATCCGACAAGTCCAAGGAAGTCGGCGACAGTCCGTCAACAGGTGAGGGCGGGGAAGCCGGTACAGACAAGAATGCGTCGGCCGGTGACAAGGCGGCATACTCAGATGCGAATTATTTTGACAATCCCTATGCCGTGCTTTCCGAAATTGTCATGGAAGTAGGCCAGGAGGCCAATGTCAGTGAAAAGGCGGAGGGGGGCAAGGCATCCGCTGGGCCGGCCAAGGGTGCCGATGGGGGCCAGGCCTATCGTGATCCTTTCGATCCGGATTTCTGGACCCGGCAGATGCAGGTCAACAAAATGGATCAGGTTCAGAATGACAACACGGCATTCAAAACCACGCAGGATCCTGCAAACCAGCCACAGGATGAGAGTGCAACAGATGTAAAGCCCGCGCAGGATGTTGCCATGCTGGATGCAAAACCTGAAGGCCCTTCAAATCAGGCCATAGAATCGGGTCAACCGCAAAAGCCTGTGACAGGTGAGGCGCAGTCCGGCCTGGAACAGCCAGCACCACAAGAGCCGGTTCAAAGCCAGCAGGCATCTGTAAAGCCTCAGCCGGAGCAGCCTCCTCCGGCAGAAGCCGGCCCGAAAGACATGGAAAGGCAGGCGGATCTGCAAAAGCAGGCCGATGCGCTCAATGCAGAAATTGCAAAGGCCGTTGGTAAGGGGGTTATTGGAAAACTCGCAGAAGGGTTGACTGTTGTACCGGCCGAAGGCGGCCTTTTGATCAGCATCACCGATCAGTTCGACACATCCATGTTCAATGTCGGGTCAGCGGTTCCCAGGCGCGATATGGTGCTGCTCATGGAAAAGATCGGGAAAATCCTGCAGGAGCGTCCGGGACAGATTGCCATACGTGGCCACACAGATTCACGACCGTTCAAAACGGGATCTGGTGATAACTGGGCCCTGTCAATGGATCGTGCCCATAGTGCATATTTCATGCTGGTTCGCGGCGGGCTGAAGGAAGACCGGGTGACGCAGGTCACCGGTTTTGCGGATCGTCGCCTCAAGGTACAGGATAATCCACTGGCTGATTCAAACCGCCGCATCGAAATTCTCATCGAGGCCAAAGACAAGCAGGGATAAGGCGATGTCGGGGAAGAATTGGCGTTTTGCCGTTTTGACATTCCTTGCCATGGGCTGGGTGGTCCCGGACGTGCATGCTCAGGACAAACAGCCAGATCTGCCGCCCTACAAGCTTGTCCAGTCCCTGCAATATGTGCAGGACACTATCGCCCGTGGTGATCTGTCGGCGCTTGATGTTCAAAAGTTCATGCTGGCATCAATCGATGAACAGTTGCGCAGTATTGACCCGGGGGCCTACAAGGATCAACGCAATGTTGATGCTGCTTTGATTTACGCCATGAGTGGCGGTAATCCGGACACACTTGAATATCTGGTACTCAATGATGCCGGCGGAAATTTCGACATACGGGTAACCGAAGCCCTTCGTATGTATTTGCTTGGAAAGGGTGAAAAAGCCATCAAGGGCCTTGAGGTAATGGTTCCGGAATACAAGACATCGAAGATTGGCCCCTATCTGGCACTGATTGCCGGTAATTCCTTTGGCGGGAAAGATATCAAAAAATCTTTGGAATATTTTGACTGGGCCCGACTGGCTTCTCCGGGAAGTAACATTGAAGAAGCGGCATTGCGGCGTTCCATATTCCTTCTCAGCGCAAACGATGATCATGAGAAGACACTGACCTATGCCCGGCGTTATGCAGACCGGTTCTTGTTGTCTCCCTATGCCGGGCAGTTTGCGGAGGTCTTTGTTGCATTCGTTCTGAAGCATGCGGATGTTCTGGACAAAGGCGAAGTTTACGAAGTCATTGAAAGGGCGGAGCCCCAGCGTAAACGTGAAATGCTTCTGCGGATTGCCAGGGGGGCTGCGCTGGGGGGCTTTGCAGAGCTTGCCACATTTGCGTCCGCAAGGGCCCAGGCGATTGAGGAAGGCAAGACACCGGGCCTCAAATCCCTTGCCGATCTCTATTCCGGACTGGCAGAGGTTCCCTCAAAGGATGTTGAAGATGCCATGTCCCGCATCACAGCCATTCCGGATCATCTTCTGTCGAAAAAAGATCGTGCCCTGCGCGATGCTGCCAGATATGTGGCTGAAGAAGTGACAAAATTGCCTGTACCCGACAGTTTGACGCAAGGGGCGGACGATATGACTGTATCACCGGAACCGGCAGGCGGCGCAGCGCTGGACGCGGCAATAGCGCCGGAGCCAAAGTCAGGAGAAGGGCAAAACCGTCCTGAAACGGCACCACCCTTACCCCCTGTTCCATCAGGGCAGGATATACCGAACGGAACCCAAACCCGTTCCGCAATCGATACATTCGTAAGCGACAGTCGCAACAAACTCGACGCGATAGACGCATTGTTGAAGAAAGACCGGTAATGGAAATATTGAACACGGTAAACCCGGCCCCGGCTCCGCCATTCAGAAATGGCGCGCTTGCACCCAAGGAAGGTGCCGGTGCAAATTCCGACAATGAATTTTCGCAGACTTTGGCCAAAGCATCTGCAAACAGTGAACCCGCTCAGAAAAAACCTTCGGATTCGTCCCAGGACGCCGCAGACCAGACCAAAAATGCCACAGACGATGTCTTGCAAACACCGGAAACCCAAAACTCGGGGAATGCAAATCACGGCCCGAATGTGAATATTGCTCTGAAAAAGATGCCGGACTGGCTGCGCAAACTGGCAGAAAAAGAAACCGCTTCCCCGGACACTGCCGCAGCAGAAAAAAGCAGTGCGAAACCTGATTTAAAAGCGATCAGCAAGGCGCTTGAAAAACGAAAGAATGATGAAGCTGATGCCATCCCTGCAATAACAGACATCTTGACGGATCAGGCCCATAGCGCAGAAAAGCAGGATTCCGGTTCCGTACCGACGGATGTTCAGGGGCTGATGTCACTTCTTGGCAGTTCAGGCACCCTGAGCCTGAAACAAAACCCCGGTGATGCATCTGCGGCTTCACTTCTGATCGGCACAGGTATGGTGAAACCGGACGCCAGGGGGCAGGGCAAGGGCGACTCTGTGAAGGAGAGTGCTGCCAACATTATGAAGGCCATGCCATCAGACGATATGGAAATATCGACAGGCGATACAGACAAGCTCTTCCGGTTCCTGAAGGCAGACGGCAGCGGCCTGCCGCAGGAAATGCTGATCACAGCGGAAAAAGATACGGACAAGGTAACGGAACTGAAGGCGACCTTGCAAGGCAAGGCGGAGAATATCACTGTTATGGACGCCAGGCGTTATCTTGGCTTCGAGCAGAACGAGAATGCCGGGCGGGTCGTAGCGGCTATTGCCGGTGACAAGGAACTTGCTTCGGCGCTTAAGGCAGCCGGTTCGCACAGTGTGTCCGATCCTGCCAGGTCAACCGGCACGGTTGTCAATACCCTGAAAATTCAGATGCATCCGCTGGATCTTGGGGTGATAACCGCGACTATGAGGCTCAAGGCAGACGAATTGACGGTCAACATTCAGGTCCATTCGGGCGAGGCCTATCGCCAGTTGACGCTGGATCAGGACAAAATTGCCAGGTCGTTGCAGGATCAGGGATTTTCGGTGGATTCCGTCAACATCCAGTTAATGGCTTCGGACCGGACCAGCAGCAACATGAGTGACCAGCCGCAGGATCGTGGCCAGCAACAGGCACGCGATAGTAGTGCTGGCACCTTTGGACAGCAAGGTCGCGAACAATCAGGCAATTCAAGACGTGATCAAACCTATGTCTCAGCTCCGACTGTTGAAACCAACACCCCTGGCACTGCTTCTGACAGCGTGTCTGCTGGCATTCGTCCCGGTCAGGTTTATCTCTGAGGCCCGGGCGGCAACGCAACTTTGTGAGAGCGAGATCCGGCAAGCCGCAGCAAAGTATGGCATTCCTGAAGGGATATTGTATTCTGTAGGACTTGCGGAAACCGGTCACAAGGGGTCATTGCAGCCCTATGCCCTGAATGTGCAGGGGAAGGCCGTCTTTGCCCGGACGGCACAGGAGGCTCTGGACGTCTTCCACGAAGCGCGCAGCCGGGGCATTGTCCTGATCGATCTGGGTTGCATGCAGATCAATCAGCACTTTCATGGAGAGAATTTTTCATCGACAATGGACATGCTGGACCCCCGCAAAAACGTCGAATATGCCGCACAGTTTCTCTCCAGACTTCACGCGAGGCACGAGACCTGGACAATGGCCGTCGCGCGATATCATGCCGGTCCCGACAATGATCCGGCACAGAAGCAATATGTTTGTCGGGTCATCGCCAATCTTGTCGCGACAGGCTACGGAAAGTGGACCGTGAATGCCCGGAATTTTTGCGGATGATTCAATCAAGGGTTGAATAAATCACGATTCTTCCTTTATGGTGTGAATGTGGCTGGATTGTGAATGATTCAGTCCGTCAAGAGCGGCATTAACCATAAGTTAACATACCAACAAATAAAATAGTGACGCATCGCACATAAACCCACTAAATGTAGATCAAATCAGCACTGAAGCCTTAATCTATTGTTAATTCACATAAGTGATTTCCTCCAGTTGTGGATGATTCTCCCGATTCGTACCTATAAGACTGTGATGTACCACAGTGATTCGGAGGCGGACGAATGATCGTAGTGGTTGACGATAGAGAACTTGTAAAAAATGGTTACATGTCCCTTTTCGGGCGTGAAGGCGTACCTTCCACGGGCTTTGACCCGAAGGAGTTTGGCGAGTGGGTTCATACCGCTGCTGATTCCGATATTGATGCCGTTGAGGCATTTCTGATCGGTCAGGGCGAGCATATGATGACCTTTCCAAAGGCCATTCGGGACAGGTCAACGGCTCCGGTGATTGCTGTCAGTGACAGCCCGTCGCTGGAAACAACCTTGGCATTTTTTGATTGCGGCGTTGATGATGTGGTGCGAAAACCGGTACATCCACGCGAGATTCTGGCGCGGGCCGCCGCGATCCGGCGTCGTCTGAAAGCCATCAATAATTTCATTGACATTGGTCCGATCCGGGTTTTCTCGGATGGCCGTGATCCTGAGATCAGTGACGAGGTTTTCCCCCTGCCGCGCAGGGAGCGTCGCATTCTGGAATATTTGGTTGCCAATCGTGGACGCCGTGTTTCCAAGACACAGATCTTCAATGCCATTTATGGCATTTTTGATGAAGATGTTGAGGAGAATGTGGTCGAAAGCCATATCAGCAAGCTGCGCAAGAAACTGCGCAGGAAGCTCAGCTTTGATCCTATCGATTCCAAGCGTTTTCTTGGCTATTGCATCAATTGGGAATAACCCGGTTTTGCAGGATCGGCATGAGGCCGATAGGCTTGGTAGCCCGTTGTAAAAAGTGATGGCTACCAACAGGTTCAGGCAAGGCCGACCTCCTACAAATCTGTAATGAATACGGAAATGGAGATATACTATGAGCCTTTTTGGGGTGATGCGTACCAGCACGTCCGGAATGAACGTTCAGGCCAGCCGGTTGAGCACTGTTGCCGATAACGTGGCAAACGGCAGTACGACCGGTTACAAGCGGGCCAGCACAGAATTCTCCACCATGGTTCTTCCTTCCGGTGGCAGTGACTACAATTCCGGAGGTGTTCAGGCAAATGTTCGCTACTCTGTATCACAGCAGGGTGCGCTTGCCTATACAACGTCTTCGACAGATATTGCCCTGCAGGGGTCCGGCATGTTTATCGTTACAGATTCCTCCGGCACCCCGTTTATGACCCGCGCCGGTTCTTTCACCGCAGATTCTCTTGGTAATCTTGTTAATGCCGCCGGCTTCAAGCTGATGGGGTATGATTATAACACCGGAACACCCGCACCTGTTGTCAACGGATTTGATGGTCTCGTGCCGGTCAATATTGCGCAGAGCGGACTGACGAACACTCCGACAACGAAGGGTGTATTTTCCGCAAACTTGCCGTCCACAGCGGCAATTACCGCAGCGGCAGACTTGCCCTCAACCAACTCGGCGACTGCGGTTGTTTCCCAGAAAAACTCCCTTGTGACATTTGACAACCTCGGCAATCAGGTTCTTTTTGATTTTTACTATACCAAAACAGCCGACAATACATGGGAAGTGGCAGTCTACAATAAAGCGGATGCAACGGGGTCGACAGGCTTCCCCTATGCGTCTGGACCGATTGCAACAGAAACATTGACATTTGACGTAAACAAGCAGGGAGCGCTCCAGCTTGCCACGGCTGGCCCGCCGCCCGTTGCCGCTTCCGCCAATTCCATCTCATTTGCTGTTCCTAATGGTAAAACAGTAAAGATGGACTTCTCCAATATGACCCAGAAGGCATCAGGATTTGTCGTTCAGGAAGCCACTGTTGACGGAAAGGCGCCAAGTCTTCTGGACAAGGTGCAGATTTCCAAAGACGGCACGGTCACGGCACTCTACAAGAACGGCAGCCTGAGCAATATGTATCGCATCGCGCTGGCAACTGTAGCAAGCCCGGACAAGCTGACGCCGCTGGCAGGCAATGTCTATCAGCAGGGCAATGATTCCGGCATCGTAACCACCGGGTTTCCCGGAAACGGAAATTTCGGTGACATTATTTCCGGTGCACTGGAAAGTTCCAATGTCGATCTGGCCGCGGAACTCACGCTGATGATTGAGGCGCAGCGCAGCTACACGGCCAATTCCAAGGTTTTCCAGACAGGTGGTGATCTGATGGATGTCCTTGTCAATCTGAAACGTTAAACGGCAACCCTGGTCAGGAACGCAAATGTCGCTTTCAAGCGCACTGAGCACAGCACAGAGTATTTTTTCGAATACCGGCACGCAAATGGCGGTGTCCTCGAAGAATATTTCCAATGCCTCCAATCCTGACTATCAACGCCGGACCGCCAATGTCGTAACCACGGAGTTTGGTTCGCGTGTTGTCAGTACAACGCGCACCCAGGATGCATCCCTTGCACGCCTCAATATGGATGCCCTGTCGTCGTCGACCGCGCAGAAGAGGTTGCTGGATGGCCTGAACGAAATCAAGTCCGCGCTGGGTGACAATGAATATGAAAGTGCGCCCTCAACCTATATGGCGAAGCTCAGGGACACGATCCAGACCTTTGCAACCAAGCCTGGCGAAGTTGCGCTTGGTCAGTCTATGGTTACAGATGCCAAGGCGCTGGCAAATTCCCTGAATACGATTTCCAATGTTGTTCAGGGTGTCCGCCTCAAGGCTGACAAGGATATCACGCAGGAAGTCACCATACTGAACGGCTATCTGAAGGAATTCGGTGAAGCCAATGACAAGGTCAAGGGTGGCTCTTCTACCGGCACGGATGTTAACGATGCGCTGGACAAACGCGATGAGTTGCTGCGCAAAATTTCTGAAATCGTTGGCGTAACCTCAGTTTCGCGCGGCTCCAACGATATGGCACTTTATACCTCAGATGGCACGGTGCTGTTTGAAACAACCGCACGCACGATAAGCTTCACACCCAAAACGGCCTATGCAGCGACAGATACAGGCAACGCTATCTATATTGACGGTGTACCTGTCAGCAGCGGGTCCGGCGGGGATTCATCTGCAGTTGGCAGTCTTCAGGGTCTTTTGCAGTTGCGCGATTCCGTGGCCACCGACTATCAGTCCCAGCTTGATGAAATTGCACGCGGCCTGGTGACCCTCTTTGCCGAAAAAGATCAGACAGCCTCGGGTCTTCCCGATCTGCCGGGCCTTTTTACCTGGAACAAGGTTCCGGGTCCGGCGGATATACCTGCAGCAGGCATTCTGACAAAAGGGATCGCCTCATCGATCAAAATCAATCCGGCTGTAGATTTCACCACGGGCGGCAACCCGAGGCTTGTGAGAGATGGTGGCATCAACAGCGCATCATATATAGCCAATACCAATGCAGAAGCAGGTTATTCGGCACAACTGGAAGGCTATGTTGCAGGCTTTGATGTCGCGATGTCGTTTGACGCCGGCGCGAAAACCGACACAACGTCCACGTTGATGAACTATGCATCAACATCGGTCGGCTGGTTTGAACAGTTGCGCAAGGACGCCAACACCGGCGACGAACGCAAACAGGCTACTTTGGCGCGGGCCACGGAGGCATTGTCCAACAAGACCGGTGTCAGCCTCGATGAAGAACTGTCATTGCTTCTGGACCTGGAGCAATCTTACAAGGCATCAACGAAAATAGTGCAAAGCATCGATCAGATGATGCAGGCACTTCTTGCGATGGTGAAATAAACCATGAAAATGTCAAACATCTCCAATCTCGGTATACAAAACGCCCTGCGGATGACCATTCAGGCGTCGCAGGAGGAGTTGATTGTCAAGCAGAAAGAAGTCACGACCGGAACCTTTGCTGATGTCGGAAAGGCACTGGGTGCAGGCGCTTCACGAAGCCTGAACCTGACCCGTGACGTGGATCGCCTCGACACGATCTTGAAGAGCAATGCGATTGTTACCCAGCGTCTGTCCTCTGCCCAGCAGTCTCTGACCAACATGTCTGACAATATACAGAATGCCATGAATGCGATGATCGCTCTCAGCAGCTCCGCCGATCAGACGCAGCTGGAAGTAGCCCGAAAAAGCGTTGAATCCTCCTTCAGTTCGTTTACCTCGACCACCAATACATCAGTGAACGGAGAATATCTCTTTTCGGGAACCAATACGGACACCAAGCCGCTGGCACCATATACCGCAACATCGGATGCAAAAGCATCTTTTGATGCAGCTTTCCTGGCCAGGTTCGGTTTCGCCCAGACCGATGCCCAGGCAGCAAACATCACCAAGACCGCTATGCAGAATTTCCTGACCACCGACGTGGCCGCCTTGTTCAGTGATGCAAAGTGGAAGGCTGACTGGTCCAAGGCATCGGATACCAACATGACGAGCCGTATCAATACCAATGAAGTGGTGGAAACATCTACCAATTCCAACATCCAGGGAATCCGTGATTTTGCCTATGGCTCGCTGGTGGCAATGGAGCTGCTGAATTCACCTGTCAGCGCAGAAGTACGCTCACTCATCTCGGCCGATGTCATTTCGCACTATGGCAAGGCTATTACCGGTATTGACGGTGTGCGTGCGCAACTGGGTTTGCCAGAGCAACGTGTGAAGATCTCCAATGAATCCCTGCAGGGGCAGATCAAGATCGTCAAGACCAATTTGAACAATCTCCAGGGTGTTGACCCCTATGAGGCGTCGACACGTGTCAACGTACTGCTTCAGCAGGTCGAAACCTCATACAATATCACCGCCCGGATACAGAAACTGAGCCTTGTGAATTTCCTCTGATGATCAGAGTCAGTGCATACATGAAGGATTGCTAAATGTACCAGTTTTCATATGCCGAAATTATGGACGATGGCGTCGCTGACGCCAAAGACCGTGAACGGCAGGTTTTGAGCCGGTCCATCGAGCTCTTGCAGTCTGCGGCCGAAAAGGGGCAAAACTCTCAAGCCTCGGTTGAGGCGCTCTATTATACCCGCAGGGTCTGGACAAGTCTGGTTCAGGATCTTGCATCATCCGAGAACCAGCTGGACAAGGAAGTGCGTGCAAACCTGATTTCCATCGGCATCTGGATCTTGAAGGAAACAGAAAAAATCCGTTTGCGGGAATCAACGAACTACCAGGCCATTATCGACATAACCATCATCATCAGGGATGGACTCAAATGAAAAGCACACTTCGCATATCACTGAAATCCGGCGAACGAATCTTCATCAACGGCGCTGTTCTGCGTGTGGACCGAAAAGTGGCGATTGAATTTTTGAATGACGTCACCTTCCTTCTGGAAAATCACGTTCTCCAGCCTGAGGATGCGACGACGCCGTTGCGCCAGCTTTATTTCATCGCCCAGATGATGCTGATCAATCCTGAAGGCGTCGAACAATCCATGGCGCTGTTTCGCAAATCGATTGTCATGCTGCTGGCCTGCTTTGAAAATGAGGAAATCCTGGCAGAATTGAAGCGGGTTGACGCCATGGTGTCATCGGGGCGGGCCTTTGATGCCTTGCGTTCAATCCGGGGTCTCTATCCCTTGGAAGAACAGGTGCTGGGCAATGCCGAAATGACACCTGCAACCATCGAGCAGATACGCAAGGAGATCGCACCATGGCGGTAACACCAATTTCAACAGCCATTCCTCTGCGACCTGCGGATAATATAGCAACCAAAAAAAACGATGATGCTACGGCTGCGACCCTGAACTACAGCAGTTTTTTGAAACTGTTCATTGAGCAGCTGAAGAATCAGGATCCGACTGAACCTATGGATACAACTGCGCAAATGGCACAGCTGGCAACCTTTTCACAGGTTGAGCAGACCATCAAGACCAATACAAACCTGGCCCAGACAAATCTGGGTATTGTCAACCTGGTAGCGGAAAGTCGTATGGCGCAGGCCGCGTCGTGGATTGGCAAGACGGTCACAAGTGAAGACGGCAAAACGACCGGCATTGTCAAGGAAATCAAGGTAGGTGACACTGGCTTGACGGCGACCCTGGCGAATGGGAAAACATTGGAACTTACTCAAGGCGTGAAGGTTTCCCAGTAAATGAACGAGGCTGATGCACTCGACATTGTCCAGGCAGCCGTCTGGACAATCCTTCTGGGATCAGGGCCTGCGGTTCTGGTCGCCATGGTCGTTGGCCTGGTCATTGCACTGATCCAGGCTTTGACGCAGGTTCAGGAAATAACGCTGACTTTTGTGCCGAAAATCGTCGCTATTATGGCAACGATTGCCATTACTGCGCCCTTCATGGGCTCCCAGATCGGTATTTTCACAAATCTGGTTTTCTCGCGAATCCAGACCGGCTTTTGACGTTGTCCGGTTTTCCGGAAATTTTCCGGTCAGTACACCTCGCGCAAGTTTAGGCGGGTAGCCTGACATTGACAACGGTCCTGTTCTGCGCTGGTTGATGCAGGATGAGGACAAATATCGAAAAGTTGCAGTTTCTCATGACGAGATAGAACATATGGCACCGATACCTTCCATTCCGATCGCAAAAATTGAACCCAATATACGCGATATCTGGTTTGCTTTGGGTATCGTTGTCATTCTCTCTGTGCTGTTCCTGCCCATTCCCCCGTTCCTGATTGATATGGGACTTGCGTTTTCCATTACCTTTTCTGTCCTGATCCTCATGGTGGCGCTGTGGATCCAGCGGCCGCTGGATTTTTCCTCCTTTCCGACCATTTTGCTGATTGCAACCATGACCCGCCTGGCGCTCAACGTTGCGACAACCCGTGTTATCCTTTCCCATGGTCATGAGGGACATGATGCCGCCGGGGGGGTCATCGCCGGTTTTGCCAGTCTGGTCATGTCGGGTGATTTCGTCATCGGGGTTATCGTGTTCATGATCCTGATCGTGGTAAACTTCATCGTTATCACCAAGGGTGCTACCCGTATCGCGGAAGTCGGTGCCCGGTTTACGCTGGATGCCATTCCAGGCAAGCAGATGTCGATTGATGCTGATTTGTCGGCAGGCTTGATCGACGAAAAAACCGCGCAGTTGCGCCGTCGCGAACTGGAAGAGGAAAGCTCTTTCTTCGGGTCCATGGACGGTGCCTCCAAGTTCGTGCGCGGTGATGCTGTCGCAGGCTTGCTCATTACGGGTATCAATGTCTTCGGGGGCATCATTATCGGCTATTTCCGGCATGGAATGGAAATTGGCGAGGCTGCGGATGTTTTTGTGAAGCTCTCTGTGGGCGATGGTCTGGTATCGCAGATCCCGGCGCTGATTATCTCGCTTGCAGCAGGCCTGCTGGTTACCCGTGGTGGCAGCTCGGGATCAACCGATCAGGCTGTTGTCAACCAGCTCGTCGGTTATCCACGCGCCCTGTCCGTTGCAGGTGGCCTGATGGCCACTTTGGCGCTGGTTCCCGGTCTGCCATTTTTCCCGTTCGCAAGCCTTGGTGGAATCCTGATTTTCGGTGGTTGGGTCATTCCGCGTCGGCTTGCTGCCGTCGCAAAGACCCGCCTGGAATTTGAACAGAGCCAGGTTCAGCAGACGAGGGATGACGAGAAGGATTCCGTCAAGAACATCCTCAAGACGTCCGAGGTAGAACTGTTGCTTGGCAAACAGGTCTCCGCAAGGCTTCTCGGCTCGCATCAGGAACTTGGATTTCGCGTCGGCAAGATGCGCAAGAAATTTGCAGCGCAGTATGGTTTCGTCGTGCCGGAAATCAAGGTCACCGACGATATCAGCATCCCGGACAAGAACTATCATATCCGTATTCATGGCTCGACGGTCGCGTCAAACACGTTGCGTGTGGGCGAAGTTCTGGTTGTCACCGGTGGTGGCCGCAAACCGAGCATTCCCGGAGACGATATTCGTGAACCCGCCTTTGGCATGCCGGCCGTTTCCATTCTGGAAACATTTGCCGAGGAGCTGAAACGTGAGGGCTTTCATCCGATTGACAATATATCCGTAGTTCTCACACATTTGAGTGAGGTTATCCGCAATAACTTGCCGCAGCTGCTCTCCTACAAGGATGTGAAAGTCCTGATCGAGCGCCTCGATCCTGAGTATCGCAAGCTTGCGGATGAAATCTGCACATCACACATGTCCTATTCCGGTTTGCAGGCGGTTTTGAAACTGCTTCTGGCCGAAAGGGTGTCGATCCGGAATCTTCACCTGATCCTGGAAGCCGTGGCTGAACTTGCCCCGCATGTGCGCAAGACGGAACAGATCGTTGAGCACGTGCGGGCCCGCATGGCGCAGCAATTGTGCGGTGATCTGGCCGATAACGGCGTTTTGCGCGTCCTCCGGCTGGGCAATAAATGGGATATGCTTTTTCATCAGGCCCTCAAGCGCGATGCCAAGGGCGAGGTTGTCGAGTTTGATATTGATCCGCGCCAGCTGGAAGAGTTCAGTGAACAGGCATCCAAAGTTATTCGTGAATATCTTGATCGTGGAATGCCATTTGTACTGGTCACATCACCGGAAACACGCTCTTATGTCCGCATGATCGTAGAACGACTGTTTGCAACCCTTCCGGTCCTGTCTCATGTTGAGCTGGCAAAGGGGACGGAAATCAAGATACTGGGCGCGATTTCATGATCAGCGATCCGGAAGGCACCATTCTGGCGCTTTTCACCTGTTTTTGTCGCATCGGCGCATGCTTTATGGTGTTGCCGGGTTTTTCCTCGTCGCGCGTACCATACCAGATCCGGCTGTTCGTTGCGGTTGCCGTATCCATGGCGCTGACACCGTTGATGTGGGATACGATTTATCCCAGGGTCACAGGCCAGCAGCACACCTATATTGCCTTGATTGCAACGGAAACCGCTATCGGCACTGTAATGGGGTTGATTGCCCGTTTCTATGTTCTCGGACTGCAATTTACCGGTACCGTCATAACAATGATGATCGGACTCAGCGCACCGCCGATGCCGGACATTATTGAAGATGCTGCAGAAAGCCAGCTGACCAACATGCTGGGTTTTGCCGGATTGCTGGTGTTGTTCATCATGGATTTTCATCACGTCGTGTTCACGGCCCTCATGGATTCCTACACAACCATACCTGTGGGTGAGGTTTTTCATGCCCAAAAGGCATTGATCACCCTGACGGACACGCTCCGGGATACGTTTTTGATCATGCTGCGGCTGGCCAGTCCCTTCATTATCTATGGACTGATTTTCAATATTGCCATCGGCTTCGTCAACAAGCTGGCACCGCAAATGCCGGTCTATTTCATTTCCGCACCCTACCTGGTCATGGGCGGACTGATTTTGTTCTATTATGGCGTTGAGGCCATGCTGCGCCTGTTTGCGGCTGGATTTATGCCCGTATTCACAGGTTAGGCAGAGGATGGCGGAAAAGAAATCAGAAAAATTGAAACGCCTCGTGGCCGTTCAGAGGCACATGGAGCAGATGGCACAGTTCGATCTGGCAAGCACTGCCAGGTTGCGCATGGAAAATCAGGAACGCATGGACGATGTTTTGAACGCGATCGGCTCCACTGAACCGGTACATCAGGCGTTTTCCAACTATTATGCTTCCCGGTACAGCAGGTTGCGCAATATGGACCAGCAGATCGCCAATCTCCAGGAGGTGCAGGAAGTCAAGGTTCAGAAGGAAAAAACCAAGGCCGACAAGCTGGAGGAAAATCTGAAAGACGCCAGACAGGGCGAAGAGCGGGAAGCCGACGATAACGCCATTTATGATCTGCTGGAAATGATCAACGGTTCATCATCGTCAGCCTCCAGCAAGCTTGCCGGACGATAATGTGAACTGGTGGAAAACTGTTGCTTCTTGAGGTGCCGATATGTCGATTTCTCCCGTTTCCGATCTGGTGATGGATGTAGTTCAGGCCGCTGATCCCGCGAAGGTGCTGGAAGCACAGGCAAAGCTGAAAACAGTCAAGGCTGCCAATGAAGCCATTCAACTGGCATCAACAGACAAAGGCTTTACCGCAACGGTGCGCGGGCTTGACAATGCACGCGACAGCAAGATGGCCAGCGTGAAGGAAACCGACGCGGCACCGGAAACATACAGGAATTTCGAGGCGATGGTGTTGCAGAATTTCGTGCAGTCCATGATGCCGAATGACAGCGAGGAGGTCTACGGCAAGGGCTCAACCGGTGATTACTGGAAAAGCATGATGGCCGAACAGATTGCCAAATCCATTTCGGATGGAGGGGGAATAGGTATTGCAGCCTCCCTGATGAAGCAGCAGCCGAACAATGGTGAAGAGCCTGCCGGTTCGCCATTCGCAGCAATCGGATCAACAGACTCAGGCAATGTGGCCACGCGCATGGTTCAGGAATACCAAAGAAAGACTTTGGACAGCCTTCTGCCGGACGATAGCCGGAACAATCTGTTATAATTGGAGTTTCCCTATGGCAGTCACATCACATGATCTGAGATTGGGAGCAGTTCTTGGTCGGCTGGAGATGATCATCGACAACGAAAACTCCCGCATCGGCAGCGATCCGCAATTTGATATCAAAACATCAAACACGCATAAAAGCCGCTGCCTTTATGAACTCACGATGCTGTTTCGCGATACGCGCCCGGCGGATATGCCCCCGACCTTTGCCGCGCAGATGCGGGATCTCAAAGGCAAGTTGATGGCCAATGCCCGCAAGGTGGAAGCCCATATGGAAGCTGTCAGGGCTGTTGCAGATATTCTGCGCAATGCGGCGCGTGAGGCAGATGCAGACGGAACCTATTCCAAGGAACAATTTCACTATAGCGACTTTTAAATGGGCAAGCTGATCATCACCGGAATCTGGGTCTGTATTGTCACCTTGGCATCTGTGTATTTTTCCATACAGATGGCAACAAAACCGGCAGAAACGGCAACGGTTGAAGACAAGCCGGAGCTGGAAACAATCAATGGCGAAATGGTTTCCTTTCCCATCATCGACGAAGGCAGGGTGCTGGGCTATTTCCTGACCCGGTTGACCTATCAAGTTGACAAGGCCAAGGTCGCCGCCAGTCCGGTGCCTTTGGCCGATGTCATGACCGACGTCCTCTATACAGAACTGGTCGGAAACAGGATCATCAACCTCACCGACAATCGCGATTTCAACCTTGATGAATTCCGCAAGACGATTGTCGAAACCGTCAACAGCAAGATGGGCGAGGGTGTTGTCGTCAGCGTTCTGGTGCAGCAGCTCGATTACCTGACCAAGCAGGATATAACCGGTGAGGCAGACCCGCATCCTGTAACGGACAAGACCGGCAAGCCTTATGTTGTTTACAAACCGGAACAGACAAAGGGCAAGGGCGAAGCCAAGGCTGCGGCACCCGCACATTAATTTTACAATCCCGAATATTTTTATATGCCCATTTAAATGTCAGGCCGCAAACGCAGGGTGCGGTCTCGAGCCTTTTTGGGTTGCTATTATAAAAAGTAAGTATTTTCAGTGGTTTAAAATTCTGTGTCTGTACATTTAGAAGGTTCAGCTTGGCTCATGTCCAGTCAGGTTAACCAAGTATGAAATTGATATTGCCGTTTTTATAAATAGATTTAAAAAGAACGAAATCTCGGTCGTCTATATGCATTCAAGTAAGATTATTGAATGCAACAATAGTGAACGGGGCAACGATAGAATGTATGTGATAAAATGACGATAAGGATGAAATAATAGTTAGGTTAACTATATTTCGGCTTTGCGCATCCACATACATGAATCGTCAGCTTCGCAGGTCGGGGGAAACGATGAACCATGTCTCCAATATCTCTGTTTTGACATCAAGCCGGGAAATCCTTGGCCTTGAAGTATGCGATTTCAATCAGGCCGACGCCCTTTCCATGTTGAGTATCATGGCGACGATGCCCGTCGGGCAGACCATTGTTTCCTTTCTCAATGCGAATAATGCCAATCTCATGTGCCAGGATGAGGAATATTTTACAATCCTGAAACGGCATCTTGTACTTCCCGATGGTCATGGTGTGGATCTGGGATCATGGATCAGGCACGGCTCGATGTTCCCCAACAATCTCAACGGAACTGATCTTGTCCCGGCGTTGCTGACCTATATGTCGGAACCGAAACGGATTGGTCTGATTGGAGCAAAGCCGGACGTTCTTCAAAAAACGGTCGAGAACTTCAGATTGCATACGCCCTGGCATGAGTTCATCGCTGTATCGGACGGCTATTTTTCCCCACAGAAATCCTATGACATCATGGACCATGTCAAAACCCTGAACCTCGATATTCTGCTGGTGGCAATGGGCAGTCCCCGCCAGGAACAATGGATTGATCGCTACGTGCGCCCTGAACATGCCAGGATGGTGATTTCAGTGGGTGCGCTGTTCGATTTTGTCTCGGGCAGGATCCCGCGAGCACCCGCAATCATGCGCAAGTTCCGTCTGGAATGGCTCTTTCGCCTCTATCAGGAACCCGGACGCCTTTGGAAGCGCTATGTGATTGGCAATCCGCAGTTTATGGCGCGGATAGTCTATGACAAATTGATCGGATTCCGGGCAAGAAAGGTGAAAAATCCGATGCAAAAAAACCGTCTGGGCGGCAGGCAACTGGAGCCTTTGATGCCATGGCGTCATGGGGATGTTAATTGACCGCGAAGACAGGGATAGAAGACAGGGATAACAGTGAAATTAAGAAATTGTTATCCATAAATCTTTAAGAATGGGCAACCGCGCGCCAAACCTTCGGGCGCGTGAAAAGGATTGCCATGCGCCATAAACACCAGAACATAAACTTGGACACACACCGGATTCAGGCAAGCGATTTTGGGTTAACCGCAAGACCTGGCGTAGCGCTTGAGAATGGTATGAAACCGGGCGAACGCCGCGCTGGCAACGTATTATCCGGTATATTTTCAGCGATGCTGATCGCGTTGTGCACCGCATTTCCGGTGGTTTTTATACAGGATCGGGAATCCGTTTACGAATCCAGGGCTGTTATCTATGTTGATGCCAGTCACGATGTTACCGGACTGCAAGGCGCATCGTCGGCTGATGCTGCCAGCAAGGCATTGTCATATGCAGCGTCTGCAGTGAACGGACAAAAATTGCTCGAAAGCGTCGTTCAGGATCTCGATCTGCAACAGTCGCTGGACAGGATTACCCCGGAGGCAAATGCATTCACTGGTTCTTTTGCTGCAGATGATGGAAGGGGTGATGTGTACAGCCCGCAAGGCAAGGATGCAGCAAAGCTTCGTAACCTGATCTCAATCGAACCTGATGTTCAGACGTCTGTCATGACGATTGCGGTCAGGTCGCTGAATGCCCGGGCATCCGCAGAGATTGCGAACACGATTGTTGAGCATCTCAAAGCGATGAACACGGTTGGTCAGAGTGAAAGCCACACCTCTGTTGAAACACTGGAAGCAAAAGTCAAACAGACCGAAGCGGCGCTTCTGGACTATCAGAGGGCAAACCCTGTGGCCCAGCCGGATACCAGTTTGCAAAATGAAGTCAGCGACATCCGGAGCCGGCTTGAAGACGCGAGGCACAAGGGCGATCTCCTGAACAAGGCAACAGCAGCATCTGCGCTGGCAGGCCAGTTCCCGGCTGAACTTGCATCGGCCCGGCTTGATACGCTGTTGCAGGATTACAGCCTCGTAAAGCTTGACCTTTCGCAAATGTCCCTGAAGCTGGGGCCGCGCCACCCGGATTTTCTGGCAGCAACCAAGCGGGCCGACGACATTAAGGCATCCATTGGCAATGAAGTGACACGGATTGCAAAATCCGTAAAAAAGGGCCTTGATGATTTGACCGCCGCTGAAAAGCTGGTCACCAGACAGGCAGCAGAACAAGCCGAACCTGTACAACCTGCCGCCGGCGATCAACTGCCCCTCTTGCAAAAAGCGGTGGAAGAGGCGCGCAGTGCTTATGCTGCGGCTTTGCTGGAGCCATCACCGCAGGCTGAAAACACGCAGTTCATTCGCACAGTTTCCAGGGCTGTACCTGCTGTGCAGCCTCTCGCGGCGCCTTTGGCTGATATGCTTTTGCCTGCCGGTTTTGGTGGTCTTGTCGGCATGGTCATCCTGGGGCTTGTCCGGACCCTCCGGCCTTATGTCACCCGGCGCGAACAGGGTTTTGGTCTGCCGTTCAATGAGGGCCATCCCTTGCCCGCAACACTCGGCAACACAATCCAGGAAGATCTGGACGATCTGGTTCTGGCGGAGTTAAGCTTGGCATCCATCCCGCCAAAGCCTGCTTCTGCGCCCGGCAAGCCGCCGCAGTCTGCACCTGTCAGCCTGCTGCAGGGCCCGGATGTGGAGGAAGAGCAGGCATCTCTTGAAGATATGGTACGTCGTCTCTCCTCTCTGCATGAACAGCTCCAGTCTTTGGAGCGTGATTTTCAAAACGACATGAACACGAGAAATCTTCCCTCAACCTGTCGCAATGCACATGCAGTCCTGATTGCCGGCAACGCAAATGCAAGGGCGGACCAACCTTTGAAGTCAGCGAGGCGGCCTGCTGACGATTCAAGCGACCTTACCCTTGATGATGTGCGTCATGCAATGCGGTCCATAAAGCAGCGCGTTGAAATATATGGCAGAAAACAGGCATAACGGACCAGTTTCGGCAGAAATGGCCAATGCATGACATTCCGGAACGTTTGCAAGCCACTTCAAAGTGGCTAAACTGGGTATAAGGCAATGTCTGAACTGTTTGGGAGTTGAAGCGTGACGATAATCATTGACGGCAAGCATGTCGCCGCAACCGTAATTGATGCGGTGAAGACAGCAGCACACCAGCTCGTATCCGATACGGCAACAAGACCCGGTCTCGCCGTCATCATCGTCGGCGACGATCCGGCAAGCCATGCCTATGTGTCGTCAAAAAGCAAAATGGCCAACGAATGCGGTTTTACCTCTGTCCAGCACACTTTGCCGGAAGAAACCACACAGGAGCAGCTTGCAGCCCTGGTTGCGACATTGAACAAGGATCCATCGATCCATGGCATTCTCGTGCAGCTTCCGCTTCCAAAACATTTGAAATCTGAACCGGTCATCCAGTCCATCCTTCCCGAAAAGGATGTTGACGGCCTGCATGTGGTCAATGCGGGGAAACTGGCAACAGGGGATATGGAAGGCGGCCTCGTGTCCTGCACACCCGCCGGTTCCATGGTTCTGGTCAGGCGTATCCACGGCGACAATCTCTCCGGGCTGAATGCTGTGGTCATTGGCAGGTCCAACCTGTTTGGCAAGCCTATGGCAACATTGTTGCTCGCGGCCAATGCCACTGTAACAACAGCACATTCACGCACAAAAGATCTGGCATCGGTCTGCCGCGGCGCCGACATTCTGGTCGCAGCTGTCGGCCGTGCGCAAATGGTGAAGGCCGACTGGATCAAGCAGGGTGCAACGGTGATTGATGTCGGTATCAACCGTATTGCAGCACCGGAAAAAGGCGAGGGCAAAACCCGCCTTGTAGGCGATGTGGATTATAATGCCTGCGCACCTGTTGCCGGTGCCATTACCCCTGTTCCTGGCGGCGTCGGCCCGATGACCATTGCCATGCTTATGGCCAATACGGTCATTGCCGCCTATCGCGCCGAGGGCAAAACCCCGCCGACATTCTGAAGCATGTCGCGCAAGTGCAAGCAGCGGTTTTGCGATCAAGACATGCGTAAAAACAAAGAATTATCGCGGGGCGGGACCAGTTGAGGCGCGAACGGTCAGTTCTGCGGGCCACAATTCCTGCTCCGGCAATTCTTCCAGTTTTTGAACCTTGGCAATCAGGCGACGGGCAATCCGTGATCCGGCTTCAGCCAGGGAGGATCGTGTTGTTGTCAACGGTACGCTGAAGTTTTCAGGTTTGAGCATGGGCAGCACATCATCGTGGGCGATAATGGAAATGTCCTCGCCGATCTTCAGGCCGGCCTGATTGAGCGCACGCACGGCACCCAGCGCCAGCACCGTACTGCCGCAAAGAATGGCCGTTGGCGGTTTTGGCAGCGCCAGCAAACGTTTCATGGTTTGAAAGCCTTCTGAATCGGTCATCTGGCTGTGATGCATGTTTTCGGCAGGCAGTTTCAGCCCATTCTCGCCGAGCGCCCGCAAAACGCCTTTCTTCCGTCTTGCGGCAAAGGTCATATATTCCAGACCGTTCAAAAGGCCAAAGCGCTCATGCCCCAGGTTCAGCAGAAATTGCGTGGCATCATAAAATGCCCGTGTGTTGTCGACATCCAGATAGGGGTAATCATGATGATCCGACAGCAGGCGGCCATGCACGAGAAACGGAATGGAAAACGTTTTCAATCTTTCAATGCGCTGATCATCTTTGCGCACATTGGACAGAAAAATAGCATCAACATTGCCACTTTCAGAAAGACGCTGCAGTGTTGCAATTTCATCATCCGGATCACTGGGAACGATCACGAGATGAAAATCGTGGCGCTTGACCTCTCGGATAAGCCCTGTGAAAAATGCTCCGAAATGCACATCGGAATCCACGTCCATGCCTGTTGGCGTCACCAGTCCGATAGAGCGTGCCTTGCCGGTTGCCAGTTGCTGTGCGGCCCGGTTGGCCCGGTAACCCGTTTCCTTTACAGCCAGCAAAACCCGCTTTCGTGTTTCCTCGGAAACCTCAGGATAGCCGTTGAGTGCCCGGCTCACCGTCGTCTGGGAAAGGCCAAGCAGATTGGATAATTCTTTCAAATTCACGGTAAACATGCCCCCGAATTCAGATCAAGGCAGCACAAAACCTCCTCTGCGCCACATTGCAGGGACATGATTTATCAGTCCGCCCTTTCAAAAGAAAGGGTTATTCAACCACCGGAATGGAGCCGTCAATACAGGACGCTGGCCCCTTCGTCCGCTGGACCGGCATTGCGGCGGAAGGGCGCAAAAAGTTCGCGGCCCATGCCAAATTCGTTCTCTGACAGATCTGCCGATGCCGGTTTACGATTGGAAAATTCGGTCGCATCAACCAGAACCTCCAGTGTACCGGCTACCGCATCCAGACGGATCATGTCGCCTTCCTGAATACGGGCAATCGGTCCGCCTTCAAAAGCTTCCGGCGTCAGATGAATGGCGGCCGGAACCTTGCCGGATGCGCCGGACATCCGTCCGTCTGTTACGAGCGCTACCTTGAAGCCACGATCCTGCAAAACACCCAGAGGCGGGGTCAGCTTGTGCAGTTCCGGCATTCCGTTGGCTTTTGGTCCCTGAAAACGCACCACAGCAATAAAATCCCGGTTAAGTTTACCGTCCTTGAAGGCCGCCTGAATATCGTGCTGGCTGTGGAAGATCACAGCCGGGGCCTCGATGATCTTGCGGTCGTCCTTGACCGCAGAAATCTTGATCACGGACTTGCCAAGATTGCCGGTCAGCATTTTCAGGCCACCATTGTCCTGAAAAGGTGCCTCGACAGTGGAAAGAACCTTCGGGTCGGCGCTGACATCAAGGGCCGGAACCCGCACAACAGTGCCTGTCTCGCCCAGTTTGGCATCAATGGAATAGGCGGCAAGACCCTGGCCAAAGACGGTGCGCACGTCATCATGCAGATAGCCCTTCTTCAGCAGTTCCTTGATCAGGAAGCCCATGCCTCCGGCGGCATGGAAGTGGTTTACATCAGCAGATCCGTTGGGATAGACACGCGCGAGCAGCGGAACAATATCCGATAGCTCTGAAATATCCTGCCATGTCAAAAGGATCCCGGCTGCCCGCGCAATCGCGAGCAAGTGCATGGTGTGGTTGGTCGATCCACCGGTTGCATGCAGACCGACAACACCATTGACGATGGAACGCTCGTCAATCATTTCACCGGCAGGGGTGAATTCATTGCCCTGTGCGGTAATGGCCAGCGCACGTTTGGTGGCTTCCCTTGTCAGGGCTTCGCGCAGCGGTGTACCCGGATTGATGAAAGACGAACCGGGCATGTGGAAACCCATGATTTCCATCAGCATCTGGTTGGAATTGGCGGTGCCGTAAAATGTGCACGTGCCGGGGCCATGATAGGATTTCGATTCTGCATCCAAAAGCTCTGCACGACCGATTTTCCCTTCAGTATACAGCTGGCGGATGCGCGCTTTTTCATTGTTCGGCAGACCGCTGGTCATCGGGCCCGCCGGAATGAAAATGGCAGGCAAATGCCCGAAGGTCAGCGCGGCAATCGCAAGGCCGGGAACGATCTTGTCACAGACGCCGAGATAGACCGAACTGTCAAACATATTGTGCGACAGGCCGACAGCGGCCGACATGGCAATCAGGTCGCGGGAAAACAGCGACAGCTCCATACCCGGCTGACCCTGTGTAACCCCGTCACACATGGCAGGCACGCCGCCTGCAACCTGGGCCACACCGCCGGCCTCACGCGCGGCCTCACGGATCAGGGCAGGATAGGTTTCAAACGGTTGATGGGCTGAAAGCATGTCATTGTAGGCCGTGATGATCCCCAGATTGAGAACCTGATCTCCGGCCAGCGCGATCTTTTCGGAAGGGGAACAGACGGCAAAGCCATGCGCCAGATTTCCGCAGGCAAGGGCGGTACGGTGTGGTCCATTGTGCGCGGCACCGCGCACCCGCGCGAGATAGGGTTCACGAAACGGCTTCGAGCGCTCAACAATGCGGGCGGTGATATTGGCAATACGGGAATCTGCGGACATAGGATTTCCTGTCTTGTCTCTGGAGTGTATAGGCATTGCAGAGACGCGCATCAGGCGCGTCTTGAAGTATCAGGCAGCCTGAAACGGCTCAGGGTGCCCAGTAGATTTGTACCGGCGAAGATGCATGTCGCAGAATGGCCCGGATCGGCATCTCGAAATCGGGACCGTCACCTTCCGCCTTCGCCAGAACCGCACGCTTTGTATCCGTTTCAATGTGTAGCACCAGAAAACGGGCATCTTGAAGGCTGGAAAACGAAAAAGTCAGTCTCGGCTCGCCGGCACCTTCAGCTTCCATGGTCAAAACGCCGCGCGGGCGGCTTGCATCAAGCGCCTCTGCCAGATGATTTCCACCCGGAAAGAACGATGCGGTATGCCCGTCATTTCCCATACCAAGAATGGCGACATCAAACGGTGAACTGATGGAGGCAAGCCGCCCGGTCGCAATCCTTGCCGAATCTTCAGCGGTCAGTGCGTCCTGATAAAGTGGCACAAAGGTCGCCGCCGCCGCCTTGTCCTGCAGCAGGTTGGCAGCCACAAGCAAATGGTTTGACCGTGGATTGTCGGCAGGCACGAACCGTTCGTCAACAAGCGTTATCGTCACTTTCGGCCAGTCGATGTCATGGGCAGACAGGGCCTTGAAAAACGCCTTCGGCGTCGATCCACCGGAAACGGCCAGACTCGCGGTCCCCCGTTCATCAATGGCACCAGCCAGCATGTCTGCCACTTTTTGGGCCAGGGCAGCAGCAAGATCTGAGCCATTGTTGAACGAATGCAGTGTCGACGTCATATCCGTGGCCTCAGTCATTTTCGTTCCATGTACGGCCGTCGCGTTCAATCAGGGCGATCGACTGGCTTGGACCCCATGTTCCTGCCGTATAGCTCTGTGTCTGCTGGCCGGTGGATTCCCATGCTTTCAGGATAGGATCACACCATTGCCATGCGGCTTCCACTTCGTCGCGTCGCATGAACAGGGTCTGGTTATGCCGGATCACATCCAGCAGAAGACGTTCATAGGCGTCAGGGCTGCGCACATCAAAGGCTTCGGCAAAACTCATGTCCAAAGACACATTGCGCAGGCGCATGCCGCCCGGACCCGGATCCTTGATCATCAGCGATTGCTTCACGCCTTCGTTTGGCTGCAACCGGATCGCCAGTTGGTTCGACGAAATACGACCGGCGGCATCATCGAAGATCGAGTGTGGTATAGGCTTGAAAACAATGACGATTTCTGATGTGCGTTCGGCAAGCCGCTTGCCGGTCCGGATATAGAAGGGAACCCCGGCCCAGCGCCAGTTGTTGATTTCGGCCTTGATGGCAACAAAGGTTTCCGTGTTGGAGACACCGCCTTCCAGTTCGTCCAGATAGCCCTTGACAGCACCTCCGGCAGAGGCCCCGGCCTTGTACTGTCCGCGAACGGTGACCTTTTCCACATTTGTGTCGTTGATGGGCTTCAAGGCCCGCAGCACCTTGAGCTTTTCATCGCGCACCGCCTCTGCATTCATGGAGGGAGGCACTTCCATGGCAACCAGACACAGAAGCTGGAGAATATGGTTCTGAACCATATCACGCAGTGCACCGGCCTTGTCGTAATAGCCGGCCCGGCTTTCAAGCCCGACCGATTCTGCAACTGTAATCTGCACGTGGTCAATATGGGCAGAATTCCACAGTGGTTCGTAAAGCGCATTGGCGAAACGCAGCGCCATCAGGTTCTGCACGGTTTCCTTGCCGAGATAATGGTCGATGCGGTAGATCTGCTCTTCGCGGAAAACCTTGCCAATCGTGTCGTTGAGGATCTGTGCCGAGGCCAGATCACGGCCAATGGGCTTTTCCACCACAATGCGGGTGTGCTTTGTAATGAGCTTGTGGTCGCGGATGCGTTCGGAAATGCTGCCGAAAATCGCCGGAGCAACGGCGAGATAAAAGGCACGAACCTTTTCCTTGCCATCATCCAGAAGCGATTTCAGTTCATCCCAGCCCTTTTCCGAATTGGCGTCCACAGAAATGTAAAACAGCCGCGACAGGAATTTGGCAACCTGGCCCTCTTCATACTCTCCGGCTTTCAGGAATTCCCTGAGCGCTGCATCTGCAAATTTGCGATAGTCCTCGTGCGTCATGGCAGCACGGGAGGCTCCGATAATGCGGGTTGGTTCGGTAAACTGACCTTCGATCTGCCGGTGATAAAGGGCGGGCAGCAATTTGCGCTCTGCCAGATCGCCGGTTCCGCCAAAAACGACATAATCAAAAGGTTCGACAGGAATAATCTGGCTGCTCATGGGATTGTCTCTCGTTTTGTCCGGTTTGCATTCTTTAATCTAATCGATTTAAAAATACCAGAGTGCAGCATTGCAAAAATGGTCTTTTCATAAATATCAAAACCTGTCCCTGAACGCATACCAGGACAAAGCCAGAAACAGGAGGGGCGCACGAAACTTTCCGTTACCGGGGAAAGGCGGTATTTTCAATGATCTGAACAGGTCCAGATCGGTCTTTTGTCCCAGAATGGCATCGGCGTAGAGTTTGCCGCAATAGTTTGACAGCATCACACCATGGCCGGAATAGCCGCCAATCGCGGTTACACCGGGCATCACCTCGCGCACGAAGGGATGGCGTGGCAATGTGATTCCCACATAACCGCCCCAGGCATGGGAAAGCTGTACTTTTGCAAGCTGTGGATAGACTTCGATGATTTGGCGGCGAATAGCCTTTTTCATGTCACCGGAATTGCCCGGCGCATAGATTTCCCGGCCGCCAAACAGCAGCCGGTTGTCCCTGGTCTTGCGGAAATAGCGCACGACAAATCGCGAATCCGCAACGGCTTCCATGCCCGGCAGGATTTCCGGAAAGGCATCGAGCGGTTCTGTAGCGCCGATAAACGAGCCAATCGGCATGATATGTGCCGATGTGACCGGTTCGAGACCGGCAATATAGGCGTTGCACGCAATAAGCGCCTTGTCGGCAATGATTGTACCCTGCGCTGTCTCTATGCGGATCTTCCCGCCGGTTGTCCTGATACCGGTTGCAGGCGTTTTTTCATAGATTTCCGCACCTGCAGCCTTTGCTGCACGGGCCAGACCCACCAGCAGTTTCATCGGCTGGATATGGCCGGTTCCCATATCACGGATACCACAGAAAAAGCGTTTGGAACCCGCTCTTTCGGCTGTTTCATCCCTGTCCATGAATTGCAGGTGGGGATAGCCGAACCGGCTTGCGGCAATCTCGGCGCTGGCCTGATAATCAGCCCGGTAACCGGCCTTGTGAGCGAGATTCATCTGTCCTTGAACATAGTCCATATCGATCCGGTGTTCACCGGCAAAGGCCATGAGATGTGCCTTGGCATTTTCTGCCATGTCAAACAGGGCCTTGGCCCGTTCAAAACCCAGTTCGGCCTCCATTTCCTCCGGCCAGGAGCGTTGCCCGGTTCCAAGCTGGCCGCCATTGCGTCCCGACCCGCCATCACCAAAACGATGTGCCTCAATCAGCACGACGGACACGCCCCCCCTGGCAAGATTGTAAGCCGCCTGCAATCCGGTAAAACCGCCGCCGACAATGGCAACCGAACATGTTCTTGAACCGTCCATCGCCGGATATTCAGGACGTTCGGAAACCGTGGATTCATACCAGGAAATGCCGGGTGAAACCGGGCTTTGATATGTCATGAAAAAACCTCACACATTCAAAAGCAGATATTCGCGCTCCCAGGGGCTGATCACCTGCATGAAGGTCTCGAATTCGCCTCGCTTCACGCCACCGTAAATGCCGATAAATTCGGCCCCGAACACCTCCTGGAATGCCGGTTCACCCTCAAGGAGGGCAACAGCATCGAGCAGGCTGCGCGGCAGGTCCACGCTGCCCTCATTGGCGCTGTCGTCGGTCGGTGCCGTTGGCTGAAGTCCGCCCGCCATGCCCAGATAACCGCAGGCGAGGGATGCTGCCAGCGCCAGATAGGGGTTGGCATCCGAGCTTGGCAGCCGGTTTTCCACGCGCCTTGCAACGGGCTCGGAAATCGGAACGCGGAATGCTGTTGTCCGGTTGTCATAGCCCCAGGCATTGTTGACCGGGCAGGACATGTGCGGGGTCAGCCGGCGATAGGAATTCACATAGGGTGCCATCATGACCAGCGCTTTGGGCACATAGGTCTGCATGCCGCCAATGAACGAGAAAAATTCCTTGGAGGCAGACCCGTCAGGATTGGAGAATATATTCCTGCCGGTTTTGATATCCAGCACCGACTGGTGGATATGCATCGCGGAGCCTGACTGTCCCTGCATCGGCTTTGCCATGAATGTGGCATAGATTCCGTGCTTGAGGGCGGCTTCACGAATGGTACGCTTGAACATGAAAACCTGATCGGCAAGTTCAATCGGATCGCCATGACGCAGGTTGATTTCCAGCTGCGCCGGTCCGTCTTCATGGATCAGCGTATCGATTTCCAGCCCCTGCTTTTCCGAAAAATGGTAGATATCGTCAATCAGTTCGTCAAATTCGTTGACGCCGGCAATCGAATAGGCCTGTCCGCCCTGGATGGACCGCCCCGACCGCCCTTTTGGCGGATGCAGCGGATAATCCGGATCGTCATTCTTGGCAACCAGATAGAATTCAATTTCGGGCGCAACCACAGGCTTCCATCCGCGCGCCTTGTAAAGCTCCAGCACCGTGCGCAACACATTGCGGGGTGTGTAGGTCACCTTGTCACCCGTCGATCCGCCAATATCGCAGATCACCTGTGCTGTCGGGTCAGATTCCCACGGCACCACAGACAGGGTTGAAAGATCCGGCACCAGCTTGATATCGCTGTCACGGCTGTCATAACGGAAATCTCCGGTCTCGTCCGGATATTCGCCGGAAATCGTATTGCGGAAAATCGCCGAGGGCAGGGCCAGTGACGTATTGGATGTGAACTTGGAAGATGGCATCATCTTGCCGCGCGGAACGCCCGCCATATCCGGTGTAATGCACTCGATATCTTCGATACCACGGGCTTTGAGCCAGTCTGCCGCCTCTTTCCAGGTTGAAACCCCGCGCAAGGATTGCAGCGAAGACGGAATTTTGGAAGTTCCGGATATGACCTTGGTCGACATCGATCGGGTCTTTTTGGGCGGCATGGTTCACCAGTATATTGTTGATGGATAAGGCATCATACCGTGACTTTGCCAATTGGCGAGGGGGAAAGCACATTGACATCGGCTTTTTCCCGCGAAATGGAAGGAACAGCATGAATGCGGGAAAGCGGTGAATAATGTTGAAGTCTTATGACGTGGTGATTTTGGGTGCAGGTGCTGCCGGCATGATGGCAGCCATTACAGCCGGCAAACGCGGGCGCTCTGTGCTTGTGCTCGATCATGCCGTGGCCCCGGGCGAAAAAATCCGCATTTCTGGCGGAGGACGGTGCAACTTCACCAACATCCACACGTCAACGGAAAACTTCCTCTCACAAAATCCGCATTTTGCCAAATCAGCACTTGCCCGCTACACGGCGCAGGATTTTATCGATCAGGTCCGGCGCCATGGTATCGCCTTCCATGAAAAGGCTCTTGGGCAATTGTTCTGCGACAATAGCGCCAAAGACATTATCACAATGCTGATGAAGGAATTGCAGGAGTCGGGTGCAAGATTGCAGTTGCAGACCGGGATATTGAATATTGAAAAATCTGACGCCGGATTTGTCCTGTCCCTGCCGGATGGCCAGATTGCCTGTCAGTCGCTGATTGTTGCCACCGGCGGCAAATCCATCCCCAAAATGGGGGCCACCGGCTTTGCCTATCGCATTGCAGAACAGTTCGGTCTTCCCGTTGTGGAAACACGTCCGGCACTGGTGCCATTGACCCTTGAGCCCATGTTGCTGGAGCGCCTGTCCACATTGGCGGGTGTCTCGGTCGAGGCGGATGTCCGTCTTGGCAAGGTGAGTTTCCGCGAAGCCCTGCTCTTTACCCACCGCGGCCTCAGCGGTCCTGCCATATTGCAAATCTCGTCCTTCTGGCGGGAAGGGGACACAATCACCCTTGCTCTCGAGCCACAGGTCGATCTCGTGACTGTGCTGAAAGAGGCGCGCAGGACCAATGGCCGTCAGGACGTCAGGACGATCCTGTCGCAACATCTGCCCAGGAGACTTGTGCAGTTCCGGATGGATACAGAACCGCAGTCCGCGCCGCTGGCAGAGATGACGGACAGGCGGCTGACAGACATGGCAGCCCACTGTTCCACCCTGTCCGTCAAGCCGGCAGGCTCGGAAGGATACCGTACCGCAGAAGTCACCCTTGGCGGTGTCGATACCGCCCATCTGGATTCGCGCTCCATGGAGGCGAGGTCTGTGAGGGGCCTGTTTTTTGTCGGCGAATGTGTGGATGTGACAGGCTGGCTCGGCGGCTACAATTTTCAATGGGCCTGGTCTTCGGGCCATGCAGCCGGAAGTGCGGCCTGAGCTGCAACTGATGCATTCTGCAGTATAATTTGAGCCGTTCATACGATCATGACCGACCGGCATGCATGATGTCGGCAAAATGCAGCGCCGTGAAAAATGGACACATTGATGGCAATGGTAATACGAAGCGGACGCATGTGTGTTTCAACGGGCCCGGGCGGATGTGCGCGCCGCCTTGATGGAATCGGGCATCCAGCCGGAGCTGGAAACACTGGTAAAGCAATTGCTGACATAAAAAGCCCGCGACAATCGCTCGTCGCGGGCTCTTCATTGGTAACAAACGAGAATTAGTCGTTGTTGCGGTTCTTGAGCGCTGCACCCAGGATGTCGCCGAGCGACGCGCCGGAGTCAGACGAGCCGAACTGGGCCACGGCTTCCTTCTCTTCAGCGATTTCCAGCGCCTTGATGGAAAGCATGACCTTGCGGTCCTTCTTGGAGAAGTTTGTGACGCGGGCGTCAAAAACCTGACCGACGGAGAAACGCTCCGGACGCTGTTCATCACGGTCACGAGACAGGTCAGCGCGGCGAATGAAGGATGTAATGTCTTCATGGCCCACCAGGCGCACTTCAACACCACCTTCGTTCACGGCGGTCACTTCGCACGAAACAACGGCATTCTTGCGCAGGTCGCCCGAGGCTGCTGCTTCGCCAACCGTATCCTTGCCAAGCTGCTTGATGCCGAGCGAGATGCGTTCCTTTTCGACGTCCACATCCAGAACGACGGCCTTGACCATGTCGCCCTTGTTGTATTCTTCGATAACCTGTTCGCCCGGACGGTTCCAGTCGAGATCGGACAGGTGCACCATGCCGTCAACATCGCCGTCGAGGCCGATGAACAGACCGAATTCCGTCTTGTTCTTCACTTCGCCTTCCACTTCGGTGCCGGCCGGATGGCTGTTGGCAAAGGCCGACCACGGGTTTTCCAGGGTCTGCTTGAGGCCGAGCGAGATGCGGCGCTTGGAAGGGTCCACTTCCAGAACAACCACGTCAACTTCCTGGCTTGTGGACAGGATCTTGCCGGGATGTACGTTCTTCTTGGTCCACGACATTTCAGAAATGTGGATCAGACCTTCGATACCGGGCTGCAGTTCAACAAAGGCACCATAGTCGGTGATGTTTGTGACAGTACCGGTGATCTTCTTGCCGTCAGGATATTTCGCAGAAATGCCATCCCATGGATCGCTTTCCAGCTGCTTCATGCCCAGCGAGATGCGGTGTGTGTCCTGGTTGATCCGGATGATCTGAACCTTGACCGACTGGCCGATGTTCAGGATTTCGGATGGATGGTTCACACGGCGCCAGGCCATGTCGGTCACATGCAAGAGACCGTCGATGCCGCCGAGATCAACGAACGCACCGTAATCGGTGATGTTCTTGACCACGCCGTCAACAACCTGGCCTTCTTCAAGGTTCTGCACGATTTCCGAACGCTGCTCGGCGCGGGATTCTTCCAGAACCGTGCGGCGCGATACAACGATATTGCCGCGGCGCTTGTCCATTTTCAGGATTTCAAATGGCTGCGGATTGTGCATCAGCGGCGACACATCGCGGATCGGGCGAATGTCAACCTGGCTGCGTGGCAGGAAGGCCACGGCACCGTCGAGGTCAACGGTGAAGCCGCCCTTGACCTGGTTGAAGATAACGCCTTCAACGCGCTCGCCGGCTTCAAACTTGACTTCCAGACGGGTCCAGCTTTCTTCGCGGCGTGCCTTGTCGCGCGACAGGACAGCTTCACCCAGCGCGTTTTCAATGCGCTCGACATAGACTTCAACTTCGTCGCCGACCTTGAGTACGCCGTCTTTGGCCTTGGCACCGAATTCTTTCAGGGCGATGCGGCCTTCAACCTTGAGACCAACGTCAACAATGGCGACGTCCTTTTCAATGGCTGTGATGATACCCTTGGTGACATAGCCTTCTGCGAGGTCATGTGTTGCAAAGGATTCTTCGAGGAGGGCTGCAAAGTCCTCCCGTGTCGGGTTGGTAACAGACATGAATTCTCCAAATGTGTCCGGTTCGGACACGTCAGCGCCGGGGGTTAGAGTGGACAGGGCCTGTGTTCATCCGCCCCTTCGGGGGCCATACCGGCGCGGAGATGAAGATCAGGCCTGTTTCAGGGCCGCATCGATAATCGATCTGGCTGCCTCAAACGCCGCCTCTATACGCATTTCGGACGTATCTAGCAAGTGCGCATCTGCAGCTTGTTGCATCGGGCTGTCCGCCCGGCCCGTATCGCGCTCGTCCCGCCTGATGATATCGGCCAGAATGCCGTCATAATCTGCCGTACCGCCGGTTGAGAGGATCTCGTCATACCGGCGTTTGGCCCGCACATTGGCAGAGGCCGTCACATAGAGTTTGACAGGGGCGTCCGCGCACACAACCGTGCCGATATCGCGCCCGTCCAGAACAGTGCCCGGCCTTTTGGCGGCAAACAGGCGCTGGGCCTCGACAAGCGCACGGCGGACTTTCGGCATGACCGCCACTTTTGACGCGGCCTCGCCAATATGGTGCTGAGACAGCACGGTGCGGTCCAGCCCTGCCAGGTTGAGATTGCGGGCCACGGTTTCAGCGACGTCCTCGTCATCAAGAGGCAGGCCGGCATCCAGAAGCGCCTTGGCCGTGGCGCGGTAGGTCAGGCCGGTATCCAGATGGTGAAAACCATAGGTTTCTGCGATCTTGCGTGCCAATGTTCCCTTGCCGGCCGCCGCCGGTCCGTCAATGGCAATGGTGAAAGTCATAGTCTGATCCTTTTTGAAGGCATACAATCATCCCGGCTGTTTTCATCACCGGTTTTCGGGATTAAATCAACCATTGACGGCACATGAAACTTTGCCTTTGACATGGTCATTGATCCCGACTAAGGGGACCGGCTAATTCATTTACTGTTCAATCGCCGGAAATACATGCAAAGCATGGTCCGGCCGTTCAAAAGGCGTTCACAGTGGCAAAAGCGGAACTTGGTACCAAACGCGTCTGCCCCGAAACGGGCAAGAAATTTTACGACCTGAACAAGGATCCGATTGTTTCGCCCTACACAGGCAAGACATATCCTTTGTCCTACTTTGAAGAGACAGCCGTTGCTGTTGTCATGGAAAAGGCACAGGAAGAAGATGAGATCGCCGAAGTCGATACAGAAAGCACGGAAGTCGAGCTGGTGTCCCTGGAGGATGCAGACGATGAAGTGGCCGCCGGCGAAGATATTCCCGATATCGGTGATGACGATGTAGAGCTGGACGACGATGATGATACATTCCTGGAGCCGGATGAAGACGAAGACGATGATGACGTTTCCGGTCTGATCGGCGTAGCAGGCGACGACGACGACGTCTGACAGGGGCTGATAAGCGGCCTTGTGAAGCGTCTGCGAAAAAAACAGACGCTTCGCGTGTTTTTTGCCTTGCATTGGCAAAAAACTGTGCGTAAGAAGCCGCACCTGCCGGGCACAGACCGGCAACACCATCACCCGCAAACGGGCCGGATGGGGCTATAGCTCAGCTGGGAGAGCGCTTGCATGGCATGCAAGAGGTCAGCGGTTCGATCCCGCTTAGCTCCACCAAACACTTTTTCCCAATGATTTCAATAAAATACAAGTGCAAAGACCCCAAGGTCATACCCAAAACAAGCCCCCAAAATAGTTAAGCCGTGAGATCGTTTTGTGTTGCACCGAAATAAAGCCATCTCCCATTGCCAAAACAGGGTGCAAAGGTCCAAAGTGACGGGGTAACTTGGAGATGGTATGCTCGGCCAAACGCTATGAGCAGCGATTATGATTACCGTGCCGTTGCGAACCTGATGTTGGATGAGGCCGCTCGGCTCGATATACCGCTTACGAATTTGGCGCTTCAGAAACGCCTGTATTTTGCACATGCCTACGCCTGGCATCTTTGAAGGAAATCGCTCTCCACTTTTTCCGGGCAAGTCCAATCTCCGCGGGTGCGGAGGAACCCTATTCATTCGCGCCATGGGGACAGATCGAAAGGGTCTATTTATACGCGGGTGCGGAGAAACCTGCCTGACCGTCCAAAAACCGGAGTTCTTTCAGGGTCTATCTCCGCGGGTGCGGAGGAACCTATCAAACTAGGAACCATCACCGAATGGTCAGTGGTCTATCTCCGCGGGTGCGGAGGAACCACGGCTGCATTATCGCGATATGTTTGCGCTGTGGGTCTATCTCCGCGGGTGCGGAGGAACCATGGGTAGTCCTCAATAGCCAATTGCGATCCAGGGTCTATCTCCGCGGGTGCGGAGGAACCTCGCTGCCACCGTTTGAGCCCGACAAGTCTTTGGGTCTATCTCCGCGGGTGCGGAGGAACCCGGCCTCGGCCTCCGGTGACCAGACCTTGCGGGGGTCTATCTCCGCGGGTGCGGAGGAACCAATCTGCCAGAGCGCATTTGGCTCGGTAATATGGGTCTATCTCCGCGGGTGCGGAGGAACCTGCCGCCCAATATTCCGTGATCCCGTCGAATTGGGTCTATCTCCGCGGGTGCGGAGGAACCTGCACTGTGCCTGCCGGGGTTGAAACCATCGAGGGTCTATCTCCGCGGGTGCGGAGGAACCGGATATCATTCGCCCATCAGCAGAAAGCGATAGGGTCTATCTCCGCGGGTGCGGAGGAACCCGATGTGGAAACAAAGGTGCATATCCAGCCCGGGGTCTATCTCCGCGGGTGCGGAGGAACCAAGGCTGGAATGCCGCGCATGCGGACCCTGATGGGTCTATCTCCGCGGGTGCGGAGGAACCCGTATTCCGGGTATCTTCTGAACAACCGGACCGGGTCTATCTCCGCGGGTGCGGAGGAACCATGACATTATTGGCTCTGCATTGGTCCGAACGGGGTCTATCTCCGCGGGTGCGGAGGAACCCCGTGCCGCCTGCCGCCGCTGCAATGGCAATTGGGTCTATCTCCGCGGGTGCGGAGGAACCGCGGATATTTACCTTGGGAAGTCGTGGCTGAAGGGTCTATCTCCGCGGGTGCGGAGGAACCTGTCTTTCGGGCCGTTTTCTGGTGTCAACCAGGGGTCTATCTCCGCGGGTGCGGAGGAACCCCCTGCTTTGGCTCTTGAACCTGGCTTGAACAAGGTCTATCTCCGCGGGTGCGGAGGAACCGGCAATGCCGGGAAACGAAAGTCGATGACTGGGGGTCTATCTCCGCGGGTGCGGAGGAACCCTGTGCAGCTTCCACGCATTGGAACTGGTGGCGGGTCTATCTCCGCGGGTGCGGAGGAACCGACGCGCGGTAGCAATAAAAATTACGGCACTGGGGTCTATCTCCGCGGGTGCGGAGGAACCCATTAGATCGTCGTCTACTTTGATTTTCAAAGGGGTCTATCTCCGCGGGTGCGGAGGAACCCGCCACGCGGGATACGGTGGCAAAGCGCATAGAGGTCTATCTCCGCGGGTGCGGAGGAACCCTTAACCCCTTGCAACTCGGACGAGCCTTGAGGGGTCTATCTCCGCGGGTGCGGAGGAACCCCAGACCGAGCCCAATTTGATGAGGGAATGGAAGGTCTATCTCCGCGGGTGCGGAGGAACCAAAATTTGCGCTGTTTTGGCTGATTACGACATGGGTCTATCTCCGCGGGTGCGGAGGAACCACGGGTGTGCACCTGAGCTCCTGGCAGAAGATGGGTCTATCTCCGCGGGTGCGGAGGAACCCACTGCGCGGTCACATGATTGGCCCTGATGACGGGTCTATCTCCGCGGGTGCGGAGGAACCAATGCCACGGATAACCGCCTGCGGGCGACATGGGGTCTATCTCCGCGGGTGCGGAGGAACCGGGCCCAGACTGGCAATCATTCCTGCGGCGGCAGGTCTATCTCCGCGGGTGCGGAGGAACCATTCTTTCTCCTATTCTTAACGATAAGGATAAGGGTCTATCTCCGCGGGTGCGGAGGAACCACAGGCCCGCCCTTCGCACTGATCGGCGGGCCGGGTCTATCTCCGCGGGTGCGGAGGAACCATCGCAAAGGATCTGGGCAACGCCACATCGCAGGGTCTATCTCCGCGGGTGCGGAGGAACCTGCGCAAGAGAACGGTTGCAATGTCCGTGTCGGGGTCTATCTCCGCGGGTGCGGAGGAACCTCCTGAACCATCAAGCGTAACGGAACTGACCAGGGTCTATCTCCGCGGGTGCGGAGGAACCACGGCAACACCGGGCGAGAAGATCGCGTTTGTGGGTCTATCTCCGCGGGTGCGGAGGAACCCAGCGGCTTTTTCCGCCCTCATCTTTTCTTCAAGGTCTATCTCCGCGGGTGCGGAGGAACCTCGGACTGTTGATAATCGCCGATCTTTGGCACGGGTCTATCTCCGCGGGTGCGGAGGAACCTGATGGGGGCCTCGTGCTCCATCAGGAGCCACGGGTCTATCTCCGCGGGTGCGGAGGAACCGCAACTATGCGTTGCTAGCAGATCTACCCAGGGGGTCTATCTCCGCGGGTGCGGAGGAACCATGGAAGTCCGCTGCGTGTAACCGAGCGCAGAGGGTCTATCTCCGCGGGTGCGGAGGAACCGGCCTTGAGCGCTTCATGCGCGACAAGCGGTAAGGTCTATCTCCGCGGGTGCGGAGGAACCAATCGATAATTTTCATCGCAGCCTGCTTGCTCGGGTCTATCTCCGCGGGTGCGGAGGAACCACACGACCTGATGATGCTAACCCATTGATATCGGGTCTATCTCCGCGGGTGCGGAGGAACCGTGTGTGGATAAAATCCATAAGCATTAAGCACGGGTCTATCTCCGCGGGTGCGGAGGAACCGGTCAGATTTCAAAAAGATGCTGGACGGCGAAGGGTCTATCTCCGCGGGTGCGGAGGAACCTGCAGTATTCACCAATCGGTGACGCTGTGTCTGGGTCTATCTCCGCGGGTGCGGAGGAACCCCAAAAGAAACTCGGACAGTTGCAGCTGAACCGGGTCTATCTCCGCGGGTGCGGAGGAACCGCAGGAGCCGTTGTGTTATCGTCAGTGGCGGCGGGTCTATCTCCGCGGGTGCGGAGGAACCATCTTTTGAATTCGATTGACCTTGCGCGTGTTGGGTCTATCTCCGCGGGTGCGGAGGAACCCTATGTTTACAATGCCAGTACCCGATGATGGGGGGTCTATCTCCGCGGGTGCGGAGGAACCCGTAGCGATAAGCCGTCAACATGTAGATCGCAGGGTCTATCTCCGCGGGTGCGGAGGAACCTGACCTATGTGGCGGCGGGGTAATGCTGGCTGGGGTCTATCTCCGCGGGTGCGGAGGAACCCGTGGTTTCAATCTTGGAATGACCGAGAAGCCGGGTCTATCTCCGCGGGTGCGGAGGAACCGACCAGAACGCAGATCCGAAAGAAATCCTTTCGGGTCTATCTCCGCGGGTGCGGAGGAACCCTTTCCCGCGACAAGAAACAGGGTGGTCTTTGGGGTCTATCTCCGCGGGTGCGGAGGAACCTCCTTTGTGGGATCGGCAGGAACAGCTTCAAAGGGTCTATCTCCGCGGGTGCGGAGGAACCATAACTGGATTATCGACCTCCTTATGCAAGGCGGGTCTATCTCCGCGGGTGCGGAGGAACCGACGCTTTTGGAGGGTCCAACCACGCTGACTGGGGTCTATCTCCGCGGGTGCGGAGGAACCCGGGCGCTGAACAGGGAGGCACAGGTATGAAGGGGTCTATCTCCGCGGGTGCGGAGGAACCGGCTGGATGTCTGCTCATCGGTCATCCGGCACGGGTCTATCTCCGCGGGTGCGGAGGAACCACAAGCTGGATCCGCCCGGCCATTGCCGCGCCGGGTCTATCTCCGCGGGTGCGGAGGAACCTGGCGCAATCTCACTTTGACAAACAGCCCTATGGGTCTATCTCCGCGGGTGCGGAGGAACCCAGATACGTTGACGATCTTCGTCAAACGTGGTGGGTCTATCTCCGCGGGTGCGGAGGAACCTCTGGCCTCCAAGTACATGATTAAGTTCACAATGTCAAAGAACGGCCAGCAAATCAAGGTTTTTTGCCGGCAACATTGCGTCTGACGAGCAGCATGGCATCGTGCGCGACGATGTGTCTGGGAGGCTCACCGAGCATTGCCAGACCAAGGCCGCCATTGGCTGCGCTGTCGGCCCAGGTCATGACAATGCTGCCCTGGCGCAATTGTCCATGCCAGTCTGTCATCACGTCCCAAATCCGGTCCCTCACCCCTTTGCTCATACGCGGATGCGCATAGACACCGGCTGAGAGTTCCAGCATGACCGAGCCAAGAAAGCCGCGATAGCGTGCCTCCACATCGCGCGTCATGACAACCACCATCGGCATCAGTCATTTTCCTCCGTTGCTTGCGGATGACCGGGTCCAACCAGAAGCTTGATGCGGTCGATCATGGAAGGAATGACATTCTGCTGTCGAAAAATGACGGCAGCGCGACGGCGCGTCAATCGCTCCACTGGCTCTCCTGTCCTGATGGCTTCCTTGACGGCACCAAAGGCGATGTCCAAAGTCACGTCGTGCCGGTAGAGATCGGCGATGTCCAGCACGAAGGATTGGCCGGAATCTTCATGAACGAAGCCAAGCTGCGGGATGGCGCCGACGCTGGTGACTGCCACGGCTGCCGCGGCGCGCATGGCGCTTGCGGCATGGTTGATCGCCTGGTTGGGCAGGTCTCCGGCATTCGGGTTGTCCCGGTCATAGTTCCGGCCTTTCCAGGGTACACCATGCCGCTCTGCAGCAAGCTGGTAGCTGCGCTTGATGCGCGCACCTTCCTGGCCTCGCAGCACCTCAATATCGCGTGTCCGCACGATTTCATCGAAGCGGATGGCATACATCGCCCGCGCAACGTCCATGCGCCTGTCCGGATCGGCCCATCGGCGCACCTGCTCGCGGGCCAGTGCCGAAGTGTCAGGCATCAGGGGCGGGGCGGTGTAGAAGCGCACCGCCCCGTCCCCAATCGCTGCCAGGGCACATCCGTGGCGCGCCAGCAAGCGCAAGGCATCGTGTGTTACACTGGAACCCGGCCCCAGAAGGATGATTGAAAGCGCCTGGTGCGGGATCTGGTAATCACCTGCGGCAAGTTCGCCGCCGCCAGCGGTGACAAAACGCAGGCATCCGTCTTCCACTTCCAGGCGTCCACGATCAAGCCAGACCAGTCCATGCCGGTCCGAATGGGGAATGCGGGCCTTTTCCAGTCCCAGTCGACCGATCAGCATATCAGGCAACTCCCGGGCGCAAGAGCAGCATACCGTATCCATAGGCCGTATGACGACCCACGCCGGAGGCCAGCAGGCGAGCGAAGGCCGCCCCGTCCGTAACCGTAAGTTCGCCATGGAAAGTTGCGTCCGGTCCCTCGGATATTGCCTCACCCTTCTTGTCGTCATGCCGCGTGACCCTGTCGCGGGCAAAGCGGATCATCCGCGTCCTGTCCGGGTCCAGAAGGGCTGCGGACTTGAACCGTTCGGTCAGCCAGTTGAAATAGACGGCCTCCCGCGAAAGTTCCCCGGCGGCGTCAACGTCCGGCACGCCTTCCGGAAACTGTCGCAGCCGGGCAACAAGAAAAGCATCCACTTCGCTGCCTTTCTTCATCGGGCCGCGCAGGTCATGCCCGTTCAGGCCACGCCGGTTTTCCTCCCGGCTCCAGCCCGCCAGCGGTTTCAGGAGCCGACGCATGGGCCGCACCCGCAGATCAAAAGCCAGTCGCCTGCCTTCTCGCCAGCTTTGCGGCATTTCGCGCAGCGCCAGATGCCGGGTTCCCAGTGCACCGGGCAGTTCCGGCGCAGCAATGGCCAGGTTGTCCCGCAACGCTTCTTCCGGTGTGTACGTATAGGCATAGAGCGTTGCGCCATGCCCTTTCGGTGCTGCCATCAGCCGGAAAGGTTTCAGCACGCTCTTGCCGAAGGCTTCGCTGAGAAGATGATGCAAGGCGCGGCCTTCATCGCTGCCATAGCCGCGCAAGGCGGCGAGGCGACGAAACGCGCGCAGGTCGACCGGCAGGCTCACCATATGCAATCCACTCATCGTGCCACCTCTTCCGGCATGACAAAGCCTTCCACGACCTGTCGCTGACCGCCATGCAAGCCGGAGCGCCAGTTGCGCATATCCGGCAGATCGTAAATGCGGCTCACTGCCTCGCCCTCCTCCGGGCCTTCGCCCCGCGGCCAGAAGGCCCGAAAACGGGTGCGTGCAGGATTGTCGGCGCTGTCTGCGCGGGTTGCCGGACGGGCAAGTGCCGAATAGGCATCCGGTGCCGTCACGAACCAGTCCTCCTGCCGGACAGGCAGCACCGGTCGCGATGGAAGGCAGGGTTTGCGACCGATGAAAAGCGGCCGTGCCGGACGGAATAGCGCACCGGCCAATTGTTCAAGATCCGGTCCATCCCCTGCATCCTCCAGCCGCAGCGCGATCAGAACACGGGCGTCCATGTGATAGTCCCGTTTGCGGCGGTGTGGTGCACCATAACTCGCGCCGTCGCGTCCCTCCACAATGCCCCAGGTGGTCCAGCCGCGGTCGTTTTTTTCCAGTTGCGCATTCTGCATGTCAGTCAGGGTGCCTCCGGGGGTCTCCCGGTCAAGCCGTGCGGCAAAGATCAGGCGATCCTGCAGGGCCTGATTTTTTTCCGATTCCATGCGCGTCCAGCCCAGGGCATTGGCGAAAAGGCCGGTCAGCATAGAGGCTGCCGGAAAGTCGCGGATGACACCGATATGGTCGATCACAACACCGCCGAAGGCCAGCAGCGGCGCTTCCAGATCAAGGATGAGCCATTGCTTGTCATGCATCGGGCGCATCCTTCACTTTTTCGGCAGCCCAGGCTGCGAGGTCCGAAAGCGGGCGTTTCCCGACGCCGGGCAAGGTGCCGTCAATACACAGGTGGAGACGCTCTTCGCCGGTGGCATAGGCCTCGTCGAAGGCCGTCAGCTGGCGGGCCAGCGCATCGCGTCCTGCGGCAAAGCTGTTGCCGACGCAATCGCGGTAGGCCGTTGCCAGCGAACGCGGCTGGCGGTCCCCTGCCTCGACCAGCATCAGTTCCGCGCGGCCATAGGGGGCCGTTGAGCCCAGCTTCGCGCCTGGCGAGACTTCCGCAATCAGGTGGAGAAGATTGTGCACAACCCTGGCCGCCAGATCACGATCCCATCCGCAATTCTTGATGAGGCCCGGCAGGTCAATCACCACATAGCCGTAATAGAGGCCCGAGGTCAGCTCGGTTTCCTGGATCGTGTCGGCTCCACTGTCGTCATCATCCCGTTTGAGGTCATCCACGGCGGTGAAATAGTCGTCCTCGCTTTCTGCCGGGTGAATGGTGAACGCATGGGCAACATGCACCGGCGCGTCGATATTGGCTGCCGGATCCGACGTCACCATGCGGCCGAACAGGGCAGCGGTCAGGCCGCCCGGCAGGCTGGCACCCTCGCTCATCACCTTGAAATTCTTGTCCTTGGTCCAATCGGCCACAGCCTTTTCCGCTGCCTTCGCGTCGGTGGCAGAGGCCGCAATCTCCTCGGCGCGTGCTGCAAGCCATGCAAGCTCCGGCTCTCCCAGAAGCAGGGTCTGTCGGCTCTTCTTGCCCTTGTCCGCGTTCTTGCCATAGACAAGCTGCTGGAAGGCAGGCTCCAGCGCGTTGACCACATCCTCGGCAAAGCGGCCGCGCAGCGGCTTGATGACCTTTTCGGTCACCAGTTCGCGGGAGCGGAAGGAGTCTACGAAACCGGCAAGACGCTCCAGCGCATGCGGATCCTTTTCCGCCTTGCGCCAGTGACGCTTCAGGCTCTGGGAGGAAATGCGCGTGCGGGTCGTGCCACCATACACCAGGCGCTTGGCCTGGCCGGTGTCGTCGCGGTTCAGCAGCGCTGCTGCATAGCTGTGCAGGGTATGAATTTGCAGGAAACGGGGGTTTGTCATTTGTCTTCTCCCTTGGTTTTATTGGCAGCATTCTGATCGAAAGTATCGTAATAGGTTTTGGCAAGCCGGCGCAGCGGCCAGACATCATCGACGAAGAGCAGGTGGCCGATATCCACGCAGTTCACGCCGTTTTCCATTTTGCGTGCGATGAAGCGCACGATGCCTTCCAGCGCTTCTCCACGGCGGTCAAAAGGCAGGGCGATGAAGCTGGCGAGGCGTCGTTCTGAAAAGCCGCTCCTGGCCAGAACTTCGCCCAGCGAATGGTTCAGCGCGTGAAACCTTGCCCTTGCCCCTGGATCACCCCGCGGTGCAAGCAAAGCGAGAATTTTTACATAGTGCATACCTGTGCTGGTTCCCGGAATTTGGAACGACTTTTCCTGGGCAAGCCGCCAGAATTCCAGCTCGCCGGGACCATCGATATCCATGCGGCGGAGCCGCGCCAGTTTGCCCGGTTCGAGCCGCAACATCGCGCCGGCCAGGCCAGCGACTGCTGATTTCAGGTCGTCATCTTTTGTCTGGATTGCCTCAGGCATGGTCCGTCACCTCCATCAGGTTATGTTTTGCAAACAATTCGGGATAGCTCTCCCGCAGGTCTTTTGACCTTAGCGCCCGCCTTGCCCGCACTTCGGCGCGCAACCGGTAAAACGAGTGACAGGGCATGTCCGGCAGGAACTGCTCGAAGATCCATAGTGTCTGCTCCCAGAGGCGCGTCGCGAAGGCAAGCTTTTCCGCGTTTCTGGCTGCCTCGCCCAGGGGCTCGGCATCGAACTGCCTCCACAGATTCTCAAAGAAGATCTGGTCGGCAAAGCGGTCGAGTTTGTCTCGCGCTGATGTCGTGAGCGCGTAGCTGTCGCGACTGATGCGCTCGCTGTCACCAGAAGCAGCCGCAAGCACCAGGGCATAGGCCAGGGCCTTGTCGAAGTGATCGACGGCCTTCGTCTGCTCCTGTGCCAGCAATCGCAGGATTTCCTGTGACTGCGGCTTCCCCCAGCCACGACTGATCTGGCTACCTTCAATGGGCACGATGCGGGAACGGAAGCCGCCTGTCTTGGAATTGCCTCGTGCCAGGGCCTGAGCGACGATTGCAAACGCGCCGTCTGGATCTTCTAACGGCGCACGCCGCGCCAGAAGCGCAAGTCGCCATTCCCCGGAAAACAGCAGTTTCGTCAGGGTTCTGTAGTCAAACTGGCCTTCGTCGCCGATTGTCAGGCTTTTGCCTTCGCCTTTATGAACCGGAGCCCAGGGATCTTCGAGGTTTCCCTTGTTCAACTTTGCGGCAATCCGCGTTTCGCGCGATGTGCCCTTGACGGCCGCAATCTGGCCAGTCCGGTTCACAAGCCGCACCCTGCGGCACACTTCAATGAACCAGATATCGAGATTTTCCAGTTCAAGCTGGTTGTCCTCTGCCCAGGGTTCCAGCCAGGTCAGGCCGATCCCGTCGTCTGCATACCGGATGGATGTCGCTTCCAGTGTCGTTTCGCGTGTCTCCAGCAGAACCCGCACGTCGCGGCAAAACCAGGCACCGGGCCGCACCACCATGGCCTTGCCAGATGCCAGAGGAGCCAGCGTCAGCATGGCGCGGGAGGAAGAGCCGCCATTCATTCGGACGATGCCCTGATTGCCGGACCCCCCGTAACCTTCGCCCGTCTGGAGAGAGACGAGAGCAAACAGCCAGTCTTCGGCCGATCCATCGCGCGCCATCATCTGTTTCAGATCGTGATTGCGGGAGGTGATCAGCAGATCCAGCCCGTCGGCAGTGGCAACATCATTCCCCAGCCTGATGTCTTCCGGCACGGGAGGTTGCAGGAAAGCCGGTTTCGACCAGTCGTCGACAACCAGACACCAGGGCTCGTCACCCGGATAGCCCGCCGTCAGACCACGCAGCAAGTTGGCCCAGTCTTCTTCCTGATCGGGAATATCATGCCGCTCTGCGCGGTGTAGCGCCAGGGCCGCGAGTTGCACGAGAAACATGTGCCACGCAGGCGCTTGGTGCGGCCGAAGCGCCGGAAAGGTGTCGATCTCGTCGCGTGCCAGGGTTGCCAGAACACCGGGCAGCGTGAGCCTGCCGGATAGATTGGCCGTTAAAACAGATTCCTGAAGCAAGTTCATTCTTTGCAAGTCTATCCCTCCCGTGTCAGCCCTTCCCGCCCGTAGCGAAAACGCTTGTCGCCGATGGCAAATGTAACCGCCGACGCATGTGCTTGCGCGATCACCGGCTCTTCGCTGAAAATCCCCTTCCAGTGCGATGGAAGGTTGATACCGGTGATGTTCACGCCAAACGGCCCGGCCACCTGCCCGGCAAATTCAATGTGCGCACCTTCAGCCCCCAGCCGGGTCCGCACCTTTGCCTCCACATCGGCAAAGGGCGAAAGTTCCATGAAATCACAATCGACTGGCAGGGTCAGGTTTCTTGCGACCTGCTTGTCTGCCAATTCACCGCCATAGACCTTGGTCCAGTAGTCTCTCCAGAGTTTTCCCAGTTCCGCATTCAGCGCATCCATCCGCTCCGGATGTGTCGCACTTTCCACCAGGAAGCGGTTCATGTCCGGAATGGTCCAGACGGGGTGGTCAAGCACCAGCCTGCGGGTCAACTCGCAGGCATGCAGGTTGCGATATACACCGCCGCCATCGCGGAACTGGCCAAGACCGTTTTCAAATGCAGGTACCGCCAGTCTTTCCAGCCCGTCCTCAGGTGACAGAACCAGACACCGGGCCTGCTCGAAGCCCGGAGGGCGGTTCAACCTGTGCCGGTGCAGCCTTCCGACCCTTTGCAACAGCACATCCACCGGGCAGAGATCGGTAATGAGAATATCCGCATCAATATCGAGCGATTGCTCCAGGGTCTGGGTACCGATGACAATCACGCCGCCTTGCGGGCGAAGGCTTTGCTGCGGGTTCAGCGCCTGTTCCACATGCCTGTCGAGCAGGGTCCGGTCTTCCCCTGCAAAGCGGGCATGGTGCAGGGCCGGGCCATCGGCTACCTGAAGCAGATGCTGTTCGGCCCCCATGGCCTTGACAGCATTGAAGGTTTCCAGCGCGGCCCGCACCGTGTTGCGGATGACCAGCACCCTGGCACCGCCTTGCGCCGCCGCGATGGCGCGGCTTGCCGCCATTTCGCCCGTCCAGCCGCAGACCAGCTCCATCGTCACCGGCTTGCGGTTCTGGCCTTCTTGCCCGACGGCGTGAACATCGTTGATCCGTCCCCAGACGGCCGGATAAGGCGCAGCTATAGCCGCATCGAAAGATGGCAGCGGCGCCCTGTGAGCCTTGGGGGAAAGCCACATGGTTCGTGCGGATGCGCCAAGCGTTGCCGACATCAACATTGCAAAACCGCCGCGGCCGAGATGCATTTTCAGCAGATGGCTCTGGATATGGGTCATATAGGCATCGGAGGCATGCACCTCGTCAATCACCAGCAGGGAACGCGAAAGCGAGGCTGCCCGCAAATGGGCATGCTTGACCTGCAAGGCTGCCAGCATGGCCTGGTCCACCGTCCCCACAGCCACGGTTGCGGCAAGATAGCGCCGCCCGTTTTCCGCAGCCCATCTTGCGATGCGAAGCCTTTCATCCGGGTCATCATCCCATAACACGTCAAATGCGGGAAGCTTTTTGGCGGAGATTTCGCCGGATTGAAGATAGCCCGGCACGGCCAGCACCGCCTCGGGCGCGTCGTCGTCAAACAATCTGTCCAGCACCACATGGATGCGCTGATGGATCTGGCGTGCCGCAGAGCGTGTGGGCAGGGCGAAATAGAGGCTGTCGACCTTTCCGGCTTCAAAGAGCTGCGCAAAACGCCAGAGAGCGGCCTCCGTCTTGCCTGATCCGGTTTCTGCTTCAAGGATCAGCAGCGGATCGTCAAGGGACCACGCACCGGTTGCCGTCTGGGCAGGGCGTGGACCATGCCCGCCCGAAAGGCGATCAAAACTTGTCCTGCCTGCGATCATGCCTCGCCAGCGGGTGACATCAAGCCCGATGCCTTCGACTGCGATGACCGCCTGTTTTCGTGCGCGTTCCATATAATTTGGATCGCACTGCGCCATGAAGGGGAACAGGCTACAGGTTGAACCCAGCCAGTCTGCCAGAGACACGAGCCCGCAGAACAAATGCTGAAAATCGGCTGAATCCGGCAGCGAAGGTCCGCCCGCTGCAAAGGCCGGGGCAAACCAGTCGCGCATCAGCTCGCCAAGCTGGCGAGCCGCCGCAATGGGCGAATAACCGGTTTCAGGAGTCGGCTTCCAGTTCTTTTGGGCCTTTTCTCCCATCGCAAACGGGCGTCCATGATGCGCTATGGCGGCCAGAAGGAGACCTTGCTGCGTACCCCAGTTCTGCAGCGCCACGATATTGAGATGCGCTGACAGCATGCCATCGCAAATCCCGGAAAAAAAGATGGCCGCGCCTTCTTCGACATGCCCATGAAGGGCGCACTTTGGCCAGACGACTCCGTTGATCTCTCCCTTCGCCTGAAATCCGGGGTGAAGTTTGCCGCAATCATGAAGAAAGGTGATGACCGCGAGACGCGCGATGTCCACATTTGTTAACAGACGACCAGCACTTGCTTCCATTCGCTGCCGAATAACGGGGAGCCGGCAAATGGTTTCAAAACAGGCCGCAACATCAGCGCAATGATGTGCAAGATGGTGACTCTGTCCGCCTTTTGTTTTCCCCCAAGGAAGCAGGCTTTCCACCGGAACGGACCTCCGAATCGAATGATTTAACTTAAAAGAGTATTTTTACAGAGATAATGCAACCTGTTTTGCACCCGAATCATTACCCCAACTTCTGGCTACACCCGGGACTCATGCATTGCGCCCGCAGATGCGTGTTGCGGCGATGAGGATGGCCAGGAAAAATGTGTGAGCGCATCTGTCGTCGCGTGTTGGTATGCGCCGCCAGTCCTTGATCCTGCCGAAGGTGTTTTCAATCCGGTAGCGCTGCTTGTGGAGTTCCCGGCCATAGGCGATGATCTGCTTGCGTCATGGTGGTATGCAGGAAAAAATTCCATTGTATTTCAATGCATTGCGAAACCGTCTGTATGATATGCGCGACCGGTCGGCAGATCTCTGGCTTTCGGCAGGGCTTTGAGCATATGCCGGGCACCGGTATGGTAATCCCCCGCACTGTCCAGCGGCATCTTCTGATGTGTCAAGCTGACCCCTGCTAAAAATGATGGGATTACCGGGCTATTTACATAAAGTTTACGGGTATGGGCGATGCTATGCTGGAGTTCGTCTGAATGCAGGGGCAACATGATGGTCATATCATCTCGCAATAAACATATCCGCGCCATCGCAATTGCCAGAACAGCACGGGAAAGGCTTTTCTGGCTATATTCGGTCACGGCATTCGGGATGGCTGCAACTATTGCGATGGTGACAACCAGGATCATGATATGACCGGAGATGCACAAAATCAAACTCGGTCCAAATGTGAATTGGGTGGCTAAAGCATGTCGCGCAAAAGTGTTCAGCGGTTTTGCGATAACGACATGCTTAAAAACAAAGACTTAAAGCGTAGTAAGCGAATATGGAAGATCACAACGCGCTTCAACGTGTCATGCGGGATAATATGCAAAGATCCGGGATAGCGTTGTAAATTATAATGCCTGTGCAGTCAGGGACTGAAAACGTCAAACTTGAAGATGCCGGAGCCGGGTGCCCAAGGCATTAAATGTCGACATCGAAAGGCAATTGCATGTTAATAGACGGAATCCTGTCCAGGTTCAAAATCCAGACAAAAGTCATTTTGTTTATTATGCCATTCGTCCTCTGCATTTCGGCGGTCGGTTTGACGGGGCTTTATGCCACTGGCCTGTTGCAGGGCCGTATGGAAATCTCCAACAGTGTTTTGCAATCCCTCAGCGGTTTTCGTGACCTTTCTGATGCGATGGCCCGGTTTCTGGCGGATACCTCGGAGGAAACACGCGCCAGTGTTGAGCAGAAGCTGAAAGATCAGCAAGGCAATCTTGAGGCGACCTTGTCGCAACTCGATCCAGATGGTGATGGTCGCGATGACCTTGAGCAGGCCATTGCCGCCACGGACAGCATGAATGGCGATATTGACAGTCTCTGGAAGCTGTACACAACAGAAGTTGATCTGCGCAAGGCCATGAATGACGGACTGAATGTCTCTATCTCGGCCCAGATGAAGCTGGTGGACGAAGCCACAAACTTGCAGAAGTCCGTTCGCAGTGATGAAAGCGGTGCCAAGGGCATGCTGCGCGAGGCCGAGCGCTTGACCAGCGGCGCACAGTTCCTGGTTGATACGGCCTCGGCCTATACAAAGGCCAAAACACCGGAAGAAAAATTCCAGATTGCATCCGATGCTGCCGGTCCGCTGATGAAGGCATTTCGCAAGATCTCCACAGCGTTGCCTGAAAAACAGAAAGCCGCAGCCACAAGTCTGAAAGCGGCGATTGACGAGATCAGCGCAATCGTTGCAACGAATGACCGGAGCCCGGAAACACTCGATGCGCTGACACAGGTCATTTCCCGTTTTCGCCAGATGACCGTTTATCTGAATCTGGCAGCCGGAGAAAAAATGCGTGCCGCCACAGTCAAGTTCGGTGAACTGGATGAACCGATTGTGCGTGCCGAAGGCATTCTGGGCGACAGCCGCAAGCTCGTGAGCTCGGTCTATTCCATTCAGATCGAACTGGCACGTTTCCTCGCAGCCTCCACACCGGAAAACCGCGCCAAACTGGTCCAGGAATTTGAAATTGTCAGGAAAGATATTGTTGCCCTTGAAGGCAGCGCTGTGGGCATGACATTTTTCGATGAACTCAAGGCAAAGCTGAAACCGGCCATCGACAAGATGCAGGTTGATAGCGAAAGCCTGGTCAAGGTCACGGCAGATCGTCAGAAGGATTTTGACGCGGCCAAAGACAAGATTGATGCCAATTGGGTGCAACTGACCGACTTTGCGGAAAAACAAAAGGTCAATGCCGGTAATGAACGTGTGCAGGCCAACACAATCTCGATTTCGGCCATGATTGCCGGTGTGGTTATTGCCGCGATTTCCGGTGCAGCTCTGGTCGCAACCCTGAAAGGCCCTATCGGCCAGATCACAAATGCCATGCGCAAGATTGCCGGTGGTCTGCTGGAAACCAGTATCAGTGGTGAAACCCGTGCAGATGAAATTGGCGATATGGCCCGTGCACTCAGCGTGTTCAAGGAAAACGCCCTGTCCAAAATCCAGATTGAAAACCGGAGTGCGTCTGAACGGGCAGCGGCTGAACTGGAGCGTTCCCGCAACGATGCCGAAAAGCAGGCAACCGATGCGCAGATCGAATTTGCCGTCAACGCGCTTGCCGATGCGCTGGGTCGTCTTTCGCAGGGTGACCTTTCCTTCCAGATTGATCATCCTTTTGCAGGCAAAATGGAAAAACTGCGCATCGATTTCAACGAATCCCTGACCAGGTTGCAGGATACGATGAACCAGATCCGCGAAAATGCCATGTCGATCCAGCAGAATGCCGGCGTCATGCACACATCCACGGATGATCTGTCCCGCCGCACGGAGGCCCAGGCCGCATCGCTGGAAGAAACAGCCGCCGCTGTTGATGAAATCACCGTAACGGTGCGTTCCACCGCCGAGCGCGCACAGGAAGCCAACCAGATCGTGGCGGATACCAAGCGCAGTGCGGATGACAGCGCCATTGTCGTTGACAATGCTGTCGGGGCTATGAAGCGCATTGAACAGGCCTCCCGCCAGATTGAGCAGATCATTGATGTGATTGATGAAATCGCCTTCCAGACCAACCTTCTGGCGCTGAATGCCGGTATCGAGGCGGCCCGCGCCGGGGAAGCAGGCCGTGGCTTTACAGTTGTGGCCATGGAAGTGCGCGAACTGGCGCAGAGATCATCAGGTGCTGCAAGGGAAATCAAGGATCTCATCAACAAGTCGACAACCGAAGTCAGCAGGGGTGCCGTCCATGTGGAAGAAACCGGCACGGTTCTGGCCCATATCAGCAGACAGATTGTGACCATCAGCCAGCATGTGGATACCATCACCACGGCCACCCGTGACCAGTCTTCAGCACTTCATAATGTCAACGGCACCGTCAACCAGATGGACCAGATGACCCAGCAAAATGCCGCCATGGTCACCCGGGCCAGCGATGTCAGCCAGAATCTCGCCCATGAAGCCAACAATCTGATGGCGCTCGTCGGCCGGTTCCGCATTGAAAGCCAGGGCCAGACCCGCCGGGATGTCAGCCGGGCGGCGTAAACTTCTGTGGGACGCAAAATAACATTCTGACAGGCCCGGGCAGCTTACCGGGCCTGTTTTCATATGGCGCATTTGTACGCTCGGCATGTTTCGCCATCAGCCATTCATAGAGCCTGAGATAAAAAGGGTCTCTGTAAGAATCATAAAAGGCATCGTCACACACCGGATGCAAGGCTGTGTGCTTTTCGTTCAGATAGTGTGTGTAACAGGCAGATGTAATTTCCAGCATATTCATATCCTTGCAAATTTGGAGCCAGATCGGGAGGGGAAACACCGGGCATGATGAACGTTGGAAATGGATGGGCGTTCGTAACTGGCGCAAGCATATTTAAACGTCGAAAATTGCTTTATAAACGCAAGAAAATGCACTATATGTTTCACTCATGAAAAACGTTGACTGGGATTTCTACCAGGTATTTTTGACTGTTGCGCGGTCAGGCGGCCTGACGGGAGCAGCCGAGGTCACCGGCCTCAGCCCGGCAACAATCGGTCGCCGTATGCTGGCGCTGGAGCAGGCGCTGGGGCGCAAACTGTTTGAGCGCAGCCAGACGGGGTATGTCCTGACCCGCGACGGGCAAATGCTGTGGAACCAGCTCGCCGATGTGGAAGGTGCCATTCGCAAGATGGAGATCTGGCAGCAGGAAGGGCAGGGCAACCCCGTGATCAAGGTAACGGCCGGAACCTGGAACGCCTGGCTGATTGCCGAAAATTTTCCTGCCCTTTGTACCGAGAGGGATCACTTTCGCATAGACCTTCTGGTCACCGAACAGCGGGCCATGCTGGCCCGTCGGCAAACAGACATTGCCATTCGGGCCGTCCGGCCTGAAGAGTCGTCTTTGGCAGTGCAGTGGATCAGTGATTGCGCCTATGCTGTTTTTGCATGTCGCAATGCCGAAAAACCGGTTCTTGATCGTTACGTGGCCGTAGCACCGGACGATGCGATATCGGCCTATCTGCGCTGGCCGCACGAAAATGTACCCGGCCAGATTGTCGTTCAGGTGACGCGACCCCGTTCATTATTGGATCTGATCCGGGCCGGTGCCGGTATTGGCGTTCTGCCCTGTTTCGTCGGTGATCTTGATCCCATGCTCGAACGTGTAACCCCGGAAATCGAAACACTGCGGCACGGCCAATGGATCGTGATGAACAATGAAGATCGCCATCGGCGTGAAGTGCGAACCGTTATTGACCGTCTGACCAAGCTGATGAAAAGCCATGTCGATCTCTACATCGGCAAGCGGCCAAACCGCAGCCTGTAATGTGAAAAAAATCAACGCCCGTTTTGCGGCGGACAGGCTTCTGCGCATTTGCTGGAACAGGCACATGATGTCCTTGTTTACAAAGTCCGAAATTCTCTATCAGGCCCTGCTGGACCGTGACCCGGCCTATGACACCGATGGCTACAGAGCTGGCTTGGGAAATTTGCACAGGCGAGATAAGTGGATTTTCTGTCGGATATTCGGCATTATGCCGGATGACAGGCGAGACCATGCCCAGACGACCCAGACGCAAACATACCCCAGCTTTTAAAGCCAAAGTGGCGGTAGTCGCCATCAAAGGCGAGAAGACCATGGCGGAACTTGCCCAGGAATTCGATGTTCACGCCAACCAGATCAAGCAGTGGAAAGACCAGTTGCTTGAGGGGGCGACTGGGATTTTCGACACAGAATCTCGTGCTGGAAGACGGCACTGTTGCCGAGGCAGCTGGAAGGCGCATCACCTGGTCGGAAGAAACCGCGCATCTTTATGGCGGGCGGGCGGTCGCTCCGGCAGGATATGAAGCTTTGAGGCTTTCTGCCTGATATGCACAAAAATATCCCCGCCAGCGTCTCCACCGGCGGGGTGCCCTCCTCCAAGGTCTTACCCGCGTGATTGCGTCACGATCACCGGGATCATCAGATCGCCCCAGTTGCCCTCGCCGCCGTGGTGGCGGGCCGAGCGCACCATTTCCACGGAGACACCGGCTTCCACGGCCTTCATCACCGACTGGTTGAGCCGGTGCAGGTCATTGGCCACCATGCGGATGGTTGCCTGCTGGTCGGCAGTCATGGCCGAAGACTGTTCTTCTGCCCGTTCCTTAACGCGTGCTACAGATACCATGATCGTGTCTCCTCACTGGGGTGTGCTGTTGTAACGGCTTGCTGTTATTCGGCTGCTGTCCTGAACTGGTCGTGTTCGGTGGATTCTTTCATGGCTGTCGTGGAGGACTGGCCGCCGGTAATGGCAACAGAGACCGCATCGAAATAGCCGGTGCCCACTTCGCGCTGGTGCTTTGTGGCGGTATAGCCGTTGATTTCGGCAGCGAATTCCGCTTCCTGCAATTCGGAATAGGCGGCCATCTGCCGGTCCCTGTAGCCCCTGGCCAGTTCAAACATGCCGAAATTGAGCTGGTGGAAACCGGCCAGCGTGATGAACTGGAACTTGTAGCCCATGGCCCCCAGTTCGCGCTGGAATTTTGCAATCGTCGCATCGTCGAGGTTCTTTTTCCAGTTGAACGATGGCGAGCAATTGTAAGCCAGAAGCTTGCCCGGATGCACCTTGTGCACACCTTCGGCAAATTTGCGGGCCTGCGCCAGATCCGGCTTTGAGGTTTCGCACCAGATCAGGTCGCAATGCGGCGCGTAGGCAACGGCGCGGGCAATGCAGGGGTCAATGCCGTTTTTTACCTGATAGAAGCCTTCAACAGTGCGCCCGGCATCATAGTCCACGAAAGGCTGGTCGCGCTCGTCAATATCGGAGGTCAAAAGCTTGGCCGCTTCGGCATCCGTACGGGCAATCACCAGTGTCGGCGTACCCATGACATCGGCAGCCAGACGCGCGGCATTCAGGTTGCGGATATGCGCGGCGGTGGGGATCAGAACCTTGCCGCCCAGATGGCCGCATTTCTTTTCCGAAGCCAGCTGGTCTTCGTAGTGAACGCCGGATGCGCCAGCCTCAATGAAAGCCTTCATGATTTCAAAGGCATTCAGCGGTCCGCCAAAGCCGGCCTCGGCATCGGCCACAATCGGCGCGAACCAGGTGTCAACTGACAGGCCCTTGCCTTCCTGTGTTTCAATCTGGTCGGCTCGCTGCAAGGTGCGGTTGATCTTGCGGGCCAGTTCCGGCGCGGCATTGGCCGGATAGAGCGACTGGTCGGGATACATGGCACCAGCCGTATTGGCGTCGGCGGCTACCTGCCAGCCGGACAGATAGATCGCCTTCAGCCCGGCGCGAACCATCTGCATGGCCTGGTTGCCGGAAAGCGCACCCAGCGCATTGACGAAATCTTCCTCGTGGATCAGCTTCCACAGACGGTTTGCACCCATTTCTGCCAGCGTGTGCCTGATCTGCACAGAGCCGCGCAGCCGCTTAACATCTTCAGGTGTATAAGGGCGTTCGATACCGTCAAACCGGCCTTGTGGTGCACCGGGAACCAGATTGTAAAAATCAGTCATAATCACTGTCTCCTGTTTTTTCGCTCTGAACTGCGGCAGGTTTTCCGCAGTGCATGGCTGAATTTCATGTGACAGTATTTACAATGCAACGCAGCACTTGCCTATGAAAATCATCTTTACGCGCAGATGAAAGGGGTTATGATGTCTTGAATGTTACAAGACCAGCGTGTAAAGATGTAAATCTTGTAAAAGTCATTTTGTGGACCATAGGTCGCAATTTTGTAAAGGATATTACAAATGGCAGAGCACAAGATTTTCGCAGGGCCGCGTGTGCGCCGCATCCGCACAACATTGGGCCTGACCCAGACGGCCATGGCAGAGGCGCTGGACATTTCTCCTTCCTACCTCAATCTCATCGAGCGCAACCAGCGTCCCCTGACGGTCCAGCTTCTGCTGAAACTGTCGTTTGTCTACAAGGTTGATCTGGATGAGCTGCAGGGCGAGAGCAAGGGCTTTGTCGGGCAGTTGAAGGAGGTCTTTGCTGATCCGCTGCTGGCAGGCGAAATTCCCGGTGATCAGGAACTGATCGAAATTTCCGATACGGCACCCAATGTTTCGGCGGGTATTCTCAAGCTCTATCGTGCCTATCGTGAGCAGGCCGTGCGCCTGTCGGATCTGGCCGAGCTGCTGGCGCGGGATGGTCATGAAACCGGCCTGTCTTCGGCCCGCCTGCCGATGGACGAGGTGCGCGAAGTGCTGGAGCGCCGTCCGAATTTCTTTGCCCGCATTGAAGATGCTGCCGAAGCCTTTTACGAAAAGCTGAAGCCGGGTGAGGATCTGTCGCCCGCCCTGCGCCTGTGGTTGCGTGATGCCCATGGTATTGTCGTGCGCAGCCTTCCGGTGCATGTCATGCCAACCCTGCGGCGGCGCTATGACCGCCATTCCATGCGCCTGTTCCTGTCCGAACGGCTCTCGCCGTTTGACCAGTTGCGCGAGGTGGCGCTGGAAGTCAGCCTTCTGGCCTTTCGCGAGGAAATCGCTGCCGAGCTGGATGCGCTTGGCCTGTCATCAAGCGAAGCCAGGCGTATTGGCCGCTTTGAGCTGGGGCGTTATGCGGCCCACGCCCTGATCATGCCCTATGGTGCTTTTTTGAGCGCAGCACAGCGGGCCAGATACGATATTGATGTGCTGCGCGCCCGATTTTGTGTCTCCTACGAGCAGGCGGCAAACCGCCTGACCATGCTGCAAAAGCCGGGAAACGCCGGTGTTCCGTTCTTCCTTTTGGAAATGGACAATGCCGGAAACCGCTTTCGCAAGGCGGGCGCGCAAGGCTTTCCGCAGGCGCGCTTTGGCGGTGCCTGCCCCAAACTGAATATTCATGCTGCCTTTTCGCAGGCCTCGCAGATCCTGGTCGATTGGGTGGAAATGCCGGATGGCGCTGAATTTCTGGTCGTGTCGCGCACGCTTGAGGGACCGCAGGGGGCTTTCAGCGAGCGCGTGCGGCGCACGGCCCTCCTGTTGGGGTGCGATGCAGCCTTTGCAGGGGAAACGGTTTACGGGCAGGCTTTTGCGGCGCGTCCGGATGGCCGGTTGCTGGTCGGTTCCTCCTGCAGGCTGTGCGAACGTCAGGGCTGTCTGGCAAGGGCCGAGCCGCCCATTACACGGCCACTGGGGCTGGATGAAATGGTCACAGGGTTGAGCGTGTTTGATTTTCAATGAGGTGCCGTGCGATCAAAGAAGTCGAGAATATGCTGACTTGGTAAGGAAAACGTAAATAGGGCTTGTCGCATTGCAAAAACATTTCTAGTCTTGAAAAAAAATGAAAAGGAACGGCTGACAATGCAAAGCGTTGCTGCCAGGTTCCGCTAAAGGAGAACAGCGATGAAAACGAATTTTATGCAGCTTCTTGCAACGGCGGCGTTGTCCACATTTTTGGTTTCAGGGGCCCTTGCGGAAGACCGCGTTGTGAATGTCTACAACTGGTCGGATTATATTGACCCTTCCATTCTGGTCGATTTCACCAAGGAAACCGGCATCAAGGTCGTCTATGACGTGTTTGACACGAACGAGATGCTGGAAACCAAGGTTCTGGCGGGCGGTTCGGGCTATGATATCGTGGTGCCGTCCGCCAATTTCCTGCAGCGTCAGATCGAGGCCGGTGTGTTCCAGAAGCTGGACAAGTCCAGGCTTCCCAATATTTCCAACATGTGGGACATGATCAGTGAGCGCACCGCAGCGTTTGATCCCGGCAATGAATATGCCATCGACTACATGTGGGGAACCACAGGCATCGGCTATAATGTGACCAAAATGAAGGAAATTACCGGCACGGATGAAAAGCCGAGCTGGGACATGATCTTCAAGCCTGAAATGGCGGCCAAGTTCAAGGATTGTGGCATCACCATGCTGGATGCGCCGCAGGAAATGATTTCGGCGGGCCTCAATTATCTGGGTCTTGATCAGAATTCCAAAAATCCGGAAGATCTGGCCAGGGTGGAAGAGTTGTTCATGTCGATTCGTCCGTTCATCCGCAAGTTCAATTCGTCGGAATACATTGAAGGTCTTGCCAATGGCGACCTGTGTATGGCTGTGGGCTATTCCGGCGATATGTTCCAGGCGCGCGACCGTGCCAGGGAAGCCAATAACGGTGTCGTGGTGGACTATTCTATTCCCTCGCAGGGCGCACAGATGTGGTTTGACATGATGGCGATTCCGGCTGATGCCCCGCATGTGGCCGAAGCCCATGAACTGCTGAACTACCTGATGAAGCCTGAAGTTATAGCAAAAGCATCGAATTTTGTGTTTTACGCCAACGGTAACAAGGCCAGCCAGCCATTTGTCAACAAGGCTATTCTGGAAGATACCGCGATCTATCCACCCCAGGAAACCATGGACAAGCTTTTCGTCCTGAAAGCGCTCGATGCCAAAACCCAGAGGCTTTATACCCGCCTCTGGACCAAGGTGATGACAGGCCAGTAAGAAGAACATATGCCCGGGGCGAAAGTCCCGGGCTTTTTTATCCTGTCAGCTATTGGAGTATGGACATGAAGTCGCTTGGAAGCATACGTCGTGAATTTTCACCCTGGACTGATCCGGATGCCGTCCCTTTCATTTCCTTCAAGAACGTAACCAAAAAATTCGGTGATTTCACGGCAGTTGACAATCTCAGCCAGGACATTTTCCATCGTGAGTTCTTCGCGCTTCTGGGGGCATCCGGTTGCGGCAAATCCACATTGTTGCGCATGCTGGCCGGTTTTGAGCAGCCGACATCCGGGCAGATTATCCTCGATGGTCAGGATCTGGCGGGAACACCGCCCTACAGGCGTCCGGTCAACATGATGTTCCAGTCCTATGCACTGTTTCCCCATATGACGGTTGAAAAGAACATTGCCTTTGGTCTGCGCCAGGACGGCATGCCGAAACCGGAAATTGCCGAGCGCGTTGCGCAAATGCTGAAACTCGTGAAGCTTGAAAAATTCGCCAGCCGCAAGCCGCATCAATTGTCCGGCGGGCAGCGCCAGCGCGTGGCTCTGGCACGCTCCCTTGCCAAGCGTCCCAAAGTGCTGCTGCTGGATGAGCCCTTGGGCGCGCTCGACAAGAAACTGCGCGAGGAAACCCAGTTTGAACTGATGGACCTGCAACAGGAACTTGGCCTGACATTCGTGGTGGTGACCCATGACCAGGAAGAGGCGATGACCATGGCCGACCGCATCGCCGTCATGGCCAATGGCAAGGTGGCGCAGGTGGCAACACCTGCAGAAATGTACGAGGCTCCGAATTCCCGTTTTGTCGCGGGATTTATCGGCGACATCAATATTTTCGACGGCATACTGACAAAGGCGGAAGGTGGCACCGTCGAAATCGTCACCCCGGAAGGCCTGACGATCCGCACACGGTCTTCGGAAACCGCGACCCTGAACAGCAAGACCGGCTTTGCCATTCGCCCCGAAAAAATCCGTGTGTCCCGCAATCCGCCTGCCGACACATCAAGGAACGCTGCAAAAGGTGAATTGTGGGATATCGGCTATCTGGGTGACATGACGGTCTACCATACAAGGCTGACAAGCGGACAGGTGGTCAAGGCTTCGGTGATGAATGCCGTGCGTGAGGTCGAAAATCCGCTCGGCTATGATGAAGAGGTCTGGGTCTCCTTTGATGAAAATGCCGGCGTTGTTTTGAAGGATTGATCCCATGACAAAACTTGCGAGCAATATCTTCAACAGGCTGGTTATCATTCTGCCCTTTGCATGGCTGCTGATTTTTTTCCTCATTCCCTTTCTGATCGTGTTCCGGATCTCCTTTTCGACAACAGCGGTCGCAATGCCGCCTTTTACGCCCGTCTTCCATCTGTCAGACGGGTTTGCGGGTTTTGTGGAAGGTGTGAAGCAATTCAGTTTTGACAATTACCTCTGGCTTGCGGACGATCCGCTTTATTTCAATGCCTATGTTTCCAGCCTGACAATTGCCTTCATTGCAACAGTGCTCACACTTTTGATCGGCTATCCCATTGCCTATGGAATGGCCAAGGCACCCGCATCGCTGCGCCCGACATTGCTGATGCTGGTTATCCTGCCATTCTGGACATCCTTCCTGATCCGGGTCTATGCGTGGATTGCCATCCTGAAACCGGAAGGTCTGTTCAACCAGCTCCTTCTGTTCATAGGGATCATCGATCAGCCATTGATCATTCTGAATACCAATACGGCGATCTTCATCGGTATTGTCTATTCCTATCTGCCGTTCATGGTCCTGCCGCTCTATGCGGCGCTCGAAAAAATGGATGGAACATTGATCGAGGCCGCGCAGGATCTGGGTTGCACACCGCTGAAAGCTTTCTGGAAAGTCACATTCCCTCTTTCCATTCCCGGCGTCGTGGCGGGCTTCATGCTGGTTTTCATCCCCGCAACCGGGGAATTCGTGATCCCGGACCTACTCGGCGGTTCATCGACCTTGATGATCGGCAAAACGCTGTGGAATGAATTCAATGCCAACCGTGACTGGCCGGTGTCATCGGCCGTGGCTACCATTCTCCTCCTGCTTCTGGTCGTCCCGATCATGTTCTTCCAGAATGCACAGGCCAAAGCCGAAGAAAAGGGCAGGTGATCTCATGCAGAAATGGTCCCGTTTCAATATTGTGTCTGTCGTGTTCGGTTTTGCCTTTCTGTATATCCCGATCCTGTTGCTGGTGATTTTTTCGTTCAATGAATCCAAGCTGGTGACGGTCTGGGCCGGTTTTTCCACCAGGTGGTATGCGTCCTTGATCCAAAATCAGGGCCTCCTGGATGCCGGCTGGGTGACGCTGCGTGTCGGCCTGCTGTCGGCAACGGTGGCTACCATTCTGGGAACGATGGCGGCAATGGCCCTGACCCGCTACACCCGGTTTCGCGGGCGGGTGCTGTTTTCCGGCATGGTCTTTGCCCCTCTGGTCATGCCGGAAGTCATCACCGGCCTGTCCCTGCTGTTGCTGTTCGTTTCAATCGGCATGGATCGCGGTTTCTGGACCGTGACTCTGGCACATACGACCTTCACAATGTGCTTTGTTGCCGTTGTCGTGCAATCCAGACTGATGAGTTTTGACCGCTCCGTTGAAGAAGCGGCCATGGATCTGGGGGCAACGCCGGTGCGCACCTTCTTTGAGGTAACACTGCCGATTATTGCACCGGCGGTACTGTCCGGCTGGATGCTGGCGTTCACATTGTCATTGGATGATCTGGTGATTGCCAATTTCACCTCCGGTCCGGGGGCAACAACCCTGCCGATGAAGATCTACAGTCAGGTCCGACTGGGTGTCACACCGGAAATCAATGCTGTCTGTACCATCATGATCGCCATTGTTGCCATTGGGGTTATTGCGGCTTCCATTGTCAGCAAGCGCCAGGAAGTGCAGCGCCAGCGCGACGAACAGGCAGCGTTCCAGAATTAACCCGGCAGAGTGAAGGCAGGATGGCTGGAACTTGCCGCTTCAATTGTTGCGGTTTGGCAAAAACAGCACTGTAAACAGCCATACCGGCACAATGATCATGGCACCCAAAGTTGTGCGCGGTGCAACCCAGGCAACCGCACGATCAAAACTCTCCTGAAAGCTTTCGGGCGTGAAACCGAAAAAGCCGATGATTCTCACCGGAGTTATGCCGACGAAGGACAGCACTGTTCCCAAAATAAACGAGGCCAGTACAAGTTTCAGCAGTCCGATCCAAAAACGTTCCAATGCGGCCTCCCTGTTGTGTTGCAGATCTATTCCGGCAACCCGTTCAGCATGGTCTCAACGGGAGAAATGACCGCATCCGGCCAACTGCCGCCAATGAAAAAATTCAGTGCAGGTTCAATGCTCTGGCTCTCGCTGGCACTGCGGAGCGTACCGGCCAGGGCAAGGCTCATTTTGGGATAGGGGATAATACCATTCAGGGTGATGGTACTGTCGGAACCTGCGACATTGGCATTCCTGATTGTGGCAATGCCACCCTCAAATGTTGCCTGCATAGCCAGCGTATTGAAGGCAAAGCCATTCTGGTTGACACTGCCGAGATTGAAAAATCCCCTGCCTGCAGCTTTTTTGCGAAAAGCAGCCTCATCAAATCCGCGCAACGTCCCGCGCGTGGCTGTCATGCGAACCATGCCGCTGATATCATCAATACCGGTGTCAACCAGCGGCTTTCCTGTTTTCAGGTTCAGTTCCAGGCTGCCATTGGCCAGCGGCCATGGTCCAGGGATGTTCAGAACTCCGTCCAGTGCCTCAAGGTCAATATTGCGCGCCATCACATGCAGGTCGCCTTTGCCCTTGCTGTCGTCGTCGGCAATGGCAAGCCTTGCGGTCAAGGTTCCACCGAGAAACTGGCTGTCACCAATATCCAGCGATGCGCGACCATTCTCGATCCGCGCACCGGCACCGACATTGGTCAGCGCCAAAGTATGGAAACTTGCCATTTGCGCCGATATGCGCAGGTCAAGATTCATTTTCTGCACAAGGCTTGTGTCGCTCCCAAAGGTGGAAAAGGGAGAAAAAGCCTGCAGGAAAGACAGGATATTGAACCGGTCAAAAGCCAGTGTGCCCGTAATTTTTGGCAGGGTGTTTGCTTGCCTGCTGATGTCCAGGACACCCGTGGCATTGGTTCCATCCAGAGAAAGTGCAAGATTATCCAGCCTGACAGCGCTGTCACCGGCGGCCATATCTGCTGTAAGTTTGATATTGTTGATGGAATAGGCCGCTGCAACAGGTTCGGTAACCCACGACATAGGCTCGGCAAGCGAAGGTGCCGTCAGGTTGACAGAGCCTGACAAAAAGCCGGACTGGAAAAGGTTGGCAATGCCGGAAAACTGCGCAGACAGCGGCCGTGAACGGATATTCAGGGAAACATCCATGTTCTGGCCGGCAAGCAGCGCAAGAGGGTTTTCCGTTGAAAAGTCAGCGGAAAAATCCGTTCCCATCACAGTCGCAGTGGCGTTCATCGCCATGGGGTCGGACAGTTGCGCCCAGTCAAATTCTGCGTAAACCTGTGTGAAATTATAGGCACGGCCATTGGCCAGCTTGAAAATGGCTTTCCCGTCAGCCACAGTCACTTTGCCGATCCTGGTGTTCAGCGATTGCGGCAATGGCCTCGTCGAATCATTTCCCGGATTGAAAAACGCGATGGCCTCGGCAATACGTCCACGATTTTTCCAGTTGAAATGACCGTCTTCGCTGCGCTCGATCACAATTTCCGGTTTGAATATCTGCAAATTGTAGAAATCAGGATGCCCCCGCACCATTGACAGGAGGCCGTAATTTGCACTGATGAGGTCGGCTTTTGCCAGCGGAGCCCCTCGGGTATTGTTATCCGCGTAGATCCGGACATCGTTCAAAACGATGCGCGGCACCGGCCAGTAAGCAATATCGGTTTCTCCGCCAATCACAGTTTTATAGCCGGACCATTCTGTAATAGCCACTTCCAGCGCATTGCGCACAACGGGTGTGGAAATGATATAGGGTCCAAGCAGCCGAAGTCCGAGGGCCAGAACAAGCAGGATTGCGATGAAAAGGCCTGCCATCTTCAGCCATAGGGATTTCAGCACAGGCTGCGCCAATGTGCTCCACTCCTGCCTTGAAGGAGGTTTTTGTTCCATACGATCCGGTGTGCCATTTTGATTGTGTATGTGTCTACCTGCTTGGTCCCGACAAATCAAATGCCTGGCCTGCAGGAAGCTGTCTATAACCTGGCTTCTTCAGGACAGTCACGATCGCAAATCTGTCCTGAATTCAGTGTCGGCTGTCTGCACGACAGTGTACTTCGCAGTGCACCATGATAAAAGCACTATGAGATGAATGCCGTCTGGTGATATTTGCATTTAGGGAGAGTTTGGCATGAACGCAGAAAAACCATTGTGGACCCCGTCCGACACGCAGAAAGCGGCCAGTCCCATGGCGAAGTTCATTGCCTTTTGTGAAAAGGCACATGGTTGTGATTTCAGCCAGTATGATGATTTCCACATATGGTCGGTAAATCATCGCGGTCTTTTCTGGTCAGCGGTATGGGATTTCTGCACTATCAGTGGGCAACGCGGTGATCGTGACCTTATCAATGGCGATGTGATGCTGGATGCCCGGTTTTTCCCGGATGCTATCCTGAATTTCGCTGAAAACCTGCTGAAGTTTGAAGGCGGGAGCGACGCCCTGATCTTCCGCGGGGAGGACAAGGTTGAGGATCACTGGTCATGGGACCGTCTGCGCGCTGCCGTTTCACGCATCCAGCAGGCCTTCCAGGATATGGGCATTGTCAGGGGTGACCGCATCGCCGCTATGATGCCGAATATGCCGGAAACCATCGCCTGCATGCTGGCCGCCAGTTCGATAGGTGCCATATGGTCGTCCTGTTCGCCGGATTTTGGCGTGCAGGGCGTGCTCGACCGGTTCACCCAGATCGAACCCAAACTTTTCATTGCCTGCGATGCTTACTGGTATGCAGGCAAACTTCAGGATGTCTCCCAAAAAGTTGCCGAGGTCACAAGGGTGCTGAATGTTCCGTGTGTGGTGGTTCAATATGCCGGCGATGCGCAGGCTGTTGCGGCCTCCATTCCGGGGGCAAGGACATTGCGCAATTTTGTGGAGCCGTTCACGGCCAGGGACATCGTGTTTGAACCGCTGCCTTTTGCCCATCCGCTGTATATCCTGTTCTCGTCCGGCACCACGGGCGTTCCCAAATGCATCGTGCATTCGGCAGGTGGAACATTGTTGCAGCATGTCAAGGAGCATGTTTTGCACAGCGGGCTGCAAAAGGGCGAACGGCTTTTCTATTTCACCACCTGCGGATGGATGATGTGGAACTGGCTTGTCAGCGGCCTTGCCACAGGCGCAACCCTTTGCCTGTATGACGGCTCGCCCTTCCATCCTGATGGTAATGTTCTGTTTGATTTTGCGCAGGATGAAAAATTTGCCGTTTTTGGAACCTCTGCCAAATATATTGATGCCCTTCGCAAGAGCGGCCTTCGTCCGGTAGAGACGCATGATCTGTCGAGCCTGCGTTTGATGACATCGACGGGTTCGCCCCTGTCGCCGGAAGGGTTCGGTTTTGTTTATGATGGCATCAAACCGGATATCCATCTGGCGTCCATTTCCGGCGGCACAGATATTGTGTCCTGTTTTGTGCTGGGCAATCCGCTGAAGCCTGTCTGGAAAGGCGAAATTCAGGGGCCAGGACTTGGTCTGGCCATGGATGTCTTTGATGAAGAAGGCAGGCCGGTTCGCGAAGAAAAGGGCGAGCTTGTCTGCACAAAGGCATTTCCGTCCATGCCTGTCATGTTCTGGAATGATCCTGATGGTGCAAAATACAGGGCTGCCTATTTTGAACGGTTCGAGAATATCTGGTGCCATGGCGACTTTGCGGAAATTACCCGTCACGGCGGACTGGTCATTCATGGCAGGTCGGACGCAACGCTCAATCCGGGTGGTGTGCGGATAGGCACGGCTGAAATTTACAATCAGGTGGAGCAGCTTGATGAAGTGTTGGAAGCACTGTGCATCGGTCAGGATTTTGACGATGATGTCCGCGTGATCCTGTTTGTACGCCTGGCTCCCGGCCTGTCCCTGACCGATGATCTGGTAAAAAAGATCAAGACGAAAATCCGCACCGGGGCTTCTCCGCGCCATGTCCCGGCAATCGTGATCGCGGTTGATGATATTCCACGCACGAAATCAGGAAAGATTGTCGAACTGGCAGTTCGCGAAGTCGTTCATGGACGTCCTGTCAGGAACAGGGAGGCTTTGGCTAACCCGGAAGCGCTGGCGCTGTTTGCCGATCTTGTTGCATTGCGGCACTAATATCAGCCTGCAGGTTGGAATAAACTGTCCCGAATCGAGAATCTGCACTCTCAACTGTGTTGAAAAAGTTCAAAATTTTAACCTGAAACTATCGGAACGTGGCCCACTGTGGAAACCTGTAAACATAAATTCACACTTTGTTAAAACATGTGGTCCAAAACATCAACACGAATGCTGACCTTTATATCTCGTTGATAAATCTTTCATATCAACACAGTGGATACTTCATGAGGACTGGCAGGACAGCACAATTCAAGGCGGCTTCGGCCGCCTTTCTTTTTGGGACCAGCCCTTGTACCACGTTCCTCGCCAAACTCAGGAAGACCGGGCGCGTTCCATGGATCGCGACACGAGAATGACCGGGATCAGCCCTGCCAGAATGATAATCATTGCCGGAACAGATGCATCCTCGACCTTGGAGCGCGAAGCATCTTCATAAACCAGCGTAGCAAGACTGTTGAAGCCAAAAGGCCGCAGCAAAATGGTTGCGGACAGCTCTTTCATCGTTTCAATGAACACAAAAAGTGCAGCGGTCAGTGTTGCGGGCCGCATCATCGGCAGAAGTACGGTGCGCAGGGTCTGCGCCCGGGTTCTCCCAAGCGTGCGTGAGGCCATATCGAGATTGGGCGACAGCTTTTGAAAGCCTGCATCCAGCGTGCCTTCGCACATGGCGAAAAATCGTACCGAGCAGGCATAGATAATGGCCACAGTGGTGCCCGAAAGCACAAGCCCTGTCGAATATCCAAATTGCGTCCGCATAAAACCGTCTATCGCATTGTCGAGACCGGACAGCGGGATCAATACGCCGATGGCAAGCACGGTTCCTGGAATGCCATAACCAAAGGCGACGATCCGCCCTGCCAGCGTGGTCATCCATGATCTGCTGGTCCTGTGTGCATAGCTGAGCGTGAAGGCGAGGATAACGGTGATCAGCGCTGCCGAAAGCGACACGACAAGGCTGTTGCCCAAAGCTGCCAGAAGGCGGGTGGAAAAAAATCCATCAAGGCGTTTGATGGCATAACCGCCCAGAACAAGGGACGGGATCAGAAAACCGCAGCACACAGGCAGAAGGCACAAACCAAGGGCCGTCCATTTTTTCCAGCCGCCCAAAGGGATGCGAATGGAGTTGGCAACGGCACTGGTTGTTGTGGTGTTGCTGAACCTCTGCCTGCGTCGCGCAATCTTCTCGATAATGGTCAGGATGACGACAAACAGCAAAAGGATGACAGCAATCTGGGCCGCACCGGACAGGCTGCCGCGATTAAGCCATGTGTCGTATATGGAAAAGGTCAGGGTCTGGACCCCGAGATATTCAACCGCGCCGATGTCGTTGAGCGTTTCCATCATCACAAGCGTCAGCCCAACGATAATTGCCGGTCTGGCCATCGGTATCTGCACGCGAAACAGCACCCGCAAAGACCCGGCACCCAATGTGCGCGCAACATCGGCAGCAGTTCGGCCCTGCATCAAAAACATCGAACGGCAGGTCAGATAGATATAGGGGTAAAGCACGGAACCGAGCACAAAAATCGCCCCGCCGGTATTGCGCAGGTCGAAAAACCAGTATTCCTTTGCCGATGTCCAGCCAAAGATGGCGCGAAGCCCGGTTTGCAACGGGCCGGTAAAGTCAAAAAACTCGCCGAATGCGTAGGCGGCAAGATATGTCGGCATCGCCAGTGGCAGAACGAGGGCTGCAGAAAGGATCCTGCGGCCGGGAAAATCGCAGGAGGCGATCAGCCATGCCGTCGCAATGCCTGTTATACCTGTAAGACAGGCCGTTCCTGCCATCAGCACCAGTGTCCGCCCTGTTGCCCGAGGTACAACACTGGTTACCAGATGCGCCAGATCATCCAGTGATCCGGTGAGCGCAATCCAGGCAATTGCAATGATAGGCAGGGCAAGGAAACCGGCTATGAAAAATGCCATCAGTTGCAGGTTGCGATCAGCCTTTCGCAGATGTATCCGGGCACTGTCGGTCAGGGTAGGGCTCTTTGTAACTGTCTGCAATAGCGGTCACCCGGTCTGCCTGATCGCAACATCAAAGCGGTATTGCTAGGGTCTGTTGACATTCAGGATTTGGAGCGTGGTTTGAGGGAAAATGGACCATTTTCACCAAATCCTTCGATTGCTGCGTATTTTTCCGCTGAATGCGTTGAAAAAGCTCGTGATACATTAAGGTATCACTTGCGCTTTTCGCCTGTTCAGCGACAAAATCCGTCTCGCGCCACGCCCGGAACCTCAATGTCAACAGACCCTAGTCACATCTGTATCAATCTGCAAGTACACGCTGCGACGGAAAGCTGATTTCCACGAGAGTGCCTTCATTGGGGGTGGATGTGATTGCAAAATTGGCGCGGTTGGCGTCCACCATGGCTTTGGTCAAAGGCAGGCCCAGCCCGGTTCCATCCCCGCGTTTGCGGGAGCCGGTGGTCACCTGGCGGAAAGGCTTCATGGCTTGCTCCAGTTCGGCGCGGGTCATGCCAATGCCGGTATCGCGGATCCGCAGGACAACGCTGCCATTGGGCTCATAGGCCGTCGATACAACAATCTGTCCGCCGGACGGCGTGTAGCGGATCGCATTGGCCAGAATATTGATGGCAATCTGTTTGATGGACCTGAGATCGGCAACCACTTTGGGAACGGACTGTGACAGCGAGGTGCGGATAATGACCCGCTGGTTGTTGGCTTGTGGCTGCAACAGCGATACAGCCTCCGACACAGATTCATTGAGTTCTACCGCCTCGAACTCCAGCTCCATTTCCCCGGCCTCAATCTTGGAAATGTCCAGAAGATCGTTTACAATATCAAGCACATGGCGACCGGAGCGACCGATGTCGTTGGAATATTCAACATAGCGCGGATGGCCGATCGGCCCCAGCCGTTCCGTCGCCATCATGTCGGAAAACCCGATAATGGCATTGAGCGGGGTGCGGATTTCATGGCTGACACGGGCCAGAAAGTCGCTCTTGTGCGCATTGGCTGTTTCAGCGGCCCGTTTTGCCGTGCGCAATTCTTCTTCCGTGCGTTTCCACTGTGTAATATCGCGGATAACAGCACAAAAGCCGTTGGAGGACGAAAGGCGACCCATGGTCATGAACAGGGGCAGAAATCCGCCGGTAGCCTCGCGCCCTATCACCTCGCGCCCGTCATTGAGAACCGAGGCAACCCCGTGACCGGACAGACCGGCCAGATAATCCATAACGGCTTTCTGGCTCTCATGGGCAAACAGCATGGAGAAGGATTTCCCCCTGGTATCGCTTTCATCAAAATTGAAAAGGGCACAGGCAGACCGGTTCATGGAGCGGATGTCGCCATCCTGTCCCACGATCACAACGCCGTCTGTGGCGGTTTCCAGTATGGAGCGCAGCTCATCCACTTCGATTCTCAGGGCGGCTATAGCGTCACTTTGTGACGGCAGGTCTTTTTCACGCACACCCTCTATGACAGTCTTTGATGAAGTAACGCCGGTTGCCAGCGCAAGAATCAGGGCATTGGTATCATCCCAGCGCACCGACTGAAGCCGGACAGTGACCGGAACCAGACGCCCGTCTGCTGTTGCCAGCATCATGCCGGGTGTTCCGCCCGTCTTTGTACCGCTGTCATCATGTTCCAGCAGGGCATCTAGGCCACCGGCGTCTTCCAGTTCCTCAAGACTGCTGTACCCGGTGGCCTGCAAAAATTCCGGATTGGCGTGAAGCAAGGTTTCACCATTATGGACCAGAAGCGCAACAGGCAGGCTGTCGACAACATGACGGCTCAGTCCTTCTGCATCTTTTGTACGGGCAGGAATGCCGATTTGTGCCAGATCGACGGCTGGCAGCGGTTCGGGCGCAAGTGCCGGGCCGGACGTGTCGATCTCGAAATCATCGTCATCCTCAAATTCGCTGTTGGCCAGGGCCCCCGGTGACCAGGCGCCCGGAGCTTTGGTGACAGGGGACGACTGCTCCGGTTCCAGACTTGCGCCTGTCGTAGCGCTGTCGGCAGAATTGTGCAAACCGAAAGGATCAAGTCGCCGCGCGATTTCCCGGAAAGCGGCATGTTCGTTAGCCGTCAGGCCTTCACTCTCGCGGTTTCGGCGACCATCCAGGGAGATGATCTTGTCGCTGTCCCGGCGTCCCGCTGTTTCGCTGAGCACGAGGGCAGGCGGCTCGCCATGGAAATCGGGAGGAACTGTGTTTTCGACACTTGCATCACCGGTATCGCTTGACAACACGCCATAGGTAATGCCGGCATCGGCATTGATCTGTGCGGTCTCAACATCTTCACTCTGGCTGGCTGGCAAAGTCTGCGCATTCACAAAATCTGTCCGGATTGCTACGGAGGTCAATGTGTCCGGATCCTCATGGGAATGCTCCAGGGCAGGCAAGGTCTCTTCAGGGGCGGCCCCGGACTTTTTTACGGTCGCAAGATGCATTCCGGTGGCTTCCGCGTCCACGACAACATCAGCAAGCCGCACTATGCCGAACCCGCGAAAGCCATCGAAAGAGCGGTCGCGTGAATAGGTTGGCAGCGCTGCCAGATCGACTGGAACACGATAGGCAGTGTTCTCGACGGGCCAGTAGATGGTTTTGCCCGACCATGTATCCCTGCGTTGCAAAAGGGCGGCAATCTTGCCATCCGGATCGAGTTTGAACCGGTCAGCAATGTCTTCAAAGGCCACATCATTGACATCGGCAGCCTGTGGACCGACCGCCAGGGCAAATTCGGAAGACACATCACAAAATTTGCCATCGGCATCAATCTTCCAGACAAAGCGCACAGGTCTTGCGTTTTTGTTGAACACGAAAGGCTCTGTACGGCCCTCCAGTATAGCAGCGGCCGGATCATTTATGGCCTCATGCGCTGCAACGGTTTCAGAAGGATCGACAGAAGCAGCACCGTCTTGCACAAGCGGCAGGTTCATCTCTTCCTGCAGTTTCATTTCAGGTATGTTCTGATCGCTTGCCGGCTCCGCACTGGCGTCAAAAGCCTGCAGCAGCGCATCCGGAGACGAAGCTGAAATCTCTGCCTGCGAACCGGGGCTGTTCCGTTCCGGACCGTCAACGCCAACACCATCCACAGCCGCGGGATCGGCAATTTCAAAGGCAGCGTCCTGTTCGCAGACCCCATCACTCTCCGTTCCGGTAAAGTCAGCATGCTCCTCGATCTCCGACAGGGCATCAAGGGCTGTATCATAGGTGGAGGAACTGCCATCGGCAGATCGGGGGGCAGGCAGGGCTTCAGCCCTGACGTGGCTTTCTGAGCGGGATGCGATGTCATCAACCGGAATGTCCGGCCCTGTCCGTGCCGGTTCCGGCGTCTCCGGAAAAGCGAAATCGTCTGTAGGGTCCATCTGGCCGATGGCCGTTTCCACGCAAAAAAGCAGATAAAGTGCCGGAATGACCGAAACCTTGCCGATGGCGGCAGGCAGATAGCCAAGGCCGGTTGGAACCGGGCGTTTCAACAGATGGTCCTGGCGGCTGGAAACAGCACTGATCAGTGTTCTGGCTGTCAGGGGCGCAAGATCAAGGGCTTCAAAGCCGGGCGATGCCGAGACAACACTGCCATCAGCCCCCAGGACGGCCATATGCGTATCCGGGTCGTCAAATCCGTCAATCATCATGGCCGCGCAGGTTTCTGCCGGGAGGGTTTTGTCCTGGTCTGGCACGGCAAACAGGACAACGCTGTTGCCTGCGCGGTCTGCCATCAATTCCATATGTGCCCGGACTGTCATGCTTTGAAAACCGTTGGCCATGCGCATCAGAAAGCTGCGCTGGTCACCGGGATGGGCCAGCTGGCCGCTCGTGGCCCGCATTTGCCGGAAGGTTACCGATCCTTTGTCTGGCCCGTCTTCCAGAAGATCATAAATATAATCATGACCGAACAATTTGGCCCCTGACCCGTTGGCCCACAAAACCCTCTGCAAATCAGGAGAAAACAGCACCAGGGCTTCCCCTCGGGAAAACCGCTCGCGCACCCTCGGGTGCACGGCAATATCGATGAATGGATACTGGACGGTTGCCATGAATAAACCTTGCCTGACTCGCTACACACTGCAAAAACTGAAAAATTCACACCATTAACGCTTTATTAATATCAATGAAGATGGCTCCGGTCCAGCAATCCTGCTGCAATGGTGCCATCTATCGAAAAGCAGAGTTAATGGCAGGCGAAATGTTTTTCGAGTGCGACGCACAATTATGTTGCAATGCACAATAATCTGTGCTAGTACGTGTTCATGAATAAATGAAGGGCTGACAAAACCCTGAACCTGAGGAAAAATACCATGGCTGCCAAGAAAACCGATGATGTATTTGCAATGCCTTCTTTTGACGCTTCCAAGATGACAGACAGCATACGTGAATTTGCTGAAAAGGGCGCTGCCCAGTCCAAGGAAGCCTACGCAAAGATCAAGACTGTTGCAGAAGACGCTTCCAAGACAGTGGAAGAAACCATGAAGAGCGCACAGGCCGGTTCGGTTGAGCTCGGCCTCAAGGTGATCGAAACTGCCCGCACAAACACGGACAATGCCCTGACACATATCGAGGCCATGATGGGCGTCAAGACGGTTGCCGAACTGTTTGAGCTCCAGACAGCTTTCGTTCGCAAGCAGTACGAAGTTGCCATGGAACAGGCAAAGTCGATGCAGGAAATCGTCAAGACTGTTTCCGAAACAGTTGCAAAGCCCGGCAAGGCTGCGGTTGAAAAGACAATGTCGGCCTTCAAGGCTGCCTGAACGCCTTTTTAACCTGGGAGTGTCTGCAAACCGGAAGCCGGGCCTTTGAGCCCGGCTTTTCTCTGCCATCGTTTCCATGCATCGAGAGCGATAGAAGGCTTCAGCTTTGCTAGGTCCGTTGCGGAGTGATGGTTTCCTCTTCAAGGGCCTTTGCGGCAAGATTTATCCGGATACACTGCAAAAAGGGACTTGCAAAACCCGTCGGGTGTCAGTAAATCACCCGCATGCCATGCCTATTTGTGCGGTTGTAGCTCAGTTGGTTAGAGCGCAGGATTGTGGCTCCTGAGGTCGGTGGTTCGAATCCACCCAATCGTACCATTCCACATTTTCAAATAGTTTATAATACGTTTGTACTTTTGAATTGAAGGCAAACTGTGATTTGGAATGCCCTGGTCGCAATGGTAAAATGAAAAGCGGTGACCGAAATCACCGCTTTGCACATGGATCAATGGTTGATGACTTTTATTCCACCCTGGTGATCAAAGTTGCCAGAGCTTTCACAGCAGCGGAACTCAGCGGCCCCTTTTTGCATTCCTCCATGCTCTCGCTTTTGCTGCACAGGTCCATGATGGATTTGATGGTAGAAGAAGTGAGAAGACCATTGAGTGGGCCGGAATAAAGCCCGCGCTCTTTCAGTTCTGCTTGCTGAATATAGACGAAGGCGTTGGGATTGATGTTCTTGATGCTCGCAATCGTTCCGATGCGCCTGTTGGGCGGAATGGCATTGATGGCATCAAAGGTATCACTGAAACCTTTGGTTCCGGTAGACGCGGCAGCGGCGAGCATCGCCTTTTCCTGTAAAAGCGTCGCGGGATCAAACTGGCTGCTGCGCTTGCTGAGGATTTCTGCGGCTTTTGCAGGCGATTTCTTCACAGCTTTGGCAGTTCCATCCCGGTAATAGGAGATCAGTTGCCGTGTTGCGGCAAGCTTTCCCGACGCCGATGCCGCCTCCAGAAGGCTGATGGCCTTTTGGGGGTCTTTAGGCACACCGTTTCCGTTCAGATACAGATTTGCCAGTGTGGTAATGGACTGTATATCACCGGCGTCAGCCTGTTTTCGGAGCATGGCGACGCCTTGCTTGCCTGCACCCTTGCCGCCGGTATCACCGGAAGCCAGAATTCTGGCCAGGGCGGCGGCCCCATTGGGATCGCCTCCGTCTTTTGCCTTTTCAAAGGCTTCGGCTGCCTTGACCTTGTTCTTCTTCAGGATGGTGCCTTCGCTGTAAAGCTGCCCCAGGCGAAGCCATGCATTCGCATCTCCGGCATTGCCTGCTGCCTCATAGGCTTTTGCAACCTCGGCATCCTTGACGTCCACCAGCTCCGGATTCGCAAGGGCATCGGCCAGGGTCCGAAGGGCTGACCTGTCCGTGCTGCCGGACACCTCTTTCAGCAATGCCATGGCTTCATCCCTGTCCTTCGTGCCGCTTCCGGCAGAAAGCATGGTTTCTGCCAGACGGACCTTGCCGACACCCAGTCCGGCATCCGCCGCCGCCTTGAAGTAGCTGCGGGCCTTGTCCATATCCTTCTGAACAAGAAAGCCGTCGCGATAGATCTGGCCAAGCGTTATGTTCGACCTCGTATCTCCGGTTGCGATCAGCTTGCCAAGGATTTCAACAGCTTTAGCTCCGTCTGTGGGCACACTTCCGCTTTGCGAGTAAAGCACCGCCAGGCGATTGAGTGCATCGGCATTTCCGGTTGCGGCAAGGGCTTCCATGATACCGACCCCGCCCTCGACATCGGCCTGCATGCCCTTTCCGTCGATCATCATCTGGGCGATGCTCAGCTTCGCGCCGATATTGCCGCTGTCTGCCGCCTGCCGGAAATAGGACAGGGCCTTGTCCGTATCCATGGGCACGATGGTTCCGTCGCGGTAGATCTCTCCGATACGCGCATTTGCGGCGGAATTGCCTGCGGAGGCGGATTTGGCAAAATAGGCGATGGCCCTGGCACCGTCTGCGGGCAGGGCCCTGCCGCGTGAATAGACCTCGCCGAGGTTGAAGAACGCCCCGGCATTTCCGGTTGCGGCAGCGATATCCTCAAGCTGCCTGATGCCGCCCTCGACATCGGCCTGCATGCCCTTTCCGTCGATCATCATCTGGGCGATGCTCAGCTTCGCGCCGATATTGCCGCTGTCTGCCGCCTGCCGGAAATAGGACAGGGCCTTGTCCGTATCCATGGGCACGATGGTTCCGTCGCGGTAGATCTCTCCGATACGCGCATTTGCGGCGGAATTGCCTGCGGAGGCGGATTTGGCAAAATAGTCTATGGCCCTGGCACCGTCTGCGGGCAGGGCCTTGCCGCGTGAATAGACCTCGCCGAGGTTGAAGAACGCCCCGGCATTTCCGGTTGCGGCAGCGATATCCTCAAGCTGCCTGATGCCGCCCTCGACATCGGCCTGCATGCCCTTTCCGTCGATCATCATCTGGGCGATGCTCAGCTTCGCGCCGATATTGCCGCTGTCCGCCGCCTGCCGGAAATAGGACAGGGCCTTGTCCGTATCCATGGGCACGATGGTTCCGTCGCGGTAAATCTCTCCGATACGCGCATTTGCGGCGGAATTGCCTGCGGAGGCGGATTTGGCAAAATAGTCTATGGCCCTGGCACCGTCTGCGGGCAGGGCCTTGCCGCGTGAATAGACCTCGCCGAGGTTGAAGAACGCCCCGGCATTTCCGGTTGCGGCAGCGATATCCTCAAGCTGCCTGATGCCGCCCTCGACATCGGCCTGCATGCCCTTTCCGTCGATCATCATCTGGGCGATGCTCAGCTTCGCGCCGATATTGCCGCTGTCCGCCGCCTGCCGGAAATAGGACAGGGCCTTGTCCGTATCCATGGGCACGATGGTTCCGTCGCGGTAGATCTCTCCGATACGCGCATTTGCGGCGGAATTGCCTGCGGAGGCGGATTTGGCAAAATAGGCGATGGCCCTGGCACCGTCTGCGGGCATGGCCCTGCCGCGTGAATAGACCTCGCCGAGGTTGAAGAACGCCCCGGCATTTCCGGTTGCGGCAGCGATATCCTCAAGCTGCCTGATACCACCCGCGACATCGGCCTGCATGCCCTTTCCGTCGATCATCATCTGGGCGATGCTCAGCTTCGCGCCGATATTGCCGCTGTCCGCCGCCTGCCGGAAATAGGACAGGGCCTTGTCCGTATCCATGGGCACGATGGTTCCGTCGCGGTAGATCTCTCCGATACGCGCATTTGCGGCGGAATTGCCTGCGGAGGCGGATTTGGCAAAATAGGCGATGGCCATGGCACCGTCCATTGGAACCACCCCGCCGCGATAATAAAGGTCTCCCAATTGGAAGCTGGCGTCAGCATTGCCGGTATCAGCCATTCCGGTCAGTGTCTTGAGAGTGGCCTCAATCTCTTTGGGATCTGTGCTGCCCTTGAGTGTTTTTGCAAGCTGTTCTGCGCTCGGCATTTTTTGCGCAGTGGTAGGTTTTGTCACGTTCTGTGTGGCTGGCACCACGTTCGGCGCAGCATCTTCTGCCAGCAAGGCGCTGGAATTCAGGGATAAAAGTGTAGAAAAAAACAGTATTTTCTTTGAAAATGGCATCTTGAGATCTCCTGGACCGGAAATGGAAAATAGCTCCTTGGATTGAGCGGCGCAATAAGGCGATAGTAAGACGCACAGAGCCCTGTCGACAACAGTAATTCACCACATATATTGCATTATTGTGCCAAAGCAGGAAAAAATGGATTATTCATTGTATTTTTTCAGCAAAATCAAAAAATAACAAATATTGATCCGGAAATTTTGAACAGGTGAGACAAGTCTCAGCGTCTACAGATCATCAAAATGCATTTTTCAAATACGCCTGCTTGCGTGAGTGCAGCAAATCACTCGATACCATTTCGTCAATCATTTGCTCAAAGCTTGTTTCCGGCGTCCATCCAAGTTTGCTTTTCGCCTTTGTTGCATCGCCCAACAAGGTTTCCACCTCAGTTGGTCTGAAGTAACGTGCATCAACACGTATAATGATATCTCCGACATTGACGGCTGGCGATATGGACTTGTCCACCTTTGAGACCACGCCGGTTTCGTTGACACCTGAGCCAACCCATTTCATCTCTATTCCAAGCCGGAATGCACTTAACTCGACAAATGAACGAACACTATACTGGCACCCGGTAGCAATAACGAAATCGTCAGGCGCAGTCTGCTGCAACATAAGCCATTGCATTTTGACATAGTCACGCGCATGCCCCCAGTCACGCAGCGCATCCATATTGCCCAGATGAAGGCATGTATCGAGTCCTTGGGAAATATCCGCCAGACCGCGCGTAATTTTGCGCGTTACAAATGTTTCACCCCTGCGCTCTGATTCATGGTTGAATAATATTCCATTACAGGCGTACATTCCATAGGCTTCGCGATAGTTCACAACGATCCAGTAAGCGTAAAGCTTGGCAACTGCATAGGGACTGCGCGGATAAAATGGTGTCGTTTCTCGTTGCGGTGTTTCTTGGACCAGGCCGTACAGCTCGGACGTCGAGGCCTGATAGAACCGTGTCTTTTTTTGAAGCCCCAAAAGTCTGATGGCCTCCAACAGCCGGAGCGTTCCAAGCGCGTCAACATCTGCTGTATATTCAGGCACCTCAAAACTAACCGCGACATGACTCTGCGCACCAAGATTGTAGATTTCATCAGGCTGAATCTCCTGGATGATTCTGATCAGATTACTGGAATCTGTCAGATCGCCGTAGTGCATTTTGAATTGCTGTTCCTCCACGTGCGGGTCTTCATAAATGTGGTCAACGCGCTGTGTATTGAACAGGCTCGAGCGCCGCTTTACACCGTGAACCTGATAGCCTTTTTCAAGGAGAAATTCTGCCAGATACGATCCGTCCTGGCCTGTAACGCCAGTAATCAATGCAACTTTACGCAAAACGATTCCCCATTCCATCCAGGTCCAGATTATAAAATCCGAGAAGTAAAATCCCGGATCATGTGCGCCGCTTATACAACATTGGTCTGTCTAATCGAATCCAAATTTGGAATATCCGGCGTCCCAAACGGCTTTTTCCGCAGCCTTGTCATTATGCGGCGTCTAGCGCGATAAACCAGACACTGAATTCTGCAAATCTGTAAAGGGCAGGACGATTGTCGATTCTGCTGTTTTGAACATGGCGCAGTCCATGTGCAGACGCAGACATCAAGACGTGGTTTGAAGTCGACCGGGTCACGTCCCATCCCGTGGTGTAGGTTGCATAGGCCTTTCGCCGCTTGTGCGCGCCCTCATCCAGCGCTGCAGGACAAGCGGCGTTAGGGCGGTGGTCACCGGTTTTCTGTCAGAGTTTGGTTGCAAAACCCGAACCGACAAGGAAACAACCGATGACCACAGACATTATGGACCTCCACGCCCTTCTGGAACAGACCGGCGACAGCAATTTTTTGAAAGAGATGATCGCCTTTGCAGCAAACCGGTTGATGGCGCTGGAAGTGGGTAGCCTGGCCGGTGCGGCCCATGGCGAGAAGAGCCCGGCGAGGCTTGCCCAACGCAACGGGTATCGGGACCGGGATTGGGAGACGCGGGCCGGAACCGTGGAGCTTCGCATCCCCAAACTGCGCAAGGGCAGCTATTTCCCAAGCTTTCTGGAGCCGCGCCGGATGGCGGAGAAGGCGCTGGTCGCCGTTATTCAGGAGGCCTATGTGCAGGGCATTTCGACGCGCTCGGTCGATGATCTGGTCAAGGCGATGGGCGGTAGCGGTATTTCCAAGAGTCAGGTCTCGCGGCTCTGCGAGGATATTGATGGCCGGGTGAACACCTTTCTCGACAGGCCAATTGAGGGAAACTGGCCCTATCTGTGGATTGATGCCACCTATGTGAAGGTGCGGCAGGAAGGCCGGATTGTCCCGGTTGCCGCCATTCTGGCCATCGGCGTCAATGCCGACGGGCGGCGCGAGGTTCTGGGGCTGGATATTGGCGCTTCGGAAGCGGCGACCTTCTGGACAGAGTTTCTGCGCAAGCTTGCACGCCGGGGCCTGCGCGGTGTCAAGCTGGTGATTTCGGATGCGCATGAGGGGATCCGGGCTGCCGTTGAACGGGTCTTTAGCGCCACATGGCAGCGCTGCTGCGTGCATTTTATGCGCAATGCGCTGGCCCATGCAGGCAAAAGCGGCCGCCGGGTTGTCTCGGCCTATATCGCCACGGCATTCGCGCAGGACGATGCAAAGGAGGCGAAAACACAATGGCGCAGGGTGGCAGACCAGATGCGCAGCTCCGTGCCCAAACTGGCAAAGCTGATGGATGATGCTGAAGAGGATGTCCTGGCCTATATGAGCTTTCCAAAGGAGCACCGGGCCAAGCTGCGCTCGAACAATCCGATTGAACGGCTAAACGGCGAGATCAAGCGGCGAACCGATGTCGTCGGTATATTCCCCAACGAGGCCGCCATCATCCGCCTTGTGGGCGCTTTGCTGCTGGAGCAGAACGACGAATGGGCTGTGCAACGGGCAAGATATATGACACTTGAAACCATGGCTCCATTGAGCAATAATCCCGTCACCAGCTTGCCAGCCGTGGCAAACTGACACAACCGGCAATGCCGGGAAACCGCGTGAACACGATGCAACCTACACCACGCCTCGGGACATGACCGTCGACCGTATCATGGTTTCACGTTTTCGATGTCGTTAACCTGCAAAATAACGACGGAACATCCTGTCTTCCCGTGGCGGAAGAATGTTTGCTGCAGCAACATTAAAATACCGAAAACCCGGCTCGGAACGATTTCTTAACCCTAATAATATGGACAAACCTAATAAAGGCTCGCTTTAGGATTCCCTTCACAATTGCTGCATTACGGTCATCGTGTTCTATGACAGGACCGGCGCGCCTGCTGCGCGGCTGCACAAAAGATGGGGTGTGTATGATGAAACTGGTCATGAAGTGTCTTGCGGTCATGGCAGGACTCGTGGGGCTGGCAATCTTGCTGTTGCCGCTCAGCTTGCAGGCCCAGCTTGTTCTCAGCTTTGCTGTTCTCGGCATCATGTTCATCGCAATGACCCGGCCGGACAGTCCGAAGGCCCGGATGATCACCTTTATCTTCGCGGGCATTCTGGCGCTGCGTTACGCCTTCTGGCGCACAACCGAAACCCTGCCGAATTTTTCCGAGCCGCTGAATTTCATCCCGGGTTTCATCCTGTATCTGGCAGAAATGTATTGCTTGGCCATGCTGGCCATCAGTTTCTTCATGCTGGCCGATCCGCTGAAGCGCAAGTCTCCGCCGTTCCCGCGCTCGGAGGATCTGCCGACTGTGGATGTGTTTATCCCGACCTACAACGAAGATCCCGAGCTGCTGGCCTCCACGATTGCCGCTGCCAAATCGATGATTTATCCAAAGGATAAATTGCAGATCTATCTTCTGGATGATGGCGGCACGGAAGCCAAGCGCAACAATTCCAATCCCAGAAAGGCATTGGCCGCACTTCGCCGTTACGAACAGCTCAAAACCCTGTGCGAAGCGATGGATATCCATTACCATACGCGCCAGAAGAATGACCATGCCAAGGCGGGCAATCTTAACGACGGGCTGCGGATTTCCAGCGGCGAACTGGTGGTTGTTTTCGATGCCGACCATGCGCCCGTGCGTGATTTCCTGCGCGAAACGGTTGGCTTCTTCCTTGAAAACAAGAAGCTTTTCCTGGTGCAGACACCGCATTTCTTTCTCAATCCGGACCCTCTGGAAAAGAACCTCAACACCTTTGCCCGCATGCCTTCGGAAAATGAAATGTTCTACTCCGTCCTGCAGCGCGGGCTGGACAAATGGAATTCATCATTCTTCTGCGGGTCTGCCGCCGTTTTGAGCCGCAAGGCACTGGAAACCACCAGGGGCTTTGCAGGGCAATCCATTACGGAGGATTGCGAAACGGCGCTTCAGCTCCATTCCAATGGATGGCACAGCATCTATGTTGACAAGCCATTGATTGTGGGTTTGCAGCCGGAAACATTCGTATCCTTCATCGGGCAGCGCGCGCGCTGGTGCCAGGGCATGTTGCAAATCCTGATCCTCAACCGCCCGTTTTTGGCCAAAGGCCTGACCATGGCACAACGCCTGTGCTATGCCGGTATCAATCTTTTCTGGCTGTTTCCATTGTCGCGCCTGACATTCATGTTCGCGCCGCTTTTGTATATTTTCTTCTCGCTGGAAATCTATCAGGCCAATATCATCGAGTTCGCGTCTTATGCGCTCACCTATCTCATCGGTTCCTTTGCCATGCAGAGCTATCTCTATGGCAAGGTGCGCTGGCCCTGGGTGTCGGAACTCTATGAATATGTGCAGTCGGTACTGCTGTTTGGCTCCATTATTTCCGTGGTGCGCAATCCTCGAAAACCAACCTTCAATGTAACGGCCAAAGGGCAGACACTGGATCAAAGCGGCCTCTCGCCGCTTTCCCGTCCGTATTTCCTGATTTTCGGCCTGCTCGGCATGGCCGCCCTTTATTCCGGCTACCGTTTTATGACAGAGCCGGTTGCCAGCGAGCTGCTGCTGATCGTTGCCAGCTGGAACCTGATCAACCTGGGACTGGCAGGCGCAGCCCTTGGTGTGGTTTCGGAACGGCGTGAATTGCGCCGCAACCACCGGCTTTCTGTCAAGCGCCACGCCCTGCTGCGTTCGGGGGGAGCCATCCATTCCATCATCATCCACGATGCATCTTCCGGCGGTGTCTCGGTGGAGTTCATGGAAACGCCACCAAAGATTGATCCTTCAGATGTCTTCGAGGGGACAATAGAGTTGCGTCGCAGCGGTGTACTGACGAGTTTTGATGTTGCCCTGCGTTCCAGCCGTGTTGCACCGGAAGGCACAGTCTACGGTTTTGCCTTCTCCGAGCGCACGCCGGAAACATTCATGGCCATTGCGGACATGATGTATTCCGACCAGTCTGTCTTGCAGGACAGGCTGAGCCGCAGGCAGGTCCGTCAGGGCTTTTTTGCAGGAACGATGCGGTTCTGTCTCTGGACGATCACCGAAACATTCCGGTCACTGCGCTATGCGGTCGGTCTGATTGGTGAAAAAGCCATCCATTCCAGAGGGGATGCACCTATGGTCGTCCGGATTGAAAAAGATGTCTCTCTTGTGGGCATTGCCAGCGATATGAACAGCGCTGTGAAGGACGACGGGCCATCCCGCGCAGATATGTATACGGGAGCGCAGGCCAATGTTTAAGCTTCGCAGCACACTCGCTCTTGCAACACTTGCACTTTTTGCCAGCACTTCGCTGATATTGGCCCGGAGCCTGCTGGATCCGCTTCCGGTCCAGCCTGTCCAGCCTGCTGCACCCAGTGCCAGTATCCTGTCAACCCGCTCGCAAATGGAAGAGATGAAGATCGGTGCTGACGCGCGGATCGTTCCGTTTGAACAGGCGGCAGACAGCCTGACGCTTTCGGGCGAAGACGATGTAACCGTACTCACCTTCAATGTCAGCCCTGAACAGCTTGCAGTCGGCGGAGTGTTGCAACTGGGCTATCAGAATGCGGTTTCGGTTGTCCCGGATACGTCGAATGTTGAAATGGTGCTGAATGGAAAGCCTGTCGGCAAGTTCTTCATAGCGTCACCAAACGGTGTTGCGCTGGAAACCTTGCAATTGTCTTCTGCGGATCTCAAGCAGGGGCGCAACACACTGCTGCTGCGGGCACGCCAGACCCATCGGGTTGATTGTTCCCTGGCTGCCACCTACGAGCTTTGGACCCGTATCAGTGCAAAAGACAGCGGCTTCGTTTCGAGCGTGAAAACCACCTTCACACGGTTGCAGGATCTGGCAAGCATAGGCAAAACCGATGCCGGCAAAACGGATCTGCATCTCGTGGTTCCGGCAGCAGCCACAACGGAAATGATCAACAACGCTTCCGCTCTGATACAGACGCTGGCACTCTATCTCAACAGAACGGATGTTGTGGTTTCTGTGGGGGACAAGCCGGGGACTGGCCCCGGTATCGATGTCTTTGTGGCCTCAAACTGGAATGCATCTGCGGATATGCCGCAACAGCTTGTGAGCGCGCCTTTCGGCCTGTCGGTGCAGAACGGCCTGACCAGTGATCGTGCGTCCGTCATTTTGCGGGCCAATACGCCAGGAGAACGGCAGTCTGCCTTGCTGGATGCTGTCCGGGGTCCGATGAAAGAGGGTATTGAGACCGGCATGTTTGCTCCAAAATTTGGAACGATTGTTGCTGAACAGGAAAAAACCTATACGCTTGCCGACACCGGTTACCAGACCCGCACCTTTGCAGGCCGCCTGTCGCATACGCATTTCAATATGGTCATGCCTGCCGATTTCTATCCGGCAGAATATGCCACGCTGAATCTGGGTCTGCGTGCCGCAACGTCCCCCGGTCTCGATCCCGATGCCCAGCTCCTGGTGCGGGTGAATGACAGGGTTGTCACCAGTTACCCGCTCTCCGATACCGCAGGCTCACAGTTTGACGGAAAGCGCATCGAATTGCCCCTGCGGGCCTTCCGGCCCGGCGTCAACGCCGTGGACATTCTGGCAGAAGTTCCCAGGGCTTCCGATGTTTCCTGCGAACCCGGCAAGAATGAGGATGTGAAACCCCGTTTCCTTCTTCTGGAGGATACCAGCATCACTGTCCCCAAGCTCGCCCGCGTCGGTCGTCTGCCGGATTTGGCAGCATTCAGCGGCAAAGCCTATCCATATCCTGATGGAAAGCCGTTTGACCTCTATGTCGGGCAATCCGATACCCAGTCATTTTCGGCGGCCCTGACGGTGTTGACCCGTCTCAGCCTTGCGGCCGGCAATCCGCTGGCAGCCACTGTCAAGCTTGGAAAGCCTGACGCCACCGCTGCCGGAAATCTGTTGTTCCTGGCCGCCGCACAATCTTTTGCCGATGCGGGTAAAACCGGAAAATCGGGCTTTCCGGACATGAAATTGGCCAGGGCAGCGACACCACAGGATGTTTTTGGCACGGACAGCATCAAAACAGCGGCCATCACGGCGCTGGAACCGCAAAGGGAAATGGCTGTTGATACAAATCCTGATGCCCTTCTCAAGGCATTCCAGAAGAACACCAGTGATGAAAGTGATGGTTCATCAATGCCGGTGACGCTGCAGAAAATGTTCAGCTCCGCAACCAGCGGATTTGGAAAATGGTTGCGCTACGAAGATCCGGCTACTGAGGAGGAGAATGCAGTTGCAGGCAACGCCCTGTTGAAAATCAGTCAGGTGGAAGCACCCGCAGGCAAGGGCACATGGACGATCCTGCAGGCTGACAGCCCGCGTGATCTGGCCATCGGCGTCGGGCGGCTGGTTGAGCCGGCTGTATGGAGCAGGCTTGATGGCGGTTCTGCCGATATCAGGATGGCAAGCCTGGCGCTGGAAAATCACCCTGCCGAAAGCCGTTATTTTGCGGAAATGACCGATCGGAGCCTTGGCAATTACCGCCGTCTGCTGGCGGCATGGTTTTCTGACAATTTCCAGATCTATGTCGGTCTGGTCCTTGGCCTCATGGGCATATTTGCCCTCTGGCTCGGGGTCCGCGTTCCAAACAAAGGGGTGGGAACAGACCAATGATCCTGACTTGGAAAATCGTGAAGCGTTTGCTGCAATGCGCCTGCCTTGGTCTGCCGCTTCTGGCCTCTCAGGTTAGCGCTGAAGACAGTATCAAATTCATCCTCCGGAATGCGGACCGGTCTGGAATGCCGGATGCTGGAAAGAAGGATGAACTGATCACTGGTACGGTCGTGTCTCCGCTGCTGCAAAAGCCATCGGCAGGCAAGGACAGCGAAGATGCGTTGCAACAGCCAATGCCGCCAGATGTCACACCGGAAAAACCTTTGGTTGCAAAATCTCCCAAAAATGCACCGGATGACGTCGAGCTTGCTGCACTGTATTATTATGCCGAACAGAAGCAGGATGACCGGGTTGAAAAGGAAGCAAAGCGTCTGCGGTTGAAATACCCGGACTTTGCCATACCGGAAGATCTCTATGCGCCGCAGGCTGCACGCGGTGTTGATGAGACCAGGCTCTGGCAGCTCTACGAGAAGAATGATTTTACCGGAATTGATGCCGAAATCATCCGTCAGAAGGTCGAACGGCCTGACTGGGTGCCAACGACAGATTTTTCCACCAAGCTGGCCCGCAAGAAGCAGCGTGTTTTGATGGAGGAGGCCGCTGTTGCAAAAAACTGGCTCGGGGTCATCCAGGCGGGTTCCGGTATTGATCCGGAAACGGAAACGGAAGTCGATCTCCTGTGGATGCTGATTGATGCCTACGCCGCTGTGGGTGAAAAGGACGGGATGATTCCGGTCTATCGCGGTATCCTGTTGCGCAAGGAAGACAAACGTCTTCCCGAAGCAGCCCTGATCACGACCTTGCAGAAATGCACCCGCGATTTTCCGGCCAATGAGGTTCAGGCGATCATGGATCAGGTGGCAACAACCACGGCCATGCGTGTGGCTCTCGCACCGGTATCGCAAGATCTGCTGCGCCGAAAGGTGGCCGATTTCAATGCAGACAAGACGACCACGACACCGCTGCCGCCAGAGGAGGTGGCAAAGCTCAGGGATTTGGCAACGCGGGAAGGCAAGCCGGAAGACATGTCGCTGCTGGGCTGGTATTTCCTCAAGATCAAGCAGCCGGAAAATGCCACGCCGTGGTTCCAGCAGGCGCTGGATACCGAAAACAATGAAAGCAACGCCAAGGGTCTCTACCTGTCTCTGGTGGACCAGAAGCTGGATTCGGAGGCCTACAAGGTTGCCGCAACACATCTGGAGCAGTTGAACAAGGATCCGGAATTCTTGATGAATGCACTGTCCCTGCGCTTTGCGAGGCCTGATATCGGGCAGATTGACAGTGCTGTTGTCGAAGCCTATTCCACGATCATCCTTCAGACCAGTGCTGCAAGCCACGCGGAAATCCTGGCATGGTATGCTTATAATTCCGGTCAGTTTGAAGCCTCCGCAGCGTGGTTCGGCAAGTCTTTTGAATGGGAACCAGCCGAAGCCTCGCTCAAGGGACTGGCCCTGAGTTACCGGCAGCTTGGACAGAAATCCGAACTCGCGGCGCTCAAGGATCAATATGCCGGCCAGTATCCGGAACTGTGGGACGCCATCAAGGTAGCCGTTGCGCCCAAAACCCGTCAGGCGATAGCCGTTGCCAAGCCCAAAGCCAATGTGCAGGCCAGCTATATGTCCAATTTCAATGCCAGAAACTACAGCGCATGCCTGCGCGATTTGCAGGCTCTGGAAGCCCAGAAAGCGCTGTCACCGGATGCCCAGCTGATCAAGGGCTGGTGCGAAATGGGCCTGCATCGCATTACGGATGCCAGAAAGGCTTTTGCTGCTGCCATGAACGGCAATGTCCAGACCCGTAATGACGCCGTTTATGGAACTGCACTGGCCTTGCTTGCCGCAAACCTGACGGATGATGCCGAAGCCTTGCTCGCAAATTATCCGCTGGAAGCCGGTCGTGATCGCGAGGTCCGTGGCGAATTGTATTTCCAGAGGGCCCGGTCCGCCTATGACCACAAGCAGTATCAGGCAGCCCTCGATGCGCTCAATACCCGTGCCACCATTGTGGCCGAGCCTGCCGGCCTCAGCCAGTTGCGGGCCTGGGCGCATTACAATATGGGCCATGTTGCCGAAGCCAGGGCCATTTTTGAGCGTCTGAACATGCATATGAGCGATGCTGGCATCTCTCGTGGCCTTACGGAAACCTCGGCAAAATAGGATTGACCCATGCGCAGATATGTTTTGTTGGGCGTGCTTTCACTGGCAGCCGGTTGCACCTCGGTTCAGGATCCGTTTTTGACGGCGGCAACAGGAAAGGCCGTGTCTGCACCGATTGCAACCGAAGTTGCACCGGAATATGCCGTGGCCTTTCTGCCGGCAACGGCCGGCGGCATTCAGACCGTGCGCCAGACGATGCGGGAAAAACGGCTCACGCAGGACATTGTCTATCCCAATACAACGGTTTTGAGTGGCGAGAACAAGCTGACAGTGGATATTGCCAAACGCGGAGAGTGGAATCTGCGACAGGCCCCGTCAGAACGCGATATCAGGGTCGAACTGCGCAAGGAGTTTCCGGACCTTCGCATGAACATCAGCGCTGTCATTGGTGACAATCTTCACGGTGTCTTCGGTTATGCCTCGGCACCGGTTCCGGGTGGCGGAGCCTGTATCTATGCCTGGCAGTTTGCCCGCAACTTGACCTATCAGGACGGGAAATCGTTCAGCACTGCGCTCGATACGCCTTATGCCGGCCAGATCCGCCTGCGGTATTGCCATGCATCCATGACTGAAACAGGTCTGGCCACGCTGATGCAGGGGCTTAGGATCAAGCCCGTGTCCGCCCGCACTTTTGAAATGCTCGGCTTTGCGGCAGGTTCGGCCTCGCTTGCCGCTCCGGCCATAATGGCAGTCGCACCATCTCCGGCACCGGAACCTGCCCTGTTGCAGGCCAAGGCCCATAAGGCACCCGTTGCGGACGTGACCGCTGTTGGGCCGCCGGTGCAAAAACCATTGTTCAGAAACGCAACCCATGTTCCGTTGCCTGGCGAAACGGTTGTGGCGGTTGTCGGAGAAACACCTTTGCCCGGTATAAAGGATCAGAAACCGCAGATCAAAAAAGGCACCGCTGTTCCCCTGCCGGATATGCTAAAGGTGTCAAAGCAGAAATAGTCACGGCCCGGAAATAGTTATGGCAGGAATATATCGCGTTCCTGCTCGACCAGATACTGCACAAACCGGATAACGGTCTTGACCCTTAAAAGCTCGCGTGCACTTTCATGCCATGTGGTCCAGTAGGCGCGTTTTATGTCCGTGCGGGGCAGAACGCGCACAAGGTCAGGATCGTTGCGGGCAATATAATCATGCAAAATCCCGATTCCCGCACCGGAGCGGACTGCCTCGGTCTGACCTATGGCACTCGAAATTTCAAAATGCGCGTCCCAGGAGCGCAGGATTTCGGAGTTGAAATTCAGCGATGCCGTGTAGAGCAGATCCTCCACATAGCCAATGCGGCGATGGCTTTTCAGGGCATCCGCATTGGCCGGTGCACCATGGGCGGCAATATAGGCTCTGGATGCATAAAGACCCAGCGTATAGTCCGTCAATTTGGCTGAAACCAGCCGCCCTTCTGTGGGCCGTTCAAGTGTAATGGCAATGTCCGCCTCCCGGCGCGACAGGGAAAAGGAACGTGGAACCGGCACAAGCTGGATGCGCAAATCAGGATATTGCGCCGTCAGCGCACCCAGGCGCGGTGCCAGAAAGGAAACCCCGAAACCGTCAGGCGCACCGATGCGCACCGTTCCGGAAATGGCCGCATCAATACGCCCGACCGCCGACTGCACCGCCAGCATCTCCGTTTCCATCCGCTCGGCGGCGGCCAGAAATGTCTCGCCTTCCGCCGTCAGTTCGCAGCCATTCGTCCGCCGGATCAACAGCCTCGTGGCCAGGGCCTCTTCCAGGGCGCTGACCCTGCGTGACAATGTGGCATGGTTGACCCCCCAGTCTTTTGCTGGCCGCCAGAATTTGCCCCGTCCGCGCCACGGCCAGAAACATCCGCACATCATCCCAGTTCATGGTTTTGTCCCTTTCCAGGAAAGACCTTTCCAGCACTCCCCCGTGCGGGGAGGGTTTCCACTCTCTTTTAACTTTAATTTATGCACAACGGTTTCTTATATAAGATCATTGAGTTGTGCAATTTGAAGTGCGATGGTGCGCCACCAAAATCAGGGAGAACACCGATGTACGAGATCAGGAACTTTATTGGCGGCAAGCATGTTGCTGCCACAATCCGGCCGGTCCAGCAATATCTTTAACCCGGCAACCGGCGAAGTGCAGGCAACAGTCGGCCTGTCGAGCGTGGAAGATGTGCGTGCCGCTGTTGCCAATGCCAGGGCTGCCCAGCCGGCATGGGCAGCACAGAACCCGCAGCGTCGTGCCCGTGTTTTCTTCAAGTTTGTTGAACTCCTCAACAGGAACATGAATGATCTGGCAGAAATGCTTTCACGCGAGCATGGCAAGACCATTGAAGATGCCAGGGGCGATATCATACGCGGCCTGGAAGTGTGCGAATTCGTCTGCGGTATTCCGCATTTGCAGAAGGGCGAGTTCACAGAAGGCGCAGGCCCTGCCATCGACATGTATTCCATCCGCCAGGCTGTCGGTATCGGTGCCGGCATCACGCCGTTCAACTTTCCGGCCATGATCCCGATGTGGATGTTTGCGCCGGCCATTGCCTGTGGCAACGCCTTCATCCTGAAACCGTCCGAGCGCGATCCCTCTGTGCCGGTGCGTCTGGCTGAACTGATGATGGAAGCCGGCCTGCCAGCCGGTATTTTGAACGTGGTTCATGGTGACAAGGTTTCCGTGGATGCGATCCTGACGGACCCGGATATCGGTGCGGTCTCTTTCGTGGGCTCCACACCCATTGCAAAATATGTCTATGGAACCGCTGCTTCCAACGGCAAGCGTGCACAATGCTTTGGCGGTGCCAAGAACCACATGATCATCATGCCGGATGCCGATCTTGATCAGGCCGTCAACGCGCTGATGGGCGCAGGCTATGGCTCTGCCGGCGAACGTTGCATGGCCATTTCGGTCGCCGTTCCTGTTGGCGAGGACACCGCCAATCGCCTGATCGAAAAGCTGACACCCAAGATTGAAGCCTTGCGCATCGGCCCCTATACGGATGATAAGGCCGATCTGGGTCCGCTGGTCACCAGGGAAGCCAAGGAGCGTGTGACGGGCCTGATCAGCAAGGGTGTTGAGGAGGGCGCGACACTGGTTGTTGATGGCCGCAATTTCAGTCTTCAGGGCTATGAAAACGGGTATTTTGTCGGCGGTTGCCTGTTCGACAATGTGACCCCGGACATGGACATCTACAAGACCGAAATCTTCGGACCGGTCCTGTCCGTTGTCCGCGCCAGAAACTATGAAGATGCCATCGCCCTGCCGATGAGGCATGAATATGGCAATGGCGTTGCCATCTACACCCGTGACGGCGATGCTGCCCGCGATTTCGCCTCGCGTATCAACATTGGCATGATCGGCATCAATGTGCCGATCCCTGTGCCGCTGGCCTACCATTCCTTCGGCGGCTGGAAGGCATCTTCCTTTGGCGATCTCAACCAGCACGGAACGGATTCGATCAAGTTCTGGACCAAAACCAAGACGATTACTGCCCGCTGGCCATCCGGTATCAAGGACGGTGCCGAATTCGTCATGCCAACCATGAAGTAAAGACTGTATTCTGATGCAGAAAAATGCCCGGTCATGGTGATATCCATGGCCGGGCATTCTGTTTTGGTCGCGGCAACGCAACCCCCGGATCTTTTGTGCAGAAATATGCCGGTTCATCCTTTCTTAAACATGGCAGCCTTCCTTAAAATTTTAGGCTTTATATTGCCGGATTTCGGCATTAGGGTTCGCACCACATCCTCCCCCTGAAACCTGCTATGGACACCATATGAAACGTGAAGCCCTGAAACGCGGACTGCTTCTGGCCGCGTCTGTCATTCTTGCCATTTTGATCCAGGTCACACCTTCCTTTGCGGGCTATGCCCATTTTCTGATCGATGCCAACACGAACAAGGTGCTGGCGCAGGAAAATGCCGATGCGCTCAATCACCCGGCGTCGCTCACCAAGATGATGACCCTTTATATGGTCTTTGAGGCGCTGCACGACGGACGCCTGAAATGGGACCAGAAAATTCCCATGACTGCCAATGCATTTGATACGATTCCGATGAAATTCGCGCTGCCGGTGGGGGCAACATTCACTGTGCGCGAAGGTGTGCTCGGCATGATCGTTCTCTCGGCCAATGATGCGGCAGAAGCCATGGGGGATTATCTGGCAGGCAATGAAGTGGCTTTCGGCAAGGCCATGACAGACAAGGCCCGTCAACTGGGCATGACCAGTACAACATTTCGCAATGCGTCCGGCCTGCCGGATGACCTGCAGGTGACCACAGCCCGCGACATGGCAACGCTTGGGCTGGCCCTGATGCGGGATTTTCCTGAGGAATACAAGCTGTTCTCCACCCATTACTTCACCTTTCGCGGTGTCAAGTTCAGGGGACACAACAATCTCATGTATCGCTACACGGGCATGGATGGCATCAAGACCGGCTATATCGACGCATCAGGCTATAATATTGTCACAGCCGTCAACATGGCCGGCAAACATGTTGTCGGTGTCGTTTTCGGCGGCAAGACGGCACGCATCCGGGATGACCGGATGGCCGGGCTCATGGATGCGGCGCTGCCGCAAGCGTCCACGGTCGTGACGCAGGCCATCGCGCATCCCCAACCTGTCCATCAGGACATGGACACGGCAGGGGATGCGCCTGATAACACGCTTCAGGCCGCATTGTCTGCAACGGACAGGGCTGCCTGGCAAATCCAGATTGCGGCAGCAGACACACAATCAGAAGCCCTGTCGCTGCTGTCAAAGGCACTGAACGACATCAATGCGGACTTCCCGGCCATCAAACCCTATGCGGAGTCCGTAAAGGCAGGCGGCAAAACCCTGTATCGCGCCCGGCTGGCCGGGTTTGAAAATCAGGACTCCGCCGCAACCGCTTGTGCCCGGCTCAAGGCGCGGTCGTATGACTGCATGGTTCTCTCTGCCGGGGAATGATAGGGCAGGGGCCTTGCACACGGCATGTGCAGGGGTTGCAAATGCTCTGCCAGCCTTGCAGATGGTGGCAGGTCAGTTTTCCGGACCATCGTTAAAGCCCACCCTGTCCACCATTTCGGAGGCTTCTTTGCGATGGGCGGCGATTTCTGTCAGTGGCAATGTGTCGGGCTTTATCGGCCCAAAACCTGTCACAATATCAGCAAACTTTTGCGCCCGGCAGAACCGGATATTCAAACACCTGTTCGGCATAGATTTCCTGCGCTTTTTGGGATGAAAGATATTCCATCAGCTTGATGGCATTGTCCTTGTTGGGCGCGTTCTTCGCCAGTGCCATGCCGGAAATATTGACATGTGTGCCGCGATCCCTGGCATTGGGAAACAGGATCTTGATCGCCTTGGCCCATTCCTTTTGCTCTGGTTCCTGCTCGTCGGTCATCATCAGGCCCACATAATAGGTATTGCCGAGCGCAATGTCGCATTCCCCGGCCATGATCGACTTGGCCTGGCTGCGGTCCGTACCATCCGGCTTGCGGGCGAGATTGTTTTTCACAGCGCGCAGCCATGTTTCGGTCTTTTCTGCGCCGTCATGGGCAATCATGGAAGCAATCAGGCCGATATTATAGGAATGCTGGCCGTCACGGGTGCAAATCTTGCCCTTCCATTTCGGGTCGGCCAGATCCTCATAGGTGATATCGGTGTCCTTGACCCGGTCGCGCGATGCATACACAACGCGCCCGCGCGTGGTCAGTCCGAACCATGTCTTGTCAACATCACGGTATTGCGCCGGAATGTTGGTTTCGATGGTGGCATCCGTCAAAGGCTGAACAACGCCTGCGTCCTTGGCCTCGGTCAACCGGCTGACATCCACAGTCATGATCACATCTGCCGGAGAATTCACACCTTCCGCCTGCATCCGCTCCACAAGCCCCTTGTCCAGGAAAAGCACATTCGTGGAAATGCCGGTTTCCCTGGTGAATTCATCAAGCACAGGCTGGATCAGTTCGGGCTGGCGGTAGGAATAGATATTCACCTCACCGTCAGCATGGGCCAGAACGGCCGAGAGTGCCAGTGCGCTGCATGTAACGATATTGCGCAGGGTAATGGAATGGATGGACATGCGGTTCCTCGATTGTGTCAAAGTAAATATGAGTTTATAACTCGACTTTTAGCGATGACTGCAACGCTGTCAAGGCACAGGGCATTAAACTTGAGAATTTATTTCACGTTTGGAATTGTTCCAGATTGCGGAAAGCTCTATATGACAATCAGGATTGCTGAATCTGGAGTTCCCCATGCGCTTGACCAAACAGACCAACTATGCCGTTCGTATTCTGATGTATTGCGAGGCAAACCGCGGTCAATTGAGCAGGATTACCGACATTGCCAGGGCCTATGGTGTTTCCGAACTGTTTTTGTTCAAAATCCTTCAGGTTCTCAACAAGGCCGGTCTGGTGGAGACCGTGCGCGGTCGCAACGGTGGCATCAGGCTCAACAGGCCGGCCAGGGATATTACCCTGTTTGATGTCGTGCGGGTCACCGAAGACGGGTTTTCCATGGCAGAATGCTTTGAATCCGGGGAGACAGATTGCCCGCTGGTGGATAGCTGTGGCCTGAATTCAGCGCTGCGGCGGGCACTCAATGCCTTTCTTGATGTGCTGGCGGAATATTCCATTGATGATCTCGTACAGGCGCGTCCGCAGATCAACTTTCTGTTGGGTCTGGAACCCATCCGCGACCTGCACCCGGCAGCCTGATCCGGTGCGGCAGGCTCAAGCTGTTGTCAGATATTCCCGAATGATGAATTCAATCGCAGTCGGGTCAAACTCTGACTTGTCGATACGAAAGTCGGCACCATATTCTTCAATCGACTGGAAATAGGGATCATCGACAGACGATGATATGACTCCGATAGGACCGATGAAGCCGTTTTGCCGCAACAAGGGAACATTGTCCCGGAAGTCGCTGCCATGGTAGAGCATGTTGTCCATCAGGATCAGGGCGATTTTCTTGTTCTTGATCATAAATTCCAGTGCGGATTCGATACCGTCGCAATAATGCATCACGATGTTGTAAGTCGAGACCCGCTTCATCAGCGACCGCATGATGACTTCCTCGGCGGCATCGTCGTCCACAAGCAAAATACTGACGATATCTCTCATGATAACTTGTCCTGAATGGTTTGCAGCACGTACATCAGTACAGAATTACTGATCAAAAGTATGGCATTTTCAAAATATAACGCTGTTTTTATCCTTTTATGGCAAAAAATCCGGTTTCGGGAAAGAAATTCAATCAATAATCTGCTCACGAATCGCCTTCGCAACCATCTGTGTGCGGTTGACAACATCCATTTTCTTTAAAATCGTCGCTGTATGGGAATTAACCGTATGTTCCGATACGGAAACGATCAGGGCGACCTCGCTTGCCGTTTTGCCGTGTGAAATCCATCGCAGGATTTCGGTTTCGCGCGCTGTCAGCCCCATGCCCTTCTTGTTGCCAAGAACCTTTTGGTAAAAATAATTAAATGCAAAGGTCGAATTATAGTGAAGTTCGGCGAGTTCCGGAAGATCCGGCGCATCCCTGTCCCCCAGGAACAGCACTGCAAACCGGCCACCATTGTTGCTGTGGACAGGAATGCAGATGGCCAGTTCAAAGCCCAGTTGCCGCATCAGCATGTCGGGTTGCGGTGAATCAGCATCACTGTCACGCCAGATGGAGGGAAGCGTTGTTTCATGCAGCAGGTCCAGCAGGCCGGATTTTCCAAACTGGTAGCGCTTGTCATAATCCTCCGCCAGATCGTTGGGCAGATCATGCAGGACCAGATGCTGAAACAGGGTCCGGATCGTCCTGTCGCCATGGAGCTGCAGGATACAGAAATGCTCAAAATGATGCTTGAGGGCGAGACTGTGAAAAATGCGAAAAAAATCGACACGGTTCAGAGCCTTTTCCAGCTCTGCCCTGTTGTCATTACGACAAATATGCCTGGGAAGAAATGTCAAAACAAACCCGCCTTATGCGCTCCTTCGCAACAGGATTGTTAGGGAACCGGCCGCCTTATTTCAAGCACAATGTTACTCTGCCTGCGCTTTGCCGGGTTTTGGAACAAATGAGGTGGGGATTACAGTGTTGCAAGGCAATGTCCTGTCGGAATCCGCCGGGTAACTTCGCTTCCCGCGGAAAGATGGAGTCTGCCAAATTTTTTCCGGATGGATAAAATTTCTCAAATAGCTGTTGCTTTTGAAACTTAAATATCGTTTCCTTGCCTAAAGGTGCAGGATTATGGCACCTGTGGAACAAAAAACATCCAACACTGGGAAAATCACGATGAAAAAGCTGGCAATTCTGTTTGCTGCAACAGCCATGACAATGCTCATGGGCTCTGCTGCATGGTCCAAGACCCTGGTCTATTGCTCTCCTGCGGCACCGGAAGGTTTCGATTCCGCGCTTTATACGGGAGGCGACACTTTTGATGCGTCTTCACGCACGGTCTACAACCGTTTGCTGGAATTCAAAAAAGGCAGCACGGAACTGGAGCCGGGTCTGGCAGAAAGCTACACGATTTCTGACGATGGTCTGGTGTACACTTTCAAACTGCGCGGCGGTGTCAAGTTCCAGACAACCGATTATTTTACACCGACCCGTGACCTGAATGCGGATGATGTTATCTTCTCGTTTGAACGTCAGTTGAAGGCCGACAGCCCTTGGGCGAAATATGTCGAGGGCGCAAGCTATGGCTATGCTGCGGACATGGGTTTTCCTGAACTGATAAAGTCGATGGAAAAAGTGGATGACCTGACAGTGAAATTCACCTTGAACAAACCGGAAGCACCCTTCCTGGCCGACCTTGGTATGGATTTTGCGTCAATCGTTTCAAAAGAATATGCCGACAAGCTGGTTGCTGATGGCAATATGGCACAGATGAACCAGAAGCCGCTGGGCACGGGTCCGTATGTCTTCGTAGACTATCAGACGGATGCAGTTATTCGCTACAAGGCCAATCCGGACTATTGGGGCGGCAAGCAGAAGATTGATGATCTGATCTTCGCCATCACCACAGATGCAGCCGTTCGCGCCCAGAAGCTGAAGGCCGGCGAATGCCACATCATGCCTTATCCAAATGCAGCCGATGTTGCCGACCTCAAGGCCGATCCAAACCTGACAGTGCTGGAACAGCCGGGCCTGAACATTGCCTATCTGGCTTACAACACCACCATGGCACCGTTTGACAAGCCGGAAGTGCGCAAGGCGCTGAACATGGCAGTCAACAAGCAGGCCATCGTCGACGCCGTGTTCCAGGGCGCGGCCCAGGTGGCGAAAAACCCGATCCCGCCAACAATGTGGTCCTACAATGATGCTATTGAAGACGACAAGTATGATCCGGAAGCCGCCAAGGCTGCCCTGGAAGCGGCCGGTGTCAAGGATCTGTCAATGAAGATCTGGGCCATGCCTGTTTCGCGTCCCTACATGCTGAACGCCAAACGCGCAGCCGAGCTGATGCAGGCAGATTTGGCAAAGGTCGGCGTCAAGGTCGAAATCGTTTCGATGGAATGGGCTGAATACCTCAAGCAGACCCAGGACAAGAACCGTGATGGTGCTGTGATGCTGGGCTGGACGGGGGACAATGGTGATCCGGACAACTTCCTGACGGTGCTTTTGGGCTGTGGTGCGGTTGGCGGCAACAATCGTGCACAATGGTGCAATGAGGATTTCGACAAGGCCATCAAGGCTGCAAGGGTAACCTCTGACAAGGCAGAGCGTACAAAGCTCTACATGGAGGCCCAGGTGATCTTCAAGAAAGAAGCACCATGGATGACGATTGACCATTCCGTGGTTTTTGGGCCGATGAGCAAAAAAGTTACCGGATATGCCCTGGACCCACTGGGCATCCACCGTTTTGACGGCGTGGATATCGCAGAATAAAGCCGAGTGCGTCCTGAACAGAGATGTCTGGCGGGGCCGGGTTTCCCGGCTCCGCCGTTTTCAGTGGATATACCATGTTTCGTTTTATTCTTGGTCGCGTGGCAGTTTTGGTTCCGACATTTCTCGGCGTGGCGCTGGTGGCCTTCATGTTCATCCGGCTTCTGCCGGGTGATCCGGTAATGCTCATGTCCGGTGAACGGGTGATGCAACCGGAACGCTATGCCGAAATTTCCCGCGATCTTGGCTATGACCGGCCTCTGCATGTCCAGTTTCTGGAATATGTCGGTAAAATACTGCAAGGGGATTTCGGCAAATCTGTTGTAACCAAACGCCCTGTCCTGCAAGAGTTTCGCACGCTTTTTCCGGCAACGCTGGAGCTTTCCTTCTGTGCCATGGTTCTGGCTGTTGGTCTTGGTATTCCGGCAGGCGTTATCGCTGCGGTCAAGCGCGGAACCTGGGCAGACCAGAGCATTATGGGCGTGGCGCTTGTCGGCTATTCCATGCCGATTTTCTGGTGGGGCCTCCTGCTGATTATTTTCTTTTCCGGTTATCTCCAGTGGACACCGGTTTCAGGCCGCATAGCTCTGACCTATTTTTTCCCGCAGGTCACCGGCTTCATGCTGATTGACAGCCTGCTGTCCGGGCAGCCGGGAGCCTTTCGCTCCGCCGTGAGCTATCTTGTCCTGCCAACCATTGTTCTGGGCACTATTCCGCTGGCCGTCATTGCCCGGCAGACCCGCTCGGCGATGCTTGAGGTTCTGGGCGAGGATTATGTGCGCACTGCCCGCTCCAAGGGCCTGTCCACATTCCGGGTTGTCGGAATCCATGCCCTGCGCAATGCCATGATCCCGGTTGTCACCACCATTGGCCTGCAGGTTGGCGTTCTTCTCACCGGAGCCATTCTCACGGAATCGATCTTCTCCTGGCCGGGGATCGGCAAGTGGATGGTCGATGCCGTGTTCAAGCGGGATTATGCGGTGGTGCAGGGCGGCCTGCTGCTGATTGCAGCCATTGTCATGATCGTCAACCTGATTGTTGATGTGCTGTATGGCTTCATCAATCCCCGTATCCGGCGATAGGAGGCGACCATGGCCAATCTCGAAGTCAAGACTGCCCATCCTTCCGCGCTGGCCGAGTTCTGGTTCTATTTCTCGAAAAACAGCGGTGCCGTACTCGGACTGATCATTTTTTCCGCAATTGTTTTTGTGGCCATTTTCGCTCCGGTTTTCGCCATGCATCTGCCCGATGTGCAGGACCGCGCCATGCTGCTCCTGCCACCGGCCTGGGCTGAAGGCGGAAATTCATCCTATCTGCTGGGCACGGATCCGGTCGGACGGGATATACTGTCCCGGCTGATTTATGGTTCGCGCTTCTCCCTGTTCATCGGGCTGTTCGTGGTCACATTGTCGGTCATCTCGGGTGTGCTGATCGGGCTGTTTGCAGGCTATTACGGCGGCAGGATCGATACATTGATCATGCGTATCATGGACGTGATCCTTGCCTTTCCCTCGCTGCTGCTGGCGCTGGTTCTGGTGGCCATTCTCGGCCCGGGTATCATCAATGCCATGATTGCGATTTCCATTGTGTATCAGCCGCATTTCGTGCGTCTGGCCCGTGCCTCTGTCATGACGGAAAAAAACAAGGACTATGTCATTGCCTCGCGGGTTGCGGGGGCAGGCACCTTGCGCCTGATGTTTCTGACGATCCTGCCAAACTGTCTTGCGCCGCTGATCGTCCAGGCAACCCTGTCTTTCTCCAACGCCATTCTCGATGCCGCCGCTCTCGGGTTTCTGGGCATGGGTGCGCAGCCGCCGACACCGGAATGGGGAACCATGCTGGCCGAGGCCCGCGAGTTCATCCAGCGTGCCTGGTGGGTTGTCACGTTCCCGGGCCTTGCCATTCTCATCACGGTTCTGGCGATCAACCTGATGGGGGATGGCCTGCGCGATGCGCTGGATCCCAAGCTGAAGAGGTCATGATGGCACTGTGGATAGGACCGGCGATCATCGCGGCACTGGTGTCCGGGCTGATTGGGATCGTTGGACTGATCGTCAATGGAATTGTGTCGATCAGGCTGGAACAGGGCCGCAGGCATGAAAAAATACGGGATTTCCAGATTGCCGTCCGGGCAGAGATTCGCAGCGAACTGACAAATCTGCTGGAATATGATCTCGACATGCATCTTGCGGACGTCATTTCAAAATATCAGCACAGCAACACATATGCCGTGCGGGCCAGCCAGCCTGCCAGAAGCATTGTTTTCGATATTGTTCTCAGCGAAATTCACATCTTGCCGGAAGCGGTGATAGATCCTGTCATTCTCTATGCAAGACAACTTCATTCCATTGAGCAGTTTGCGAATGAATTGAGAGAGCCGGATTTTGCCAAACGCAAGCCCGAAACGCAAATAGCGATGTATTCAGACTATATTGCCATGAAAAAAGTGCTTTTGGTCATGGCGAGGAACGCAATAGACACGCCAATTCAACAGTGAAGTGCCCCTGGGGGTGGGGTTGAGAAGACGTCTTGCGGGGTTTTGTATCCGAGTATTTTTCTGGGTCTGGAGTTGAGCAATGTCTCGACCTTGTCAACCTCTTCCCTGGTTATCCCGTCGAGCCGCATATGTTTGGGAAAATACTGCCGGATCAATCCGTTGGTGTGTTCGTTCAGTCCGCGCTGCCACGAATGATAGGGTTTGGCAAAGTAGAAATCTGCCCCAAGCGCACTGCTGATTTCGGCATGACTGGCAAATTCCTTGCCGTTGTCGGCGGTGATCGTCAGTACCGTGTCGGCATGGACTGACAGTCGCCGGATCAGCGCGTGGCCAACCTCCTCAGCACTTCGGTTGGCAACGGGTTCGATGATCGTGTATTTGGACATCCTGTCGACCGCCGTCACCAGCACACCTTTGTGATGCGCTCCGATGACCGTATCGATCTCCCAATCGCCGATGCGCGTCTTTTCATCCACCACGGACGGACGTTGCTCAATATCAACGCGACCGGGAATGCATCCGCGCCCGGCGGTTATTCCTTTGCGTTTGTTATATTTTTTGCCATTGTGGCGCAGATGTTTCCATAAATGCCCGCCCTGCCGCTTGTCACGCCAGACATGTTGATAAATCCGCTCGTGACTGATGGAAACAACAGTATCGGGCTGCGTCGCCAACCAGCCGCTGATCTGCTGCGGGCTCCATTGCATCTGCGACAGCTTGCCCTCAATCAGGCATATCACCTCGGGCAACATCTTTTTCGCGCGGCGACTGGCCGCAGAGCGACGCTCCCGCGCCTTCGTATCCGCCTGTTTCTTGCGATATCCGCGCTGTCCATGGTTGCGTCCGATCTCACGGCGGATCGTCGAGACCGAACGACCCAAAAGCCGCGCAATCGCGTGTTGGCTGTCGCCTCTTTTCAACAGCACCTCGATCTGGCATCGTTCATCGGGGGTCAGGTGGGTATAGCCTTTGGGCATCCTATGCTTCCTGTTGCTAGCAAGAAGCATTTCTCTTACCTGATCCCCACCCCCCGGAGCACTTCACTGTTGAATTGGCGACAGTATTGAAAGAAGCCTGGGCGCATGAAAAAAAATCAGTATCCAGGCCTTGGTCCAGTCGGCCCGTTGATGGGCTTGGGAGCATTATTCGTCGGGTATGAATTTGGTTTGATGTCAGCCATATCTCATCTCACTGTGAAATCCACTCCGAACATATATAAGCCGGGAGATTGAAAAAATCATGTCTCTTTTGCAAATAAAAAATCTCACGGTCGAATTTGCAACCTCCACCGGCACATTCAGGGCCGTGGACGGCGTGTCCCTTTCGTGTGATCGCGGCGAAATCCTGTCTGTCGTCGGCGAATCCGGCTCGGGCAAATCCGTGGCCATGCTGGCTCTCATGGGCCTTTTGCCATGGACAGCCAGGATCACGGCCGATGTCATGTCTTTTGATGGCAAGGATCTTTTGACACTTTCTGCGCAAGACCGGCGCAGGATGCTGGGTCGCGATATGGCGATGATCTTCCAGGAGCCGATGTCGAGCCTCAATCCCTGCTTTACGGTCGGGTTCCAGATCGGTGAAACCCTGCGCATTCACATGGGCCTCAACAAGAAAGACCGGCGGGCGCGGACCATCGAGCTGTTGAAGCTTGTGGGTATTCCTGCCCCCGAAGACCGGCTGGGCAATTATCCGCACCAGATGTCGGGTGGCATGAGCCAGCGCGTGATGATTGCCATGGCGCTTGCCTGCGATCCCAAGCTGCTGATCGCCGACGAGCCGACAACCGCACTGGATGTCACCATTCAGGCCCAGATTCTCGATCTGCTCGTGCGCCTGCAAAAGGAAAAGGGAATGGCCCTTGTACTCATTACGCATGATATGGGCGTTGTTGCAGAAACCGCCGAGCGTGTTCAGGTGCAATATGCCGGACAGAAGGTCGAGGAGCAGACTGTTGCTGCCCTGTTCGCCGAACCGCGCCATCCCTATACGGCCGGCCTCCTGGCCTCGTTGCCGGAGCGCGCAGTTGTCGGGCAGCGCCTGCCGTCTATTGCCGGCGTCGTCCCCGGCCAGCATGACCGGCCCTCTGGCTGTCTGTTTGCGCCGCGCTGCGCCTGGGCCACAGATCTCTGCAACAGTCCTGCCACCCGGCAGGGGGCAGATTTTGGCAATGCACTGTGCAACTATCCGCTGGCGGCCGGTAAACCCACCGGCCATCCGGGCCTGAAAGCCGTCGCATCGGGAGGATCGCTCTAATGGAAAACGCTCAACCCAAAACCACCCCGGTGCTGGAAGGCCGTGATCTGGCCCGATTCTACGACGTCAATGGCGGCATGTTCAGGCAGGCCGCAACTGTCAAGGCACTGAATGGTGTCAGCTTCAGCCTCGAATCCGGCAAGACACTGGCTGTCGTGGGCGAATCCGGCTGCGGAAAGTCCACACTCGCCCGCCTTGTGACCATGATCGAGGATCCGACCGCCGGGACATTGCTGATTGATGGCAAGCCTGCCCATGTCGGCGACCGGACATTGCGCTCGACAGTGCAGATCGTTTTCCAGAACCCCTATGGTTCGCTCAATCCCCGCCAGAAGGTCGGAGCCATCCTTGAGGAGCCGCTGGTCATTCTCGGCACGGATGATGCTGCAACACGCCGGCGGAAGGTCGAAGAGATGATGACGCGGGTCGGCCTGCGCCCGGAGCATTATGATCGCTATCCCCACATGTTTTCCGGTGGCCAGCGCCAGCGCATCGCCATTGCCAGGGCATTGATGCTGAAACCGAAAATTCTGGTACTGGATGAGCCGGTTTCCGCGCTCGACCTGTCCATCCAGGCACAGGTTTTGAACCTGCTGATGGATCTGCAAAGGGAAATGGGGCTGGCCTATCTGTTCATATCGCATGGTCTTTCTGTCGTGCAGCATATCGCAGACGATGTCATGGTGATGTATCTGGGTCGTCCGGTAGAGACAGGCAGGACAGCGGAAGTCTTTGCGCATCCCAGACATCCCTATACAGCCGCCCTCCTGTCGGCCACACCTGTTGCCGATCCTGGCAGAAAGAAAACCCGCATCAGTTTGCAGGGCGAATTGCCGTCGCCATTGAACCCGCCCTCAGGCTGTCATTTCCATCCGCGCTGCTGGCGGGCGACGGATATCTGCAAAACCCGGACACCGGATCTTGCCATTCATGAAGGGCATGCCTGGTCCTGTTACAATCCCCTGTAATGACTGTCCTTATCTTCGGATGAGGAACAGACATGGACGGCGCGGCGCGGGTTTGCATCTCCCTCTGATATTTTACTGTGTCAAACGCACAGCGTTTCCGGCTGACGGACCGGACGAACTGCGGCCTGCTGCATAAGGTGTAATGTTCCAGTTCGCAGCGTTGAGGATCATCGAGTTCACCACCATAAAAATGCTGCTGGTCAGCGTGCTGGTGGAATTGAAAGTCACATCCCTGTTCGGCAGCGCTATAATTCCGGTCAACGAAAAATCCTTGGTGCCGTTGAACACCAGTTGCGTCTTGTTCGACGAGGTCGACGTATTTTCAAACATCAATATGCCTGCATAGGGTCCGGTCGCCGGTGCACTGGCCTTGAATGTCACATTGCCGTTGAACTGGATCTTGCTGTCGGCATCGGGGAAATAAAAGGTGACATCCCTGGCAATCACGGTGGAGCTGGAATTGATGATCATGGTGTTTTTGATGATATGCAGGCCGGGCGCAAAGGTGATGGTCGGGCTGCCATTGAAACCCGTGCCGCAGTGCACGCCGGGATTGATGGTAAAACTGCTTCCGTCTTTCCAGCCGCTGGTCTCGCATACGGAGGATACGACCGGTGCGGGCAAGCTGTCTGCGTAAGGATTCGTTTGGGCAGCGCAGCCATAGACCGGATTGGCAATCGTTCCGCCATTGTTGATATATTTGTTTCCCCGGACACAGAACTGTGCCGTCGAAAGGGATGCGCCGGAGTCCATGATGAAGGCCGGGTTCTGTGTGGAATGGACATAAATCCCGCAGGCTTCGGATGTAACTCTGGCCCCGGAATTGACCAGAAGGGCCTGCGTCCGGTTTCCCATGATCATGATACAGGGACTGCCGGTTGCCGGTCCTTGAGCCATGGCTAAGGCCGTTGCACGGATGGTGACATCAAAGGCGGGCAAGCCAAACCCCTGGAGGAACTGCGGCATGTAGGTTCCGCCAAATGTGGCCGTCAAACTGTGGTCCGGGTTTGTGGTAACGGCCAGACCGGATTGCACAATTGACGAACCGGATGCCGTCGCAGACCAGTTGGCGGCCAGAAAGTGCGAAACAGTTGTCAGCTGTTCAGCTTCAGTCTTTAATGATGCGGCTTTCAGAACGCCGCTGTCCAGGGCGGCCTGTATCGCAGTACGATCATTCATAAAGCCGATATATTGCACGACGCCACCGGCGGAGACAACAAGCAAAGGGAGCAGCAAGGCAAGTATGATGGAAAAATGGCCGTCAATGCTGGATACGGAATTGGCAATATGATGATGCAGACGCTGGAGAAGCGTCCTGGAATCTGGAATATGCACAGTACACTCCCGCAACTGTTCGATTGTTATGGTCCACGGATTGCATGGCAATCATTGCAGACGGGATAATGGCAAATGTAAAATTTTAACCGCTTGTCGATAATTGCCATACGGGAAAACAGCAAGAAACCGGAAGATCATACGGGTAGAATTCCGTCATCAGGCAGGTGTCAGGGGATCGTCCCCGGTGTCCATCAGGCAGGTCTCCAGACCTGTCGTGAAGGCATGATAAAGCCGTGCGAAATTTTCGATATCCTCGGCAGGCCAGCCGCCGATCACCTCATGGATGATGTCATTCTTGGTTGCTTCTGCCGTGGCAACGAGTGCGTGTCCAAGCCCGGTCAGTGCAATAATGGTACGACGTGCATCATGTTGTGATGCCCGGCGCTCAAGAACACCCTGGGTCACAAGCTCGCCGACAATGCGGCTTGCGCGGGAGGGATCAATGCGCATTTCGTCCGCAACCATGCCAATCGTCACATCCTGTGAACGTCGCGCAACACTGATCACATCAAGATGCGAAAGTTCCAGCCCGTTATCCATGCGCTTGAGGGCCTGCCGGCCAATGATACGTCGCCCTGTGAGCACACGCATGCGGCGCATGGCATCACCAATCTGCTCTATGATGGCTGGTTTCAGGCCGGAGCCTGGCTGTTCCTGTTTCCTTGTCATGACCGCATCATAACAGAAAGATCTGAAACTGCAATATATATGCATATGTCATATTTATGCCATTTACATATGTATGCTGTTAGCATATATATTGCACATCCCAATGAAAGATCAGGCCATGTCAGATACAGCAATCCCATCCGTTTCCCCGGACTTCACACCGTTGATCACCGACCAGGGTTTACGAAATATCGTATTCCTCATCCTGATGGCGGGCCTGTTCATGGCCACGCTGGACAACCAGATTGTCTCAACAGCACTTCCAACGATTGTCGGAGAGTTCGGAGCGCTGGAACGCTTCGGCTGGGTTGGTTCCGCCTATCTTCTGGCAACATGCGCTGTCATGCCCATTTACGGCAAGCTGGGAGACCTGTTCGGACGCAAATATGTGATGATCGTCGCCGTGACCCTCTTCACGGCCGGTTCGCTGGTATGCGGTCTCGCCCAGTCGATGAACGGGCTGATCGCCGCCCGTGTGCTGCAGGGGCTTGGCGGTGGCGGCATCATGGTCTCCATCTTTTCCATCAATGCCGATCTGTTTCCGCCGCGCGAGCGCGCCAGACGCCAGAGCTATTCAAGCCTGATGATCATGATTTCAGGGGCTGTCGGACCGACGCTCGGCGGTGCCATGAGCGATCATTTCGGATGGCGTTCCATCTTCCTGGTCAACCTTCCCATCGGCATTCTGGTTGTCACCGCACTTGCTGTTTTCCTGCCCTTGCGCAAACCTGAGCGCAAGCCGGTGGTGGATTATGCCGGTGCAGTATTGCTGGCCATCACGGTGGCAAGCATAGTGATGTGGGCTGACAGCGGCCAGATCTTCGGCTCGCTTCTGTCCGCACCAAGCCTTGCGGTGCTCGCCCTTGGTATCGTGTCAGCCATGATCTGGGTCAGGGTGGAAAGCCGTGCGCCGGAGCCTGTCATTCCCCTGTCCCTGTTTGGCAATGCCAGCGTGGTGCGGTTCATGGTCATTGCCCTCAGTTCCGGTGCCTTCGGTATTGGTATTGTCAATTATGTGGCACTGTACCTGCAAACGACAACAGGTCTTTCGCCGTCCATTGCTGGCCTTTTCTTCATTGCCACAACAGGCGGCATTGCCGTGGGCTCTCTCACGGCCGGACGCTTGATTTCCAGGAGCGGCAAACTGAAGATCTTTTCCATGATCGGCTGTGCAGGCTCTGCGCTGGCATTGTTCGCTTTCAGTCAGGCTGCAAGCCTCGGGTATCTGCCGCTCATCATCGCCATCATGCTCTTGCATGGTATCAGCATCGGCTTTGGGCAGCAGGTGCCGGTAATCGGCACACAAAATGTCACCAGTCCTGAAAATGTGGGTGCCGCCACGGGTGCCATCACCCTGATGCATCTGGCCGGTGCTTCCCTTGCCATTTCCATTTATGGTGCCATCCTCAGTTCCGGAATTGGTCGTCATGCGGGTGCCATCCAGGGGGTGGACAATATTGAAAACCTCACTCCGGCCGCTATCGCCGCACTTTCCGCCCCTGCAAGGGCAGCACTGGCCGGCGTCTATGAAGCTGCGTTCACGCCATTGTTCCTGACATCAGCCTGCATTGCCGTCATCGGGTTCATGGCCTCGATGACACTGAAAGACATCAGGTTGCCGACCGGGCAGAAAATAGAACCGGTTCAGGAATAAAGCATGTCGCGCAAAAGTGTGCAGCGGTTTTGCGATAACGACATGCGTAAAAACAAAGACTTGAAGCGTGGCAATCGAATCTGAAAGATCGCAACAGCTTCAGGGGACACTGCGACGGCACAAGTCCTTACCGGTTTTCGGAAAGCAGTTGCAGAAACAGGGCCGAATGGTCCATATCCGCGCCGTCGAGAGCATGGACAAGATGGTGGAAGCGGGATTGCTGCATCTGCGACAGGGGCAGTGTCAATCCCAGGGCATGCGCTTCCTGAACAAGGTTGTCGAGGTCTTTCAGCTGGAAGGCCGCGCGTCCTCCCGGAACAAAATCACGGTCGGCCATGCGCTTGCCGTGCTGCTGCAGGATGATACTGTCGGCAAAGCCGCCCTTCAATGCGTCGCGTAACCCGTTCATGTCTGCTCCACCACGCTGCATCAGCAGCATGGCTTCGGCAACGGCACCGATCGTAATGGCAACAATCCCCTGGTTGGCCAGTTTGGCCAATTGTCCGCAGCCCGAAGGTCCGACCAGAACTGGCCGTCCCATGGCCGACAGGACGGACTTTGCACGTTCAAACACCGCAGGCTCACCGCCTGCCATAATCGCAAGTGTTGCGCTATCCGCTCCCTTCGTGCCGCCGCTGACAGGGGCATCCAGATGCGCGACGGACAGGGCCTGCAAGGCCGTGGCATGGGCGCGGGCCTCTGCAGGCTTGATCGAACTCATGTCAATGACGATGGCACCGGTTTTCATTGCCCGTGCTACCCCATCGGAAAACAGCAAGGCACCAACGGCAGGTCCGTCACTCAGCATCGTGATCACAAGATCGGCCCCGGCCACGGCCCCGGTTGCGTCTGAAACAACCGTCGCACCAAATGCGCCAAGCGCATCAGCCTTGGCGCGGGTCCGGTTCCATACGGTCACCGCAAAGCCTGCCTGCAAAAGGTTGCGGGCCATGGGGCCGCCCATCAGCCCGGTTCCAAGGAAGGCAATTGTTTCTGGCATGAGAGATCCCTGTTGCATCGTATTGTCTGGAATGGCTTAACCGAGTGTGCAGCCATTGGCGGTGAGGTAGACGGCGTAAAGCGATGTTGTGCCGCAAATGAACAGGCGGTTTTTCTTCGGCCCGCCAAACGTCACATTAGCAACACCTTCTGGAATACGAATCCGACCGATCAATGTTCCGTCCGGGTCGTAGCAGTCCACACCCTGACCGGCGCTCGTCCAGATCCTGTCCTTGCGGTCAACCCTGAAGCCGTCAAAAACGCCTGTGCCGCAAACAGCAAATACACCCATGTCCTCAAGACTCTGGTCTGGTCGAACGGCCATCTTGCGAATATGGCGCGGGCCATCCGGCCTGTGGGAAACACCCGTATCAGCAATATAGAGGATCTTCTCGTCCGTCGAAAAGGCCAGTCCGTTCGGCTTTGCAAAATCATGCGCCACACGGGCAGTCGCACCCGTAGTGCCATCCACGCGGTAAACATGGCAGCCATCCTGTTCGAGGTCAGCATATTCGCCTTCGTAATCCGACAAAATGCCGTAGCTGGGATCGGTAAACCAGATGGAACCGTCGGATTTCACCACGACATCATTGGGTGAATTCAGCCGCTTGCCGTCATGGAGATCGGCAATCACGGTGATGGAGCCGTCAATTTCCGTGCGGGTTACCCGCCGGGTCAGGTGTTCGCAGGTCACCAGACGGCCTTGCCGGTCCACTGTGTTGCCATTGCAGAAATGCGAGGGCGTGCGGAAGGGATGAACAGTCCCGGAAACCTCGTCAAACCGCATCAGGCGGTTGTTGGGAATATCCGAGAACAGCAGATAGCGCCCGGCCGCAAACCAGGCGGGCCCCTCCAGCCAGCGTGCACCTGTCCACAGGCGCTCGACACGCGCATGGCCGACAAAACAATCCCGAAAACGCGGATCAAAAACCTCAAATCCTGCCCCGTCAATTTCTCCAAACATCGTGTCCCTCCTCCGTCATGGCACCCAAGCTGTTATCGATAACGAATTCAGGGAACATTCATAGCCTGACATGCGAGGTTTGAAGATAAAGATCGGGTTGATGTGGACTTTTCAACCTGTTTTGATATCGATAACAATGATGATGTCGATGTTGTAACATGGTCTGACAGATAGCCCAGCCGCTGTCCGGACCCGGGTCAGGCAGGGCGGAAACAGCAAATGGCCGACAAGACCCCAGATCAGCGTTCACGTTCGGCGGATGTTCAAAAGCCTACAATGGCTGATGTTGCCCATTTTGCCGGTGTGTCGACCATGACTGTTTCAAGGGCGCTGCGCGATGAGCGCACGGTGTCTGCGGCCACGCGCGAGCGTATTTTGAATGCAGTCAATACACTGGGTTATGTTCTGGACCAGTCGGCAGGCAGCCTGTCCTCCCGCAAGACAGGATTCATTGCCGTTCTGGTTCCCAGCATCAACAATTCCAATTTTTCCGATACGGCGCGTGGCATCACGGATGCGCTGGAAAAGACCGGCCTGCAATTGCTGCTCGGCTACACCGATTATTCGGTTGAGAAAGAAGAAACGCTGATTGAATCCATGTTGAAACGCCGGCCGGAAGGCATGATTCTCACCGGTGGTGCGCATACGGACCGGGCACGGCGCATGCTGCGCAATGCCGGAATTCCGGTTGTCGAGACCTGGGATGTGCCGTCCGACCCCATTGATCAGGTGGTTGGATTTTCCAATACGGAGGCTATGGCACTACTGGTGCGGGCGCTGGCCGAGCGCGGCTACCGGAAATTCGGCTATATTGGTGGCACGACTGCGCGTGATACACGCGGCAGCCAGCGACGGGCCGGGTTTTTGCAGGCGGTTGAGGAGCTGGGCCTGTCGCCCGGCCGGGTCATCTCCTTTGGTGTGCCGCCCATTTCCATGGAGCAGGGTGGTCAGGCCATCGTCTCCATGCTGGAGCGCTGGCCCGATACGGATGTGGTCCTCTGTGTGTCCGATCTGTCGGCCTTTGGTGCACTGATGGAATGCCAGCGTCGTGGCCTGAGAATTCCGCAAGACATTGCCATCGCCGGTTTCGGGGATTATGAGATATCCGCTTGTTGTCATCCCCGCATCACCACCATCAATGTGGATTGCTACGGGATTGGCAGACAGGCGGCCGCTCGGTTGCTGATGGCGCTGCAGGGCGGCGGGCGCATGGCAGATGAAATTGTGCTGACAGGCTACAAGGTGATATTGCGCGAAAGCGCCTGATTTATGAGAAGACGAAACTTTTGGAATTGAAGGAAACACCATGGCAAATTTTCGTGAAACTGTCGCACTGAGCCACGAAGGCGTGATGAAGGCTCTGGCAGCAGGCGTAGCCCATGCTGAAGGCATGAACGTGCCGCAGAATATCGTCATCGTTGATGCAAGCGGTGAAGTTCTGGGGCAGATCCGCATGGATGGTGCCAAATACCTTTCCGTGCATACGGCGCGTGCCAAAGCCAAAACCGCAGCATCGACCAATGTGCCGACAGGTTCTATGGCCTTTGAATTTGGCGTTACGGCAGGCATCGCCTCGCAGGGGTCTGTCACCCATCTGGCCGGTGGTCTTCCTGTCCGCTTTGGTGGCAAACTGGCAGGCGGCATAGGCGTTGGTTCCGGCACAGGCGAGCAGGATTTTGAGGTCGGCCGTGCAGCCCTTGCGGCCATTGGCGCAGACGCCGTCTAACCTGAGGCGGCAAAATCCAGGAGCACTTGCTCTATGGCATGGTGCGAAATCGAGACCAGCATCGGATTGCTGTTGAGATAACAGGGCAGGGCAATGGCGGCAACAGACAGCGCCCATGCCCGCCTGCGCAGCCATGTCGACTCGTCGATATCAAGCTGCGCCCGAAATACGTGGCGTGTTTCCGGCGTCAGCAATGTCCATGCAACCATCAGGTCACAGGCCGGGTCACCTGCGGCCAGTCCGCCAAAGTCGATCACGGCAGTGATTGCATCATCGTTCACAATCAGGTTGCCCACATGAATATCGCCATGGATCCAGACGGGCGGCCTGTCCCATTCCGGCAGGTCAATCGCTGCGGTCCAGAGATCCATCATGGTCTGGGTGTCCACCAGTCCCGCAAGCTGCCCAATGCAGCGGCGCGTGGCCTCATCGCGCATGCGCAATGCCACGCCGCGGTTAAAATTATGGTCACCCGGTGCCGGGGCCTGCGTCGCATCAAGGCCCTGCAAGCTGTGCACAAACCGGCCAAGGCTCTCTGCAGCGGATGGAAGATCGGTGACCGGTCTGACAAAGGCATTTTCCCCCTCAATCCATTTGCACACAGACCATGGATGCGGAAAAATCTCTGACGGTGCGCCGTAATGGACAGGTTCGGGAATAGAAAGAGGCAGATGCGGTGCCAGAACCGGCAGAAAGCGAACTTCCTTTTCAATCTGTCCGGAAGCCTCGGGCCGTCGCGGCAGGCGCACAGCCAGATCATCCCCCAGCCGGAACATCACATTGTCCGTGCCGCCGCCATAAACCGGGCGAAGCGGCAGGCTGGAAAGGTTTGGAAACTGCGAAGTCAGGAGGCGTGAGACGAGATCCGCAGAAATGCGGAATTCGTTCTCGTGGAGGGTCTTGGTCATGATTCAGCCTTTTGACGAATGCACTTTGCGCATGTCGGCATCATTGCTGTGGCTCAATTCAGCCGTGTGACAGGGTCGTCGAAATTCAAACCCATTTCGATGGAGACGGCCTTCAGGCGTTTGTCATTGGTCCAGATCTTGCTGTCGCCACTCAGCACCGCAGACAAGAGCAAGTGACAATCAACAAAACCTATTCCGCGTGAAAAAAGCTTGCGTGTCTCCACAAAAGCCAAAAATTCCTCTGTTCTTCCTACGGGGGGCTCAAAAATTTCGCCGAGTTCCGCAATAATACCCTCTCGATTGGCGATGCTTCCCGATACAAGTTCTCCCAGAACAAAGGGGTGGCAATAGACATATTCGTCATCAAGCATTTTGAACAAGGCAGGAATCGGTGATCGGAAATGTGTAACCCAGATATTGGTGTCCACAATGATCATCAGGTGTCCTCGCGTTCCCGGACTATGAAAGGCATTCCAGGTTCAGTACCTCCCAGGCGCGCCAGTCTTCGCGCAGCCTCCCGCCGCACAATACTCTTGAGGGCTTCGTTGATAAGTGCGGAATTTTCTTTTATCCCGCTATATTCTTTTGCCTTGGCTAATAGCTCGTCGTCCAGAGTTACCGTTGTTCGCATGACATGGCTCCCACAATAGCATCAAAAATAGCATCATTTGATGACGTTTTCAATGCCAAAATCAAAACGCGATCTGCACTTTCATCGACTGGCTGCGGTCTGACGCAATCTCGAAGGCTTTCACAGCGTCATCAATGCCGTAAACACCGGTCAGAAGCGGGGTCATATCCACGCGGCGCTTGTTGATCAGATCAACCGCCAGCCCGAACTCCTCGTGAAAGCGGAAGGTGCCGCGCATTTCGATTTCCCTGGAAACAATCATGTTTTGCGGAATGGCAATATCACCGCCCAGACCCAGTTGCATCAGGATACCGCGCGGCACCAGAACCTCAAGCCCGGAGCGCACGGCGCGCTCATTGCCGGAAGCCTCAAACATCACATCAAAATATCCTTTGTCCGTGCCATAGGCGACCAGGTCCTGGCCGTGCGTTGCCACATTGATCGTGCGGTCCGCCCCGGTCTTGCGGGCCAGATCCAGCACATTATCCACCACATCCGTTGCAACAATCTCACGGGCACCATGGGCGCGAGCGGCCATAATTGCCAGCGCACCGATAGGGCCGCATCCGGTTACCAGAACCCGTTTGCCCAACAGCGATCCGGCACGGTTCACGGCATGCAGGGTCACGGCAAAGGGCTCTGCAAAGGCTGCCTCATGAACGGATACCCCGTCAGCGATCCTGTGGCACTGTCCGCTCTCGGCAATCAGCTGCTGGCGAAATCCGCCCTGGATATGCGGCATCGGCATGGCCGAACCATAAAACCGCATGTTCAGGCAATGATTCTGCTGGCCCTTGAGGCAGAATTTGCAGGCGTTGCATGGCCGGCTGGGGCTGACCGCCACCCGGTCACCAACGCAAAGCGATGAAACACCCTCTCCCAGCGCCTTGACCGTTCCGGCAATTTCATGGCCCAGTATCATCGGCTCGCGCAACCGGATTGCCCCAAAGCCGCCATGCAGGTAGTAGTGCAGGTCAGACCCGCAAATACCGCCCGCTTCGATGGCAATGTCCACCTGTCCGGGGCCTGCCTGTTCGGCAGGGCGATCTTCAATCCGCAGATCCTTGGCCGCGTGGATGACAATGGCTTTCATGGGCATATCCTTCACAGAACCGGTGTTATGAGCGCAAGACCTGCAAAATGGGCGGCCAGATTGTCGCGCACCAGCTGGCCCATGGCCTTGCGGGTTTCCACTGTGCCGGATCCGTGATGCGGATGCAGCACAACAGTGTCGAGAGAGAAAAAGGCAGGATTGATATGAGGTTCGTTCCAGAACACATCCAGACCCGCAGCCCTGATGGTCCGGTTCTGCAACGCCTCTATCAGGGCCGTTTCATCCATGGTTGTTCCGCGCGAAACATTGATGATCATGCCGTCCGGTCCAAGGGCGCGCAAAACCTCGGCATTGATCATGTTTTTCGTCGCCTCACCGCCCGGCACAATCACAATCAGGAAATCCGACCGGGTGGCCATTTCAACAAGATCGGCGACAAATGTGTAGGGCAGGCCCGGGCGTTCGGTTCTGGCAAAATAGGAAATTGTGCAGCCAAAGCCTGCGGCCCGCTGCGCAATCGCCTGTCCGATCCGCCCCATGCCGACAATGCCGAGCTTTTTGCCGGAAACCCGCGTTACCAGCGGCATCGGCACTTTGCCCCATTGTCCGCTGCGCACAAACCGGTCACCTTGCGGAACCTGCCGCGCCGTTGCCAGAAGCAGGCCTATGGCAATGTCTGCCACATCATCGTTCAAGACATCCGGCGTATTGGTCACACGGATTGCATGGTCCCGGGCATAGGTCAGGTTGATAGCATCCGTGCCAACACCATAGCAGGAGACAATTTCAAGGGCGGGCAGTGCGGCCATCAATTCGGCAGAGGCTCCCAGTTCGCCGCGTGTGGCAATGGCCCTGATGGAGGGGCCATGTGCATTCAGGAATGCCGCCTTGTCCGCAATCTCCCAGTAGCGATGAACCTGATATCGGGCATTCAGGTCTTCCATGTCCCACTCCGGATAGGCACCGGCCAGAAGAACCTCCGGTTTCGGCATTGCTGTATCTCCCTCACATTTTTGTTGATTATGTTATCGATAACATATAGACAGGGTGTTATAAGTCAAGTGGACTTTGCAGGGGGGGAAATGCGAAAACCGCTGCGCAATGGACAGGGCAAGGGAGAGGCCGGATGCTGGGACTGTTTGATCTGACCGGGAAAAGGGCGCTGGTAACCGGATCTTCGCAAGGCATTGGTTTTGCGCTGGCGCAGGGCCTTGCGCACTATGGTGCCGAAGTTGTTGTCAATGGCCGGACAGCAGAAACGGTGGATGCGGCTGTCAACACGTTGCGGGCTGCGGACCTGAAGGCCCATGCCGCCCTGTTTGATGTGACGGTGCAGGACGCCGTACAGGCCGGTATTGCCAAAATCGAGGCTGAAATTGGTCCGATTGATATTCTCGTCAACAATGCCGGCATGCAGTTTCGCACGCCGCTGGAAGATTTTCCCGCCGACAAATGGGAACTCCTTCTGAAAACCAATGTTTCCAGCGTGTTTTATGTCGGTCAGGCGGTTGCCCGGTTCATGATCGGGCGCGGCGAAGGCAAGATCATCAATATAGCCTCTGTCCAGAGTGAAATGGCGCGACCCTCCATTGCGCCCTATACCGCCACAAAGGGTGCCGTGCGCAATCTCACCCGCGGCATGTGTGCGGACTGGGCCAGATACGGACTGCAGGTCAATGCCATTGCACCCGGCTATTTCAGGACACCGCTCAATCAGGCGCTGGTTGACAACCCTGAATTCTCAACCTGGCTGGAAAAGCGCACGCCCGCCGGACGATGGGGCAATGTCGAGGAACTGGTAGGAGCCGCCGTGTTTCTGGCGGGCGCATCCTCGTCCTTTGTCAACGGCCAGACCATCCACATTGACGGTGGCATCACCACCTGCCTGTAAGGACGAGACATATGAACCCGATCATCGTCATGGGTGTGAGCGGCTGCGGCAAATCCTCGGTCGGTGAGCGGTTGGCCGCGCATTTCTGCCTGACCTATGTGGAGGGTGATGCACTGCATCCGGCTGCAAATGTGGCCAAAATGGCAGCCGGAACACCACTGACCGATGAAGACCGCTGGCCCTGGCTGGACCGGATCGGCGCGGAAATGGCATCGCATATGCAGGAGGGCAAGCCCATTGTTGTTTCCTGTTCGGCCCTGAAAAGGATTTACCGCGATCATTTGCGCCGCGCCGTCGGGGGCAGGCTGGATTTTGTTTTCCTGGAGGGCAGCCTTGAGGTTCTGCGCGCCCGCATGGCTGCCCGCAAGGGCCATTTCATGCCGGTGTCGCTGCTGGAAAGCCAGTTGAATACGCTTGAACCGCCGACCGGTGAACCGGGCGTGGTAACAGTCCATATTGACGGGTCAAAAGAGGATACGGTGATGGCGGCCATCACGGCGATGGAAGATCATCACCACATGCAGGGCAAAGCTGTGTAATATCCGTTCTCATCAAGCGGTTTTGCGGTGAACACAGGCCATGAAACAGGCAGGAACCGCCGGGGAGGGCGAATATGCACGTTGAAAAAAGAACAAGTGTTGCGGTGATCGGGGCAGGCATCATGGGCACGGCCATCATTACCCGCTTGCTGGATACAGGCCATGCCGTCCATGTCTTCGACCTGGACAAGGAAAAGATTGCCACCCTTGTTGCAAGGGGTGCCATTGCCGCATCCAGCGTGGAAATGGCCGTTGCGCAATCGAAATTTACCATTCTGAGCCTCAACCACGCCAGTATTGTCCGTACCGTTGTGTTTGGTGATGCCGGTGTCGCCAAAGCCGCGACCGCTGAAAAACTGCTGGTCGACATGTCGTCCATTGATCCGGCTGACACTGCGGACATGAGCCGCAGGCTTTCGACGGAAACCGGCATGGCCTGGGTGGATTGCCCCCTGTCCGGCGGTGTTCCCGGTGCACTGGCAGGCAGATTGACCATCATGGCCGGTGGTGCGCCTGCCGATTTCGAGCGTGCACGCGAAGTCATGCAGCATCTGGCTTCTAACTACACGCTGATGGGGCCATCCGGGGCCGGGCAGACGACCAAGCTGATCAACCAGCTGTTTTGTGCCGTTGCCTTCCAGGCCGTGGCCGAAGCCGTCAAACTGGCCGAGGCCGGCGGCGTTGATGCCAGTGCCATTCCGGCGGCGCTGGCCGGAGGCCGTGCGGACAATCGCATCATGCAGGAATTCATGGGCAAGTTTGCAGCCCGCGATTACACCCCGACAGGCAGGATCGACAATATGCTGAAAGATCTCGACAGCCTGCAGGCCTTTGCCCTCAGGACCAGAACCCCGCTGCCGATGACGGGGCAGGTGGTGGAAATTCACCGCCTCCTGTGCGCCGCCGGGCTCGGGCCAAGGGATTCTGCCGAGATGATGCGGCTTCTGGACGGGTTTTCCGCCTGATGCCTGTCTCTTCGTATGGGAGGCATTCAGGCGACTGCGCAGGGAATGGAAGAAATAATGGCAGGTCTTCAATTTTATCCTTGACCATCTTGTAATGTTATCGATAACATGAAGGAATGATCACACAAGCTTTGGGAGGAGCGGCAGTGAGTAACGGCAAACTTTTGCAGTTCCGTTCTGTGACCAAAATCTTCGGCGGCACAAAAGCCCTGTCCGATGTTTCCATGGATCTGGGCAAGGGCGAGATTCTTGCGCTGCTGGGCGAAAACGGTGCCGGCAAATCCACACTTATAAAGACACTGGCCGGTATTCACAGGGCCGATGGCGGTGATATCCTGTTCAGGGGCGAGCCCTATACCCATCGTCCGCCAAAACCCAATCAGCGGCAACCGGTTGCCTTCATCCATCAGGATCTGGGGCTGATCGAATGGATGACGGTGGGTGAAAATGTCGGGCTGGCACAGGGCTTTTCCATGCGTGCGGGCCTGATCGACTGGCGCTCGACAGAGGCCCGCGCAAAAGAGGCTCTCAAGCTGGTCGGCTGTGACTTTGATCCGTCCACCCGCGTGTCGCAATTGACCCGGACAGAAAAGTCGCTGGTGGCCATTGCCCGCGCTCTGGCTGTGGAGGCCGATGTTCTGGTTCTGGACGAGCCGACGGCCAGCCTGCCCGCCGACGAGGTGGACCGCCTGTTTGATGCCATTCGTCCGCTCAAGGCGCGTGGTGTCGGCATGATCTATGTGTCGCACAGGCTGGATGAAATTTTCCGTATTGCCGACCGTGTTGCGGTTTTGCGCGATGGAAAGCTGGTTGGCCAGAAAGCCGTGGCGGACACAAGACCCGCAGACCTGGTGGAAATGATTGTTGGCCGCCCTGCAGGCCAGCTGTTTGCCAGGGCGGCAACAACGGCAGGAAAGGCGATCGTCACGGTTCGGGATCTGGCCTGTACCGGAACAGGAAAAATTTCCTTTGATGTGCGCGAAGGCGAGCTTCTGGGGCTTGTCGGCCTGCGCGGTGCCGGTCAGGAAATGATTGGTCGCGCCCTGTTCGGTTGCGAGCCTTTTTCCGGCGAAATTCGCATTCATGGCACGGTACCGGATCTCTCCAGTCCCGGGGCGGCGATGGAATCCGGTGTCGGTCTTGTCGCCCGTGACCGGGTGGAGGAATCGCTCGGCATGGCACTGTCGATCCGCGAGAATACATTCCTCAATCCGGGAGCCTCCGGTCGTGGCCTGCTGTCTTTCCTGTCGCCGTTCACCGAGGCCGAATATGCGCGCGAAATTGGCGAGTCCGTTGGTTTGCGGCCCAATGATCCCGATCTGCCCATCGAGGCACTGTCGGGAGGCAACCAGCAGAAAGTCGTCGTCGGCCGCTGGCTCCTGACAGGGCGCAAGCTGCTGGTCGCGGAAGATCCGACCGCCGGTGTCGATGTCGGTGCCAAGGCCGATATCTACAGGCTGATTGCCCGGGCGCTGGAGGCAGGGCTCGCCGTTATCGTTGTTTCGACGGATTTTGAGGAAATTGCCCATATCTGCCACCGCGCGCTGGTGTTTTCACGCGGTGTCATTGTCAGTGAACTGGCGGATGATGCCTTGACGGTGCAGGCGGTCATTACTGCCGCCTCGGCATCCGAGGCCGCTTGAGGAAACAAGGGAGCAAGACAATGCAATCCATTCAGTCCACGGCGCTGGAACCGACCAGGGCAGAGCTGGAACGGCTGTCAACCGGACAGAAGATCATCCGGTTGATCCCGGTCTATGGTCTTGTCATTCTGACGGTCCTGTTGATCATTCTTTTTTCGGTCATTCTGCCGACAACATTCCCGACCATGCTCAACTTGCGGTCCATCGTTTCGGACAAGGCCATTATTGCGCTTCTGTCACTGGCCGCCATGATTCCCATGGCTTCCGGCCGGATCGACCTGACGGTCGGATACGGCATTGTTCTGTGGCATATTCTGGCGATTTCGCTGCAAACCATGTATGGCGTGCCTTGGCCGGTTGCCGTTCTGATCGTGCTGGTTCTTGGCACCATGACCGGGTTTTTGAACGGGCTTCTGGTCGAGGTGGCCAAAATTGACTCCTTTATTGCAACGCTTGGAACCGGCACCATCATTTATGCGCTGGCGCTGTGGCATTCCGGTGGCCGCCAGGTTGTCGGGCAATTGCCGGACGGTTTCTATGCACTGAATGGAACCATGGTCTTTGGCCTGCCGATTACCGGTTTTTACGTTGCAGCCGTTGCCATCATCATGTGGGTTGTCCTCGAATATACGCCCGTTGGCCGCTATCTTTATGCCATTGGTGCCAACCCGAAGGCGGCAGCCCTGAATGGTATTCCGGTGCGCAAGTTTGTCATCGGTGCCTTTGTGTCATCCGGTTTTCTGGCAGCTCTCACCGGTGTGCTGCTGGCGTCCAAATTGCGAATCGGCCAGGCCAGTGTCGGTCTGGAATATCTGCTGCCTGCGCTGGTGGGAGCGTTTTTGGGATCAACAACCATCAAGCCGGGCCGGGTCAATGTCTGGGGCACCCTGATCGGTGTCATCATTCTGGCTGTCGGCATTTCCGGGATCCAGCAGCTTGGCGGGCAGTTCTTTGTAACGCCGCTTTTTAACGGCATGACCCTGCTCGTGGCTATTGGCATTGCAGGCTATGCCCAGAGAAAAAGAGGTGCGGCCTCCAGGGCAGCACCTGTTTCCAAATCAGCGCCCGACACGGGAGTAAAGGGCTCCTGATCCATCAATCATCCAAGGGAGGAACGCGCATGAAACGCAGAACAATGATAAAGGCAACCGTCGCAGCAGTTGCCCTGATGACAAGCATGCCGGCATTTGCCGACCCGATGGCCGATGCAAAGGCTGTTGTCGAAAAATATGCCAGCAAGGTTGACAAGTGGGACGGTCCGACGACAGGTCCAAAGGCTGCGGAAGGCAAGAAAATTGTCGTCCTTGCGGGCGATATGAAGAATGGCGGTATTCTGGGTGTCGTCAACGGCGTCAATGAGGCAGCTGCTGCCATTGGCTGGACTGTAACGGTTCTCGACGGTGCAGGCTCTCTGGATGGTCGCACCGCGGTCTTTGGTCAGGCTATGGCGCTGAACCCGGATGGCATTATCATCAACGGCTTCGATGCTGTTGAACAGAAGCCGGCGATGGATGCTGCAAAGGCGGCTGGCATTCCCATGGTTTCCTGGCATGCGGCCCCGGCTGTTGGCCCGGTTCCGGATGTCGGGGTGTTTGCAAACGTAACCACGGATGCCATGGAAGTGTCGAAAGCGGCAGCGAACTGGGCCTATGTTGATGCTGGCGGCAAGCCGGGTGTCATTATCTTCACCGATTCCACCTATGCCATTGCCATTGCCAAGGCTGACCGCATGAAGAAGGAGATCGAGGATCTGGGCGGGACCGTTCTGGAATATGTCGACACACCGATCGCCGAAACATCCCAGCGTATGCCGCAGCTCACAACATCGCTGCTGCAGAAATATGGTGACAAGTGGACACACTCACTGGCCATCAACGATCTCTATTATGATTTCATGGGTCCATCACTGTCTGCTGCGGGCATTGCCGGTGATGGCAAGCCGGTCAATGTGGCCGCTGGCGATGGTTCGGAAAGCGCCTACCAGCGCATTCGCTCAAAGCAATACCAGACTGTAACGGTTGCAGAGCCGCTGAACCTTCAGGGCTGGCAACTGGTTGATGAACTCAACAGGGCCGTTTCGGGTCAGCCATGGTCGGGCTATGTGTCACCTCTCCATGTGGTCACGGCAGCCAATGTGGAGTTCGACGGTGGTCCAAAGAACACTTTCGATCCGGATAACGGCTATCGCGATGAATACAGGAAAATCTGGGGCAAATAAGCATCCTCAAAGGTTTGTCAGGGAAAAGTGGAATCCGGCTTTTCAGAAATGACAAACATCAGGGGCGCGGCACAGGCTGCGCCCCGCCTTTCATCCCCAACCCGTCCATCCCCAACCCGTCCATCCACAGGCTGCTGTGTTCTTCACGTGGCGGACTGTCTTCTTGCGAGATATTCAACATGATCATTCGCTATGCGCTTTTTGAAGGCGAAATCCACGCAGGCAAGGAAGAAGAGTTCCGCGCCTTTGTCAAAACCCGCCTTGTTCCGCTGTGGACACAGTTTCCCGGAGCTCAGGAAGTCCGTGTTCTGGATGGTCTGGAGCGCGATGAAGGCGCACCTGTCTATGCCATGGCGCTGGCTATCCGCTATCCTGATATGGCGGCTGTCAATGTCGCCCTCAATTCTCCCTTCCGTGCCGAGAGCCGGGAGGTAACCGGCGACCTCCTGAAAATGTTTACCGGCAAGGTTCACCACCATGTCTTTGCTGCCCGTGAATATGAACCGGCATGATGGCGGTCTGGTAAATTTTTACCAATTGTCAGGAATCGATACCGGACCGCTTGCAAGAAACGCCTGTCTGACATACGTAAATCATCAGGTATCCTGGAGGAAAGCATGCAGAAAATCGGCGTCGGTATGATTGGCTGCGGCAATATTTCGGAAGCCTATCTCGGCAATGCGCCAAAGTTTCCGGTTCTGGATCTCATCGCTGTTTCCGATATCAACAGGGAGGCGGCCGATGCCAAGGCTTCTGCCCATGGCGTCGAGTCCCTGAGCGTCGCGGCACTGCTTGCCGATCCGCGCATTGGCCTTGTTCTCAACCTCACCACACCGCAGCACCATGTCAATGTCGGCCTTCAGGCTATTGCCCATGGCAAGCATGTCTATTCGGAAAAGCCGCTGGCCGTGAAGCTTGTGGAAGGGCTGAAACTGGTGGAAGCCGCCTCGAAGGCCGGTCTTCGGGTTGGCTGTGCGCCGGACACATTTCTGGGTGCGGCACACCAGACGGCCCGCCATGTCATAGACAGTGAAATGATTGGAAAAGTTCTGGCCGGTACCTGCTTCATGCAGGTGCCGGGTCATGAACTCTGGCATCCCGATCCCGATTTCTATTATCAGGCCGGTGGTGGTCCGCTTCTGGATATGGGCCCCTATTACATCACCTGCCTTGTCAATATGCTGGGGCCGGCTGTCTCCGTTGTCGGCGCTGCCAGAACGTCTTATCCAACCCGCACAATCGGGTCTGGAGCGCGTGCGGGCCAGACTGTCAGGGTTGAGGTGCCGACCCATATTTCCGGTATCATCGATTTTGCCAATGGTGCGGCCATCACCATCACCACCAGTTTCGATGTCTGGAAACATGCCCACAACCATATCGAGATCTACGGCTCGGCAGGCTCCATGCTGGTATCAGATCCCAACCAGTTTGGCGGCAGGATAGAAGTGGCCGAAAGGAACGGGGACTGGACCATTGTCGATCAGACCCATCATTATGGCGACGGCAATTACCGCAGCCTGGGCCTTGCCGACATGGCACAGGCCATCCTCGGCAACCGTCCGCACCGCGCGGGCATGGAACTGTCGCTGCATGTGCTGGAAATCATGGAGAGCATACTGGTCTCGGCTGATCTGGGCCAGAAGGTCAAGCTGAAAACCACCTGTGCCAGACCCGCCATGTTGCTGCCGGATTTGCCATCCGGTACGCTGGATTGACATCCATTCGCCCCGTAAAAGCTGTTTCTGCAAGGCAACTGTCCTTGTATAAAGTGTGAAGGAAGAGACATGACCAACAGGAAAGCCCTGATCGTCTGGGGTGGCTGGGAAGGCCACACACCGGAGCGCAGTGCCGGTATCGTGCGTGAAATTCTGGAAAAACACGGCTTTGAGGTAGCGGTTGCCACATCAACGGCGGCTTTCGCCGATCCGGATCTCGACAGGCTGAACCTGATTGTTCCCGTCATCACCATGTCGGAAATTCAAAAGGAAGAACTGGAAAATCTCACGGCTGCGGTCAGGGGCGGCGTGGGTCTGGCCGGCTTCCACGGCACCATGTGTGACAGTTTCCGCAAGGAAACGGAGTACCAGTTCATGACAGGCGGCCAGTGGGTGTCCCATCCCGGCAATATCATCGATTACCGAATCCACATCACCGTCCAGGATGATCCGGTCATGCAGGGTATCGCTGATTTCGATTACCGTTCGGAACAATATTACATGCATTGTGATCCCGCCAACCAGATCCTGGCCACGACAATTTTTTCGGGCGAACATCTGGATTTCATCAAGGGTGTTGTCATGCCGGTCGTCTGGAAGAAACATTATGGCAAGGGCCGCGTGTTCTATTCCGCCCTCGGCCACACGGCGGACGAATTCGATGTGCCGGAAATGAAAACCATTTTCGAGCGCGGTGCGCTCTGGGCAGCCCGGTAAGGCGGAATGTCACAGGTTGCGGTGGCATTCTGCGCAGACCGGTGTGCCTCATCCCGCAAACCGGTTTGCCATCATCACAACAATGGCCAGATGCGTTGCGTGGTGCAGGGTCTGGTCCACCCCAACCAGCCACCAGAACAGGGCTGTGCCGGGATCTGTTTTGAAGAGACTGGATAACATGGTCTTGCCTTTGTCGATGAGGAAATGCGCCAGCATGTCGATACCGGCCAGCCAGAAAAGGTCCGGTGCAAATGGCAGGAGAATGAGCGCTGTCATCATGCCGTGCACGCTCACATGGGCCACCATCGGCAGCAGCCAGCCCTGCTTTTGCACCTTGCCATAAGCCATCCACCGGTTTTGCAGAATGAAATCGGCGAGCAGGTGCTTGATCAGAAAAACCGCGGATCCCAGGATCAGGATATTGCCCGGTGGCATGAAAATGGGCAGGGTACTGGCTGTCATCGGACCTCGAACAGGCAAGAAACTATTCAGGGAACCTGACAAATAGAAAAAGACATTGCAGTGTTACAGATCACAGCAGTGCAAGGCGGTCACAAGGGAGAAAACCATGCGCATGTTCCAATTTCCGAAACAGGGTACATTCGTTGGCCGCCTATGGGACGAACAGGTTTCCGGGCCGCTTGTGGTCGCAGTGCGCAATGGCATCGTTTTCGACGTAACATGCAGGACGGTTGCCACCGTGCGGGATCTTCTGGAAAGGGATGATCCGCTGGAATGGCTTGAGGCCAATGAAGGCAAGCCGCTTGGTCCGGTTGAGCAGATTCTGGGCGAAAGTGGCAAACTGCTGGCACCGTGCGACCTTCAGGCGATCAAGGCCTGCGGGGTTACATTCGCCCGCTCCATGATTGAACGGGTCATTGAGGAAAAGGCTGCGGGAAACCCTGCCCTGGCACTGAAAATGCGGGAAAAGGTCACAGCCATTATCGGCGACAGCCTGAAAAATCTCAAGGCAGGTTCGCCGGAAGCGGCAAGGGTCAAGGTAGCACTGATCGAGGAGGGTGTCTGGTCGCAATATCTGGAAGTTGGCATCGGCCCTGATGCCGAGGTGTTCACCAAGGGGCAGATCATGTCTTCGGTCGGCCATAATGCCGATGTCGGCCTGCACCCTGCTTCAAGGTGGAATAACCCGGAACCGGAAATCGTTCTGGCGGTCGACAGCCGGGGCAGGGTCAGGGGCGCAACGCTGGGCAATGATGTCAACCTGCGCGATATCGAGGGGCGGTCGGCATTGCTGCTGGGCAAGGCCAAGGACAATAATGCATCCTGTTCCATCGGTCCCTTCATACGTCTGTTTGATGCGACGTATACAATAGACACAGTGCGCAATGCGGGACTCGATCTGTGGATTGAAGGTCTTGACGGTTTTACCCTGAAAGGGGCAAGCTCCATGGCCGAGATCAGCCGCGATCCGCTGGATCTGGTCGCCCAGACGATTGGCCGTCATCATCAATATCCTGACGGCCTGATGCTGTTTATGGGCACCCTCTTTGCTCCCGTCGAGGACCGTGATGTGAAAGGCGAGGGATTTACCCACAAGATCGGTGACCGCGTGACCATTGCCAATGCAGATCTGGGCAGCCTGACCAACACAGTCAAACTCTCCACACAATGCGCACCCTGGACTTTCGGCGTCTCGCAACTGATGCGCAATCTTGCTGCACGTGGCCTGCTTTGATGCGTGACACGCCGGACCGGAAGGTCTCTCAAGGGGCTGAAACGCTCACCCTGCCGGTGTGGCGTTTCAGTGCATGTCTCCCGGTGTTCATAAGGTAACGTCAGTCATGCAGAAATCCCGCAAGGCCAATCGGTCTTGCACCACGCCAGATCTATCATTGACGACACACCCGGATCACGGCTGGCGAAAATAGCGGCCACTGTAATGAAGGCTGTCCATATCCGGCTTGACTGTTTGTCTCTTGAAAACCGAAGTGCAATTGCGTCCGTTTCCTTTGGAGCGATACAGCATTTCGTCAGTCTGCCTGTAGAGCGCCGGTCCGTTATTCGCATCTGCGGCCATACAAATGCCGCTGGAAATCGTCACCTGCCCAAAATCCTTGCCGGTCTTGCGGTCAATATTTTCCAGGTTTTCAACGGCTTTTCTGATCCGTTCGGCCAGAAGTTCAAAAACGCCGGTTTCAATATCGCGTGCAATGATCGCAAATTCTTCACCCCCCACGCGGGCCGCAATCATATCGGGCCTGATATTGGCTTTGATCGTTTCGGCAACCCGCTTCAGGATAACGTCTCCGACAGGATGGCCATGTGTGTCATTGAACATTTTGAAATGATCGATATCGAGCAGCAAAAGGCCAGCCGTTCCTGCGTTGCCACCCGTGTAGATTTTTTGCAATTCCTCATCAAAGCTGCGCCGGTTGAGGAGCTGTGTCACATAATCTGTGTTTGCAAGGCAGCGGAAAGTCTCCAGTTCCTTGCGCGTATTTTCCAGTTCATTGGCTTCATGATTGATTTTGCTGCTCAGAACCTCTGTCTCGCCGGATCGGGCGGAGGTGGATTCCAGAAGAAGACGCATGACCAGAAGCAAAGGATTTCCGCTCAGGCCAACATCTTTCTTGCTGGCCATTTCAAATTCTCGCGATGCTTTTGATACAACCTCAGAGTATTTTGTCAGATCATTGGTTTCGCTTTCAAGGAAAGTCTGCAACCTTTGCAGGATATCATTGAGCTTGTTGTGGGTAATCCCGGCAACACGGTTTTGAAGACGGTCAGCAAAATATCTGTTTGCCAACTTGTCTATCTCGTTTTGCAGCGGTGCGTTGCCAAGCTCCTTGAGATCCCTGGCAAGCTCGTGATGGCTCCCGCTCATGGCGGCGTAGAAAACCTCGAAATTCTGGGGTATGACAGCCACGCCAAGCTGGGTCATGCGACGCATCACGGCAATTCCAAATTCAGGGTTTGAAGCAGGTCTATTTCGCACAAGTCCAGGCAATTCCGGCACCCTTCAAAAGATGAAAGTTGTGTTATAACAATTTGTTTGAAGGTAAACTCAACCTTCACGTTGCGTTATATGAGCAGAATTACCTTTGCTGTAAACGAAAAATCAACGCTCTTTTGAAAGTTTTCATATAAAAGATTGCGATCACGGGAAATGGTCCGTCACGAGTCCGCAAGATATCAAAACCGTCTTGACGATCATGACAAATCCGCAAGATCAATTTCAGCGTTGGTTGACCATTTCAGCAATAGTTTAAATTATCAGCGTTTGAATAAGCTTACATAAGAACGTTGTTTCAGTATGTAATTTCAAAGTAATATTCTGCAATCATTGATAGTAATTACCGCAAAGGGAAAGACCATGCCGGACATGCTGTGCTGCGTCGTTCATGCGGACAATACACAACGTCTTGACGGGACGGTGGACGCAGCGCAAGTGGTCTATGCCATGTGTCTCGATGTGGAGGACATTACAGGCTTGCGGCTGACGGAAAGGTTCGCGTCCTTGCAACAAAATGCGCTCTGTGCATGGAAAAGCACATTTTGAGGGCAATGCAACACATCGGGGTCGTATTCTCCGCAAGCGGAAAGATCGCAATGTGCTTGCACGGCACGGCGCAGAAAGCACCGCACCCGGCTTCAAGGAAAAACGGCCAGGGCCGGGGTCACCAGCAGCAGAACCCTCCGTCGACGAGAAGGTCGACGCCAGTCACAAAGCTGGCGGCACCGGACAGCAGGAAGACGGCGGGGCCGACCATCTCGTCGACATTTGCCATACGCTGCATCGGGGTCTGTTCCTCGAAAAGTTTCGTCTGGTGCACCATCTCCGGCCGGGTGTTCATCGGTGTTGCCGTATAGCCGGGGCTGATCGTGTTGACACGGATACCGCGTTCGACCCATTCCATGGCCATCGACTTCGACATGTGGATCACGCCGGCCTTGGCGGCATTATAGTGGCACTGGTTCAGGCCGCGATTGACGATGACACCCGACATGGAGGCGATATTGACGATAGATCCGCGACCGTTCTTCAGCATGGCACGCGCTTCGGCCTTGCAGGAGAGGAAAACGCCCTTCAGGTTGATGTCCATCATCGTCTGGAACTGGTTCTCCTCCATCTCTTCTGCCGGGTTGGCATTGGCAATGCCAGCCGCATTGACCGCCAGCGAAAGTGGACCGAGTTCGGCTTCGGTGCGTGCTACCGCTTCGTTCAGGGCGACCGATTGCGTGACATCAGCCGCAATCTGGATGCTGCGACGTCCTGCCCGTGCGATGAAGGCCGCCGTGTTGGCGAGGCCGTCGTCGGTGCGGCGATCCAGCAGGGCGACATCAGCGCCGCATTGCGCCAGGCCCATGGCGATGCGCTGGCCGATGCCGCTGCCCGCGCCTGTCACCAGCGCCACGTTACCGGCCAGATCAAACAGTTTCGGTGCGTTCAGTGTAATATTCGACATGAAATCCATCCCTCTTCAAATCGTCGCCAGTTCCATCACCGAGACGTCGTTTGCGTCTTTGCGGTCGAGGATACCAGCCTGTTTCCCTTGTGCCATCACCAGGATGCGGTTGGACACGCCCAGCACCTCTTCCAGGTCCGAGCTTACGACGATGACCGCCACGCCCTCGCGCGCCAGATCCATAATCGTATCATAAATCGACGCACGAGCGCCGACATCGATACCGCGGGTCGGCTCGTCGAGAACGACCACTTTCGGTTTGCGCGCAAGCCATTTCGCCAGCACGACCTTTTGCTGGTTGCCGCCGGAAAGTTCGCCGGCGTTTTGACTGCCACGTCCCTTCACGCCGAAGCGGCTGATATAGGTATCGGCGAACCGGGCCAGTCGTCGCGCCGTCACCCAGCCATGGCGGGAGACATCGTCAAGGTTGGCATAGCCGATGTTTTCCCGGATGGAGTGCTCCAGAACCAGGCCCTGCAGCTTGCGATCCTCCGGCACGAGCACGAGACCTTTCCTGATGGCATCACGCGGCGAGCGTGGCGTGATGACGGTGCCATTGAGGATAACATCGCCGTCTGCAATCGGATCGGCACCCGTGATCGCGCGAACCAGTTCCGTTCGTCCGGCGCCGACCAGGCCGGCAATGCCGAAAACCTCGCCACGCTTCACCGCAAAATTGACGTTGTGGAAGGTGTGCGCCGGCGAGGACAAGTTTCTGACTTCGAGGGTGACGGCATCTTGTGGCTCGGGAACAACGGGGAACATGCGCTCCAGCGAGCGGCCCACCATGGCCTCCACGATGGAGCGGACAGGCACATTGCCGCTGTCGAATTCCTGCACCTTGGCTCCATCGCGCATGACGACGATGCGATCGGCAATCTGGCGGATTTCCTCAAGCCTGTGCGAAATATAGACAATGCCGACACCATCCGCCTTGAGGCGTTCGATCTGCCGGAACAGGAGCTGTGTCTCTTCGCCACCAAGGGCCGCCGTCGGCTCGTCGAGGACAAGAAGCTTCGCATTCAGTGTCAGCGCCCTGGCGATCTCGATCAGCTGCTGCTTTGCGGTGGACAGGCCCTCGACCAGCCGCCTGGGGGAAACATCAAGCCCAAGGCGACGAAGGCCCGCCTGGGCGCGTTCCGCCATGGCATGGCGGTCAACGCGACCGCCTTTCATCAGGTAACGGCCAACAAAGACATTTTCGGCGATCGAGAGTTGGGGAAGCAGCTTGAGCTCCTGGTGGATCATGCCGACGCCGGCATCCATCGCCGCGCGCGGCGTGGCCGGGGCATAGGGCGCTCCAAGCCACGTCATGGTGCCTGCCGTCGGCTTGACGGCACCGGAAATGATCCTCGAAAGGGTCGATTTGCCGGCACCGTTCTCACCAAGCAGCGCCACGACTTCCCCGGCCCTCACATCAAGATCGATGCCATGCAGCACCTCCAGGGATCCATAGACCTTACGGATCTGCCGGAGGGAGAGAATGGTTGCGAGGTCAGTGGCAGTCATGGCGCTGTCTTCCGGTCACGATCAGGGATGGTCTTCAACGAACTTTGCAGCATTCTCCGGTGTGGTCAGGAAACCCGGAAGCAACTGCTCGGGCGGGAGCTTCTCGCCGGCGGCCAGCTTGATGGCGCTGTCAACTGCAAGCCGACCGATACCGCGGACCTGCTGGGTGGCTGTTGCGTCGAAGCCACCCTGGGCGAGAATGGGCAGGGCTGTTGTATCGCCGTCGAAGCCGCCGACATAAACGCGCTGCGAAACGCCGGAGACCTTGACGGCCTGGGCCGCACCCAGCGCCAGACCATCAGCCTGCGCAAAGATGAGCGACACGTCGGGGTTCGCCTGCAGCAGGTTCTGGCCGATGTTGAGGCCTTCGGCCTGCGACCATTGCTCGCTCCACTGCTGGGCAACAAGTTCGACACCCGAATTTTCGCCGATGGCTTTCATGCAGCCCTTGGTCCGCTCCACTTCCGGTGTTGTGCCTTTCTGTCCGTGGATCATCAGCATCTTGCCCTTGCCGCCTGCGAGCCCGATGATGTGCTTGCAGACTTCATAGGCAGAGGTGGCATTGTCGGTGGCAATGAAGGTGTCGCCCGGTGCTTCGTCAGCATTGCGGTCAACATTGACAACAGGGATTCCCGCTTCCTTGGCGAGACGGGTCGGGACAGCGGCAGCGGCAGCACCGGCAGGGATATAGATGAAGGCATCTATACCCTGTGTCAGCAGATCCTGAACCTGGCTGACCTGGGTCGCGCTGTCATTCTTGGCATCCACGGTGATAACGTCAATGCCCTTCTCCTTGGCATAGCTTTCGACACCGATCTTGATCTGGTTGAAGTAGTCTGCCTGGAGGTTTGAGACCGCCAGGCCGATTTTTTTCACCTCTGCTGCCGAAGCGCCGAGAGGATTGAGGGCAGTGGTCGCCAATGCTGCGGCGACCAGAAGAACTGTCTTGATTTTCATGGTAGATCTCCTCCTTTGAATTCGGATACCTGCTACCACCGCAGGACCGAAGTTTTTGTCCGGCATTCGCCGGGCTGTGAACCGGCGGATGGGCCGCCGGATTTTGGCGTACAGCCAAATCTCATTTTCGCTTTACGGCCTCCGCAGCCACCGCAAGCGCAATGACCACACCGATCACAACGGCCTGCGTAAAGGGCGAAACGCCCAGCAGGTTCAGACCGTTGCGAAGAACGCCGATAATCAGCACACCAATGATGGTGCCCAGCATCCCGCCCTTGCCGCCGCTCAGGCTCGTGCCGCCGATGACAACAGCAGCAATCGTGTCGAGCTCATAGGAGACGCCGGCTGTGGGCTGAACGGAATCAAGACGCATTGCCAGGACGACTCCTGCAAGGCCCGCCAGCAGCCCGGAGACCACATAGACCCCGATCGTATAGAGATTGACGCTGATACCTGCGAGGCGCGCGACTTCCTGGTTGCCTCCGATCGCATAAAGCGAACGGCCACCGGATGTGTAGCGGAGATACAGCCATCCGAACGCAAAAACGACAAGCATGATCGCTACCGTCAGGGTCAGGAAGCCGCCGAAGCGCGTGTAGGCCAGCAGGCTGAACCACGATGGAAAACCGACGATCTGCTGTCCGTCGGTGATCATGTTGGCCAGCCCGCGGGCAACCGACATCATGGCAAGCGTAGCGATGAAGGCAGGCACCCCGAGAGCCGTGATCAGCAAGCCGGAAATCGCTCCCGTCGCAGCCGCAACCGCCAGTGCCAGCAGGATACCCACAACAAGCGGCAGGCCGACCTGATTTGCGAGATAGCCCATCACCATCATGGTGAGGGCGAGAACCGAACCCACGGCAAGGTCTATACCACCGATCAGGATCACCAGGGTCATGCCGACAGCCATGATGCCAAGAACGGTGATCTGGTCGAGAATGTTCAGGAGATTGCGGGCCGACATGAACTTGTCGGTCGCAAAGGACAGGAAGACACACAGAAGTATGAGCCCTATGAGCGGACCCGTCGCACCCCGCATGAGGGACAGAACACCCGACACGGTACTTCTTTTTTCGTCTGTCACGGACGATTGCATCCAGCTCTCCCTGCTCCCGTACACACAGCCTGCTTGATAAAGAATAATTATTCTAAGCTGGTTGGAAATGCGTATCTTACCTGATGCTGTTCTGTCAATCGATGATTGGAGGATCTTTAAAGGTATATTTTTAGCCATCGTGCTTGACAGGAGCCGGTCAAATGCAATTATATCTCACAATGTATATTTATTCATAACGAGGATTTCATGCAGCCGAATGATCTCGACCGCATCGCCCGCCAGATAAGGCTGCGCGATCTGCAAGCGGTTTTTGAAGCAGGTGCCGGCCATATTGGCGGCGAAATGTCGGCTATCGACATCCTGGCCGCACTCTATTTCCAGGTTCTGCGCATCTGGCCGGATCAGCCGAAGCATCCGGATCGTGATCGCTTCATCCTGTCCAAGGGCCATGTGGCACTGGCGCTCTATGTAACGCTCGCAAAGCGCGGCTTCTTTCCCGAGGAGGAAATCGCGACTTTCCTGAAACCGCTTTCGCGGCTGAACGGGCACCCGAACTGCAACAAGGTTCCGGGTGTCGAAACCAGTACGGGTCCGCTCGGTCACGGTCTGCCGGTGGCAGTCGGCATGGCCAAGGCTGCCAAAATCACAGGTGCGGTCTACCACACCTATGTACTCACAGGCGATGGGGAAATGCAGGAAGGCTCCAACTGGGAGGCCATCTCTTCGGCTGCCCAGTTCGGGCTGGACAATCTGACACTGATCATCGACCATAACCGCTTTCAGCAGGGGGCGGCGCTCAGGGACACGAACAATCTGGCACCTTTCCGTTCCAAGCTCGAGGCTTTCGGCTGGGAAGTCACGGAGATAAACGGTAACGTCATGCATGAAATCGTGCCCGCCCTGCAGCACAGGGGATCACGCCCGCACTGCATCGTCGCCCATACCAACAAGGGTCAGGGGATCTCGTTCATGCAGGATACTGTTGACTGGCACCACAAGGTGCCGAATGCCGGGCAATACAAAATTGCCCTTGCCGAGCTCTCGGAGGAACTCGCATGAACGCCGTTGCAACACCTGTCAAACTGCATGATTGTCGCGATGCCTTCGTCTCCGTTCTCGAGCGCCTTGGTTCCGAAAATCCCCGGATCGTCGCTGTTTGCAACGACTCGGTTGGCTCTTCAAAACTGGGGGGCTTCAAGTCGAAATTCCCGGAGCGCCTCGTCAATGTCGGCATAGCCGAGCAGAACATGGTCGGCGTTGGTGCCGGGCTCGCCAATGGCGGCCTTGTGCCCTTTGTCTGCGCTGCATCCTGCTTCCTGACCGGACGCTCTCTCGAACAGGTCAAGGCTGACATCGCCTATTCAAATGCCAATGTGAAGCTGATCGGCATTTCCTCGGGCATGGCCTATGGCGAACTCGGCCCAACGCATCATTCCATCGAGGATTTCGCCTGGATGCGTGTGCTGCCGAACTTGCCGGTGATCGCGCCCTGTGATTCGATCGAGACTGCGGCTGCCGTCGAATGGGCCGCCCGGTACGAGGGGCCGGTGTTTCTGCGCCTGTCACGTGTTGGCGTGCCGGATCTGCTGCCTGCCGGCCACAGGTTCGAGCCCGGCAAGGCAAACCTGCTGCGCGATGGTGATGCGATCACGCTCATTGCCAACGGCACGCTCACGCATCGCGTCATGAAGGCGGCGGACCTGTTGGCCGACCGGGGCATTGAAGCGCGCGTGCTGAACATGGCAACCGTGCGCCCTGTCGACGTCGCGGCGATTGTCGCGGCGGCTCGGGAGACGGGTGCCATTCTTACAGCAGAAGAACATTCCACCTTTGGTGGTCTTGGGTCTGCCATTGCGGAAGTGGTCGTTGCAGAAGCGCCGGTACCGATGAAAATCCTTGGTGTGCCCGGGATATTCGCTCCCACGGGCTCGGCCGAATTTCTCCTCGACCAATTCGGCATGGCACCGGATGCGATTGCCGGAGCGGCGCAGGAACTGATCGCCAGAAAGCGGCCTGCCACGGATCGCTTCGTGCCACAGACAACCCTTCGGCAGCGGCCGAACGATACGGCAGCGCCCCACCTTCCGGAGCCAGCATGATGAACGCTATCCTCGCCATCGACCAGGGCACGACAAACTCGAAGGCGGTGCTCGTCTCCGCGAGCGGTGAAATCTTGTCGCGTGGTTCCTCTCCGGTCGGCATATCGCATCCGCAGCCGGGCTGGGTCGAACAGAGCCCGGAACGCATCTGGGAGTCAGTGCTGGAGGCCATTTCGGCCTGTCTGCGCGCCGGGCCTGCCGTCGATTTGCTCGCTGTTGCCATCTCCAACCAACGCGAATCGGTAACGATCTGGGACGGTGAAACGGGCAAGCCGCTTGGACCTGTTGTCAGCTGGCAATGCCGCCGCACGGCACTTGCCTGCAACGCATTGATCGCAGGAGGGCACTCTGCCCGGGTCCAGGCCCTGACAGGTCTTCCGATCGACCCGATGTTTCCCGGCCCCAAGATGAAATGGCTGCTGGACCGTGCGCCCGCCGGCAGGCCACTGCGTATCGGAACAATCGATTCATGGCTGATCCATTGTTTGACAGGCGGAACAGTGCATGCGTGTGATGCCTCCAACGCTGCCCGCAGTCAGCTTTACGATCTTAATGCGCAATGCTGGAGCGACGAGCTCTGCAGTCTGTTCGGTGTCCCCGGGACGGTGCTGCCGCAGGTACGCGACAGTGCCGGCGATTTTGGTGTGACGCGAAATGTGCCGGGGCTGAAGGATGGAATTCCGGTTGCCGCCGCAATCGGCGACAGCCATGCCGCGCTGTTTGGTCATGGGGCCTTCCATCCGGGAGATGGCAAGGTCACCTTCGGGACAGGGTCATCGATCATGACGACCCTGCCGCGTTATATCGCCCCCAGTCTCGGCATCACGACCACTATCGCCTGGTCGATCGGCGGCAAGCCGACCTACGCTTTCGAGGGCAACATCCTGGTGTCGGCGGCAGCACTTCCGTGGATGACGGACATACTCGGATTGCCGGACGTCCAGGCGCTGGTTGACCTTGCAGCGACAGCGCAGCCTGACGGTCCCGGCTTCGTGCCGGCCTTTGTTGGCCTGGGCGCACCTTACTGGCATGCGGATGCCCGGGCGCTCTTTTCGGGCATCACCTTCACGACGACACGCGCACAGATGGCGCGCGCCGTAACCGATTCCATCGCGTTCCAGGTGCATGACGTGTTCCGGGCAATGTCGGCGCAGTCTCCGGCACCGCTCGGGGGCCTCTTTGCCGATGGCGGCCCCAGCCAGAACAGTTTCCTCATGCAATGTGTGGCAGACACGCTGAACCACACGATTTTGCAGTGCGATGCGCCTGAGGTCTCGGCATTGGGAGCGGCCTGTCTGGCCGGCCTTTCGCTGGGCCTCTGGCCGGATCTCGAGACAATAGCCGCTCTGCCCCGCAAGAGGACCGCCCTGCCGCCCCGCATTTCGGATACCGCCGCACGTCTCAAGGTGTGGCAGGACGCAATCTATCGCTCGACCGTTCCCGTGACTTCCACTATGGGTGAATAAAAATTCATACCCTGGAGAGATCATGGGACGCCTCAATGAACTTCGGCTGATCGCCCGCGTAGCACAGATGTATCATCTTGAAGGAATGCGACAGGCCGAAATCGCCGTTACCATGCATATGTCACAGGCCACGGTGTCGCGCATGCTCAAGCGTGCGGAAGTCGAGGGCATCATCCGCACCACGGTGATTCCGCCCCCCGGAACCTTTGCAGACCTCGAGACCGCCCTGCGTGAGCGCTATTCCCTGACGGAGGCGATTGTGATCGACTGTTCGGAAGATCGCGACGGAGCAATCATGGCGCGTATCGGTGAGGCCGCGGCGCATTTTCTCGAAGTCACGCTGCAACAGGATGAAATCATCGGAGTTTCCAGCTGGAGCCAGACAATTCTCAAGATGGTTGACAACATCCATCCGCTCAAGAACGGCAAGGCCAAATACATCGTCCAGATCCTGGGCGGCATGGGCGAGGCACCGGCCCAGGCACACGCGACGCAATTGACAGCGCGGCTTGCCAAATTGACCGGCGGGGAGCCGCGGCTGCTGCTCGTGCAGGGGATCACGTCGTCGCGCGAGGCGAAGCTGGTGATGCTGGCCGACCCTTTCGTGCGGGGCACCATGGATCTCTTTGGTCGCCTGAGCCTTGCCATAATAGGCATCGGCGCGGTGGAACCGTCGGAATTGCTCGCGGGCTCCGGCAATGTGTTCTCGCGCCAGGAAATGGCCATGCTGCAGGAAGCAGGAGCCGTAGGTGAAATTTCGTTCCGGTTCTATGACAGGGATGGAAAGCCGGTGGAAACACCGCTCAACGAGCGGGTCATCGGCATCACGCTCGAGGAACTGAAAAAGACCCGCCGTGTCATGGCCCTGGCAGGTGGTGAATCGAAAACACAGGCCATCGCGGGTGCCCTGAGGATGGGCATCATCAATATCCTCGTCACGGACAAGTTCACAGCAGCCAGACTGACAGCCTGATACGCTCGGGAGAACGGTCTAATGCGTGTCGCGCAAAAGTGTGTAGCGGTTTTGCCAAAACGACACGCATAAAACAAGGACTTAAAGCGTGGCAAGCGAGTCTGAAAGACCGCAACACGCTTTAATCAACTGCAAACAGGAGGAGTGAGACCATGCAACGTTTTTCTGGCCAGAGTGTATTCGTCACGGGCGGCAACAAGGGGATAGGAATGGGCATTGCCCGGCGTTTCGCCGAAGAGGGTGCCAGGGTCGCGATTGCGGCCATTGATCCCGACACCGGCGAGGTCGCCGCACGTCTCGCCGAAGAGACCGGTGCCGAAGTCGTGGGACTCCGGCTCGATGTCACTGACAAGGCCGCAATCGGCGAGGCCTATGCGCAAGCCGAGGCCCGCCTCGGCCCGCTCGGCGTTTCGGTGCAGAATGCCGGCGTAATCACCATCGCCAGGATCGAGGCCCTGAGCGAGGCCGAGTGGGATCTCAATCTCGACGTGAACACCAAGGGCGTCTTCCTGTGCTGTCAGGAGGCGGTCGCCCGTTTCCGCGCAAGCGGCACGAAAGGGCGCCTGATCAATACGGCATCCGGCCAGGCCCGCCAGGGCTTCATCTATACGCCCCACTATGCTGCATCGAAGTTCGGTGTCGTCGGACTGACCCAGAGCCTCGCAAAGGAACTGGCGAAGGAGGGGATCACGGTCAATGCCATTTGCCCCGGCATCATCCACACGGAAATGTGGGACTACAACGACCGTGTCTGGGGCAAGATGCTTGGCGACTATGGACCTGGTGCGTTGATGGCGGAATGGGTCGAGGGCATTCCCATGGGACGCGCCGGCACACCTGCCGAGGTGGGCGCACTCGTGGCCTTCCTTGCGTCCGCCGACGCGGCTTACATTACCGGCCAGACGATCAATATCGACGGTGGGCTGATCATGTCGTGATATCAGCGCCGCCGCCTGCAATATCGCCTGCATAGCGCAGGAAAACGCCAAACCCTCTAGAGCATTTCATGTTTTAACGGAAGCATATCCTGCGTTGGTGAGATAGTTGGCGCATTCGTCTGGTTGGATTGTTTCGACCAGTCTGCCGATGTGCTGCCATGTGTCCTTGACGGTTCTCTTCTGCGCGTGGCGCATCCAGTGTTTGATCTTGGAAAAGGCCTGTTCGATCGGATTGAGATCTGGCGAGTAAGGCGGCAGAAACCAGAGCCGTGCACCGGCGGCTTTGATGCTCTTGCGGATGGCCGGTGACTTGTGACTTCCGGGATTATCCATGATGACGATATCGCCCGGCTTGAGAACGGGAACCAGTTGCTGCTCGACACAGGCAAGAAAGCACTGGCCATTGATCGGTCCGTCGAAGACACAAGGGGCTGTCATGCCATCGCTCCTCAACGCGCCGAGGAATGTCAGCGTGCGCCAGTGGCCGTGTGGTGTAAAGGCCCGCAGGCGCTTGCCTTTTGGTCCCCAGCCCCGGATGGGCGTCATATTGGTCTTGATCCAGGTCTCATCAATGAAGACGAGGCGTTCAGGATCGAGATGCTGCTGCAATGTCTTCCATCGCCGTCGCCTGCGGGCGACGTCGACACGGGTCTGCTCAAGGGCGAATAGTGTTTTTTTTAAAGCGCAGACCCTCGCTGCGTATGAATTCCCAAATTGTATTGTGTGAGACGGTAATGCCGCGCAAGGCCAGTTCGGCCTTCAGACCATGCAGCGTCAGATGCGGGTTCTGATCAAGCCGCTCGGCAAGGAAGTCGCGATGGGGTTCCAGAATACGTTTGCGATAGCCCCCCATCTTGTCAGGACAAACCGATCCGGTCGCGCGATAGCGCTGCGACCACTTCACCACCGAAGAGACGGCGACCGAGAAACGCGCAGCCACGGCCCGACTGCTTTCACCGCTCAATACCGCTGCAACAACACGTTCACGAAGATCATTGGACAAGGGTGCGGTCATCAGATGCTGGCCTCCTTCCAGCCACCATCAATGAATCAGAACAAAAGTGATTTGGGAATCCACAACGATTCAAAATAGGACGGAAATGCTCTAATGTGTGTCGCGCAAAAGTGTGTAGCGGTTTTGCGAAAACGACACGCATAAAACAAGGACGTAAAGCGTGGCAAGCGAGTCTGAAAGACAGCAACACGCTTGGGTCGTCCACACATGGTATGGCACCTTGCGGGTTCAACGGGCGGGAAGCAAAAGCTTGCAGAATGTCAATCAGGCTGTTGTGAAACAGTCGCGATCAGGGACCATAGATCTTTTCAAGTTCGGCATAGACCGTCTCGTTGCCGGCAAGAACACGATTGCCCTTGTTCAGGCCATCGTTTGCCAGGAAATCATTGGTTTTCAGGCCTGCGGCCCGGATGACGGCGATGGCGCCCAGGCAATCCCACGAATTGATATGAGGCTCGATATATCCGAGCAGGCGACCGCAAGCGACGTAGCAGAGTGTCAGCGCACCTGAGCCATCGCGATAGAACATACCGCCATTTTTCAGGAAACGCTCGAAGATCGGCAGGAATTCGTCGGGCGTCACACGTGGTGAATAGCCGACACCGACAATACCGTCCCTGATGGTCTTGCCCGGATGGCGAAGGACCGGTTTGCCGTTCAGGGTTGCCGGAAAATGGATACCACCGGCAAAAAGCTCGTTGCGCTCCGGTGCATAGACCATGCCGAACTGCAGCACATTCCCCTGAACGAAGGCTATCGAGACACACCAGCTCGACATGCCGGAAACGAAAGGCTGTGTTCCATCGATGGGATCAACGACCCAGATGCCCTGGTCAGCCGCAAAGGCCGAAATCCCTGTTTCCTCGCCAAGGAAGGCATCCTGCGGAAAGCTCGCATTCAGCCGGTCGCGGATCAGCAGTTCCGTGTTCAGGTCGGCCTCACTCGCCATGTCCTGAAGGCCCTTGCTCTTGATGGTCAGGGTGTCGCGGTTCTTGAAATAGCCGTGTGCAAGATCGCCGGCGTCACGGATCAATGCAAGCGCGAAATCATGGCGGGCTTGCAGGGGAGATGTATCTGTCATCATGTGTCTTTCGCTGGTAACGGACTGCAGGGGTGGCGATAGGTTCCGCAAGGCGGCATTACGTCCAGAGCCAGGCCGCACCGCGCACTCCGCTGGAATCGCCGTGGACAGCTCTTTTGATCGGTGTGTTGAAGACTGTCGAGAACGTGCGCCTGGCCAGTTCGCGCGGAAGATCTTCATAGAGTTCATCAACATTTGACATGCCGCCACCCATGACGAGAACATCCGGATCGAGCGTGTTGACAACCGTTGCCAGGCCACGTGCGACCCGGTCAATATAGCGGTCCCACAGCAGGCCACACAGGCGGTCACCATTCCGCTTCTTTTCGATGATATCGCGGGCCTTCAGCTCTTCATTGGTATGGCTTGTATATTCGGCCTCGAAAGCGCGGCCGGAAACCCATGTTTCCATGCAGCCATGCCTTCCGCAGTAGCAGGCCCTGCCGGGGCTTTCCGTGATATTGGGAAATGGCAGGGGATTGTGGCCCCATTCGCCGCCGCTGTTGTTCGGTCCGTGGTGGGCCTTGCCGCCGACCGCAATTCCGGCACCGGCACCCGAACCAAGGATCACGGCAAAGACAACATTGTGCCCGGCACCGGCACCGTCCACGGCTTCGGACGCAGCAAAACAATCGGCGTCGTTCTCAACCCTGATCTCGCGCCGGATAACATCAAACAGATCCTTTTCAACAGGACGGCCAAGAAGCCAGGTCGAACTTGCGCCCTTGCCCAGACGGCTGACCGGCTCAAGCGAGCCGGGGATGCCGATGCCGATAGAACCGGTTTGCCCGGTCTGACGTTCAAGACCGTCGATCATGTCCTTGATGACACGGATGCATCCGAAATAATCGTGGCGTGGCGTCACTTCCCGCAGGCGCAGGAGCTCGCTGCCATCGTGGTTCATGGCGACACCTTCGATTTTTGTACCACCCCAGTCAATTCCAATCAGCATCTGGTTTTACCTCCCGTCGCCCGGTTAAGGGCGGTCATTGCAACATGTGTTTCCGTTTTTCAGCGTCAACCGAAAAGAATATCGCGGTCTCTTGCGTAGCAGGCCAGCAATGGCAGGCTGGCTGCACCGAGAACACGTGCATCGCTGCCAATCCTGCCCTCTACGATCTCGACAGCAGCCACGCCCTCCATTTTCATACGGGCCATTTTGTCCCGTGTCCGGCGTACGATTTGTGCGCGAACATCTGCCGGAAACCCGCCGTCGATCACCACATTGTGGAAGTCGATCACGGAAATGGCCGAGCCGATCGCCAGCGCCACATTGTCGGTCGTTTGCTCGATCCAGCGATCCAGCACCGGGCCTATGTGTGACCAGTCCGTAGTGTTGTGCCAGATCGCCTCCGGTTCACCGCCGCTGTCGCGGATCATCCGCTCCAGCAGGAAAATGGAGGCGCACTGGATCAGACGCTTCGGTGCCTGGCCCGGTTCAGACGATGGCACGGGCATGGAACCAATCGAGCCTGCATATCCCCGGCGACCCGGATAAAGGCTTCCATCGAGCACCACCCCCGCCGCCGATCAATGTTGCGAAAAAAACATACAGGAAATCCCGGTACTTGCGCCCTTCTCCAAAAGCGAGTTCGGCGGCACATGCGGCAGTGGCATCGTTGCAGGAATGGACGGGCCAGGAAAACATCTGCTCGACTTCGGCCTTGATGTCGAACAGGCGCCAGGCTTCGACGACATCGCGCGGTGCGCCGAATTCCTCTTCCCAGCTCCACATTTCCGATGGGGCTGCAATACCAATGCCACGGATCCGGCCATATTGAAGCCGTGTCATGGTGTCGATGATCTGATTGACGCTGGTATCGAGGAAAGTCTTGAGCAGGGCAGGCGTTGGATAGGCGTAGGACGTCCGGAAAAGCTGGCGCGCTTTGCCGACCATATCCATCAGCACCACATCGGCGGAACGACGTCCGACCTTGAAGCCGATGGAGAAGGCACCTTCGGGATTGAGTGACATCGGAACCGCAGGCTGGCCGACTTTGCCGCGTTGCGGTTCGCCCTTGATCAGCAGACCGTCACCTTCCAGTTGCTGCATGATGACGGAGGAAGCCTGCGGTGAGAGACCGGTCATACGGGCGATTTCGCCTTTTGAAAGGGCACCATGAGCGCGAATGAGCGAAAGAACCAGACGCTCGTTATAGAGTTTCACCCCTGTCTGGTTGGTGCCGCGACTGGTATCGGCGAGGATGGCAGGGTCTCCCGAGTTTTTTTCAGTGTTCAGCAATACGATCCTCCGCAACGAAAGGCGCTACGGTCCCGTCGTATCTTTGTGTTTGTAAAGCTCCGGACCATTGGCAGATCGCATCCTTCTTGCATGTGGAAATTATGCAATACCCGTCGAAAATGGTCAATACATAAATCATGCCGATGTAATTATAAGAGACCACAGACATTCCGTGACAAGACAGAAAAATTCAACCTTCAGTGATCAGGGTACAAAAAACATGAAAATATTATTTTAAACAAGAATATGGAGTTTGCATGAAATCTGTGTCGCAGGCGTATGGTAAGGGCAGGTTGCATGTGAAATTTCTTCATGAGGACATCTGAAACAGTATAATAAATAAATCATACCGCATTATGTATTGACATGAAGATGGTTTGGTGTTTGCATTGTACGGTCGCATGTCGCCAAGGCTGATGGCACGCATATGGGGAGCGCCGCACCAGGATTCCGCAGCGCCATCGCGCGGTTTGATCTTGCCGGGAGGAGAGAATGAAAAAAGGTTTTGCAGACGCTGTTTCCGGCACCATGCCAACTGTGGGATCGGCTGGTATGCACGCCCGGGCTCAGGATCCTGTCACACACCGCCTGATGGCCGGACCGGGGCCAACCCGTTCCGCGCCAGGATAGAAGAGGGTGAATCGCGCAACATAGCGCAGCCCGGGCTGTACCGATGACAGCCTGATCCATCCCTGCCATTTTTATCAGCTGGTATATCCCGGCACACTCTGGAGACGTCTGCCATGAAACTCGCCTTTAATACATTCCCGTTCAGCAGTTTTCCAAACATCCTGCCAACCTTTTCGCTGGAAGAGGCCATCCGCTCGATCGCCGCCATCGGCTATGATGCTGTGGAAATCGGTTGTTGCGCACCGCATGCCTGGCCGCAGCACCTGTCGCGGAAACGGCGCGACGAGATCAGGGCGATTGCACAGGGGGAAGGCATCGCTGTCTCCAGCCTGCTGCCTGCCATCGGCGGCGGCTTCGGCTGCAATCCTTGTTCGGTTCTGCCCGCTGAACGCGAGGCGACCATCGGGCACTACAAGGACATCGTCGATCTGGCTTCGGATCTCGGCGCAGGCATGGTTCTTTACATCGGTGGCTGGCGGGCAAACGGCATGGCCTTTGACGATGGCTGGAAAATGAGCCTGGATTGCCTGCGCGCCGTGGCAGCCCATGCCGCGGACCGCAACATCACAATCGCCATAGAGCCGACCACGGCAGACACGAACCTGATCGATACTGCCGCGGATGCGAGACGCATGATGGTCGAAAGCCGGGCGGACAATGTGCGTCTGATGTTTGACACCTGCCATGTTGCCTTTGAAGGCAAGCCTTTGTCGCGCTACGTGGAGGACATGGGTGCCGAACTGGTCCATATTCATGCCGCAGATACCGCCCGCAAGGCGATCGGGGACGGAGACATGAACTGGGATGAACTGCTTCGGTCTTTGCATGTGTCGAACTATACGGGTTATTTTACGGTCGAGACCGGGTTCGGGTTTCGCGGTATCGATCCGATAGACATAGCGACGCGAAGCTACAGATACCTGAAGCAGCGCATGTGATCCTGTTGCCAGCCACAGCTTGCAGTCCTCAGCCGTCAAGATCACGGCAGGTTGGCACAGACCGTATCATATGCGGACCGTGTCGGCTTGGGCAATCCGGGCGTCATCTTCGTCATGCGTGACCATCAGGACTGGCAGGCGCTGACGCCTGACACACTCAAACACAAAGGTCTGCATGTCGATCCGCAACGCCTTGTCGAGCTTTGAAAAGGGCTCGTCCAGAAGCAGCACTGCGGGCCTGGACAGCAAAGTCCGCATCAGGGCGACGCGAATGCGCTGACCGCCGGAAAGCGTTGCGGGATCGCGATTTGCAAAACCTGCAAGTCCGGCATCGTCAAGCGCTGCCTCGACACAGGCGCGCCGCGCTTCCCGGCCCCTGATGTCGGACGTCAGGCCATAGGCCAGATTGCTGCCGACAGAGAGATGCGGGAACAGCATGTCGTCCTGAAACAGGATGCCCACACGGCGTGCCTCCGGCGGCAGATGTGTGATGTTCCGGTCACCGCAAAAGACCTTTCCGGTTGCCTTGAAAGCGGGGTCCATATGACCTGCGATAAAGGCCAGCAAGGTCGATTTTCCTGCGCCACTGCGCCCCATGACCGTTGTGATATCTCCGGCACGGACTTCCAGGCTCAAATCACGCAAGAGTGCCTGGCCTGTCATCGGCAGGAAGATCGATATATTTTCCAGTCGGAGAGAATTCATGTTCTTGTACCGGACAATCCCTTGCGCCTTGCAAAGACCAGCGCCGGAATGGCAAGCGCCAGAGCATAGATACCGAATGGCAGAAGTGCCTGCAGGCTTGCAAAGACCCCTGCAATGCGCCGGTCTCCGCCGCTCGAAAGCGCAACAGCTTCAGTGGTAAGGGTCTCTGTCCGGCCTGCTCCGATGACCAGTGTTGGCAGATATTGCGCCACGCTGACGCCAAAACCAATCGCCAGGGCCGCAAGCAGCGGGCGCAAAAGGATCGGCAGCTTGATGGACAGCAGAATGGCAAGAGGATGGCGACCAAGACTGGACGCGGCCCTGGCAAAGCGCGGATCGAGCGATTGCCAGGGATCGGCCAGCGTCAGCATGACATAAGGAAATACGAAAAACATGTGCGCCCATACGACGGAAATCAGGGAGCCACCCAGTCCAATCTCCAGAAAAGCGAAATGGAGACCGAAAATAAACGCAGTTTGCGGGAGGATCAGCGGCAAATAGACAAGTAAACGATAAAGTGCAAACATGGTCTTGCCGGTCCTTTGCACGGCCTCCAGCCAGGCGATGGTCAAAAGCAAGGAGGCAAGACTGGATGTCGCCGCGAGAATGAAAGTCGAGAGAAGCGCCGGTCCCCAGTCCTTCGATGCTCTCAGCCACAGGCTCATGGACCAGCTGTCGGGCAAGGCCGACGGGAAGCTCCAGCGCCATGTGAAAGACCAGATTGCCAGTGTGACAAGCGACCAGCCGCCAGCAGCAAGAACAACCACCGCTGCTTGCGGTATGATGCGAAGCCGGTTTTCCAAAGCCTTCGAGCGAAATCCGCCTTCAATCCAGAAGCGGCCGGCACTGGAGACGACGCGCTCCAGCAACCACCAGAGGCCGATTCCGGCTGCAACAACAATGGTCAGGAGGATAGCGGATGCGCAGGCCGGCAGCATCATCGTAACATCAGGGGCCGAAAACCAGCGCAATGTCTGGACCGCAAGCGTTGGTGGATTTCCCGGCCCCAGAACAATGGCCGCGTCCACCACCGACAGGGAGAAAGCAAGGACCGAGTAGACGGCAAACCGGATCTGCGGATAGATCTGCGGAAAAATCACAGCAAACCAGGCCAGGCGCGGCCCATAGCCAAGCCCCCGGGCAACGGCCATATAATGGTCGTGTTGTATCTGGTTCAGCGCCGACGCCATGACGAAAATGAGGAATGGTACTTCTTTGATGACCAGACCCAGGATAAGCGACAGACCGGCAGGATCATGCACGATGGTAATGTCGGCCGGAACCGACAGCCCTGTGGCCCAGGGACTGAGCAAGCGGAAGATCCAGCCCGATGGCGCGATCAGAAAGGCAAGCCCGATGGCAATAGCGGCATGCGGAGCAGCGAGCACAGGCGCAATCAGCTTTTCTATGGCGCGCAGTGCCGCATGATGCCGGCGGCCGGCATGGAAGCCTGCGGCCAGCACCAGGGCCAATACAGTCGAGCAGAGCCCGACGAAAACAGTCAGCCTCAGGCTCGAACCTGTGCCGGGGAGTTGGGAAAGGCGGTGCCACGCATCAAGATTGAAACCGTCTTCGCCAATGGCGGGAAGATGACCGAATGCCGGAAGCAGGGTTTGCCAGAGTCCGATCATGATCGGCAGGACAAGTCCTCCTCCCGCAATGGCAGCGATGACCAGGAAGAATGTTTGCGCTCCGCGGTCGTTCATGGCGTGTAGCGCTTGGCCCACGCTGCCGTCAGCCGTGTCATCCAGGAAGGATGCGGTTCCAGAACCGTCTTGCCAAGCGCGGCAATGTCCGGAAGGGCCTCAGCCTTCGGCAGATCGTCAAACAGTTTCCGTTGTTCCGCATCGAGTTTTGACCAATCAAGAACAGAGAAGCTTCCAAGCACGCGAATATCCTGCATATGGGCCTGGGCAGCAGGATCGAGAAGGAAGTTGGCGACCACTTTGGCCGCCGCCTTGTGGGCTGCATTGAAGGGAATCGCCACGAAGCTCACATTGCCAATGGTTCCGCCGGAAAGTGTATAGGTGCGAATGGTGTCGGGAAGCTTGCCTTCGTGAATGGCCGCCGCCGCGCTTGCCGGATCAAAAGACATGGATATATCGATCTCGCCATCATTGAGAAGCTGATTTTGTACCGCGTCGTTCTCCGGAAAATCGGCACCACCGTGCCAGAGGTTCGGTTTGATCTGGTCATACCAGCTCCAGAGCGGAGCGACAGTGGTGTCAAAATTTTCGTCCGTTGCCGGTTTCTGCAGAACTTGCGGATCCGGAGCCAGCGCGATCAATGCCTGTTTCAAAAACGTTGCACCCATGAAATTGCTCACGGCCGGATGCGTGAAGCGTCCGGGGTTCGCACGGGTCCACGCGACAAAAGCAGGAATGGATTTTGGCGGGTCGGAAACACGTGCGCTATCGTAATTGAAAACGAACTTCGCCAGCCGCCAGGCGGACTCATACCCGTCTGCGGGCACGGTGAAGTCCACACTGTTGGCTGAGGCTGGTGAAAGATCAAGAAATCTGGCATTGGGAAGCTGTGTCGCAAACGGGCCATACAGCAGCCCCTTGTCCTTCATCGACAAGAAATTCGGACCATTGATCCAGATCAGGTCGACCGACCCGTCCTCTGTTTTCCCGGCCTGTTTTTCGGCAATCACGCGGTTCACCGCTTCCGCCGTGTCTGAAAGCTTCACCTGCTGAACCTTGACACCATAGCGTTTTTCCGTCTGTACACCGACCCATTCGATATAGGCATTCGTGCGCTCGTCACCGCCCCAGGCGTTCCAGTAGACGGTTTGGCCTCTGGCCCTGGCAAGCGTTTCGCTCCAGTCGTCAGCAGCAAGGCTGCACTGCGCTCCCAGAATGAGGGCTGAGGTCAGCACAATAAGCGGTCTCATGAAAACTCCTGTCAGGTCAGTTGGCTATCGTCGTCTGGTCGCTTCGGTTTTTCATTGCTTTCGGCCATTTCCAGATTTTCTTGCGAAAAAATGACCCAGCCTTGCCACCAGCGGGCGATGGTTGTTATCATACATATGCCGGCATAAAGCCAGGCAATCTCTGCAAAGTGATCTGGCAGCAGGCACATGGCGATAAAGACAGCGATGGTTTCGCTGCCCTCGGCAAGACCACCAAGATAGTAAATACCTTTTTGGGGATAGTCCCTGGCGGAAATATTCCGTTTGGCTGCAACAGCTGCAAACGCCAGAAAGCTGGAACCTGTTCCCATGAACGCGGTGACAAGGCCTGCCGCGGCAAGCGCATTGTGGCCTGGGTCAAACAGGGCAAAACCCAGTGGCACGGTGGCATAAAAGAAAAAGTCGAAAGCAATATCGATATAGGCTCCCCTGTCGGTAGAACCCTCCATGCGTGCAACAGCGCCATCCAGACCGTCGAAAAGGCGGTTGATCACGATAGCGGCCAGCGCCGCCTTGAAAAGACCGAGCGCCAGAAGCGGGGCTGCCAGAAGCCCGATGGCAAATCCTGCAATCGAGATTGCATCTGCTGATATTCCGACCTTCACAAGCAGGGCAGCGACAGGCTTTAACAGGCGCTTCTGTATCGGAAGGACGTAGCGGTCAATCATAGGGAACCTCTGCGCATGTAGCTGTGGAACCGTTCCAGAAAGACCTGCAGCCATGGCGCGACATGCGCGCGACGCCATTCTCCGGCCGCATATTTGTTTGCCTCGGAAAGTGTCGGATAGGTGTGAATGGTCCCCAGAATCTTGTTGAGGCCCAGTCCGTGCTTCATGGCCAGAACGAATTCCGCCAGCAGATCGCCTGCATGTTCGCCGACAATCGTCACACCAAGGATCCTGTCCTTGCCCGGAACAGTAAGCACCTTGACGAAACCATAGGCCGTCCCGTCGGCAATGGCACGGTCGAGATCGTCAATATCATAGCGCGTCACTTCAACCTTGATACCCATCTGTCCTGCGTCCTGCTCATTGAGGCCGACACGGGCTATCTCCGGATCGGTAAAGGTCGTCCACGGGATAACCCTGTAATCGGCCCTGAACTTTTTGAACATCCCGAAAAGTGCATTGACTGCGGCATACCATGCCTGGTGACCTGCGGTATGCGTGAACTGATAAGGTCCGGCGACATCACCCGCGGCAAAAATGTTCGGATAGAGGGTTTCCAGATAGGCGTTGGTCTCCACGGTCCTGCCGGTGGGAATGCCGAGTTCTTCCAGTCCGAAACCCTTGAGACGCGGCATGCGTCCGACGGCGCAGATGAGGGCATCAAATGCTATTTTCTTGTGCTGGCCATCATGTTCCACGACAAGAACCTTCTCCTCGCCGTCTTTCTCGAAGAAAAGTGCCTTGTGTGACGTCAGCACATCCACGCCATCTGCAAGCAGCGCTTTCAGGGCGTAATCAGAGACGTCAATGTCTTCACGGATCAAAACCCGTGCTCCCATTTCAATCTGCGTGACATGGGAGCCCAGCCGCGCAAAACTTTGCGCCAGTTCACATCCGATCGGCCCGCCCCCCAGAACGACGAGACGTTTTGGGGGTGCATCCAGTTGCGAAAATTTTTCCCAGAGCGTGTCCGAGGTAACATAGCCTGTATCCTCAATGCCGGGCAGGGGCGGAACAAAGGGACTGGCTCCCGACGCAATAATGATGGACCGCGCGGTCAGGGACTTTACCGTTCCGTCTGTCAGGGTTACCTCAACAGTCCAGGGGTCTTTGATCCGTGCATAGCCCTGCAGCACATCCACGCCCAGCCCTTCGTAGCGTTCGACGCTGTCATGCGGGGCAATGGTCGCGATCACATTCTGAATCCGGTTCATGACGGATTTGAAGGAAAAGGCAGGTTCGATGGCTGCAAGACCGTAACGGTCGGCATGGCGCATCTGCGCGGTGAGCTTGGCGCTCCGGATCAGTGCCTTTGACGGCACACAGCCATAGTTCAGGCAATCTCCACCCATCTTGTGCGCTTCGATCAATGTCACCTTCGCTTTGACGGCCGCACCAATATAGGCACTGACAAGACCGGCAGCTCCTCCGCCGATCACAATGAAGTTGCGGTCAAAACTCACTGGACGGGTCCATCCGGAATAGACTTTCCGCCTGTTCCGCCAGCCAAGAAAGGCCCTGGCAATCCACGGCAAGATACCGATCAGCGCAAAGGACAGGATCAGTGAGGGGGAGAGGATATCACGCATGTTTTCGATACGCGCCAGTTGCGTTCCGGCGTTGACGAACACAGCCGTGCCCGCCAGCATACCCAGCTGGCTTACCCAATAAAAGGTCCATGCGCGAATGGGGGTCAGCCCCATCAGCAGGTTGACGATGAAGAAAGGGAAGATTGGAACAAGACGAAGCGTAAAAAGATAAAACGGACCGTCCTTTCTCAAGCCCTCGTTGATGGATGACAGCCGGTTGGCAAACCGTTTTTGAACCGCATCGTGCAGCAGGGTGCGGGCTGCAAGAAATGCCAGCGTTGCACCGATGCTGGCGGCAAACGAGACAATGACCAACCCGCCCCAGAAGCCGAACAGTGCGCCACCGCCCAAAGTGAAGAGTGTCACAACCGGCACCGAAATGGCGGCCGCCAGGACATAGAAAAGGAAATAGGAAAACACGGCCTGGACCGGATTGGCCGCAGCCCAGTCTGCCAGCATGCCCAGATTGGCCTTGAGATCCTCAAGCGTGGGAAGGTGCGAGGCGTTGAGTGTGTATGCGGCAGCAAGTGCGAGTGCAAACAGCACAAAGATCAATACGCGCTTCAAGACAATTCTCCGGGGTTTCCATGCAGTTCATATGTCTTTTGTCTGTCAGTTGATGGTTTTCTTACAAAGAACGGGAGTTAATTTTCAGCATCGCCATCCGGAGCCAAATCAACAGAGCTGCAGTAAAACTTTGACATCCGGCGCAAGTGCTTCGTTTGATACGAGAAATTCCGGCACGCCGGACAATGTGCAAGATGGGCCTTCAGCCTCAAATGCAGCAGGAATGGCAATTTTCCATCAAGCGTCATCGATACCAGCTGAGTCGATTTCCAACAATTCAGCATGCGTCGGCACTCGCGGCGAACCAGTGGGTTTCAAGGCAATCGCGCAATCTGAGACGCGCACGGTGCAGCAGGACATTCAGATTTGAAACTGTGACGCCAGCCTCCATACAGATTTCCGGGGTGGCCATGTCCATGAATTCACGCATCATGAACACACGGCCTTGCTGGCCGGGAAGGTGGTTGATGCAAGCGTCAAAAACGCGCCAGAAGTCCTGGCCCAGCAGGTTTTCTTCCGGATTGCCCCATGCGGCAGGCCGGTTTTCCGGCCTCCACATGCCACGCCTGTCAAAAAATTCTTCGGTCCTGTTCTGGTCATCCCCGAAAGAAACCAGCGGTCTGATCGCCGCCAGTTTCTGGCGCTGGCGGATTGTATCAATGATCTTGTTTTTCAGGATAGCAAAAACCCATGTCTTCAGGGCTGCCTGACCTGCAAAGGAGGAAACATTGCGCAACGCTCCGACAAGGGCCTCCTGAACGGTATCTTCGGCAACAATCGGGTCCGAGAGCTGCAGGGTCGCAAATTTCAGCATCTGGCTCCTGAGATCCTTCAGGAAATCCGGGTTTGTCAAGCTGTCGCCAGAATCCGTCATGATTGCCCCTTGCTGCCGGTGCCTTGTGCATGGCGGCTGTAACCTGTCACAAAAACGGCAACGGCATAATTCAAAATCGCGTGAAGCTGTAACCCCTTTCAAGATTTTGCGACGCAAAAATGGACCATTTCACCAGATCCTTCGACGCGGATTTTGCCGCTGGATGCGTTGAAAATGCGCGTGATGCGCAAGACAGGACTGCAAAATTCCCGCGAAGGGAAAGAGGTTCACGAATTTTTTGAAGTCTTCCGGCCATATTGCCGGTTCACACCTCTTTGCCCGATCCGGCCTCTGAAGCGCTCAGGCTGCGACCGACCTGGAAACGGCGGATGAACTGGCGGTCTATTGCGTCCTTCCAGCGCCGTACCCAGCGACCTTCAGCACTGAAAGAGCCATAGGATGCAATGGCCTGGCCGGAGCCTGTGGCCAGAATATAAAGTGACCTGCGGCGTGGAACATAAGGTTGCAGCGGTTGTTTCTGTGCAGCAGCGACAAGATTGTGGGCAAGCACAGGGCCTGCGCGAACAGCATGCACGCCCGACCGCGCCATGTGGGAGTCGCTGCGCGAGCAAACATCGCCGACCGCAAACACATTTGCGTGAGACAGGCTTCTGTGGAAAGGGTCAACGGCAACGAATTCGGCAGCGTCCAGTTTCAGCCTTGACAGGGCCAACCAGGGTGCCGCGCGTGCGCCGGTCGCTGCAATGACGCGATCAGCCGCCAGATGCTGGTTGTTTGAAAGGAAAAGACTGTTTTGCATTCCCACGGCACGCTCCGCAATGACCCGGACATGCGCCTTTTCGAGCGCGGAATACACACGGTGCCGCACATACTTGCCATAGCCCGGGAGCAATCCCGAACGACCTGCAACCAGTGTGACGGAAGCATGTCCCGCAACGCCTGCAAGCGCATGGCGTGTTGCCAGCGCCAGTTCGACACCCGCAGCCCCGCCGCCAAGGATGACCAGGTCATAGGTCTGCTTTGCGTGCGCTTCCGCGACAACTGCCGGCCATGCAGCGCAGAACCTGTCGAGCGGCTTGACAGGCAGGAGCCTCTCGGAAAGGCGTGCAAGCCAATCATTGTTTGTCTCGCTGCCGGTATCCAGTGACAGCAAGTCATATTCCAGAGTTCGACCGTCGGCAAGGCAGACGACGTTATGGTCCGCATTCATGGCGACAACCGGTTCGAGGATGAGCTTTGCCCCGGCAAGCTGTGCGAGAGGCCGGATGTCAATCCTGCAATCTGCTTCACGATATTGCCCTGAAATCCAGCCGGGAAGCATTCCGGAATAATATTGCCATGGAGACGGGGTCACCATAACAACATCAAGATCCGCACACTGTTGCCGGGCCAGGTGCTCAAGGACAATCAGGTGGGCATGCCCGCCGCCAACAAGAATGAGACGTTTCATGGAAAGTTCCCTGGCCTCCAACTTTGCCCTTATGGGGGCAATTGGTCGACTGACGATGTCAACTCTTGCATATCGGCTCTTGCATATCGGCCGGGATTAGAGACGACACACCCTGATGTTTGAAGGACCAGTTTCTTCCCGCATGTCTGCCAAACAAACGTCTGGACAAATAAACGTCTGTATGTCTCATTTCGGCAAGAACCCGGCAATTGCCGCCGGGTTCAGGATGGTTTGGAACGCATGATACCTTGGGCTTTTGTGTGCTCAGGCAGCCTTTTTCTTCGGCGCAATCAGGCCACGGCTCACCAGAAGCTCGGCGATCTGGATCGCGTTCAGCGCGGCTCCCTTGCGAAGGTTGTCGGAAACAACCCAGATGTTCAGGCCGTTTTCCACTGTTGCGTCCTCGCGGATACGCGAAATATAGGTCGCATCTTCACCGGCGCATTCATAGGGTGTGATGTAACCGCCCGGCTCATGCTTGTCGATCACCATGCAGCCCGGAGCCTCGCGCAGGATGTCACGGGCCTGATCAGCGGAGATCTCGTTTTCAAACTCGATATTGACCGACTCCGAATGGCCGATAAACACCGGCACACGAACAGCGGTGCAGGTCACCTTGATCTTCGGGTCCAGAATCTTCTTGGTTTCTGCCAGAACCTTCCACTCTTCCTTCGTGTAGCCGTCTTCCATGAAACTGTCGATATGCGGGATCACATTGAAGGCAATGCGCTTGGGGAACTTCTGGGTGGTCATCGGATCTGCAACAAACACCGCACGGGTCTGGTTGAACAGTTCATCCATACCGTCCTTGCCCGCACCCGATACGGACTGATAGGTCGAAACCACAACACGCTTGATCCTGGCAAAGTCATGCAGCGGCTTCAGGGCCACAACGAGCTGTGCCGTCGAGCAATTCGGATTGGCGATGATGTTGCGGCGCGCAAACATGGAAATTGCATCCGGATTCACTTCCGGAACGATCAGCGGAACATCCTGATCATAGCGCCAGGCAGAAGAATTATCGATAACAACGCAGCCCTGCGCACCGATCTTCGGTGAATATTTCTGCGAAACAGTTCCACCGGCAGACATCAGGCAGATATCGGTGTCGGAAAAATCATAATTTTCGAGGGTCTTGACTTTGAGGGTCTTGTCCCCGAACGACACGTCCGTGCCCTGGCTGCGGGCAGAAGCCAGTGCCACAACTTCATCTGCAGGAAATCCGCGTTCAGCCAGAATTGTCAGCATTTCGCGGCCAACATTTCCGGTCGCCCCGGCAATCGCAATCTTGAAACCCATGATTCTCTTCTCTTTCTGTCTCTCCGCGGTCTTGGAAATAAGACCTTGCGTCAACCGCAGGTCTTGTGTCCCCTGGCACGAGCCGGGGAGAGAGCGGCAGGCCAGAGACGTCAGACGGTTTTCGTCGTCGTTTTGGCCCTGGTTTTGGACATGAAGGATACAGATACAGAAACACCGGCACTGTATGCCGGATCAAAACTGTCAGATATGCAACCAGACTGCAGCTTCATCGCGTGTTTCATCCTTGTCCTGAATTGCTGTTTAGCGGCATTTTTGCAGGAGTCAAGGCGGCATGTCCCGAACAGGCCGGCCACTCCGGCAAAAGCCTGCCGGCAATAGGTTCAGGCCGGGTGCTGCCGAGGGCCAGTCTGCTGCCTGATCCACGTGACAATATGGTCCCACATGGGAGCCACCGCATCGGATTGTCCAAGAAGCCCGAGGCAGCCATGATGAACGCCGGGGCAGATCTTCAGGCTGACGGCATTGCCCTCCGCCTCCAGGCGCGCCGCATAGGCCACGCCCTCGTCGTGCAGCACATCATATTCGGCGCAGACGACAAGGCTTGGCCCGAGGCCGTCAAGCCGCGGCGCAAACAGCGGCGAAAGCCGGGGATGGCGAAACAGCGCCGGATCGCGGACATAGTGATCCCACATCCACCGCATGCCGGCGGCTGTCAGCCCGTAGCCGTCACCATATGCGTCATAGGACGCAAACCCTGTGCTGTAATGGGCCGTCGCCGGATAGAGGAGAACCTGGCCGATCAGGGGCGGCCCGTTGGCGTCACGCGCGTCGAGCGCGGCCACGGCGGCAAGGTTGCCCCCGGCGCTGTCACCGGCCACCAGAAGGCGGGATGGATCGCAGCCAAGCTCTCCGGCATGGTGCGCAATCCATTCCAGTGCCCGGTGGCCGTCATCCGGTGCTGCCGGAAACGGGTGTTCAGGTGCAAGGCGATAATCCACAGACAGGACAACCGCCCCGCTGTCGGCAGCAAGGTGGCTGCACAAGCCGTCGTAGGAAGAAAGCGTGCAGAGGGCAAATCCGCCGCCATGGAAGAAAACCACCGCCGGAGCGGGTTTATCGGCACCGAAGGGCCGGTAGAGCCGGATCGGTACCGGTCCGGAAAGAATGTCGGTGATCGATTCCACCGGCTTTCCCGGTGCCGGAACATCCTCTGCATCCATGCGCCGGGCCTCGTGGATTGTCAGCGATTCAAGCGGCCCAGGCGTACCGGCATCGGCCAGAAGCCTGGCAATATCAGGGTGAAGCGGCATGGTCTCTCCTGCAATATCGGCCCGAAAGCCGGGAACCGGTTTTCGCCAGGATCAGATGCGAAAACAACACTCTTCAGCACGCGCCTGTTCCCGTCTTTCGATGCCAAAGGGTCTGCACCGCTTTTTTCATCGATCCGTCTCGATGGCAAGCGCCTGAACCTCTTCAGGGACAAAAGCGAAATAATTTTGTGCACAGCCGCCCCGAAAGGGAATTGGGAGAACTTGACACTCCGGTCTTTCTTGCAGATTGTGCCATTCATAATAAAAGTGGCGCGGAGAATGCCTTGGGGCGTGTCGTCAATTATAGATTGGAACGTGGTTTGAGGGAAAATGGTTCAGTTTCAGGAGCAAAATCGCAGGAAGGGCCTACCCCTTTCAAGATTTTGCGACGCCAAAATGGACCATTTTCACCAAATCCTCCGGACGCGGCGAATTTTGCCGCTGAATGCGTTGAAAATGCTCGTGATACATTGGGTATCACTTGCGCTTTTCGCCTGTTCAGCAACAAAATTCGTCTCGCGCCACGACCAATCTGTAACTGACGACACGCCCTAGGCATGATCTGCGCAGATTGGCATATATTCCATGCACCCGAAAAATCGGGAACCGGTTTTCGGACAAGTGCAAGGAGAAACAAAAGAAAATACTGGAATTTCCAGGTTTTTCAAAGAATTAAGAGTATAACAAGGAAAAATCCATGTCGTTTGCACGTATCATCGCAGTGGCTGCTTCGGTCGTTGCCCTTTCTGTCATGTCGGCCTCTGCCCAGGAAGCCTGCACGGCCAGGACCGTGAATGACGGTGTGCTGACACCCGCTACCGGTGACCCGGCCTATTTCCCCTGGGTGGCAGACAACAATCCGTCAGGCGGAAAGGGCTTCGAGGCCGCCGTCGTCTATGAAGTGGCGGCGCGAATCGGCTATCCGCAGGACAAGGTGAAGTGGACTGTTGCGACCTTCGATGAAGGCATACAGCCGGGGCCGAAGAATTTTGATTTCAGCGTTGCGCAGTATTCGATTACAGACGAGCGAAAGAAGTCGATTGATTTCTCTGTGCCTTATTACACCGCCGCAACCGCCGTTCTGGTGCGCAAGCCCGTCATCGAGGCCGGGCTGAAACCGGAATTGCCCGCACTGAAAAAACTGCATTGGGGTGTGGCGGCAGGCACCACCGCTGGCAGCATTCTTGGCAAGACGGTCGGTCCGGAAAAGGATCCGCTGATGTTCAACGATACAGCCGATGTTGTCCAGGCGCTGAAATCGGGACAGATTGATGCGACCATGCTTGATCTGCCGACCGCGCTATATGAAGCAGCTGTCGATATGGAGGACGGCGTGGTGCTGGGCCAGTTCCCGACAGAAAACATAGCGGGACTGGACCAGTTTGGCCTGGTGTTTGAAAAGGGCAATCCGCTCGTTGCCTGCGTTGACAAGGCCCTTGCGTCCATGAAAGCTGATGGCACTCTCGCAAAGATCGAAGCGGAATGGCTTTCATCTGCAACGGGTGTACCAGTTATCAAGTGACAATGGAGCAGGGAAAACCGGGAATACCATTGGCAGCGAATCCGCGCCGCCTGCGTGAACAGCGCCTGCGTCGGCGTGGATATAGGGTTGCCACGGCCAGCACGGCAGCCGTTGTGCTGGCCGTGTGGACAGGTCTGACAATGGCACCGGGATGGCCCAGGGTGCAGGCGGCCTTCTTCGACTGGGATATTCTGGTGAAAACCTTTCCCGGACTGTTGTCCGCCTTCCTTGTCGATATCATGATATTTGCCTGGAGTGCACCGCTGATCACCGTGTTGGGTCTGGCGATCGCCCTTTGCCGGGATGTGCGTGCACCCTCCCTTTTCCCGCTGAAATTGTTCGCCATCGGTTACAATGATGTGTTTCGCGGTGTACCGGTAATTCTGGTGATCTATCTGTTCGGCTTCGGCATTCCCGGCCTTGGCCTTCCCAGGCCGTGGAACAGCCCCTATATCTGGGGAACGCTGGCACTGGTCTGCACCTATGCCGCCTATGTGGCGGAAGTCATACGTTCTGGCATTGAATCCATTCATGAATCACAGCGCTCGGCGGCCATGTCGCTGGGACTTTCTTCCTCCGACATCATGCGCTTCGTCATCCTGCCCCAGGCAATCCGGCGCGTTGTCCCCGCCAACATGAACATCCTGATTGCCCTGCAGAAGGATGTGGCCCTGCTTTCGGTGATCGGCCCTGTCGAAATCCTGCGACAGGCCGGGGTGGAAAAATCGCTGGCCGCCAATTTCACGCCCTACGTGGGGGCATCGATCATTTTTCTCGCCGTCACCATACCGGCCACCCGCTATGCGGACCGGCTGATGGAGCGACAGAACAGGCAGCGAAGCTGAGGGATGGAGAGACGCGAAAAACTCAGGCTTGTCGGTGTGCACAAGAGCTTCGGTGACCAGGAGGTATGCCGTGGCATAGATCTGGCTGTGCCCGAAGGAAGCATGGTCTGTCTCATCGGAGCATCCGGTTCCGGAAAATCCACGCTGCTGCGCTGTATAAACCTGCTGGAACCGGTCGACAGTGGCCAGATCCTGCTGGACGGCGTTGATATCGCCGGACCCGAAATCGATCCGCTGCCTGTCCGCCGCCGCATCGGAATTGTGTTCCAGAGCTACAATCTTTTTCCGCATATGACGGCTCTTGAGAATGTCATGCTGGCCCCCCGGCGCGTTCATCGCCGCAGCCGCGCCGAACTCAGGGACGAGATCACGGCCATGTTTGCCCGGTTCGGGCTGCACCAGCATGTGGACCATTATCCCGACCAGCTTTCCGGTGGCCAGCAGCAGCGCGTGGCCATCATCCGGGCGCTGGCCATGAAGCCGGAGATCATGCTGTTCGACGAGGTGACATCGGCGCTTGATCCCGAAATGGTGGGTGAGGTTCTGGATATGGTGCGCCAGCTCAAGAGCCGGCATATGACCATGATTCTTGCCACCCACGAGATGGGCTTTGCCCGCGAGGCGGCAGACAGGGTCTGCTTCCTCGACAAGGGTGTCATCGCCGAATCAGGGTCGCCGGCACAGGTTTTCGGCGCACCCGAAGGCGAACGGACACGCGAATTCCTGAGCCGCATTCTGTGATTTTTGCTGTCATCGAGATCTGGTATAAACTGTTCCAGTTCAGAACCTGGTACCTTGCGAACGCTGATGGAAACAGATCCGGTAGCGCCACAGGCCGCAAGCAGGTTTGCAAGCGCAGCCTTCTGTCCTTGATTATCGGTCCATGCATAGAGCGGCAGACCGGTTACCAGACGTGAACTATCAGCGTTAAAACTTCCCGGCCATGACCCCGTCTGCCGCAATTTTCCAAATCTCGGCACAGAAGCCAGGCTGGCTGAGGTCTGCCACAATAATATCCTATCTGGCACCGCGATGAACGGAGACGGCGTCCGGCAGAGGTTTTCCGGTGCTGCCGGCTCCACTCACGCTCTTCATATCTGTTCCATTCATACGTCCGATAAGCGCCATGGATCTGGCAAAACAATGATTTGGCACGGGCTTTGATGTTTTGCGTTGATGTCGCAAGCCATCTCATCCCCGCCGCAATAATTTATTCTTCACTAATGCTTGACATTTGTCTACATGAAGTCGACTATTGTCAAACATGACGTGACCGGGAGGCGATCGTCAGCGGCCCATGAATGCAAACGGGCCGGTATGGGGAGGATGTCTCGTGGAATACCTGCTGGAAGTACAGGGATTGCAAAAGTCGTTTGGCGGTGTTGCGGCTTTGCGCGATGGCCATTTCCAACTGAAGGCCGGTTCGGTTCATGCGCTTTGCGGCGGCAATGGTGCCGGCAAATCGACATTCCTCAAGATCTTGATGGGAATTTACGCCCGTGATGCCGGTTCGATTCGCCGTCGCGGGAAGGATGTTCTCTATTCAACGCCCGCCGAGGCGCTGGCAGCCGGTATTGCGATCATTGAACAGGAACTCAGCCCGGTTCCACATATGACGGTGGCTGAGAACATCTATCTCGGACGAGAGCCTTCCGGGCGCTTCGGTGGCATTGACTTCAAGACGATGAACCTCAAGGCACAGGCATTGCTGGACGATCTCGAGTTCAACATTCGGGCCAACCAATTGATGATGAATTTGTCGGTTGCCGAGGTTCAGCTGGTTGAAATAGCAAAAGCCTTAAGCCACGACGCGGAAGTCATCTTTATGGATGAGCCGACATCTGCAATCGGCGAGAAGGAAGCTCAGAACCTCTTCTCGGCAATCGGACGACTCAAGGCTTCCGGAAAGGGAATAGTCTACGTCTCGCACCGGCTGTCGGAGATATTCCAGATCGCCGATTCATATACCGTATTTCGCGACGGGAGATTTGTCCAAAGTGGCGATATGCATCAGATAGACCGCCCGGAACTCATCAGAATGATCGTCGGGCGCGAACTGGGCGAGGAATATTTCAAGACTAACGTACCGACCGAAATGATTGGCCTGGAGGTGTCGGGTCTGACGGTACCCGGAAAAATCTCCGATGTTTCGTTTGCGGCAAGGAAGGGCGAGATCTTCGGAATATACGGTCTGATGGGGTCTGGCAGAACAGAAATTTTCAACTGCATCTTCGGCATCGACAAGAAGTCTGCCGGAATGATCCGTCTGGATGGTCGCATCATGGAGGTTTCAACACCTGCGAATGCCATGGCCGAGGGTTTGGCCCTGGTAACGGAAGACCGAAAGCGCACGGGCCTTAACCTGATGGACAGCGTGCGTAACAACATCTGCATGGCCAGCCTTCCTGAAATGAGCCCAAACTTCGCGATGGATCGACGCAAGGAAATTGACGCAAGCGCCGAGATGATCAGGCATTTCAATATCAAGGCAGCGCGTGACTCAATGCCTGTTTCCGGACTTTCAGGCGGCAACCAGCAGAAAGTCGTCCTGGGAAAATGGTTTCTCCGCAAGCCAAAGGTTCTGCTGCTCGATGAGCCGACTCGCGGCGTCGATGTCGGTGCGAAACGCGAAATCTATCGCATCATTTGCGACTTTGCCGAGTCTGGCGGTACCGTCGTGATGATCTCATCCGAAATCGATGAAGTACTCGGCATGTCGGACCGCATTATGGTGATGCTCAAGGGGCAATCGGCCGGAATTTACTCCAGGCAAGAAACGGACGCGCAGTCACTCGTACATCTGTCGACATGACGCAACACGCGCACCGCAGCCTGCAAGTGTCGGAGCAAAGAGAGGAAATTGAAGTGCCCACGGTCGAGAACAATTCATCCAATGCCTGGTTCGGTCCTGAACGGCGTAGAATGGTCCTGCAGGAATACGGGATTTTCCTCGCATTCCTGCTTCTCGCAGTCGTTCTTTCTTTCTCAAACGAATACTTTCTGACGGCCGGTAACATTTCGAATATACTGTTGCAGACGTCCATCAATGGTGTTCTCGCAATAGGAATGACATTTGTTATCCTGACGAGGGGAATTGATCTTTCCGTTGGATCCGTCGTCGCTCTTGCGGGTATCGTCAGTGCGAGTTTCGCCACGACATCTGCGACAGCAGGCATCGCTGGGGCTCCTTATGCTGCCTGGATTGCTTACCCTGTCGGCATCTCCGTAGGCGTCGCCTGCGGTGCGCTCGTCGGAGTGATCGTATCGCGGTTTGCAGTGCCGTCATTTGTTGCGACACTTGGCATGCTTTCAGCAGCTCGGGGGCTCACTCTGATCTATGGCGGCGGCAAACCGGTCCCGACGTTGACGCCAGACTTTCGCTGGATTGGAACAGGCAGTGTCTTTGGCATTCCGATGCCGGTTGTCTTGTTCGGTCTGGTGTTTTTGGCTTCGTGGTGGATCCTGAACCGCACACGCTTCGGCAGATACATCTATGCCGTGGGCGGCAATCCGCATGCGGCCAACACGTCGGGCATCAACGTCACCGGCCTTCGCTTTGCAGTCTACGTAATATCGGGCGGTTTGTCAGGACTGGCAGGGATGATCTTGACGGCCCGTACCGGATCCGCACTGCCGCAGGCCGGGATCGCGTACGAACTCGACGCAATTGCAGCGGTTGTCATCGGTGGAACCAGCCTTTCGGGAGGCGTCGGCCGGATAACCGGGACGCTGATAGGCGCTCTTATTATTGGTGTCATGAACAACGGCTTGGACCTCATGGGAATCCAATCCTACTACCAGCAGGTGCTCAAGGGTGCACTGATCGTTGGTGCTGTCATGCTCGACCAGAAACGAAATCACGGAGCCTGATTGGCACCTTGGAGGATATACGGGGCCTTGAGCTCCCGTGTAAGGGACGGCTTACCAAGTGGTGGCCGGTGTAACAACGGAGGAAATGACAATGAAGAAGTATTTGATGGCGCTCGTCGCCGCTACCGCGCTGATGGCGTCCCCGTCATTGGCAGCTGAGAAGCTGAAGATCGGCGCAGCCGTTTACGGTCTGAATGCAGAATTCATGCAGATCTGGTCGGCTGCGCTTGAGCAACATCCCGCTGTCAAGAATGGCGAAGTCGAATTGACGATTTTCGACGGACGTTACGACGCCCTCGTTCAGCAGGAGCAGTTCAACACGATGATCACGCAGAAGTTCAATGCGATCATCTTCGTGCCGATCGACATCGAAGCCGGAGCGACCGCTGTTCAGGCTGCAGCCGATGCGGGCATTCCCGTGATTGGATCAAACACCCGCGTCAACTCGGACCTCCTGGCTTCCTATGTCGGTTCCGATGATACGGTTTCCGGATATATGGAAGCAAAAAGCGTGCTCGACAAGCTCGGTTGCAAGGGAAATGTCGTAATTCTGGAAGGTCCGATCGGCCAATCGGCGCAGATCTCGCGCCTGGAAGGCAACAAGAAGGCTCTGGCAGAGTGCCCCGACGTCAAGGTGCTTGAGCAACAGACCGCAAATTGGTCGCGTGCTGAAGCGCAGACATTAATGGAAAACTGGCTGACAGCTCACCCGGGCAAAATCAATGGCGTGATCGGCCAAAATGACGAAATGGCATTAGGCGCGATCGAGGCCATCAAGGCAGCCAAGCTCAATGTCGGCGATTTCACGATAGCGGGTATCGACGGGATCACCGATGCCCTGCGCGCTGTCAAGGAAGGCACCATGACATCGATCCTCCAGGACGCGAATGCGCAGGCGCAGGGTGCACTTGATCTTGCGATCTTGCATGCCAGGAAGGGTGACTACAAACCGCAGTCCGCAATCTGGGACCAGTATCCGGAAATGCCTTTCAACGGCGGCAAGGAGAAGGTTTACAACATCCCGTGGACACCTGTGACTGCCGACAATGTCGACAAGTTGCTCGAAGGCCGCAAGTAACAGGTTGCCTGTCAGGTGCGGGGCGGTTCACCGCCCCGCCATCACAACAATGCAAGGGTTAAGACATGACAGACAGGGCTCCAAATATTGATTTCAGCTTTTCGCTCAGTGGCAAGGTTGCGCTTGTCACGGGTGGCGGATCTGGAATTGGCGCAGCGATATCTGAGGCATTCGTGAAAAAGGGAGCAAAGGTTGCTGTCGTTGACATAAACGACAGCGTCGCGCGTGCCAAGGCTGACGCATTGGGAGACGGGCGCCATGCCATTTGTCTGTGATGTCTCCAGCTCCGCATCAGTCAATGCCGCGGTTGCGGGCGTCGTTTCTGCATTCGGGCGTATCGATATTCTGGTCAATAGCGCAGTGTGTGGTCCATCTGGCCCCCGCCGAAAACCTTTCTTTGGAACAGTGGGAGCGGACAATCGACATCAACCTCAAGGGGAGCTTTCTCATGACCCAGGCGGTCGGCAAGGTCATGATTGCCGCCGGCCACGGCGGGCAAGATCATCAGTCTCGCATCGCAAGCCGGCAGTGTCGCGATCGAGGAACATGTCGCCTATTGTGCGTCCAAATTCGGTGTCATCGGCATGTCGAAAACATTCGCTGCAGAATGGGGCAAGCACGGAATCTGCGTGAACACGATATCTCCGACGATCGTGCTGACGGAGCTCGGCAAGAAGGCCTGGGCAGGCGAAAAAGGTGAAGCGGCCGTCAAACGCATCCCGGCAGGACGCTTTGCCTACCCTGAAGAGATCGCCGCCTCGGCGGTCTTCCTGGCATCGTCCGGAGCAGACATGATCAATGGGGCCGACTTGCTTGTTGATGGCGGATACACCATCCTTTGAACCACGAGCAGAAAAAATCTTACAGGAGACATCATGCAGCGTTTCGTTAACAATCCTGATGAGGTTGTCGAGGATACCGTAAGGGGCTTCGTAAAGGCCCATTCCGATATCGTCCGGCTCGCGGAAAATCAGCGTGTCGTGGCAGCAAAAGGTGCGCCATATCCCGGAAAAGTCGGCGTGGTGACCGGCGGAGGCTCCGGACACGAGCCTGCCTTCATAGGCTACACTGGGATAAACATGCTGGACGCTGTCGCTGTGGGCGAACTCTTTTCCTCGCCGACCGCCAAAAGCTTCTATGACGCTATCCGGGAAGCGGATGGTGGCAAGGGTGTGATTGTGCTTTACGGCAATTACGCTGGCGACAACATGAATGTGAAGATGGCGAGGAAGCTTGCCGCCAAGGATGGCATTGAGGTCGCAATCGTCGTTGCCAATGACGATGTCTGCTCTGCTGGGCCTGAAGAGCGTGATAAACGCCGCGGCGTCGCCGGAGAGATCTTTATGTGGAAGATTGGTGGAGCCAAGGCCGCAACCGGCGCTTCGCTTGAGGAGGTTCGCATCACCGCCCAGAGGGCGATCGACAATTGCCGGTCAATCGGTGTTGGACTTGGGCCATGTACCTTGCCATCCGTTGGCCATCCCAATTTTCAGATTGAACCAGGCACCATGGAGGTCGGGATAGGCCATCATGGTGAGCCGGGGGTAAGAGTAGAGCCGTTGAAAACCGCCTCGCAAGTGGCGCGGGACATGTGCAAGATCGTTCTTGATGACCACAATCTGCCTGAAGGAACGGAAGTTGCCGTCTTGGTCTCGGGTCTCGGAGCCACACCTGTAAACGAACTCTATATTCTCCATGACACGATCGAGACCGAAATCACGGCAAGAGGCCTCTCGATATACAAAACATATGTCGGAAACTATTTTACTTCGCTCGAAATGGTTGGAGCGACTTTGACGGTGCTGGCACTCGACTCCGAGCTGAAGAAACTTCTGGACGTAGAAGTGCGATGCACAGCGATTTTGTAAGGAAGACACCAATGCAGACTTTGAACAATGCGCAGGCGGGAGCGATTGTCTTGTCAATCGCCGAACGGATAGTCCAGAACCGTGCCTATCTGAGCGAAATCGATGGAAAAATCGGCGATGGCGACCATGGTGTCAACATGGCCAAAGGGTTTGGCATGGCATCTGAACGGATGAAAGGCAGGGATCTCTCCCTGGCACAGTCGCTGGAGGTGCTTGGAACGACCCTGATGACGGAGATCGGCGGTTCGATGGGGCCGCTTTACGGAATGATGTTTACCGAATTTGCAGAAAAGATCGAGGACGTTGAAGCCATCGACAGTGCCGCGTTCAGCCGGATGCTGCATGCCGGATTGGAAGGCATCCAGGCAATCGGCTCCGCCAAGGTCGGGGACAAGACTCTGCTCGACACACTGGTGCCGGCTGTTGAAGCCTTTGACACATCGATTGCTGCTGGCAATTCGTTCGGCGAGGCGCTTGTAGCCCTTGTGGAGGCGGCTGAAGCCGGTCGGGATTCAACGATAAATCTGGTCGCGAGAATCGGTCGGGCCAGCCGGCTTGGCGAACGATCCCTGGGCGTTCTGGATCCGGGGGCGACGTCCTGCGCTATCATTCTGAAAGAATTGTCACTGGGCGCGCGGGATCGGCTTTAAAACTGGCCGCTGCCCAAATTGCTCCTCCTGGGCTGCAAGGCAGGGCGGAAACATCGGCTTGGCCGTGCATTTTTGAATTGTTTTCTGCAATAGCATTGCAAAATTTTGCCAACGCCCGCATTTTCGCAGCGAATGCGGGAATTCTGGGGTTTCATGGCAATTACGATGTCACACGCGGACAAGATGAATACGCGGCAGGTTTCTCAGGCTGAATTGTCTGAAGCCATACCGCTGCGATATGGGGACGATCCTTATATCTGGGCGTGCTGGCTTTATTATGAGGAAGGACGCACACAATTAGACATCGCCAAAATCATGGGCATTTCGCGGGCAACGGTGAACAGCTACCTCGCCGATGCGCGCAGCCGTGGCATCGTCAACATCTCTATAGAACCATCCCGGCTCAGTTCGCTCGCGATTGCGCGTGAGCTCAAGCAGCATTTCGGATTGCAGGATTGCCTGGTTGTACCAAGTGATGATGGCTCCAGGGCCCTGATAGACCGTATTGGAGCCGCGGGTGGCCAAGCGCTCGGCAAGCTTCTGAAATCCGGAGATACCCTTGCCGTAGCCTGGGGACAAACCGTGCTGGCCGTAGCCGAAAATATACGGGCATCCGGTCTGCAGGATATGACAATTGTTCAGGCAACCGGAGGAACCACCGCAGGCTTTGCCTACACACCGGAGCTGTGTGCAGCAGCGGTCGCCCGGGCGACCGGCGGACGTTTGATCAATTTGACGGCTCCTGCAATCGTCAGGGATGCAACCGTCCGCAATGCCTTCATGCAGGAAGCCTTGATTGAAGAGCAGTTTGCCGCCCTTGCCAGAGCCAACAAGGCTCTCTTCGGTGTCTCGTCCTTGCGCCCCAGTTCCACCATTCACACGAGCGGCTTTTTTGAGTCGGTTTCAATCCCGGACTATCTGGCAAAGCGCGCGGTAGGCGTTGTCACCGGCCGGTTTATTGATCCCGAGGGACAGCCGGTTCTGGGTGTCCTCGACGACAGGACCATGGGAATCTCGCTGGAAATGCTCAAGAAAATTGCAATTCGTATCGGCGTGGCAGGCGGTTTCGACAAGGTGCCCGCGATTCTGGCAGCACTTCGCGGCGGCTACATTAATGTGTTGATCACCGACGCGGCGACGGGTCGCGGCATTCTGAACGCGGATGGCGTTACCGAAGTGGAGCAAAAATCAGTACCGCGATCGCGCAGTGACAACACGACACCGATAACATCTACCTTTCGCACCCATATCAAGAAGTTTCTGAACGATCCCGACAACGTGGTCGATGAGATGCTGGAGGGGGTCGTCAAGGCGCACTCTGACTATCTTGCTCCCATCAAGGGTTCAAATCGGGCATTGGTTGCCCGCAACGGTCCCCGCCCGGGGAAGGTGGGATTGGTCGTTGGCGGCGGAACCGGACATGAACCCTGTTTCGCAGGTTATGTCGGCAAGGGACTGGCTGATGCCGTTGCCGTCGGAAACATCTTTTCATCACCTCCCCCTGGGCCGATTCTCGAATGCGCAAAAGCTGCGTCCGGTGGTGAGGGCATCCTCTTGGTCTATGGCAACTATGCCGGTGATGTCATGAATTTCGAGATGGCCGCCGAAATGGCGGAAGAAGAGAACATCCCGGTCCGGACCGTGTTGACAACAGACGACATTGCCTCTGCTCCCATCGATAACCGGGAAGGGCGGCGTGGCGTCGCAGGCAATTTTTTCATCTTCAAGATCGCCGGAGCGGCCTGCGACCGGGGGCTTGGACTGGCCGGGTGCGAAGCGGTCACCCGCAAGGCGAACAACCGGACATTCACAGTCGGGGTGGCGCTTGAGCCTTGTTCGCTTCCGCAAACGCGCCGACACAATTTCGAGATCGGACCTGACGACATCGAGATCGGGATGGGCATTCACGGTGAACGTGGCGTCATCCGCGACAAGATGATGACCGCGGATGAAGTTACCGACAGGGTGATGAACCGGATTTTTGCGGAAATGGCGACAGTCGCCGGCGACAGGGTCGCTGTCCTCATCAATTCGTTCGGCTCTACCCCACTGATGGAACTTTACATCATTTTCAGACGTGTCGAACAGCGAATGAGAGCCAAGGGCATCACCATCGAAGCGAACTGGATCGGCCATTATTGTACGTCTCTCGACATGGTCGGAGCTTCCATATCGGTTCTGCATCTGGATCAGGAACTATCCGATTTGCTGCGCCATCCATGTGATGCGGCTGCACTTCGTGTCAGTTGAGCAAAATATCGGGTTACATGTTGAACACAACACCAGTACCAACGAAAATCTGGAGGCAGTCATGGTGAAATCGGCATCACGTCATCTTGGCCGGATGTTTCAACTCATCTCCGCTGCCATGCAGGCCGGGAAAGATCATCTCTCTGACCTTGATGGTGCCATCGGCGATGCGGATCACGGTATTACAATGGCGTTGGGCTTTGGCGCAGTAACGTCTGCGATGACCAAACTGGACATCGATCGAGTGCCTCCGTCAGACATATTCTTGGTGGCCGCAACCGCATTCCTCGACGCAGTGGGAGCGTCGACCGGCCCGCTTTATGCTTCGGGCTTCCGAAAGGCGGCAATCGCACTCAAGCAGGATGAACTGCTTGCACAGAAGGGGCAGGTGGCAATGCTGGAAGCCATCGCCCAAGGAATCCGGGATCGCGGAAGGGGCCAACGTGGTGACAAGACAATGCTCGATGCGTGGATTCCGGCCGCGGAAGCTGCCGTAAACGCGCAGGCGAAAGGACTGTCGGTCGACGAAATGTGGCAGGCGATAGTGTTGGCCGCCGCAACCGGAGCGGCTTCAACCCGCTCAATGATAGCCGCCAAGGGCCGCGCGGCGCGCCTGGGTGAGCGCTCGCTGGGACATATCGATCCGGGCGCCGCCTCGGCCGTCATTATCCTGCACGCGATGCGCGATACTTTTGTCAGCAGGTGAAAACTGAATGAACCGCCAGGGGATCATCAATATGGGGGTCAATTCTGGACGCCGATAGTTGATAACCGGAGAATCATAAATCCAAAGCTACCCAAAACGCTCTCGATTGCCCTGGCAAACCGTTGAAGGCATTGGACTTGTGAAACATTGTCGAGTACAATACTCAGACACAGAGTGTGAGTTGAACACACATGGTAGTGGCACTTGCAGGATGGAATTTTTAGTTTGGGACGCCGACTTGTACGACATGAAACGGTTCGGCCTGCAGAAGATCGTGACGCTCGTGGCCTCAGTCCTGAAGATATCGCGGATCATAATGCAAGAACTGTGTGTGCACTTATGTTGCGGCGTGGTGCCATGACACGCCAGGAGCTGGCGGCCAAATTGCAGCTGACAGAGCCGGCTATCACAGGTATTCTCAACAGACTGACTGGTTACGGACTGGTACACAAGCGCAATCGCGAAACCGGATTGCGTTACAAGGCTGCGGAATTTTCACTCGTTGGTTCAGGTGCTTACGGACTGGGTGTCGAGCGGCAGCAGAACGGCGGCACTATTACGCTTTGCAGTCTGGCAGGTGAAACGGTCCTTTTTGAAAGCTGCTCAAGCGACAGTGATTTCGTGCCCATGTTGCAAAAAGTCATCAAAGGCCAGGCCGGTTTTCCTGCACCCATCGGCGTTGGTGTCGTTGCCACGGAAGGCTCGGACAAAGGTTTTTTCGAACTTTTAAAGCCGGTTCCGTGCTTCCCGCTTACCAAGATCGAGGCGGCGCTGGCTGGTGAACGCCTGTTCGGCGTAGGTGAGCCAGAAGGAGGGCTGGTTGCCCTGCTGATCGACGAACAGATTCAAGCCGGGATGATTATCAGTGGCCGGTTCTATCGCGGCACACATGGCAGGGCAGGGGCAATCGGCTCCATGCGCCCTGGTATAGGCGCAGGAAGTCTCGACATGATGGCCAGCACCACAGCCTACCATGCCTTTGTCGTTGAATATGGTGAGAAGGCGGTTGACCGCTGGATCGATACGGCTGCGAGCAGACTTATGGATGGGGTCGTGACAATCGCCGGCTTCATTTCACCCGCAGCCGTTCTGATGGGCGGCCTGTTGCCCGGGGATGTGATGGAGCGCTTGCTCCAGAGAATGGCAGCAGCACGTCTCGGCAAAGAAACACATTTCGTTCCTGCCGCCTGGGTTCCTCCAGTGCAAGCGTTGACCTTTTCCAATGCCGTGAGCTACGGCGCGGCGGTTGCTCCCTTTATCGAGATCCTGTTACCGAAACAGCATTGATTGGAGAAGGCCGCATGGCAGCATTGATCGGTGATCGTGTGAGATGAGCAGGATCGGCTGACGGAAGACAGAGACGGTCGGCAAGCGCCATGGCCGCCGCACCAAGAGCAGCCGCATCTTCCGATGCCGCTGCCCGATGCAGGCTCGGAGCCTTTGCACCTATGAAAACAATTTCCGCGTAGACATAATGCAAGAGTTCATCAATCAGCCGAACTGGCAGACGCCCGCCCAGAATAACGCAATCTGGATCGACCACCATGCCGATATCAATAACCGCCTCGGCCAAATTGACGGCCATTTTTTTTAGCCATTCGCTCACGATTGTCCTGCCCCGTTCATCTAGGGTCATCAGTTCGCCCGGTGTGCTGATGTCAACGCCACGCTGTTGCAGATAGTCAATCAAAACGAATATCGACAGCATTTCTCCGAGAGGACGGGTTTCCCCGCTCAGTGCTCCTTCCGTTACGGTCACCGGCAGCCAGCCGATTTCGCCGCCCAGACCGCCAACACCCTTATGCCGAACACCATCAATGACAAGGCTGCCGCCAAGACATGCGGACACAAGAATATAGAAAAAACTGCGCATTTCTGTGCCAAGGCCATACTCGATTTCGCCAAGAGCCGCAGCATTGGCATCATTGTCAATATAAATCGGATGATCTGTCAGGTGAGCCAAGGCTGTCCGGACATCAAACCCGCTCCACTGGCTATAGTTTGCCGGTAACCCGATGACTTGCACTTCGCCAAGCCAATCCGGGATTGCCAGGCCGATACCTGCCAGCCGCGACTCCTGGATGCATTTGCGTCTCAGAAAAGACGAGACGGCCTCTTCCATCAGCCTAACAAAGGCGTCCGGCAGAAGAAAACGTATCTCATGGTGAATGCGTCCACGTACATTGCCAACGGCATCCACAGCCACGATTGTCAGATGATCCCGATCAATATTGGCACCTATGGCGAATGCGCCTTCAGGATCAATTTCCAGTTCTATGGCCGGTTGGCCGCGCAGGCCTTGCCGTCGCCTTGCTTCCATCACCAGACCTTCATCGAGCAGCTTGTCAACGATGCGTGCCACCGCTTGTTTGGTCAGCCGCGACCGTCTGGCAATTTCCGTACGTGAAATCGGGGCACCCCGGTGAATGGCGTTCAGAATGATCGCCCTGTTCAGCGCCGCAGCATGCTCGCCATTTGCTCCGGAAAAGCTCATGCAAAATCTCCCCGCCGCCAAACTGCGGCTGCGGGAAGATTGTGTATCAAAAGCATGGACAACGAAAGCCTTTTCAAGCGTTTCTCGACAATCGCCAGCTTTTCACCTCGAAAGGCTTCAATGATTCAGCATCAATCTGTTGCATCGGCTCTTCGAGAATGCTGAGCGCACCACTGAGCGACCATCCCTGCGGCATGGAAAGTTTGAAGCTGCCGCGACGACCTGCCGGTTCATAAACGCGCACGATCAGCCCTTCACCGTCTTCTGCAGGTTTGATCGCCGACAATGCAGCATCGATACCTTCAGCGTGCAACGGGCACCATTCACCAACAGACTTGCCGGAAACCGGAATGGCGACGAGTGGCTGGTTGAGATCGTCCGCTTCTTCGCGCACTCTGCCTTCAAACCATGTCCCTTCATGCGGCATCAGCGCATAAGTGAACGACTGGTGCCCTTCGTCAGCCAGCGGATCCGGATAGATCGGCGAGCGCAGCAGCGACAGACCTAGAACATTGCCGCGTGCCGAGTGGCCATATTTGGCATCATTCAGCAGCGCCATGCCGAATCCTGGCTCTGAAAGGTCGATAAACCGGTGCGCAGGCGCCTCAAACATGGCTGTATCCCATGATGTGTTGGAATGTGTCGGACGCTCAACCACACCATAGGCAACTTCGCAGGTGGCGCGCGCGGCATTGACGGCAACACCGTTTTCTGTCCGGAGCAGAACCCGGCGTTCATGCCAGTCGATCTCTGTTAAAATGTCGAGACGCAGGGCGTTGGCACCCAGGCTGAGGGTCTGTATGATGGTAGAGTTGCGCCAGCTGCGTTTGATACAGATGGCGACACGATGCGCCGTGTTTTCAATCAGTTCAATAGAATCATATTCTGTGAGCTCTTCCGATTTCTGGCCATAATCCTCTTCCATGTCCCATGCATCCCAGTTGCGTGGCTTGTCGGACGTATAGGCAAACAGCCGGTTTGCACCACCGTCGACTGCTTCACGTCCTGATGCCTTGTGCAGTATGGAAGCAATCGATCCATCTTTAGCCAAAGTTACCTTGATGGCCTCGTTTTCCAAAGACCGTCCGGTTGCCTTGAGGCCGGGTTTTGCTGCAAGGGCTGCAGCAGTCAGGATGCTAATGCCCAAAGCAGGCACGCTGGCCGCAGCCGAAACAGGACCATCGCCAAGTGCCAGACGGATCGGGCGTGCGGAGAGCGTCGGGTTTATGACGAGAACTGCCCCGTCGTTACCCGCAGGTAACTGGTTGAGTATAGCCTCAACTGCAGCCTTCTGCGCAGCCGCACCATCGGTGATAACCTGATCCAGTTCATTCTTCGCGTCCACATAGACTTCTGCGATGGACGAACCTGGCAGAATGTCATGGAACTCGTTCTTGAGCACCACACGCCATTCGGCTTCGAGCGACTTTGGCTTGGCAGCACCCAGAAGATGGGCAAGCGAGGCAATCGTTTCCGCCGTGATCAGGCTGCGCTCTGCCTTCCGGTGCAGCTTTTTGACGGCACTCTGGGTCGTGAGCGTTGCCCGGTGCAGCTCGAGATAGATCTCGCCCTTCCAGGTCGAAACTGATGTGGTTTTGGCCATGGCATGGGCATTGTCGAAGAAGTCATGCACACGGGTCCAGCTTGCTTCCGGAATGGCCGGGAACACGCGCAGTTGTTCTTCGCGCGCCACCATTTCCGGGCTCGGTCCGCCACCGCCGTCGCCATAGCCAACGCACAGCAGTGTCGTGTCATGCCGGTCCTTCTGGCGATAGTTCTTCCAGGTCGGAACAATGCAATCCGGTCGCACGAAGCCGTTATAGCCTTCCATCGGATTGTCGAAGGAATGGGCCAGAACCCGGCTGCCATCATAGCCTTCCCACCAGAACAGATCGGCCGGGATATGGTTGTTTTCCGACCAGTTGACCTTGATTGTGAAGAAGCTCTTCATGCCACCCTGTACCAGAAGCTGCGGCAGCGCACCGGCAAAGCCGAAGCAATCCGGCAGCCAGCACACCGTGTGGCGCACGCCAAAGCGCTTTTCGAAATAGCGCTGGCCATAAAGCACCTGGCGCACCAGGCTTTCGCCCGTTGGCATATTGGTGTCCGGCTCGATCCACATGCCGCCCAGCGTTTCCCACTGGCCTTCCTTGACCTTGGCAACGATGCGGTCGAGCAACTGCGGATCGTCCTGTTCCAGCTGCCAGTAATAGTGAGCCGTCGACTGGTTGAAGCGGAAATCCTTGGACGTTTCCATGATCGACAGGGCCGTGTGGAAAGTGCGGCGCATCTTGCGGCGGGTCTCGTCATAGGGCCACAGCCAGGCAAGATCGATATGCGCATGGCCGGTCAGAGCCACCTTGCCCTGGGGTGGGAAGCGCTCGCGCAATTTTGCCAGCCGCGCCATCAGCGCCTCATAGGCGGAATCAAGCTTTGCCCGCTGGGCATCGGTCAGGCCTTCCGGATTGGCCTTGAGTTCCGGCAATTGCCAGATCTTCTGCTGCATCACGGCAGGCGCGGTGCGCGACACATAGTCGGCAGTGGCCGATGGCCAGTCTATGGAATAGAAGGCCTGTTCGGCCGCATCCAGCAGATAGGGCACGACATCGTGATCCTGCAGGATCTTCACGGCTTCGGCAATCTGGCGCATCAGCAGCCACATGCGATCCACCGACCGGTCGATCCAGAACAGTTCAGACCGTTCCAGCTTCGGCACACGCACCGGCTCGCCGAATGGCAAGCGCGGCACGGTCTGCGAGCTGAGCTTGAAACTCGCGGACGGAGCGGCAAATTCCCGGTGATAGGGATCAAGACCGTAGCTGACAGCAGAACCGGTGGCATCGGTAATCGTGAGCAGGCTTTCGCCGCCCGGATTGAGATAGAGGATGGTGTCGGCCAGCGGCCAGCCTTCCGGAACGCTCACATCGGCGGAAAAGGTCACCGGCGGGTTTTTGTGCGGCCAGGCTTGCCCGATGGCAATCGGCGCACCATTGAAGTGCCAGCCTTCAACGGTTTGGGTTTTGCGGGCGCGCCAGAATTCAAATTCGGCATTGCGAACTTCTAGGCGTTCCAGACGTTGTGCGTAGGTCAGTGTCATGGTTTTTTCCTGCGTATTTAAAATAGAAATTGGTTCAGCCCTTGACTGCCCCGGCCGTCATGGCTCCGAGGATCAGGCGTTGGAGGGATAGGAAAGCGATGATGGCTGGCACCACCGAAACAAGGCATGCGGCCGCCAGCAATTGGGTGGAGGAGTCATTCTGCGTGCCGGCATATTGGAAAATGCCGACGCCAATGGGGGTGAGCGACTCCTTGGTGATGAGAAGGAAGGGCACGAGGAACTGTGACCAGCCGGCAATCACGGCAATAATGAAGGCCGAAGCGACGCCCGGTTTCGACAGTGGCAGAATCACCCGCCAGAACACGCCAAACCGGGTGCAACCATCCATCATGGCCGCGTCATCAAGGCTTCTGGGAATACCGTCGATGAAACCCTTGAGAATCCAGGTCGCAACAGGAACCGCCAGCGCAATATAGACCATGGTCGCGCCAAAATGGCTGTCGAGCAGGCCGATGGAGGCCATGTAGCGATAGAGCGGCACCATGATCACCAGCGGCGAGATCATCTGAATCGACAGCAAGCCCATCAGCCAGGCGTTCTTGCCCTTGAATTCAAAGCGCGAGAAGGCATAGGCCGCAGGCAGCGCCACAATCAGGCAACCGGCTGCTGACAGGCAGGACAGTTTCAGGGCATTGATTAGATAGGAGATGAATTTGTCTGACGACAGGATCATCGCAAAATTTTCCAGCGTCGGCGCTTTCGGAATGAAGCGGCTGACGCCCAGATAGATTTCCTTCTTGTTGCGCAGCGACAGCGACAACAGCCAGAGCAGCGGCCAGGCGAAGAAGATGAAGGCAACGATCATGAAAATGTAGCTCAGCAGATCGCCGATACGTTCTTGCTTTTTGGAATTCACTTGTCGTCCTCCTTCGGCAGCATCGCGCCATAGATCAGCGCCAGCCCCAGCGAGATCACCAGCATCAGGATCGACAGCGCAGCGCCTGCAGCCAGGTCATAATTGCGGAACACGACATTGAACGTGTAGAGCGACAGCACTTCGGTCGAGCGCCCCGGCCCGCCGCCGGTCAGCGAAATGATCGCATCAAAGGTGTTCAGCGTCTGGATGGTGATCAGGATCATGTTGACCAGAATGGCCGCTTTCAGTTGCGGCAGGGTCACATACCACAGCCGCTGCGGCCCGCGGGCACCGTCAACGGCCGCCGCTTCATAGATCGCCGGATCAATCGCCTTGATGGCAGCGTACATCACCACCATGGAGAACGCTGTTCCGCGCCAGACATTCGACAGAATGACCGACCACATGACAAGATTGGGATCTGACAGCCACTGTACCGGCGAACCGCCAAACAGCCGCAAAATGCTGTTGATGCCACCAAATGGTGCTTCGTTGAACAGCATCTTCCAGATGATGCCGCCTGCAATGCCCGGCACGACCCAGGCGACCAGCGCCGTGGTGCGCAGCAAGGTAGCACCAAAGAGCCTGCGCTTTTCCGCCCGCACCACAATCAGCGCAATGGCAAGCCCCAGCAACTGCTGCGACAGAACCGAACCACCGGTAAAGGTGAAGGTTTCCCAGAGGATCTGCGGCAGTTCAGGTCGGCTCAGCGTCTCAAGAAGTGTTGAAAATGTATAAGTGCCATCCTCGCCGAGCAGCGTCGCCTTTGTGAAGGCCAGACGCAAAACGTCAAGCACCGGATAGAGATAGAACAGGCCAAGAACCAGGATCATAGGCATCATCCACGGCAGTGTTCTCGGGCGGTGCTTGTTGGTCCGAATGTCGAGGCCGCTGCCCACTTTCAGGCTGGTGGTGACCATGAAAAATGCTTTCTGAAGAAAAGAAAAAAAGCGGAGCCCGAAGGCTCCGCACCCTTGGGAGGGGATTATTGACGACCGAAAGCGTCAAGGGAAGCCTTGAACGCTTCGTCCACAGCCGCTTCGGTGGTTTCCGAACCGGTCAGAACCTTGCCCATCATGATCTGGATCTGGTTGGAGATTTCCGGATAGACCGGAGCACCCGGACGGGCCTGACCCGACTTCAGGGCAGCAGCAAAGGTCTTGTTGGCTTCGGTTGCAAACACCGGATACTGATCATAGAGATCCGCACGGGTTGGCAGCTGGCCCTGCAGCGCATTGGCCGGACCCATATAGACGTCACGGGCGAGATCCGCGCACATTTCCACCTTGGCAGGGTCAGACGCGAAGGAAGCGACAGTCCAGCCACCGGTGCCGGTCGAACGCTCGCCCGCAGTCGGGCCTGGCAGTGCCGAGAAGGTCCACTTGGCAAATTCATCGGCATCAAGCGCTGACTGCAACTGGCCAAGCTGCCAGTTGCCACCAACAAACAGAGCCGTAGTGCCTGCAGCCGCCGCCGCGTTGAAATCATCATAATTGCCGATGGTTGCAACACGCTTCGGTGCCGCACCGGATTCGACCAGATCACGATAATAGTTCACAGCCTTGATGAACTTTTCGCGATCAGCGCCTTCGCCGAAGATCGGCTTGCCAGCATCATCAACGAGCTTGCCGCCCTGTGCCCAGAAATTGGCGAGCCAGTCGAAGGTCGTGCCTTCATAGCGCGAGCCATTGAAGAGAATGCCTTCCATGCCCTGCTCTACTGACGCCAAAGCGGCTGCCTTGGTGGCTTCCCAAGTTTCCGGCGCATCCTTGATCACGTCCTTGTTGCGATAGAGAACGCGCAGATCGGTCGACCACCACCAGGCATAAATCTGACCGTCGGAACCGCTGATGCCGTCACGGATGAACGGGAACAGCTGGTCGATTTCTTCCTTTTTGAAATAAGGCGAGAAGGACTTCAGCACGCCGGCCTTTTTGAACAGCGGCAGCACGAAGGAATCAACAGCGGCGCAATCAGGCGCATTGCCGGACTTGGCCTGCTCGACCATGCGAGCCTGCTCCTGGCCGATATCGCCGGACATCATCTGCAGTTCGATTTTCCAGCCAGGATGCCTGGCAATAAAATCGTTGAACAGTTTGCCATACCCTTCGGCAATGGCTGGATCATTGTTGCGCGGACCGTCTGCGGTCATGCGGAATGTCAGCGTTTTAGCGGCATCAGCCTTGCCAACCGTGTCGCCGGTAATCATGTCGCTGGCATAGGCCGCCAGCGGTGTCGCCAGCATCGCCAGAAGCGCGAGCGTACGTTTGTTTTTCATAAGTTATTCCTCCAAATTTGCCATGCTCATCATCGACATGGGTAAAATCATCTGGCCATGCGGCCGCGACTGTTGCAGTTCGATAAAATGCCGAAACTTTTTCCTCCTCCGACAAACATCTTCCCTCACTGCGCGAATTAGATTAAATCACTTTTGTTTTGCGTCAAGCGTTTTATCTCGGAGGAAGTGATGGCAATTGTCCGTATCGCCAATTTATGCAAGAGTTTCGGGGCTTTAGAGATCATTCACAACGTCGACCTGACCATACAGGACGGCGAATTTCTGGCCCTTGTCGGTCCATCCGGCTGTGGAAAATCAACTTTTCTGCGGATGATCGCCGGTCTGGAGGAGACCACGAGCGGTGATATTTTCATCGATGATGTGCGGATTAATGATCTGAGCCCGCGCGAACGCGACATCGCCATGGTGTTCCAGAACTATGCGCTATACCCGCACATGACCGTCGCCGAAAACATGGGTTTCGCCCTTAAACTGGCCGGGCAAACAGCGGCAGACATTGCCAAGCGCGTAAGCAAGGCCTCGGACGTGCTCGATCTGGACCCCTATCTCGCCCGCAAGCCGGCAGCCCTGTCTGGTGGTCAGTGCCAGCGAGTCGCCATGGGTCGCGCCATTGTCCGCGATCCGAAGGTCTTCCTGTTCGATGAACCGCTGTCGAATCTTGATGCGAAATTGCGCGTGCAGATGCGCGGCGAGATTCGGGAGCTACAGAAAAAGCTCAATGCCACGACCATCTATGTCACCCACGATCAGGTGGAAGCCATGACCATGGCCGACAAGATTGCCGTCTTCAACAAGGGTGTCCTGGAACAGGTCGGCCGCCCACTCGACCTCTACCACAGGCCGGCAAACCTGTTCGTGGCGACCTTTATCGGATCACCGCAAATGAACCTGATATCCGGCCAAGCCGCCGCACAGTATGGTGCCACCACAATAGGCGTCAGGCCGGAGCATTTTGTGATTTCTGATAACAGCGACGCCTGGCGAGGTTCGGTTGTAGCAACAGAACTGCTGGGCAGCGACACATTTGTGACGCTGGATTCGGACATCTGGGGTCGGCTGCAAATTCGTTGCAGCGGCAGCTATGAGCCTGCAATCGGTGACATTGCCAGCGTGAAACCGGAACCGGGACGTCTCCACCGTTTTGGTGCTGATGGAATTGCATTAGAGCATGATGTCGCCAGCTTGAAAACTATACCCTGAGTTTATAATTACTGCACTCATCAGGGGTGAATTTTTCGAGGATTTCGCCTATTTTGTCCAGGTTGCCTCGACGGTGCGCTGGCAGGCTTTTCGCAGCAGGTGTTTCAGCTTGGCGAAGACCTGTTCGATGGGGTTTAGGTCGGGACTGCAGGCGGGCAGGAAGAATAGTTTGGCTCCTGCCGCGCAGATCGCCTGGCGGATGGCGGGACGTTTGTGAGAACGCAAGTTGTCCATGACGACAATGTCGCCTTTACTCAATACCGGAACAAGCCGGGTTTCCACGTAGCACTGGAAAATATCGGCATTGACGGGACCGTTGATCACCCATGGCGCGACCAGCCGGTCATGCCGCAAGGCCCCGACGAATGTTATGGTTTTCCAGTGCCTGAAGGGCACTTTCACCTCCAGCCGCTGACCACGCAAACACCATCCGCGCAACGGTGCCATATTGGTTTTCGTCCAGGTTTCATCAATGAAAACAAGCAGATTTATATCGATAGAGCCCTGACGCGCCATCCAGCGAGCCCGTTTGCGGGCCACATCGGGGCGATCCTGTTCAGATGGCAGAATGCTTTTTTTTAAAGCTCGGTTTCTCCCGGTGGACAAACCGCCAGACGGCCCTGTAGGCGACCTTGACATCGCGTTCGGCCAGTTCGGCCTGCAGCCCTCGCAAGGTGAAATCCCCCGTGCGTATCCGCGTTCGCAGCCATTCGGCAGGCGCACCCACAAGCGTGCCGGGATTGTTGTTGCCCATCCGGCCGGGCGCAACACTGCCCGTTGCTTTCTTCCGAGCCGCCCATTTCAAAATGCCGGAACGGCTCACCCCAAGCGCCAAAGCAACCCTCACCATCGTTTCCCCGGCCTCAACACGCGCCATGGCACGCTCACGCAAATCCATCGAAAGCGGTCTGCCCATTCTGACTGGCCTCCGATCCGGTTCTCACATGGAATCAGGAAAAAGCTGATTTGAAAATCCACAAAGATTCAGGTCTGTGGCATCAGGCTCTAAAATCACGAAAACTGTTCAAACAAACCGAGCCAGCTCTCTTCGGCGTGCGGTTCATTCATGACCGCCGCCGCCAGTATACGGGCCTATGTACTCTGCTCCCGGGTGTCTGCGCATTGTATCAGACGAAGTAACGAAGCCTTAGCGGGAGCAGGGCTGCGCCAATGGCAGAGGCGTCACCTTTCGCCTCGCCAAGCGCCAATACGGCCTCCTTCGGACCCATGCCGTAGCGATGTTCACGCTGCGATGGCAGGCGCACGCGCTCCATCATCATTCTGCCGAGTGCCGGTGGCAATTGTCCACCAAACACGATCGCCTGCGGATCGAGAACCGCAATCAGGCTGGCTAGAAGACGATCCACCTGCGGCATTGTCTCGGCAAGCCACTCCTCAACGCCAGGCCATGCCGGATCGAATTGCTGGTAGAGCGCGTCGATGGAATGGATGTTGATGCCGTTCTTCTGCAGCGCCGCGATCAGATATTGCAGGGCCGGCCGCCTGGGTGCCTCTTCCGGGTTGTATATTCCGCTAAACTCTCCGGCATTCCCGTGAAAACCATGAAATGGTTGACCGCCAAGGATCAGTCCACCACCGAATCCGTAGTTGAAGGACAAGTAGGCAAAGGTTTTGCACCAAGATCCCACGCCAAGAAGGCTTTCACCGATCGCTCCCGCGGTGGCATTGTTTTCAAGCCAGACAGGCAGGCGAAAGCGCTCTTCGAGGATCGGCTTTAGGTCGATAAGCGACCAGTCCCGCAGCGGTTCCGGTGCGTTGAAGACGCGGTCTTCCGACACAAAAAATCCGGACATGGAAAAACCGAGACCAAACAGCCTTTCGCGCGGGATGGCGTGTTCCGCCAGCAATCGTTCCAGGGCGAGCGATAGCGCCGCCAGCGTCATTTCCCGGTCTATCGGAAGCATCTTCAGCTTTTCCTCAACGAGGAGACTGCAGCGGAAGTCGGCAATGCAGATCACTACAGAGTCGGTGTTGATGGAGATGCCCAGCGAATAAGCCGCCTCCGGCACCAGCTCCATGGTAGGGCTCGGTTGGCCGCGCGTGCCCTTCAGCGCCGCGCCAGTGCGCAAAAGCCCGCGTTCCAGAAGACTGTCAATCAGACGATGCACGGATTGCTGTGTCAGGTTGGTGTGACCCGTGATCGCCGCCCGGGGAATGCGATTATGGCGCCGCACAATATCCAGAATGAGACGCTCGTTCTCGCTGGCAAGCGGCTGACGGTCAAAAATCTGGCGCAGCGTTTGGTCTGTGTTCATGGCTCTGGATAACGGTTCAACGGGACGCTGGCAACAAGGGCATGCGCTCCTGCTCGTAAATTTATTGAAACGTCATAAATATTACACATAAAGTGTATTATCTGGAGGTCGGGAGTCAACGCATCCTTGGAAGGAACGATACAATGAGCATGAAAATTCTGGCGGCCGCCGCGCTTGCGCTGGCGACGGTGACCGCGCCTTGCCTTGCCGCCGACAGCAACATGAAAAATCTCGACTTTGACCTTTCAAAGGTCACCCGTGAGAATTTTTACGACATCGTTGTGCCGGCCGCAAAGGCAGAAGGCACCGTGACTATGTACAATTTCGCAGGCAGCTTTGGCGATACATGGAAAGAGCTGATCAAAAGGTATGAAGCCAAATACGGAATCAAGGTTGAATACAGCGATGTGAAGGGTGACCAGGCAAACCAGCAGCTGATCGCTGTTCATGCTTCAGGCGAAGATTCACCGGTTGATACGTATTTCGCAGGTGGCGGCGGCTATCCACTTCTGTCGGAAAAGGGTGTTGTCGGCAAGATTCCACTGACAAAGATCCTTCCAAACATGGAACACTATGATCCGGTTCTTGCCGAAACAGTATTTGGCAAGGCACATGGCGGCACCTTTCCGCTGGTGCATCTCAACCAGACGGCAATTGGTTATGATTCTGCCTTCGTAAAGGCTGAAGATGTTCCAAAGAGTTTCGAAGGTCTTTTGGCATGGGCCGAGAAGAACCCGAAACGCCTGGGTGTAACGCTTCCTGCGAAGGGCGGTTCGGGCGGCGGCTTCATCTACTCGGCGGCTCTCAACTTTCTGACAGGAGATTGCCGCAAGACCCTGACGGATTACAATCTGACCAAGGAACAGGCAGCAGACTGGGCCATGACCTCTGAATGCCTCAATCCTGTGTGGGATTATTACCGCAAGTTGCTGGATGTTGCCGAGCTTACCAACGGCAATGCAGATACGCTGAACCTTATCAACAACCAGCAGCTCTATATGGGGACTGTCTGGGAAGATCAGGTCATGACATTCCTCGGCACCAAGCAACTGCCAGACAGCTTCCGGTTGACGCTGCTCGAAAAGGGTCAGGTCGGGTCAGGGGACGCCATCTTCGTGCCGGCCAATGCCAAGCATGTCGCAGCCTCACTGCTTTTGATCGACATGGCTTTCAGCAAGGAGTTTCAAGTCTGGAAACTTGAGCACAAGGCATCGCGTTCGCCGCTGACCGACGTCACAAATGATATGATGCCGGCCAATGTCCAGGAGCATGTCCTTCCGGCGAGTGTTTATCCGCGCCTGTCCGTTCCGGCCTTCTGGGACATGTCAACAGCTCTTGCCGAAGCGCTGGATGAAAAGGTTCTGAACCAGTAATCGCACAAGAACCTTGAGGATAGGGCAGCGCTGTCAGGTGTTGCCCTGTCCCTTTGGGACGGAAAAGGATAATCGTAATGCGTGAACTCGAAATCTCCGGCATAACCAAGGATTACGGCACCAGCCGCGCACTTCACCCGGTCTCGATCAGCGTGGAACGTGGTGAGTTCGTCACCATTCTTGGACCTTCCGGCTGCGGAAAATCAACCTTGTTGCGTATCCTGATGGGGATCAGCCAGCCCGGCAGCGGCGAGATTCATCTTGCCGGAAAGCGCATAGACATGCTGCCGCCTGAAGCCCGTAACATCGCTATGGTTTTCCAGTCCTACGCCCTGTTCCCGCATATGTCCGTCGCAAAGAATCTGGCCTTTGGTCTTAAAATGAAAAAAATAGCCAGGGATGAACGCGACCGCCGTATCAACCATGCGCTGGAAATCTGCAAGCTCAATGGCTTGACGGAGCGCATGCCGCGTCAATTGTCCGGCGGACAGCAGCAGCGCGTCGCACTGGCCAGGGCCATCGTGATGCAACCCTCCCTTATGCTGTTTGACGAACCGCTGAGCAACCTTGATGCAAAACTGCGCGACACTTTGCGCCATGAGCTTGTGGACCTTCACCGCCGTATCGGGGCCACCAGCCTTTATGTTACCCATGACCAAGCGGAAGCCATGGCAATGTCCGACCGGATTGTTGTCATGAATGCAGGCCATGTCGTCGAGATTGGTACGCCTATTGATCTTTATCGTGCGCCGAAACATGCCTTTACCGCTGGATTCCTGGGACAGACCAACATTCTGTCCGTAACAGCCGAAGGCTCTCATGCCCGATTGTCATGGGGGCAGGTTGTCTCTCTGAACGTCGACGCAATCGGGCCGGCCCAGATTTCGGTCCGGCCGGAAAACATTGCCATCACCGCTGACGGGTGCGGCCCCGGAACCATTTCCTCCGTTTCTTTCATGGGCCCCAATGCACTTTATACGGTCGAAATAGGGCAGGCGCGGCTCAAGGTCAGCCAATCCGGAGCTGAAACACTGATTGATGCCGGAAGCAGGGTCGCATTGACTTTTCCCGGATTCATCCATCTCCTGGATGATCGCTACATGATGGAGGCCGCATGATGCAGGCGCTTCTTCGTGATCATCGTTTTCAGGTGATTTTTTTGCTGCTTCCGGGCGTCGGGTATCTTCTTGTGTTTTTTGGAGGTCCGCTTGTCTCGGCACTGGTCGGCAGTTTTCTGACGGACGATGGCCGTTTCACGCTTGTGTGGTACGAGCGCATCTTCTCCCGTGCGGCGATGCTGCGTGGCCTTTCAACGTCCATTTATTATGGTGTGGTACCTGTTATCGTTTCTTTTGCGATTTCCGTGCCGTTTGCACTGATGATCAGCAAAAGCTTCCCTGGGCGCAAGATTTTCAGCGGCCTCTACAAGTTGCCGATGGCGGTGCCGGGAATCATTGTTGGATTGATGGTCATTGTTGTTTTTGAACGTGGCGGCTTTATGGACCGCCTCGTTGCACCGCTTGGGATTGCATTGCCCAAACTGGTTCGGGATGAGTGGGGCGTTGGCGTCATCCTGTCCAGTGTCTGGAAACAGGTTCCGTTCATGACGCTGATCATCACCAGTGCCTTTGCCGCCATACCGGAAGATATCCGCTATGCCGCGCGCACACTCGGTGCTTCGCGGCTTAAAACCTTCTTCCTTGTTGAGGTGCCACTCGCCATGCCCGGAATTACCGCCGCAATCCTGCTGACCTTTATCGGCTCCATGGGCTCCTATGCCATTCCGGACATCGTCGGCCCGCCGACGGCCAGACCGCTCTCCGTTCTGATGGTCCAGGAGTTCAATCAGGGCCGTTTTGAGCAAGTCTATGCCATAGGCATGGTTCTCAGTGGTTTCGCAGTAGCTGTTCTGATGATCTATTATACGCTGACAGCAAGGGTAGCCGGCGGGATGGCCAAAGGAGAAATGCAATGACCTCCGGCACTCTTTCTGTACTTCGCCGCAAGGCATTCACGCAAGAAGACCGGATTTTTGTATCCATAGGCCTTTTTGCTTCACTCACCCTCACCATAGCGCTGCCACTCTGCCTGATGTTCCTTTGGAGCATAGCCGATGGCTGGTCGCCGCCATTCGTTGTGCCGCAGGATTATACACTGGCGCGCTGGATCGACGTCCTTGGTGATTCCGCGCTTGCCCGCGCCACCATCAACAGTATTGTGATCGCGGTTATAGTCACCTTTTCAACGGCTGCCATCGCCTTTCCTACCGCCTGGGCCATGGCCCGCTTTCCCTTCAGACTGAAACGGGCGGTCGAGATCTTTATTCTCGCACCTATTATCATACCCGGGATCGTGGTTGCAGTCGGTATAGGGCAGGTCTTTCTCTTCCTGGGGCTTTCCTATTCCATTGTCGGCGTCATTTTGGTGCAGATCGTCGGAACATTGCCACTGATGATACGGCTGATGACTGCGACACTCGAAACCATTCCCGACGATCTGATCCATGCCGCACGCTCACTTGGTGCCGGGACAGCAGGGATCGTCTTTCATATCATACTGCCGCTGTCAGTGCCGGGCTTGTTGGCAGGTGGCCTCATGTCCTTCATCGGCAGCTTTGAAGAGTTCGACAAATCCTTCATCGTCGGAGCCCCTGTCGTTGAGACATTGCCCATCAAGCTCTATATGTATCTCGACCCCTATTCGATGCAAATTCCCCTCGCTTCGATTGTTTCCTTCATCCTCCTCCTTCCTGCTCTTATCGTTTTCATCATCGCCGGCCGCATCTTGCGTGACGACCTGATGGCGGCGGGAATGGGCAAAATCTAGGTATACGAAAGCCAATGCCATGAATTCATCGCCTGCCAACACCCGCAATGCAAAATCATCTGACATCCTCAGCATGTGTTCCCGCAGCAATCCAGCAATCCTGACGGTCGCCCATCGCGGCTTCTGGACGTCAACGGCCGAAAACTCGCTGGCCTCCGTGAGCGCCGCCGTCACGGCGGGTGTGGAAATGATCGAGATAGACACGCAGGCAACTGCCGACGGCCGGCTGGTTGTCATTCACGACGAAACGCTTGATCGCACGACGACCGGGCGGGGGATCGTGGGACATCTGCCCTTCGTCGAGGTTCGCTGCGCAAGACTGAAGGCGGGTGCAGGCGGCGAGAGCGCCCACGTGACTGACGAATGCGTGCCGACGCTGGAAGAATTGCTGGAAGAAGCGCGCGGACGGATTGCCCTGAATATCGACACAAAGTTTACCAGAGATCTGCCGCAGGTTATGGAAACGGTGCTGCGTCTTGGGGTCGAGAACCAGGTGCTCGTCAAGACCGATATCGACGCCGAGGCCGGTCATTTCGAGGTGCTGGATACGGATTGGTTCGGCAAGATTCCGCATATGCCGATGTTCCGTGTCAGGAAGGGCATGTTCAGCCAGGATCTGCGTCGCATCGAAGCGTTGCGAGCACCCATGATCGAGGTAAAGTTTACTGATATCGCCGATCTGTCCGAAGGGCGTGCGGAGCTGGAGCGGCAGAATATCCGTCTGTGGATCAATACACTCGACGTCTCTTATTGCCTCGATTTCAACGATACGCATGCCTTGGCTGATCCCGAAGCGGTCTGGGGTGCGCTTGCAGCAGTCGGTGTCGGGGCCATCCAGACCGATCAGGTGGAGGCATTCAAGGCATGGCTGAGGACCGGTGCCACGGAGGCGGGCAGATCATGGACACGGTAAGCGAGCGCCTTGAGCGCGCTGTCACCATTATCGAGGAAGCGATGGGCCTTGCCCTTCGCCATTTCCAGACGCGCGATTCCGTCACCACCCGGGAGAAGGGGTTCCAGGATTTCGTTTCAGAAGCGGACGTGGCCGTCGAAAGGCTGGTCCGGGAACGTCTGGCGGCAGATTTTCCCGGCGAAACCGTGCTGGGCGAGGAACTGGGCGGCGTGGCCGATGAGGGCTACTGGATCATCGATCCTATTGATGGCACCACAAACTTTCTGCGCGGATCGCCACTTTGGGGCATTTCGCTTGGCTTTGTGCGCAAGGGTCGGCCGGACCTCGGTATCGTCGCAATCCCGGTTTTCGGCGATATATATGCAGCTGCTGATGGAACGGGATTGCTGCTGAACGGCAAGCCGTTTTCACGCTACGTGCCATTTGAGGCGGTGCAGGTCATGTCGCTTGGTGACAGTGCTGCTGCCGATGCCGAGGAAGTGGCGGCGCTCAACGTAGGGCTGAGGCGTGCGGGCTGGGTAGTCGAATCCATCCGCTCAACATCGATCGGGCTCGCCTTTGCCGCCCGCGGCATTTTCGACGGTCATCTGCAGAAGCGCACGACCATGTGGGACATCGCGGGCGGCGTCGTTCTGGCAAGTGAGGCAGGTCTTGACGTCCGGATTGGAACGCATGAGGGCAGTGGTATACCATGGGTCGCCGCTGCAACGCCGGCTCTCCTGGCGGCGACGGTCAAGGTATGGCCAGACATCAAAAACGCTCCGTCAGACCGCCCCGTATAAGGGAAACAGTGTAGCAGTTCAGACTTGATCTGACATTTAACCGTTTTTGGGCGGCGCTCTGTCAGGTCAGATTTGGTCTATAAACTTTGTAAAAGTCTCGACCTTATCTGACACCACTGCCTTTTCATTGGAATGAATTGGCAGCGGTGCCTCCCTTGCGGAAGAGTGTGTTTATCCGTTTGATGGTGGTGCGAACCGAACCATTGAAACAAGGACAATCACAATGTTGAATGGGCGCACACTTGAACAGCCTTTGAAGCTGCTCCTTCGTGCTCATGATATCCTTCGACTTCAGTTTCATTTCGGCAAGGCGGAGATTGAGCTGCCGCGCCATCACCTTGGCCTTTTTATGATCAGACATCTGAAGACTTGATGAAAGATGGCTTCCGGGCGGGCAGGCGGCAAAACAGCCCGGGACGCGCGGTCGCCAATAGAAGATGTTTCCGCGGCGGATCAGATTTTCGACTTCGTGGCGTACAGAGTGGCGTACTGGCATCGCCTGAATACCCTCGCTTTGCCAAGGGTAAAGCCACCGCTTCAAAAAGCGTGGGCATCACCTTTGGGCATCAGATCGCTGATAATGCGAAAACGGGATCCAAAACGGGCGAAAAAGTGAATTCATTCAAGAAATGAGTGAGATTGGCTGGGGAACCTGGACTCGAACCAAGATTAACGGAGTCAGAGTCCGTCGTTCTACCATTGAACTATTCCCCAAACGGCATGCCAGATGCTGCCTGTGAGCCGGGCTTATAAACAAAAGATTCTGTTCTGCAAAGTCCCATTTGTCAAAAAAATGAAAGGCAAGGCAAAATCGTCCCAAGCCTTTGAAATGGCCTGGTGTGATGGAAAATTTCCTTTTCCCGCTGGTGCGTCTTTTGGCGGGAACGTGTCGCACCGCTCACCTTTCAGGGATGTGGTGTTGGTGAAAAACCGGGCGCTGCAAAAAGAATTTGGTAAATTGTCGCAGCACTGTTACAATGGTCCTAACGAAGATCAAGAGAGCGCCTGCAGCGGGCTAAAAACAGCAAACGCGCGGGTTGCGGTGGAAATAGAACGTGGAAGACCCTGAAAACGGTGTAAAGCCGAGTGATTTCAGGGCGACGGATGCAGGAAGCGCACAGGGTAAGCCAACCCGGCGCGGCAAGAGAAAGCGCAGGGGCAAAGGCATCCTGGCTGGAACGGCTTCATCTGAAACCCCGGCACAGGCGCAAGCCAGCACGCCGGGTCGCCCTGCAGACAAAAATCCTGAAAACCCCGCCAAGCGCAAGCGTCGCAGGCGTGCGCGCAATAAAAGCAACCGGCAACCGGATGAAATGCAGGGTGAAAGCGGTCGGTCTGTAACAGGTCAACCGGCAGCAAACCCCGGCCATGCCAGAAACCATGCATCGAAAGATCCAAAATCACGCCATCACCGGCGCTTGCAGGAGCGCGCCCTTTCATCAAGGCCAGTGTCATCAAGACCGGAACCATCAAGACCAGAGCTTGCAAGAGTGGACCCCCCAAAGCCAGACGCACAAAATGCACCTGTGCAGGGTGGGGCAGGGCATGGACCGGACAGCGATGCAGACCTTCAGGCCGGTGTTGCGGGCCAAAGCCCGCAGCCTTTCGATCACGGTTTTGCAAGGTCAGGTGATCTGCACTGGAAGTCGGCTCAGGCCAGTCTGGCCGAAAATGGCCCGGATGATCTTTATGCAGCCCTGGATCTGGGTACAAACAATTGCAGGCTGTTGATTGCCCAGCCAACAAGGCCCGGCCAGTTTCGGGTTGTGGATGCCTTCTCGCGCATCGTGCGCCTGGGCGAAGGACTGGCAGCCAGCGGAAAACTCTCTGAAGAAGCCATGGATCGCTCGGTGGAGGCGCTGAAAATCTGTGCCTCCAAACTGTGCATGCGCAAGATTCGTCGTGTGCGCCTGATTGCAACGGAAGCCTGCCGCCAGGCCAGCAACGGGGAAGAATTTCTCGCGCGCGTGAAGAGTGAAACCGGTCTGGATCTGGAAATCATCAGCCGCCAGACCGAGGCGAAACTGGCCGTTTCCGGCTGTTCATCGCTGGTAGGCTTGCAGACAAAGTCGGTGGTTCTGTTTGATATCGGCGGTGGCTCATCGGAAATTGCCGTGATCCGTATCGGGGACCGCCGCTCCGGGCGTCTCGCCAATCACATCACCCACTGGACGTCCCTGCCTGTGGGCGTGGTCACGCTGTCCGAGCGTCATGGCGGACGCGATGTCACACCGGATGTGTTTGAAGGCATGGTTGCCGAGGTGGATGCCTATCTGGCAGGTTTTGAAAGCCCGACCGTGGCCGAACTGGCCATAGATCCGCAAGCCGATTTTCATCTGATCGGAACCTCCGGCACGGTGACCACACTGGCCGGCGTTCATCTGGATCTTCCACGTTATGACCGGCGCCGTGTGGACGGGCTTTGGCTTTCCGATACGGAAGTCACAACCATGCAGTCAAAACTCCTGTCCTGGAGCTTTGCAGAACGTGCCGGCAATGCCTGTATCGGGCCGGACAGGGCCGATCTGGTTCTGGCAGGCTGTGCCATTCTGGAATCCATCCGCCGTCGCTGGCCCTCGCCACGCTTGCGGGTGGCAGATCGCGGCTTGCGCGAAGGCCTGCTCACGGACATGATGGCCGATGATGGCATCTGGCGGCGCTCCAGAAACCGCAAACTGTTTTGAGACGACCCAAAAATATTGCCCCGGGGACTGGACAGAATGACCAAACCGCCTTCCATAGTCAGCCGAACGGGCCGCAAGCTTGGCCAGAAGGTCAAGCGCGGCAAGCTCAAGGCCTCATCGCGCCGCTGGATCGAGCGCCATATCAACGATCCCTATGTGCAGCAGGCCAAGCGCGAGGGCTATCGCTCGCGCGCGGTTTACAAGCTTCTGGAAATTGACGAGAAACACGATATCCTCAAGGGTGCCAGGCGCATCATCGATCTGGGGGCAGCGCCTGGCGGCTGGTCACAGATTGCCGCCAGGGTAACGGATTCCACGGAAGACAAGATTCATGTCGCAGCCATCGATTTTCTGGAGATGGACGCCATTCCGGGCGTACGCTTCCTGCAGATGGATTTTCTCGACGAGGCGGCCCCCGGTCTGCTGATGGAAGCACTGGGCGGTGTGCCGGATCTGGTCATGTCCGATATGGCGGTACCAACCACAGGCCACCAAAAAACCGACCACATCCGCACCATGCACCTGTGCGAGGTGGCCGCGCAATTTGCCGTGGAAAATCTGGCAGAAGGCGGGCATTTTCTGGCCAAGACCTTCCAGGGCGGTACGGAAAAAGACATTTTGACCATGCTCAAGCAGAATTTCAAATCGGTCATCCATGTCAAGCCCGGTTCATCGCGGGCAGAATCGGTGGAAATGTTCCTGCTGGCCAAGCATTTCAAGGGACGAAAAACGCAAGCCGCGATGCAGCCCGAAGCCGAAAACGGTGCCTGACCATGCTTCTTTATATAACGCTTGGGACAAACAATCTCCAGAAGGCCAAAACCTTTTACGATGCCGCACTTGCTCCGCTGGGCTATGTGCTGCGCAAGCGGGATGACGGCGAGATAGGTTACGGACCGGACGATGGCAGCCGTATCCGCTTCTGGATGACCTGTCCCTTCAACAGGCAGCCTGCCACGTTCGGCAATGGTACGACCGTGGCTCTGGAAGCACAGGACCGTGCATCGGTAGACGCCTTTTATCAGGCCGCACTGGCACAGGGTGGAACCGATGAGGGTGCGCCGGGCCTGCGCCCCTTCCATGCCCATTTTTACGCTGCATTCGTGCGTGATCCCGACGGCAACAAGATTTCAGCCGTCTGTGAAAAGCCGGAATAGTCTTGTAGCCGCCCTATGGTCTGGCGGGTTTTGCAAACCGCCGGTCAAGCCAGCGGCGCGATACGGCCAGCAACGGTTTTTCCACGATATGATGGATGATCAGGGCTGCGATGATGCAGGCAATGATGCTTGTTGCCGCAAAGGTCAGCAGGGCGGGCACGCCCTTGAACGGCAGGTGCAGCATGCGCCATGCCAGCGTCATGCCGCCCAGCGTGAAAATATGCGACAGATATAGCGAATAGGATGCATCGCCGATCCGTTCCAGCTCTTGTGCAATTCTCCGGAATACCGGAGTTCGGATCGTGATGGCCCCGCTCTTTTCCAGCCCGATTGCGCCAAAAACAATCAGCGCAGCCGGAATACCAAGCATGATAATGCGCAAATCCGGCTGTACCGCCAGAAAAAGCGTGTTGAAACCAAACAGGCCCATGCCGCAGACCAGTGCCATTGCGGGGAAAATCCTGCCACTTTGGCTGCCGGTTTGATAGAAAGCGGCCATCAGCATTCCAGACACAAATTCCAGCACCAGCGGATTGCTGTAAAACGCAAGAAGCGGCCAGACGGGCGACAGGATGGCGGCCACAAGCATGATGAGCAGCAGGCTTGCCGTCACGCCCAGGAGTTTGATCCGCGTACTGCAGACAGCAAACAGCGCCATCAGCACATAGAAATACATTTCATAGTTCAGGGTCCAGCCTATGGAAACCAGCGGGCGTATGCGCCCGTCAAACGCCACGAACGGAAGGAATGCCAGCGAGGCTGCATATTGCGGCAGCGACACCACCGCCTTGTCAAACACATGCGGCAGCACAAACAGCAGCACCAGAAACAGGGTGGTGAAAATATAATAAAGCGGGGCTACGCGCAAAAACCGCTCACAAAAAAAACCGCAGGCGACTTTCGGTTCGGTCGCTGATCTGCAGCATCAGGAAACCGCTGATGACAAAGAAAATATCCACGCCTGCCGATCCGAACGGACTGCTGAACAGGGCTTTCAACGCATCATTTTGTTCGCGCGTATGGTGCAGGACAACCAGAATGGCTGCAACGGCACGCAAATATTGCAGGCTGCGGAGCCTGGTGTCAGGCCTCGTGCACGTCATCCATTTTCCGCCTGTCCTGTTTGTCAGCCCGTTGATTCGCACCTGAACGCCACTGTATGGTGCCGGGTAGCACAAGCAAACGGAAATGCGGTTGCCCGATGTCAGTGATGGCCTGAAACATTGGCTCCGACAGCGTTGGACATGCGGATAAAAGGAACGGTCGCCAGAATGGTGATGGCGGAAATGGCAACAAAAGCCATATGGAAATCTCCCAGTTGCAGGCCGGTGCCATGGATGGCTGTGCTGGTTTCCAGAATGGCGGCTGCCACCGCCACGCCCATGGCGACGCTCACCTGCTGCAACACGGAATTCATGGTCGCGGCATGCGAGGCCGCCGCATTGTCAATATTGGCAAAACCCAGCGCATTGACCCCGGTAAAAAACAGGGACCGGCTGATACCGCCGGTCAGAAGCGCCGCCATCAGCATCCAGCCGGGTGTTCCCGGGGAAAAGAATGCAAATGTCAGCGTTGCAAATGTGGAAATCGTGGCGGCCACCAGCAAGGCCGTACGAAACCCGATCCAGGCGTAGAGCCTCTGGGCAAAAAACTTGGTGCTGATGGCGCCAATGGCACCGGCAAAGGTAATCATCCCGGTCTGAAACGGGTTGAGCCCGAAGGCTATCTGCAGCATCAGCGCCGTCAGGAACGGAATGGCCCCGATGGAAATCCGGAAAATGAACCCGCCGATAGCCGATGACCGGAAGGCCTCGTCGCGAAAAATACCCAGATCAAGGATCGGGCGGGGATGTTTGCGCGCGTGCCGGATGTAAAGGGCCGTGGCGATGACCCCGCACAGGGTTGCGCCTATGCCAACAGCGGGTGCAAGGGCAGGCAGGCTGATCACAGAAAGGCCGAACACGCAGCCGGCGGGCCCCGATGGCCATGAGGAAAAATCCCTTGAAATCCAGCTTTCCGGGATGCTCCGAGGGAATTTCAGGTAAAAACAGGGTCACAAGGATAATACCGACAATCCCCACCGGCACGTTGATCAGAAAAATCCAGTGCCAGGAAAACCATGTGGTGATGAAACCACCCAGCGGCGGCCCGATCATCGGACCGATCAGCGCCGGGATCGTCAAAAACGCCATGGCGGAGACAAGCTGGCTGCGCTCGGTGGTGCGCAAAAGCACAACGCGGCCAATGGGAGTCATCATGGCCCCGCCCATGCCCTGCAAAAACCGCGCAAGCACAAATTCGGTGAGGTTTCCGGCAATCGCGCAGCAGATAGACCCGGTGACGAACACGAAAATGGCGGCCCGGAAAACCCGTTTGGCACCAAAGCGGTCGGCAAACCAGCCGCTGAGCGGCACGAACACCCCGATCGCCACCAGATAGGTGGTAACAGCCAGTTTCAGGGTGATCGGATTGACACCGAGATCGGCGGCAATGGCCGGCAGCGATGTGGCAATCACGGTGGAATCCATCTGCTCCATGAACAAGGCCACGGCCAGAATCATCGGGGAAATGCGGTTCATGAAAAGCCTGCCGGGAAAAAACCGGGCGTAGCCCGGTCATTGCTGGAAAAGGAGAATTTCCTTTAGGCGCAAAAAAACACCAAATCATGACAGCGGGCAAAAAATTCGATGGTAGCCGCCCTGTGCATGCCCACCTTGCCTTCTCTGGTCACGGCCTGAGTACCCGCCATGCTGAAATGCACCCCGTCAATCCGTATTCACAAAGCCGTGATCGGGGATGGAAAAATCTGTCATCTGCCCAATTCTTGGTAATGGACCTGAGAACGAAACCTCTGGAGGCAGATATGATGAAGTCACCAATACTCAACCGCAGGACATTGTTTGGTACAGCCGGTCTCGGTATGCTGGCAGCACCGATAATTTTGACAGGAGGGCAAGCCCATGCGCAATCTGAGCCAGTGGCAGCCAACGCGGACCAGATGACAAGAACAAGAAATTTCAAGGTTGGAGCATTTGACATTTTGGTCATCAGCGACGGCAGCCGGGTGTCTGAAAAGCCGTTTGAGACCTATGGCACCAACCAGCCGCCGGAGGCTGTGTCTGCACTTTTGCAGGAAAATTTCCTGCCTGCGGACAAATTCGTCAACGGCTTTTCCCCCACCCTTGTCAATACCGGCAAGGATGTTGTGCTTTTTGACACCGGTCTGGGCGAGGGGGGCCGTCAAGGCGGCATGGGCCAGTTGCTGGCAGGTCTTGCCGCACATGGCTATGCACCGGAAGATGTGAGCGTTGTCGTTCTCACCCACATGCATGGTGATCATATTGGCGGTGTCATGGAAAAGGGTGCGCCAACCTTCAAAAATGCCCGTTATGTCACGGGCCAGGTGGAATATGATTTTTGGAAAGATCCGGCCCGTGTGGGCACACCTGCCGAAGGCGGACACAAGGGTGTCGTCGAAAAGGTCGTACCGCTTGCTGAAAAAATGACCTTCATTGCTGACGGCGGCGAGGTGGTTCCGGGAATTTCCGGAATGGCGGCCTTTGGCCATTCACCGGGCCACATGATCTACCGCGTGGAATCGGAAGGCAAGGCACTGGTGCTGACCGCCGATACCGCCAATCACTTCGTGCTGTCGTTGCAGCGGCCCGACTGGGAAGTACGATTTGACATGGACAAGGCCAATGCCGCTGCCAGCCGCAAGAAAGTCTTTGATATGCTGGCAACCGACCGCACCGCTTTTCTGGGCTATCACATGCCGTTCCCCTCTGTCGGCTATGTGGAAAAGCGGGATCAGGGTTATCACTTCGTGCCTCTCAGCTACCAGTTTGATATCTGATGTGACAGGACAGTGAAAAGAGCTGTGGCCCGGGTGGATATCCGGGCTTTTTCTGTTTCCTTATCAGGGCGGACGTGTTACCAGCCCTCGCCAACTTCCAATTATAAATGGAACGGTCATCGGACACTGTCTCCCGAACAGGCGTCTTTCGTTCCCGCTCACGAAAAGGAAAATGGCCCATGGCACGGATTATAGAATCAGCAACCGGATTGGACGCCCTCACATTTGACGATGTGCTGTTGCAGCCGGGACATTCAGAAGTCATGCCGGGCCAGACCAACATTTCCACACGCATTGCCCGGGATATTGATATCAATGTTCCGATCCTGTCATCGGCCATGGATACGGTCACCGAAAGCCGCCTGGCCATTGCCATGGCCCAGGCGGGCGGCCTCGGCGTCATCCACCGCAATCTGTCTCCGTCCGAGCAGGCAGAGGAAGTGCGTCAGGTCAAGAAGTTTGAGAGCGGCATGGTTGTCAATCCGGTGACCATCGGGCCGGAAGCCACGCTGGCCGACGCGCTGCATCTGATGAAGGCCCATGGCATTTCCGGCATTCCGGTCGTGGAAAATACAACGGGCGGCAAAACCGGCCGTCTGGTCGGCATTGTCACCAACCGTGATGTGCGCTTTGCCTCTGATCCAAACCAGAAAATCTATGAGCTGATGACCCGCGAAGGTCTGGTCACCGTCAAGGAAAATGTCGACCAGCAGGAAGCCAAACGCCTGCTGCATTCCCACCGCATCGAAAAGCTGCTGGTAGTGGATACATCCGGCCATTGCGTCGGGCTGATTACCGTCAAGGATATTGAAAAATCCCAGTTGAACCCGCATGCTACCAAGGATCTGCAAGGCCGTCTGCGGGCCGCCGCCGCCATTTCTGTGGGCGATGATGGTTTTGAACGCGCCGGGCGCCTGATCGAGGCCGGTGTTGACCTTCTGGTGGTGGATACGGCCCATGGCCATTCGCAGCGTGTTCTCGATGCCGTCTCCCGTATCAAGAAACTGTCCAATTCCGTTCGCATCATGGCCGGTAATGTCGCCACAGCCGAAGGAACCCGGGCACTGATCGATGCCGGTGCTGATTCCGTCAAGGTTGGGATCGGACCTGGCTCCATCTGCACAACCCGCATCGTTGCCGGTGTCGGCGTGCCGCAGCTTGCCGCTATCATGGCGGCTGTGGATGCTGCGCAGAAAGAGAATATTCCGGTCATTGCCGATGGGGGCATCAAGTTTTCCGGCGATCTGGCAAAGGCCATTGCCGCTGGCGCATCCGCCTGCATGATCGGCTCGCTCCTGGCCGGTACAGACGAAAGCCCGGGTGAAGTCTATCTCTATCAGGGGCGCTCTTTCAAGGCCTATCGCGGCATGGGGTCCGTTGGTGCCATGGCCCGCGGTTCGGCAGACCGATATTTCCAGGCAGAAGTGCGCGACACGCTGAAACTGGTTCCCGAAGGCATTGAAGGCCAGGTTCCCTACAAGGGGCCGGTATCGGGGGTTCTCCACCAGCTGGCCGGCGGCCTTCGCGCTGCCATGGGCTATGTCGGCGGCAAGGATATTCAGGATTTCCAGAGCCGCGCCACATTCGTGCGCATATCCGGTGCCGGTCTTCGCGAAAGCCATCCGCATGATGTGACCATCACCCGCGAAAGCCCGAATTATCCGGGTGCATGATGGATGAGAAAGGGCGCGTGCGCACTGTCCTGAACCGGGCGATTATGGGATGCGGGGCTGTTTCGGCCCTGCTGTTCGGGCGGATGTTCTTTTTCGATGCCACCGCATTTGCGCAGGTTTTTCCGCAGGCCGGGCCACAATGGTCCATGCCGGATTTTCTGTTCTCCGGCTATGACACGGTATATTTGCAAAATCTGCGCAATGCGCTGGAGAATGCACCAGAGGCAGCGCAGGCCATGCGGTCCATGCATCTGGGCGCGGACCTGCTGTTTCCCCTGGTGTTTGGCCTGTTTCTGGGCCTGCTGATCGTCCGTTACATGACCGGTGCAGTCCTTTTCGGGCGGGTGATGACCCGCAGGCATGTGCTGGTATTGCTGGTATTGCCATTGGGATATGGCATCAGCGACTATGCGGAAAACATCACGTCGCTCTTGTATTTTCAGCCGTCACAGCCATCAGTTACCCTTCAGCACCAGCTTTCCAGTGTGCTTCCATGGTGCACAGGGCTGAAATTCATGTTCATCACTGTCATTGCAATCATTCTGCTTCGTCCGTTTCTTTTCCATCGGTTCATTTCAAAATCAGGATATTGATCACATGCTCACGGAAACGATCGGCACATTGGCGGCGGTTATCGGAACCCTGTGCTGGCTGCCCCAGTCCCTGAAAACCATCATGACCCGGCAGACAGCAGGCATTTCCCTGTTGACCAACCTGCTGATTATCGTCGCATCGCTGCTGTGGATCACGTATGGTGTGCTTCTGGGGTCGTGGCCGCTGATCGGGTCCAATATGGTTACCCTGTGTCTGGTTGGGGCCATCGTGTTTATCAAGCTCCGGGTTGACGGATTTCGCCTGTAATCTTGTGGACGGGCCAGGGAGAAGGAGAGGCACTGATGGGTTCGACAGCAATTTTCTGGCCGATGATCGCGCATTTCGTGCTGGTTGCCATTGTCTATTACATCCTGTCTGCAGGCCGGGTCCGCGCGGTCAGGGAAGGCAAGGCGACCGTCAGCCAGTTTCGTGAAAACCGCAACGAGCCGGAATTGAGCCTGTTTGCCCGCAACAATCTGGAAAACCAGTTTGAGCTGCCGGTTCTGTTTCACGCCGTCTGCCTGTCGCTTTTTGTCACCGGCCATGCCACGCTCTATCCGGTGCTGCTGGCCTGGCTCTTTGTCATTGCCCGCTATGCCCACAGCTATATCCACATCAAAACAAACCGCATCCGGCATCGCCGCCCGCTGTTCATTGCAGGTTTTCTGATTTTGGCATTGATGTGGCTGTGGTTGGCGATAAAGCTGGCCACAGGTTAAATCTGCGTAACAAACCATTCTCCTTTTGTGCGCTGCACAATACTGCCACACATTATGGTTATGCAACCTCAGTGGAAACACGGCGTTGTAGTGCACAGAGCAGGAGTCTTGCAGCATGAATGGTTCGGACAAAAAAGCCCTTGTCTTGCAGGGCGGCGGCGCTTTGGGTGCCTATCAGGCCGGTGCCTATGAAGCGCTTCACAAGGCCGGGCTGGAGCCGGAATGGATTGCAGGCATTTCCATCGGAGCCATCAATTCTGCCATCATTGCCGGAAATCCGCCGGAGCACCGTGTCGAAAAGCTGCGGTCCTTCTGGGAAATGGTCAGCGGCGGGCCGGAAACGCTTCCCTTTGAGGGCGATACGGTATTGCGCCGCTGGTTCAACGAGTTTTCCGCAGCTTTCAGCGCGACATTCGGTGTCAAGGGCTTCTATTCCCCGCACCACTCCAGTCCTCTGGCCTGGTGGACAGACAGGAATGTCTCCATCAGCTTCTATGATACGACACCGCTGATCACCTCCCTGGAAAGCCTGGTTGATTTTGACAGGATCAACAAAGGGCCGGTTCGGCTCAGTGTCGGAGCCGTCAATGTCACGAGCGGCAATTTCGTCTATTTTGACCGGCATACGCACACAATTGATGCCCGCCACATCGCCGCTTCCGGGGCCTTGCCTCCGGGCTTTCCCCCGGTGGAAATCGATGGAGAGTTTTATTGGGACGGCGGTCTGGTTTCCAATACGCCGCTGCAATGGGTCGCGGAAAAACGCCACCATCAGGATGATATGTGCATTTTTCAGGTGGACCTGTTCAGCGCCCGTGGTGATTTCCCCAAAAACGTGCTGGATGTGATGGCCCGTGAAAAGGAAATCCGCTTTTCCAGCAGAACCCGCATGAACACCGATATGGCCGGGCATGAGATGAAACTGCGCAAGGCGGTGAAGTCGCTTCTGGCAAAATTGCCGCCAGACCTGGCCAACAGTGAAGAGGCAAGGCTTCTGACCAAGGCGGAGGACGAGGGCGGTGTCACCGTTGTCCAGCTGATCTACCGCCGCAAGCCCTATGAAACCAGCAATATGGACAATGAGTTCTCGCGCCTGACCATGGAAAACCATTGGCGTGCCGGTTTTGATGATGTTGTGGCCACATTGAGGGATCCAAACTGGATCAACCGGAAAATTCCGGAACGCGGCTTTATGTCCATTGATCGCCGCCGTTCTGACAGGTCTGACAAAAATCCCATAACCGAAAACGAAAACAGGAGATCATCATGAAACTCAAGGACAAGGTCTGCATCGTGACCGGCTCCGCCAGCGGCATCGGCCACGGCATTGCGAAAATCTATGTTGCCAATGGTGCAAAAGTGGTCATTGCCGACCTCAAGCTGGATGCCGCCATGGCAACCGCTGCCGAACTGACGGCCATGGGGCCGGGCGAGGCCATGGGCGTTGCCATGGATGTCACATCCGAAGAGGCGGTCAATGCCGGTGTGGCAGAGGTGATTGCCAGATGGGGCAGGGTGGATGTGCTGGTTTCCAATGCCGGTATCCAGATCGTACATCCGATGGAAGAATTCCCGTTTGAAGACTGGAAGAAAATGCTCGCCATCCATCTCGACGGCGCGTTTCTCACCACCAAGGCCTGCATTCCGCACATGAAGACGCAAGGCGGCGGAGCCATCATTTACATGGGCTCTGTCCATTCCAAGGAAGCATCAAAGCTCAAGTCTGCCTATGTCACGGCCAAGCACGGCCTTCTGGGGCTGGCCCGCGTTGTCGCCAAGGAAGGCGGCCCCGACAAGATTCGCGCCAATGTCATCTGCCCCGGTTTCGTGCGCACGCCGCTCGTTGAAAAGCAGATACCCGAACAGGCAAAGACATTGGGCATTTCCGAGGCGGATGTCGTCTCCAAAGTCATGCTGGGGCAGACCGTCGATGGCGAGTTCACCACCATTGAGGATGTGGCCGAAGTGGCCCTCCTGTTTGCAGGCTTTGAAACCAATGCACTCACCGGCCAGTCCATTGTCGTCAGCCATGGCTGGTTCATGGAATAACACATTCTGCTACCCAGATCATTGCGCTCTGATATGCGATGGAGAGTCAGGACATATGATAAATTCCGGTAGGAACTGTTCTGACTTTGCGGTATTATAGTGCTACTGATACGAGAGACCGCACGGGCGAATGGAGAAACGGTTTATGGCGAATACAAAGAAGTCCTATGTCGTTGGGGATCGATATGATGCCTTTATCTCCCACCAGATTGAAAACGGACGGTTCAACAACGCGAGCGAAGTCGTTCGCGCCGGTTTGCGCTTGCTGGAGGACTATGAAACACGCATTCAGGAAACCAGAAATCTGATTGCTGCTGGTGATGAAGATATACGCAATGGTCGCACGACGACCTATGATAACGTTACTGACCTGCTGGATGACATTTTGAAAAACGCGGACAATTGATATGAAGAAGGCTTTGTCACTGACCGATAAAGCCAAGCAGGATTTACGAAATATCCGTCGCCATATCGAAAGGGATAGCCCACAAAAGGCCGCACAGTTTGCAAGGGATCTTGCATCCAAGATAGTCTGGATTGCGGAAGTCGATTTTTCGGGTTCACCCCGGGATCATTTGTCAGAAGGCCTGCGTGGACTAGCCTATAAGAACCGCTGTATTTACTTTCGCTCGTTTGAAGATCGTATTGTCATAATCCGAGTCTTGCACGGTGCGCAGGATGTCGAGGCGCAGGCGTTCGAAACCTGGTGCAATGAAACACGCCGCTAGGGATACTCAGTTCCTCCCAGCAGCACCGCTGCACTTTGTCGTACCATTTCGCCCAATGCCTCAAAATCGGCCTGGCGCGCGCAGTTGGTTTTGCGCCAGACCAGGCCGATGGTGCGATAGGGTTGCGGTTCGGCAAAGGCAACAATCTGCATGCGGTTGCGCTCTCTCTCGTCCTTGACCGCGATTTCAGGGATCAGCGTAATGCCCATGCCATGGCTGACCATCTGCAACAGCGTTGCCATGGATGTCGCCCCATAATTGGCAACCCGTCTTCCGGCTGTTGGTCCGCAAACCGAAAGCGCCTGGTCTCGCAGGCAATGGCCCTCGTCCAGAAGCAGCAGACGTTCGATATCCACATTGTCCTCGGTCATGGGAGACATCAGGATCGTATTTTCGTCTGTTGCACTGGCAATCATGAAACGGTCCGTGAAAAGATCGGCAATGACAAGTCCGGGCTGGTGGACAGGCAGGGCGGCAATCACACAATCCAGCCTGCCCAGCTCCAGTTCTTCAAGACAGGAAGCCGTCATCAGTTCCTTGAGCTCCAGTAGAAGCTCCGGATAGTGCTCACGCAGCAAGGGGATCAAAACCGGCAGAAGATAGGGTGCAACAGTCGGAATAATGCCCATCCGCATGCGCCCTTCCAGCAATCCGCGATGGCCTTGAACAATAGCCATCAAACCATCCGTTTCTTCGAGAATCTTGCGGATTCTTGGCAGAATGTCCTCGCCTTCCGTTGTCAGAAAGGCTCCACCCTTGCCCCGGTCCACAAGGGCGAGGCCCAAAGCTTTTTCCATTTCTGCGATCTGGGTTGAGAGTGCAGGCTGGCTGACATTGACCAGCTCGGCTGCCCGCCGGAAATGTCCGGTCGTAGCCAGCGCATCGAAATACCGCATTTGTCGCAAGGTAATCATGATAAGATAATCCTATCAATAAAATCTGTAAATACAATTGGAAATTATCATCTCTGCCGGTCTAGGATTGAAGCCAAGCAGGGTATTCCCTGTTCAAACAGGTGATGACAACAGAACCACAGGAGGAAATCATGGCAGAATGTCCCGTAATGACCACAACGGCCGGTGCGCCGGTGTCGGACAACCAGAATGCATTGTCGGCAGGTCCGCGTGGCGGCCTCATGCTGCAGGATTACCAGTTGCTGGAAAAACTGGCGCATCAAAATCGTGAACGTATTCCCGAACGTGTCGTCCATGCCAAGGGCTGGGGTGCACATGGCACTTTGACCATTACCGGCGATATTTCAAAATATACCCGCGCCAAGGTTTTGCAGCCCGGGGCCATCACGCCGATGCTCGCCCGTTTTTCCACAGTGGCAGGGGAAGCAGGTGCCGCCGATCACGAACGCGATGTGCGCGGCTTTGCCCTGAAATTCTACACATCCGAAGGCAACTGGGATCTGGTGGGCAACAATACGCCGGTCTTCTTCCTGCGTGATCCTTACAAGTTCCCGGATTTCATCCACACGCAAAAGCGCCATCCGCGCACCAACCTGCGGTCTGCCACCGCCATGTGGGACTATTGGTCCCTGTCGCCGGAAGCCCTGCACCAGGTGACCATCCTGATGTCGGACCGTGGTCTGCCCGTAACGCCCATGCATATGAACGGTTACGGATCGCACACGTATTCCTTCTGGAATGATGCAGGCGAACGCTGGTGGGTGAAGTTCCATTTCAAGACACAGCAGGGCCATGCCCATTTCACCAATGCTGAAGGCAATGCGAAGATCGGCGAAACCCGGGAGGGCTATCAGGAAGCGCTGTTTGGCGCGATCGAGGAAGGGAAATTCCCGCGATGGACTGTGCAGGTGCAGATCATGCCGGAGATGGATGCGGAAAAGACATCCTACAATCCGTTCGACCTGACAAAGGTCTGGCCACATTCGGAATACCCGCCGATAGAGATTGGCGTGCTGGAACTGAACCGCAATCCTGACAATTATTTTGCGGAAATCGAGCAGGCAGCCTTCTCGCCGTCCAATATCGTCCCGGGCATAGGCTTCTCTCCGGACAAGGTTCTGCAGTCCCGCATCTTTGCCTATGCCGATGCCCATCGCTATCGCATCGGAACACATTACGAGGCCCTCCCGGTCAATGCGCCCAAATGCCCGGTCCATCATTATCACAAGGATGGCAATATGAACTTCATGGGTCAAAAAACCGGCGCAGTGGATGCCTATTACGAGCCCAATTCTTTTGGAGGTGCGGTCGAAAAGCCGTCTGTTGCTGAACCACCGCTGCGTATTTCCGGCGATATGGCCCGCTATAACCACAGGGACGGGAATGATGACTATATCCAGGTCACAGCCCTGTTCAATCTTTTCACAGCGGAACAGAAGGCACGGCTGTTTTCCAATATTGCCGCAGCAATGGGTGGGGTGCCGCGCGAAATCATCGAGAGACAGATGGTGCATTTCGGACGCATTCATCCAGACTATGAGGCCGGTGTCCGTTCGGCTCTCGGTATCTGATAGGTGCTTGCAAGAGTTTGCTTTAAAATAGTAATTTCAACAAAAAGTGCCTGTAAAAGCGAGGCCGGGGACGTTTCTCCGGTCTTCGGGGTTTGAATTCCTGTGATTTGTGGTAACACTGAATTAGAGCGTGTCGTCAATGAGAGATTGGGCGTGGCGCGAGACGGATTTTGTTGCTGAACACGCGAAAAGCGCAAGTGATACCTCATGTATCACGAGCATTTTCAACGCATTCAGCGGCAAAATACGCCGCGTCCGAAGGATTTGGTGAAAATGATCCATTTTGGCGTCGCAAAATCTTGAAAGGGGTGGGCCCTTCCTGCGATTTTGCTCCTGAAACTGGACCATTTTCCCTCAAACCACGCTCCAATCTCTCATTGACGACACGCTCTAAGTTTTTACAAATGTTACAAACTTGTTTTCATGTACCGAAGGCTGCCTCAAGAGGTTGCTGACCGCTGATCAGGAATACCCAGAATGCCGACCAACAAGGAAAGGGAAGCCAGCCGGACTGAAGTTCGGCGCAGGCCGCAGCAGGAGAGAAGCCAGTTACGTGTGGCAAACATTCTGGACGTTGCCGCAAGACTGATTTGTGAACATGGTGCGGGTCATTTGAAAATGACCGATATTGCCAGGTCGGCAGACATTCCCATCGGATCTCTCTATCAATATTTCCCGGAAAAGGCTGCTATCATCAAGGCGCTTTATGATGCCACGTCGCTTGGCATGCGGGAGCGCATTGTTGTGGCTTATGCAGGTATCCAATCCCTTGAGGAGGCGCTGGATATTACGGATGCGATGATCGACTGGTATTTCGAGCAGTTCAGGATCAATCCTTTGCACATTGAAATCTGGCTGGGTGTGGAAACGGACAGGGAGCTCCTGCATCTCAACAATGAGGAAAGCAGACAGATTGGTGAGCTTTTCACCTCCATGGTCCATAGCCACTTGCCGGAAAATCACCAGATTGATCTTGAGGCACGTGCCTTGTTGCTCAGTCACCTGATTGGCTCAGCGGTGCGTCTGGCTGTTTTCCAGAAAGACCACGATCTCTCTCTGCGGCTTTTGAACGAATTCAAGTCCATTATGCGCAAAACGGCATTTACCAACTGAAAGTGACGTGTTGCCCATCTCTGCCGGGAATGTTTGATCTGCCAGCCAAATTTGATTTGTATCAAGGCGGGCCATCAGCATATGGCCCATGCTCAAATCTGCACGGAGAACAAGCCGGTCAGGAAACCAGGGTCTCTGGTGCTACCCAGCAACATATTTTCAAAGGACTTGCTATGTCAAAGACAATGCGGGCAGCCGTCGTGCGTGAATTTGGAAAGCCTCTGGTCATTGAAGAAATGCCGGTTCCGGAACCTTCGGAAGATCAGATTCTGGTTCGCTTTCAGGCCACAGGTGTATGCCATACAGATCTTCATGCGGCCAGCGGTGACTGGCCGGTCAAGCCAAATCCCCCCTTCATTCCCGGCCATGAGGGAACGGGTTATGTTGCAGCCGTTGGAAAAAGGGTAAAGCACGTCCGCGAAGGCGACCGTGTCGGAGTCCCATGGCTGCATTCTGCCTGCGGCTATTGCGCCTATTGCCGCACAGGCTGGGAAACCCTGTGCGGATCGCAGCAGAATACCGGATATTCTGTCAATGGCAGCTTTGCCCAATATGGCCTGGCAGACCCTGATTATGTCGGGCTTTTGCCTGCAAACCTTGAATTTGCAGAGGCAGCACCGCTGTTGTGTGCCGGGGTTACGGTCTACAAGGGCCTGAAGGAAACCGAGACCAGGCCGGGCGAATGGGTGGTGATCTCGGGCGTCGGCGGGCTGGGCCATATGGCTGTTCAATATGCAAAAGCCATGGGCATGCGTGTCGTGGCGGTGGATGTGCATGAGGACAAGCTGGCCCTGGCCCGCAAACTGGGCGCTGACCTGACATTCGATATGCGCAACGAAGGCGCTGTCGCAGATATTGTCGCCAAGACAGGAGGGGCGCATGGAGCTTTGGTCACAGCTGTTTCGCCAAAAGCGATGGAGCAGGCCTTCCATATGCTGCGTTCGCTTGGCACCATGGCACTGGTTGGTCTGCCGCCGTCGATGATCTGCCTGCCTGTTTTCGATACGGTCCTGAAACGCATTACCGTGCGCGGATCGATTGTCGGAACCCGTCAGGATCTGGAAGAAGCGCTGCAATTTGCCAGTGACGGCAAGGTCAGGGCGCATTTCAGCATGGACAGGCTGGAGAATATCAACGCGATTTTCGATACGATGAAACTGGGCAAAATTGATGGCCGTATTGTCATGGACATGGCCTGATCCGACGCTCATCTCCCGTCGCCGGACCAGATATCCGGCGACGGGGCCGACGACGGGGCCAACGACGGGGCCAACGACGGGGCCAACGACGGGGAATGCCTGTTACCAGCCCGGCATCAGATGGCCGGGCTTGAGACGCGGCAAGCGCCCCGCCATTTTCATGTCTATTTCCAGCTCATCATCGCTGGCAACAGGTGTCAGATTGTCCAGACATGCAGTGATGTGATTGGTAATGGCATTCATCAGGGATGGTGAAAGGCCGGGTCTGCGCATGATGCCGATCTGGACAGGGGCAAGAGGCGGAAATCCATCGGCCTGCGTCAGCACTTTCATGCCCGGACGCAACGCGGATTCCGGCAGCACAGAGACCGCCATGCCCGCCAGAACGGCAGAGGCCACCACAGTGGAAGACCAGCTTGTAAACAGGATCTGGTAATCCCGGCCAACAGAATCCAGTGCCACACAGGCAATCTGCCGCCACTGGCAGTCACGTCGGCCAACCGCGAGCCGAACCGGCGCATTGTCCGGCAGCGGATGGTTGGCGGAACCCACCCAGCACAGGGGTTCGGTGCGCACAACATCGGATTGCCGCGCCCGCGGGTTATGGGTCACCAGCGCAATGTCCAGCTCGCCCTTGGCCAGTTTCTCGGCCAGATCCACAGACGGTTCACAGATAATATAGAGCTCGACATTGGGGTGCGTGCGTGCGAAGCGGTCAATAATGCCGGGCATATAGCGGTCGGCATAATCGTCCGGTGTGCCGATGCGCAATGTGCCTTCAAGCCTGTTGTCATCAAAGGCTGCAATGGCTTCATTATTGAGCCGCATCATGCGCCGCGCAAAATTCAGCAGTTTGTCGCCTTCCGCCGTCAGCCGGTTGCCGCGGCCATCCTTTGCAAAAAGCTGCTTGCCAATGCGTTCTTCCAGCCTCCGCATCTGCATGGAAACCGCAGATTGTGTTTTGAAGACGCGATCGGCAGCTTTTGTAAAGCTTCCTGTATCAACAATCGCAACAAAGGTTTGAAGCTGGTCAATATCAAGCGGAGCGGACATGGCGAGTTCCATCAGAATGAGTGATACATACTATTAGAAACATTCGTTGGACTGATCAATTGGTTTTTTGCATGATCGACCTGCAAATCAGAAAATGCACGACAAATGTCGAGGTGCCTGATCCTGGAAGCACTGTGTTTCCGGGCATGGTTTCTCTTGCCTGAAATGATGGAGACGAAAATGGTGACGAGTGAACGGAGTTTTATATTCGATCTCGAATGGGCAAAACGGTCGGCGGCCGCGCCGACGCTGGCCTTCACCAAAACCGTGGTCACAGTGTTCCGCTCATGGCGCAACCGTCGCCACATTAATCGCCTGAACGAGCTGGATGACTGGCAGCTCAATGATATCGGTCTGAGCCGGCATGATGTGTGGCAGGGCAGCAAGGGCAGTTTCTTTGACGATCCGTCACATTATCTGACAACCGTCGCCCGCAGGCGTTCGCGCAATTTGGGTTTGGATGACTGATCCACACCGCCAGCAGTTCCCCGCAGGGTGCCGCCAGAGACCCTGCCTTTGCCCGGTATCGACGTCAAGGTCATACCGGGCTTTTTTGTTTATGCGCATGTGTTAACAAAAAGTAAGTCTTTATTGTTAAAAATAACGAATCGATTATTAGTGTTTTCTTAAATTTAAAATGACTAAATGCTGCCATCTACGTATCAAAAGCTTGCATGATGCAAATTTGCTGAATGAATCAGCGGAACTGTTCGGGGTTGGACATCACACATGCGGATATCTCGCAAGCTTCCCGTTGCTGCGGCAATTCTGACGTTTCTTTCGATTGGTGCCGCCAGTGGAATTGCTGTTTACAGTCAGTACGCAAGCCTGCAGGAGCAGGTGATGCAGAAGCTGGAAGCAACCGCAGATGGTCGTCGCAACGAAGCCAAAACCTATTTCAACGGTGTGAAAATGGACTTGCTGACTTTGGCGGAAAACGCCATCAGCAATCAGGCTGTCGCTGCATTCAACGAGACATGGCCTGTGCTTGGCGATGATCCGGCCAGGACATTGCAGCAGCGCTATATCGACGAAAATCCCAATCCTTTGAGGCAAAAGCAGGCATTGGATAACCCGGACAAGGACAGTTACGACCTGGTGCATGCCAGGTTCAACCCGATCTTTCGCAAGCATATGCAAGCCTATGGCTACTATGACCTGTTCCTTTTTGACATCAAGGGTAACAATTTTTACACGGTCTTCAAGGAGCGCGATTTTGGAACCAATGTGCTGAATGGCCCGTGGAAAGATACAGGCCTTGGTCAGGTCTACCGGAAGGCTATGGAGATAACAGAGCCGGGCGTTGTTGCCCTGTCAGATTTTGACAGTTATGCCCCGTCGGAAGGTGCGGCGGCATCCTTTATGGCGGCTCCGGTCATTGTCGACAAACGTACGGTCGGTGTCGTTGCTTTCCAGTTGCCGACGGACAAACTGACGGCGATGTTTGCAAACCAGATAGGTCTTGGCAAGACAGGCCAGACCTTGCTGGTCCGGGCCGATGGCCTTGTAGCCAATGACACAGTGCTGACACCCGGTGAAGATGAGCTCAAGTCGCGGTTCACGGCCCCGGCCTTGCAGGCTGTGATCGGTGGTTCCACGGCCGATGGTGTGGCGACAGATGCACAAGGCAATTCCTTTGTCTTTTCCGCGGCCCCCCTCGAATTTTCAGGCGTGAAATGGGCAGTCGTTGCCGCGATCACAAGCGGCGAAGCCTTTGCCAGTCTTTGGCATAGCGCATTTTTGATCGGAACTGCCGCCTGCATCATCATCATTTGCGCAACGGTGAGCGCCTTGTTGTTTTCCCGCTCCATCACGCGGCCCATCACGCGCCTCGTTGAAAACATGAACCTTCTGGCCTCAGGCGATACAAATGCCATTTTGAGCGGAGAAGGGCGGCGCGACGAAGTGGGCGACATGGTGCGCTCGGTAGCCGTATTCAGGCAGGCCACGGTCGACAAGCAGAAACTGGAAGAGGAAGCGCGCCGTAATGCAGATCTTTCGGCAGAGGAGCGCGAACGCCGGGATAGCGCGAAGGCGCTTGAACAGCAGGAACTGCGTTCCTCCGTGGAAAGACTGGGTGCAGCCCTGCAAAAGCTTTCGGTAGGCGATCTGACCGCGCATATCGAGGAGCCTCTTGGTGCCGGCCTTGACCAGCTGCGGCTGGATTTCAATATCTCGCTCAAGAATCTTGCCGAGACCATTTCGACAGTTCAAAACAGTGCCATCAACATGAACAACAAAGTTGGACTGGTGAGTTCGGAAGCCGGTGAACTGGCCCGTCGCACGACACAGCAGGCATCAGAACTCAATCGGACCTCCCTGGCCGTAAACCAGATCATGGTTGCATTGCATGCATCGACCGAGAGGGCAGAATTGGCCTCGACCATCGCGTCGCAAGCCAAGAGCAATTCGGATCATTCGGGCAGCGTCGTGCTGGGGGCGGTGGATGCCATGGGCCGCATTGAAACGGCGTCCAAAGAAATCTCCAGCATTATCAACATCATTGATGAAATTGCTTTCCAGACCAATTTGCTGGCACTGAATGCAGGTGTGGAGGCCGCGCGTGCGGGTGAGGCCGGGAAGGGCTTTGCTGTGGTGGCCCAGGAAGTGCGGGATCTGGCGCAGCGCTCTGCCCGGGCGGCCAGGGATATCAAGGGTCTGATCTCAAAATCCGGACTGGAAGTGTCCAATGGTGTGGCCATGGTTCAGAAAACCGGAACCGAGCTTTCGCGCATTGCCGAACAGGTCACAACGATCAATGATCATCTGCACGCTATCGCCACGGCTGCAAAACAACAATCCGGAAGCCTCATTGAAATCAATGCATCCATGCATTCCATACAGTCGGCCACCGAGCAAAACGGAGCTGCGGCCCAGGAAACCAACAACAGCATGACGGGGCTTGCCTCTGATGCGAATGAACTGTCCCATCTGATGGGCCGGTTTACAATCGGCACACAGGATGATTTCGACGACCTCATGCCATTGGGCAAATCACAGGCCGCCTGAAAATGCCGTGCCTGGGGCAGGCAACATCATCAGGCCGGCTGTTTCGTATCTTTTGGTTTGTAAGCATCAAAAATACTCTCAAGGGATTTTTGGTAGTTTTTCTGCACTTCAAGACCGCAGTCAAACATCGTATTGAAAAAATCGTCCAATGCTGCAGGCGTGGCTTCCGCGGTCTGCGTATTGTCTGCGGATGACACCGGTTTGCCTGCATTTGCCATCATGCTCTGAAAGGCCCTTGCAAAAGGATTGTCGGCAAAGGGGTTTGCTGCCGCAGGTGCCGGGGCGGACCTGCCGCCAAACAGGGCCTGCATGGATTGGGTGACGGGATTGTCAAACAGCGCACCCATCGGGTGCGGTTTGGGTTTTTGCTGAAAGCCCATGGCCTGCATCCATGGTGCCATCATCTCCTGCATGGCTTGCTGGTTTGCATATCCCTGGCTGTTGGCCTCCATCTGATCCGATGCCTGCTTCAAAAGACCGCCCATCAATGTACCTGCCAGCGCGGGCATGATGGCCTTCAGCACATCCTGCCCGATACCGGACATCTGGGCGGCCTGGGCAGCAATGGCGCGGGAGGCTTCCTTGGAGCCAAAAATCTGCCCGAGAACCGAGTTGCCGTCAGAAATACCCTGAGGCGAAAAGGCGCTTTCCAGATCCTCGAAATAGCGGGCATAATTGCCGGATGACAGGTGTACCATCATTTCGGTAAAATCAACCGGTGTCCTGGCATTGCGTTTGAGCCCCGTGGAAAAGGCAGGCATCAGGGCCGCCATTGCTTTGGCCGCTTCCTCCTGGGCAATGCCGACCTGCCGGGCAAAGGCATCCAGACCATTGCCGTTTTGCGCCTGCATCATCATATCAAACAACGGCAACATCGAAGATCCTTTCCATGATCAAAGCACAGGAATAATGCAGCACTATAGCTGCAAATTCAAATGCTGAAACAGGTTTTGAGGAGGATATCTGCTGTGCCTGTTTCAGGACTGACCGGATCCATCGTGATGAAAACGGATACTCTAGGGCGTGTCGTCAGTTACAGATTGGTCGTGGCGCGAGACGAATTTTGTCGCTGAACAGGCGAAAAGCGCAAGTGATACCTCATGTATCACGAGCATTTTTAACGCATTCAGCGGCAAAATTCGCAGCAATCGGAGGATTTCGTGAAAATGGTCCATTTTGGCGTCACAAAATCTTGAAAGGGGTAGGCCCTTCCCGCGATTTTGCTCCTGAAACTGAACCATTTTCCCTCAAACCATGTTCCAATCTGTAACTGACGACACGCCCTAATACTGGTACTCATCAAAAACCGGGTCTACAGAGCCGTTCCAGCGACCATGATACAGCATCAGCAGATCATCGGACAACGTGGCCTTTTTCGCCAGAACTTCGTCCAGCGAAGCCAGAAACAGGCTTTCATCCATGCCTTCGGCATTCGTGCGTGCGCGCGATTTCAGGCCCGCGCGGGAAATTTCCAGAACCTGCCGGGCAATCTCCATCAGCGGACGGTCCCTGATCCGGGCGTGCAGGCCCTCGGCCGGAACCGCGCTGCGCAGCGCCAGAACATCCGCAAATGTCCAGTCTGCGGTCAGGGCAGCCGCGGCATCAAGTGCCGCATCATCATAAAGAAGGCCAACCCAGAAGGCCGGCAAGGCACAAATCCGCCGCCAGGGGCCGCCGTCGGCACCGCGCATTTCAAGAAACCGCTTCAGGCGTACGTCCGGGAACAGGGTGGAGAGGTGGTTTGTCCAGTCTCCCATATTCGGTTCCCCGTCCGCCAGTTCGTTTTTGAGCGCACCGTTCATGAACTGCCGGAAAGTGACATGGGTACAATCGTGATACTTGCCGTCACGCACGACAAAATACATCGGCACATCCAGCGCCCATTCGGCATAATGCTCGAAGCCGAAATCCGGACGGAAGCAGAAGGGCAGCAGGCCGGAGCGGTGATTGTCGGTATCGGTCCAGATATCACCGCGCCAGGATTGAAGCCCGTTCGGCTTGCCGTCTGTAAAGGGTGAGGAGGCAAACAATGCAGTCGAAAGCGGTTGCAGTTTCAGGGAAACCAGCATTTTCCGGCGCATGTCGGCTTCCGAGGAAAAGTCCAGGTTCACCTGGATGGTACAGGTGCGGTACATCATGTCGAGTCCCTTTGTGCCGACCTTCGGCATATAGCGGCTCATGATGTCATAGCGCGATTTCGGCATGCGCGGTGTCCCCGCCAGCGTCCATTTCGGGCTGCCGCCAATCCCCAGAAACCGGATCCCCATGGGATCGGCGATCTCGCGCAGGGTGGCCAGGTGCTGGTTGCTTTCCTTGCAGGTCTGATGGATCGTTTCCAGCGGTGCGCCGGATAGCTCGAACTGGCCGCCGGGCTCCAGTGAAATGGCACCCATGCCGTTTGCTTCCGCAAGTCCGATCATATGGCCGGCATCCATGATCGGTTCCCAGCCCGTTTTGGCCTGCATGCCATTCAGCAGTGCCGAAATGCTGTTTTCGCCAAAATAGGGAACCGGCGCATGATCTGCCTGAAAAAACGCAAATTTCTCGTGCTCTGTTCCAATACGGAAACGCTCCTTCGGTTTTGCGCCTTCCGCCATATAGCCAGCAAGGTCGTTTATCGAGGCAATCGGTGTGTGGTCACTGGTATCGCGGGCCATATTCTGTCTTCTTGATTCACGTGGTTCCTGTCTCAAAGACAGAATGGAAAGCCATTAAAGCGTGTAGCGATCTTTCAGATTCGCTTGTAACGCTTTAAGTGTTTGTTTTTACGCATGTCGTTATCGCAAAACCGCTGCACACTTTTGCGAGACATGCTTTAGTACGACACTCACATGAGTGACAAATGAAAAACATTCAAGTGAAAATGACATTTTGGTGATATGCACAGGATAGGCTTTTCAGGTCCAGTCGCCGATCGTCGCCTGGACGATGGCCATGGCGGCAACGGCTGCCGTGTCGGCCCGCAGGATGCGCGGTCCAAGCGGTATGGATGACACAAAGGGTAATCCGCGCAACAGCGTTTGTTCATCTTCGGAAAAGCCGCCTTCCGGCCCGATCAGCAAAGCAAGCCTGCGTCCTTTGAGCGGTTCAAGGATAGGCACAGGATTATGGCTCTCATGACCCTCGTCACAATAGAGGATCTGCCGGTCACCCGGCCAGCCGGACAAAAGATCGCCAAGTTTTTTAGGCGCACGGACAGCCGGAATACCAAGCACACCGCATTGTTCGGCAGCCTCGATCACATTGGCGCGGATCTTGTCGAGACTGGTAATCTTGCCCTGCACATGCTGGGTCATCACCGGCTGCAGCAGGCCGGCCCCCATCTCCACAGCCTTTTGCACCAGATAATCCATCCGCCCGACCTTGAGGGGTGCAAACAGGTACTGCAGGTCGCAGGCCGGAGGCTGGGCGCGGGTCTGCTCACGGGCTGTGATGATGATGCGCTTGCGGGTGGGATAGGAAATCCGGCCGCTCCATTCGCCGTCACGTCCGTTGAAAACCAGAAGGTCAGCGCCTTCTTCCATCCGCAGCACATTGCAAAGGTAGTGAAACTGGTCCGCATCCGCATCGCACTGCAATCCCGGTCCCAAAGCGGCTTCCACAAACAGTCGCTGCATTCTGAAATTTGCCCGCATCTGGCTCCCCGCGCGTGATCTGTAAGCTACTGAATGTAGCGCAAAACTGTGTAACGGTTTTGCGAAAAGGACATTCATATACAAAGATATAAAGCGCATCGCCTGAATCCGGATCAACGCGGTGCGCTTTATATAAACAAGGCAGCCATGCCCAGATACAGCATGGCGGCAAGGGCAGCCGATGCCGGAACGGTCACAATCCATGCCCCCAGGATATGCATCAAATGTGAACGCCTGACCAGACTGCGACGAAAGAACTCTCCGTCATCCATTGGTTCAGGCTCTTCCATATTCCATTCTATGGCCTGTTTCTGGAGATAGAACAGCCGCGTTTTTGATCTGCGCAAATACCATTCCCGGAAAAATCCCACACCAAACACGGCACCGACGGCAATATGGGTAGAACTGACGGGCAAGCCGAATGCCGATGCAACAATCACGGTCAGGGCCGCAGAAAGCGAAACACAATAGGCCCGCACCGCATTGAGCCTGGTGATCTTTTTGCCAACAAGGATAATCAGCTTCGGGCCGAACAGGAGAATACCCACCGAAATACCGAGTGCACCAATCATGGTCACCCAGTAAGGCGGCAAGTCCATCGCACTCGCCTTCGTTCCTGCAACCGCCTGGACAATGGCAGCCAGCGGCCCTATGGCATTGGCAACATCGTTTGCGCCATGGGCATAGGATAGCAGTGCGGCTGAAAAAATGAGAGGAATACGAAACAGGACGCGAAGGCTCTGGTTTCTGTTTTCAAGACCTTCAGATTGTCTGGCAATGACCGGAATGCACACAAGCCAGACGAAAATTCCGGCAGAAAGTCCAATCAGAAGGGTCTGCAAGAATGTAAGGGGATAATAGACAGAAATGACCTTCAACGCGAGATAGCTTGTAAAACTGGCGGCCATCACAGCAATCAGAACCGGCACCCAGCGCCGGGCCGCAACAATCTTGTCCGGGGTGTAGATGATGGTTTCCTTGATAAACCACAGAAACCCGGCTGCAATCAAACCGCCCAGAACGGGGGATATCAGCCAGCTGAGAACAATGCCGGACATGACATTCCAGTTGGCAATGCCCGGACCGGCAGCGGCAAGGCCCGCGCCAAGCACGCCGCCGACAATCGTGTGCGTGGTCGAAACCGGAGCATTGAGGGCTGTTGCCAGATTGACCCACAGGGCAGCCGACAGAAGGGCAGCCATCATCGTCCAGATAAAAATATCAGGGTGCGGCAGCGCGGAATAGGAAATGATGCCGGATGAAATGGTGGTGATCACATCTCCGCCGGAAAACATCGCGCCCGCAAGTTCAAACACGGCTGCCAGCACCAGTGCCGAACCCATGCTCATGGCACCGGCACCGACAGTTGCGCCGACATTGTTGGTCACATCGTTGGCACCAATATTGATGGCCATGTAGGCACCCATGGCCGCAGCACTGATCATGATGGCTGCCCCCGGCCGGTCCAGCACGTAGATGCCCGCAAACATCATCATCAAAACCATGAAGATGAGCCCAAGACCCAGGCCGACAAACCGTCTCGAAACATAGTTCACCGCTTCTTCAAGGCGGGTGCGCTTGTCGAGTTCCTTGTCAAGCATGCGGCGGGGATCGGGAGGTGTCGTTTTTACCATGCCATACACCTCCGCAGTTTCCGGGAGACGGAACTGTGGCCGTAAAAAGACAATGTTTCAGGCATGCATGGCAAGGCAGGGATGATGCGCTTCATGCCGCATCATGACTGTTGCTGCGGTGGGTTCTGCCGGGCAAAATCCTGTCTGCAAAGGCAAGCAAAATAGCCTTCAGTTCGGGTTCGTTCACCCTGCTGGCCGCCTCCTCACAACTCACCCATTCCAGTTTCCGGGTGCCGTTTTCAGGGTATGTATCCAGAAGGCTGTCAACTTCAAGCGCATGAACCTGAACCTTGCAAGGCACTGAAAAACCGTCCTGCACACCTTTCTGGTAGCTGTACGTTCCCAGAACATCGTGCTGGACCTTGCCTTTCACGCCGGCTTCCTCATAGGCTTCCCGCTCAGCCACGGCATGGGACTTCTTTCCGCGCATCGGCCAGCCTTTGGGAATAACCCATCGTCCGGTATCGCGGGACGTAACCAGCAAGACTTCAAGGATGCCCTGCTTCTTTTTCAGCCTGTAGCACAGCGCAGCAGATTGCATCCGGGCGGGGCGCCGGAACATCAATTGCATATCGTCTGCAAGCTGTTGCAGGATCTTCAAGGGCGTCTTCCATTCGTGTTGTGAGAATCAAAGTATAGTATGCGCATCAATTATTATGCGTAGCTTTCCAAATTGAAAGCCCGTAAAAATATGAGCGCAGTTCATTTGGCAGTTTTGGGCCTCAGGGGACCATGTCAATCACCAACAATCACAATGTGCAATGCCCGTGGACCGTGTGCACCCAGGAGGATTGTCTGTTCAATATCCGCCGAACGTGACGGCCCGGTTATAAAATGCAGGGTGCGGGGCATCAGGCCCTTGCCCTGAAACGCACGGTGTCTGGCAAAAGCCGTTTCCATATCACCGTCTATATGGTCCGCCATAACGGCGACAATATGATATTCCGGCAGAAAATTCAGCGTGGTTGGATTATCTGCACCCGTGGCAATCACCAGGCTGCCGCTTTCAGCCACCCCGCCAAGCGCATGGCTCACGCCCACCAGGTCATCGCCTGCCGTTGCCCCGTGCCGGATCTCCAGAATGCTGTTATCAAATTGCGCGGATGCAAGCGTGCTGTCGGCACCCATGCAGAGTCTGGCAGGCAGGTTGCGTGCTGCCAGATAGGCCGAAATTTCGGCCGGCAGATCCGTAATGGCGGCAATATGGGTCACTGTTGCATTGTATTTTTCAGCCATGGCCTGAAACAGCGCAATGCGTTCGGCTTTCGGCAATTGTCCGCGTTGCGGGATAATGCCGAGAGGAGGATGCGCCATACGCCCGGCCACTGCGCTATTGCGACTTCTGTCGTCACTGCCAACCTTCTGGCTGGTACGAATGCGTGAAAGAATGGCGTCACGGGCGTTCATGGTTGTGTGTCCTGTTTGCGGGCGTCCTGCTGGCCCATGCCTGCTGGAATGTGCGTCCTTCCGGTGCCGGAAGGTCTCGGAATGCAGTCCACCCTCCGGCAAACGGCAAGGCCGCAATGCGGTTTTTGCGCCCGCCCAAAAGCGAAAGCAGCGGCATGCCGAACCCGGACAGCAACTGATAAAGCTTCGGGCGCTTGGCAAAATAGGCCCAGACGGAAAGGCCGTAGCGGGCAACGGACGGCTTGATTGCCCGTTCAAACTCCCGTTCGCGCCAGTTGCGCATCATCCTGGGCAAGGGAATGCGCATCGGGCACACGCTTTCGCACCGCCCGCAGAATGTGGATGCATTCGGCAAGTGGCCACTGACATCAATACCCATCAGCGAAGGTGTCAGGACCGCACCCATCGGGCCGGGGTAGACAGAGCCATAGGCATGGCCGCCAACGGCATGATAGACAGGGCAGTGGTTCATGCAGGCCCCGCAGCGGATGCAGCGCAGCATGTCCTGAAATTCGGTTCCAAGCATTGCCGTGCGGCCATTGTCAAGCAGCACGACATGATATTCGGCAGGGCCGTCCGGGTCATCGGCGCGTTTCGGACCCGTGGAAAAGGTCGTGTAAACCGACATGTCCTGACCCGTGGCAGACCGTGCCAGCACGCGCAGGATCTGCGCACAATCTTCCAGCGTCGGCACGATCTTTTCGAGGCTGGCCACCACCACATGCACCTTGCCGAGCGTTTGCGTCAGGTCACCATTGCCTTCATTGGTCACAATCACCGAGGAACCGGTTTCGGCAATCAGAAAATTGGCACCGGTAATGCCGACATCGGCCTCGAAATAGCGCTTGCGCAAAACCTCGCGTGCTTCCGTCAGAAGGGAAACCGGTTGTGAAAGGTCACGTTGCGGGTCGAGATGCGTGTGAACCCGGCGGAAGTCACTTTCCACCTGTTCCTTGTTCAGGTGCACGGCTGGCGCAATGATATGGCTCGGATGCTCGTGCCGCAACTGGATGATATATTCGCCAAGATCGGTTTCCACCGGTTCAATGCCATGGTCCGAGAGATAATCATTCAGATTGATCTCTTCGGTAATCATGGACTTTCCCTTGGTCACTGTTTTGGCCTTGGCCTTGCGGCAGATATCCAGAATGATGCGCCGTGCATCTTCTGCATTTTCGGCCCAGTGCACATGGCCGCCAGAGGCCAGAACTTTGGCTTCGTAAGCCTGCAAATACAAATCCAGATGTGCAAGCACATGGTTCTTGATATCACGGGCACTGTCGCGCAGGGCGTCAAATTCGGGCAGGGCTTCAGCCGCAATGGCGCGTTTGCCGATAAAGCCCTTTTCCACATTCTGCATGGCCTTTTGCAACTGGCCGTCCACAAGCGCTCCGGCCACATTCTCTTTAAATTGCGGGGCGGTAAACTGCATGTCAGATCCTCACTTCGCAGAACCGGCAATCGGTGCTGTTTGCGTCATATTGGCCAGAACCTCGGCCACATGCCGCACATCCACGCCTGATCCCTCGCGCCGCAATTTTCCGGCCATGTTCATCAGACAGCCCATATCGCCCGCCAGCAGCAGATCCGCGCCCGATGCATCGATATTGCCGATTTTCTTGGTCACGATCGCATTGGAAATGTCGGAATATTTCACACAGAACGTACCGCCGAAACCGCAGCACACATCGCTGTCTTTCATTTCGGTGATCGAAAGGCCCTCGACAGAAGACAGCAGCTTGCGTGGTTGCGTCTGCACGCCCAGTTCACGAAGGCCGGAGCAACTGTCATGATAGGTGACAGTGCCGTCAAAGGCGGCATCCACCCTGGAGATGAACATGACATCGGTCAGGAACGAGACGAGTTCATGAACCTTTTCCGAAAACGCCCTGGCCCGCGCCTCCCAGGCGCTGTCGCCTGCAAACAGGCCCGGATAATGCTTTTTCAGCATCGCGGCACAGGAGCCGGACGGAGCGACAACATAGTCAAACGCTTCAAAGGCGGCGATCACCTGCTCGGCAATGGCCCGCGTATCGGCGCGGTCACCGGAATTATAGGCCGGCTGGCCACAACAGGTCTGGGCCTTCGGCACATGCACTTCACAGCCCGCATCCTCTATAAGCTTGACAGAGGCAAAGCCGACCGAGGGACGAAACAGGTCCACCAGACAGGTCACAAACAGGCCAATGCGGGGTTTTCGCGGGGCAGGGGTCATCCGGTTTTCCGTTCTGTGTTGTTGCGGCTTGCCATGCGCAATGCGGCGATGCGGGCCCATTCGCCGCTCCGCTTGGCTTCTGTCATGGCGTTGACGATAAAATCGAGATGCGTCTGCGCCGCAGCCCTTGCAGCACGCGGATCCCCGGCAATAATCGCATCTGCAATGGCAATGTGCTGGCCCAGCAACTGTTCGCGTGCGCCCGGCACCGCAAAAACCAGCGAGCGGTGATAGAAAATCCCCCGGCTCAGCAGACGGTAGCAGGCCCGCATCGTATGCAGCAGGATAATGTTGTGGGCGCATTCGCCGATCACATTGTGCAATTCAACATCGGCATCCAGTTCGGCATCGAAATTTCCGCTGTCATGGGCGGCTTTCATGTCGGCAATAATGCGCTGCAAAATCGCCCGGTCGGCATCCGTCGCCCGTTTGGCCGCCATCTCCGCCGTCAGCCCTTCCAGTTCGCGCCGGTAATCCAGATAGTCCAGCGTTGCCCGTTCATGGCGGGCAATCAGCTCGGTTATCGGCCTGGAAAACACCTGACCGATCATGTCCGCCACATAGGTGCCGCCGCCATGATGGCTCACCAGAAGGCCCCTGTTTTCCAGTTCTTTCAGGGCTTCGCGCAGAATGGGGCGGGAAATGTCCATGCTTTGCGCCAGATCACGCTCGCCCGGCAAACGGTCGCCATCGCGCAAGACACCGTCAAGCAGCAATTGCTCGATCTGGTCGATCACATCATCGGCTGTCCGGCTGTGCCGGATGCGCGTGAACAATGGTTCCATCGGTACATTCCCTGATCCTTTGAAAAGCAGATATAGCATCCAAACAAAAAAGTGGTCAAATATTTTGTCCAGTCAGGGATGTGACACAAAGGGCCCGCAACCGGCCTCTTGCACGGCACTTCAGGGATGCGAGGTTTCCGCCCGGAATGAAATTGACAATCATTGCCTGTTTGCGGCAAGCTGGATTATGTACCGGAACGGTGCCGGGACGGCTTTTGTAACCGTTGCGGTTTTGTCGGTCCGGTGTGTATTTCACAGTTTCAGGCTCCGTGAAGCCGTCAAGGGCCAACGGATACCTGATTTTGACAGGAACTGGCCATGCCTGCCGGAACCTCACCATACCCGGGAAAGCGCGATGCCCAAAAAAGCCAGCACGGAAAAACCTGCAACTACAAAAAAGCCCGCTCTGCAGAAGCCTGTCAGACAGAAAAAGGCAAAACTCGATAATGACGGCCTGACCCGGCTGGGACTGGACAGGCTTGTGAGCCTTGTTCTGGAGGAGACGGAAACCAACAAGGCGCTCAAGGCTCGGTTATCCTCGGCCCTTGCGGGCCTGACAGGGCCCGCGGAGGCCGCAAAGCTGGTCGACAGGCGTCTTGCGGCAATCGAAAAGGGCCGCTCCTATGTCCAGGGTGTCAAGGCGCGGCAATTGACAGATGATCTTGCCTCCCTTCTCAAAAGCATCCTCTCGGATATTGCTGAATATGATGCCCCGATGGGTTTTGAGCGCCTTTGGCGGTTTCTCCTGATGCAGGATGATATCCGCTACCGGTTCTATACCGCCAGTCCACGAGTGGAAAAGATCTTTGAGGATGCCAGGCAAAGCCTTGTTGTGATCACCGGCAAGATGGATGCCGGTACCCAGAAAACCGTCGTCGCCAGCCTTGATGCTGTCCTTGAAAAAGGAAGCCTCGAAGGCGGAAGGTATATCGCCGCAGCCCTGGTTCCTGTCCTGCAGCCTGCCGTTCTGGAGTCATGGCAGATGCAGCTGCAAAAGCGGCTGGCCAGCCGGACAGATGTCAAAGGCCGCATGTCCTCCGGCTATCTGGTCGATCTTCTCCAGATCATTGCGCTGAAAAAGGGGGAGCTCGACCACTATATTGCGCTTGAGCGCACCAGGCCCGAAACGGGCCGCGACCCATTGAAATGCGCCGGCCTCCTGCTTGAGGCGGGCCGTCACGCCGAGGCGCTGGAATGGGCACGTACCAGGCGAATGCTGATTGCACGGATGGACCATGATGGCACCATCCTGAACGCGGACAGCCTGTACGCGCGTGATCTGGGCCGCGTGCGCCTGGAGGCTTCTATCCTCGACGCCATGAAAGATCGCAAGGCGGCGCAAGCCGTTCGCTGGCAGGGGTTCGAGGCAACGCTGGATGCCGCATTGCTGAAGGAGTATATTGCAAAAGCAGATGATTTCACGGAGTTTGAGGAACTGGACAAGGCTTTTGCCTTTGCGGCCCGCAGCAAGGATATATATGCCGCGCTGCTTCTGTTTGTTGACTGGCCAAAGCTGGACCTTGCCCAGCAATATGTTATTGACAACATGACCAAATGGGACGGTCGCCATTACAGCATTCTCGTTGTGGCCGCCGATGCCCTGGGAGAAAGCCATCCTGTCGGTGCAACCATCCTGTTTCGCACCCTTGTCAGCGATATTCTCGACCGTGGCCTGTCTTCAGCCTATCACTATGCAGCAGTCTATTATAGCGCACTGGCGCATCTGGCACCTCTGCTTCCTGAAGATCTTCCCTTTCCGACGCCTGGAGCCTATGCACTCGAGCTGGAGAAAAAACATGGCCGCAAATATGGTTTCTGGTCGCTTCTGGCTGCTTTGTGACGCGGACTTCCGCGAAAAGGCGCATGAAACAATTTGCGTGTCGGTGGATAGGTGGTAAAGAATCAGAACCAGTTGTTCCGGTATGGCAGGGAGGATATCCGGTGAGTGATTCAATTGCGTTTCTGGCACCGGACCCGGCCATTCTGGCGCGGCGCGACCGGATTATTGCCGATCTGGCCGAATTGCTGTCGCCGGAAGGACTGATCGTCGAGAAGCGCGGGCTGGTTCCCTTCGAGACCGATGCCTTCATTGCCTGTCGCCGTGTTCCCCTGGCTGTAACCCTGCCGAAAAGCACCGGGGAAGTGTCTGCGGTCTTGAAATATTGTGCGCGTTACAGGATCCCGGTCATTCCGCGCGGGGCGGGAACATCGCTTTCCGGCGGGGCCATTCCGCAGGAAGATGCCATTGTCATCGGCCTGTCGCGCATGAGCCGCATTCTGGATGTGGATTTTGACAATCGCACCGCAACCGTTCAGGCCGGTGTTACCAATCTGTCGATTTCCGATGCGGTCTCTGCCGATGGCTTCTTTTACGCGCCCGACCCCAGCTCGCAACTGGCCTGCACGATCGGCGGCAATATCGGCATGAATTCCGGCGGTGCGCATTGCCTGAAATATGGCGTGACCACCAACAATCTGCTCGGCGTGAAAATGGTGCTGTTTGACGGCACGGTGATCGATCTGGGCGGCAAGGCGCTGGATTGCGCAGGCTATGATCTCCTGGGTCTGATCTGCGGTTCGGAAGGCCAGCTTGGTATTGTGACCGAGGCAACGGTGCGGCTGATTGCCAGGCCGCAAGGCGCACGGCCTGTGCTGTTCGGTTTCGGTTCATCCGAGGAGGCCGGTGCCTGTGTGACCGATATTATCGGGGCCGGTCTTCTGCCTGTCGCCATTGAATTCATGGACAAGCTGGCCATCGACATTTGCGAGGCCTTTGCCCATGCGGGCTACCCGATGGATGCGCAGGCGCTTTTGATTGTCGAGGTGGAAGGCTCGGATGCCGAGATGGAGGTGATGCTGAAAGACATTATCGCCATTGCCAGCCGTCATGGTGTGCAGACGGTCAAGGAATCGCAATCGGCAGCGGAGGCCGCGCTGATCTGGAAAGGCCGCAAATCGGCCTTCGGGGCCACAGGCCGCATTGCCGATTATATCTGCATGGACGGAACCGTGCCGCTGTCGCAATTGTCTTATGTCCTGAAGCGCACCGGTGAAATCGTTGCATCTTACGGGCTTCGCGCCGCCAATGTGTTTCATGCAGGCGACGGCAATATGCATCCGCTGATTCTTTACAATATCAATGATCCGGAAGATGCGGCACGGGCAGAGGCGGCAGGCAATGACATTTTGCGCCTGTGCGTGGATGCAGGCGGCTGCCTGACCGGAGAACATGGTGTGGGCATCGAGAAGCGCGACCTGATGCGCCACCAGTTTTCCGATGTGGACCTTCACCAGCAGATGGCCGCCCGCGCCGCCTTTGATCCGCACTGGATCCTCAATCCTTCCAAGGTCTTCCCGCTCGACGGACGGAACGCCGCATGAGCGACGGATATTTGCCGCAGAGCGAGACGGAACTGGCCGATATGATCCGCGCCCATGCAGGTGCGCGCCAGGCGCTGGCCATTTGCGGCGGCAATACCCGTTCGGGCTTCGGCCATGCGGTTGCCGGCCAGCCGCTTTGCGTGGCGGGGCTCTCCGGCATTGTCGCCTATAATCCTGCCGAACTGACCATGACGGCAAAGGCCGGAACACCCGTGGCCGAAATCGAAGCCGCCCTTGCAGAACACGGCCAGACCATGGTGTTTGAACCGATGGACCATAGCGGCCTGATGGGAACGCAGGGGATACCGACGATTGGCGGTATATTTGCCACCAATGCATCGGGTCCGCGCCGGTTTGTGGCAGGCGCTGCCCGCGACAGTCTCCTGGGTATTCGCTTTGTCAACGGTGTTGGCGCGGTGGTAAAATCCGGCGGGCGGGTGATGAAGAATGTTACCGGGCTGGATCTGGTCAAGCTTCTGGCCGGATCTTATGGAACGCTGGGCGTGATCAGCGAAGTCACCTTCAAGGTGCAGCCCCGCGCCCGGGACAGCGCGACGGTGATCATCCATGGATTGACGGAGGAACAGGCAGCAGAGGCCATGGCTGCGGCCATGCGCATGTCTGTGGAAGTGTCCGGTGCGGCGCATCTGCCTGCCAGCATCAGCCATGCCTTTATCGAAGGCTCATCGGGCGCGACGGTCTTGCGGCTGGAAGGACTTGCAGCATCGGTGGCCGTGCGTAAGGGAAGACTTACGGAAGAGATGCAAGCTTTCGGCCCGGTCGAGACGCTGGACCATGCGGCAACAGGCGCTCTCTGGGCGCAAATCCGTGATTGCACACCTTTGACCAAACGACAGGAAAAGCCGCTCTGGCGCGTCTCCGTTGCACCGTCGAAAGGGCATAGCCTGTTGAATGCGTTGCGGATGGAAGCGGGCGTCGACGGCTTTTGCGACTGGCAGGGCGGTCTCCTCTGGCTGCAGATGGAGGCTGATCCGGAAGCCGTGATCCTGCGCCGCCTGATCCGCGCATGTGGCGGCGGCCACGCGACCCTGATCCGGGCGACGGCCCTGCAACGCCTTGCCATTCCGGCCTTTGAGCCGCAGCCCTCGGCCGTGCGCGAGTTGAGCAAACGCCTGAAACTGAAATTTGATCCGCACGGCATTCTCAATCCGGGCCGGATGGAGGGATCATTCTGATGCAAACCCGCTTCACGCCCGAACAGTTGGCCGATCCGAAAATTGCAGAATCCGAAAGCATCCTGCGCAAATGTGTGCATTGCGGTTTCTGCACGGCCACCTGTCCCACCTATGTGACGCTGGGCAATGAGCTGGACAGCCCGCGCGGGCGCATTTACCTGATCAAGGACATGCTGGAAAATGGCCGGGCGGCGGACCGGGAAACCGTCACCCATATTGACCGCTGCCTGTCCTGCCTTGCCTGCACCACCACCTGTCCGTCAGGCGTGGATTACATGCACCTCATCGACAATGCCCGTGTGCATGTAGAAAAAACCTACCGGCGCGATTGGGCAGACCGCTTTGCCCGCGCCGTTCTGGCCTTCGTGCTGCCGCATCCCCGGCGCTTTCGTGTGGCGCTGAAACTGGCGCATTTAGCCCGGCCCATGGCTGGCCTGCTGAAGGCCATAAAGCCCCTGAAGCCTTTCGGGCATATGCTGGATCTGGCCCCGCAATCCCTGCCCGTGGAGGACGAATCTTCAAAACCGGCAACGCACAGGGCAAAAACAGCTCGCAAAGGCCGTGTCGCCATTCTGGCAGGCTGTGCGCAGAAGGTTCTGCGCCCCGGCGACAATGCGGCGGCCATCAAGCTTCTCACCCGGTTTGGTATCGAGGTTGTCGTGCCGCAGGGCGCGGTCTGTTGCGGTTCGCTGGTCCATCATATGGGACGCGAGGAACAGGCGCTGCTACAGGCCCGCACCAATGTGGATATCTGGATGCGGGAAATCGAAAGGGGCGGGCTGGATGCCATTATCGTCACCGCATCGGGCTGCGGCACCACCATCAAGGATTACGGCCATATGCTGAAGGCTGATCCGGCCTATGCGCAAAAGGCCGCCGGAGTCTCGGCTCTGGCCAAGGATATTACCGAATATCTGGCAACGCTGGATCTGCCGCCATTGCCGCCCAACGGGAAAGTCGTGGCTTACCATTCGGCCTGTTCCATGCAACACGGGCAAAAGATCACGCTGCAGCCAAAAGCGCTGTTAAAGGCGGCGGGCTATACCGTGCGCGAACCGGCAGAGGGGCATCTTTGCTGCGGGTCTGCCGGCACCTACAATATTTTGCAGGCCGATATTTCGGCTCAGCTGAAAGCCCGCAAGCTGAAAAACATCCTCGCCACAAAGCCGGATATCATCGCCACCGGCAATATCGGCTGTATCACGCAGATTGCCACCGGAACCTCCATCCCGGTGGTGCATACGGTGGAACTGCTGAATGCGGCCTATGAGGGCGGTTCCGCGACGTAGCGGAAAGACCATCGTCCAGCCTCACCCGCCAAACAGCGTGCGGAAAAAGTCCACGCCGCGATCTTCAAAATTCACCTTGCCCTGCTTGTCACCGGGGCCGATGACAATGACCTTGGCACCGATATCGGCGCGCGAATACAGGTGTTCCACATCCTTGTTCATCATGCGGATACAGCCGGACGACATGTTCTGCCCGATGGACCAGGGCTGGTTTGTGCCGTGGATGCGGAAACCGGAATCGCCATTGCGGGTGTGCAGGTACATGGCGCGCGCGCCCAGCGGGTTATCCTTCCCGCCCTTCATGAAGGGTGGCAATATATGGCCTTTCTTGCGCTCGCGGGCAATCATCACCGGCGGCGGTGTCCAGTCTGGCCATTCCGCCTTGCGGGCAATTTTCACCACGCCCGACCAGCCAAAGCCCTCGCGGCCAACACCGATGCCATAGCGCAGCGCCTTGTTGTTGCCCTCGATATAATACAGAAACTTGTTGTTGGTATCGACAATGATCGTGCCGGGCTCCTCATCGGTCACAAGCCTGACCTTCTTGAGCCTGAACTTTTCGTCCGGCTCTTTCTGGCGTGCCACAAGCACAATATCGGTCTTCTTTTGCAGGCCGGAAACTGGCTCGCGGGGCATGGCAACGGCACTTGTTGCCGACAGAAGGATGGCGGCAGCAAGCGAACCTGCCTGAACCGCCCGTATAGACTTCAACATCGACGAATCCCCCCCTCGATTGACATATTAGAGACATCATCCTCTAAAAAACGCCAGACATTTTTTGAACCGTTCAAGATGATTTCACAAAAATGCCCTGAAACACGATGTTTACCGGGCATTTGCATGCAAAAACACGTGCGGATGTGATGTCCGTTACATGACAATCACTTTTGTGCCGACCTTTACGCGGCTGTACAGGTCTTCCACATCCTGATTGCGCATGCGGATACAGCCGGAGGACACGGCATAACCGATGGTCCAGGGCGCATTGGTACCATGGATGCGGTAGAGCGAATTGCCCAGATACATGGCGCGTGCACCCAGCGGGTTTTCCGGTCCGCCATCCATGCGGGCAGGCAGGTAATGGCCTTTTGCAGCCTCGCGGGCAATCATTTCAGCAGGCGGGGTCCAGTCCGGCCACTCGGCCTTGCGGGTGATCCTGTGGCTTCCGGCCCATTCAAAGCCGGGTTTGCCCACGCCCACGCCATAACGCATGGCACGGCCATTGCCCTGCACCAGATAGAGGAAACGCTGGTTGGTATCGATCACGATTGTGCCGGGTTTCTGCATTGTCTGGTAATCCACTTCCTGAGGCAGGAATTGCGGATCAAACCGGGATTGTGACGGTTGCTGCGCCCGTGTCATGGCCACAGGCTGCATGGCTGCCGCCGGTGCCTGCTGCACCTGTTGCTGCATCCTCATGTCAGGCTGGGGCTGGGGGCGCATTTTGGTGGATGTGGTGCGCGGCAATGTGGTGACGGCGGCAACAACCCGCCCTGATGGCAGGCGCATAACCCGGCGCGGCGTGCCCAGCTGGGTCATCCACACATCGGCGAGATTGGAACTGACAATCACCGGCGGGCGAACCTTGTAGCGTTCACCGGCCTGGCCGACCGCTGGAAGGAGGCCCAGAATGCATGCAGAAAGAACAAGGGCAGTTTTCTTCATCGGACAAACTCTTTACATGATGTCGCACAGGAACCGGAGGCCTTGAAACACCCCCCGTCTGCCCGTATCGTGGCATCCACTGCCAACTTTACGGTTAACAAAAACCGATAAAGAACCTTTCAGTCCGCAAACCGATTGTTATGGGTAACACTTCATATAAAAACATGGTTATTGCCCGGTAAAGAATATTGCAATGGATGCGAGGGTGTTCATGGTTGAAAAGGGAATCATCATCGGCGACGATGGGCTGAGCAGGTGTTTCTGGCCTGGAAACCTGCCGGATTATCGCGCCTATCACGACGCGGAATGGGGTCTGCCCATGCAGGATGATATGCGCCTGTTTGAGAAAATCTGTCTTGAGGGCTTTCAGTCCGGCCTGTCCTGGCTCACCATCCTGCGCAAGCGCGAGAATTTCCGGGCCGCCTTTGCAGGCTTTGACTTTGCCAAAGTCGCCCGGTTTGATGATGCGGATATCGCCCGGCTTGTGGCCGATACCGGCATCGTGCGCCATCGCGGCAAAATCCTCTCCACCATCAACAATGCCCGACGTGCACTGGAGCTGAAGGCGGAGTTCGGCTCTCTCGCCCGCTATTTCTGGAGTTTCGAGCCGCAGGACGGCAGCAGGCCCCGGGTGATGACCATGTCGTATTTGCGGGCCAATCCGGTGTCGCCGGAATCAACGCGGCTTTCAAAAGACCTGAAAAAACGCGGCTGGACCTTTGTCGGCCCGACCACGGTCTATGCTTTCATGCAGGCCATGGGTCTGGTCAATGATCATCTGGAGGGCTGCTTTTGCCAGCCGCGGATCAGCCTGCTGCGGTCGCAGATGGTGAAGCCATGATGCGACAGCTTCTGCAAATGACTGTGGTTTTCGCGCTGGTCTTTTGTGCCGCAGCCCCTGTCTGTGCCGACGAGCTGCAGCTTTATCGCGGCGAAAAGGTTCAGCCGCTTGCCGATGGCCTGACTGCCACAACGCAATTGTCCGGCTGGGTGAAAGATGGTCGCGGCACGGTTTACACGCTTCCCGTCAAGGCCGGTCAAAAGGTGCAGATGGATTTCAGCGGATCGAGCAAATTTGCCTATCTGGTGGTTTTCGATCTGGCAAAGCCGAAGGATGACGCGATCTTTTCCAGCGATGTGGACGGCAAGACGGCAAGGCTGGTGGCCGCATCCGATACGAAATGGTTGATACGCCCGTTCTTCTCGCGGTTTTCACCGCGCCGTGGCCTGGGTGCGCATTATGAGATTACGCTTGACCCGCAGGCCGGTTTTGTGCCGGAACCGCCCAAACCGTGCGGTCCCCTGGGGCGCATCTGCTAGTGGATTGAATTTGACATTTGGTACCCATTCGCAGCGACTTCGAAACCAAATGTCAAATTCATAAAATCCACTAAAATCATAAGCTTGCTAGTGGTTTTCGAGATTCCGACATTTGCTCGCGAGGGTGACGAATCCGGATGCAAATGTCGGAATCAAACCACTAGAACGGCGGAAGCTTGCGCCTCAGCCCTTCCTTTTGGGCCTTGCTTTACTGGCCGTGGGCTGCAAGCCATTCCTTCATCATGGCGATTTCGCCTTCCTGGGCCTTGATAATGTCTTGCGACAGCGCCCTGATCTTTTCATCCTTGCCATATTGCAACTGGATTTTGGCCATGTCGATGGCACCCTGATGATGGGCAATCATGCCCTTCACAAAGTCCACATCCGCATTGCCGGTAAAGGCAATGTCCATGCCTGCATGCATGGCGGCATTGGCCCTGGCAAAAGCCATGCTGGACGGCCCCTGGTCCCCTTTGGGCGTGCCCATGTCCATCATGCCATCGCTCATATTGCCATGCCCCATTTTGGCATGGTCCATGGTTTTTGGGGTGTCCCCGGCATAGGCTGCGGAAAAGGCCATGCCGGCGGTCAGCGCGGCGGCCATGAGAACGGATCTGGAAAACATCTGTTGTTCCTGTCTTGATGTGATTCTGAAATATTTGGAGTTCAGACGACAGGTTCAGATGCGGCGGGCATTTGCAAGGGGCGTGTTGTCGCAATGACCTTGTGCACGACCTCAAACGCGCGGCTGATCTCGCCAAACGGCACCACAGGCCAGAGCCAGCTTTCCTCCGCTTCCGGCAGGCCGGCACCATAGGTCAGGTCGCCCGCCTCGCGCACGGTTCCATCGGCGGCCCGCTCCTGCCAGCCAGTATCGGTGATCAGACACACCTTGCAGGACAGCGCTTGCAGGCCCGCGAGATGGGCGGTGACAAGCCCGGACAGAACCGTGCGGGTCAGCGGTTTTCCGGCCTGCAGCAACCGGCTTTCCGCCCCGATGCCGATCTGGCTCAACACATTGGCCGAGATCACCAGATCGAGATCCGCCATGCTTTCCAGAAAGGCCAGCGGCTGCGGATCACCGGCACCATCGAGCGAAAAGCCGGAAATATCCCGCGTTACAAACTGCACATTGCGGTAGCCTTTCGCCCGGCAAGTGAGCCTGACCGAGGCCAGATGCACCAGATCCACCAGCACGACAGACTGAAAGCCTGACACAAGAGCCTCCACCGGCACATCGCGCAACAGGCCGGAGCCCAGCACCACCACCGTGCGCCGCTGCGGCAAGGCGGCGACAGTCGTGCGGATAAAGCCCTTGGTTTGCGCCTCATGGTCTGCCCAGGCCTGCCGACAGCGCCGCGCCCGCGACCACAGATCGACAGAGGAGCGCACAAAACCGGGATTTTCAAACCGGCGCATGAGCAGCGTCGCCGTATAATTCAGCACTTCCAGCAGCATGGGCAACCCTTGATTCTTGTGGGGTCAGATTAGGGGGATGGGGGATGTTGTGAAAGGGGCTGATGGTTCGAGGCTTTTTCGGCTGCACCGAAAAAGCGCCTCACCATGAGGGTGAAGAGAGGCGGCTACCAATCCCCTCATGCTGAGGTGCCCGGTGCGCAGCGGCGGGCCTCGAAGCATCCCGCTCCCAATTTGCACTTCAACAAAATGCCTGATGGTTCGAGGCTTTCGTCTGCGCCGAAAAGTACCTCACCATGAGGGTGAAGCGGCATTGCCCGATCGTCCTCTCCTTTGTCTTGCCTCAAACGCCCTGATCCGCTAGGAAACCGGCAAAGACAAGGGACCGACAGCATGGCCGAGCACAAAGACAACACATCCAAGAAGACCTTCAAGCCCAAGGCCCGCCTGCCGCGCGGCTTTGTCGACCGCGAGGCCCATGATATCCGCGCTGCCAATGTGATGATGGAGAAAATCCGCGGCGTTTACGAGCTTTATGGTTTTGATCCGGTCGAGACCCCGATGTTTGAATACACCGATGCGCTGGGCAAGTTCCTGCCCGACAGCGACCGGCCGAACGAAGGCGTGTTTTCGCTGCAGGATGAAGACGAGCAGTGGATGAGCCTGCGCTATGACCTGACCGCGCCGCTGGCCCGGCATGTGGCGGAAAATTTCAATCAAATTCAGCTGCCCTACCGCACCTATCGCGCCGGCTATGTCTTCCGCAATGAAAAGCCGGGTCCGGGCCGTTTCCGCCAGTTCATGCAGTTTGATGCCGATACGGTGGGCGCTGCCGGTGTGCAGGCCGATGCCGAAATGTGCATGATGATGGCCGACACGATGGAAGCTTTGGGCATTGCGCGTGGGGATTATGTGATCAGGGTGAATAACCGCAAGGTTCTGGATGGCGTAATGGAAGCTGCCGGTGTTACGGATGCTGGCCAGAAGCTCACCGTGCTGCGCGCCATCGACAAGCTGGACAAGTTTGGCCCGGAAGGTGTCAAACTGCTGCTGGGTGTCGGTCGCAAGGACGAATCGGGTGATTTTACCAAGGGTGCGGGGCTGGATGCGGAGACGGCTGAGTTTGTTATCGCTGTGGTCATGAACCAACCATTTGTCGCGGCCGGGGCAGGTTCCACAAGGATAGCCGAGCTGAACGCACGTATGGAAGAAAGCGCGGCGGCAAGAGATGGCTTTGCTGAGTTGAAGTTGATTGAGACGCTGATCACTCAAGCAGGCTATAATGATGGCCGTATCAAAATTGACCCTTCTTGCGTCCGTGGCCTTGAATATTATACCGGCCCGGTGTTTGAGGCGGAACTGACCTTCGCTGTTACCAATGAAAAGGGTGAAAAGGTTGTGTTCGGCTCTGTCGGTGGCGGTGGCCGTTACGATGGTCTGGTGTCGCGCTTCATGGGCCAGCCTGTGCCTGCCACCGGCTTTTCCATTGGCGTTTCGCGGCTGATGACGGCGCTCAAAAACCTCGGCAAGCTCGGTCAGGATGCGGTTCTGGCACCGGTTGTCGTCTGCGTGATGGATCGTGACACAGAGGCTTTGGGCAAATACCAGCAATTTGTGCAGAAGCTGCGAAAGGCCGGTGTGCGGGCTGAAATGTATCAGGGCAATCCGAAGAATTTCGGCAACCAGCTGAAATATGCCGACCGTCGCGGCTCGCCCATTGCCATTATTCAGGGCGGAGACGAGCGGGCAAACGGCGAGGTGCAGATCAAGGATCTGATCGAGGGCAAGCGCATGTCCGGCGAGATCACTGACAATGTCGCCTGGCGCGAGGCGCGGGCAGCGCAGATCACGGTGAAGGAAGCCGATCTGGTGGAGGCTGTGCAAAAAATGCTGGCCGATCAGGCGCAAGACCGGCTACGGGTTTAGTAATGGCGTTATTTCAAAACAAAACCCCTCCCCAGCCCTCCCCACAAGGGGGAGGGGGCTCTTGCGCGCGCGTTGCAAACTTGCGTTTTGTTCCTGTCATCCTGGCGCTGGCGACGGTCCGGGTTGGCTCCCTCCCCCTTGTGGGGAGGGTTGGGGAGGGGTCTTTTTTCTCTTGGAAAAAAGGTAGCGTTGCATGTCCCTGATATCGCTTCCATCCTTCGCTGCCGAACTGGTTGCCCTCATGCAGGCAAGGGGAACCCTGCATGTCGACACGCCGGTTATCCAGCCTGCCGGTCCGTTTCTGGATATGGCCGGGGAAGACCTGCGCCGCCGCATTTTCCTCACGGAAAGCGAAACCGGAGAGAGCCTGTGCCTGCGCCCGGAATTTACCATTCCGGTCTGTCTGCGCCATATTGAAACAGCCACCGGCACGCCGCAGCGCTATTCCTATCTGGGGCAGGTGTTTCGCCAGCGCCGCGAAGGGGCCAATGAGTTTTATCAGGCGGGCATTGAGGATCTGGGCGATAGCAATGTGGCCGCCGCCGATGCCCGCGCGATAGGTGATGCCATGGCGGCGCTGGCCGTGATCCTGCCGGGACAATCGCTCGGCGTCACCATCGGTGACCAGTCGGTCTTTGAGGCCGTGGTTCAGGCGCTGGGCCTGCCGGTCGGCTGGCAGAAGCGGCTGATCCATGCTTTCGGCAATATGGAACAGCTGAAAGCCCTGTTGCAGCGGCTGGCCCATCCGCCAGCCCCGCCTGTCCTGGATGCAACCCTTTCCGGCCTTGTTGCCGCAGGGGATGATGCCGCGCTGGTGGCGCATCTGGATGCAACCATGCAGGCCACCGGCTATTCCACCAATGCCAGCCGCACCCCGCGTGAAATTGCCCGGCGGCTCAAGGAAAAGCTGGCACTGGCGCAAACCCGGCTCGACGCCAAAACCCTTGCCACGCTGGAGCATTTTCTGGCACTCAATGTGCCTTTGGGCGAGGCACCGGCAGCGCTTTCAAACTTTGCCGATGCTGCCGGCATCACACTCGACGGGGCAATGTCGCGCTTTGATTCCCGTGTTGCCGCCCTTCAAAATGCAGGCGCGGATCTGCGGCAGATCAGCTACCGCGCCGCCTTTGGTCGTCCGCTGGATTACTATACCGGTCTGGTCTTTGAGATCACGGCAGAGGGCCAGACCCGGGTTCTGGCCGGAGGTGGCCGGTTTGACCGGCTGATGACGCTTCTGGGGGCCAGCGTCCATATTCCTGCTGTCGGTTTCGCGCTCTGGCTCGACCGCATCGAAAGCCTGAGGGCCAGGCCATGACGATCACCATTGCACTTCCCTCCAAGGGCCGCATGAAAGACGATGCCTCGGTGATTTTCTCCCGCGCCGGGTTGAACATTGTTGCCGTTGGCAATGACCGCTCCTATCGTGGCCGCATCGAAGGGCGCGATGATATCGAGATTGCCTTTCTCTCAGCCTCGGAAATTGCCCGCGAAGTCGGCAACGGCTCGGTCGATTTCGGCGTCACAGGGGAAGATCTGGTGCGCGAGGAATGGGCGGATGGCGATGCCCGTATCGAATTTTGTGCCCGTCTGGGCTTCGGCCATGCCGATGTCGTGGTCGCGGTGCCGGAAATCTGGGCCGATGTGGACAGCATGGCCGATCTCGGCGATGTCGCAGCCGATTTTCGCGCCCGTCATGGCCGCAGGCTGGCGATTGCCACCAAATACTGGCGTCTCACCCAGCAATTTTTCTCCAGCCTTCATGGCATACAGCTCTATCGCATCGTCGAAAGCCTGGGCGCCACGGAAGGCGCACCGGCAGCAGGCTCCGCCGATATCATCGTCGACATTACCACAACAGGCTCAACCCTGAAGGCCAACCACCTCAAGATTCTGGACGATGGCATTATTCTGAAATCGCAGGCCTGTCTGGTGCGTGCAAGAAAGCCCGAACATGAGAGTGATGCTGTGGTGACAGAGATCATCAGGGCTGTGCAGGGCGCGTTGTAAATTCACAGCAGGTTTTAAACTCCTCCCCAACCCTCCCCTTGTGGGGAGGGGTCTTTTCATAAACAAAATAACCCGCCGGATTGCTCCGGCGGGTTTCGTCATATCAAAAACGCTTAAAACTTACCTTGCCAGACGCGCGTCAACCGACAGCGAACCGGCACCGGCAGTTGCCAGCAGGATATAGGCACCGGCCAGTGTGATGTTCTTCATAATCATGATCTGGTTCAGGGTGTTGATCCAGCCATTGGCCGCAGCCGGGAAGTCAGGCATGTTGATCGTGCCGCCATGGAAGACGATACCGGTGAACACACAGAAGGCGGCCAGCAGCCAGCCAGCGATGCGAACCTGAAAACCAGCGAGAACGGCAAGACCGGCAACCAGTTCAAACACACCGGCGGCATAGGCCAGCAATGTGGCGGCAGGCATGCCGGCACCGGCGATCATCCCGGCAGTTGAGGCCGGGTCAGCCAGTTTGCCGAAACCGGACAGGATGAAGATGAAGGAGAGAAGAATACGGGCGATGAGAATGAGAATAGCGTTTGGCATTTGCAAAACCTCAGTGTGTGACGGGAATGGCGCTACATCGCACAAATTTGCCGCACCGAAAAGTGAACATAATGCAACAGATTGTTCACTGTTTGAGTATCAAAAAAACGTGAATACAAGGCTCAACGGAATTTGTTAAAGTGTCGGGCTTGTATTCACGGCTGTTGCTTCTCATTTCTGCCATCATCGAACACATACCGGAGCCTCGCATGACCGATCTCTCGCAATTCCCCGTTACCGCCCGCTGGGCACCCAAAAATCCTGATATTCTGCAGGTCTATTCCTTGCCGACCCCAAATGGCGTGAAGGTGACGATTGCCCTGGAGGAAATGGGCCTGCCTTATGAGGCGCATCTTGTCGATTTTGGCCCGAACGACCAGAAGACGCCGGAATTCCTGTCGCTCAATCCCAATGGCAAGATCCCCGCGATTCTTGACCCGCATGGCCCGGATGGCAAACCGCTTGGCCTGTTTGAATCCGGCGCAATCCTCGCCTATCTGGCGGAGAAGACCGGCAAGCTCACTCCGGCAGATGCAGCCGGACGCTGGGAAACCCTGCAATGGGTGTTCTTTCAGGTGGGCGGTGTTGGCCCCATGTTCGGCCAGCTCGGCTTCTTCACCAAGTTTGCAGGCAAGGATTTTGAGGACAAGCGCCCGATGGAACGCTACCGCGACGAGAGCAGGCGTCTGGTGGAGGTTCTGGAGACCCGGCTGGCCGACCGCACATGGATCATGGGCGAGGATTATACGATTGCCGATATCGCCATTCTGCCCTGGCTGCGCAGTGCACGCGATTTTTACGGTGTGGGCGACATGATCGGTCTGACCGCATCACCCAATGTATCGGCCTGGCTGGAACGCGGCCTTGCCCGCCCGGCCTTCCAGAAGGGCTTGACGATCCCGGCACGGGGGTAAGACCCGTTGCCAAAAGCGTGTGCGCGTGTGGCCAGCCGCGTGCGTCACGCTTTATCCTGTACACTTGACGTCCGATATCTGATAGGCTTCTGCTTCGGCTCAACATCAGGGTGTTCGATGGCCAACGCGGTGACAAGCAAAGCAATCTGGCGTGCGCTGACAACAGTCAACGCACCTTTGCCTGTGCATATCGACGCCAGTACATTGCTGGCCTGTTTGCGTCTTGACACCCGAAACACGCAATGGCGACCGCATGTACGTGCCTTTTTCAGCGAGGCCGGGCTTGACGTTATCATGGACATGGTGGTGGAAGGTTCGGTTTCATTCGAGGGTCTGTCAAGGGCAATCGTGTTCTGGGATGTCGATGAGGATCATGAAAATGCGCGATGGATCAGGGAAATGGCTGCCGTCCCAATGGCAAAGGCTGATGGACCTCACGCTTCAGTCCATTGATTCCGTTAGCTACGAGGGCGAACCCGCTCCGGTCTGGACATTCGGCGGCGGAACCTCTCTTGCGATAGATCTTGAACATCGTGTCAGTTATGACATTGATGCATTTCTGGATTCTGCCGCCATCATTCAACGCCTTGTTCCAGTAGGCAATATGGTCACGCGGCAGATATGCTGGAACCGTGAAACGGGCCGTGCCGACTATCAGTATCCGGGGCATTATCTGAAGCTGAGTGTGTCGGGCGCAGGCGAAATTGATTTTCTCGCGGCCTCGTCCTTGCTGGAAAATTCCACGATACCGTTCGCAATCGCTGGACGGACCATTCGGCGGGAACGCCCCTGTGAAATCATCGCCAAAAAGATTTATTATCGTGGATCTACATTCAAGTCCCGTGACGTGTTTGATCTTGCGGGAACGTATCTTTCCATGCCGGACGAGCTTGCGAAGGCGGCGGCGTCACCATTTCTGACACCGGAGATTTACGCCCGTGTCAGGTTGCGCATCGAATCCCGTAGCCATGCCTTCCAGACAGAAATGCTGGACGAGATAAACCCTACAGATTTTGGCAGGAGCTACAGTAAAAATGCGTGCAGTCAGGCGCTTGAGGCGCTGACCTTTATGCAAAACCATCCAAACTAATGCGTGTCGCGCAAAAGTGTGTAGCGGTTTTGCGATAACGACACGCATAAAAACAAAGACTTAAAACGGAGAAGGCGAATCAGAAAGATCGAAACACGCTTTAGCTGTGCACCTCGACCCATTGGAACTGCAAGTAAAAAGGGCGACCCGAAGGCCGCCCTTGATGACGTGGAATTCAGAGTGATCAGCAGATCACATCATGCCGCCATTTCAGGCCGTTTACCGGCCTGAAACAGCACAGAATCATGGGCGCTCACGAGACTGATATCACATCATGCCACCCATGCCGTCGTTTCAGGCCGTTTACCGGCCTGAAACAGCACAGAATCATGGGCGCTCACGAGACTGATATCACATCATGCCACCCATGCCGCCATTTCAGGCCGTTTACCGGCCTGAAACAGCACAGAATCATGGGCGCTCACGAGACTGATATCACATCATGCCACCCATGCCGCCATTTCAGGCCGTTTACCGGCCTGAAACAGCACAGAACCATGGGCGCTCACGAGACTGATATCACATCATGCCGCCCATGCCGCCCATGTCAGGCATACCGCCGCCGCCAGCCGATTCCTTCTTCGGAAGTTCGGCAATCATGGCTTCGGTGGTGATCAGCAGGGAAGCAACAGAGGCCGCGTTCTGCAGGGCTGTGCGAACAACCTTGACAGGGTCAACAATACCCATGGCAATCATGTCGCCATATTCGCTGGTCTGGGCATTGTAGCCCCAGTTGTCGTTGTCCTTGTCGAGAATCTTGCCAACAACGATGGAAGCTTCGTCGCCTGCATTTTCAGCAATCTGGCGAACCAGCGACTGAAGGGCTTTGCGAACGATATTGATACCGGCTTCCTGGTCCTGGTTTGCACCCTTGGCCGTGATCTTGACCGAGCAACGCAGAAGCGCAGTACCACCGCCAGGAACGATACCTTCCTGAACAGCAGCGCGTGTTGCGTTCAGGGCGTCGTCGATACGGTCCTTGCGTTCCTTGACTTCGATTTCTGTCGAACCGCCAACGCGGATCACGGCAACACCGCCGGCCAGCTTGGCCAGACGTTCCTGCAGCTTCTCACGGTCGTAGTCAGAGGTTGTTTCTTCGATCTGGGCCTTGATCTGGGCAACGCGGCCTTCGATTTCGGACTTCTTGCCAGCGCCATCAACGATGGTGGTGTTTTCCTTGGTGATCGAGATCTTCTTCGCACGGCCGAGCATGTCGAGCGTTACGTTTTCGAGCTTGATGCCGATGTCTTCGGAAATCACCTGGCCACCGGTCAGGATGGCGATGTCTTCCAGCATGGCCTTGCGGCGA
>CBDFGT010000038.1:0-48556 GCA_965247225.1 Rhizobiaceae bacterium | reverse complement strand
CAATGCGCTGAATGTCACCTATTACAGGCAACGTGCCACGGCGGGCCTGATCATCACCGAGGCAACCGCCATATCGCATCAGGGCCAGGGCTATGCCGATGTTCCGGGCCTTTACACGCCGGAATCCATAGACGGCTGGAAGAAGGTTACCGCGGCCGTGCATGCCGAAGGCGGCAAGATTGTCGTGCAGATGTGGCATGTCGGCCGGATCTCGCATACCAGCCTGCAGCCGGGCGGCGGCAGGCCGGTGGCCCCCTCGGCGCTGACAGCCAGGTCCAAGACCTATCTGGTCAACGCGGATGGCACAGGCTCCTTTGCCGAAACCTCGGAGCCACGCGCCCTTGATATCACAGAAATTCCAGGCATCATTGAAGACTACCGCAAGGCCGCCCGCGCCGCCATGGAGGCCGGTTTCGACGGCGTTGAAATCCATGCGGCCAACGGCTACCTGATTGACCAGTTCCTGCGCATCGGCTCCAATCACCGCTCGGATGCCTATGGCGGCTCCATTGAAAAACGCATCCGGTTTCTGGTCGAGGTGGTTGAGGCCGTGACACGGGAGATTGGTGCCGGACGCACCGGTATCCGCATCTCTCCGGTCACGCCCGCCAATGACGCTTCCGACCCCTCCCCGATCCCGCTGTTTACCTGTGTGGTGGAACAGCTGGCAAAGTTTGATCTGGCCTATGTGCACATCATTGAAGGTGCCACAGGCGGCCCGCGGGACTTTCAGCAGGGCGAAAAACCCTTCGATTATGCGGCCCTGCGCCAGGCCTATGGGGCAGCCGGCGGCAAGGCTGCCTGGATGGTCAACAACCTCTATGACAGCACGATGGCCAATGACGCAGTCGCTTCCGGCAAGGCCGATCTGGTGGCCTTTGGCAGACCGTTCATTGCCAATCCGGATCTGGTGCGCCGCCTGAGAGAAAACGCACCCCTGAACGAGTTGGACCAACCGCATCTCTATGGCGGCGGCGCCAAGGGCTATACGGATTACCCGGCACTGGGGTGACAGACGGGCTTTCGTCGGGCAACAGGTGAAACGGGATAGCGGACAACCAGGCGATCGAGTGAAGGTTGATTTCGACGAAAATATTGTCACCCATATGAATATATGGTGTTTTCTGCGGTCGACGCGAATACGGAAGTACCCCCTCCCCACAAGGGAGAGGGGGTTCGTGCAGCAGCCTTTGCGCCCTCAATATTCCATTACCAAACTCAATGTCTTGAGGCATTTACACGATACAGGTTCATTCCCCCCGTATGGCATATTCACCCGATTGCCGTTTTCGAATACCGTCCGTGGTTCTGGTTTTCGCATAGCACCATTCCCATCCAGCACCTGGAACCCGGCAGGCCATCGCCTCCGGGTTTCATTCCATTTACTGCATTTGCCGGTTCATCCGGCCGGGGCGCTCTGATCGCCTGTGATTGAGTATGAGTAAAGTGCGCTCAAAGCGCCCCGTTTCAGTCGTTTCTGCCTTGCGAACTTGGATCTCAACGCCCGGTTCTCCCCTTGGGGAAAATGACAGCGAACCGTACAGCATATGTACCCCAGGGATACGCGTCGGGGGCGGCCTGCCTTTCCGCTTGCCCCGCCGGGTCACCGTCTCTCGCAAGGCCCCGGCCATCATCCTGCGATGATCGATCCGCCCTTTCAGGCATCAATCCGGAGAAATGCGTCTCTTCCCCGAACCCGGAACCGGCCCCGCTCGCCACAACGCCTTGTGGTGTATCCGTGCGGGACAGGAGCATTATGGCACAGGAGAAAATGACGGGGATGAAAAAGAGGCTAAAGCGTTGATTTCATGTGTGCAGCCCCCTCAAACCTCCCCCGCTGGCGACGGAGACAATTTCATGTGTAGTTTGATGGCAAGCGGTTGCATATGCAACAGCTTGGTTCCTCAGCTCATCTTCCTTGACATATAGTTGCTTTTAGCAACAATATAATTGCCAAAAGCAATGAAATGAACACAATGCACCATTCGTATGCCGTTTTGGAAATACGCCGTTTTGCCCGGTTCTTCACCCAGAAAGTCGGCGCACTGGAAACATCCTTTCTCGGAGAAGACCTGTCCTTGCCGGAGGCACGGGTCATCTTCGAGATCGGCAGCAGAAAGACAATGACCGCATCCGACCTTGTGCGTGACCTGTCGCTCGATGCAGGCTATGTCAGCCGTCTCTGCAAGGTACTGGAAAAACAGGGCATTGTTGAGCGCAGGCCAAGCGCGGACGACGCCCGCAAGCACGATCTTGTTTTAAGCAGCCTTGGCCTTGAACAATTTGCCCGGCTGGAGGAAAAATCCTCAGACCGCATTGCCGCCATGTTGGAAACAATGGCCCCCGCCTCGCGCCAGACATTTTCCCGGAACTTGCGCCAGGCACGGGAATGCTTTGAAGGTACCAGAAGTGCAAACTGGCTGTTGCGGCAACACCAGCCCGGAGACTGCGGCTGGATCATGCAAACATTCTCCCAAAGCATGATCCATGAATTCGGCCTCAGCCCTGATTTTGAAGGGGTTGTCGGGGACATTCTGGTTGGTTTCATAAGACGGGCAGACCATGACCGGGAGCGGTGCTGGATTGCCGAACGTGACGGCATGCCTGTAGGCTCCGTAATGCTGGTTGCAGACACCACCACGAGTGCCAAACTGCGGCTGCTGGTGGTAACGCCGCAAGCACGCGGCCTGGGCATTGGCCAGCGGCTGGTGGCTGAATGCGTGGCCTATGCCAGACAGAAGCAGTATGAACGCATCAGCCTGTGGACCTATGATGGCCTGACATCCGCGCGGGAACTTTACCGGCAGGCGGGCTTCCGGTGCAAAAGCGCTGAACCGGCCTTTGAATTTGGAAGAGCCATGACCAGTGAAATCTGGGAGCTGGAACTTTAGCGGGCTGCTGAAAAACCCAAAGTATTGAGTATTGGACTGATTTGATGGCCTGGTTCCCTCTTCTCCCCTTGGGGAGAAGGTGGTGCGCAGCGCCGGATGAGGGGCACCGCCCCCCCTCTGTCACTGCGTGACATCTCGCCTCACGGCTACCGGATTCACACATCTCTTCTTGAACAGTTATTCCACTGAAAAAATCAAAAACTATAGGTTGTGCAATGAAACTTATAATGATTTAATAAACTAACAAATTGGAGGATAGCATGAATTTTGACGAGGCAGTACTTTCGATTTCAAAAGGGAACTCCATTTTGATACTTGGTTCAGGCTATTCTTACGGGGCAAGAAACATAGATGCTTCGCCAATACCCAGTGTTGCGCAAATGACAAACTCGTTTCTCGATATTGCAAAAATAACAGAAGAACGAGAACAGTACGATTTGGAAACTGCGTCAGAATCCGCTTTTGGAAAAGAATACAGACAGGAATCTTTTAAATACGTTAGTAGGTCTTTACGCTGTAAATACGTTAATGATGACCATAAAGAAATAGTAAATAGACCGTGGAGAAGAATATACACTACTAATTATGACGACGTAGCAGAAACGGCGCTTAAAGAATCAGATTGCGCGTTCACATCTCTTTCTCTGTCCGACAACATTCAAAAAAAGGATGAAGAAATAAACCAAATAGTACACATTCACGGGTCAATATTGAATATGACTCAGTACACATTCGAAAATGAATTTTTTTTAACAGATAAACAAGGTTTAGATATAGCATTCTTATCTTCAAGTTGGTCAAAAGAATTTTTGGATGATTTGGTTTTTTCTCAAGCCGTCTTTTTTGTAGGCTTTTCCAACAGTGATTTTCATATTCGAAAGCTCATCGCAAGCGTTTCTCATATTCGTTCGAAGTCATTTTTCATTGTGGGGCCCAAAAGTTCAACACCAGATAAAATACGGCTAGGAAAATATGGGGAAATTAAGAATATAGGGATAGAAGGATTTTCCAATTCGATAAAGAGCGCCGTAAAAATAGATGACAAAATAGAAATCCAAACTCCAGACTGCTTCATGGAGAAAAAATACACAAACATAAACTCAAACGACGTTGCCGAGAGAGAATCTGTCGTTAAAGAGATGTATTTAGGATCGATAAATCAAGATTATTTTACAAAATCCATAACAGAAGAATTAAATACAGGAATATACTTCGACAGAGTCAGCGAAAGGTTTCAGTCATACATCTTAAATCCTAACAATATTCTAATTCACGGGGACGCAGGGAACGGAAAAAGTGTACTTATTAATCATATCGCGGCTCAATTACAAACCAAATACGAGAAAATATTTCAATTTAATGGCAGGCAATATGATCAGTCTCAAGTTCGAAATTTTTTTGAGTAGCGTCGGAAAATCAATTATTCTAGTAGAAAATGTCTCATTATGTTTAAGTTTTGTAAAATTTATCAGAGACATTTCCAAGAATCACCTCATCATATGCACAGACAGAACTAAGCGAGTTGAAATATACTCTTCTGAAATCGTGGACGCACTAGGTGCAGTAAGGAAAGTAGACATCAATCAGCTTTCCTTAAACGAGATAAAGAAATTCACGTATTTTTTAAATGCTAACATTCTTTGGGGAGATGCTTCTGAGCTGGAAACGGAGTCGAAACAAATAGAGTTCATCCAGAAAAGGTGCAGCTCGGAGTTAAGAGGCGTTCTGTTCTCCCTCTTTGATGGCGGAGCTATAAAACACCGGATAGAAGAAATATTTAATGAATTTAATATAATTGATAAAGACTATAGAGATTTGATAATATTAGTCTGCGTATTGAATTTTGCTTATGCGCGAAATAATCTTTCTGGCCACGTTTATTCTTATGAAGATCTTCTAAATCTAAGAGTTGACTTCGATTTGTTTTCAAAGAAAATAGAGGATAGCAATATATCGGAATTTCTAAACGCCGAAAACGGTGCATTTACGTTTAAATCCTCGACATTTTCAAAGTACTACCTGAACAAATTTGTTGACCCTAGTTATCTTTTCGAACTTGTATTTAAAGTACTAAAAAACCTTGAAGTTTCTTACATGAACGATGACGAATTTCTATATAAAGATTTTTCAAAAGCACTGTTGCAGTTCAATCTCTATAGAGAAATATACTCAAGCGGGGGATTTAAAAGTGCACGAATGGTGATAAATCAAGAAAAATTTCACGAATCGATATACTCTTTCTATAATAAATGCAGAGTACTCAAGATCACTAATAGAGATCCTCTTTTCGTTGTCCAAATGTCCATGGTAGAGTTGGACAGAGGTAATTTCGACGAATGCGTTGCACTGGTCAACAGCGCTGAGAAAATGTGTCGCCCAGGATTTGATCGCTACCAGATTGAAACACACAAAGCTGAAGTTATGATTCGGCGCAGCAAAAAATTCGGAATGAGCCCCCATGGTGACGCGGAAGAGCAAGCATTCCAAATAGTTAGCAATGTTGTATCCAGGAGAAACGAAAGATACCATCCATTTGGTGTCATGGACAAAATTATTGACGTTTATGAAAACCACGCAGCAAGCGCAGACGAAATTAGCAAAAGAAAAATCATATCAACGTTGAAATCAATTATATTACTAACAAATAAATTTCCGTCAGAGCTCAAAGAGCGTTATCATATAATATTTAGAGTTTCAACGCGGGCTAATAATTTATTAAAGAGAATTTAATGCGCCACAGTTCTGAGCGACGCATTAAAACTCAAACTTCTTACTTGCAGGCAGCGCAGAAACGCTGGATGCGGATGCAGCTTTCTTCCAGCAGCTTTTCCGATGTCGCATAGGAAATGCGGAAATTGGGGCCAAGACCGAAGGCAGAACCCTGAACCACGGCAACCCCTTCTGTTTCCAGAAGTTCGTTGACGAAATCCACATCGGTCTCAATCACCTTGCCCGATGGCGCTGTCTTGCCGATCAGGCCCTTGATGGAGGGATAGACATAGAAAGCCCCTTCAGGCACCGGGCAATGGATGCCTTTGGCCTGGTTGAGCATGGAGACGACCAGATCGCGGCGGCCCTCAAAGATTGTCTTGTTGGTCGGAATGAACGCCTGTGTGCCGTTCAGCGCCTCCACAGCCGCCCATTGCGCAATCGAGCAGGCACCGGATGTCTGCTGGCCCTGGATCATGTCCATGGCCTTGATCAGCTCCAGCGGACCGGCAGCATAGCCGATGCGCCAGCCGGTCATGGCATAGGCTTTCGACACACCGTTCATGGTCAGCGTGCGGTCATAGAGCGCCGGTTCGACTTCCGCAGGCGTTACGAACTTGAAATCACCATAGGTCAGGTGCTCATACATGTCATCGGTCAGAACCCAGACATGCGGATGGCGCATCAGCACATCGGTCAGCGCCTTCAGCTCGTCATGCGTATAGGCCGCACCCGACGGATTGGACGGTGAATTGAAGATGAACCACTTGGTCTTTGGCGTAATGGCCGCTTCCAGCGCTTCCGGTTGCAGCTTGAAATTATCCTCCAGCTTTGCTTCCGCAAACACCGGGGTGCCACCGCACAGGAGCACCATTTCCGGGTAGGAAACCCAGTAAGGCGTTGGAATGACAACCTCGTCGCCCGAATTCAGCGTGGCCATGAACGCATTGAACAGGATCTGCTTGCCGCCTGTGCCGACAATGGTCTGGGCCGCCGTATAGGTCAGGCCGTTCTCGCGCTTGTACTTGGCAGCAATGGCAGCCCTCAGTTCAGGGATACCGGAAACCGGCGTATATTTGGTTTCACCACGGTTGATGGCATCAATGGCGGCGGCCTTGATATTCTCCGGCGTATCAAAATCCGGCTCGCCCGCACCAAGGCTGATCACATCGCGGCCCTGGGCTTTCAGTTCACGGGCTTTCTGGGCAACCGCAATGGTGGCAGAGGGTTTTACGCGCGAAAGGGCATCAGCAATAAAGGCCATCAGACAGGATCCTTGAAATGTGGACTGGGAAAGGGCTGGAACTGCCCTGTCCTTGCGTTCTGCTGTATGTCGAAAATCCTTGGGTGTTTCAAGCAGAAAGGCGCCTTGCGGCGATTTTTTGACAGTTCTGCGCAGCACTCTGCGTTCAGGCCGCGCCTGCCACAATTTGACCGCAACATTTGTCAGGCACCGCCGCATTTGCGACCTGTTGGGGTCAAGATTGGCTGCGAAAACATCATAATCGCAACACGGTGTGAAGGGGTCGTCACATGTTCCTGAATGATGAAGATGCAATCAATGCAATCCGCGCCCGCAGGGACGGTGAAATGTTCTGGATCGCCGTCACGGCTGTCGCCGCCTTCGTTGTGATGTTCTCGGGCATGCTGTCCAATATGTGATTGTTGGCCAACACAGGAAGCCTGCCGCCGTTCAGGGTCCGGACCGCAACTCCTTGCGGATCACGAATTTGAGACCGGACCAGATGGCATCCACGGCGCAGACCTTGACATCGACCAGCCCTGTCGGCAGCAAGATCGTGCGCAACACATCCTCGGTAATATCTGTTGCAACGCGCGAGGCTTTTTTGGGCCAGGATATCCACACCATGCCATCCGGTGTGATGGAGGCAAAAAGCCTGTCTGCGAGATGTTCCAGAACAGCCCTTTCGCTGGTAAAAATATGGATGACATCAAACCGCCTGAAGCTGTCTTCCGGCCAGTCTGACCGGACATCGGCAAAACCTGCCGCCTGACGCAGACAGGCAAGGCTTTCCGGCAGACCCGGAAACAGCACCACCTGACCATCCTTCAGCCCCGGCTTTTTGGGAAGTGGTGTCCCGGAATAACCGCTTTCAGCCATGATATCCTCTTTTTCGCGCCGGGCAGCAGGATCAGGCTGCCTTGCGCGAAAAGAGTCAAGCTGGTATCGCTGTCAAAAGGGCCTGCGCCCGCGAGAAACAATTCCCCAAAGAGGATCAAGAGCGTGACGCGCGTTCAGGCGAACCTGTTGCTGTTGTGTGTTGCGGCCATCTGGGGTGCGAGCTTTGTGGCCCAGACCACCGCCATGCAGGCCATCGGTCCGGCACTGTTTGTGGGCCTGCGGTTCATGATCGCCAGCCTTGTTGCCCTGCCGCTGGCCATTCTGGAGCATCGGCGCGCCGTAACACCGCTGCGTCCCGCGCACGCCCTTGCCTTTCTGTTGATCGGTCTGGCGCTGTTTGGCGGCTGCATCACCCAGCAATACGGGCTTTTGACAACAACCGTCACCAATTCCGGCTTTCTGACCGCCCTGTATGTGATCTTCGTGCCGGTTCTCTCCCTGCTGGTGCTGCGGCGCATGCCGCACTGGGTCATCTGGCCCGCCTCGCTCCTGTCGCTGGCAGGCATCTTCCTGTTGAATGGCGCGCGGCTCGACGGCCTGTCTTCCGGTGACATGCTGACCATAGTCTGCGCCCTGTTTTATGCGGTGCAGGTTCTGCTCATCGGTATGGTTGTCACCACCGGCGGCAGGCCCATGCTGCTATGCTTCGTGCAATTTCTGGTCTGCACCATTCTGGGCCTGACCCTTGCCTTTCTGGTTGAGCCCGTTGAAACCGGCAATATTGCATCCGCAGCCGGGGAAATCCTGTTTGCAGGGCTCTTGTCCTCCGGGCTCGCCTTCATTTTGCAGGTGGTCGGACAGAGGTTCACCACCGCCCCGCAGGCCGCCATTTTCCTGTCCACAGAATCCCTGTTTGCTGCCGTTTTCGGAGCGATCCTGCTGGGAGACTCTGTCGGTATAACCGGCTATATCGGTTGCGCACTGATCTTTGCCAGCCTCATGCTGGTTGAAATATTGCCCGACTGGATGCAGACCAGAGCGCGAACTGCCCGATTATAGTGCATGCGATGCAAGGCAGTCATTTTTTTCAACCAATGAATCAACTTCAAAAAACTTTTGCTTGCCAATTTAAAACAAAGGCCTCACAATTTTAATGTTCGGGCACTTTGCGAACACGGAAAGACCTTGTTTCAGACTCTCCCTGACAGTCGGCCCGACAGCCGGAATGGCTTGAGGGGAAGTCAGGGAACGACAAAACTTATTGGATGAGTGACGGCGACAACAGGATTTTTTCCGTACGCTCCAGGAGCTGCCTACCCATCGCCTGTACTGGCAAGCCCCAAGCCCAGGACAGGCAAGATTGTTATGCTGCCCGCCCCGTTTACGGGCAGAGAGAAAAGGACTTTAGCATGGCCGAGACTGGCATCGTAAAATTCTTCAACACTGAAAAGGGCTTTGGCTTCATCAAGCCCGACAATGGTGCGGCGGATATCTTCGTTCATATTTCTGCGGTTCAGGCATCCGGCCTGAACGGTTTGTCTGAAAATCAAAAGGTCAGCTACGATACGGAACCGGACCGCCGTGGCAAAGGCCCGAAAGCCGTCAATCTGCGCGTTTCTGGCTGATTGCCATAAACGGTCGTGTTTGCATTCCATATTCAAAAACCCGGTCAGTTGCCTGAACCGGGTTTTTGAATATCATGGGTCAGGCCTGTTGTGCGCGCAAAATGCCCGACGGAACAGGCAGGCCGTGCTGGCGGATGGCCAGAAGTTCGCAGATCAGCCCGGCAATTTCGGTTTGCTGGAGAGGCGCACCGGCATCACAGGTAAACTGGTCTGTGCCGATCGTGTAAAACGCCACGGTTGCCTCGTCCGGGTGCGTGCCGCCATGATTGCCGTCATCGCTCATGCCGTGATCGCTGGTGACCAGCACGGTATAGCCAAGCGCACGCCACCGGGGAACCGCCAGCGCCAGAAGATGACTGGCCATGCGGGCGGCATTGCGGTAGGCCGGTGACGCGCCGCCGTGCCTGTGGCCGGTATCATCAATATTCATCGAATGCAGGACCATGAAATCCGGCCTGTAGCGCAGGACAAGATCATGCGCATCGGCAAACAGGTGACTGTCAGGATAGGTATCATCCCAGTAAAAGCTGCCAAACTGGATACCGCCTTCAGAATGTTCGATACGCCGGTCATCCGGCGTGAAAGGCGCACGGTTATAGAGCTCAAAAAACCAGCTGTAAGCTGCGGCGGCTGTTTTCAGACCGGCAGAACGGGCAAGCGAAAACACATTGGGCCGTTCCGACAGGCGCACGACAGCATTGCTGACCACGCCATGCTCCACCGGCGGCAATCCGGTCATCAATGTTTCGTAGAGCGGACGCGAAATCGACGGCAACTGGCTGTCAACCTTGTAGACCTGCGCATCCCCCGCCCGCACAAGGGCTTCCATATAGCCGAGATCCAGCCGGGCGCAATCGTATCGCAGGCCATCGAGCACGATCAGAATGGTTGGTTTCGTCATATGGTCGCTCCGTTTGAAAAAGATGGGATCAAGAGTTGGATATAATGCACCTGCATAACAAATTTATGGGCTTTGCCAAGGCGTTCAGATTGCATTCAGCTTGCCTGCGTTAATCCTGCCTTAATCATTGGTTAAGCACTGCATCATCGTCCGAACGCAAAGGAAAAACTCATGAACAAGATTGCAAGAATATTCGTTCTTTCTGTTGCCGCATTTGCAACAATTGCAACATCGGTTTCAACAGCGTCGGCAGACGAGTTCTATCGTCACCACCGCCGCGACAACGGCGGAGACGCCCTGGCGGCCGGTGCCATCGGCCTTGTGGCCGGAGCCCTGATCGGCGGTGCCATTGCCAATAACCAGCCGCGCCGCCAGTATATTGAACCCGGTGTCCACCTATCTCGGCCCGGTCGGCGGCTATCAGGACTATGACAGCCAGAACCATGATTATCCGGACAACTATTATCAGGACCGCAATACCGTGATCTATCGCACGGCACCACGTTATGAACAGCGCGTTATTGTTCGCCCCCGTGTTGTCGTTCGTCAGCAGGTTTCCTACAGCGTGGAGCCCTGGACCCGCGAATGGTTCCGCTATTGCTCACAGCGCTACCGGTCCTTCAACCCGGACACAGGAACCTATCGCGGCTATGACAGCCGTGACCATTTCTGCGTGGCAAACTGACCGGATCTGATCTGATCAGGGCAAAACGTTCCACAGCATGACCTCCAGAAAAGCGCGGGTTCCCTCCCCGCGCTTTTTTCGTTTCAGAACGGGCGTTTTACAGCCCCTTCAAGAACGGGTTGGTGCGGCGCTCCTCGCCGATCTTTCCGCCCGGCCCGTGTCCGCAGAGAAAGCCGACATCATCACCCAGCGGGAAGAGCTTGGTCTTGATGCTTTCCAGCAATTGCGCATGGTTGCCGCCGGGAAGGTCTGTGCGGCCGATGGAGCCGCTGAACAGCACATCGCCGAGATGGGCAAATTTCTGCTGGCGGTGGAAATAGATGACATGGCCGGGCGCATGACCGGGCGTGTGGTAGACCTCGAAAACATGCTCCCCGAAAGACACCGTGTCACCGTCTTCGAGAAACCGGTCCGGGATGACATTGCGCATGCCGTCCATGCCATAGAACTGTGCCTGGGTTTCAATGCGCTCCAGCAGCATCAGATCGTCCCGGTGCGGCCCGATGACATCAACACCCAGCCTTTCCTTCAGCTCTGCCGCACCACCGGCATGATCGAGATGGCCATGCGTCAGCCAGATGGCCTTGATGGACAAAGCATTTTCAGCGATCGTCCGCAGGATCACATCCACATCCCCGCCCGGATCGACAACCACGCCCTCGCGTGTATCCTGGTCGAACAGCACAGTGCAATTCTGTTCAAATCGGGTAACCGGAATAATACCTGCCTGCAGCATGCCCATGAGCGCCTCGTTTCCTTGTGAACAGGAGCATCCGCATTAGCGGATTTCGTGCGGGTGCGAAACCATGCCTTGCGGATTTTGACCATAAAACCCGCTTTGACGTGAAACAGGTTTACTGGAAAATGGACACGGCCAGCAAAAACACGGTGACAAGAATATTGGCTGAGGCAAAGAGAATAACAACGGGACGAAGGCTGGCAGTCACTGTTTCGGCATCATTCGGCTGGACAACCTGCATGAACATTCCCCCTTGTTGCACGTCCTGAAGATGGACCAATCCTGATCTTGCGAAGACACGCCCTGGCTTGTGAAATCAGCATGGACCAGAGCGGACCTCCGCGACAACAACAAACAGAAAATTGCGCCATTTTATTTTATTCATTGTTAATATAATATTTCAGCGGCCGGCCCGGAGCTTTTTGCCCACATGCTTTGTTAAGATTTCGCGGGCCGCATGTGCATAAAGCCTGTGATCTCCGACAGAAAGCCCGGAACAGGCCGACATGCGCAAACTCTGCTGGACGCCACGCAGGCAAGGGCGTAAAATCAAGTCAGGAATACTGACGCAGTTTCCGGCAAAAGCCCGGATCAGGAAACCCGGCGCAGGATAACAACAAGGGAAAGTGCATTGGCGGTCAAGGGCAGAACAGCATCCGGTTCAGACAGGGCGGCACCGGAGCCGCTGACCGAGCCCATGGCCACACAGACCCCGGCACCGGACGGCATGGATTTTGAAACCATCGAGCTGTTTTTTTTCGCCTATCGCGATTTCATTTCCGATCCCGATGCCATTCTGGAAAAGGGTGGCATGGGCCGTGCCCACCACCGGGTTGTCCATTTTGTCAACCGCACACCCGGCATGACAGTGGCCGATCTTCTGGAGACGCTCAACATTACCAAGCAGAGTCTGGCGCGGGTTTTGAAACAGTTGCTGGAATCGGGCTATATCTGCCAGGTAGCGGGACCGGAGGACAGGCGGCAACGCATGCTCTATCCCACACAATCCGGCCGCCAGCTTGCCCTTGCGCTTGCCCGCCCGCAATCCCAGCGCATAAAGCGGGCCTTTGCCAATGCCCGGCCGGAAGCGCGAGAGGCGGTCTTGCAGTTCCTTTCCGGCATGCGCGGCAACCAGACACAACAGGATGAATCCGATGAACGCGATTGCAACGCCAGCAGATGATGCAGCCCATATTCTGATTGTCGATGATGACAGGCGCATTCGCGAGCTTTTGAACCGCTATCTCATGGAACAGGGGTTCCGTGTCACCGTGGCGGGCGATGCCGGCACGGCACGCCGCCAGCTGGAAAGCCTCGATTTTGACCTGATCATCATGGACGTGATGATGCCTGGAGAAACCGGCCTGTCCCTGACGAAAAGCCTGCGCGACAGCCACTCTGTGCCCATTCTCATGCTGACAGCGCTTGCGGAAGCCGGCGCGCGCATCGACGGGCTGGAGGCCGGTGCCGATGATTACCTTGCCAAACCCTTCGAGCCGCGGGAACTGGTACTGCGCATCAACAATATTTTGCGGCGCAATGCATCCCAGGAAGCGCCCAAAATCGAGCAGGTCATGTTCGGCCCCTTCTCGTTTTCCATCACCCGCAAGGAGCTGAAACGCGCTTCTGAAAACATCCGGCTGACCGACCGTGAACAGGAAATCATGATCCTGCTGGCGCTCAGGGCTGGCGAAACCGTGCCGCGCCATGAACTGGTCGGCAATGATCCGGAAATCGGCGAACGCACCATCGATGTCCAGATCAACCGTCTGCGCCGCAAGATCGAGAGCGATCCGGCCAATCCCGTATGGCTGCAGACCGTTCGCGGAATCGGTTACCGGCTGGGCATTGAATGATGGGCTGGCGTGAAGCCCTTGCCGGACTGCAACGGTCGCTGCTCTGGGGCTGGCGGCGTTTTGCCGTCTGGTTGAGACGCCGCACCCCCTCGGGCCTTTATGCCCGCTCCCTGCTGATCATCATCCTGCCGATGGTGATCCTGCAGTCGGTCGTCGCCTTTGTCTTCATGGAGCGCCACTGGCAAACGGTGACCGAACGCCTGTCCACCGCCGTCACCCGCGACATTGCCGCCCTCATTGACGTGATGGAGACCTATCCGCAGGATGCCGACTATGCACAACTGATCCGCATTGCCGCAGACCGGCTGAACCTGATTGTTTCGGTCGATACCGGCGAGCAATTGCCGCCGCCGCGCCCCAAACCGTTTTTCTCGATTCTCGACCAGTTCCTGAGCAACGAAATCATCACCCAGATCAACAGGCCCTTCTGGATCGACACGGTCGGAGACAGCAATCTGGTCGAAATCCGGGTGAAGATCGATGACAGCCGGATTCTGCGCATTCTGGCCCCGCGCAGCCAGGCCTATGCCTCCAACAGCGATATTTTCCTGATGTGGATGGTCGGCACATCCCTGGTGCTGATCGGGATTGCCACCCTGTTCCTGCGCGGCCAGATCCGCCCGATCCTGCAATTGGCAAAAGCTGCCGAAAGCTTCGGCAAGGGCCAGAAAATGCCGGAGGATTTTGCGCCGCGCGGTGCCGTGGAAGTCCGGCGTGCAGGCTTTGCCTTTCTGCTGATGCGTGAGCGCATCGAGCGGCAGATCGAGCAGCGCACTGCCATGCTGAGCGGTGTCAGCCACGATCTGCGCACCATCCTCACCCGTTTCAAGCTGCAACTGGCGCTGGCCGGAGATGACAGGGGGCTGGATGGCCTGAACGAGGATGTGGAAGACATGCAGTCCATGCTGGAAGGCTATCTGGCCTTTGCCCGTGGCGAGGCGGAGGAGGATGTCGGCACATTGCGGCTCAGCGATCTGGCAAACCGGCTGCAGCAGGAGGCAGACCTTCTGGAAAAAACACTCACCGTTTCGATCGAGGGTGATGATATCATCGAGGTGCGGCCCAACGCCTTCCTGCGGCTGTTTTCCAATCTGGCCTCCAATGCCTGGGCCCATGCCGACAGTCTGTCTGTGGTGGCCCGGCACTCGGCCAAATGGCTGACAGTGCATTTTGATGATGATGGACCGGGCATTCCCGAAGACTATCGCGAGGACGTGTTCAAGCCGTTTTTCCGGCTGGATGCAGCCCGCAACCTCAATGCGTCCGGCACCGGCCTTGGCCTTGCCATTGCCCGCGACATTGCCCGCAGCCACGGCGGCAATGTCACCCTGGCAGACAGCCCGCTCGGCGGCCTCCGGGCCACAATACGTATTCCTGCGTGATGGATGTGTTTACATCAGCAAAAGATATGCTATCTTTCAGCATATGAAGGCAATTTTGCATCCGGACCAGAGGATTGTATATTCAGATGCCGTTTTTGCAGAGCTTGTGCTTAAAGCGTGTTGCGATCTTTCTGATTTGCTTTCCACGCTTTAAGTCTTTGTTTTTATGCGTGTCGTTATCGCAAAACCGCTACACATTTTTGCGCGACACGCATTAGGAAAGTCCCCCAGCCGGTCAAAGGCAGCAAACACCCATATAAATATCGACTTGCGCTGGTGGCAGACAATATATGCGTGCTCAGATATGATAATGAGGCCGGAAAAAGGCGATCATTTGCACATTGGAAAACAGGAAAAACCGTATCATTTCAGCGATCCACAACAGCTTCTTGCGGATTTTGAAAGCAGTATCAGGGAATGGCTTGATGAAAACAGTCACATTTAAGGTCGAGACAGCGCAAGATGCATTTGCTGTCATGTCAGCCGCCATGGCAAAAGGCAGACAGCTTGCACCAGCGGTTTCCTTTGCAACATGGGAACTCATGAGCCGGACACTGACACCAAAGCGCATTGCCATCATCAGGGCACTGTGCGGGCAGCCACCACTGGCCATAAGGGAAATCGCCAGACGTGTTGAACGCGACTACAAGGGTGTTCATTCCGATATAGGCGCATTGCTGAAAGCTGGCATTGTAACCACAACGTCTGACGGAATCAGCTTCCCATATGATCGGATACATGTGGAGTTTGATATCCAGACAGCCGCCTGATCAGCACAGTTTCCGGCCATCCGGCACATCGCGTTCCACGCCGGCCAGTACAATGGCACCCTCACCGTCTTCAAAGCCCAGCGTCAGAACCTCTGACAGGAACGGGCCGATCTGGCGAGGCGGGAAATTGACAACGGCCAGAACCTGCCTGCCGACAAGCGTTTCCGGCGTATAATGCACGGTAATCTGCGCGGAGGACCGTTTGGTGCCGATCTCCGGGCCGAAATCGATGGTCAGCTTCCAGGCCGGTTTGCGGGCCTGCGGAAAGGGTTCCACAGACACAACCGTTCCGGTGCGGATATCAACCTTCTCAAAATCTGCCCAGGTGATCGTGTCTGACATGGCTCAACCTGCAAGTTCCTGCGCACGCTTTTGTGCGGCGGCAATCGCCCGGTCAAACAGGGGCTGCATGCCATCCTCCGCCATCAGTATGGCAAGGGCCGCAGCCGTTGTTCCGCCCGGCGAGGTCACGTTCCTGCGCAGTTGCGAAGCGTCGTCCGGGGACTGGAAAAGCAATTCTCCAGCCCCGCAGACGGTTTCCCGCGCAAGCCGCATGGCGAGGTCCGCCGGCAGGCCCGCCTTTCGGCCTGCTTCTGCCATGCATTCGGCGAGAAGAAAAACATAGGCCGGGCCGGAACCGGATACGGCGGTCACGGCATCGATATCGCGCTCGCTGTCAACCCATTCCACCGGACCGCTCACCTTGAGCAGATCATGCACAAGCTGTCTTTGATCTGCATCAACCCGCGCATTGGCATGGGCACCGGTGACACCGCGGCCCACCATGGCCGGGGTGTTCGGCATGGCCCGCACCATGGCAGCCGCCCCGAGATGGCTTTCCAGAAAGGCCAGTGTCTTTCCGGCAGCAACCGTCACAACCACCGTATCAGGCCCGACCAGGCTTTTGAGAGGCGGCAGCACATCGCCCATGACCTGCGGCTTGACCGCCAGAAACAGAACCTGAGCCTCAACACCCTCGGGAGCAGTTCTGGACCAGGAAACACCGGCCCCCTCCATCTGCGCCATCATCGCAGCAGACGGGCCGGGATCGATCACCAGAAACCCCTTGCCCGGCAAACCGTTTTTCAGCCAGCCGGTCAGCATGGCACCGCCCATATTGCCGGCACCGACGAGAACAATCGGACCCTTGCCGGAAAAACCCATCTTCAGGCCTCTCCGACAGTTTCAAACATCACGGCTTCCACAGCACTTTTGGCATCCATGCCCGACCAGACAACGAACTGGAACGCCTGATAATAGGCTTCGCAGGCATCCAGTGCGCAGGAAAACAGCACTTCCACCTGCTGGTTGGTTGCCTCGGCACCCCCGGCCAGCAACAAGGACTGGCGAAAAATCACCACATCCTCCTGCCGCCACAGATCAAAATGTCCCATCAGCACCTGCCCGTTGACGTGACTGAGCAGGCGGATCACCTCATCCACACGGTTTTGCGGAATCTTGATATCGAAGGCACAGGCCAGATGCAGCGCTTCAAACTGCTCCATCCATGAAAAGGACACATGGTAATCGGCCCACTTGCCCTCCACGGTCATGGCAATTTCATCCTCGCCGGATCGCTCGAAACACCATTCGTTACTGGCTGCGACAAATTCGATCGTATCGACCGGGTTTGACTGCCGTCCAGTTTCCATTTCCATCACGCTCATGCACCACCCTTTAAGACCGGACAACAAGTTGCTTTCGCGTTCTGCCCTGAAACGCTGGGAACAACCGGGCCGGCGCAGCCAAATTTCAAGCTCGAAGCATACACAGCATAGCTATCCTAACCTGCACGGACCTTGCGACCCGCCTCGAATCATCTTGTAAAATCAGTGTATAACGAGAGATTCAGCCTGCCAGCCCCGTTCTGGCGATTTGGTGCCCGTGCTTGTGGACAGGTCTTGCCAATTTGATTCAAGCCGGAGTCATAACTGACTCTGGCAAAACGCTTTTTTGCATATGTCCACAGGCTGCAAAAAATTGTGAAATAAAACAGTTGAAACGAAAAAACAGGGCGTTGACGCCGTGTGGCGCTGATTCATGCACACATACGGCGGTTTTCCGGCCCTTTTTTTCCATATCAGTTCGCCATTTTGGCTTCCAGCGCCGCGATACGGGCCAGAAGCGCATCATTCTCCTCCCGCGCCCTGACCGCCATTTCGCGCACAGCCTCAAATTCCTCGCGCTTGACCAGATCCATGGAATTGAGCCAGCGCTCGGCCTGCGCCCTGAACGCGGTTTCCACTTCCTTGCGCACGCCCTGCGCTGCACCGGCGGCGTCGGTCATCAATTTGGCAAAATCGTCAAACATGCGGTTTGGACCGGTAGACATGAGTCTCTCCTCGAAAGCTGTGCAAAACATATGATCATCAGGTAGGAAGAGTTGCGGCGTCATGCAAGAAGAATGTGCCGTTTCCTGCGGAGTTGCGGCATAATTTCAGCGCAAGGGCGTCCGTCCGCACAGGGCCGCGCGATACGTCAGACAGACAAAGGAATATGACAGTGCCGAGCATCCCGTCCTTTTTTGCGATCATGCCCTTTCCGCAGATTGATCCCGTGGCCTTTTCCATCGGCCCGCTCTCGATCCACTTGGTACGGACTGGCCTATGTTGCAGGCATCCTCCTGGGCTGGCTCTATGCCCGCAGGCTGATCAGCACGCCGGCGCTGTGGCAGGGCGGCACCCCGCCGCTGACGGTCGCCCGGCTTGACGATCTCATTACCTGGGCAGCCCTCGGCATCGTGCTGGGCGGGCGCATCGGCTATATCCTGTTTTATGACATGGCCAATGTCATGGCCAATCCTGTGCGCATGTTTGAAATCTGGAACGGCGGCATGTCGTTCCACGGCGGATTTCTGGGCACCACGCTTGCCATGGTGATCTATGCCAGACGACATGGCATTGCGCTGTGGCCGCTGTTCGATCTGGCCGCAACGGTAACGCCTTTCGGCCTGTTTTTCGGGCGTATTGCCAATTTCATCAACGGCGAATTGTGGGGACGCCTGTCCGACGCACCCTGGGCCGTGGTCTTCCCGACCGGCGGCCCCTTTGCCCGCCACCCGAGCCAGCTTTATGAGGCCGGACTGGAAGGAATCATGCTGCTGGTTGTTCTGGCCATCATGGCTTACGGCTTCAGGACATTGCAGCGCCCCGGCACGGCAACCGGCGCATTTGTCAGCCTCTATGCCCTGTCGCGCATTGCCGTGGAATTTTTCCGCGAACCCGATGCACAACTGGGGTATCTGTGGGGCGGATGGCTGACCATGGGCATGGTTCTCTCCCTGCCCATGCTGGCAGCAGGCCTGTTCGTGCTGCTGGGTGCCATGTTTCGGGCAAGGCCGGTGCAATAACTGTCCTTCGGACATTCAGGACAGCACATGACGACAGCCTTGGCAGAAAAAATCAAAACCTGGATTCGTGCCAGTGGCCCCATCACTGTCATGGATTATTTTGCGCTGTGCCTGGCCGACCCGGAATTCGGCTATTATCAGACGCGCGATCCTTTTGGTGTTGCCGGAGATTTCGTCACCGCACCGGAAGTCAGCCAGCTTTTTGGCGAAATGATCGGGATATACCTCGTCCAGGCATGGCAAAAACACGGCAAACCTGACACTGTGCGGCTGACGGAAATCGGCCCCGGACGCGGCACGATGATGCGCGACATGTTGCGTGTCATTCAAAAACTCGCACCGGCCCTTTATGAAGCGGCAACCGTGCACATGGTGGAAACCAGCGAGCGCCTGCAGCGCCTGCAAGGCCAGACCCTTGTCGAGCACAAGATGAAAATCACCTGGCACACCGATTTCAGTGACATCCCCGCAGGTTTCATGCTGTCGGTGGCCAACGAACTGTTCGATGCCATTCCGGTGCGCCAGTATGTCAAGACACCTGCCGGGTTCTGTGAACGGCTGGTCGCCCTGAACGAGACCGGAGAACTGGTTTTTGCCATCGGCACGGCGGCGATTGACCCGAAACTTCTGCCCATGCCGGAACAGGGCCAGCCGGATGGCACGATATTTGAGACATCAGCCGCCCGCCTTGCCGTTATGGAACTGATAGGTCACCGCCTGTTTGAAGGCAAGGGCAGCGCCCTGATCATTGATTATGGCCATGTGAGCACCCGTTTCGGCGATACATTGCAGGCCGTTCTCAAACATCGCCATGATCCGCCGCTGGCCCATCCCGGCGAGGCAGACCTGACAAGCCATGTCGATTTTGAAGAACTGGCAAACATCGCCCGCTATTGTGGTATCCATGTCAACGGCCTGATGTATCAGGGTGATTTTCTGGTGGGTCTCGGCCTTCTCGAACGCGCCGCAGCACTGGGCCGCGACAAGGATGCCCTGACACAGGATGCCATCCGCATCGCCGTCGAACGCCTTGCAGGCAGCGGCGCAGGCAATATGGGTGAACTGTTCAAGGTGCTGGCCATCTCGTCGCCCAGGATCGATCTGTCGCCCTTTCGCAAGATCGACTGATCCGCGCATATGTTGACAAGCCGCTTTGATCTCTGCCACCCTTGCTGCGCACATCAGGTGTCATCATATCAGATGTCGTCACATATCACTTGCAATGCGCCTTGTGCGCTCTGGCCGGAGACTGAAAAACCATGAACGATGGTGAGATACTGCAACCGGTTATCAGCCCGCTTCTGGCGGAACATACCGGCAAAACCATCCGGCACGGCTTTTTCACGCGGCAGGGCGGCGTCTCACAGGGCCTGTATCGCGGTCTCAATGTCGGCCTCGGTTCGGATGACAATCGTGCGCATGTTCTGGAAAACCGCAGGCGTGTGACGGTCTGGTTTTCAAAACCGCCGGAAAACCTTGCCACGATGCATCAGGTCCATTCTGCCGATGTGGCCATGATCGGACCCGACCATGACGGCACGCGGCAACGCGGTGATGCGATGGTCACGAAAACCCCGGGCATGATTTTGGGCGTGCTGGCGGCAGATTGCGGACCGGTGCTGTTTGCCGACCCCCAAAACCGCATTGTCGGCGCAGCCCATGCCGGCTGGAAAGGGGCCTTTGATGGTGTTCTGGAAGCCACAATCAACGCCATGACCGGCCTTGGCGCAGATCGCGGCAGCATTGTCGCATGCCTTGGGCCGTCCATCAGCCGACACCATTATGAAGTGGGACCGGAGTTCATCGAACGCTTTGTCACACGCGATACAGGTTACGCACGCTATTTTGATCCGTCGGAAAAAGCCGGACACGCCATGTTCGATTTGCCCGCCTTCACATGCGACCGTTTGCAGGCGGCGGGCATTCGGGCCGAAAACCTCGATCTCTGCACCTACAAGGATGAGGACCGTTTTTATTCCTACCGCCGGACAACACATCGCAATGAACCGGATTACGGTCGCCAGATTGCGGCCATCATGATTGAGGAAAATTGACCCATGGCACTGCATTTTTCATCCGACGAATTCGACGCCCGCCTTGCCCGCCTCACCGCGCAGATGCGCACGGAAAAGCTGGATGCCATGCTGCTGTTTGCGCAGGAAAGCATGTACTGGCTCACCGGATACGACACGTTCGGCTACTGTTTTTTCCAGACCCTGGTCGTCAAGGCTGACGGAACCATGGTCTTGCTGACACGTTCTGCCGATCTGCGGCAGGCCCGCCACACCTCCAATATCAAAAACATCAATGTCTGGGTGGACCGTGCCAATGCCGATCCGTCAGTCGATCTGAAAAATCTCCTCAGCGATCTCGATCTCCTCGGCACCCGCATCGGCATCGAATATGATACGCACGGCATGACAGGCCGTGTCGCGCGCCTGATTGACAACCAGTTGCTGTCCTTTGCCGAACTGGTGGATGCATCGCTTCTGGTCGGTCGCCTGCGCCTGATCAAGAGTGCGGCGGAAATTGCCCATGTGAAGCGGGCCGCCGAACTGGCCGATGATGCGCTGGATGCGGCATTGCCGCTGATCCGGGCCGGTGGTGACGAGGCCGGGATTCTGGCGGCCATGCAGGGCGCGATCTTTGCCGGTGGTGGCGATTACCCTGCCAATGAATTTATCATCGGTTCCGGTGAGGACGCACTTTTGTGCCGCTACAAGGCCGGACGCCGCAAACTGGATACCAATGACCAGTTGACCCTGGAATGGGCCGGGGCCAGCGCCCATTACCATGCCGCCATGATGCGCACGGTGGTGATCGGAGAAACGGGCAGCCGGCACCGCGAACTCTACAAGGCGTGCCGTGAAACCATAGAGGCCATTGAAAAGGTACTGCGCCCGGGCAATACATTTGGGACCGTTTTCGATATCCACGCCAAAATCATGGATGACCGTGGCCTGTCACGGCACAGGCTGAATGCCTGCGGCTATTCCCTCGGGGCACGGTTCTCGCCATCCTGGATGGAACAGCAGATGTTCCATGCCGGAAACCCGCAAACAATCGAACCGGACATGTCCCTGTTTGTGCACATGATCATCATGGACTCCGACAGCGGCACCGCCATGACCCTGGGCCACACCTACCTGACCACCCACGAAGCGCCAAAAGCCCTTTCCCGCCATTCGCTGGATATGCTGACGGCATGATCCCTGTTCGACGGGCCTTCCCTGGCGGGTTTCCATCCCGAATACCCGGCGGTTGACATCGTCCCGTTTAGGGACACATATTTCAGCCTGCCGCAGCACGTCGTCCGGGGGGAACAGGAATGGCCAAAACGAACGCATGGATCGTCCTTGCCGCCCTCCTGCTGCTTGTCCCGGGCCTGTCTTCCTGCAACACGACAGATGCGCTGACCCCGCAGGTGGACATTCCGGACGCAGGACCGGCCGTCTCCAGTCCGGTAACGCAGGAAGATCTCAACAGGATGGCAAGCACGCCGCAGCCGATGGTGGGCGCAGCGCTGCAGGCAGACCAGCCGGTTTACGGCAATACCTTGCAACCTCCTCCATCCTCCGCAGCCAGGCCCGGCCCCGGAGCACCGCCCACAACACTGGAAGCACAGGCGCAACGGCTTCAGCAATCCGGTGCCGTGCCTGCCCAGCCGCAACAGCAGGCAGAAACACTGTCTCCTCCCGTTGCCCCGCAAACTGCGCAAATGGCGCAGACAGGCGTGACAATCCGTTTCTTGCCCATCATCGGCGCACCGGTTGAGGCGGTAACCCCCTTGTCCAGACAGCTCGGCATAGAAGCCCGCGCCCGTGGCATCACCATCAGGAGTGCTGCAGACGAGAACGCAAGCCACATACTGAAAGGCTATTTCTCGGCCTTCAGCGACGCCAAAAGCACCACGGTCATCTATGTCTGGGATGTACTGGATGCAAGAGGGGCACGGCTGCACCGCATTCAGGGCCAGGGCACGATCCCTGTGGCAGGCACCGATCCCTGGAAAGTGGTGCCTGCCACCATGATGATCCAGATTGCCACCAGAACCATGGAGGAATACCAGCGCTGGCGACAGGCAAATCCAGGTTGATAACAGGGCTTGTATCAACTTTTTTAAGGAAAAATCCCGCAATCGGGACAAGCCCCTTGCATTCGGGGTGAAGAACGCTAAAACCCGCCCATCCAGCAGGACAACAGGCGGGCAACATGAAGGTTTTCGCAGGCAATTCGAACCGGCAGCTTGCCGAAGCGATCTGCAACTATCTCAATCTTCCCCTTGGCAAGGCGGTCGTAAGACGGTTCGCTGACCAGGAGATTTTTGTTGAAATTCAGGAAAATGTGCGCGGCGAAGACATATTCGTTGTCCAGAGCACCTCTTTCCCGACCAATGACCACCTCATGGAATTGCTGATCATGATCGATGCATTCCGCCGGTCCTCCGCACGACGCATCACAGCCGTTGTTCCCTATTTCGGCTATGCAAGGCAGGACCGCAAGTCGGCATCGCGCACGCCGATTTCGGCCAAGCTGGTGGCCAACCTGATCACCGAGGCCGGTGCTGACCGCGTCATGACCCTTGACCTGCATGCAGGCCAGATCCAGGGCTTCTTTGATATTCCAACCGACAATCTTCTGGCCATACCGATTCTGGCGCGGGACGTGAAGGCGCATTATGCACTGGAAAATGTGATGGTTGTTTCGCCCGATGTTGGCGGTGTGGTGCGCGCCCGTGCGCTGGCCAAGCGGCTGGACTGTCTTCTGGCCATTGTTGACAAGCGCCGCGACAGGCCCGGTGAATCCGAAGTCATGAACATTATCGGCGATGTGACCGGCAAGGACTGCCTGCTGATCGACGACATTGTCGATTCCGGCGGAACCCTGTGCAATGCGGCAGAGGCGCTGTTGAAGAACGGTGCCGCCAGCGTGACCGCCTATATCACCCATGGTGTTCTCTCCGGCGGGGCGGTTGCGCGTGTCACATCCTCCAGCCTGAAAGAACTGGTGATCACCGATTCCATCCAGCCGACAACGGCTGTCCTGTCCGCCCACAATATCAGGGTTGTTTCCATCGGCAATTTCCTGGGCGAAGCCATCAGCCGCACGGCCACAGAATCCTCGGTTTCCAGCCTGCTGGATTGAATGTCCGCCTGTGCGGCCGAGCTTACATCCTCTCCGTTCTGACGTTCCGGATCAAATCCATCCAGGCAGGCAGGCACACGGAATTGCGATCAAACTGTTCCATGACGGTTTTGCGGGCGGCCTTGCGCATATCGGCATAGGTGTGCGGGTTTTTCACCGCATCAATCAGCGCCTCCGACAAGAGGTCAGGCCGGAAAAAATCCACCAGGATACCATTCTCGCCGTGCCGGATCGCATCGCGCACCGGCAATGTATCCGAGCCGATCACCAGCGCCTCGCAGGCCATGGCCTCCATCAAAGACCAGGACAGCGCAAAGGGATAGGTCCAGTAGACATGCGCTGCGGCAATGGACATCAACCGGTTGAGAACATCATTTGGCACCCGTCCGACAAAATGCACGCGGGCGGCATCGACATCGCCTTCCACCTCTTTCCAGAAATGCTCTTTCCAGGTTCCGCCCGCCGATGGCGCGGCGCCGTAACCGCGCCCCTCGGCAGAACCGGCAATCACCACCTGCACGTCGGGAACCGCTTTCAGCAGGGCGGGCAAGGCCCGGAAAAAAATGTGACAGCCGCGCAAGGGCTCCATGATCCGGTTGACGAAGGTGATCACCGGCCTTGAGCGGTCAAACACCCGCCCCTCGCCCAGATCCACCTGCGCATCCGGCTGCGGACGGATGCGCTGCAGATCAACACCCTCATGAATGACGGACAGATGCCCGTGATGGCTTTTCGGCAGGGTGGACCCCTGAAACCGTGTGGGGGAGACCAGATGGTCCGCCTCGCTGTAGGCCCAGTTCAGCGTCGCATTCTTGGCCAGGATGCGACAGGCTTCCGCCGTATCGGGCATTTCAAATTCCGGATCGAAGCCGACATCCATGCCGCGGGCATGGTAATAAAATTCCGCATAGAGGATCATGCGGGCATTGGGCCAGAGCTCTTTCAAAAACAGGGTTTCGCCCCAGCCGGGATGACCGATGACCAGATCCGGCTCAAAACCTGCGGCCTTCAGGGCCTGCCCGGCCTTCAGGGCTTCGGTTGCCCGCAGCAGATCGGCCTCGGCCCGTGTTGCAGGCGGGAAAAGACCCGGCGTGGAGCCGCGCGACGGTGTCCAGCGGGCCATTGGCACATTGGCAACCCCTTGCGCCCCCGCCTTGGCAATGGCGGCCACTTTTTCGCCGGACCGCTGCAAGGCTTCGGCGATGAAACCGAACTGGCCCGGGAAATTATTGTGGACGAACAAGACGCCTGTCATGAATACCTGCCTGAATCACATGCCGAAACCGCAATCTGCGATATTCAGGGCAACGATGCCACGGGAAAATCGGAGTGTATGGATTTTGTGCTATGCCGATTGCATCCGGCAAAGCGTAAACAAGCAGGACAATCGGGTGAACTTGCCAGACGTGCAAATGAACCTGAAAAGTGCCAATAGTTCACGAAATCATGCTCAATCCTGGAACCGGGAGGGCGCGAAGGTCTCCAGGAGACCCCATCCCCTTTTTGGCTACGGGATTCACACATCTTTTCTCAGGTCGCCATATCATTGAAAATATTTGTATTTTCCAGATGTGCAACTGGCGCGAGGCACCCCCTCCCCGCAACTGGGAGGGGTACTTCCCGAATGCGCGTCGACCACAGAAAACACTATAAATTCATATGGATGACAATGTTATCATCGAAGCAAATCTTCACCCGGTTCCCCCTGAAGAAGGGCTGGCTTGCCAAATCCGGCATGCAAGGAGTAGAACTCAGGGCAAAAGAAACCACACCCGTCCCGAAGATGCATTCAGGAACATGCCATGAAACCGATTTTCGTCCAGTTGCAATGCGCTCCCGGCAAGACCTATGACGTGGCGGATGCCATCTACCAGACCGAACTCGTGTCTGAAATGTATTCCACCTCCGGCGAATATGACCTTCTCCTGAAAATCTATGTCGGGGAGGAGGTTGAAATCGGCAAAATGGTCAATGAAAAGATCGCCGTCATCCCCGGCATCATCCGCTCGCTGACCACCATCACCTTTACCGCCTTTTGAGGGCTGAACAGCAGGCCGCAAAGACTTGCATTGCCGCCGCCTTTGGTCTATAGCCGCGCGATCCGCCTGGACACCCTTGGAGGCAAGGCGGTGGAAGCTTCGTGCTTCCGTTTTTTCCGGGCCGAACACAAGAGCAGGCCCGGGCAAAACTCTCCAGTTTTGATAAAGGAACGACTATGAGCAAAGCATCCTACGAGCTCAAGGCCGAGACACGCGAACGGGTTGGTAAGGGGTCCTCCCGTGAACTTCGTCGCAAAGGCCTTATCCCTGCCGTCATCTATGGTGACAAGCAGGCACCGATTGCCATTTCACTGTCTTCAAAGGACGTGACACTGAAGATCCATGCCGGTGGTTTCATGACCACGATTGCAACGATCGATGTGGCTGGCGAAAAGATTGCCGTCCTCCCCAAGGACTACCAGCTGGACCCTGTGCGCGATTTCACGATGCATGTGGATTTCCTGCGCGTATCCGGCGACACGGAAGTGCATGTTGAAGTGCCTGTGCATTTCATCAACCAGGAAAAGTCACCCGGCATCAAGATCGGCGGCGTGCTGAACATCGTTCGTCATGAAGTTGAACTGATCTGCCCTGCCAGCGCCATTCCGGAATTCCTGACTGTAGATCTGAACGGCACGAAGATCGGCGACGGCCTTCACATTTCGCATGTCAAGCTTCCCGAAGGCACAAAGCCGGTGATCCAGGACCGCGATTTCACCATTGCGACCATCGTATCGCCAGCCGGCGGCACATCGGACGCCGAATAGGCTTTGTAACATGTTTGAAAAACGCCCTGTCTGCCAGAAGCATGACAGGGCGTTTTGCTTTTTGCAGCCCTTCACTTTATAGGAAGGGCAAACGGGAGAACACGCATGCTTCTGATCGTCGGCCTTGGAAATCCGGGCGCAAAATATGCCCTGACCCGCCACAATATCGGCTTCATGGCCGTGGATTCCCTTGCCCATGATCACGGCTTTTCGCGCTGGTCCTCCAAATTCAGGGCCGAGATTGCCGGGGGCGAGATTGCCGGTGAAAAAATCATCCTGATGAAACCGCAGACCTTCATGAACCTGTCGGGCGAAAGCGTCGGCGAGGCCATGCATTTCTACCGGCTGCAACCGGCGCAAATTCTGGTCATCCATGACGATCTGGACCTGCCCCCCGGCAAGGTCCGCATCAAGACCGGCGGCGGGGCCGGTGGTCACAATGGCCTGAAATCCATCGATGGCCGCTGCACAAAGGAATATCGCAGGCTGCGGCTCGGCATCGGCCATCCCGGCGACAAGGACCGCGTTGCCTCCTATGTGCTGGAAGCCTTTGAGAAGGACGAGCGCACCTGGCTGGAGCCGCTGCTGGACGCCATAACCACGCATATTGCCTTGCTGGTCAAGGGCGAGGAATCACAATTCATGAACAGGCTGGCATTGGTGACCGGCCAGAGGCCGGAAGACGAAAAGTCCGAAACCAAAGCCATGGCTGACAAGGCCAAGGCTGACAGGGGCGGTTCGGACAAGCCAAAGCCGCAGGGCCAGTCGCATATCCGTCAGGCCCGCTCCAATTCTCCGAAGGAAATCACAGCCACCGGCCCGATGGCGGAAATGCTGAAGAAATTGCTGGGGAAGTAACAATGGCAGATGCCGGACTTGAAATTCGGGCAGCAAGCCTGTCTGACCTTGCAACAGTTCAGGATCTCTATGCGCATTTTGACCGGACGGACGATCCGCCCTTGCAGGGAGCGGCGGCAGAAACGGCCTGTACCGCAATGCTGAACCATCCGGGCCTTACCCTTTTCGGCGGCTTCCTGGGACCGGAAATGGTGGCAACCTGCACCCTTGTTGTTATCCCGAACCTGTTGCGCGGCGGCATGCCCTATGCCCTGATTGAAAATGTTGTGACCCATTCCCTTCATCGCACCAAAGGCTATGGTCGCGCCGTGCTGCAACATGCTGTCGCGATGGCGAAAGCGACGGGATGCTACAAGGTAATGCTGCTGACAGGTTCAAAGCGACCGGAGATCCTGAAATTTTACGAAAGATCCGGTTTCGAGCAAAACAAGACGGGATTTCAGATCCGGTTCATCTGATGGCAACTGGATACTCAAGCCAGAACCAATGTCTTGACGCCCTGCCGCTCCAGCAATTGGCATGCCTTTTTGTCGAAGCTGACAAATGTCTTCCCTCCAAGACGCGCACCGTCAAAGGCAATCACACCATCGGCAAAATCCCCGCCTGCTTTCAGCATGGCAAGACCTGCCGCTACGGCAGGGCGGTCGATGATTGCTTTTTCCATAGTCAGAATGAGTTCAACGACACTGATAAGTTCGCTTGGCGTGTTTTGATAAAGCCGACGGAGCACCCAAACCAATTCTGAGAGGACCAAAACCGAAATGATCAGGCGTTCCGCCTCATCCAAAATGCGTTTGGCGACATCAGACTGTTGTGGATCATCGTTCGTAATAAGGCGCACAAGGACATTTGTATCAACAATAATGCTCACTCTTCACCTGCCCAACTTGTGGCAATCGCTTCATTGATCTCCTCAACAGAAAAACTGCACCCTGTTTTGTTGGGAAGAAATCCGGCCAAATCCGCGACCGTTGAAGTTCGTTTCATCTCATGGTCAAGCATAATTTTGCCACCAGGCATCAGTTCCACGTCAACCTTGTCGCCCGGCTTGATGTTCATATGCTCCAGAACCTTTTTCTTCAGGGTAATTTGCCCTTTTGCCGTCACGGATAGCTGAACCATTTTTTTGCCTCCAAACACACACTCTGAACATAAGGCAAAATTGCCTTGCCAACAAGGCGACGGACACACGAAATCCGCTATTTTACCCTCACAAGACTTGACCTTGCCCTGCCCTATCCCGCATAGGCAGGGCAACAAATGTCAGAGAATATGGAAACATTCCCATGGGTTTCAAATGCGGTATCGTCGGATTGCCAAATGTCGGCAAGTCCACCCTCTTCAACGCGCTGACCAGGACGGCTGCGGCCCAGGCGGCCAATTATCCTTTCTGCACCATCGAGCCGAACACGGGTGAAGTGGCGGTGCCGGACCCGCGCATGGCAAAGCTGGCCGCCATTGCCGGCTCAAAGGAAATCATCCCCACCCGCATTTCCTTCGTCGATATTGCCGGTCTGGTGCGGGGTGCCTCCAAGGGCGAAGGTCTGGGCAACAAGTTCCTGGCCAATATCCGCGAGGTCGATGCCGTGGTGCATGTGCTGCGCTGCTTTGAAGATGATGACATTACCCATGTCGAAGGCAGGATCAATCCGGTGGGCGATGCCGATACGATTGAAACCGAGCTGATGCTCGCCGATCTGGAAAGTCTCGAACGCCGTGTCGACCAGACCCGCAAGCGGGCGGCCTCCAAGGACAAGGATTCACTGGCCCAGCTTCCGGTCATGGAAGCGGTCATCAGGCTCCTGCACGAGGGCAAGCCTGCCCGCCTGCTGCTGAAAACACTGGCCGCAGACGAGATCGAGATCCTCAGGGGCCTGAACCTGCTCACGTCGCATCCGGTTCTCTATGTCTGCAATGTTGCCGAAGCCGATGCAGTGGATGGCAATGCGCACACGCAGGCCGTGGCGAAAATGGCCGCCGAACAGGGGGCCGAATGCGTGATCATTTCAGCCGCCATCGAGGCCGAAGTGGCGCAATTGCCGGACGAGGAAGCAAAAGAATTTCTCGCGGCACTCGGCCTTGATGAGGCAGGCCTCGACCGGCTGATCCGGGCCGGCTACCACCTGCTCGACCTCATCACCTATTTCACGGTCGGCCCGAAAGAATGCCGCGCCTGGACCATTACCCGCGGCACCAAAGCGCCTGCGGCTGCCGGTGTCATCCATACGGATTTCGAGCGCGGCTTCATTCGCGCCTTCACCATCGGCTATGAGGACTATATTGCCTGCAAGGGCGAAGTCGGTGCCAGGGAAGCAGGCAAGGGCCGTGACGAAGGCAAGGAATATATTGTGGCTGACGGCGACGTGATCCACTTCCGCTTCAACACATGATCCTTGTCGGCAAACAGGACTTGTCCTGTTGCCGCCCTTCACCGAAGTGGCGGCAATCTTGTCTTGATCGATACCGGCAGGAACCGGAACAGCAGCCGCCGCAGATGCGGCCAGCCGATACCGATGGACAGGACGATCAGCCCCACCAGAACCATGATCGCAAACACTGTGGTATCCGCATCAAGACGGCTGGTATCAAACAGCGACCAGATCGCCACGGAAAGCGATGAAAGCCCGGAGGTAACAAAGGCACGCCGGTCGAGCAGCAGTCCGGCTTTCATGAAACCGGCAACGATCAGCACCGTGACAATGGCCTGAAGCTGTGAAACATCACCCGTCCACCACGAGCCGCCAAACTCGTGCAGATACACGAAGGCCAGAGTGGCATAGAGCAAGGCCGGGGCTGTCACCAGATGCAGCCAGAAGGCCACATCCGACAGGCGCGTCCGCCGTTCCGGATCTTTCAGGTCAAAGCTCAGTGCAATCAGAAACAGGCTGAGGGACACGACAAAAAACAGCACCGTGCCAAGCAGCCTGTGGTGCATCAGCAATTGCGGATCGTGGAAAATTTGCGAGAGGATGAGGATAATGGCCGAGACAACGACCGCTCCGCCTGAAAAAATCGTCAGGGCCAGGGCCAGCGGCACCTTGTAGCGCCAGTAGAAAAGCCCGAGCAGAACCGGGAAACTGCCCGTAAACAGGAAGAAATACAGATTGTCGTCCAGATTCTCGAACGAACCGAGCACCACCACAAACATGGTAACGGCAATCAGAATGGTCAGGGCAAGGGTCATGACAACGGCGGGAAGCGCCAGCCTCTGACGCTTCACGAGAATTTCGGACATGAGGATCACGGCAGGAAAGACCGCATAGACCGAACCTATGCCCCAAAGGCCCGTCAGGGCAATCACAATCCCGATGGTGATGAGAATATCATGAAAACCGCGCACGAAACGCGGCATTTCACTGTCTTCCAGCGGGTTGACAGGGTCAACAGGCTTCGGGTCGGACAGCGCCTCGCCTTCACGCCCATGCGATGGCGGCACATGCCGCGCCGCAACGAACTGCACCAGGGGCTCCACCTGCCCGGCATGCAGCAAGCCTGCGGCAGCAGCGGCGGCCAAATCCTCTTTCAAAGTCTGCACCCGGCACCCTTTCCACGATCAATACGAATCCAGATTAGCCTGCATTGACCGCATAAACCAGTCCATTATACCATGTATGAACGGCCCCTGGGATTCAACAGCTTGAAACATCAGTGCAAGGACAGGAGGAACACGGGCCATGCGCAAGATCAAATACTATTTTGAAGATTTTACAGTCGGTCGCAGGTTTGAAACCTCAGGCAGCATTGTCACGGCAGAAGAGATGATGGAATTTGCCCGCGAATTTGATCCGCAACCCATGCATCTGGATGCGGAAGCGGGCAAGGCCAGCATTCTGGGTGGCCTGGCCGCATCCGGCTGGCACACAAGCGCCATGATGATGCGGATGATGTTTGACAGCTTTCTGGAGGAAACCGCCTCGGAAGGCGCACCCGGCGTTGACACGATGGAGTGGAAAAAACCCGTGATGGCGGGCGACAGCCTGCATTACTGCGGTGAGGTGCTGAATGCGAGACCCCTGAATTCAAAGCCCGGCATCGGCCTCGTCAATTTCGGCCACACGGTGCGCGACCAAAACGGCGCCGTTGTGCTCTATCTGGAAAACCCGGCAATGGTTCGCCTGCGCCCGGCAGGGGAATTGTGACCCATGAGAAGCGCCGAGCTTTACAAGGCCCATGAACGGGTCGTCACGGGTACTTATGAATTCACCCCGGAAAAAATCATTGCATTCGCCCGCAAGTTTGATCCGCAGCATTTCCATATCGATCCTGACAGCGCGAGACGATCCGTCTTCGGGGGCCTGTGTGCATCAGGCTGGCACACATGCTCCGCGTGGATGGCAACGTTTGTCGCCTATAACCAGAGTGAAGCCAGAGCCCTTGCAGCCAGAAATCTCACCCCGCCCAAATGGGGCCCATCACCCGGATTCAAACATTTGAGATGGCTGAAACCGGTATTTGCAGGCGACGTGATCACCTTTTCTTTCACACCGCTTGACAGCAGACCATCGGCATCCAGACCAGGCCTCCGTCTCAACCGCAGCCTTTGCGAGGGTTTCAACCAGAATAATGAGCCGGTTCTGCGTTTTGAAAGTACGGTGATCGAATTTGAATGACGGTCAATGGCCGTCGAAGGCAATCAGCGTGCGCACGTCAACGCCCAGCGCCTCAAGCTTCTTGCGGCCACCCAGTTCCGGCAGATCAATGACAAAACAGGACGCAATGACATCGGCCCCCATCTGCCGCAACAGCGAAACAGCACCGACGGCTGTGCCACCTGTGGCAATCAGATCATCAATCAGGATCACCTTCTCGCCGGGAACCACCGCATCGCGGTGCATTTCCATTTCGTCCAGACCATATTCCAGACTATAGGCAATGCTCACAACATCATGCGGCAGCTTGCCCTTTTTGCGAATGGGAATGAAACCTGCAGACAACTGGTGCGCGACGGCACCGCCCAGGATAAAGCCGCGGGCTTCCATGCCGGCAATCTTGTCAACCTTGGTGCCGGCAAACGGATGCACCAGTTCATCCACCGCCCGGCGAAAGGCACGGGGATTGCCCAGAAGCGTGGTAATATCGCGAAACATGATCCCCGGTTTCGGGTAATCAGGAATATTGCGGATGGCAGCGATCAACTCGGTTTGCAATGAAGTGGTCATAGATATGCCCTTGTGGTTTCCGACCCGTCTTACAGGCAAATTGTCCTGATAAAAAGCCAAACTGCAAGTCAAACAGGTGCCGCCCGAACAAATATCTTCGCCATTGACAGGGGCCTGTGGGGGGTACTATTTTCTTTCACCCCCCCCTGCATCATGCTGTCAGATCACTGCGCCACTCAAATTCAGGAGACCGCTGAAATGGATATGAAAACTGAACCCCGGGTGATGATCAATGACGTCGCCATATGGTTCAGGCATGTCGAAAATACCGATCTGAGAAAACGCATGATGGCACTGGAAGACGGTGAAGCGATCAATCTGGAAATAGACGGCGTTTTGGGGAGCTGGCTTGGCATGAAAACCGGCAAGGACGGTCGCCCGACAGAGGCTTTGAAACCTGAAGGCGCTATGAAAGAGGTCTGGAGCAAATGGTATAAACACCGGAAAGGCGAAAGGGTTTCCATTCGCGAGGTCCGCACAGAAGATTCTTATCTCGTCAGCATTTCATCCCTGTTTCCCGAATGGGAAAGCCCGGAAGACGAGGCTGCTTTCCATGATCTGTGAACGCTACGAGACCATCGTTGTTCCATTTCCATTTTCGGAAATCCCGGTCCTGAAAAGACGCCCTGCTCTGGTTCTGTCGGGTATCGACTTCAATACAGCCAATGGTGCAACCGTTGTCGCGATGATTACAACGGCCAAGGCCAGTTCCAGGCCAGGCGATATAGACGTAAGCGACCTGTCAGCCGCACAATTGCCGGTGGCCTGTGTTATCAGGTGGCGGCTTGCCACAATTCCAAATGCATTGATCCTGCGAAAGCTTGGCAAGGCCGGGCCTCTGGATCGCCTTGCCTGCGAGCGGGCACTGGCCAACATGCTGATATAAAAAAGCGGCCCGAAAGCCGCTTTTTTTTCATCATTTCAGGAACGGTCAATGGTCCTTGCCGGCGTAGATCGACTTCTTGGTCAGATAGACCAGACCCGTCAGCATCAGCAGGAACACCATGACCATGAAACCGGTCCGCTTGCGCTCTTCCAGATGCGGTTCTGCAGCCCACATCAGGAATGCAGAAATGTCCCTTGAATATTGATCAACGGTCTGCGGCGTACCATCGTCATAGGTCACCTGACCATCAGACAGGGGAGCCGCCATCTTCAGCGAAATCGCCGCATTGAAATACGGGTTGAAATGCGTGCCCTCTGGAACTTCGACACCTTCCGGCGGATCCTGGAAGCCCGTCAGCAAGGCGTGGATATAGTCAGGACCACCTTCCTGGTACTGGGTGAAAATATCGAAGATAAAGGTCGGGAACCCGCGTTCGATACCACGGGCCTTGGCCAGCAGGGACATATCCGGCGGAGCGGCACCGCCATTGGCCGCCGCTGCGGCTTCCTGGTTCGGGTATGGCGACGGGAAATGATCCGATGGCACAGCCTTGCGCTTCAGCACTTCTCCGTCAGCATTTGGATCTGCGTCCACTTCATAATTGGCAGCAAATGCCTTGACCTGTGCATCCGAATAGCCGAGTTCCCCCAGCGTGCGGAATGACACGAGGTTCATGGAATGACACGCCGAACAGACTTCCGTGTAGATTTTCAGTCCGCGCTGCAACTGGCCCTTGTCGTAATGACCGAAAGGTCCGGCAAAGCTCCAGCTTTCGCTCTTCGGCTTCAAAATGGGGTAGTGTCCCTGTGCGATGGCATGCTCGACCTCGGCCTTCAGACCTTCCTCGGCATGGGCAACACCCATACCCAGACCAAGGGCTACGGCCAGCGACAGAATGCTTGAAACAAGCGTTTTCATAGTTTGAATTCCTTTCAGTCGCTTCAGGGTCAAGCCGGTTTTTTCTTCGCCAGAACATCTTCCGTAATGGAATTCGGAATCCGCTTTGGTGTTTCGATCAGGCCCAGAACCGGCATGATGATGAGGAAGAAAGCGAAATAATAGACGGTTCCGCACAGGGCCATGAAAGTATAGAGGTCTGTCGCCACGCGCGACCCAAGCCAGCCGAGCATGATGGCATTGGCAACGAAGATCCAGAAGAACAGCTTGTACCATGGACGGTAAACAGCCGAACGGACCTTCGATGTGTCGAGCCAGGGCAGGAAGAACAGGATGATGATCGAGCCGAACATCACCAGAACGCCGCCAAGCTTGGAGTCAATCGGGCCAATATTGAAGGTGATCGCCCGCAGCATGGCATAGAATGGCAGATAGTACCATTCCGGAACGATATGCGGCGGGGTCTTCAACGGATCTGCCATGATGTAATTGTCCGGATGCCCCAGATAATTCGGCATGTAGAACACAAACCAGGCATAGACCATCAGGAATAGGGTGACACCGAAGGCATCCTTCATGGTTGCATAGGGTGTAAAGGGAACCGTGTCCGTCCTGGACTTGATTTCAACACCGGTCGGGTTGGTCTGGCCGGTCACATGCAACGCCCAGATATGCAGGACAACAACACCCGCAATCATGAACGGCAGCAGATAGTGCAGCGAGAAGAACCGGTTGAGCGTAGGGTTGTCAACGGCAAAGCCGCCGAGCAGGAACTGCTGGAGCCACTCGCCCACCAGCGGAAAGGCGGAGAAGAAGCCGGTGATAACGGTTGCGCCCCAGAAGGACATCTGGCCCCAGGGCAGAACATAGCCCATGAAGCCCGTTGCCATCATCAGCAGGTAGATGACAACGCCCAAGATCCAGAGGATTTCGCGCGGAGCCTTGTAGGAACCGTAGTAAAGGCCGCGGGCAATATGCAGGTAAACGGCAATGAAGAAGAAAGAGGCACCATTGGAATGCAGATAGCGCAGCAGCCAGCCATGGTTCACATCACGCATGATTTTTTCAACAGAGTTGAACGCCAGCGATGATTCACCGGAATAATGCATGGCCAGAACAATGCCGGTCAACATCTGCACAACCAGCATGACCGAAAGCATGGCACCGAATGTATAGGCATAGTTCAGGTTGCGCGGAACCGGAAAGGACACGAAGCTGTCATGCACAAGACGCGGCAGCGGCAGGCGCGAGTCCACCCATTTGCCAAGGCCCGTTGTCGGTTCGTAGGTTGAATGTCCACCACTCATGTTCAGTATCCCCCTCAACCGATCTTGATCACTGTGTCAGAAACAAACGAAAACGCCGGCATGGCCAGATTTTCAGGTGCCGGGCCTTTGCGGATTCGCCCGGCCGTATCGTAAACGGAACCATGGCACGGACAGAACCATCCGTTATATTCGCCGGACTGGCCGAGCGGAATGCAGCCCAGATGGGTGCAGGAACCGATCATCACGATCCAGTTTTCCTTGCCCTTGCCGCCGGACCGGTCAACACCCGTTGCAGGCGCATCGGCCGGAACATTGGCATTGCGCGCAACCGGATCTTTCAGGTCGGCGAGGGCAACAGCATTGGCTTCCTCGACTTCCTTGTCTGTACGGTTGCGGATGAAAACCGGCTTTCCGCGCCATTTGACTGTCAGCGACATGCCGGGCTCCACGGCTGACACATCCACTTCGATGGATGCCAGCGCCAGGGTCGAGGCATCCGGGCGCATCTGGTCGATAAACGGCCACGCAAAGGACACAGCACCCACTGCCGCAGCCATGCCTGTTGTCAGATAAAGGAAATCACGGCGGGTAGGCTCGCCAACTGTTTCGCTTTTTGTATCGTGTTCGCTCACGGCTAAACCTTCCTTTGCGCAAAGTTTTGCAATCTCATGCACCTCTTCAAGGAGACTCACCCGCCACAGTTTGGACACAGAATCCCCGAAATTACAGCGCGTTCTAGTCTTGATCGCAAATGATGTCCAGCCTTGACAAGGGGATGTGGCCACAATGTCGCGGGAAATCTGTGGGAGATTTCGCCCTGATCGCACAAAGCCCGTTTTACGCCGCTTTTGCCTGACCGGCAAAGGGATTGAAGACCCCGCAAAACCGGCGGATACCGCTGGCGGAATGACGCTGATTTTGCTGCATTGCACAAAACCATGGCGCATGCTACGGGATGATATTTTCAGCACTCATACAAGTTTCCGGACATGAACAAGACCCCCGCCTGCATATTAAATGTCATTGCCACGCAGATCCTTTTGATTTCGTCTGTGCGCTATGTTTCGGACAACTGGATTTTTTCCTTCTTTTACAGTCTCCAGACGCATATGGGCGTGCTGGCGCTGGGCATTGCGCTCCTGGCGCTGCTCATCCGGCGCAACGTCTGTTCGATGCTGCTTGTGGTCGCCTCGCTGGCGATTATCGGGCATTCCGTGGTCATGAAACGGGAATTTGTCGACAAAACCGAAATCACAACGGCCACCGCCGCCAGGACATACCGCCTTTTGTCCTTCAATATTCTGGGCAGCAATACGGAAAATGGCGGCAGGATTGCCGACATGATCATCGCTTCGGGCGCGGACGTTGTCTATACACTGGAATCTGCACCGCTTTTGCCGTTTCTGGACAGGCTCGCGCAAACCTACCCCTATCGCATCGGCTGCGGCAAGGACACGGGGGAGTGCGACCTGATGATGCTGTCGAAGCGCCCCTTCGTCACACAGCAGGTCCGTTCGCTCAGCGATCTGCGCCGCAACCGCTTCATCATGACGCAGATCGATATGGACGGCACGCCGGTAACCTTTGCGGCAGCCCACATGACCAAGCCCTATTATGACGACACCCATCAGGAGGAATTATGGCGGCTAGCCAACATCCTCAACAGCACACAAGGTCCGCTGGTTCTGGCCGGTGATTTCAATTCAGGCATCATCGCCCCGGACATGCAGCGATTCCTGCGGTCAACCGGGCTGAAAACCGCCGGATCCGAGCCCAAATCCTGGCCGGTTGAATTTGGAAATTACGGTATCAGCATTGACCACATGCTGGCCCGCGCACCGCTGCACCTGACAAGGCTCGACCGGATTGAAGACAATATGGGCTCAAACCATTACGGCCTGACCGGCGAATTTGTTATTGGGCAATAAACCCGCCGCTTTGCCGCGTCCAGAGCTCGCTGTAGAGCCCGCCGCGCGCCAGAAGTTCGGTATGGCTGCCATCCTCGATGATCGCCCCCCTGTCGATCACCACCAGCCGGTCAAGGGCTGCAATGGTGGAAAGCCGGTGGGCAATGGCCAGCACGGTCTTGCCGGTCATCAGGCGGTCGAGATTGGACTGGATGGCCGCCTCCACCTCGGAATCGAGCGCGGATGTGGCCTCGTCCAGCACCAGGATCGGCGCATCTTTCAGCATGACACGGGCAATGGCAATGCGCTGCCGCTGTCCGCCGGACAGCTTGACACCACGTTCGCCCACATGCGCATCAAAACCGCGCCGCCCGCGCTGATCCTCCAGGTTCTCGATGAAATCCAGTGCCTCGGCTTTCAGGGCGGCCTGCCGCAGCATGGCCTCATCGGCATCGGGCCGACCGAACAGGATATTGTCGCGAATGGAGCGGTGCAGAAGCGCTGTATCCTGGCTGACCATGCCGATGTGACGGCGCAGGGATTCCTGCTCCACTTTTGCAATATCCTGACCGTCAATGACAATGCGGCCGCCTTCCAGATCATAAAACCGCAAAAGCAGGTTCACGAGTGTCGACTTGCCAGCCCCGGACCGCCCGACAATACCCACTTTTTCACCGGCCCGGATGCTGAGCGAAAGATTGTCGATAATGCCGCTGCCACGCCCGTAATGAAAGCGGATGGCTTCAAACCTTATATCCGGCCTGGCCACGACCAGGGGCCTGGCATCCGGCACATCCTGCAGGCCGATCGGCAGCGAGAGCATGTCGGCAGCATTCTGGATCGTGCCGATATTGCGCATCATCGTATTGAACTGCGTCATCATGCGGCCCAAAAGCATGTTCAGCCGCAGCACAAGGCCGAGTGTGAAGGTAATGCCGCCTGTTGTGATACTGCCGCGCAGCCACAGATCCACGCAGAAAGCCGCAACACAGCAAATCATCAGGCCGGACAACAGCGCCAAAGCGGCGCGAACACCGGTCAGATTGCGGGTAAACGGAATGACGGCCGCCTGGAACTGGTCAAATCCGTCTTTCATGTAACGGTCATTTTCCTGCTGTCGGCCAAACAGTTTCAGCGTCTGGATATTGGAATAGGCATCCACCATGCGCCCCTGCAACATGGAAGCCGCCTCTGCCGAGGCCCGCGCCTGCCTGCGGATCTTCGGGACGAAATAGCGCGCCAGAAAGCCGAAAGCCACGACCCAGACCCCGACCATCACCGCCAGACGCCAGTCAAGGGCGGCCACCAGCGCCATGGTGGACATGGTGTAGATCACCATGAACCAGGCCACCTGCAGCAGTGTCACCATCAGATCGCCGGTCGCCTGCCCGCCATTCCAGACCTTGGTCACAATGCGCCCGGCAAACTCATTCTGGAAAAAGCTCAAAGACTGGCGGGCGATATAGGTATAGGATTGCCAGCGCGTCAGGGTGAAGAAGCCCGGAACAATCGTCTGTTCCTCGACAAGGGCGCTCAGCGTGGTTGCCAGAAACCGGATCAGCAACACCACGGCCAGCATGCCTGCAAGCTCGCCCCCGTGCGCCGCAATCAATCCGCTCCAGCCCGCCCCTTGTGCGCTCTGGCCCAGAATATCCACCAGCCGCCCGACAAACCAGAAAAGCCCGGCCTCCAGAACAGCAACAAACCCTCCCAGAACCAGCATGGCGAAAAACGCCCCCCTGGCCTGCCGCACATAATGCCAGACAAAACTGTAGAGGCCCTTCGGCGGCTGAAGGTTGGCAGGTGTGGCAAAGGGATTGATCCAGTTTTCAAAGATTTTGGCAATACGGTCTATCATCATGCAATCCGTCTAGGGTGATTCAGCGGCATCATAAAGGCGATACCGCACAATCGACGACTTAATTATTCGTAATACTGAAGTGGGCCCTGCGATGAAACTACCCCCGCCCCCTTCCCCTGCTGCGCGTCCATCGATAGTCTTGCGAAAAACGAACTTGGGAGGGTCATCATGCACATAGCCATCATTGGTGCAGCAGGCATGCTGGGGCGCAAACTGGCAGACCATATCGCCAAAAGCTGCGAGATCAAGGCAAAGCCGGTTGCCAAACTCACGCTCGTGGATGTGATCCTGCCTGTGGCACCGGCAGGGTTTATGGGCGGCGTGCACGCCACCGTGTCTGATCTTTCAGCACCAGGCGAAGCCGAAAAACTGGTGGCGGCCCGGCCTCACATCATTTTTCATCTGGCAGCCATTGTTTCCGGCGAGGCGGAACAGGATTTTGAAAAAGGCTACAGCATCAATCTGGACGGGATGCGCCGTCTTCTGGAAGCCATCCGCCATGCCAATGCCGTGGATGGCTATTGTCCGCGTCTGATCTTCACCTCCTCCATTGCCGTGTTTGGAACCCCCTTCCCCGAAATCATCGACGATGAATTCTTCACCACGCCGCTGACCTCCTACGGCACCCAGAAGGCCATTTGCGAATTGCTGCTGGCCGATTACAGCCGCAAGGGCTTTGTCGATGGCATCGGTATCCGCCTGCCAACCATCTGCATCAGACCCGGCAAGCCAAACCTTGCGATCTCCGACTTTTTCTCCAATATTCTGCGCGAACCGCTTGCGGGACAGGAAGCCATTCTGCCGGTGCCCGATACAGTGCGGCATTGGTTCGCCTCGCCACGCACGGCCATAGGTTTCTTGATGCATGCCACCAAACTCGATACTGCGGCGCTGAGTGCACGCCGAACCCTGTCCATGCCCGGCATTTCGGCAACGGTGGCCGAACAGATCGAGGCGCTGCGACAGGTCGCCGGACAACAGGCCGTAGACCTGATCAAACCCGTGCCGGACGAGCGCATCATGCAAATCGTTGCAGGCTGGCCGAGCAATTTCACTGCTACCCGAGCAACGGCGCTTGGCTTTACGGCGGACGCCTCGTTTGAAGAGATCATCCGGGTGCATATTGAGGATGAACTGGGGGAGAGTGAGACCGTAAAAAATCTAAGGCTTAGGGCGTGTCGTCAGTTACAGATTGGTCGTGGCGCGAGACGGATTTTGTCGCTGAACAGGCGAAAAGCGCAAGTGATACCCAACGTATCACGAGCATTTTTAACGCATTCAGCGGCAAAATACGCCGCGTCCGAAGGATTTGGTGAAAATGGTCCATTTTGGCGTCGCAAAATCTTGAAAGGGGTTGGCCCTTCCTGCGATTTTGCTCCTGAAACTGACCCATTTTCCCTCAAACCACGCTCCGATCCATAACTCAAGACACGCCCTAGTGGAAAAAGAGATTTCCATTCATTACCGTAGGGCTCGGGTATGACCTTGTGCCATTCCGTGTGAGAAAACCCAGTAGACGGGTGTTGCATTCTGATGAGTCTTCGGGGTTTTGGTGAAACAGCCCTCACCTAAGACACTGAACGCACTCCAAAATTTAGTAGAGTCTATCACGCCCAAGGAGGCGAGCAGCGATGGAGGCCCGGATTGCGGAAATCAAAGTCGATGAGCGCAGCCGTGTTGTCGCCAATCCAACGAACACTTGACATATTTATTCATGTAGTGCATATGTTCTTTATTCCGCTGCGACCAATTACCTAATAGAGTCGTGTCGGCATACAAAGGGCTCCTGCGGGGGCCCTTGCTATTTTGGAGTGGGGGTTCCTATTGGTGCGCTGTGCAATCTTCGTTGACGTCGGTTATCTGTATGCTCAAGGTAGCACAGCTTTGACCGGCAGCAAAGTTGCAAGGGCTGACCTTTCACTATTAGCAAGATCTGTTATCGAAGAGTTGAAAGCTTTCTCCCTACGCAAAGCTGCTGAAGCGTCGCTTCTCAGAATCTACTGGTATGATGGTGTAAGATCTGGATCTGCTATGAGTGCAGACCAAGCGGCTATTGCAGATCTGGATGACATTAAACTTCGGCTGGGCTTCATAAACGGCCAAGGGCAGCAGAAGGGAGTCGACTCTCTAATCGTAACCGATTTAATTGAACTCGCTAGACAGAAATCGATATCAGAGGCAGTGCTATTGTCTGGAGATGAAGATGTCCGTATCGGCGTGCAAATTGCGCAGAACTATGGCGTTAGAGTTCACCTACTTGGCATACACCCGGCGAGAGGTTCGCAATCTCCGACTCTAAGACAAGAGGCAGATACAACATCCGAGTGGGATAAACAAACTGTTCAAAAGTTTCTCACCGTGAGAGGACAAGCAAATATAGCCGTAAATGCCTTGCCTCCTGCCGAAGAAGTTGAAAGGCGAGTTGGTCTTGACACAACAGGTCAATTGCAGGTTTGTGCGAAAACCTTCGTAGCTGATTTACAGGACGCCGATCTCATAGCGATCCAAGCGTTCTGGGAAAAAGATCGCGGTGTACCATCAGAGTTTGACGGCAAGCTCTTAGCCAAGTCTGCTGAACTGATAGGGCGGAGACTTGACAGAACTGAGATGAAGGAACTGCGAACGAATTTCCGCATCGAAGTTACGGAACGTTTAGCACATTTGAACGGTTTCACCGAATAAGTATTTCAGTAAAAATCGCAGACTTTAAGCACCATAAAATATTGGTAATGTCGTTGCAAATATTTGATTATTATTATCAATTTCTGGTATTGAAGACCGAACCAATTCTCCTCCAAATCCTCTCTCTTTGCCAGAATACTGGTTGTTCAGCAGCCTACATGACAGCCACCATATAAAAAGGGCGGAACCTGCGTCCCGCCCTTGTCCTGCTATTCCGCGGCTTCGCCCCGGTCCGGCTGGTCCGGACCGTTCAGCGCGGCATCATCAATGAACCCGCCCGATTGCCGCGACCACAGATCGGCATAGAGCCCACCCTTGGCCACCAGTTCCCCGTGCGTGCCGGTTTCCACGATCTGGCCCTTGTCCAGCACGATCAGCCGGTCCATTTCCGTCAGCGTTGACAGACGGTGGGCAATGGCAATCACCGTCTTGCCCTCCATCAGGTCAAACAGGTTTTCCTGGATGGCCGCTTCCACTTCGGAATCGAGCGCCGATGTCGCCTCGTCCAGAATGAGGATCGGCGCATCTTTCAGGAACACCCGGGCAATGGCAATGCGCTGCCGCTGGCCGCCGGACAGTTTCACCCCGCGTTCGCCTGTCTGGGCATCCAGCCCCCTGCGACCCTTCTGGTCCTCAAGGCTCTGGATAAATTCCCAGGCATTCGCCCGTTTGGCCGCCAGAATGATTTCCTCATCCGTGGCAGAAGGCCGCCCATAGGCGATATTGTCGCGAATGGAGCGGTGCAAGAGCGACGTATCCTGGGTCACCACCCCGATATTGCCGCGCAGACTGTCCTGACTGACGTCCCTGATGTCCTGTCCGTCGATCCGGATGGTTCCGGATTCAATGTCATAGAACCGCAACAGCACATTCATCAGCGTGGTCTTGCCCGCACCCGAACGCCCGACAAGGCCGATCTTTTCACCCGGTGCAATCGACAGGGAAAAATCCTCGATCACGCCTTGCGTCTTGCCATAATGGAAGCGGATCCTGTCATATTCGATACCGCCCTTGCGGGCCGTAAAGGCAATGGCACCGGGCTGGTCGGCCACGTCCTGCGGCTTTTCAAACAGCGACATGCCATCATAGACCGTGCCGACATTTTCAAACAGCGCCGAGACTTCCCACATGATCCATTGTGACATGCCATTGATGCGCAGCGCCAGTGAAATCGCAATGGCAATCGAGCCGACGGAGACGGCACCATTGAGCCACAGATAGATCGACAGGGCCGAAATATTGAACATCACCAGGCAGTTGTTGAAATAGATCGCCGAGAAATTGACCGTCACCAGCCGCATCTGGCTGTGGACGGTTTGCAGGAACCCGGCCATGCCTTCCCTGGCATAGACTTCCTCGCGCCCGGCATGGGAAAACAGCTTGACCGTGGTGATATTGGTGTAGCTGTCCACAATCCGGCCCGTCATCAGCGAGCGCGCATCCGCCTGTTCCTCGGAAGCACGGCGCATCTGCGGCACAAAGAAATACAGGATCGTGCAATAGATCGCCAGCCAGACAAGCATGGGCAGGAGAAGACGCCAGTCCGCCGAGCCGATGATGAACAGCATGGACACGAAGTAACTGATAACATAGACGAAAACGTCCAGAACCTTCATCATGACCTCGCGCACGGCCAGTGCCGTCTGCATCACTTTGGTTGACACCCGCCCGGCAAATTCATTGGCATAGAAGCCAACGCTCTGGCGCAGCAGATACCGGTGCATCATCCAGCGTGCCACATTGGCATGGTTGCCCAGCAGCACCTGATGGATGATCGTGGCCTGCGCAAACACCAGAAGCGGCAGGAAAATGAGCACAAAGAGGCTCATCGCCACCAGTTTCCACATTTCCTGGTCCAGAAACAGGGCGCGGTCAGCCTTGCCCAGCCAGTCGACAACATTACCCATGAAGCTGAACAGCATCACTTCGGCAACACCGATCATGCCGGTCAGAACCGCCATCAGGATCAGCCATGGAACAGCAGGCTTTGAATAATGGAAGCAGAATGCAACCAGTTTCAAAGGCGGCCGTGTCGCTTCCTCCAGCGGAAACGGATCAATACGTTTTTCAAACCAGCCAAACATGGCGGTCTCCTCAGGAATGGAGCCAGAAGGGGCCTTGCCCGCTTCCGGTCAATGGGGAAAATGAGAATGGGAACGCAACAACGCGACAACGAACCCATCAGGGACGCAACAGGCGTTTCGCAATCGGATAGTTCGGGAAGCGAAAACCTGTCAGTGCTTCGGCAGGGATGCCGCAGCCGGTCGGCGTGTCATGGTAAAAGAAATCATTCCAGCCTCCGTCAGGTTCGTGTTGAAGATGCTGCAGTATTAACCACGATTCGATGAGTTGGCCAGATTGTCGCGGACAAAAAAGCGGCAATCATCCCCATCGCGGCATAAACTGTTGCGAAATCAGCACAGCCGGTTTAGACGGTGGTGACCGTTCTTTGGGGAAAATATGCCGGGAAAACTCAGAATAGCGCTCTATCAGCCGGATATTCCGGGCAATACCGGGGCCATATTACGCCTTGCCGCCTGCCTGGATCTGGCCGTGGATATCATCCTGCCTGCCGGCTTTGACATATCGGACCGCAATCTCAAACGCTCGGCCATGGACTATATCAACGCCGTTTCCATCACCCGGCACGACAATTGGGACGCATTCAACAACTGGCGTATATCGCAAGGGCGACGGCTGGTGCTGGCCACCACAAAAGCCGCCCGGCCCTATCTGGGTTTCGGCTTTGAAGAGGGAGATATCCTGCTGTTTGGCCGCGAAAGCGCCGGGGTGCCGGACGGGGTGCACGAGGCCTGCGAAGGCCGTATCCGCATTCCCATGGCCAATGGCATGCGCTCGCTCAACATTTCCGTATCGGTCGCCATGGTCACCGGCGAGGCCATCAGGCAGGTGGGGCTGAAAGCCTGACGGGACTACACCACGACTGCATCCGTCAGCGTAAAATCATCGCCCTTGAACAGCAGCGGCTGTTTCGTAACCTTTGCACAGGCATAGGACAGGCAATCGCCGAAATTGAGCGCCGCCGGATGACGCCCCTTGCCGAACCGGTCATAGGCATCAACAGCGACAAAGCCTGCTTCCGGCGGAATGGCAACGATGTCTATGTCAAATTTGGTGAGAAAATCACCTAACTCCTGCTTGGCCTCATTGATCGTCAGACGGCGTTTTTTGGCCAGATTAACGGTGACTTCCCAAAATACAGCCGCATTGATCATCTTGCTCCTGGCATGCATCATGTGCTCCAGAAGCATGACGGCATCGTCTTCCAAAGTCATGACCGCAACGATGGCAGAGGAATCGATAAACATCAGTCATCCTCGTAAAGACTGTCAATGAATGCCTTTTCGTCATACGCAATTTCATTATGCCTGGTTCTGGCATTAAAATCCCTGGCCCACGCAACCGCGCGTTCGACATAATCGTCCCCTCGCCCGTCCACTTCCAAAGCCTTTTCCAAAGCCTGGCGCACGGCTTCCGTCTTGGTTTTGGCTTTGATGGCTGCCTGGTAGCGCTCGGCCAGCGCATCAACAGTTTCATCCTTGATGTAAAGTGCCATGCTGCGGGCTCCTGTTATGCGAGAGCAATTCTACAGGATATCCTCAAAACGAACAAGGATATCCCTTATCTCAATCGGCGCTGGGCAGGCGGCGCATGGTGAATTCGATTTCGTCGCCGGGCAATGGCCGCCAGCTTTCCACTTCGGTCCAGTAGGCAGCCTTGGGGTAATGGTCAAACCATTCGCGGGCCTTCGCCCGGGCTTCATCGCGGTTCAGGCAATAGGTTTGACGCACGAAATGGCCGGTGCGTTCGCCCTTGCCATCGCGGTATTTGGCAATCTGCTGTTTCAGTCCGCCGAGCGGTGGCGGACCCGGTACACGTGCCATGCTGCTGCCCTCGCCAGTTTTGACCCTTGTCCGTAAAATATGCGCCTGTGAGCACAATGTGGCGTGGACAACCCTCAGAGTCAAGGATTTGCATGGGTACGGGGGACTGGCGCTGGCTTCCCCTGACATGCAACCTCCCCTAATATAAGGACTGTGCTGCTGCGAATCGCGGACGCGCGCAAAGCCGCATGAAAGACAGGACGCAAAAACGATGCAAAGACCGGATCTGCCAAAGGGCCTTCCAGAGGATATCGAAGACCGCATGCTGGCAGCACAGTCTTGGTTCGCTACATTGCGCGATACGATCTGCGCGGCCTTTGAAACGCTGGAAGATGAGCTGACCGGCCCGTTTTCCGATCTTGAACCCGGCCGGTTTGTGGCCAGGGACTGGAAGCGCGACAATGGCGAAGGCGGCGGTGGCCGCATGTCGATGATGGAAGGCCGGGTGTTCGAGAAAGTCGGCGTCCACACATCGACAGTCTATGGCGAATTCTCGCCGGAATTTCGCGGCCAGATTCCCGGAGCCGAGGAAGACCCGCGCTTCTGGGCCTCCGGCATTTCGCTGATTGCCCATCCGGTCAATCCCAATGTTCCAGCCGTGCATATGAACACCCGCATGGTGGTGACCACCAGCCACTGGTTTGGCGGTGGCGCGGATCTGACCCCGGTTCTGGAAAGCCGCCGCACGCAGGAAGACCCGGACACGCAACTGTTCCATCGCGCCATGGAGATCACCTGCACCCGGCACGCGCCGGTGGCCGATTATGCCAGATACAAAACCTGGTGCGATGACTATTTCTATCTGAAACACCGCAACGAGCCGCGCGGCACCGGCGGCATTTTCTTTGACTGGCTGCATACAGATGCCGAAAAAGGCGGCTGGGACGCCGATTTTGCCTTCACCCGCGATGTCGGGCGCGCCTTTGCCATGGTCTATCCCAAGCTGGTGCGCAACAATTTCAACAAGACCTGGAGCGTGGAAGACCGCGATGAACAGCTGGTGCGCCGTGGCCGCTATGTGGAATTCAACCTGCTCTATGATCGCGGTACGATTTTCGGCCTGAAAACCGGCGGCAATGTCGACAGTATCCTGTCTTCGCTTCCACCTGTGGTCAGGTGGCCGTAGGGCGGCGGCCTCAACAAAGGTCGATGCCAAACTCACAACCCCGACAGCAATTGCTCCCTGTCCGGAATGAAGTTCATTGCCACCCAGTGCTTTTCCAGCCGGGCCAATGTTGCGCCCATGTCCGGGCCGGGCTGAAAGCCCTTGTCGATCAGATCCTTGCCGGAAACCGGGAATACAGGCTTTTCCCATTTTTCTGCACGCGCCAGAAGCTTGGCCAGCATCGCCGATTTCTCCATGGATGCGGTGTCATGGCTCGCCGCTGGCCGCACATGGGAAAGCGCCAGTTTCAGCCGGAAGATCAGGCCGGAAGCACCGAACTCATAGAGCATCCGGTCAAAGGCAATGTCCGCTGCCTTTTCAGGAATTAAGGGACTTGCCGCCCAGTCATCCAGCACCTTTGCCTCACTGCCGGAAAGACGCAGCCGCAAGGCCAGCGCCCGCAGCCGCTCCCGGTCATCCGGCAGGATGGCAGCCAGCCGCAGCATGGGATCCTTCTCCCAGCCAAGGGCCGCCCCGGTTTCAATGAGACCGGGGATGAGATCAATGCCCCATTTTTCCGTCTCCGGCAGGATTTGCGTCAACACACCGGCCTGCCGCATCCACAAAAGGGCGCGTCCCGGATCGGCTGCCGACAGCAGCTTTTTCAGCTCCGACCAGACCCGTTCGGCAGACAGCGTGGAAAGCCGGTCTTTCGCCCGTGCGCAGGCCCGCAAGGCCGCAGCATCCGGCCTGCCGCGGCCATAATGGGCAAAGAACCGGAAGAATCGCAAAATCCGCAGGTAATCCTCCGCAATACGCGCAGCCGCATCGCCGATGAAGCGGATCTCCGGCGGATCGAGATCGGCAAGCCCGCCGACCGGATCGATCACTGCGCCGCTTTGTGTGGCGTAAAGTGCATTGATGGTAAAATCCCGCCGCTCTGCATCCTCCTGCCAGTCCGCGCTGAAAGCCACCTCGGCATGCCGCCCGTCCGTTGCCACGTCGCGGCGCAGGGTCGTCACCTCGAAGGGCTTGCCGTCGATGACCAGTGTCACGGTTCCATGCGCAATGCCTGTCGGCACCACCC
>CBDFGT010000037.1:0-19120 GCA_965247225.1 Rhizobiaceae bacterium | reverse complement strand
GCCTGTCCTGCGTCTGCAGATTGGCCTTGAAGACGTCCAGGACATCCGCAAGGATATAGAGCGCGGACTTGCGGCGGCCAGACTGGCCTGAGCGCATGAGGCATTGATCAGGACGGGGGTCTGTATCCGTAGAGCCAGTCCAGATCTGCGGCCAGCGATGCTGGTGCGCGCCATTTCAATACCAGGTCGCGCGCAAAGGCGACAGGGCCGCTGGCGTGATAGGCAAAATTGTTGAAAGCGCCGCGCGACCTGACACGCGCAACCCGCTTTCGCCGTTCGGCTTCAAAGCCTGAAAGCGCGGATGGCAGCGGCCCTCTTGCGATGTAATTTGCCAAAAGGTCAGCGTCTTCAATGGCCATGCTGGCACCTTGTGCCGCAAACGGCGTCATGGCATGGGCGGCATCGCCGATCAAGACAGTCTCATGACCGTTCTGCCAAGGCCCATCCGCCATCTCGTAGAGAGGCCAGCAGGTGCGTTCCCTGCCGCTGTCGAGCATCCGGGTAATCGCCGGGGTTCCAGCCCAGGAACTGGCGCAAAAGCTCCTTCTTGCGCACGGCATCGACCATCGTGTTCCATGCCTCCTCCGGCTCGTCCCCGGTGGTAATGCAAACGATATTCATGCTATCGGTTTCCCGGATCGGATAGGTGACAATATGGGCCGACGGGCCCAGAAACGCCGTGACAGAAGCAGGGTCCATCCCAGCAGGGCAAAGGGCCGGATCGACCATGAAGCGCCAGGCGATGGAGCCGGAAAAACGGGAATTCTCGCAGGCCAAGATGGACTTGCGCACTGTTGACCATACACCATCTGCCCCGATGATCAGGTCCGGTTCAACACCTGTGGCGAGGGCAATGCTTTCCCGGGTAAACCCGGCCATGTTCTGACCCAGCAAGAGGCGGCAATGCTGATTTTCCAGCACTGTGTCCAGAAGAGCCTTTTGCAATGTAGCCCGCAGCAAAACCCCATAGGGTGCACCCCACCGTGACCTTGCATTCTTGCCCACCGGAACAGAGGCCAGCGCGTCCAATGTGATGCCCGAGACGAGATTGATACTGTCCGGCTCGTTCCAGAGCGGTTCAAGCTTTGCCAAAACACCGATATGTTTGAGAATATTCGCGCTGTTGGGCGAAATCTGCAGGCCAGCACCCACTTCCGACAGGTGGTCAGCACGCTCAAGGATAACAGAATGGATGCCTTGGCGTGCAAGGCACAGTGCTGCTGTCAAGCCTGCAATTCCGGCTCCGACTATGGCAGTCTTTGCAACGGGCATGTTTTCCTGATTTTCTCACGCAGCCTTGACGTGGAAGACGCAGCCGGCAGGAGACGTCTGTTCTGCTTTCAGGCTTGCATTGTATTTGTAGAGCGTGGAGCAGTAGGAGCAGACTTTTTCATTGTCATCGCCCATATCGATATAGATATGCGGATGATCAAAAGGTGTTGACGCGCCGACGCACATGAATTCTTTCACACCGATTTCGATAATGCGATGTCCGCCATCGTTCTGGAAGTGCGGAATTGCGTGGGCCTGCCATGGGAATCTCCGTATGCTTGTCTCAAGGGTCCAGGTTCTGCTCTTACAGATCTTTGCTCCAGATGGGTAGTGGAAAACAACCCGGAATGACAGGCCGCCACTGGTTTTGTCATCGTGGTCTTTATAATAAACACGGCATAACAGGGTGAAACAGATGCATCTCAATGTTCCAGATTTCAAACAGTTTTCCCATGATGGTGTGGATATTGCCTATTTTGACGAGGGTGAGCCTTCAGGCGTGCCCATCCTGCTGATCCACGGCTTTGCGTCCAATGCGCTCTATAACTGGGTTCATCCCGGCTGGCTGAAGACTTTGGGTGATGCCGGTTACCGGGTGATTGCGCTTGACAATCGCGGGTCACGGACGCAGTACCAAACTCTATGACAGTGCCCTTTACACCCCTTCCGAAATGGCGTCCGATGCCGTCGCATTGCTGGACCATCTGGGCCTGCCGCAGGCCCATGTCATGGGCTATTCCATGGGCGCACGGATTTCGGCGTTTATGGCGGTGGAATACCCGCACCGGGTGTTGTCGCTGGTCCTTGGCGGGCTCGGGATTGCGCTGGTGACCGGAGCAGGCGACTGGGATCCGATTGCCGAGGCTCTCCTGGCTCCGTCCCTTGAGGATGTAACCCATGTGAAAGGCCGGATGTTTCGTGCCTTTGCCGACCAGACCAGGAGCGACAGGGCGGGCGCTTGCGGCGTGCATTGCCACATCACGGGTGTTGATGCCTGCCGGGACGGTCGCAAGCATTGGTGTGCCGGTGCTGGTGGCAGTGGGGACAACAGATGATATTGCGGGCAGCCCGCAGGAACTGGCAGCCCTGATCCCGGATGGCCGTGCGCTGGATATTCCGCGCCGGGATCATATGCTGTCTGTAGCCGACCGGGTTTTCAAGGCAGCAGCCCTTGCGTTTTATGGGGAGGTCACTTCATAAAGCCCATCGCGGCGAATCGGATTCATGCGACAGGCTTTATCTTTTTGTTTATGCGTGTCTTTTTCGCAAAACCGCTGCACACTTTTGCGCGACACGCAACAGGGACGTCAATGGCCGGTGAATTCCGGTTTTCGGCGTTGGGGAAAAGGCGAGGCGGCCTTCTGCATAGTCAAGGCTTGAGAATGTAGCGGCACCTGCTTTTGAAGCCATTTCAAACAGTTGCGCATTGTGTTCTGTGTTGGCCCTAAACGCCATCTTCGTAGCCCTGATGGTAAGTGGCGCATTGGCTGCAATGGTGTCGGCCAAAGACCCGGTTGCCGCGTCCAGTTCGCCCCTGTCCACAAGGGCGGTCAGGAACCCGCGCTGGGAACAGCATTGCGTTGTCCAGTTCCTGACCTGTGTAGAGCGCCAGCCTGGCAAGGTCTGTCCCAAGACCGAGCGTGATATCTCCCATGCCGTCGACAGGATAGGCAAGGCCCAGTCGGGCGGCCGGAATGGCAAATCGGGCACTTCGATCTGCAATGCGCAGGTCGCAGGCGGCGGCAAGCCCAAGGCCTCCGCCAAAACAAATGCCGCAAATGGCGGCGATCACCGGGACCGGCGCCTGCCTGATGGCGGCAAAGGCTGCGACATTGAGGGCCTCATAGTGCGTTGCGCTCTCGTGATCGCTGCGCACTGCAGCGAATTCGGAAATATCAGCGCCGCTGCAAAAATCATTGCCGCCGTCGCCCTTCAGCACGATCACACGCACTTCGGCGCTATCGACAAGCCAGGAAACCGCCTTTGGCAGGGGCAGTCCACATAGAGGCGTCAAGGGCATTTTTTCGATGAATGCTGGACAGAACGATAAAACCGATTTTATTTTCGGCGCTGCAACGGATTTTTTCTGCTGCGAAAGACTGTATTAAGCTCATTTTTGACAGGCCCATTTAAAATGTCATCCCGATGCTCTATATTGCTGTCACCGTTATGCCAGAAGGAGAGCGACAATGGTCGCAGTCACCGAAATTCGTCAGCCGGACAGTCTGTCCGTCATGGACCCGATCTGGAACATGATCAAGGCCGAGGCCCGACAGGCTGCCGACGCTGATCCGGTGCTAGGCGGTCTTTTATATGCGACAGTCATCAATGTTAAAAGCCTTGAGGAATGTGTGATTTACCGGATCTGCGAGCGGCTGGACCATTCCGACCTTCAGGCTGTATTGCTGCGGCAGACCTTCTTTGAAATGCTGGAAGATTTTCCCGAATGGAGCACCATTTTGCGCGTGGATATCCAGGCGTTTCATGACCGTGATCCCGCCTGCATCCGATACATGGAGCCTGTTCTCTATTTCAAGGGCTTCCATGCCATCCAGACACACAGGCTGGCGCACTGGCTGCTCAAACAGGGTCGCCGCGATTTTGCGCTGTATTTGCAGAGCCGGGCTTCCAGCGTTTTCCAGACGGATATCAATCCTGCGGCCCAGATTGGTCGCGGCATATTCCTGGATCATGCCACAGGGTTCGTTGTCGGGGAAACGGCTACGATCGGAGATAATGTTTCCATCCTGCACGGGGTGACACTGGGCGGAACGGGAAAGGAAATCGGAGACAGGCACCCCAAGATCGGTGACGGGGTACTGATCGGTGCCGGTGCCAAAATCCTCGGAAACATCCATGTCGGATCCTGTTCGCGCATTGCTGCCGGCTCGGTTGTTCTCAAAGATGTTCCCAGGTGCTCGACGATGGCGGGTGTTCCGGCCCGTGTTGTCGGCACTGCCGGTTGCTCCGAGCCTTCACGGGCAATGGACCAGATCCTCTCTTCCGTTGATTGACGACACGCCCTGAGCCTCTTTGAAAATAGGGTGGACGCTACTTTTTGTGTTTACAGCCAGCAAGCGGACATGCGAGAAGCACCCGGCAAATCACCCGAAAATCGATGGAGACCAGTCGTGAAGCCTGATGAACTGAAAAAACTCGACGCCTATTTCAAGCGCACATTCAACCCCGCTATCGTTGTCAAGGCAAGGCCTCGCAAGGATGATTCAGCAGAGGTTTATGCAGGCGACGAGTTTCTCGGGGTGGTTTTCCGCGACGATGAAGACGGTGAATTGTCCTATAATTTCTCCATGGCCATTCTGGACGTGGATCTTTGATTGTCCGGCGAACGGGCGCGGCTGGCAGGTACATTGATCTTTGGCGCTGCAGCTTCCCGCAGAGGGTTACACGCAGACATATCAAATTGAGGTACGACTGTCTGTTTGATATATCATTATAAAAACAACGAACCGGTCTTTTCTGCTCAGAAAGGCCGGTTTTTTCTTTGGTATGTCATGAAAATGGGGTATATTGCATTGCACAAGATTTTTCAGGCTGATGTTTGCCTTGCGGCATGGATCAGCACACAGAAGTGCAGAACAGTGGCACCAAGGAGGCTGATCCCATGTTTAATTTTGATGACGCAAGCGCAAAAAGCAAAGAAGCTTTCGACACAATCGTGAGCAATTATGAAACTGTTGCAAAAGGTTATCAGACCATAGCCACAGAAACATCTGACTATGCGAAAAAGGCGTTCCAGGATGGTATTTCCCATATTGAGAAGCTGACGACCGTGAAGAACATCGAGGCTGCTGTTGAGTTGCAGTCTTCGTATATCAAGACCAGCTACGAAACATTCGTGGCACAGATGACGAAGCTTGGCGAAATGTATTCCGATCTGGCCAGGGTTGCATACAAAAAAGCCGAAGACTTCAATGCTGTTGTTCCAACACCTGCCAAGGCTGCAAAGGCGGTTCAGGCTCCTGCTGCAGATGTTGCCGCCTGATTGTCCTTGTATGTTGTCTGAAATAAAACCGGTGGCCTTTTGTCACCGGTTTTTTGTTGCCTGAAAGCGGGCTGTCTGAAAAACCAGATTTGCCGAAACCGGTGTTAGAGCATGATGTCTCTGACTGGAACCCATTCTGTTGGCTCAAGCGGCGGGAAATGGTGTGTCGGGGCGCGCGTGTCGTAGCAGGACGCATACGGCAAAGCCACCCGGCGCAACAGTGACCCCGCTTCAGCCAACCCTTCGGGCGACAGGAATTTTCACGATCATCTCCGGCTTTTGTCTCGACCATACGTCCTTGTATGTCCATGCGCCAAAAGCCTTGATCCTCGTAAAAAATTCCTTGTCGCAGAATGATTCCATTGAGAGACATCATGCTCTATAAATAATTGCGCCGGGCTGGTGAAATATCCGTATGAGCTCAAATTGGGGCTTAAATTCTGATTTTTTTGTACTAGATTAAGGTGCTGGTTCGTGAATGCGCCGAAAGCTCCCATTTCGTTGTTCGCCCGAAATCAGCCCTGGAGTTGAATGAGGAACAGAAGGACATGATCGCCAGATCGATCCGCAGTCAGGACAGAAACCCGCAGGGTGGCAGCGACAATGATCGCGGAACTGCGGTTATTACCCGTACAAAGCCAAGAACGAAAAAGCCGAGCCTTTACAGGGTGCTTTTGCTGAATGACGACTATACGCCGATGGAATTTGTGATCCATGTTCTGGAGCGGTTTTTCCAGAAGGATCGTGAAGCTGCGACCCATGTCATGCTGCATGTCCACAATCATGGTGTGGGTGAATGTGGTGTGTTTACCTACGAAGTTGCAGAAACAAAAGTGACGCAGGTGATGGATTTTGCGCGAGAGCATCAGCATCCGTTGCAATGTGTCATGGAAAAAAAGTGAGGTTTAACGTGCCAACATTTTCTCCCAGCCTTGAAAAAGCGCTTCATCAGGCACTGACACTGGCCAATGAGCGCCAACACGAATATGCAACGCTTGAACATCTGCTTCTGGCCCTGATGGATGATGCGGATGCCTCTGCCGTCATGGGTGCGTGCAATGTCAATATTCCCGAATTGCGCAAGACAGTGACGGACTACGTCGATAATGAGCTGGCCAATCTGGTAACCGGCTATGAAGAGGATTCCAAGCCGACATCCGGTTTTCAGCGGGTTATCCAGCGCGCGGTCATCCATGTCCAGTCGTCAGGGCGTGAAGAGGTTACCGGTGCCAATGTGCTGGTCGCCATTTTTGCCGAGCGCGAAAGCCATGCAGCCTATTTCCTGCAGGAGCAGGAAATGACCCGTTATGATGCCGTGAATTTCATCTCGCATGGTATTGGCAAGCGGCCCGGAACCAGTGAAGTGCGGCCGCCGCGCGGGGCTGAAGAGATGGAACAGGATGCCAAACCCGGACAGACAGAAGACGGACAGAAGGGCAAGCAGGAGGCCCTGAAAGCCTATTGTGTCAATCTGAACGAAAAGGCCAGGACCGGAAAGATTGATCCGTTGATCGGCCGTCATTCCGAGGTCAACCGGACGATCCAGATCCTGTGCCGCCGCTCCAAGAACAATCCGCTTTATGTGGGTGATCCCGGTGTGGGAAAAACCGCCATCGCGGAGGGCCTTGCCAAGCGTATTGTCGAGAAAAAAGTGCCGGAAGCGCTTCAGGATGCGACGATTTTTTCACTCGACATGGGAACGCTTCTGGCAGGTACCCGCTATCGCGGTGATTTTGAAGAGCGCCTGAAACAGGTGGTCAAGGAACTGGAGGAGTATCCGGGGGCCGTGCTGTTTATTGATGAAATTCACACGGTCATCGGGGCAGGGGCAACGTCAGGCGGAGCGATGGACGCTTCCAACCTGCTGAAGCCTGCGCTGTCATCGGGTGCCATCCGCTGCATCGGTTCGACAACCTACAAGGAATATCGCCAGTTCTTTGAAAAGGACCGTGCGCTGGTGCGCAGATTCCAGAAAATTGATGTCAATGAGCCAAGCATCGATGATGCCATTGAAATCATGAAGGGGCTGAAGCCGTATTTTGAAGACTATCACAAGCTGAAATATACGAACGATGCCATCAGGGCCGCCGTGGAACTTTCGGCCCGCTATATTTCAGACCGCAAGCTGCCGGACAAGGCCATCGACGTGATTGACGAGGCCGGTGCCGCGCAAATGCTCCTGACGCTGTCGAAGCGTCGCAAGGTGATTACCGAGAAGGAAATAGAGGCGACAATTTCCACCATGGCCCGTATTCCGCCCAAGACCGTATCCAAGGATGACGAGACCGTTCTTGCCAATCTGGACAAGGAGTTGCGCTCGGTTGTCTATGGCCAGGACAAGGCGATCGAGGCGCTGTCCTCGGCGATCAAGCTGGCACGGGCCGGTTTGCGGGAGCCAAACAAGCCGATAGGCTCCTATGTTTTTGCCGGACCAACAGGTGTGGGCAAAACCGAGGTGGCCAAGCAGCTGGCGGCCTCGCTGGGTGTCGAACTGTTGCGGTTCGACATGTCGGAATATATGGAGCGCCACACGGTTTCCAGATTGCTGGGAGCGCCTCCCGGCTATGTCGGCTTTGATCAGGGTGGTTTGCTGACCGATGGTATCGACCAGCATCCGCATTCGGTCCTGCTTCTGGACGAAATTGAAAAGGCCCATCCGGATATTTTCAACATCCTTTTGCAGGTTATGGACCACGGATCGCTGACCGACCATAACGGCAAGAAGATCGATTTCCGCAATGTGATCCTGATCATGACCACCAATGCCGGGGCGGCGGACATGGCCAAGCCAGGAATAGGGTTTGGATCCTCCAGGCGCGAAGGCGAGGATGTCGAGGCGCTCAACCGTCTGTTTACTCCGGAATTCCGCAACCGTCTGGATGCGACCATCCAGTTTGCCAGATTGCCGCAGGAGGTGATCCATCAGGTGGTGCAGAAATTTGTCATGCAGCTTGAAGCACAGCTTGCCGAACGCAATGTGACATTTGACCTGACACCTGAGGCCGTTTCCTGGCTGTCTGACAAGGGTTACGATGACAAGATGGGTGCGCGCCCGCTCGGTCGCGTCATTCAGGAGCACATCAAGAAGCCGCTGGCCGACGAGATTCTCTTCGGTCGCCTGAAAAAGGGCGGTGTGGTCAAGGTTTCGGCCGGAAAGAAAGCGGATGGCACGAATGGCCTTCTGCTGGATTTTGTTTCCGAGACGGCCCCCATCAAGCCGAAGCCCGAATTGATGGAGGGCGAGGTGAAAGCCTCCAAACCAAAACCTGCAAAGGCGGCAGCCACGGTGGCGGATCCTGTTGCGGATGGTGATCTTGCGGTGAAGGAAAAGCCCGCAAAATCGGGTGCAGTTCCCAAGTTTGCGCGCAAGCCCTGAAGGCTGAGCATTGAACAAGACAATGCCGGATGCATGACATCCGGCATTTTACATTTGAGAATTCAGGACTGGGTCTGATGACCTTAACAACTGCGCCGCAGACAAAGCCCGCCGGTTTGCGGAATGTGCCCGGGGCATCATCTCATTGGCAGTCTTTATGTTTTGGGATGATCGTGCTGACAAATGTCAGGCGAGTGCCTGGCGTATTTTTTCAGCATTGGCGTTGAGCACGCCGAAATCCTCCATCTTGCCGCCATGCCCTCGCAAAGGTAAGCCATCATGACGTGGCACAACATGAAAATGCAGATGGAACACAGACTGACCGCCTGCGGCCTCATTATATTGCATGATGCTGACACCATCTGCCTCAAACGCCTTCTTTACGGCCCTGGCCATTGTCTGGACAACGGGCAGGAGTTTGGAAAGGACTACCGGATCAGCATCGAGAAGGTTGCGTGACGGAGCCTTTGGCAGCACCAGAACATGACCGTCGGCCTGTGGCATGACATCCATGATGACCAGGACATCGTCTGTTTCCAGAAGCTTGATGGAGGGAATTTCCCCGCGCAGGATTTTGGCGAAAATATTGTCAGTGTCGTAGTGCATGTCGGTCATGGTCCTGTGTTCGTGTTCTATCCGTCCTGTTCCTGACGCTCACCTTTGCGGAACGGGCTGTGATCATGCAAGTATTGCGCAGTGTAATCCACATCGGCGCGTTCGCGTTCCAGATAATCTGCAATAGCGCGGCGCAGGCCCGGATGGGTGATGTAATGGGCGGAATGGGTTGTCACGGGCCGGTAACCGCGGGCAAGCTTGTGTTCGCCCTGTGCGCCGGCCTCAACCTTTTTCAGGCCCCTTGCCAGGGCAAAATCAATAGCCTGATGGTAGCAGACCTCAAAATGCAGGAACGGGTGTTCTTCCAGACAGCCCCAATGCCTGCCAAACAGCGTGTCGGAACCGATGAAATTGATGGCACCGGCAATATAGCGACCCTCACGTTTGGCCATGACCAGCAGAATATCGTCTGCCATGCGCTCGCCGATCATGGAATAGAAAGCACGGGTCAGATAGGGTCGCCCCCATTTGCGGCTGTCCGTATCCATGTAGAAGGCAAAGAATTGATCCCAGATGTCCTCGGTCAGATCCTTGCCGGTCAGCCAGTCAATCGTGATGCGGTTTTCCAGGGCCAGCCGCCGTTCCTTTTTCAGATCCTTGCGCTTGCGCGAGGCGAGTGTGTCGAGAAAATCACTGTGGCAGCTGTAACCGTCATTGATGAAATGGAATTGCTGGTCCTTGCGCATCAGATAGCCGTGCCCGGCAAATGTGGCAATTTCTGATTCCGGCAGGAAGGTGACGTGTGCCGAGGAGAGTTTCAATTGCTGTGTAACCTGCCGGAGACCTGAGGCCAGCATGGCCCGGACCTGCGCCGTGTCGACGCCGGGTGCCGTCAGCAGGCGCGGTCCGGTTGCCGGAGTAAAGGGGATGGCACATTGCATTTTGGGATAGTAGTTGCCACCCGCCCGCTCCAGCGCGTCGGCCCAGCCATGATCAAAGACATATTCACCCTGGCTGTGATTTTTCAGATAGCCGGGCAGGGCACCCAGCAACATCCCCTCCTGGTCTTCCAGAAGCATGTGATGACCCAGCCATCCGGTTCCGGCAGTAGCCGAGCCGGATTCTTCCAGGGATGACAGATAGGCGTGGGACAGGAACGGATTGTAGGCCGTTTCCTGCCCCCTGGATGTCCCCGACAGCAGCGACCATCGCGCCGGTGCAATGGCCTTCATGGACTGGATCACAGTGATGACGGGTTCGTTCGACATCCGGGTCTCAGGCGACTTTCCGGGGATCAAAGCCCTCAAAGGTCATCTGGTCGGCCTCAGCGAATGTGCGCACAACAGCCTCATCGGTGCGCACGGTCCAGGTGATAACGGGAATGCCCCTTGCACGTTGCGCGGTGACAAAGGGATTGGGCAGATGATCGACGCAATAGGAGATGAAATCCAGACCATAGTCCATGGCGGATTCGTGGGTTGCAAAATCCTCCGGGCTGTTTCCCCAGGCGGTGAGACCAACCGGATAGGTGCAGCCAAGGTCTTTCAGATCCTTGAGCAGCCAGTGGTCAAAGCTCATCAGGGCGACGGGGCCTTCATATCCGTCCAGGGCCTCGAGAACGGAATCGGCAAAGCCGTCATCATCGCCCTTTCGGCCCTTGAGCTCCAGAACCAGTGGCACCTTGCCCCTGGTCAGGCGCAGAAGCTGGCGCAGGGAAGGGATCTTGTCCTGTGTGCCGCCAATCGAAAACAGGGCCAGTTCACCTGCGGTCTTTTCCCGCACGTCGCCCTTGATGCCGCACAGCCGCTCCATGTCATCGTCATGGAAGACAACCGGATTGCCGTCTGCGGCATATTGCAGGTCGCATTCAATGGCAAAGCCTGCGTCAATGGCGCGGTTGAAAGCCGAAATGGTATTTTCCCAGACCGTCTTGTTCATATCGTGAAAGCCGCGATGGGCAACGGGCTGCGCCGTGACAAAACCAGCGCGGATCATAGGGAAATCTCCATGATTGCATCAATTTCGACAGCGGCATTCATGGGCAGCGAGGCCATGCCGACCGCTGCGCGGGCATGTTTTCCGGCTTCGCCGAGCACATTGGCCATCAGGTTGGAGGCTCCATTGATGACCAGATGCTGTTCCACAAATTCCGGTGTCGAGGCCACAAATCCGTTCAGCTTGACGAGCCGGACAATGCGCGACAGATCACCTCCAAGAGCCGCCTTTGCCTGCGCCAGAATATTGATGGCGCACAGTTCTGCAGCACGCTGGGCCATTGCCACATCAACATCCTTGCCGAGGTGTCCGGTCACCGCGATTCTGCCGTTTTCCATGGGCAACTGGCCGGAAATATAGAGTGTCGCACCACTTATGACCCAGGGGACATAATTGGCAGCAGGGGCTGCTGCCTGTGGCAATTTTATCCCAAGGGATTCCAGTCGTTCATCAATTTCAGGCGGCATTCCGGTTCTCCATTGTGATTCCTGTAGAATTGGCAAATAAATGTGGCTGCAAAAACAAAAAGCCGCCTTTCCTTTCTATAGCAAAGGTGTGCTATATCAAAGATGACAGTTTGATCAGGAGCGTTGGAATGTTTCGTCCGGTGATTGCGACATGTGTTGTCTCTTGCGCTGCATTTCTGGGTCTGGATATAGGGGTTGGAAGTGCTGCGACAATAGCGCTGGTCCCTCATCGTGCCGTTTATGACATTGTTCTGAAAGATGCGTCCGAGCGGTCAGGCATAGCCTCGCTTTCCGGTCGCATGGTCTATGAATTCACAGGGAGTGAATGCAAGGGATATACGGTGAGTTTCCGCTATGTGACACGCACGGATATGGGCGAGGGGCAGAAACTGACAGACCAGCAGACCCGGACATTCGAGGATCTGGGGCATAATATTTTCAAGTTTGAAACCAGGACTTTCTCGGATGACAGGCTTGACAGTCAGGTCAGCGGGTCCGCAAGATCCGCCGACAACAAGGTCGTTGTGCGACTGGCCAAGCCGCAGGAGGAAGTCGTGTCGCTGGCGGAAAGCCGGTTTCCGACTGAACACATGATCGATGTGATCAAGCGTGCAAGCCGTGGTGAGCGTTTCTTTGAATCGCGTCTTTTTGACGGTTCCGATACCGGCAACAAGGATATGATGACGACAACGATTGTCGGCAAGCCTTTGATGCCGAAGGCGGATGATATCGAGGCGACAAAATTGTCCGCATTGACCAGCAAGGCCTACTGGCCTGTTTCCATGTCCTATTTTGAAGATACCAGGGGCAATGATGAATTGCCGGTCTACCAGATTTCCTTCAAGCTCTATGACAATGGCATTACCCGTGATCTGGTGATGGATTACGGCGATTTTGTCTTGAGCGGGACTTTGGCCAATCTTGAGCTCCTGAAGGGTGATGACTGCAAAAAATAAGCAGATATGCTTGCAATTTGTGTTCAATCGCTATAAGGCCCACCCATTCCACACGTGAGGCTTGGGATCATCCGGGAGAAATCCGGACGGTTCCGCCGGTGGCAGGTTCAGGGAACCTGCTGTTTGCCTTGCGGAGGTTCAACCGGAAAAAGGAGAAAAGGCATGTCACTGCCTGATTTTAACATGCGCCAGCTTCTGGAAGCTGGTGTTCACTTTGGTCACCAGACTCACCGCTGGAATCCAAAAATGAAGCCGTATATTTTCGGCGAACGTTCCAACATTCACATTATCGATCTGGCCCAGACAGTTCCCATGCTGTCGCGCGCCCTTCAGGTTGTCAGCGACACAGTGGCCGGCGGCGGTCGTGTCCTGTTCGTCGGTACAAAGCGCCAGGCTTCGGAAATCATTGCTGATGCTGCAAAGCGTTCTGCACAGTACTACGTGAATGCACGCTGGCTCGGCGGCATGATGACCAACTGGAAGACCATTTCCAACTCCATCCAGCGTCTGCGCAAGCTCGATGAAATCCTGTCTTCGGAAGCCTCCGGCTTCACCAAGAAGGAGCGTCTGAACCTTGAGCGTGAACGCGAAAAGCTGGACAAGGCTCTGGGCGGCATCCGCGATATGGGTGGTACGCCTGACCTGATGTTCATCATCGACACCAACAAGGAAAAGATCGCTATCGACGAAGCAAAGCGACTCGGCATTCCAGTTGTTGCCGTGATCGACAGCAATTGCGATCCGGACAATATCGATTATGCCATTCCCGGCAATGATGATGCGTCGCGCGCCATTTCCTTCTATTGTGACCTGATTGCCCGTGCTGCCATTGATGGTATTGCCCGTCAGCAGGGGTCTTCCGGTCGTGATATCGGTGCTTCCGAAGAAGCCCCGATTGAGCCGGAACTGGCTGCTGAAGCCTGATAAAAGAGCATTCGTTGTCAGACTTTGAGCAAGGCCGTTTTTCGTGACTGTACGAAAAAACGGCCTTGCCTTATTCAAAAGCCGGAACATTCAGGCAAGAGGCGTATGGTCTTACGCCTTCAGGGGAGACCGGCGAAAAAGCAGTGTGCCGGCCGGATGTGCTTCATCACACTGTTACAATTTTCGGCATATTCCATGCCACAATCAAAGGTGTGCGCCGGCGTTACAGAAACGGGCTGCGCACCTTGCGAACCCGAAGAGGCAAAAGATGAGCGTTACAGCTGCAATGGTGAAAGAACTGCGCGAAAAGACAGGCGCAGGCATGATGGATTGCAAAAAGGCATTGGGCGAAACCAATGGCGATATGGAAGCGGCAATCGACTGGTTGCGTGCCAAGGGCATTTCCAAGGCCGACAAGAAATCCGGTCGCACGGCTGCTGAAGGACTGATCGGTATTGCATCTTCCGGCAACAGGGCGGTTGTGGTTGAAGTCAACTCGGAAACCGATTTCGTGGCCCGCAATGATTCGTTCCAGGATCTGGTTCGTGGCGTCAGCGCTGTCGCGCTCACCACAGACGGTACAGTTGATGCCATTGGCGCTGCCACCTATCCTGCTTCCGGCAAGTCTGTTGTTGATACGATCAAGGATGCGATTGCCCATATCGGCGAAAACATGAACCTGCGCCGTTCGGCCCTCCTGTCTGTCGAAGATGGTGTCGTTGCCACCTATGTGCACAATGCGGCGGCTGATGGCCTCGGCAAGCTCGGCGTTCTGGTTGCGCTGAAGTCTTCCGGTGACAAGGACGCGCTCAACACAATCGGTCGTCAGGTTGCCATGCATATTGCGGCGACAAACCCGCTGGCCATCCGTCCTGAAGAAGTGGATGCTGCTGTTGCAGAACGCGAACGCAATGTCTTCATCGAGCAGGCCCGCGAATCCGGCAAGCCGGAAGCCATTATCGAAAAGATGGTTGACGGTCGCATGCGCAAGTTCTTTGAAGAAGTAGCCCTTCTGTCGCAGGCTTTCGTCATGAATCCTGATCTGACTGTGGCTGCTGCCGTCAAGGAAGCCGAAGCCAGGGTTGGTGCGCCTGTTGAAATTGTCGGCATGGCCCGTCTTCTGCTCGGCGACGGTATCGAAAAGGAAGAAACAGATTTCGCGGCAGAAGTCGCAGCTGTAGCAAAGAGCTGATGTTTTCGGGCAGGCGTGACACCCGTTCGTAAATCAACGCTACTGAATTGAAGTCCGTAAAGACGATGCCAAAGTTCAAATCCGGTCTTCAAACAGAGAAAACAAAAGGGCACTGCGTGACAACGCCGTGCCCTTCGTGTATCCGGCTGTTGCTGAGTGTCAAATCTGTTGATGGCACCGGGCAATATTGCGCCTTCGGGAAAAATTCCATATTCCATCCGAAACTATTTCAGGAGAAATCATGTCTGCCAAGCCGATTTACAAACGTGTCCTGTTGAAAGCCTCCGGTGAGGCGCTGATGGGGAGTCAGGGTTTTGGTATCGATGTTGCGGTCGCGGACCGTATTGCCGCGGATATTGCCGATGCCTGTGCGCTGGGTGTTGAAGTCGGTGTGGTGGTTGGCGGCGGAAATATTTTCCGTGGCGTCGCTGTGGCCTCCAAGGGTGGCGACCGCGTAACCGGTGACCACATGGGCATGCTGGCAACCGTTATCAACGCGCTGGCGCTGGCAACATCCCTGCGCAAGCTGAATATTGATACCGTGGTTCTGTCAGCCATCGCCATGCCTGAAATCTGCGAGAGCTTTTCACAACGCGCCACATTGCATCATATCAGCCAGGGGCGGGTGGTGATTTTTGCAGGCGGAACCGGCAATCCTTTCTTCACAACTGATTCGGCTGCGGCGCTGCGTGCTGCCGAAATGGGTGCGGAAGCCATCTTCAAAGGCACGCAGGTGGATGGCATCTATTCTGCCGACCCAAAGAAAGACCCGACAGCAACCCGGTTTGACCGGTTGACCCACAGCGAAGTGCTGGAAAAAGGTCTTGCCGTGATGGATGTGGCTGCGGTAGCGCTTGCACGCGAGAACAATATCCCTATCGTGGTATTTTCTATTCACGAACGGGGCGGCTTCCCGGAAATTCTGACAGGTGGTGGTCTTGCGACCGTCGTCAGGGACAGTTGATCTGGTATGAGCGGGTTTGATATTATCAAGCCTGTAGGCATTGCAAGCAGGAGTGCATGATGAGTGAAGGTGTAGACACCAAGGAACTGAAACGCAGGATGGACGGTGCCATTTCGGCATTCAAGAGCGATATTGCATCGCTGCGAACCGGTCGTGCCTCGGCAAATGTCCTCGATCCGGTCACCGTGGATGCCTACGGATCGCGCATGCCGCTCAACCAGGTCGCCAATATTACCGTACCTGAGCCCCGCATGCTGGCCGTTTCCGTGTGGGACAAATCGATGGTGAGTGCCGTCGAGCGTGGAATACGGGAATCCAATCTTGGCCTGAACCCGATCATCGACGGACAGAATTTGCGCATTCCCCTGCCTGAACTCAATGAGGAGCGTCGCAAATCGCTGGTCAAGGTTGCCCACGATTACGCTGAAAAGGCAAAAATTGCTGTGCGCCATGTGCGTCGCGACGGAATGGATGATCTGAAAAAAGCCGAAAAAGATGGCAGGATTGGTCAGGATGCTGGACGCAGCCAGTCTGAAAAAGTCCAGAAGATGACGGACGACGTGATTGTCGAAATTGACCGGCTGTTGGTCGAAAAGCAGAAAGAAATCATGCAGGTCTAGTTTATTTTATGCTGGCGCATCGCAATTTTCGGACAGATTAAATGGCAAACCGTGCAAAATCCGCTATCCCTGAACATGTTGCCATTATTATGGATGGCAACGGACGCTGGGCCAATGAGCGTGGTTTGCCGCGAACGATGGGCCACAAGAAAGGCGTTGAGGCGGTGCGCGAGGTTGTGCGTGCTGCCAATGACGCCGGTGTGAAATACCTGACGCTTTTTGCGTTTTCCTCGGAAAACTGGCGACGTCCGGAAGCGGAGGTCACCGATCTGATGGGTCTTCTGAAAGCCTTCATCCGAAGGGATCTGGCCGAACTGCATGCCTCCAATGTCAGGATCCGCATTATCGGCGAGCGGGAAAACCTGCGCAGTGATATTCTTCCGCTGCTTCTGGAGGCTGAGGAAACCACGTCCGACAATACGAGCCTGGTTCTGGTTATTGCGTTCAATTATGGGGCACGCGACGAGATAACCCGGGCAATGCGGGCCATTGCTGCAGATGTGGCTGCCGGAAAGCTCAGGGCTGACGATGTGACTCAGGATCTTGTGTCTGCCTATCTTGATACAGCCGGGATACCGGATCCCGATCTGGTGATCCGCACCAGTGGTGAGGAGCGTTTGTCCAATTTTCTGCTATGGCAGGCGGCCTATGCCGAATTGCTGTTCGTTCCCGATTTGTGGCCTGATTTTTCGCGCAAGACCTTTATGGAGGCACTGGAATGTTACGCCGGTCGTGAGCGCCGTTTTGGAGGCGTGACGGCCGTATCAAAGGCTGCCATTTCGCAATGAAACAGGAATTGAAACTGCGGATCATATCTGCGCTGGTACTGGCCGTTATCATGCTCTGGGCAACATGGGCCGGTGGTATGGTGTTTCGCGCTGTTGCGATTGCCCTCGGCCTTTTGATGTATCATGAATGGTCGACAATAACCCGGTTGACCAGTGAGGACAGGGCAGGCTTTTTTGCCGGATGGGCAGTTCTCGTGGTCGTGAGTGTTGCCATTGTTGCCGGTGCACCCGGTTTCGGTTTGCTGGCAACGGTCCTGGCAGTCACGGGGTTCGGGTTGCGGGGCATGATGACAGGTTCAGGCCGCTGGCTTGCCGGTGGAGTGGCCTATGCCGGTTTAAGTGCTGTCGCAATTGCGTCCCTGCGCGGCGACAGCGATTCCGGGATGACAATTCTCGTGTTTTTGTTCGCCATCGTCTGGGGTACGGACATTGCCGCCTATTTTACAGGGCGTGCATTGGGTGGCCCAAAGCTGGCACCGCGCATATCTCCCGGCAAGACATGGTCCGGAGCCATCGGCGGCACTGCCATTGGTGTGGTGTCTGGACTGGCTGTTGTCATGTCCATGACAAGCCTGCCGGTTTTGCCCTTTGTGGCCATCGCCTTTGGCCTGTCTGTTTTCAGCCAGATCGGTGATCTTTTTGAGTCCTTTGTGAAACGCCGGTTTGGCGTGAAGGATTCCAGCCACCTGATTCCCGGGCACGGTGGTGTACTGGATCGTGTCGACGGACTGGTTTTTGCCGCAGTCCTTGCCTATTTTATTGATATTGTCATTCTCATGTCGCAAGGTTCACATTGGAATGCATCTGCAGGGACTCTTCTGGAGAGGTTCTGAACCATTTTGGACGGGAAATTTTATGGACAGCATTCATTCGATCACTGGTTTCATTGGCGGAACTATTGTCCCTTTTATTCTTGTGCTTTCGCTGCTCGTTTTTGTCCATGAAATGGGCCACTATCTGGTGGGCGCTGGAGCGGCATACGGGATTATGGCGTTTTCCGTCGGGTTTGGGCCTGAAATTGCAGGCTATACTGACAGGCATGGCACGCGCTGGAAATTTTCTGCCATTCCGCTCGGTGGCTATGTCAAGTTTTACGGTGATGAGAATGCTGCCAGCCATCCGGATTTTGAAGGGCTCTCCAACCTCGGCGATGCTGAACGGGCTTCGACCTTTTCCGGTGCGGCGCTGTGGAAACGGGCCGCAACAGTTGCGGCCGGGCCTGTTGCCAATTTTATTCTGGCCATCGTTATCTTCGCGGTGATTTTCTCGATCTACGGAAAGCCTGTAACCGATCCTGTTGTTGCAGAAGTCAAGGCAGACAGTGCGGCCTTTGAGGCGGGGGTTAAACCCGGAGATCTGATGGTGGCCATCGACGGCTCTCCGGTCAGGACGTTTGATGACGTACGCCGCTATGTCAGTGTTCGTCCTGAACTCAGCCTTGTTGTGACGGTTGAGCGCGAGGGCCGCAAGCTGGATCTGACAATGGTTCCCAGGCGGACGGAAATCAGGGACCAGTTTGGCAACAGGATGGAAGTCGGCATTATTGGCATTGTCACCAGCGAAGAGGCCGGAAACTTCCGGATTCAATCGTTTACCCCCCTGGAGGCCATCGGCGAAGGTGCCTTGCAAAGCTGGCATATTGTTACAGGCACATTCGATTATCTGGGAAATCTGGTGACCGGCCGCATGAAGGCCGATCAGCTTGGAGGGCCCATCAGGGTGGCACAGGCTTCCGGCCAGATGGCAACAATCGGGTTTGCGGCCGTCCTGCAACTGGCAGCCGTGCTTTCTGTTTCAATCGGTTTGCTGAATTTGATGCCGGTTCCCATGCTGGACGGCGGTCATCTTGTGTTTTACGCCATTGAGGCCGTGCGGGAAAACCCGTGGGGCAGGCTGCACAGGAAATTGCATTCAGGATAGGGTTTGCAATGGTCCTGTCACTTATGGTATTCGCGACCTGGAATGATATTGCGACACTCCTGGGTTAAAAATCCATTTCTGTGTAAAA
>CBDFGT010000036.1:0-57271 GCA_965247225.1 Rhizobiaceae bacterium | reverse complement strand
ATTTATCGTCTTCAGTTGAACGAAAGGGAGCCACTTGAATGCAAAGAGAAATTGGTAAGGTATCTTGATAAAACAAGGGTGAAGTCAGGTGATGCCTTTGATGATGCACAACGGGATTACAAGGACAATTCGTCCCGACGCGAGGCTTCAAAAGTAATTCCGAAAGCGTGGCAGACGCTGGTTGATCAACCGGAAGATCTCTTGATTGACTTGTTAACCGAACAAACTGAGGCGATATGTGGATTTCAACCATCAAGCACTGACATTTTGAAATTCCTGCGTTCGCTTTACGTCACTGATGCTCAGGCACCGAAAGACAAGATAGCTAACAAAAAACAGATAATTCCAACAGAACCGCCAATAGTCAAAATCGAAAGTAAAAATCCAACTTCGGTTTTGTTTTCAAGCCAAACAGGCCTAACTTTTTTTGCGTTTAACGAAAGTTTTCATGCAAAAAACGCAAACTCTGCGTTGGTTAAGTTGTTATCGTTAATTGTGACGCGCTATCCCGAAAAAATGGATAAAGTTGCTACAGCTATGAAAGGGACAACACGCAATCATATCGCAAGGTCCCCGGAAGATATTTATCCGACGAGACCGGATTTAGCACGAGCTGCAGAAATAGGAGACGGTTGGCTGGTTGGACTCAACATAGCAAACAGAGAGAAAATTGAAATCCTGCGGAAAGCTTGTAATGCCATCGGAATTGAGTTTGGTAGAGATATTAGAATTCAACTCCCTAACGCAGACTAGACCTTGAGAGACACCATCGCAAACAGTTTTTCGATGGACGCCCGGTCCAGCCCGCCCACACCATCCCTGATATCGGCGGCGATGGCTTGTTTCAGCGCCGCTTCATCGCGCTTTCGCAGCGCCGCAATGGCTTCGGCGTGCCGGTCTGTCGTGTAAAGCTCCCGCACATGGTCCATGGCAACGCCCAGAAACGGTCCCAGTTGCAGCCAGATGCTTTCAATCATCGGCATGACAACCTGGTCCGGGTTGGCACTGTAGAGCATCCGGTGAAACTGCTGGTTCAACAGCAGGGCCTTTTCCCGGTTTCCTGCTGCAATCGCCACATCAATGCCAGCGTCAACGGCCACCAGATCATCGATCTGCCTGTCAGACAGAAAGGCGCAGGCCCGTACAGCCGCATGGCTTTCCAGCTCAATGCGCAGGACGATAATTTCTTCAAACCGCTCCGGTGTCATCTGTGGCACCATGATCCGGCGATTGTCGAGAACCTGCAGGGCCCCTTCCGAACTCAGGCGACGCAACGCCTCGCGCACCGGTGTCGGCGACATGGAAAAGCTTTCGGCAAGCCCCCTGATGGTCAATGCCACGCCAGGCGCAATCGAACCCACCATGATCATGGCGCGCAGATGCTGGTAGACATATTCATGGGTTCGCATCGCGTCCGTTTTCGGAGCATGGGCAGCATGCAATGGCACCAAAATTTACACCTTTCGCGATGGCTTGACCCGGCTTGACCCGGTGCTATGACCTGTGCTTAACTGAAAATGTGATCACATTATTCAAAGTGTGATAGATATAGGGCGAGATCATGACCGAAAGCAAGAGCTGGCTTGAAAAGGCCGATGATATTGAAAGCATTCAGGCTGTCGTCTGTGATCTGAACGGTATCATGCGCGGCAAGCGCGTTCCCGTGGCCCAGGCCGACAAGGTTTTGGGCGGTGGCATCCGCATGCCGCTGTCGATTGTCGGTGTTGATGTCTGGGGCGAGGATATTATCGGCTCGGAACACGTTTTCGCTTCGGGCGACGGTGACGGCATCTGTGCATCAACCGGGCGCGGTGCCATGCCTGTGCGCTGGACCTCACGGCCAAGCGCACTGGTGCCGCTCTGGTTGTTTGAAGAGGGCGGGGCACCGTTTCTGGCCGATCCGCGTCAGGCACTGGCCGCCATTGTCCGGCAATATCACGAACTCGGCTTGCGCCCGGTTGTGGCCTCCGAAATGGAATTCTACCTGATTGACCCGGAGCCGGACAATGCCGTTCCGCCGATCTCGCCCTATACCGGCAAGCGGCTGGATTCCGACGCTATCCTTTCCATTGATGAGCTGGATGATTTCGGTGAGTTTTTCGCTGATGTATACGCGGAATGCGAGCGCCAGAATGTGCCGGCAGATGCAGCCATTGCCGAAAACGGCATTGGCCAGTTTGAAATCAATCTTCTCCATTCCGATGATCCGCTGAAGGCGGCTGATGATGCGATTTTCTTCAAGCGTATCGTCAAGGGTGTTGCCCGCAAGCATGGACTGGCGGCAACCTTCATGGCCAAGCCCTATGGCACGCGCTCGGGCAACGGCATGCATGTGCATTTTTCGCTGATCGACAAGGATGGCAACAATGTTTTCAATGATGGCACGCCGGAAGGCTCGGCCGTGATGAAACATGCGGTCGCCGGCCTTTTGCGCGGCATGGCGGAAACCACCCTGCTGTTTGCTCCGCATTTCAATTCCTATCGCCGCCTGCGGCCCGACACCCATGCGCCGACATCAATCGGCTGGGGCTATGAAAACCGCACTGCTGCCATCCGCATTCCGGGCGGCAAACCCGATGCCCGGCGCATAGAGCATCGGGTTGCCGGAGCTGATGCCAATCCTTATCTGGTGATGGCTGCCATTCTGGGGGCAGCCCTGGTGGGAATCAAAAACAAATGGGAACCGGCACCGGCAACATCCGGTCGCGCCTATTCCGACAAGACCGGCAAAATTCCCGCGGAATGGGGCCAGGCGGTGGATGCGTTTGAAAAGGGTGCCATTGCATCGGAAATTTTTGCACCCGTTTTGCGCTCCATGCTGGTGGCCTGCAAACGGCAGGAAATTGCAGGCTTTGCCGAGCAGGTGACCGATTATGAATTCAGCGCCTATCTGGAGATTGTCTGATGGCTTCCAGGTTCTATGCCGGTGACGGCTCATATCCCGCTTCCTATTATGCGGCCTCGCGCAATGACATTCGCGTTCCAAAAGTGCTGGAAGGTTCGGTTGAAACCGATATCTGCGTTCTGGGGGCTGGCTATTCCGGCCTGTCAACGGCCATTCATCTGGCCGAAAAAGGCTACAAGGTGGTCGTCGTGGAAGGTGCCGGTGTTGGCTGGGGTGCTTCAGGCCGCAATGGCGGACAGATTGTCAACGGGCTGAATGCCAGCCTGTCGAAGATCAAGCGCAGCTATGGTGACGAGACGGCCCGCTTTGTCGGCGGTCTGGTACAGGAAGGCGGCAAGATCATCCGCCGTCTGGTGGACCAGTACAAGATTGATTGCGACCTGAAGCCGGGTAACATTTATGCGGCCTATACGGAAGCACATATGCGTGAACTGGAAGAAAAACAGGCACTCTGGGCTTCCTGTGGCATGCATGACCACCAATTGCTCGACAGGACGGCCATCCGCAAGCTCGTCAACACGCAAGCCTTCGTCGGCGGCATGCTTGATACAACAGGTGGCCACATGCATCCGCTCAATCTGGTTCTGGGCGAGGCACGGGCCCTGGAAAGTCTGGGCGGCGTGGTCTACGAACAGTCACCGGTCATCAAGGTTGACCATGATGCGGCCAGGCCATGGATTGAAACCGCAAAAGGCAGGGTCACAGCGAGGGTTCTGGTTCTGGCCGGCAATGCCTATCTCGGACATGTGGTCCCCAAACTCGTCTCGCGCGTCATGCCGGTCTCCACCCAGATGATGACAACCGTTCCGCTCGGCGAAGAGCGCGCAAAATCCCTGATCCCGTCTGATATGTGCGTTGAGGATGTCCGCTATATTCTCGATTATTTCCGCCTGTCGGCTGACAACCGCCTGATCTTTGGCGGCGGCACCGTATACGGCGGTACAGACCCGGCAGATGTGGTCAAAAAATTGAGACCCAACATGGAAAAGGTCTTCCCGCAATTGAAGGGCGTGGCGATTGACCATGCCTGGAGCGGCAATTTCGCCCTGTCTTTCACCCGTGTGCCGCAAATGGGCAAACTGGGCAAAAGCACCTTCTTTGCCCATGGCTATTCCGGCCACGGCGTTACCGGATCACATCTGTTCGGCTCTATCCTGGCCGATGCCATCCATGATGACCAGGGCAGGTTTGATGTCTTTGCCGCCATGTCCTGGTATCCATTCCCCGGCGGGCGCATGTTCCGCGCACCATATTCCACCGTCGGCTCGTGGTATTATGCCTTCAGGGACAGGTTCGGGCTCTGAGCAGAACAGGAACGACCTGCACAGATCTGGACCTGTTTCATGAGCCGCAGAGAGCCACGCGGATTTCTATCAAGCCTCAAACGATCATCATTGCATGGCCCTGTGGTGTCTTCACGGCAGATGAGGTTCTCCGGCTCATCAGACATGTCAACATCCATAAAGTCTGATGTGACATGTTTCCAGAGGGCCTGTCCTGTGCTCACGCCCAGGGGCGGCTGACAGCAGCGGTTTTTTCATAGCTATTGATGCTGGAAGCCTTTTCCAGTGTCAGGCCGATGTCGTCCAGACCATTCATCATGCAGTGCTTGCGGAAAGCATCAATATCAAACGTGATCGTGCCGCCATCCGGTCCCTTGATTTCCTGGGATTCAAGATCAATGGTCAGTGTGGAGTTCGCGCCGCGCTGCGCATCATCCATCAGCTTTTCCAGATCTTGCGGGCTGACGGTAATCGGCAGAATTCCGTTCTTGAAACAGTTATTGTAGAAAATATCGGCAAAGCTTGTCGAAATCACGCAGCGGATACCGAAATCCAGCAAGGCCCACGGCGCATGCTCGCGGGATGAGCCACAGCCGAAATTGTCACCGGCAACCAGAATTTTTGCCTGACGGTAGGCTGGCTTGTTGAGCACAAAATCAGGATTTTCCGAACCGTCTTCATTGTAGCGGGCTTCGGCAAACAAGCCGGTACCAAGGCCGGTGCGCTTGATGGTTTTCAGATAGTCCTTGGGGATGATCATGTCGGTGTCAATATTGACGACAGGAAGCGGCGCTGCAACGCCAGTAAGCTTGACAAATTTGTCCATGGTTGCGGTACTTTCAGTTTTACCGGGAATTGGTTCTGCCTTAGAGCATGTTCCCGGCAAAATGAAGGAAAATCTTTGGATGCGCCTTATCAAAACGCATGCAAGACGGGATTACAGATCAATGATCGGGCCGCGACCATCGTTCCAGATGCGCATCTGCTGACCTGCAGGGTGATCCGGCCGACGCGGCTGTGCGCGTGTGCGTACGGGGGCCGGAGCCATGCGGATGGAAACAGCGCGTGCCAGCAGCAAAACCGAGAGTATTCCTGCAAGAGCCACCGTCATGGAGGCTGTCAACAGGGCCACGATGGCAACGAAGGTAAAGCCCGACAAGGTTACGAAGAATGAACGAACACTTTTCATGAGAATAATCCTTTTCTTCAGCCTTAATCTGGTCCTTCTTCCCCTGACTTGCAAGGGCCAGGCCTGAAATATCGCACCCCTTGATTAATGATTTGATGCAGGGCAAAACCATGGGCATGACCCAGACACGACCCTATAGCCCCAGACGATCCGTCCTCAGCGTTCCGGCCAGCAACCGCAAGGCTCCGGACAAGCTTCCTGTCCTTGCCTGCGACGCGATCATTTTCGATCTTGAAGATGCTGTCGCACCCTCCGGCAAGGATGCCGCACGCGCGCAGCTTGCCGGTCTGTTTGCAGCGGCTCCGGCAGACCGGCGCGAGCGCATTATCCGGATCAACGGGCTTGATACGCCATGGGGTGAGGCGGATCTGGCCCTGGCACTGGCCTGCAAGCCGGACGCCATCCTTTTGCCGAAAGTGGAAAAGCCGCAGGATATTCTGACCGTTGCCGATTTTCTGGCGGACAATGATATGGATGAGACCATCCGCATCTGGGCCATGATCGAAACGCCGCGCGGCATTCTCAACGCCGCCACGATTGCCGAATGCTGCCATACGCAAGGCGCAAGGCTGGTATGTTTCGTGATGGGGCTGAACGACCTGCGCCGTGCAACGCGCATTCCCGTGGAGCCGGGACGAACCTTTCTGTTGGCCTATATCATGCAGGTTCTTCTGGCTGCACGCGCCTGCGGGCTTGATATGATTGATGCGGTCTGCAATGATTTTACCAATCTTGCAGACTTTGCCGCCGAATGTGACCAGGGTCGTGCCATGGGGCTTGATGGCAAGATGCTGATCCATCCTGCCCAAATTGACGCAGCCAACAGGGCATTTTCGCCCGACATGCGGGCTGTACAGGAAGCGCGGGCAATTATAGAAGCATTTGCGCATCCGTCGGCGCAAATGCAAGGAGCGGTCAACCTGAACGGAAAGATGGTGGAACGCCTGCATCTGGCAGATGCCGAAAACCTGCTGCACAGGGTTCGCATGTTAGAAAATCGGAGTGTGGTTGCATGAAAGTCTATCGGTTTGTGACCGGCCCGGATGATGTGGCCTTCTGTCACCGGATCACGGCGGCCCTGAACAACGGCTGGGAGCTTTATGGCTCCCCCAGCATAACCTTCAATGCCACAACCGGCCAGACCTATGCCGGTCAGGCAGTGGTCAAGGACGTGCCTGGCAAGGAGTATGACCCTGACATGAAACTTGGCGAACAATAGCAGGGGTCACATTAAAGTATGTCGCGCAAAACTGTGCAGCGGTTTTGCGATAACGACATGCGTAAAAACAAGGACTTGAAGCGTGGCAATCGAATCTGGAAGATCGCAACACGCTTTAAGACGGGTGTCAGTGTGTGGCCTCGTCTGCCATGTCTTCTATCGCCTGCATGCGCTCGTCCGAAAGGCCGAAATGGTGGCCGATTTCATGGATCAGCACATGGGTGACAATGTCGCCCAGGGTCTCCTCGTTCTCCGCCCAGTAATCCAGAATGGGCCGGCGAAACAGCATGATGCGGTTGGGCTGGTCTCCCGTTTCCACGCTGAAGCGCTCTGACAGGCCAACACCTTCAAACAGGCCCAGAAGATCGAAAGGTGTTTCCAGTGCCATGTCTTCAAACACGTCATCATCCGGAAAATCGGCAATATCAATGATCAGATTGCCGGCAAGCGCACGAAACTCTTCGGGCAGTGATCCGTAGGCTTCAATGGCCAGAGATTCAAATGTACTGATATCCGGTGCATGGCGTTCGCGCCAGTCATCGGTCTTGTCACTTCGGGCCATACGTGCTCCTTCTTTGTTTCTGTATAGAGGGATCGCGTGTGTTTTTCGAGAGGAGATTTGCGGGGCACAACAGTTCTTCATTCCGGCTGGCAAAGGCAGGCGACAGATTTTCACCTTTGCCGTGCCACAGCCCCTTTGACGGAACATGATAGCACGACTATCAAAAGCAAAACAACGGAGACAGCATATGTATATCGGCATCGAAATGGGTGGCACAAAAGTGTTGATGGCAGTTGGAACCGGGCCGGATGACCTGAGCGTGCCAGTCCGGTTTGACACGCTGGATCCGCAGACGACACTGGCAGCCATTGTGCGGCAAGTGATGATCTTTGCAAGATCGCACGGTCCGGTCAAGGGGATAGGGATTGCAGCCTTTGGCCCGGTCTGTGTCGATCCGGAAAACCCGGATTATGGACGTATCCTCAATACACCGAAACCGGGCTGGCAGCGCATCAGCGTTCTGGAGCCCATTCGCGCCGTGCTGCCGGATATACGCATTGTTGTTGATACGGATGTCAATGGTGCAGCCCTCAGCGAACAGCGCTGGGGGGCGGCGCAAGGCCTGCAGAATTTTGCCTATGTCACGGTTGGTACTGGCATCGGCGTTGGCCTGGTGATCGGCGACAAGACCGTGCATGGCCTGTTGCATCCCGAAGCCGGTCATATCAGCGTCAAACGTGATCCCTCCGACCCCTGTGCAGGGGGGTGCAACAAGCATGGCGATTGCCTGGAAGGGCTTGCCGCAGGTCCGTCAGTCCTCGCCCGTACCGGCATCAGGGGTGAAGACCTTCCTGTTGATCACCCCGTCTGGACATTGATCGGCGGATATTTATCACAGCTTTACGGCAATCTGGCACTGGTCACATCCGTGCAGCGGATCATTGTCGGAGGTGGCGTGGGGCTGCATGAAACCGTGCTGAAAGCCAGTCGCGACCGGCTGCATCAGGGATTGGCCGGCTATATTGATGCACTTGCAGAGCGATCCGTCATGGATTCCTACATTGTCAGCGCTGGTCTTGGCGAGCGTGCAGGCGTACTGGGTGCTATTGCCCTGGTCAGTTAAGTATACCCTTGCACCTTGATGCATGTGCACGCCGGAGTGAGACGTTGGTATGATACCGTGCGGCGGGAAGAATGCGTCGGCTGCAACGCCTGTTTTATCCACGACTATGCCGCAGAGATTGCCGCAAGCTTTGAGCTTCCAGCCTTTCTGGCGCGGCAACGCGCCGGTGGAGAGTTTCTGGCCGATCTGCCTGAGGGAACGGAGACAAAAACGACAAACAGGTCAGGCTGCGGGTTGCCGCCGACAATACGCGGGTGTTTCACCTTTATGAAAAAACCGGTTTCGCATCACGGCATCAAAATGAGCAATAACATCGGCAGCCTGCCAGCAGCATGATACATCTGGCAGACCTTGTTTTGACCCTGAAGCGTTCTATGCCTTTGCAAACACGTAGTCTGTTTCCTGGAGAAGTGTCTCGCCGGGGCGCAGGATGGCATTTGGAAAATGGATGTGATTGATGGAATCCGGCCAGACCTGGGTTTCCAGACAAAAGCCTGCAAAGGGACCATAGGTCTTGCCCTCAAGGCCCGGCACTGCTGTGTTCAGCTTGAAAGCGGCATAGAACTGAACGCCCGGTTCCGTGGTAAACACATCCAGGCTGACGCCGGAATGGCGGCTGAAAGCCCCGGCGACATGCCGCTTTTCCACCCGTTCCGGCGACAGGCAGAAATTGTGATCATAGAGAACCTGTTCGCCGTTCACCGTCTGGCGCATGGATTTCGGCGTCCGCAGATCAAAGCCGGTGCCGTCAACAGGACGGACTTCCCCCGTGGGAATCTGGCGTTCGTCCGTTGGAAGATAGGCATAGGCGTCAATCATGATGTCGTGATCGAGCGTGTCATCAAGGTCGTCCAGCTTGAAATAGCTGTGCTGGCAAATATTCACCGGCGTTGGCTGGTCAGTGGTCGATTCGTAGACAACCGACAATATGCCGCCAGCCTTGAGGTGATATGTGGCTGTAACCGTGCAGTTTCCGGGATATCCGGCGCGACCGTCAGGATCGACAATCTGCAGGACAACCTTGTCCTGCGCCAGATCGATGATGGTCCAGTTACGCTTGGCGATCCCGTCCGAACCGCCATGCAGGTGTGTTATGCCCTTCTCGTTGCATTCCAGCTGATAGTCCTTGCCATCGATGGAAAACCTGCCGGCGGCAATACGGTTGGAACAGCGCCCGGGCGTTGCGCCAAAATAGGACGAATATTTTGGGTAGTTTTCAAAAGTGTCAAAACCCAGCATCAGTGGAGGGGCATGACCCTCAAGCCTGAGGTCCATGATCACGGCACCCCATGTCATGACGGTGGCGGTCAGCCCGCCGCCGGAAATGACCACCTGTTCAACAGTCTGGCCTGCAGGCGTTGTTCCAATTGCTTTCTTCTGCATGATTGTTTTCGTTCCTGGCTATTGTTGAGGGGATGGTGGAAATTCTGGACACCGGAGGCATATGGCAATTGCGCCTCCGGTGCCGCAATACGGTTGTTAACCCGCAGGGGTGCCAATCTGGTTCAGGTCATAAGGTGTTGTCTGGTAAATTGTGTTGATCCAGTTGCCAAACAGCAAGTGGGCATGGCTGCGCCAGCGGTTGAGCGGACTCTTTTGCGGATTGTCGTCCGGGAAATAATTGTGTGGCAGGTCAATGGACACGCCGGCCCGGACATCCCGGAAATATTCATCCGCCAGGGAATTGCTGTCATATTCCACATGGTTGAAAACATAGAGCCTGTTGCCCTTTTTCTCATGGACAATACACACGCCGGTCACATCCGATTCCATCAGGATTTCAAGCCCGGGTGCTTTTTCGATATCAGCGCGGCGCACCTCGGTCCAGCGGGAAACGGGAATCTGAAAATCATCGGAAAATCCGTTGAGATAGGGGGATGCCCGGTTCAGATTGCGATGGCGATAGACACCAAAGGCTTTTTTATCGAGCGTGTATTTCGGCACATGATTAAAGTGCCAGATCGCCGCCATGGCTCCCCAGCACACACTCATGGTGGAATGGACGTGGGTTTGCGTCCAGTCGAGAATCTGCTCCATTTCGCTCCAGTAGGCGACATCCTGATAGTCGAGTGTCTCGATGGGTGCGCCGGTGATAATGAAGCCGTCGAATTTCTGATCCCTTACCTCCTCCCATGTGCTGTAAAAGGACAGGAGATGGTCTTCCGATGTATTCTTGGCCTTATGACCACCGATGCGGACCAGAGACAATTCCACCTGCAGCGGCGACGCACCCAGAAGACGTGCCATCTGGACCTCGGTCTTGATCTTGTTCGGCATCAGATTGAGAAGCCCGATCTTCAGCGGCCTGATATCCTGGCGACCCGCCACTGTTTCAGACATGACAATGACCCCCTCATCCTTGAGAGTCTGGAAGGCGGGTAATGTATCGGGAATCTTGATGGGCATCGCGTTCTTCGGCTTTCCGCAAGAAGGGTTTCAGGGATCTGCACTGCGTGTCTGCACCGGTGTTGTCGCACGGGAGGCAGCGGGAAACTAATGTCGCAAGGGCCTGCGTGCAAGGCCGTTTTCGCGTGCCAGCCGGGCATCGACAAATATGCCTTGTATTTTGCTGGCAATCTGTCACTCTGGGGGCTCAAGAACGTGTGCCGACTTTTTTGGCACCTCAAGGCTCGTTTGTTCCTGAAAATAGCTTGCTTTCACAAGACGACAGTCATGTCGGCTTGGATTTTTTATTGTCGCACACGAGTTTTCGTTACGTACCGCTATTCTGCCCGAAGGCAGGGTGGGGAGTATAGCAGCGGTTTCTCCCACACGGATCCTGTGACGTGCAATGGAGACTGATATGGACAGACATCAATACAAGATTGGTGACCGCATTGTTTTGAAAGAACGATCGAGCCGTACACTGAAATCCGGCGGTCCCTGTCGTGTCCTTGCCGCCCTTCCCGAATCCCAGGGTTTTCGTCAGTACCGTGTGCGGTTTGAAACGGAATCTTATGACCGCATGATTTCGGAAGACGATATCGATATCGAAAATTCACCGGCTTCGGGCAGCGGACCCGCTCCCGGCTCCGTCAGCAAAGGAAAAGATCCATGGCTAAAGGCCAGCAACGTTCGAACCGGGAAGTAAAAAAACCCAAACAAGACAAAACCAAGGTCAAGCCTGAAGCCGTATCGTCCTTCAAGAACCAGATGGACAATGCGTCTTCAAAGGGCGTAAAACCGAAGTGAAATTTCACCTGATGCGTGCCGCGCAAAAGTCTGTAGCGGTTTTGCGTTAACGACATGCGTAAAAACAAAGACTTGAAGCGTGGCAATCGAATCTGGAAGATTGCAACACGCTTTAGAGGCGATTTTTTGACCTATCCCTGTATTCCCCGCCCGGGCCATCCCTGCCCGGCTTATTGTCTGTTTTTCCGCAAATGGAACCCGGCAGGCCCTCAAAGGAGTTATTTTGCAAGTTCTCGTCCGTGATAACAATGTCGACCAGGCCCTTCGTGTCCTGAAAAAGAAATTGCAGCGCGAAGGTGTTTTCCGTGAAATGAAGGCCCGTGCCGCTTACGAAAAGCCATCGGAAAAAAAGACACGGGAAAAGGCCGAAGCCATTCGCCGGACCCGCAAGCTGGAACGCAAGAAGCTGCAGCGCGAAGGTGTTTTGCCAATGCCGAAAAAGAAAATCATGCCGGCGCGGCCAGAGCGGGCCGCAGCTTTTTAATGATTCATCTTGAAAGCAGAATAAAAGATCCTACATGCAACCTGTCGAGTTTTCCGGCCCAAGATTGGCTTTTAGCGGTATGCCCTGATTTGCATCCGCCATCCTGTTTTCAAGAAATATCGATCGTCAGGGACAGGCACAAGACGTCTGACCCTATCCTCAAAAGCCCAAAGGACATCGTTATGATCGATGGAAAAGTTAAGTGGTACAACGGCCAAAAAGGTTTTGGCTTTATCGAACGCAATGACGGCGGCAAGGATGTGTTTGTTCACATCTCCGCTCTTGACCGTGCGGGCCTCAGCTCTCTGGCAGAAGGTCAGGACGTGACATTCGAGCTGGAACGTGATGTCAAGTCCGGTCGCGAATCGGCTGCAAAGCTGGCTCTTGTCTGATTATGACCGCAGAAGTCTTGAACATTCATAAATTGTTCACTATCTTCTGCGATAAGATATCAACTTTCGCGCTGCTGACCACGGATGTAACGGCGGTGTGCTGCGAAGGAAACCGGCGAGACCGGTGTGGGAAAGCGGGGTTCAGCCCCGCTTTTTTGTTGCCTGCCGCAGGAGCGTTTCAGGGCTCAATGGAATCGCGACGGCTGTTTTATGCGCCGTCCGGCCGGGTCAAAATGAAGGCGGAAACACAGGCCAGGACCGCAAATTCTATCAAAAGAAACACGGTTGACAGACCGGCCAGCGCTGAAATCACAAAGGATGCAGCCATCATCGATACGGCAAGCCGTTTGGCCTTGCGCGAAATAGCTCCATGCTTTTTCCAGTTCTGCAAGGGCGGTCCAAATCGCCGGTGGTTCATCAGCCATGCATGCAGATGCGGTGAACCCCTGGCAAAACAAAATGCGGCCATGATCAGGAAGACTGTGGTCGGCATGACCGGCAGAAAAGCGCCGACAATACCAAGCCCTACATTGAGAAAGCCCAGGCCAATCCACAGGTAACGCATTGCAAGGCCTCCTTGTACCAGATCTCGATGACCGCCGGATTTCCTTCACCGACGTTGTCGCAATCCTTAACCGATGCGGGAGCATCGCCCTGCGGAATGCGTCCCTCGCCGGATGAAGGCCTCCGGTCCCACGCGATAGCTTCCTGTCATCCAGATCTGGTATTACAGTCTTGGCATGAAGGGGTTATCAGGCGTCCAGTTGCTCACGGAGCATTTCCAGTTCCAGCCATTCTTCCTCCATGGCGGACAGTGTCTTGCGCAGACTTTCCAGATCACTTGCCATTTTGGAAAAGCCGGCCGGATCTTTTGCAAAAAACGCCGGATCTGCCATTCTGGCCTCCATGGCCGTCGCCTTTGCCTCACCCTCTTCCAATTGTTTGGGGAGATTTTCCAGCGCAAATTTCTGTTTGAAAGAGAGCTTGCCCCTGGCCTTGGCGGTCTCTTGCCCTGCGGCGGGTTCGGATTTGGCTTTTTCTGCCTTTTCGGTCTTGCGCTTTTCGTCCAGCGCACCCTTGCGTTGCACCATCATGTCTGAATAACCGCCGGCATATTCAATCCAGCGCCCGTCCGGTGCCTGCGGATTGGCAGGCGCAATGGTGGAGGTGACTGTGCGATCCAGAAAGTCACGATCATGGCTGACCAGGATCACGGTGCCCGGGAAGGCGGTCACGATTTCCTGCAAAAGATCCAAAGTTTCAATATCGAGATCGTTTGTCGGTTCGTCGAGAATCAAAAGATTGGCAGAACGCGACAGGATGCGGGCGAGCATCAGGCGTGCACGCTCGCCACCGGAAAGATCGCGAACAGGCGTTCTCGCCTGTTCGGGCTGAAACAGAAAATCCTTCATATAGCCGGAGACATGTTTCAGTTCGCCATTGACCAGCATGTTTTCGCCGCGACCATCGGTGAGGTAATGCGCCAGCGTATCATCAAGATCGAGATCCTCGCGGCGCTGGTCAAGGGTAGCAATGTCCAGATTGGTTCCCAGCCTGATCCAGCCGCTGTCAACCGGCAATTGCCCGGTCAGCATTTTCAGAAGGGTGGTTTTGCCGGCGCCGTTCGGGCCAACCAGACCAATGCAGTCGCCGCGATGGATGCGAATGGAAAAGGGCGCAACAATAGTGCGGTCGCCATAGGATTTTGTAATCCTGTCGGCCTCAATCACCAGCCTGCCGGATTCGCGCGCATCGGACATCGTGGCATGGACCTGGCCCTGCGGACCCTTGTGTCCGCGATATTGTGAGCGCAGATCCTGCAATTCCCCAAGGCGCCGCATGTTGCGCTTGCGCCGCGCCGTGACCCCGTAGCGCAGCCAATGTTCCTCACGCTCGATCTGGCGGCCCAGCTTGTGCTGTTCGACAGCCTCTTCTTCCAGAACCTTGTCGCGCCATTCCTCGAAATGGGCAAAGCCACGGTCCAGACGGCGCGATTGTCCCCGGTCGAGCCAGATTGTGGCCGTTGAGACCTTTTCCAGAAAACGCCTGTCATGCGAAATCAGGATCAGGGCCGAGCGGGTTTTCAGGAGTTCGGATTCCAGCCATTCAATGGTTGGCAGATCCAGATGGTTGGTCGGCTCATCCAGAAGAAGGATATCCGGTTCCGGTGCCAGGACGCGGGCAAGCGCTGCCCGGCGGGCCTCGCCGCCGGAAAGGCTTTTGGGATCTTCGGTTCCGGAAAGACCCAGATGTTCGAGAAGATAGGTGACCCGGTAAGGATCATCGCCGGGACCAAGGCCTGCCTCGGCATAGGCCGCCACTGTATCAAACCCCTCAAAATCCGGGGCCTGATGCAGATAGCGAATGGTGGCAGACGGATGGCGAAACACCGCGCCGCTCTGGGCTTCGGCAAGGCCGGCGGCAATTTTCATCAGGGTGGACTTGCCGGAACCATTGCGACCGACAAGACAGATCCTGTCGCCGGGCTCAACCTGCAGGGATGCACCATTTAACAGCGGCGTACCGCCAAAGCTCAGGAAAATGTCATCAAGTTTCAAAATAGGCGGTGCCATGGGCGATCACATTCCAGTCAGGTCGTAAGGGCGTGCGAGCAGGATGGCCGAACCGCCTTCAAGGGAAAGGTCAATGCAGCCTTCTGCTACATTGGAAATGGTTCGCGAGGAACCGAATGCAAGGTCAAAATGGGCAAGCGGATAGCGTGCATGGGTGATTGCAAGACCTTTGAGGTCCGAAAATCCCAGCACGGAAAACAGTGATCCGGGCGGCAGGTCAATTGCCGTTGTTCCCGGCCCCAGCGGCCAGGCCTCCTCGGTGCCGGATGTCAGCATAATGGCATGGCCTGCCTGTTTCATCGCTGTGGCGAGAACCATATGGGCCATGGCATGGTCCGAGCGTTCCCCGCCCAGCGCTCCGGCCAGCACAAGCCCTGTTGCGCCGCGCTCAAGTGCTGCCTGCACCGCCAGTTCTCCATCGGTCAGCGCCTTTGCAAAAGGGAAGGTATGGCGCTCCACATGCGGCCATTGGCCGGTCAGTTCTGCCGGCGTGGAATCAAAGTCACCCACCCAAAGCTCAGGAGTAACACCCAGAGTGCTGGCATGGCGCATGCCGCCATCTGCCGCAATCACGCGGGCACCGGCAATTTGTGCTTTCAGCCGGCCGGTTGCGGCAAGGTTGCCGCCAAGGAGGATCAGGAATGTGCTCATGGGCCAAGGCATTAGCGCAGTTTGGGGGGGCAGGGGAAGAGCCGGCTTGCGAAATCCCTGGTGGAACCGCTTGCAAATCGGGATTTGCGCGGCTACATCTTGTTTCGCTCTAACGGGGTGCCTTCGGATTGATGGTTCAATACGATGGCTGAGAGGCAGACATGCCAACCCGAAGAACCTGATCCGGTTAGAACCGGCGGAGGGATTAGACAGCTGCTTACAGCGCCCTATTCCCGTTTTATGAACGTAAGAGAGGAGGCGCTGATGCGCTCAAAACTGATGATCATACTGGCAGCCATGGCTGCATTCACGGCACCTGTCCTGGCAGCTGACAGGCAGTTGACAGTCTACACCTATGACGGGTTTGATGCGGAGTGGGGCCCCGGTCCGAAAATCAGGGCGGCGTTCGAGCCCGTCTGCGGTTGCAAACTCGCCTTTGTCAGCGCGGCGGATGGCGTGGCCCTGCTGAGCAAAATGAAACTCGAGGGCGATGCCAACAAGGCGGATATCGTTCTGGGACTGGATACCAATCTGGTCTCGGAAGCCAAGGCTACCGGCCTGTTTGCACCCCATGGCATTGATACAGGGGCGGTAAAAGTGCCGGGCGGCTTCACCGATGACACATTCGTGCCGTTTGACTATGGCCATTTCGCCGTTGTCTACGACACGCAGGTGATCAAAAATCCGCCGACCAGCCTGAAAGAGCTGGTCGAAGGTGATCCATCGCAGAAAATTGTCATTCAGGATCCGCGCACATCCACGCCCGGTCTTGGCCTGCTGCTTTGGATGAAGTCTGTTTATGGTGACAAGGCCCCTGAAGCCTGGGCGCAATTGCAAAAGCGTATCCTGACGGTGACGCCGGGCTGGTCGGAGGCCTACGGGCTGTTTACCAGGGGTGAAGTGCCCATGGTCCTGTCCTATACGACATCGCCTGCCTATCATATGGTGGCTGAAAGCACAGATCGTTACCAGGCAGCCAGCTTTTCCGAAGGTCATTATATCCAGATCGAGGTTGCAGCCATTTCCAGTGCCTCGCACGACAAGGCATTGGCCAGGCAGTTTCTCTCCTTCATGATCAGCCCGGCTTTCCAGAATATTATTCCAACAACAAACTGGATGATGCCTGCTGCTGCCACGTCGGAGCCTTTGCCGGATGCTTTTTCCAAACTTGTCAATCCTGCAAAAACATTTCTGATGAGCCCGGAAGATGTTGCCAGAAACCGCAAGGCCTATGTGGATGAATGGCTGCAAGCCATGAGCATGAACTGATATGCTGAACCGGGCTGACCGTATGACGGCACTGGCTGGCGGGGGAATAACCCTTGCCAGCCTTCTGGCATTCTGTGGTCTCGCCATTGCAGCCCTTTTCGCGTTCGGGGTCGCGTCCGGGACCGGACCTGGATCTGCTGATATCTGGTCTGATACCTATATCTGGCGCATTACCGGGTTCACACTGTGGCAGGCAGGCCTTTCCACCCTGTTGTCCCTTGTGTCTGGCGGGCTTCTGGCCCTGGCGCTATCGCGTCAGCCAGAATTTTTCGGGCGGGTCTGGATTATCCGGTTGATGGCCTTGCCCATGGGACTGCCGACAGTGATCGTGGCCTTTGGCCTGATCGGTGTCTGGGGGCAGAAAGGTTTGATCAATCAGGGCCTTGAATGGACCGGGTTCATTGAGCCCGTAAATATCTACGGGCTTTCCGGCATTCTGCTGGCGCATGTGTTTTTCAATGCGCCGCTTGCTGCCCGGCTTTTTCTGGCGTCGCTGGACAACGTTCCTGCGGAATACTGGCGCACGGCTTCCAGTCTCGGTTTTTCCCGGTTTTCTGTTTTCCGGATCATTGAAGGACCGGCCATGCGCAGGGCTCTGCCGGGTCTTGCCGGATTGATTTTCATGCTCTGCGCCACCAGTTTCACACTCGTGCTGATCCTGGGCGGAGGACCGCGGGCAACCACGCTGGAGGTTGCGATCTATCAGGCCCTGAGGTTTGATTTTGATGTGCCGCGCGCCGTTGCCTTAAGTTTTCTGCAAATTGGGGTCACAGTTCTTGCGCTTTCGGGCTTGTGGTTTTTGCAGAAAGACGATGCCGGCATTCTGGCGTCCGGCAAGGCTGCAAGGCGGTTTGACGGTTCAGGATGGCTGGTTCGTCTGGCGGATTTCGGCGTGATTGCAGCAATGGCCCTGATGCTCCTGTTGCCGCTGGGCCAGGTGGTTCTGTCTGGCCTTGCTGCTGATTATGCAGGTCTTTTTGCCAGCCCCTTGTTCTATCGTGCGTTTGCGACGAGTCTGGTTCTTGCGTCGGCTGCAGCCATTCTCTCGCTTCTTCTGGCGGCAGGGGCAATAGAGGCCACAAGCGCATTGCAACTTCACAAGCGCCGCCAGCAAGCCGTTGCTGTTCTTTATGGGCGCGCCCTCGGCGGGCTGCCGTCTTTCGTGCTTCTTGTTCCGCCGGTTGTGCTTGGCACCGGGTGGTTCCTGCTCTTGCGCGGTTTTGTGCAGCCACAGGTTTTCGCCCCTTTCCTGGTGATTGTCATCAATGCGATGATGGCGCTGCCTTTCGTCACACGGGTGCTGGAGCCTGCATGGACCGAACACAGGTTTCAGACCGCACGGCTGGCTGCGGGTCTGGGTGTTGTCGGCTGGAACCGTATCCGCCTGATCGACTGGCCGGTGCTGAAAGCCCCTGTTTTGACAAGCCTTTCCTTTGCCATGGCCCTGTCGCTTGGGGATCTTGGTGCCGTTGCCCTGTTTGGAGGCGACAGTTTTGTAACCCTGCCATGGCTTCTGTTTTCCAGACTGGCAAGTTATCGCACGACGGATGCCGCAGGGCTTGCCCTGGTTCTGGGGGTGTTGTGCTTTGCTTTGACCCTTGCGGGTACACGCGGTCAGACGGCGACAAGGGACATGAAACCATGATTGTGCTGGACCACGCCGCTCTTGTGCTCGGCAATACGGAATTTCTGTTTGATACCGTGTTCAGACGGGGTGTGATGACTGCGGTTTGCGGCGCTTCAGGATCAGGAAAATCAACACTCCTGAATATCATTGCCGGATTTGAGCCGGTTTCATCCGGGCGGGTTATCATTGATGGCGTCGACATGAAGCAGCGTTACCCCGGGGATCGCCCGGTCTCCCTGGTGTTTCAGGACCATAATCTGTTTGCGCATCTGGATGTCTTTGCCAATGTTGCCCTTGGGATCAATCCTGCAATGCGCCTTGATCTGCAGGACAAGGCGCGGGTGCAAATGGCATTGCGCCGGGTGGGCCTCAGTGACTTTGCGTCACGCAAGCCGTCGGACCTGTCCGGCGGGGAGCGCCAGCGGGCGGGTTTTGCGCGGGCTCTGGTGCGCAACAAGCCGGTATTGCTTCTGGATGAGCCCTTTGCCGCCCTTGATCCCGGTCTCAGACGGGATATGGGGAAATTGCTGGTCGAGCTTCAGGCCGATACCGCCATGACCACATTGCTGGTGTCGCATGATCCCGATGAAGTTTTGCGGCTGGCCGATGATATTGCCTTTATCGACCGGGGCCGGATCGTGTTTCATGGCAGCAAGGCCGATTTTGTCCAGCAAAAACACAGATTGGACATTGCTGATTTCCTTCAGTGAAGATTGGCCATGATTGGCACTGAAACTGCCGCATTGATGTCACTGTCGCGTCGTGTACAGGTCACAATTTAGGCTATGAGACGTGAAAAATACTTTTACGTCATGGTGGTTTCGGAAACATGTCCCGTTAAATATATGAATGGCTGTGCATACAGGGACTGAAACAGAAATCACACATTGTCACGCCAAAGGTATCAATTGATCGCGCTTCCCCTGATTGATGGTAGCATAGGCACGAGATTCCATTTATAGCTTTTGCTATTCATAACTTCGAGTTGCTTGCCGCATGATTTATCAGTTTCTGGCCAAAGTGCTGAAAGGCCATTCCAGATCCTCCAACCAGGCGGAGCAGCAAGCGTGTGCGCATTGTAAAGATGATCCTGTTTATGGAGCGCGGATGTGGCGTTTTACCGTTTTGCTGGTTGCCGGAACGGCGCTGACGGCGTGCCAATCGCTGATTGATCAGGCCTATGAACCAGCCGTTGCACCCTCCAGGACACCCCAGATTGTCGATCAGGTGCAGAAGGATGATCCAAGGGCGCAGATGGGTGCCCGGGAGCATCCGCGCATTGTAGCAAGCTATGGCGGCGAATATACGGATGAAAAGACCGAACGTCTGGTCGCGCGTATTGTCGGCCAGTTGACCGTTGTTTCGGAAAACCCGAACCAATCCTACCGGATTACCATTCTGAACTCGCCTGCCATCAATGCCTTTGCATTGCCGGGTGGCTATCTCTATGTCACACGCGGCCTTCTGGCGCTGGCCGATGATGCATCCAAGGTTGCCGCTGTTCTGAGCCATGAAATGGCGCATGTGACAGCCAATCACGGCATTCAGCGGCAGCAGAAGGAAGAGGCGGAAGTGATTGCCAGCCGCGTCGCATCCGAAGTGCTCTCAAGCGATCTTGCCGGAAAACAGGCTGTCGCCCGCGGCAAACTTCGGCTTGCAGCCTTTTCCCGTGCGCAGGAGCTGCAGGCGGATGTGATTGGTGTCCGCATGCTGGGCGAAGCTGGCTTTGATCCCTATGCTGCAGCCCGTTTCCTGGATTCCATGCAGGCCTACAGCCAGTTTGCAGCCGGCGATCCGGGTTCTGACCAAAGCCTGGACTTTCTGTCCAGCCATCCGAGCACCCCCCAGCGCGTGGAACTCGCACGCCAGCACGCCCGCAATTTTGGACCGGAAGGGTCTGTGGGCGACAAGGGGCGCGATTATTACCTGAACGGTATTGACGGACTGCTGTTTGGCGACAGTCCGCAGGAAGGGTATGTGCGTGGGCAGACTTTCCTGCATGCAGGGCTCGGAATCCGGTTTGATGTGCCGCCGGGCTTTTCCATCGATAACAAGGTTGAGGCCGTTCTGGCTACCGGCCCCGGTGATGTTGCCATCCGGTTTGACGGTATTGCCGATACCCAAAAACTGTCTCTCACAGATTATATTGCCAGCGGCTGGGTTACGGGCCTTAAACCGGAAACCATTCATGCCACAAGGGTCAACGGGCTGGATGCGGCAACCGCGCTGGCGTCGGCAGATCGCTGGGATTTCGATGTTACGGTTATCCGCATGGGTACGCAGATTTACCGGTTCCTGACGGCTGTTCCAAAGGGGAATGGCACATTGCAGGCAACAGCGGATTCGCTACGCGCATCATTCCGGCGCATGACACCCCAGGAAATTGCAGGCTTGAAACCGTTACGCATCCGCATCGTCACAGTGGGTGCGGGGGATACGGTTTCCAGTCTCTCTGCCCGCATGATGGGCACAGACCGCAAGCTTGAGCTGTTTCGTCTCCTCAATGCGCTGCCTGTCGGCGCAAATCTTCAGTCAGGCCAACGGGTTAAAATTGTAACGGAATAGGCGCATTTCAGGCTGGCGTCTGGCTCAATGCCATTTTGAGCTTTTCCATGGCCCGCGTTTCGATCTGACGCACTCTTTCTTTGGAAATTCCGAGATCCGCCCCCAGTTTTTCGAGGGTTTCACTGTCTTCTTCCAGACGGCGGGCGCGAATTATTTTCATTTCACGCTCGTTTAAATGTCTGAAAGCGGACTGAAGCCATGCGTGGCGGCGCTCGCCATCAATCATGTCCGTAACCTGTTCATCCGGCAAGGGTGCGTCGCTTGCCAGCATTTCCATACGTTCCGTTCCTTCTCCGTCTGCGCTGTTGAGCGGCGCCTGGAGGGACGTGTCACTCGATGAAAGACGTGCATCCATGGATTGAACGTCCTTGATATTGACGCCCAGGGCATTGGCAATTTCCTGGTGCACGGCCTGCGAAGTCAGTTCGCGGTCCCCCTGCGCCAGTTTTGCGCGAAGGCGACGCAAATTAAAGAACAGGGCCTTTTGCGCCGAACTTGTGCCACCACGCACGATGGACCAGTTCCGCAATACATAATCCTGCATCGACGCACGGATCCACCACATGGCATAGGTTGAAAACCGTACATCCCTATCCGGCTCAAAGCGGGAAGCGGCCTCCAGAAGGCCCACATAGCCCTCCTGGATCAGGTCGGACGCCGGCAGTCCAAAAGTACGAAACCGTGAGGCCATGGAAATCACAAGCCGCATATGTGCAAGTGCAATCTTGTTCTTCGCATCCTGATCTTTCATGTCTTTCCAGCGAATGGCCAGATCATGCTCTTCATCGCGGGCCAGATAGGGTGCCTTCATTGCCAGTTTAACCATACGGCGCTCGGCTGGAACATTGCTCATCGCGGATCTCCATTGCACGTCAGCGCTGAAAAGCGCCTCTGACATTTGAAATGGATTACGGATATATGGGCATGCCGGATCAGGCTTGCAGACAATATCTTTATGAACATCACGTTATTGTGATCGTACGGATTGTCTGCGCAAACATGTCGCCAGAAACAACAAACCCGGCACGGGGGCCGGGCTTGTTGTTATGAATACGGAAAACACGGCTCTTATGCCGCCTCTTCTTCCTGTGCTTCATCGTCTTCAATGATCTTGCCGCGCTTTGGACCCTTGTTCAGATTGGTTTCAACAAGGCGAACAGCTTCTGTTTCCGAAACTTTGTTGACGGCTGCAATTTCACGCGCCATACGGTCCAGCGCCGCTTCGTAAAGCTGGCGTTCCGAATAGGACTGTTCAGGCTGATTGTCGGCGCGGTAAAGATCACGCACAACTTCTGCAATCGCAATCAGATCACCGGAATTGATCTTGGCATCATATTCCTGCGCACGACGGGACCACATGGTGCGCTTGACCCGTGCCTTGCCCTGCACAACCTTGAGTGCACGCTCCACAAAGTCCGTTTCCGAAAGTTTGCGCATGCCAATGCCAACAGCCTTTGCAACTGGAACCTTCAGGCGCATCTTGTCTTTTTCAAAATCGATCACAAAAAGCTCAAGCTTCATGCCTGCAACTTCCTGTTCCTCGATCGTGACAATTTGCCCGACGCCGTGTGCAGGGTAAACAATGGATTCGCCTGGCTTGAAGCCGTGACGGGATGGTGACTTTTTCAGCTGGGTCGTCATTCTTTTCAAAAACTCCCTGTTATACTCCCGCTTGCCGCGGGGCCGGATTACGACATCCGGATTGGTCAGGATACATTGACTGTATGTTCCTGCGAAGCTCCCCGGCATAAAAGGTAAAATCCCGAATGTCCGACGCCAAAAAGGCAACACTGTGTTGCATATTTCTGACAACCGTTTGCCTGAGATTTTTTGCTTTCGTGATGGTAGGTGGACCGAAAAGTGCCACAGTCTGGAACAATTTTAGGACGATAGCACAAAAAACTGTCTAAATCAATGATTTGCTGCAGTGTCGTGTTGACACGGGCAAAGATTTTGCCACGCAAGAGAAAATCCGGCATGAGGTGCTGTGCTCTTGCCTGATTTCAGACCATCGGGTTGTCAGGGCGATCAGTCGCCGATGCCAGGTTTTTCCGAAAAATATTTCTCGAACTTGCCCTCGACACCATCAAATTCTTTTGCATCTGGCAACGGATCACGCTTGGTGGTGATATTTGGCCAGATGAGGGCATAATCGGCATTGATTTTCAACCACTTGTCCAGACCGGATTCCGTATCCGGCTTGATGGCTTCTGCCGGGCATTCCGGTTCGCAAACACCGCAATCAATGCATTCGTCAGGATGGATCACGAGGAAATTTTCGCCGACGTAAAAACAGTCAACAGGGCAAACTTCCACACAATCGGTATATTTGCAGCGAATGCAATTGTCGGTCACGACATATGTCATGGAGCACTCCAAAATCGTCTTGGCGTCTGCGGCAAGTAGACACCTGCCTTGAAACGCATACGGAATCTTGCGTTGTGAGGTAAAGGCTTTGCGCGGTCATTGCAAGATCAAACGTTTCTTAAAAACAGTCGATTTGCAGTCGTATTGTCTCACGAACCCTTGCGAAACGCCCGGCTGGAAACCGAAATGCATTTCATGGAACCGGGCTGATGCCTGCAACATTTCGGACATGGATCACAATGCGTACCGGAGACAATCCGAAAGCTTGTTCAGTCATCATTCCACCGGTCCTGCATGAGCCGGTCCAGCGCCCTGCGCTCCTTCTTTGACAGGGCGTCCGCTGCCCGCCTCGCGGACGTCGCCTGCTCGAAGGCGGTGTACGCTCTGATCGCTCCGGTGGCGGTGGCGACTGGTCCTCATAAAGCAGTTTTGCTTCTTCATGGGGACCGCGCCGTTCACCCGGCAGCAGCATGATCAAAGATGCGAACCTGCTCGATCTGTCAGGATTTCCACACGGTCGCCGGGCTTGATCTGATAGCTCGAAGCATTGATACGCACACCATTGACGCCGGACTTGGCCGGCCTCGACGACAGATCCTGCGCCAGAGAGCGGGATTTGATCGCGCAGGTGAAAAACAGCCACTTGTCTATCGCTTTGCCGGGCAGATCCCTGTGGCTGTTTGTCGTTCATGAAGCGCCTTACTTTTTCATCATTTCTTTCAAAGCTGCGAGCTTTGCGAAAGGTGAATCAGGATCAACCGGCTTTTCGGCGCGTGGCGGTTTGGCCTCATAGCGGGTTTGTTGCGCTTTTGTGTCACGATCATTGCGGGGTGGCCGGTCGTTGCGGCTGCCGCGGTCTGCACCATCAGTCTTGCCGCCGCGATGACTGGACTTGTCGCTGCGGTTGCCGCCCTGTGACTTTCCATCACGGGCCTTGAAATGATCAGGCCGTCCGCCTTCACGCTGGTCATCTCGCCCGCCATCACGCTTGCCGCGGTGATCAGGGCGTGGCTGGCCGTCTGCCGGGGCCGCATCCGCTGTGGCTGCCTGCGGCGGCTTTGCACGGCGGTCACCCTGCGGGCGATTGTTCAATCGCTGATTTTCACGCGGAGTGTCATTGCGTCCACCCGGACGCCACAACAGAACCGGCTTTGGCTCCGCCGGGGGTTCGCCAGAAACGGGTTCTGCAACGACTTCACCTGTTGCAGGCGGATCTGTTTCAGGTGTCGCGTCACCTGCTTCCGTCTGTTCGCCGGAGGTTTCAGCATCCACAGATGCGGCTTTGGCCCTTGTTTCAACCACAAAATCCGGCTTGACGTCCGGTGCCGGGTTGGCGGCGGCCTGCTGCGCCAGGAACGCGGCAGCCTCAGCCGCGGTGACGCTGTCGGCACGATACCCCAGACCCTTGAGGATTTCCTCAATATCATCCTGTGTCGCGCCCAGGATCGACAGCATGGCCGTTGTTGTTGTGAAGCGGCGACCATCATAGGCACCATCAGGACGCACGGTTCCGGGCTTCCACTGCAAGAGCGGACGGATGAAATCGGCCAGTCGCTCCAGAATATCAATACGCACGGCGCGCTTTCCAAGGAACCGGAAACCGGCGAGACGGTAGAAATTGCGCTCGAAGGTGGAATCGGTCACGACGGATGTACGGCCTGCGGCCAGCACGGGAATAAGATCGCCATAGCCGGGCTTGTCCATCGCATCATTCTTCAGGGCCCACAGCAGTGTGATCAATTCCGCCGGTGCCGGCTTCAAGAGGGCCGGCATGAAAATATGATAGGCACCAAAGCGGATGCCGAGTTTGCGGATAGACGCACGGGCTTCCTGATCGAGCGACTTGACATCGTCGGCCACGTCGCGCCGGAACAGGACGCCGAGATTTTCAACGATCTGGAATGCCAGGCCCTTGGCCAGACCCTGCAGATCTTCCACGCGCGAAACATCGTCAAGAGGCTTCAGCACCGTGGAGATATGGTGATTGACGAAGCGTTCGATACGGGCCGCCACATGATCACGGGCATTGCCGGACAAAAGCTCGTCTGCCAGAAGGATGACACGCGGACGCATGATATGATCCGTTGCCGCCAGACGCGCCACAGGATCGCCCAGCCACCGCACGCACCCGTCAGACCCCAAAGCCAGATCACTGTTGCCGCAGGCATAAAGCCTTGCTGCGCGCGCTTCAAATTCCAGCGCGAGCGCCTTTTGCGCGGCACTCAAAAGCGCCTTGCTATCTGGCCCTTCCGTGCCCGATACCAGCGAAAACCGGAAACCGGCCAATTGTCCCACATGATGTCCTTCCACAAAGACATCACCATTCACACTAATTTCAGCTTCCAGCATCGCATTCTCTCTCAGGCGCTTCATGAGCACAGATGTCCTGCGATCAACAAAGCGTTTCGTCAACCTTTCATGTAACGCATCGGACAACCGGTCTTCGATTTCCCGCGTCTTTTCTTGCCAGTGTGTCGGATCGGCAAGCCATCCTGGTCTGTTTGACACATAAGTCCACGTTCTGATCTGCGCTATCCGTGCCGAAAGCGTGTCAATTTCCCCGTCTGTCCGGTCGGCGCGACGCACCTGTTCAGCGAGAAAATCCTCATTCACGCTGCCCCTGCGAACAAGGTCGGCATAGAGTGTCGAAATCAGATCGGCATGCTGTGCCGGCGCTATCCGCCGGTAATCCGGCAGGGCGCAAGCTTCCCAGAGCTTTTCCACTCTTTCGGGCGTTGTGGCAAGGTCCAATATCTCCGGATAACGCGATAAATACTCCAAAGCCTGCTGATCTATGGCCGGAAGTGCTTTTGTGAGGCCATAAACGGTGGGTGTCCTGTCCAGGCTGGTCCGCAAAGCGGTTATGGAAGCGTAGTCAAAATTCTTGTTGCGCCATTGCAACACCTTGATCATGTCAAATTCATGCGTCTCGATTCGCCGGACCAGCTCGTTGTCAAAAGGATTGACCTGGCCCGTGACACCGAATGTACCGTCGCGCAGATGGCGTCCGGCCCGTCCGGCAATCTGGCCGAGTTCACCGGGGTTGAGCGGCCGGTACTGGTAGCCATCAAATTTGCGGTCCTGGGCAAAGGCCACATGGTCGACATCAAGGTTCAGGCCCATGCCAATGGCGTCCGTTGCCACGAGATATTCAACGTCACCTGCCTGATACAGCCCGACCTGGGCATTGCGGGTGCGTGGACTGAGCGCGCCAAGCACCACGGCTGCACCACCGCGCTGCCTGCGGATCAGTTCGGCAATCGCATAGACCTCGTCTGCCGAAAAAGCGACAATGGCCGTGCGCTGCGGCAGGCGGGTAATCTTTTTCTGGCCTGCATAAAACAGCTGGCTGAGGCGCGGACGTTCGATAACAGCAATCCCCGGCAGCAATTGCCGCAGGATCGGTCCCATGGAGGCTGCGCCCAGAAACAGGGTTTCATCGCGGCCGCGCAAATGCAGAAGCCTGTCGGTGAAAATATGGCCGCGTTCCAGATCGCCTGCCAGTTGCACTTCATCAATGGCCACAAAGGACGCCCTGGTTTCGCGCGGCATGGCTTCCACAGTACAGACAGAATAACGGGCACCGGGCGGCGAGATTTTTTCCTCACCGGTCACCAGCGCCACATGGGCAGCACCGACGCGCTCCACCACACGGGTGTAAACCTCGCGGGCCAGAAGCCGCAGCGGCAGGCCGATAACGCCGGAGCCATGGGAAACCATGCGATCAATCGCATAATGCGTTTTGCCGGTGTTGGTGGGCCCGAGCACTGCAGTAACGCCGCGGCCGCTCAGGATCATGGGCTGGGATGACAAAGTCTAGTTCCGTACATTGCAAAACGTTTCGGCTACATAGGCCCTTTGCAGCCGGTTTTCCACCCCGCATTTGAAAAGAGAAGATCCGGAGATCCGGTCCTTCGCCGGTTGCCCGGAACAGGATGGGAACGACTCGGAAACGAATCGCAGACTTGCAATGTTTCCCGATTTGTTCACCACAATATATAGTATGGATAGCGGAAAATGCTCCAGATGGTGAATCTGCATCTCAACATAGGGACTCCTTATGTTCTCTGGCCAAAAGAGCGGCAAAATCCTGCAAAGCGGATTCGGAAAACATGGTTAACAAGCCGTAAATCATTAGAATTTTAGTGAAATTCTTAATTTCTGTTAACCATGGGCCAAAGGCGGAACGAATCGGCGACGAATCGGGAGATTCTGCATGTTTTTGTTTTGTTCACGACTACATATTGTGATGATCTGCGCCGTATGGAATATTTTCCTTTTTGTCTTTTATGGTGCTGTCAGGACAAAGAGCAGCCTGATGGCGTTGCCGGTTTGAGTGGCGACAGGCAATGGGAAAGATCACGCGGGTCATCGCGCTGGCGCTCAAATTCGAGATGTGTGCCACGGAGCGGCGAAGCCATCAGGAATTCTGCAAGCGAGCCCTTGCAAACAGATTTTGCGCTGCCAATCTTCTGCCAAAAACTGCAATGCAAATCCGGCCAAATCCTGTTCATTTTAACCATTGGAGAAAAGCCGGAACGAATCACAGACAAATCAGGTGCGGGTATGTTTTCCCGGTTCGTTCACGGCTAAATATGGTGTATTTACAATATTTTAACCATATTTAAGTGCCTTGTTCGCCGCGTGAGGCGTGGGTTTTTGGGCGGCGTGTTAACCCTTTCCCATGGCCGCCCGGATTAATGTCAGACCGGCAACAATCATGAAGATGAGACCGATTGCGCGACCGGTATAGACGACGGCAGCGGGATGTCCGGCCAGCAGCAATCTCGTTCTGGAAGCGGTCAACGCGATGGCTCCGTAAACGCTGGCCTGTGTTGCCATCGTCATCAGTCCCATGATCAGGGCCTGTGGAACAATTGGTCCAAAGTCCGGCTTCAGGAATTGCGGATAGACCGCCAGAACAAACAGCCAGGCTTTGGGATTCAGGATACAGGTTAATGTCCCCTGCCGGAATGCTCTCCAGGCCGAGGATACAACCGGGCTATCTCCCGTTTCAATGCGAATCGTGCTGATCAGCAGTGTGTAGCCGATCCAACCCATATAGGCGGCACCAGCCGCAACGAGCGGAGTGAAAAGCTGCGGAGAAACCTCAACGAGAACAGTAACTAGTACTGTGCCGAACAGCGCATGAAAAACACCACCCAGCATAATGCCGCCGACAGCGGCCAATCCGGTTTTCAGCCCGCCCGCTAGCGCATTGGCGATGACAAACAGCATGTCCATGCCCGGAATGATGATAATGCCTGCCAGCAACAGAAAATAGATCCAGAGGTTCATTGTGTAGGTCATGTCAGTATCCTTTGGGTGTGATTTCTGCTTCTGGAAATTTTCAATGTATTTCAATGATCTGGATGTGCTATACAGACAGCCAACTGACAGCATTGTGTCAGTTGTGCGCAATGTGGAAGCAGGGTCGGGCCGGAAATGCGCAAGGCGTCGCGATTGTTTGAAATCATCCAGATACTCCGGCTGGCCCGAAAGCCTGTTACCTCCATGCAGATTGCGGCACGGCTGGAGGTCACCCAGAGATCCATCTATCGCGATATTGCCGCCCTGCAGGCCATGCGGGTTCCCATCGAAGGCGGACGCGGTATCGGTTATATTCTGCGCCCGGGATTCACCCTCCCGCCCCTGATGTTTTCCATTGAGGAGACCGAGGCGCTGGTTTTGGCACTGGCTTTGCTGGAGCGCACGGGCGATACCGCTATGGTGGAATCCAGTCGCAGCATCAGCCGCAAGATTGCTTCAGCCCTGCCGAAGCCTTTGCAGGAGGTGCTGGAAACGACAGCACTGCATGCCTGGGGTTCGCATATGTTTGGCGGCGATTCAGCGGATTCGGCGCTGTTGCGGCAGGCCATCCGCGAGGAGCATATTCTGGAAATAGGCTATTCTGATGAAGCCGGGAACCTGACCACGCGCAGCATCAGGCCGCTTGCGCTGATTTACTACACGCAATGGCTCAACATCGTTGCATGGTGTGAACTGCGGCAGGATTTCAGGAATTTTCGCCATGATCGCGTGCTTAGCGTCACGCAAACGCAACGGTATTTTACCGGGGAAGGCGAGGGCTTGCGCCAAAGGTGGATGGCTGGCTGGTCTGTCCCGCAAACCGGCCAGCCAGACAGAAACTAAACGAAGAACTGGCCGCCATTGGCCGACAGGGTTGATCCTGTAATGAAACCGGCATCATCGGATGCCAGGAAGACAACGCAACGGGCGACTTCCTCCGGCTCGCCCAGTCGTCCGACCGGGATTTGCGGAATAATGCGTTCGTTCAGGACTTTTTCGGGAATGGCGCGGACCATTTCTGTGCCAATATAGCCAGGACAAATGGCATTGACGGTAATGCCCCTGGCGGCCCCTTCCTGGGCCAGCGCCTTGGTGAAGCCCAGATCGCCCGCCTTTGCCGCCGAATAATTGGCCTGCCCCATCTGGCCTTTCTGGCCATTGATGGACGAAATGTTGATGACACGGCCAAAATTGCGGTCCCGCATGCCGGACCATACCGGATGCGTCATGTTGAACAGGCCGGTCAGATTGGTGCCGATAACCTCCCCCCATTGTCCGGGCGTCATCTTGTGGAACATGGCATCGCGGGTGATACCGGCATTGTTGACCAGAACGGCGACAGGGCCCAGATCGGCTTCAACCTTTGCAATGCCCCCGACACAGGCTTCGTAGCTGGAAACATCCCATTTGTAGACGGCGATCCCGGTTTCGGCATGGAAGGCCGCCGCCTTTTCATCATTGCCGGCATAATTGGCCGCCACTGTGTAGCCTGCGTTTTTCAGGGCGATTGAAATCGCAGCGCCAATACCGCGCGATCCTCCCGTTACCAGTGCAACCTTGCTCATGTTCCTCTCCCTTTTTGTTGTTTCCGGGCTCATTCGGCGACCCGAAAATCCATTTCAGTCAGAATGCCGACCGGTTTAGCGTTCAACACACAGGGCAACGCCCATGCCGCCGCCGATGCAAAGTGTTGCCAGACCCTTTCTGGCACCGCGGCGCTTCATTTCAAACAGAAGCGTGTTCAGCACACGGGCACCGGATGCGCCGATGGGATGCCCTATGGCAATCGCACCACCGTTGACATTGACAATGGCCGGATCCCAACCAAGACCCTTGTTGACGGCGCAGGCCTGTGCCGCAAAGGCTTCGTTGGCTTCCACCAGATCAATATCAGAAACCTTCCAGCCCGCCCGCGCAAGCGCTTTTTGTGAAGCGGGGATCGGGCCAGTCCCCATGACCGCCGGGTCAACGCCAGCCGTTGCCCAGGAAACAATCCGTGCCAGTGGCTCGATACCGCGCCTTTGCGCCTCAGCCTCGCTCATCAGGACAGCAGCAGCAGCGCCGTCATTGAGGCCGGATGCATTGCCAGCCGTAACACTGCCGTCCTTGTCGAAGGCAGGACGCAGTTTGGCGAGCGATTCCAGCGTTGCGCCGTGGCGGATATATTCGTCGCTGTCGACGATCACATCACCCTTTTTGCCCTTGATGGCAAAGGCCACGATCTCATCTGCAAAACGGCCTGCCTTCTGGGCGGCTTCAGCCTTGTTCTGCGAGCCAAGGGCAAACTGATCCTGCTCCTCGCGGGTCAACTGGAATGCCCTGGCAACATTTTCGGCTGTTGTACCCATATGATAACCCAGGAATGCGTCCGTGAGACCGTCCTTGATCATCGTGTCGACCAGCTTGAAATCGCCCATTTTGGTACCGGCGCGCAAATGGCCGCAATGGGGTGCCATCGACATGGATTCCATACCGCCTGCAACGATAATGGAAGCGTCTCCGGTGGCTATCTGCTGCATACCCAAGGCTATGGCGCGCAGGCCGGACCCGCAGAGCTGGTTCAATCCCCAGGCTGTTGCCTCCTGCGGAATGCCAGCTTTCATGGCGGCCTGCCGCGCCGGATTCTGGCCCTCACCCGCACCCAGAACCTGGCCCATGACAACTTCATCAACGTCAGTTGCCGCAACACCTGCGCGTTCAAGGGCGGCTGAAATGGCCGCAGCGCCCAGCGCATGTGCCGGCGTGTTGGCGAATGAACCATTGAAGGAACCAACTGCCGTGCGGGCAGCGCTGGCTATCACTATGGATGGTGTGCGCATTGTGGTGTTCTCCTGACCCGATGGTTTGTTTTGTCAGAAACTGGCAAAGCTCGTGGCATATGTCAAACGGGAAAGCGCTCCGGCATCGAATAGTCCTGTTTGACCGGAGGCATTCCGCCAATGCGGGACGGTTTCCACTGCATTGCACAAAGAGATTGTCTTTCCTGTCTCTTTGCGCATAAACTGCATCTGACAGATTATCGGGATGGAGCGAGGAAGCAGCCATGGGCAAGAATGACGGCCAAATCGTAATCAAAAAATATGCCAATCGTCGATTGTACAATACAGGAACCAGCACCTATGTGACCCTGGACGATCTGGCTGTCATGGTCAAAAAGGGGGAGGAATTCACAGTTCAGGACGCCAAATCCGGAGAGGACATTACCCATTCTGTCCTGACCCAGATTATTTTTGAACAGGAATCCAAAACCGGCAACACATTGTTGCCCATCTCTTTCCTGCGGCAGCTGATTACCTATTATGGTGACCAGATGCAGATGGTTGTTCCAAGCTATCTTGAACATTCCATGCAGGCGTTTGGCGAGCAGCATGCGCAGATGCGTGAGCAGATCACCCGTGCTTTCGGGGAAACACCGCTGGCGAAGAATTTCCAGCTTCCCATCCAGATGGTGGAAGAACAGGTGCGCCGCAACACGGAAATGTTCCAGCAGGCCATGCAGATGTTTTCGCCTTTTGCAGGTGCTGTTCCTCCGGCCAAGGAAACCCGCAAGGCCGAAGCCAAGGACATTGACGAGTTGAAAGAACAGCTGCGTGCGCTGCAAACGAAACTCGACAATCTTTGAAAGATCACCCGGATGACGATTTCCCTTGCCCAAGCCAGGACGATGATTGGTGCCGCCTTTTCAGAAGGTACGCGACAGTCCATGAAGCCGCTTGCCGCCCTTGTTGCAGCCGCCAATGGCGACATTGTGGCCTTTGAACGTCAGGATGGCAGCGAGTGCCTGCGGTTTGAAATGGCTTTCGGAAAGGCGGCGAGTGCGCTGGCGACCGGGCGCAACTCTCGCTATCTTGCTGAAAAAGCGCTCAGTGGCTCATCGGTTGTTACTTTGGTGAATATGCGCACCGGCGGTCGTGCCATGTCGTTTCCGGGGGCTATCCTGGTAAAATCGGAAAGCGGCACCATTCTGGGTGTTGTTGCCATCACAGGCGATACAGCAGAAAATGATGAGGTCTGTGCCATTGCCGGTATCAGGGCAGCAGGTCTGATACCCGGCGAAGAATAGACCGTTTTTGCCTGTCAGAGACCGATCGAAACATCGCGTCCGGCAGAGCGGATCGAGATGGTAAATCCGGCAATCACATCAATGAAGCTGATCGTCATCAGGATGAAGAAGATCTGGGTTGCGGCGTCTTTCACCAGCAGGAATTCCACCAGATAAACCACAAACAGGATCATCGACATCATGTGGTCCATGACGGACGCCCGGCTTGACCGTGTGGCTTTGAGAATTTCCACAAACAGCATTGCCAGACCGACCAGAATCAACAGGTCACCAAGGCTCAGTGTCCAGATGGCACCGGACATCATGTCGAGGGACAGGATCTGGTTTTGAAGGCTTGCAATTCCGCCACTGCCCATAAGCCCCACCATGGCGAGGTTGTACAGGATGAAGGGAATCAGCATCAAGGGAACAAGCGCAATCATCACATCCGTGTCCTTCATCCGGTTTGCGGGTCACATTTCTGTCCGGCCATAAAGCAAAAGGCCAGCGAACCGCCAGCCTTGAAGCTTTAATCTGTCAAAATGACAGGATTATGCACTTGCCTTGGGTGTCAGAACCTGACGACCACGGTACATGCCGGTTTTCAGATCGATATGGTGCGGACGGCGAAGCTCACCTGAGTTCTTGTCCTCAACATATGCTGGTGCCGTCAACGCATCAGCAGAACGACGCATGCCACGCTTGGACGGGCTTGTTTTTCTTTTGGGAACAGCCATTTCAATACTCCATATTTCACGGGCAAAACACATTCCCCGGCCCGGAAGGGTCGTACAGGCGGCATGCCAATTTCGTCAAAGTTGGCGGCTTATACATGCGATATGCGGACTTGACCAGTCCCGGATGCGACAATTTTTTAAAAAGCCTGCCATCAGGCTTCATCTTCAGGCACAATCCATGTCTCTGCCAGGGCCGCTTCCTGCCACTTCAGCCAGGCCGGGCTCACTTTCATGGCATGCATCCAGCCCAGTGTAACAGGCTTTACAGCAATACCATAGACGTGCAGCCGGTTCACAACCGGGGCAAACATGGCGTCAGCCGCACAGAACCGGCCAAACAGAAACGGGCCGCCGGACCTTTCAAGACATTGCGCAAAGAGTGTTTCTATCCGGTCAACATCGGCTTTCAGGCCGGGTGTCATGGTGATGGCTGAAACCGGCCGCCTGAAGTTCATCGGACAGGCGTTGCGCAGGTCATGAAATCCTGTTGCCATCTGCATGGAGGCTGAACGTGCCAGAGCCCGGTCGTTACGGTCTTTCGGCCACAGGCCTGCATCGGGATAAAGTTCGGCGACATATTCGATAATGGCCAGAGATTCCGCAACCAGCAGATCGCCGTGTTTGAGCACCGGCACTTTGCCTGTCGGCGACACGGCTTTCAGGCCCGGGTTTCCTGCCGGGAAATCAAAATTGATAACCACGTCCGAAAAGGGAATTTCGCAACCCGCAAGGGCGATCCATGGCCTGAAAGACCATGAGGAATAGTTCTTGTTGCCAACATAAAGCACCAGATTGTCCATGGATCACCTTTTGGTTCAGCACGGTCCTGTTCTATTGCATTTATACAAGGAGAAACAAGGCATAAACATCACCTCACTCATAGAGGCATTTGATATAATCGCCCGAACCGCGTGCACGTTTTTCAATCGTGCCGGCCAGAGCCTTCATGCCGCGCCCGGGTTTTCCGGCGATGCGGTTGAGAGGATTGGGCAGGGCAACAGCCAGAAGGGCTGCCTGCCTGCCGGAAAGATTGGCCGCAGAGACCTTGAAATGATACCGGCTTGCGGCTTCCACACCGTAAATACCCGGTCCCCATTCGGCAATGTTGAGGTAGATTTCCATAATACGCTTTTTCGACCATACAAAATCGGCAGCAAGGGCCAGGGGCAGTTCCATCGCCTTGCGGACAAATGAACGTCCATTCCATAAAAAGAGATTTTTGGCGGTCTGCATGGGAATGGTGCTGGCGCCGCGTGTGGTCTCGCCCTCCAGCGCATCCTGCATGACGCCGCGCATCTGCACCCAGTCAACGCCATTGTGCGAACAGAACTGTCCGTCCTCGGACATCATGACGGACTGGACGAGAACCGGGGCAATATCCTCAAAACTGACCCAGCGCCGGTCATAGCCCTGAAATGTGGCGAGATCCGCAAGCATCAGGGTTGAAACCGGATGCAGGAACGGAACCAGGTAGAGAAGGATCAGTCCATAGGGCAGCAGCAGAATCACCAGCAAGGATTTGATAAGTCTGCTCAGGAAAATAGACATCCTGCGTACCGGCACACCGGTTGTCGTTTCCTGCGGCACAGGTGTCTCGCGCGTTTCGGGTGCTATATCCAACGTGTTGATTCCGGTTCCCCAAATCCTGAGTGATTTTCATACAGTCACATGTCGACGGGCGCCAGTAGCGGAGTCATCAAGTTTTCAAATCTGGTCAATTTCCAGATTGCGTCGCTTTTGTCGAAATGCGAAACAGGCAGCACTGGCAAAGAAGAGGCAGAATGCGCACACATCCATCACATTTTCAGGATCGGCTGATCCACAATGCAACGCTGGTCCAGGCAGAACTGCAGTCTCTTTTGCAGACGGCTGTCCAGACAGACGAGATTGCCCGTCCGTCACAGTTGCTGTCTGCCATGCAACATGGCGTGCTCAATGGCGGCAAGCGGCTGCGACCTTTCCTTGTGCTGGAAACAGCGGCCATGCTGGGCGGTGATCTTGCAGCCGCACTCCGGGTGGGAGCATCGCTGGAATGTGTCCATTGCTATTCGCTGGTGCATGATGATCTGCCGGCCATGGATGATGATGCGCTGCGGCGCGGCCAGCCGACCGTGCATATTGCCTATGACGAGGCGACAGCGATTCTGGCCGGCGACAGTCTCCTGACCCTTGGCTTCGACATTCTGGCAGCACCGGAAACCCGGCTTGATGCAGAGCGCAAACTCGCGCTTGTATTGGCCTTGTCGCGTGCTTCCGGCGTGGGGGGGATGGCCGGAGGCCAGGCGCTGGACCTGCAGGCTGAACGGATTGCTCCGGACGAACAGGGCATCATGACATTGCAGGCGATGAAAACCGGTGCCCTGATCCGCTATGCCTGCGAGGCGGGTGCTATCCTCTCCGGATCATCGCCGGAAGAGCAAGGGGTTTTGAGGCGCTATGGTGAAACCATCGGTCTGGCGTTTCAGCTGGCTGATGATCTTCTGGATCTGACAGCGGATGCGGCCACGATGGGCAAGGCAACCGGCAAGGATTCGGCACGCGGCAAGGGCACACTTGTTTCCGTGCACGGGATCGACTGGGCCCGTGACCGTCTGGACCAGCTCGTGGACGAGGCTTCCACTATCCTGTCCCCCTATGGTGCCCGCGCAGATATTCTCCTCGCAACCGCCCGGTTCATCGCAGACCGCAAGCAGTAACGGACCGCGCTGCGCAGGTTGGTATTATTCGGCAGCAGGCTTCTGGCCGAATTTTTTCTCGATATAATCGGCAACCAGCCTTTCAAAATCCCGGGCTATATCGGGGCCGCGCAGGGTGAGCGCCTTTTTGCCGTCGATAAATACCGGGGCCGCAGGTGTCTCCCCCGTGCCGGGCAGGGAGATACCGATATCGGCATGCTTGCTTTCGCCCGGTCCGTTGACGATACAGCCCATGACGGCAACATTCAGCCCCTCGACACCGGGATATTTCTTGCGCCAGACAGGCATATTGGCACGAAGATCGTTCTGGATGGTCTGTGCCAGTTCCTGAAAGACAGTGGATGTGGTGCGGCCACAGCCCGGACATGCGGCCACTACCGGCACAAACTGGCGAAAGCCCATAACCTGCAACAGTTCCTGTGCCACCTGCACTTCGCGGGTCCGGTCACCATTGGGTTCAGGCGTCAGGGAAATCCGGATCGTGTCGCCGATTCCCTGCTGCAACACGATGCCCATGGCCGCGGAGGATGCGACAATGCCCTTGGAGCCCATGCCTGCCTCTGTCAGGCCCAGATGCAGAGCGTGGTTGGAGCGGGCTGCCATCATGCCATAGACAGCAATCAGATCCTGCACCTGGCTGACCTTGGCGGACAATATGATGCGATTGCGGGCGAGGCCCACCTCTTCGGCAAGGTCTGCCGACATCAGGGCAGACTGTACAATGGCCTCACGGGTCACTTCGCGGGCAGAGAGGGGAAAGCCGTTTGCCTGGTTTTCGTCCATCAGCCGTGTCAGGAGTTCCTGATCGAGCGATCCCCAGTTGACGCCGATGCGCACCGGCTTCTGATATCTGATCGCCATTTCGACAATATCGGAAAATTGCTTGTCCTTCTTGTCCTTGAAGCCGACATTGCCGGGATTGATGCGATATTTGGCAAGCGCCTCGGCACAGGCCGGATGATCTGCCAGAAGCTTGTGGCCGATATAATGAAAATCGCCGATCAACGGAACATTCAGGCCCAGACGCTCCAGCCGCTCGCGGATGCGCGGCACGGCGGCCGCACTTGCATCACGATCCACGGTAATGCGCACCAGTTCGGAGCCTGCCTTGTGCAGGTCAGCCACCTGCCTGACCGTTGCATCAATGTCAGCCGTATCCGTATTGGTCATCGACTGGACGACAACCGGTGCCCCGCCCCCGACAATGACACCGCCTACATCAACGGCTACAGAGGCCCTGCGCGGCTTTGGATCGAATTCTGCTGAAGGGGACATGCATTTTCTCCGGCGAAACAGCTCTTCTGCGTGAGGTGATATAATCAGGCCGACTTGTCAACATGATGATGCAGACATCATGGACAGAAATCAGAGGCTCCAGGGGCCAAGCACCAGCCTGACCATATTTTTGAGCCGCTCTTCCAGCCTGTCCGGGTCAGGCGTGCGCAATTTCATGCCTTCGGCACTGTCGACCAAAAGCCGGGCAAAGTCCTTTTCGGTCTGGCCGCTTGCGATCAGGTCCAGTTTTCCCGACGCGGAGGCTTTCTCGAGACCCTTTTGGATTTCATCTTGAATGGCCTGCATCCACTGATCACCAAGATCCCTGGCGAGTTCATATTTCAGATCAAGGATCTCGGTGCCGTGGGCGGCACCCGCCAGCTTGCGCATGGGTGCAACGATACCCGCAACCAGTGCACCGCTCACCTGCACGAGCGGCGGTTTTTGCGTCTGGAAACAGGCTGCGACATCACGCTGCATATCGAGCATATAGGCAGAAATACAGGCGCGGAAAATCTCTGTCTTGTTCTTGTAGAAAAGATACAGTGCCGGGCGAGACATGCCGGCCTGCCGTGCAATGTCGTCCATCGTCGTCCGCTTGAAGCCATAACGCATGACGATGTCAAAAGCTGCTGTCAGTATGGCCAAACGCCTGTGATCTTCCGGTATGTCCTGCATGATTGACATTCTGACATAAATTGTTATTTTGTCAAGAATTCACCGGATAGGGATCCGGTTCGTTCTTCGGGGAGGAGATGCCTATGCAACTCAGCGTCAACGGGCAAGTACATGATGTCGAAATCGAGCCGGAAATGCCGCTGCTCTGGGCCTTGCGTGATGTACTGAACATCAAGGGACCGAAATTTGGCTGCGGGGCCGGTCTTTGCGGGGCGTGCACCGTGATCATCAAAGGTGAGGCCACACGGTCCTGCCTGACACCTGTCGGCGATGTTGCGGACAATGTACGCACAATTGACGGTCTGAAAGACGGCGATGCATTGCACGCTGTCCAGCAGGCTTGGCTGGAGCATCAGGTTGCCCAGTGCGGTTATTGTCAGGCCGGGCAAATCATGAATGCGGTGGCCCTGCTTGAAGCCAATCCGGATCCTGATGACGCTGCCATTGATGATGCCATGAGCGGCAATCTCTGTCGTTGCGGTACCTATCCACGCATCCGTGCGGCCATTCATCAGGCCGCCCTGCTTTCAAAAGGAGCCTGAGACATGTCCCGGCTTGGAACCATGACCCGCCGCTCCTTTCTCGTTGCCGCTGCTGCTGTTGCCGGTGGTGTGGCCTTCGGATACTACAAATACAAACAGCCCTTCGCCAATCCGCTGGAGGGTGATCTGGCGGAAGGCGAGGCGACCTTCAATCCCTGGATCAAGATCGGTTCGGATAACAGCATTACCATTATCGCCCCCCGTGCTGAAATGGGTCAGGGTACCTATACAACGCTTGCGGCCCTGGTTGCCGAAGAGCTGGATGTGACCCTGGAGCAGGTTTCGATTGAGCATGGACCGGGAGCGCCTGCCTATTTCAACACGGCCATGCTGAAGGACGGCGCACCCTTTGCCGCGTTTGACAACGGTATACTGGCAGAATCCGTCCGGGCCGCCATGGGGGTTGTGGGCAAGTTTCTGGCCTTGCAGGGAACCGGCGGTTCCTCGTCCATGGCAGACGGTTTTGAGAAAATGCGGCAGGCAGGCGCATCGGCACGCGAAATGCTGAAATCGGCTGCCGCACAGAGGCTTGGCGTCAAGGCGGACACATTAACCACTGCGGCAGGTATCGTCACTGACCCGGCTTCCGGAAAGTCTCTCACTTATGGTGAACTGGCGCTGGATGCCGCAAGGCTTGAGCCGGTCGAGGTTGCCTTGCGGGATCCGGAAACATGGAAAATTCTCGGACGGGACCAGAAACGCAAGGATATGCTTGCCAAGATTACCGGCGCACCGATCTTTGGTATCGATGTCGATCTGCCCGATATGGTTTATGCCACGGTCAGGATGAACCCGCAGCCGGGCGGCAAAATACGCAGTTTTGATCCGGCAACCGCCAAATCCATGAAGGGGGTTCAAAAGGTTATTGCCATTGACAGCCCTTACGGGCAGGGCTTTGCGGTGATTGCCGACAATACCTGGCGGGCATTTCAGGCGGCGGATGCTGTGATTGTTGAATGGGAAGATGGTCCGCACCCGCGCACAAGTGCGGACATTGACGCGATCCTGACCGGTACGCTGAAGGCAACGGACTTCTTTACCCTGCGCACCGTGGGCGATCCGGATGTGATTTTTGCCGATGCGCCCCGCGAAAAGATCATTGAGGCAGACTATTTCGCTCCCTATCTCTCGCATGCCGCCATGGAACCGATGAATGCTACGGCGCACCTCAAGGATGGCACGCTGCAAGTCTGGGCACCCAACCAGTCGCCCACCATCATCAAGCTTGTCGGTAGCCGGATAACGGAATTGCCGGACGACAGGATTGCGGTACACACGACCTTTCTGGGCGGTGGTTTTGGCCGCCGGTTTGAGCCGGATTTTACCGACTATGCCATTCGCATTGCGTTGCAGACGGACGGCAAGCCGGTCAAAGTCACCTGGACCCGCGAGGAGGACATGAGCCATGGGCCTTACCGGCCGGCAGCAAGGGGTCTTTACAAGGCCGTGCTGGATGACAAGGGGCTTCCAAAAGCCGTTACGGGGTCGATTGCGTCACCCTCTGTGATGGCCAGTGCCATGGGCCGTATTCTGCCTTCGATTTCGCCTGCAGGCCCCGATAACACCTTGATTGATGGCGGCTATAATCAACCCTATGGCATCGCAAACTATCGTGTTGACGGTCGCAAGGCACCGGTTTCCATTCCGGTCGGGTTCTGGCGCTCGGTCGGCTATTCCTACAATTGTTTCATGCATGAAAGTTTTATGGATGAAATGGCGCATGCCGGGAATATCGATCCGTTTCAATTGCGCCGCACCTTGCTGAAAGATCATCCGGCAGCACTTGGCGTTGTGGAAAAGGTTGCAGACATGTCTGGCTGGCAGACACCGCTTGCCGCAGGCAAGGCGCGGGGCATGGCGTTTTCCCTGGCCTTCAACACCTATGTTGCCGAAGTGGTCCAGGTGGCGGACATTGGCGGTTCTGTCCGCATTGAAAAGGTCTGGTGTGCGGCCGATCCGGGCATTGTGCTTGATCCCAACAATTTCAGGGCGCAGATGATGTCTGGCATCATCTACGGCCTGTCGGCTGCCACCAGCCAGGAAATCACTTTTGCCGATGGTGCGGTGGAACAGATGAATTTCTCGGATCATGACAGTTTGCGCATGAACCAGGCACCCGGCATTGAAGTGGAAATACTGCAAAACTCCGGTCATCTGGGCGGCGCAGGCGAACCCTCAACACCGCCTTCCATGCCGGCCCTTGCCAATGCGATTTTTGCGCTCAGCGGCAAACGCATCCGCGCCTTGCCACTGGGAAAGGCAATGACCTTCGTCTGAGGAAAGGCCCCAGGTCTTCAGTCCTTGATGCCGTCTGCGTGTCTGGCAAGGCCCGAGAGAGCCAACACGACGGTCATCAGGGCTGGAAGCGCCAGAAATATCACTTTGAAGCCGGTGTGTTCGGCGATGAAACCAATGATGGATGGCGCAAACAGCGCACCCGAATAACCCATGACGGTGACGACCGACATGGCCACGCCCTTTGCATAGCCCGGAAGATTGCCCGCTGCCGAAAACGCAATGGGGACCATGTTGGATATTCCGATGCCGCAAATGGCAAACCCGGTCATGGCCATGGTGGTATTTGTGGCAATGCCGGACACCAGCATGCCGATAATGGCCATGATGGTGCACATTTGCAAGGTGCGCACAGCGCCAAAGCGGTCGCGCACCGCGTCGCCGATAAAGCGCATGACCGCCATTGTCAGCGCAAAGCTGCCAAAGGCAAAGCCGGACAGGGCCACGGAGGCACCCAGTTCATTGCGCAGGTAAAGTGCACCCCAATCCAGCACGGCCCCTTCGGGAATCATGGAAAACAGGGCCATGATACCGAGCAACCACGGCAGCGGAGACAGGGGCAAGCGCACCTTTTCCTTGTGTTCTGCCGGGTGCGGTGCATCGGGCATGATGATGTTCCACGCATAGGCCAGGATCATCAGGGCAACCACTGTCAGGATCACGGTGTGACCGATTGTGCCGGCTGCGGAAATCAGGATGCCGCCGGTGGACGCACCTATAAACGCTCCAATACTCCAATAGGCATGGCACGAGGACATGATGGCGCGGCGCATGGATTTTTCCACCTCGACTGCATTTGTATTCATGCCAATGTCCAGGGCACCCGTAAAGCCGCCAAATATGAAAATGGCAATGGCCGCGGTGGCAATATTGGGGGAAAGCGTGACCAGCAACAGGGTGAAGGCAAACAAAAGGGCTGCCCATTGCGTGACCTTTGCCGAACCGTGCCTCGATATCAGCAGACCTGTTACCGGCATCATGACAAGCGAGCCGACACCAAAGGCGAATATCATCATCCCCAATGCTGATGGTGTCAGTGACAGGCGACTGGCAAGTTCGGGAATTTTGGGAGACCATGCTCCCATATGGATACCGTGCATGAGAAACAGCAGCGAAACGGCCAGACGGTGGCGCGGCATATAGGATGACAGCCAGCTGGCCTGTGCTGTGGTGCCTTGGGGGTCAGTCATGCGTGGTTTCCATGATGGGCAAGATGTTGCGGTTTGCAGAAGGGTCTCAGCCCTGTTGCGGTGCTTGGGCCAGAAGAATGCGAATACCAAGGCCCGCCAGGGCCTCAAGGATGGAAGGGTCGGCATTGTCTTCGGTAATAACGTCATTGCAGCGATGGCTTGCCATCACCCTGAACGGGGCTGCCGTTCCCAGCTTGTCGGCTGTTACGGCCACAAGAATGGATTTGCTGCAATCTGCTGCGGCTTCCTTGAAAGCCGCATCTTCCGCGCTGAAGGCGGAAATCCCTGCAACCGCGTCTATGCCACAAGCGCCCAGAATACACAGGTCCGGACACAGCCGGTCAAGGTCACGGATGGCCCTTGCACCCAGCGTGCCACCCACATGGTGATCGATCTGTCCGCCGATGACGGTGATGTGGGCAATCTGCTGTTGCAATAGTGCGGTTGCAATCAGTGGTGCATTGGTGATGGCACAAATATCGAGGTGCGGCGCAAGCGCCTGCGCAATAGCCAGATTGGTGCTGCCTGCATCAAAAAACACCGTCATTCCCGGGCGAATTTCGCCCAATGCCACCTGCGCCAGACGGGCCTTTGCCGCCAGGTCCAAGGTCGAGCGCAATGCGAGATTTCCGGATGATTTCGGCAAGGGCAATGCGCCGCCATAGACCCGTTCGCACAGGCCCTGTGCTGCCATTTCACGCAGGTCACGCCGCACCGTATCTTCCGAAACACCAAATGCGAGGGCGAGGTCGCCTGCAATGACACGGCCCTGCCTTTCCAGCATTTCTGCAATGCGGGTCTGGCGCTGGCGCAAAAGGAGATCTGTGCGGCTCATCATATATCGTGCAAGAATGGTTGAAATCGTGCAATAACGTGCATAAAGGTCTTTTGATCCGTCGTCAAGGCAATAAAAAAGGCGGCCGGGCGGGCCGCCTTCCCTTGCATTCTGTGTCAAACCTTTCAGGCGTAGACGATCAGCAGGTCTTTCGCATCGATCTGGTCACCGGTCCTGACCAGAACTTCGGCGATTTTGCCATCCCTTTCCGCGTGCATTGCGGTTTCCATCTTCATGGCTTCAATGGACAGGAGCACATCACCGGCCTTCACATCCTGACCGGCTGTAACCGCGACGGTGGAGATGACACCCGGCATCGGCGCACCGATGTGGGCGAGATTCCCGCCTTCAGCCTTGCGACGGACAGCGCCACCTGCAGCGCCATGGGCACGATCCGGCACCTTGATGCGGCGCGGCTGGCCATTGAGCTCGAAGAAGATGGTAACCATGCCCTTTTCATCAGCAACGCCCATGGCCTGGTTGAGCACAACCAGTGTCTTGCCTTTCTCGATATCGACAAACAGTTCGTCACCTGCCGGCAGCCCGTAGAAATAGGAGGGTGTCGGCAGAACCGAAACCGGACCATAGAGATCTGCGGCCAGCGCATAGTCTGTAAACACTTTTGGATACATCAGATAGGATGCAAATTCAAAATCCGAGACTTCGCGTTCGAGCTTGGTCTCGATGGCCGTGCGCTCTGCGTCAAGGTCAGCATTTTCCAGAAGCGAGCCCGGGCGGACTGTATAAGGCAGATCACCCTTCAGGGCTTTTTTCTGCAAGCCTTCCGGCCAGCCCATGGGCGGTTGTCCCAGATCGCCCTTCAGCATGGACACCACAGATTCCGGAAAGGACATGTCCCTGGCCGGGTTTTCGACGTCAGCTACTGTCAGTTCCTGGCTCACCATCATCAGCGCCATGTCGCCGACAACCTTGGAAGATGGTGTCACCTTGACAATATCCCCGAACATCCGGTTGGCATCGGCATAGGCCTGTGCCACTTCATGCCAGCGGGTTTCAAGACCAAGGGAACGGGCCTGTTCCTTCAGGTTTGTAAACTGGCCGCCCGGCATTTCATGCAGGTAAACTTCCGAGGCCGGACCCTTGAGATCGCTTTCAAAGGCCGCATACTGGTTGCGCACGGCTTCCCAATAGAAGGAAATCCTGCGAATAGCCCTGGGATCAAGACCCGGGTCGCGCCCAGTGCCGCGCAGGGCTTCGACAATCGAGCCGAGGCAAGGCTGTGATGTATTGCCGGACAGGCTGTCCATGGCCGCGTCAACGGCATCCACACCGGCATCGACAGCTGCCAGCACTGTGGCGGCCGAAATGCCGGAGGTATCATGCGTATGCAAATGGACCGGCAGATCCGTGGCCTCGCGCAGCGCCTTGACCAGGACGGTGGCTGCGGCCGGCTTCAAAAGGCCTGCCATATCCTTGATGGCGATGATATGTGCACCGGCCCGTTCCAGCTCGGATGCAAGGCCCGTATAATATTTCAGGTCATATTTCGGGCGGGCGGAATTGAGAATGTCGCCTGTATAGCAGATGGCTGCCTCGCAGAGCTTGCCTTCATCGGCAATGGCATCCATCGAAACCCGCATATTCTCCACCCAGTTCAGGCAGTCGAATACGCGGAACAGATCAATCCCGCCACGGGCTGCCTGTTTGACGAAATATTTCACCACATTGTCGGGATAGTTCTTGTAGCCAACACCATTGGCCCCGCGCAGCAGCATTTGCAGCAACAGGTTTGGTGCACCTTCGCGTATGCGGGCCAGACGATCCCACGGGTCTTCGGTCAGGAAGCGCATGGATACGTCAAATGTTGCGCCACCCCAGCATTCCAGTGACAGAAGCTGCGGCAGGGATCTGGCATAGGTATCGGCAATGCGGGCAATGTCATAGGTGCGCATGCGGGTTGCCAGCAGCGACTGGTGCCCGTCACGCATGGTGGTGTCCGTAATCAGGACTTCCTTTTGCGCCCGCATCCATTCGCCGAATTTCTTCGGACCAAGCGAATCCAGTCTCTGCCTGGTTCCATCGACAACCGGTTTGTCGACGAAAGGCACAAGCGGCTTTGCCGCATCGGCTGGAGGTTTCGGCCGTCCTTTTGCTTCCGGGTGGCCGTTAACCGTGACATCGGCAAGATAGGTCAAAAGCTTGGTGGCGCGGTCCTGACGCTTGACCTGCTGGAAAAGTTCCGGCGTCGTATCAATGAACCGCGTTGTGTAGCTGTTATCGCGAAATTTCGGGTGGGTGATGATGGCTTCCAGGAAGGTGAGGTTGGTGGCCACGCCGCGAATGCGGAATTCCCGCAAGGCGCGGTCCATCCGGCGGATGGCATCATCCGGGGTCGGTGCCCAGGCCGTTATCTTTTCCAGGAGCGGATCATAAAAACGGGTGATAACGGCACCGGAATAGGCGGTGCCGCCATCCAGCCTTATGCCGAAGCCTGTTGCGCCGCGATAGGCGGTAATGCGACCGTAATCGGGAATGAAATTATGTTCCGGATCTTCCGTCGTGATACGGCATTGCAGGGCATGGCCGTTAAGGCGAATATCCTTTTGCTCCGGCACGCCGGATTCCGGTGTGCCGATGGCAAAACCGTCGAGAATGTGGATCTGCGCCTTGACGATATCGATGCCGGTAACGACTTCGGTGACAGTGTGTTCCACCTGAATGCGCGGATTGACTTCGATAAAATAGAATTTTCCGGTATCAGCATCCATCAGATACTCGACCGTACCCGCACCGATATAGCTGGTGGCGCGGGCAATGCGCAGCGAATAGTCAGCCAGTTCGGCGCGCTGGGCTTCGGTCAGATAGGGTGCCGGTGCACGTTCCACGACTTTCTGGTTGCGGCGCTGGATGGAACAGTCCCGTTCAAACAGATGAACGGCGTTGCCATGGGTATCGCCCAGAATCTGGCTTTCCACATGGCGGGCGCGCTCGACCAGCTTTTCAAGATAGACCTCGTCCTTGCCAAAGGCTGCCATGGCCTCGCGCTTGGCTTCCACCACCTCGCGGGCAAGGTCATTGGGATCGCGAATGGCGCGCATGCCGCGTCCGCCTCCGCCCCAGGAGGCTTTCAGCATGATGGGATAACCGATTTCCTCGGCCATTTTTGCCACCACAGCCATATCGTCCGGCAATGGTTCGGTCGCCGGAACAACCGGAACACCAATGCTGATGGCCAGGTTGCGGGCAGCAACCTTGTTGCCCAGCTGACGCATGGTTGCCGGCTTCGGCCCGATGAAAATAATACCGGCGGCTTCGCAGGCGTCCACAAATTCAGGGCTCTCGGACAGAAGCCCGTAGCCTGGATGAATGGCATCCGCACCGGACAGTTTGGCAACACGGATGACCTCTTCAATCGAAAGATAGCTCTCGATAGGGCCCAGATCCCGGGCGAGATGTGGTCCCCGGCCAACCTGATAGGATTCATCCGCCTTGAAGCGATGCAGCGCCAGTTTGTCTTCTTCAGCCCAGATGGCGACGGTTTTGATTCCGAGTTCATTGGCAGCGCGAAAAACGCGGATCGCAATTTCAGACCGGTTAGCAACAAGAATTTTTGATATGGCCAAGACAAACTCCCAAAATCTTAAACGGGCATGCTGCACCCGCGAAGAGAATTCTTAGCCACTTGTGAAAGGAAGTGCAATTTCCGGAAGGGGACAATCGTGAAAATAATGCGACAAATATTAGGCAGCCTTTAAATCTGCCTCATTTTCTGTCATGGGCCAGCGGTCATATCTGTTCCAGCCGACGTCAAAGCGTGCGATCAGGAGATCAGGCCGAGGCGAAAACCCGTGGCAACCGCATGTTGCCGGTTGCGGGCCTTCAGCTTTGCCTGTAGCCCGTTCATATACCAGTCCACCGTATGGTTCGAGATTTTCATTGCAGCACCGATTTCGATGGATGTCATGCCTGCGGACAAAAGACGTAATGTTTCAAGTTCGCGTTTCGTCAAGGATATCTGATCATCCGTTGCGGACACGGCTTCATCCCTTTTGTCTTCAAGCAGGCGTATCTGGCAGTGCATGACCTTTGCAAGCGTATCAAACAGTATCATTTCAAGGCTGGAAAGCTCCACCGGGGGACCGGAAAGCACAAGCTTGCCCATCAGTCCGTTGCGACCGTGTATCGGGAAAACATAACCGTCTTCCAGTCCGCGTTTGCGGGCATCATGGACAAATCGCTCAAATTTTTTATGTTGCGGATCATTTTTGAACGCATTGAAGACATCGCGCCAACGAAATCCGATTTGACTCTGATGTATGAAACGATTGGTTGGATCGTAATTTTGGAGGTTATTTCTTCGATAAAGGTCCATCCACCCGGACGGCCATCGTTCCGCGACGATCTCGTATTCCTGTACTGCATTACAAACCAGCGTGGAATACATGCCGAAATAATAGAAATTGTAATGAATAAGAATATGCTCCAATTCAACAAGGATGGCCTGCCTGGATTTCAGCTCCCGGATTTTTGAAAGCAGATCAACGATAACATGCGCTTTCATATGGCCGCCGGTTCCTCAAAACACGGGTCGGAGCAAAACCTGACGTTCATGACTGTCTTCCATGCTTTCGCAAGGGCTCTTTGTCCCGGAGGCCGGATACGCCTTGTTTGGAAAAGGTTTTGCAAGCGTCCGTTCGCAAACATAAATGATATCTTTGTATTTTTTCTGGTTTAAAAATATTCTGTCGTAATTTTGCAGTTTACCTGTATAATTCCTATCTTACACGCATGGTTGTCAATTCGCAATTCTCGCTCGCTCCTGTTTACGCACCATTATATTTTTTAATGGCTGCCATTTTCAAGGTGCTGTTGTGTCGGTCACGCGGTAATCCCCCCGTTTTTAACGGGGCCTATCAGTAGAATTTAGGCTGCCATTTTCAGTTTCTGCCTCGGCGGAATGCCGCCGATGGCCATATTGGGTCTGTCATTGTTGTATGTCCAGAGCCAGCGTGTGGCGTGATCTTGTACCTCCTTGATTGTATCGAAGATAAAGCAGCCCAGCCATTCGTGCCGGACTGTTCGATTGTAGCGCTCGATGTATGCGTTCTGCTGCGGTTTTCCCGGCTGGATGTGGTTGATCGTGATGTTGCGTTTCTCGGCCCACGTCAGCAGCGTGCCGCTGATGTATTCCGGGCCGTTGTCGACACGAATGGTCTCCGGCTTGCCGCGCCATTCGATGATGTGGTTCAGTGAACGGATGACGCGTTCGGCCGGTAATGAGAAATCGACCTCGATACCGGGCCCCTCTCGGTTGAAGTCATCGATGACGTTCAATGTCCGGAACGAACGACCGTCAGCAAGCTGATCAGCCATGAAGTCCATGGACCATGTCGCGTTGGGCTTTTCCGGCACGGCAAGCGCCTCGGGCCGCTCCCGCACCAGACGCTTCCCGGGCTTGATCCTGAGGTTCAATTCCAGATCGCGACAGATGCGGTAGACCCGTTTGTGGTTCCAGGCGAACCCTTTGATATTGCGAAGATAAAGAAAACACAGCCCGAAGCCCCATGTCTTGTGTGTCATCGTCAGCCGAAGCAGCCAGTCGGCAATCTCTTCGTTCTCATTGTCGAGCTTGCGCTCATAGCGATAGCACGTCTCGCTGACCCCGAACGTCCGGCACGCGAGCGCCACGCTGATATTCCTGTTGTGAACCGCTTGCATGGCCATCTCCTTGCGTTGAGATGGCCTCAGCGCTTTTTTCCAAGCGCTTCCTTCACCAGATCGTTTTGCAGGCTCAGCTCGGCATACATCTTCTTCAGCCGCCGGTTCTCGTCCTCCATGCTCTTCATCTGGGAAACCATGGACGCATCCATACCGCCAAGCCGCGCCCGCCATTTGTAGAAACTGGCGTCACTCATGCCATGCTCCCGGCACAGCTCAGCCACAGGGATGCCGTCCTCGGCCTGGCGCAGGATCGCCATGATCTGTGAGGCGATAAACCGTGATGTCTTCATCCGAATCCTCTCCAAATATCAGTTGAGAAAATTCTACTTTTAAACCCGGTTAGTTTGCGGGGGGATTACCTAGCCACCGTTCAACGACCTGCCTAGAATGGAGTCGTCGCTGGGAGATTCGTATGAAGATTTTTGTTGGTTATGCAAAAGAGGACAAGGAAGTCGCGCTTGAAATTGTGGGCTTCTTGGAAGCTCTCGGACTGGAGGTTTGGTTTGACAAGAAATCGCTTGTGGCAGGAGACGACTGGGACGTTGAGCGCCTAGCCGCCCAGCAATCTGCAGACATGGTCATACATATCTGCTCAGAGCAGATCCTCAGTCGGGTCGGCGTTGTAAATCGAGAGATTCGGGAGACGATGCGGCTCGCCGAAGACAAGCCTTTTGGAAGCAACTTTGCTATTTTTGTGCGAGTGGGCGGAGTTCGCCTGCCATCGGTGTTCCTTCGCTACCACTACATTGATTTCGAAGGTGAATGGCAGCAGGCACTTGCAGCCGCCGTGGGTAAGAAGGCCAGCCAAGTTCAACAACCATCGAGATCGCAAGTAGCTTTCAAACGGGACAATGTGAGTGTCACCAATGGTATCTCCACACACCTTATTGAAGAAAAGGAGGAGACCTACGAGCTGTCGATCGAGTATCTCGAATTTGACTTGAAGGAACGATATTGGAAACTGGTTTCATCGCATATCGAGGCAAAGGTGCTCGATCAATACTATAGTTTCAAAGCGGACGCGTCCGCCATCGATGAAGAAGAGCGAAGCCACGAGTTTTTCCTGCCGTGGGCGTTTCAGGTGACCACCGAAGAATTCTTCCGCTCAGGAGAATTTGTTTCCATCAGGTACTTCATATACATGGATTTCGGAGGCGCGCACGGGAACCACAGAACCGTGACCTCCAATTTCTTCACGAGTGCTTTTGGGCAGATTGAGATCAGAGACTTGCTGGAGAATGACGATGAGAGGGCAAGGAAGCTTCTTTCCTATTGTCTGAAAGTGGTAGAGGCTGGACTTGAAGAGCCGCAGGATTGGTTGATCGACACTGACGATATTCAGCAGGTATGGGCCGCATTGGAAGACTTCAACTTCGATAGCAGAGGCCTCACTTTTAATTTCAGTCCTTATGTTATTCTTCCGTATGCAACGGGCGACAAGGAGGCTCATATGCCGTGGTCGGTGACCTCAGGCCATGTGGCGGAAAAGTTCCTTAATTGTTGGTACAGCAACCGACAATAACCCAAAGGACATTATGTCCTCCGAGAAGCCTGCGCCGAGATATCGGGAGTGCGGTCCCGCTCAGATGGCAACCGCGCGGCAAGTTCACTTCTGGCCAAAACCGGAGACACCGTGGAAGTCAGAAACTACACCACGACACGGGACATGATTGGAGGACGGAGGAATTTCGTGAAACGGCCCATTTTATTGTAGAAAAGCTTGAAATCTGGTCACCAGCAGAAACCTTCGTTCTCCAGGTTTCCAGGGCCAGTCCACAAAACCAACTTTCGAGTGGCATTAAACCGAATAAAGGAGTATTAGATAGTCATTCCGCTTCCGGATGGCGCAATTGACAGAATTTGTGACTTTTCTGGTGAACTTCTTTTCATAAATAGCGGCGAAAAAAGCGAAGCGTGTAGTTGGTTGAATGTCTAAAAAAGCACAGATCACGGGCGTCACCGGGCAATATGGCTCTTATTTTTGTGAATCTCTTCTGCAAAAAGTCTATAGATTCCAGGGTATTAAAACGTTGTCTGCCTTGTGTATTCTGCAATTAAAACGTTTAGAGCTAAGGGACTGTAATGCTTAAGGGAAAGCGCCTTTTCGTTGCAGGCCATCGCGGGATGGTGGGCGCAGCCCTGGTGCGTCGGCTTGCGTCAGAGGGCTGCACGATATTGACAGCTTCGCGAGACGAACTCGACCTGCGCCAGCAGGCAGAGGTTACCCGATATATGGAGCGAAACAGACCGGATATGGTGGTGATCGCCGCTGCCGAGGTAGGCGGCATTGTCGCAAATCAAAGTTATCCGGTCGATTTCCTGTTGAACAACCTGCAGATAGAAACCAACCTGTTCGATGCCTCCCATCGTGTAGGCGTGGAAAAGCTGTTATTCTTGGGCTCAAGCTGCATCTATCCGCGCCTCGCAAATCAGCCTATTATCGAGGACAGCCTCCTTACGGGGCCGCTGGAGCCCACTAATGAATGGTATGCGATTGCCAAAATTGCCGGGATAAAACTCGGTCAAGCCTATCGCAGACAGCATGGTATGGACTGTATTTCTGTAATGCCGACCAACCTCTATGGCCCAGGTGACAACTTTAATCTTGAAACCAGCCATGTGCTACCGGCTTTGCTACGTAAATCTCATAAGGCCAAGATCGATCAGGCAGAGAAGGTGGTCATCTGGGGAACGGGCACTCCTCGCCGCGAATTCCTGCATGTGGATGATTGCGCCGACGCGCTGATCTTTTTGTTACAGAACTATTCCGATTTCGAGCATGTCAATGTTGGCTGTGGTGAGGATTTAGAAATCCGCGAGCTGGCACAGATGATCTGCCGCGTGGTCGGGTTTGAAGGGATGATCGATTGCGATCTGTCCAAGCCTGATGGCACGCCCCGCAAACTGATGAGCAATTCCAAACTGGCGGCCATGGGCTGGAAACCGAAGATCGAGCTCGAAGATGGCATTCGCTCGGTTTATCAGTGGTTTCTTGAGAATATAGTATGAGAAGCTTTTTGTGCGTCGATATTTAACCTTACCACCAATGGGGTTTTGTATCATGTTGCGGTCATAGCAGCCATGGGTGTATAGCGCTTTAGCCACCCGCATTCGTCCATCGGATGTTTTTTGATCATGTCCCGTGTCGTGATGTAGCTTCTGACTTCCACGGTGTCTCTGGTTTTGGCCGGATGGGATATCAGCGTGCGATTGCTGGCATGCTGATGATGGGATCATCGCTCATTTGCACGATTGTTTCCAGTGTCATGTAACGGGATCTCTGCACGGCCCATTCATCGTTCTGTTCGAGCAGCAAAGCGGCCCTGAGTCTGCCGAAGGGCGAGGCGCACGATGGCCTCGTCGTTCGGGAAGATGCCGACAACCTCGGTTCGCCGCTTGATCTCGCCGTTCAGCCTTTCGATTGGGTTGGTCGAATGCAGCTGGGTCCAGTGCTGTTTTGGAAAGGTCATGTAGGCCAGCACATCGTGTTCGGCATCGTCCATGAGATGGGCGAGTTTTGGCACTTTCGGCCTGATCTGGTCGGCCACACTGCGCCACTGGCTGCTGGCAGCCTCCGGCGTCTCCTGGGCAAAGGCCGTGGCAATGAAGGCTGCGACGACACGCCGCCCGCTCTTGCCCGCATGCGCCAGGGCATTTCTTATGAAGTGAACCCGGCAACGCTGCCATGTCGCATTGAGCACCTTGGAAACGGCTGCCTTGATCCCTTCATGCGCATCTGAGACGACAAGCTTGACGCCGCGCAGGCCCCGCCGTGTCAGCTTGCGCAGGAACTCGGTCCAGATCGGCTCGGCCTCCGAAGTGCCGACCTCCAGGCCCAGCACTTCCCGGCGTCCGTCACTATTGACGCCGACCGCAATGATGACTGGAACCGAGACAATGTGCCCACCACGCCGGACTTTGAGATAGGTGGCATCAATCCGGAGATAGGGCCATTCGCCCTCAATGGGTCGCTCAAGAAAGGCCTTCACCTTGACATCGATCTCTTCGCACAGGCGTGAGACCTGGCTCTTGGAAATGCCGCTCATGCCCATGGCCTTGACCAGATCATCGACCGAGCGGGTCGATATGCCCTGGATATAGGCCTCCTGAATGACTGCAGTCAGCGCCTTCCCGGCCATCCGGCGCGGCTCCAGAAAGCTCGGGAAATAGCTGCCGGTGCGCAGCCTTGGAATACGCAGCTCCACTGTTCCGGCCTGCGTCTCCCAGTCCCGGGCGCGATAGCCATTCCTCTGGGCCAGCCTGTCCGGGCTCTTCTCGCCATGGGCCGCCCCCGTGGCTGTGCCCACTTCCAGCTCCATCAGGCGCTGGGCGGCAAAACCGATCATCTCGCGCAACAAATCGCTATCGGCACTCTTTTCAACAAGCGAACGCAGGTTCATCATATCATTGGTCATTGGTGGTCTCCTTCAGGTTGGTCTTTGAACAACCCGACCATAAAGGAAAACACCGGTGGCCGCCCGCAAAGCCGACCACCCGCTACAGCGCTATCAAAATCGCGCGGGCGTCCGGCCTTGCTATCGCGGAGCTACATCACGGATGGGGACATGACCCTGCTGTCTTCGGATTCGCCATCGCCGCCTACAATCTTATCAGATTGCCCAAATTGCTTGCCGCAAACGCGGGATAGGCGAGCACAAGGCCACCAAAGACCAGTAGCCGACACAGTCAGTCAAAATCATCAAACCCTGTCGAAGAAATACCCAACCCAAAGCGCCCAAAAACAACCAAATCAACCATTTTGCAGCAGCCTGCTAAAGACTCTCAAGGGCCTTACACCTTACGAATTCATCTGCAAACAATGGACAAAAGAGCCCGAAAGATTCAAACTCGATCCAACCCGTCAAATGCCGGGACTAAACATTCGGCGAAAAAATCATGGCCACGCTGATCCATTGCAACCACTTGCCGCAAATTGGCTTCTGCCTCACGTTCAATTGTGCGCAGGTAAAATTCTTCCTTCTACTTCACCATGCGTTCGGCTTGCTCATCGATGATTTTCAAATCGGCAGCCCGGAATTCCGGCGGATGCTCCAACGGGTCCATGACGTATTTTTCCAGCAGTTCGACCTTGGTTTTCAAAACCCGGTGCGCGTGGAAAAGCTGCTGGTTTTTCTTTTCATGGTCCATGCGCTTTTCAGATACTTCCGAAATGGCGCACCAAAATATCCCGAAACATAGCGTCCGCTTCACGGTGAAGAGGACGTAAAGATGTGACAAGTCAATCTGCGACGGCAGCCGGACACTGCCATCGCAACATGATCGATCTGTTGGTCTCCATTCCGGCCAGACAGCCAGCAGATGGTGATCCCGGCCTGTCAGAACGGTGCGTCTATATCCACAACATCAATGAGCTTGTGGTTGACAAACTCCCTGATGCCCAGACCGATCAGCTCCCGTCCATAGCCCGAACGCCGGACACCCCCGAAGGGAAGGTCAGCCTTGACCATGGTCGGGTGATTGACAAACACCATGCCCGTCGAAATCCGCGCCGCAACCGCAGCACCGCGCCGGGTGTCCGTTGTGAATACCGAACCTCCGAGTCCAAACGGGGAATCATTGGCGATACGAATGGCATCTTCCTCGTCGCTGGCGCGAAACAGCATCGAGACAGGACCAAAGAATTCCTGGTAGCGGGAAGGATTGTCTTCCGCGATATCGGTCAGGATGGTTGGCTGAACGAAAGCACCATGGTTGGGAACCGGTGGCCCCACTTCCTCGGCTCTGGCCCCGTTGGAAACGGCCTGCCGGATTTTGATCTTGATATCATCGGCAGCAGCCTGGGAGGAAAGGGGGGCAAGCGTCGTAGACTCTTCAAACGGATCACCCGCCCTGAGACCGGCAACACCCTGCCTGTATCTGTCGAGAAAGGCATCATAGAGCGCATCGACAATGATCATGCGTTTTGAGGAAACACAGACCTGACCACCATTCCAGTGACGGCCGAACACAGCCCATTTGACAGTTTTCTCAAGATCGGCATCGGCCAGAACCACAAAGGCATCCGCTCCGCCAAGCTCCATCGTCGATTTTTTCAGTGCCTTGCCGGCCCGGGAGGCAATAACGGAACCGGCATCTTCCGATCCGGTCAGTGCCACCCCGTGAACACGGGGATCGTTCAGGATCATCTCCACCTGTTCGCGGGTTGCATAGAGATTGCGGAACGCACCATCCGGAAGCCCGGCCCGCAGCATCAGCATCTCGAAAGCTGCCGCACTCTGCGGCACATTCGAGGCATGTTTCAGCAGCATCGTGTTACCGGCAGAAAGCTGGGGCGCGATGATGCGGGCAATCTGGTAATAGGGGAAATTCCACGGTTCAATCGCCAGAAGTACACCAAGCGGCTCGCAAACGACAACCGCCTCACCTTCGGAAGGATCTGCAACAGACAGTTTTTCAGGAGCCAGAAGCCTTTCGGCATTTTTGGCATAATAGTCAAAAATATCGGCCGACAGCGCGACTTCCAGTCTGGCCTCGCTGAAAAGCTTGCCCATCTCAAGGGTCAATAGCCTGGCGAAGTCATCTGTTTCGCGCCGCAGGATTTCGGCCGCGGAATGCAGTATCTTTGCCCTTTCTGCAAAGCGTGTGGCGCGCCATGAGAGGAAGGCGGAATGGGCATCTGAAATTGCCTGTCTGATATCGGCATCGCTGGCATAGGGGAATGTCTTGAGCACATCTCCCGTATAAGGATTTGTCGTTGCATAGGCCATGATAGTCTCCTCTTGTTCAGGATTGAACCGGAACATCCGGCAGTGGCAGGAGCGAATTTATGCACGGCTGAAAAGGACAGGGGAAAACACAAAACATGCTCTTTCCGGCCACACAAAAAGTGTGACCGGACCTCATTCCCGGGATGTGTCTTCTGTTGGCTTTTCAAAGCCCGTATAGTGATCGCCTGTGATCATATACCGCATCAACTGCATTTCAGTCATGGATTGCTGCTGCGGCCTTCCCACTCTAGGCGATAAGGCGGGGCAGTCCTTGATCAGGATCAACTCCGCGTCTGCTGCGCAACAAGGATCAATCGCCGTAGCCGACAATGCCCTTGATTTCGAGAAAATCATGGATTGCCCAGTCGGCATATTCGCGGCCATTGCCGGATTGCTTGTATCCGCCGAACGGTGCCATCGTATCCCAGTCCGGATAGTTGAGAAACACCGAACCGGCCCGCATTTCCATGGCAACAGCCCGTGCATGCTCCAGATTGGCCGACTGGATATAGGCAGCCAGTCCATAAACCGTATCATTGGCAATGCGAATGGCATCATCCTCATTCCTGTAGGACAGGATCGACAGGACCGGTCCGAAGATTTCTTCGCGCGCAATGGTCATGTCTTCACCCACATGACCAAAAATCGTAGGGCGAACATAATAGCCGCGGTTGAGATGTTCGGGACGACCAGGACCACCGGTTACAAGGACTGCACCTTCGCTGATCCCGCTTTCGATCAGCCGCTGGATCTTGTCAAACTGCAACTGGCTGACAACAGGGCCCAGAACCGTCGTCTCGTCTTTGGGGTTGCCGACAACATGGGCTTCGGCTGCAGCCTTGGCAATGGCCAGAGCCTCATCATGGCGCTCCATAGGCACCAGCATGCGGGTCGGTGCATCACAGCTTTGCCCGGAATTGCCAAAGCAGGCCTCCACGCCCTTGGTGACAGCGGTGGCAAAATCCGCATCCGGCAGGATGATATTGGCGGATTTTCCGCCCAGTTCCTGCGCCACGCGCTTGACGGTATCGGCAGCCGTCTTGGCAACAATGATCCCCGCCCGCGTCGATCCGGTAAAAGATACCATATCGACATCGGGATGCCCGGCCATGACCTGGCCGACATCCGGTCCATTGCCATTGACCAGATTGAACACACCCTTTGGCACGCCTGCTTCCGCCATGATTTCGGCAAACAAAATACCGCTGACCGGCGCGATTTCCGACGGTTTCAGCACGACGGTGCATCCGGCAGCAATGGCCGGTGCCACCTTGCAGACGATCTGGTTGAGCGGCCAGTTCCAGGGTGTGATCAGTGCGCAAACGCCGATCGGCTCCTTGACAATCAGGCTGGAACCGCGTTTTTCGGAAAATTCATACGTCTCAAATGCGGCAATAGTGGATTCCAGATGTGCACGACCTGACCAGGCCTGCGCATCGCGGGCAAAGCTCATGGGTGCCCCCATTTCCTGGCTCATGGCCTGCGCAACCTCTTCAAAACGGCTGTTATAGACCTCCAGAATGCGCTTCAAAAGCGCCAGCCGCTCGGCTTTTTGCGTTTTGGAAAAGCGCACAAAAGCGGCCCTGGCGGCAGCAACCGCCTTGTCCACATCGGCCTTGCTGCCCATGGAAATCTGTGTATAGGCCTCTTCCGTCGAAGGATCGATCACATCCAGCTGCGAGGGTATCACCGGCGCAACCCAGGCACCGTCAATATAGAAATTCAGATTGTTGGACATTCCAGGACTCCGGATGTTTGAAAAGCTTCGACTGAGCTTAGCGCAAGTCTGTGGCGGGTGCCATGCCCGATTGCGACATGCCATTCCAGGCACCATTGAACTGAATGATCCAAAAACAATGGCTTGATGCACCCTGCTGCAAAATGTTAGGTGCATTGCAGCGTACACTGGGAAAAACGGAT
>CBDFGT010000035.1:0-8276 GCA_965247225.1 Rhizobiaceae bacterium | reverse complement strand
GCATCGATATCCTGAACTTGATGCAGGTCGCGCGTGTTGCCGGGGGCGTCACATGCATGCGACGCTTCGTTTGGTATTTCAGAGGGAATTTGGCTTCGCAGTTGATCAGGGCAATAGCCGCGTTTGAAATCGTAGTGAGAGACCCAGGTCAATGCCCCATTTGGCTCTCTGATGAGGATATCTGGTCTCGTTTCAGACACGGGGTCGAGCGCCTCGGCCGCTTCGGTTGCAGCCTGTTCGAACGAATGGCAGCGGGACAAAACAGTGAAAGATGTGCGTTCGGGTGTATCGCCTGGCTGCGAGAAATTTGCTTTTGGAATAGACATGACGAGATACATAAATCACCTCTTTAAACCGGCACTGCCTTGGGCATGAATCGATAGCCAGCGCTTCAAATGAAGTCGAGCGGTTTCAAAGGGGGTGGTTAATCGGCCACCGGTTCCGGCAGTTGAAGTGACCAGTTGCGATTTATCTGGATAACACGGCTCTCGACAGCCCGCTGAATTGCAAGCTGGGAGCGGCCCCTATCGAAGCCCGCCGTCTCCAGCTTTGCGCACAAGGCGCTTGCGGACATCGGAGATGTCATCGAAGACATGGTTTCAACGATAATTTCCGGGGTTGGCATTGGCTTTGTCACATTGAATATCCCGTTTTAATGGCGCTATAGGGTGGGTGTCGCCTCGGCATGGGCATTATTGATCGCCCTTCGAGCCTTGCTTTCCGCCTTGGTGATGAGCGCGGCGCTTTCGTGAGCGGCGTAGCCACCTTCGGTAAACCCAATTCCGGCGGTCAGATCGTCGTATTCGTTGTTGTATCCGTATTCGCCATAGTGCCAGCCGAACTCTGCAATCATTCTGGCTGCCAGGCCTTTTCCGCGATGTTGATCCTCAACAAAGCACATCGGGCACATGTAGATACCGGCAAAATCACCATTCGCATCTGTCAGAACGACAGTAAGCGGCTGCCAGTCGAGCCCAAGCGCGTAGATGCGGTATTCTTCATTTGACCAGACCGGATCAAGACCCGCCCAGTTGTCTGGGTCAGTGCAATGCTCGTAGTCTTCGTGATGTGGGTCAAACGTGAATGTTGACGCAATGAATGCGTTCTTCAGCATTTCCTTGAATTGCCTGGATAGCACACCCGATTTCATAGGATATTCCCGCCAAAATTTTCTTCAAAAAACATACGATAAAAATCGAAAAAAAGAAATCGCGCAGATTTTAATGGATGATCCGGAAGGGAAAATCCCTGCAAATACGGGCTTTTCGAGGATTTCTGTGAATTTCTCAAGCTCTGTTTGTTATTTTCATGATGAGGTAGTAAAACATGGTTAATGACGCAGAACACCGCTTGTCTTTTTCAAGGTTAAACGGGATTTTTGCAGCAGACAGGTAGTCCAACAAGGAGATGTCTTATGGCCCTCGGTCTCGCACCATCCAATCCCGCCCGTTCCGGCGGTTCCGGCAACAAGTTTGTCGGCAATGTCGTTATTCAGGTGACGGCTTTTCACGTCGCCGATGCGCGCAAACCCAATCCTGCAGAGGATTATGTTGAAGGCGTCCTGATGCACAACGCCGGCCCGCTTGTTGCGGAATTTGACCCGGAAACCGGCATGCCGACAACCATCGTGAAGGCTCGTCTCAGCGTTCTTGACAAGGCCAATGACAAGCGCCCGGAAATCGCCCATTACATGGTCGGCAACGTCAACCGGGTGAAGGCTATTACCCCGGGTGAAGGCCAGATCGTTTTTGAAGACGCCATCCTCGCCTCCGACGGTGCGATTGAAAGCCGCTGGGTTGCTGATTACACCCGTGGCAACATTGATGCCGACAAGAAGCAGCTGGTCACAGCCTTCCCGACGCTGATCGAAAACCACACCGACAAGTCGGATCATTCCAAGATCTATGGTCAGAATGCCGTCGTCTTCCTCGGCAGCGAAAATCCGCAGCCGGCGAACGAAGCTGAATTCTGGGCGCAGATCGAAGCTTCCCTGGCCCACGACCCGCAGGGCATGCTTGGCGATCCCGGCGTTGTTGTGCGTGTGATCGACACCAGCGATGGTGATGCTGCAACTTTCCGCCTGTCGAACTACACCAAGAAGAACGAAGAAACCGGCAAATATGAATATCGCGCTCCGGCCGACATCGTTGCCGACTACAAGGCGCGCGGCGGCGACGTTCTCAATGTCATTCTGAAGAACTTCAGCGACCCGGAAATCGGCAATTACATCGAAGTCATGCCGACGATGAAAATCGAAACCGGCCTGGACTCGATGCCGAAGGCGAATGTCTGGGATCAGTACAAGAACGACCCGTCGACCCTGCTTCGTTGCGGAAAGAACGACAACTCGTTCTATTCGAAGTACCGCGAATCCCGCGAAGACGGCTCGGTTGTTACACGTCATGACGGCGTGCGCACCATGACGACGAAGATCCTCTTCCGCGAAAACGGCACTCCGTTCCGCACCGGTTCATATCCGGCAAATGACGGCAAGATGTTCCGTCCGGCAGAAATCATCACGGCCCGCCTCATGCAGGAGCAGCCGGAAATCGCTGCCAAGTTTGACAAGAAGGCTTCGGACCGTTGGGAAAACGGCGTCATGGCTGCTGTGCGCAGCAAGTCCCGCGACAATGCTCCGGAGCAGCAGGCTCCGGCCGAAGCCGGCGGTCCGCGCCCGTAATCGGGTCAGGGAATTCGAGACTTCAAAATGGCGGCGAAAGCCGCCATTTCTGTATCCGGGCAGGAATTATCCAGAAGATGATCCATCACAAGCGAACGGCAAATTTTCTTCTTGGCGCCGCTGCACCGGCGATAACGGATTGCGAACTGGTCCAGTTATCTTCAAGGCTGAGACGGTCTGCAAGCTGGTCGGATTTACGGGATGTTTTCGCATCTATTAAGCCGGTTTTCGAAAGAGAAATTGCCCGGCGCCAGGTGGAATTTGCGGAACTTGGTGCTGCAGGTGTTGCCAATGACGCTCACTACCGGAAAGTCATCCTTGATTTGAGGTTCGCTTCCTTGCAAGTCAGCGGCATTCTCAAGGACATTGATCAGAAGATCAATTACGAAGAGTTTTGTGGAAATTTTTCAGGCCGGAAGAATGATATTCCGGACATTCAGGTCAAGTATACCTTTTGATTTTTTGAACTTCCGCCGTACAATTGAAGTCAACAAATAGGGTGAGGGTGATGTCTGGAAATCAAGAAAACGACAGGTATTACGAGATAGTTTTCGTATCGAGCGAGGATCAGGAAAAGGCTTCGTCAGTCATACCAGCATCCGCATATGTCTCCCCATTCAAGCTGCTGGTGGACGTGCATGCGATGGCTCAGGATATTGCGAAGGCTCACCTCGCTGATATTGGAATTGCTGCCAATTTCGACCAAAGCTCCTTGGGTGATGATGTACTCGATGATTGGGAAAGTGATTGTCCCCATGACGAGCCGATGGTGCCTTGATACCGTCCTGAAGCGTGTTCTTCCGGCACTTGTTGCCTGGCTTTTCTGTGTCGATTTTTCCTTATCCGCAGGCTTTACCAGCGTGCAGGCCGGTCCCGTGCAGCACGTGTTTCTGCATGGAGAGTTGCTCGACGCAGATGCGGGAAAATTTCTTGACATCGTTGGCGATCGGCCTGGCCCGGTCACGCTGCATCTTTCATCTCTCCAGGAGGCAGTCTGCTCGAAGCGCTGCGCATTGGATCCTATGTGCGCTCGCGCCAGATCACGACAGAAGTGGGTGCCGGCAAGACTTGCTTTTCGTCCTGCGCTCTCATCTGGCTCGCTGGCACAGAACGTCGAATGGTTGCAGATGCCAGTATCGGTTTTCATGCTGCATTCAACGATGAAAATCCAGCGGGAAGCAATGTGGCTAATGCCGTTGTCGGGTCATACATTGCAAGACTGGGTTACCCTGACGATGTGGTTGTTCTGGCGACCCGGACAAGTCCGGATTCGATTGAATTGCTTGACCTTGATACAGCGCTGCTGCTGGGCGCCGAAGTGACGGCAAGCTCTGCGTTGCGCAGTGCCAAGGCTTTGGAACGTGACAAGGGTCACGTCTCGGTCGCTGTCACCTTTGCAAGGTCTGTCTATCAATCTGACGGTGTTGATGGTCTGGAAGGCGAATCCAGAACTTGCTGGTCGAGCGCGCGTGAAAGGCCGCAGGCAGAGATCGTGTCGTTCTGCAGGGCCTTTGACAAGTTTGGCATCCTGCTGCCGCGCCGTGACGCACAGGCCGGTTATTTCTCGATCAAAGACCGCAACAGGGATTATGTGGCAGCGGCAGAGTCCATTGCGCTTTCTGAAACCGGTCGGGCGGAACTTGACCGTGAAATCTCGACCATTGTGCTGGCACTGCTTGCCGATGTGCGGTGACGCGCGCGATTTATCGCACCCAATCTTGGATAGCGGGTTGATTGCGAGAAAATCCGCCGGCGTTCGGCGTCCGTGGATTCAAAAAACGGCCGCGTCGAGTAGATTTTCTGGCGCATTCCTTCCGTCTGGCTTCCCATCAACAGAAGTGGCTCAATCAGCCTTGGAACAGGGCGCAGGGAAGCGAGTTGGTCGAAGTCGAACTGACGCTCATAGAATGGCTTGTGCAGCCTCCTGACAGGCGCAATGATCCAGTCCGTGTCGAAGTGATCAACTGCCATGACGACGAAACGCACGGCCGTCTTGATCAGCATCATCGGGTGGGATTGGTCGAATTCCGGTGAAATGCAAATCCGGGTCGGGTCGACATAGTATTCGCCAGCCTCCACAATAGGTGCTGTGACCTCGCCAAAACTCAAGCTGCTTGGTGTGGGTGGAAGTCCTGGGCCGCCAACGTGAATGCGGACAGATCCAATCAATTGATCGTTGACATGCATGCCAAACAGATCGCCGGTTTCTTCAAATGCATCCCTGAACAATCCGGTTGGGTCGGGTTCGATCATTTCACCGCGGGCATGAAAGACATCGTTTCGAAAACGATAGATTGTGGCTTTGGTTTCCTCATCCCGGGCAATCCGGAATTCTATGTCTGCAGGCGTGAAATGCATGTCACTCTCTTCATTGCCAGGCTTCTTATTCATGTGGCCCGGTGTTCCGTTCCGAAACATAGCTTGAATTTCCTTCAGCGCAAATGGTTTTGGCCTTTTCCACCGGGCGTTTTCTCAAATAATGCATGCCGTAGCGACAATCTTTGTTTGTTCACTACTTTAATCTGTTTGGTGATTGACCCTGCCTTTCTTCCATAGGAAAAGGGAATTTGGTGCCAATAATTTGTGGTCATTCATGAGCTATCGACTGTTCATTGCAGAAAAACCGTCAATGGCAAGGGCCATTTCTGAAGGTTTGAGTGCCGTTCATAATGCCGCTATTGCGAAAAATGGTGGTTATCTGACAGTCGGTCCGGACCGCGTGACATGGCTTTTCGGCCACATGTACGAGAATGCCCCTCCGGAGAGCTATGATTCGTCTCTGAAAAGCTGGGCAATCTTTTATGAAAAATTGCCATTTGTGCCTACCAAGTGGGTGCTCGAACCGATTGAATCGAGCAGGCAGCATCTGAAAATCGTGCTCGATCTTGTCAAAGGCGCTGGCAAACTGGTCAACGCCGGCGACGCCGAGCGGGAAGGTCAATTGCTTGTCGACGAGCTGCTGTATGAAGCGGGTGTAAATCCATTTGAACCCAAGGTTTCTCGGCTTTGGATTTCCTCATATGCCCCGAAGGATGTTGAAGCGGGCATCCGCGGTGTTTTTCCAAATTCCACCAAAGAAAACCTCTATAGCGCGGCGGTATGTCGTCAACGGGCGGACTGGATTCACGGGATCAACCTGACGCGATTTTTTACCTACAAGGCGCAGTTGGCCGGCGGGCGCGGTGTTATTTCCATCGGCCGCGTGCAGACGCCAACCCTCAAAATCGTGGTGGATCGTGACCGGGAAATTTCAAAGTTTCGCGCAGTCGACCATTATCTCCCGGCCGGGACATTCCTGCATGCAAACGGTGAATTCGAGGCTTCCTACGTCATCCCGAAGGATCTTGACGGGCTGGATTCCGAAGGGCGCCTCGTCGACAGGACCGTAGCATCCAGGATCATGAATGAAGTAGCCGGAAAGACCGGTGTCGTCTCATCTTATGTCAAGGCGCCAAAGTCTGTTTCTCCGCCCCTGCCCTATTCACTCTCTGCCCTGCAGATGGACTGCTCCAATAAAATCGGCCTGACGGCCAAGCAGACAATTGATGTGGCGCAGGCGCTCTACGAAAAGCACAAGGTGACCACCTACCCCCGTACCGACAGCCGGTATCTGCCAAAAGTCATCTTGACGGATCAGGCCCCTGGCATCTTGAAAGCCCTGTGCGGATACGCTCCTGTTGCTGAAGCGGCCAAGGGTGCCAATGGGTCGCTGAAATCGCCGGCTTGGGATGATGCGAAAGTATCTGATCACCATGCCATCATTCCGACTTCTTATGCCACGCCTGAGGCCCTTGCCGGAATGAGCGATGTCGAGAAGAAGGTTTTTGATCTGATTTCGCGGGCTTTTATCGCCCAGTTCTACCCGCCATACCGCTACGAGACGCAAACAGCTGATTTGAAGATCGGCATTCACCACTTCCGCGGCAAGGGCAAACGTCCGGTTGATGAAGGTTGGCGCCGGGTTTTTCATGCGGCGGCCAAGGATGACGATGACGAACTCAGCAATGCCCTTCCGGTCATGGCGCAGGCGGATCCCGTAACGGCCAAAGCAGTGACCGTACAGGCCAAGCGGACAACGCCGCCAGGTCGCTTTACAGACGCTACCTTGATCGATGCCATGCTCAATGTGCATCGCTTTGTGACCGATCCGCGCGTCAAGGAGCGACTGAAAGATTCCAAAGGCATCGGTCAGGAAGCAACACGCGCATCGATTATTGAAAATCTGCTTTCGCGCAACTTCCTCAAACGAGACAAGAAGTTCATTATCTCGACGGAAACCGGGCAGTCGCTGATCGATATCTTGCCTCCGGATATTCCGGACCCCGGCATGACAGCTTTGTGGGAAGACGCGCTGGAGCGCATTTACAAGGGTGAATTAACTGTAGATCAGTTTATTTCCAGGCAAACAGAGACCCTGCGCAAGCGCGTTGATCAATTGCGAAATGAAAGCATAGCGATCAAGGGTGTCGTGGCCGATCCGCTTCCAGGCGATGGCGAAACCTGCAAGTTCTGCAAAAAAGGCACCATGAAAACGTTCCTGGTTCCGGATGGGCGGTTTGCCGGTCGCCGGTACCTGCGCTGCAGTGAAGTCCGGTTTTCCGATATTGATGCCTGCCGGAACATTGTCCAACCGGTGTCCGAATTTGGAAGACATTACGAGCCTCTTCCAGGAGATGGAAACCTGTGCCCGAAATGCGGAAAGGGGCATTTGAGGACAAAGGTTGCCGGAAAGCCTGGCGACACCAAGAAATACTTGTCCTGCGACCGGTGGGTAAAGGATCATCCCGATAATTGTGGCTATGTCGAATGGGCTGATGCGGTAAAAGTCGAGGCATTGCCCGGGGATGGTGATGCGTGCCCGAAGTGCGGAAAAGGACGCCTGAAAACGGTCATGATCCATGCCGGAGAGCACAAGGGAAAGCGCTTTTTGGCATGCGATCAGTTCAACAAGGACAAGCCGGACAGTTGTCGTCATTCCCAGTGGCCGGAAGACAAAATCGAGCCGTTGCCGGGGGATGGTGATGCGTGTCCTCAATGTGGAAAGGGACGCCTGAAGACCGTTTTAATTCGTTCTGGCGGCCACAAAGGCAAGAGGTTTCTCTCCTGTAACCAGAATATCAGGGATAATCCTGCCAGCTGCCAATACATCAAATGGCCGGAAGTGGCGGTAGAGAAGATGCCCGGTGATGGAGATCTTTGCACGAAATGCGGCAAGGGCCACATGCGCACGCGCGTGATATCGAAAGGTGACAGCAAAGGTCAGCGTTTCCTGTCATGCGATCAGTATGATGCAAAAACCAAAACCGGATGCGGGAATGCCATTTGGCCAGCGCGCGCGGCAAAGCCCGATTCGAAAAGTGTTGGAAAACGCCCTGGATTTGGTCCGAAAGCCTCGGAAAAGGCGTGAATTAATTTGACAATCATTGGCGCCGGAACGCAAGGTGCCAATGTCTCGAATATGGGCATTTTGGCTTGATTTGCATACCAGGCGAATTAACGGGACTTTTTGGAATTCTGACAGGAGACGTTCATGCGAATGAAGTGGGTTGTTTCGGCGATGTTGCCGTTGGTTTTTGGCTGGAATGCCGCGCTTGCG
>CBDFGT010000034.1:0-6207 GCA_965247225.1 Rhizobiaceae bacterium | reverse complement strand
CTTCTTCCAGTTCGCGCACCAAAGCCTGCTCAGGCGTTTCATGGACCTCGATCTTGCCCCCGGGAAACTCCCACAGCCCCGCAAGGCTTTTGCCCTGTGGCCGTTGCGCCAGAAGAACACGCCCGTCACTGTCGATGACAGCGCAGGCCGCCACGATCAGGATACTGGCTGAACCGGTCCCGCTCATGCGCTTTTCGCCCGCCAGTAGGAATAACGATAAACCTCCTGAAAGCCGAACCTGGCGTACAGGCCAAGAGCCGGAAGATTTGCGGCATCCACCTGCAACCAGGCCGTTTTGGCACCCTTTACCCGCGCCCAGCGCAAGCCGGCTGCCAGAATCTCCGAGCCGATACCCTTGCGGCGCCGGGCTTCGGCAACGGCGAACTGCATGATACCGGCAAGATCATTGTCATGAACACAGAGCATGGCCGCAACCGGACCACAATCAGGGTCTTCGGCCACGAACAGACCGGCATCGGGCTTGATGGAGGTGATGATTTCGGCCAGAGCCGGTTTCATGTCCGCCTCAAGGCCTTCAACAGAAAGGCTGGCATCCACGAAACGCCCCACATCGCGTGTCGGCAGGTGATCCATGGTTTCGCCAAGATCGAGATCATCCAGCCCGACGGTCATCACCAGGGTTTCATCCTGCGACGCCCAGCCATTGTTTGTCAGATAGGCCATGAGGTCCGGCGGTGCGAGCGGTGTCTCACGCACCGTCAGCGTGCGGCCATAGGACTGGAACTTGCGACCGGCCCTTTCCACCCGCAAGGCAATATCGCGATTGTCCTGCGGGTCCAGCGGTACAACAGCGTTGACGCGCTTTGAAGGATGACCGCCATTGAGCCTGATCTGCCACGAGCCGTCATACTGCACGGATGCGGCAGGCCAGGCCCGGAAACCGGCGGCTTCCAGGCGTCGGACCATCGGCAGGCCGGGTGCTTGTCTAGCTTCTGTAATCGCCATTGATTGCCACATATTCCTTTGTGAGGTCACAGGTCCAGACCGTTGCCTGCCCGGAGCCCAGACCGATGTCAACCCGGATGGCAATATCCTGCTCCTTCATCACCGCCGTTGTCGCGGCTTCCGAATAGGCAGGATCCCGTTCGCCCTCAAAGGCAACACGCACATCACCAAACCAGATTTGCAACCGGTCGCGGTCAGCCATTTCGCCTGACTTTCCGACGGCCATGACAATACGCCCCCAATTGGCATCCTCGCCGGCAACAGCCGTCTTCACCAGCGGTGAATTGGCAATGGACAGCGCAATCCGTTTGGCAGCGGCGGCATGTTCTGCCCCGGTGACGGTGATGGCAACCATCTTGCGCGCACCCTCGCCATCGCGCACAACCTGCAGCGCGAGATCCTTCAGGAGATCAGACAGGGCCAGTTTGAACCCTGACAGGCGCGGATCGGCCAGATCCGTAACGGCTTCATTGCCGGCGGCTGCCGTTGCAAACAGCATCAGCGTATCGGAGGTTGACGTATCGCTGTCCACGGTGACGCAATTGAACGTTGGTTCAACCCCTTGCGAAAGCAGGGACTGCAACACGGGGGCTGAAATATCGGCATCGGTCACCACAAAGGACAGCATGGTCGCCATATCCGGCGCAATCATGCCCGCCCCCTTGGCAATACCATTGATGCGAACCGCAACACCGCCGATATCCGCCGTGCGGGTTGCCACCTTCGGATAGGTATCCGTCGTCATGATGGCCCTGGCGGCTTCAAGCCAGAAATCTTCCTGCCCGTTCCGATAAAGACCATCCAGAACACCGGCAAATTTCGTTGCATCCAGCGGTTCACCGATAACACCGGTGGAAGCCAGAAACACCTCCGTCTCCTTGCAGCCGACGGCCGCGGCTGCCGATTGCGCCGTCAAGTGCGTGGCTGCAACGCCTTTCTTGCCGGTAAAGGCATTGGCATTGCCGGAATTGACCACAACGGCGCGGGCAACACCGCCCGCAAGGTTTGCACGGCAAAAATCCACAGGGGCCGACGGGCATTTCGACTTTGTAAAAACCCCCGCAACGTGCGCGGGCTGATCAAACACCATCATCAGGACATCTGTCCTGTTCTTGTATTTGATTCCGGCCGCAGCCGTTGCCATGCGAACGCCTTTGACAGCAGGCATGGACGCAAAAAACTTGGGAGCCAGAGGTGAAACCGATTCAGACATTTAAAAATCCCCGATGGAACAAAAGGGCCCGGTTTTGACCGGGCCGCCTGATATTATTTGGCTGCAGCGTTGGCCGCATCATACCCTGCCTTGAGGGCCGGATCGAGGATCTCGATGGTCGTATCGGCCTTGGCAGCCTTCAGGAGGGCAATATATTTGTCCTGCATGACCAGCTGGCGAACCTGCTGTGAAACCTGGTCAAATGGCGGCGGCGGGGCCACGCGCCTGTCGAGAAGCTTGATCACATGGTAGCCGAACTGCGACTTGACGGGAACCTTGGTATATTCGCCGACCTTGAGGGCAAAGGCAGCCGTTTCAAATTCAGGAACCATCCGGCCCCTGGAGAAATAGCCCAGATCGCCACCTTCCGATTTGCTGGGATCAGAGGATTTTTCTTTTGCCAGTTCGGCAAAATCCTTGCCTGCATCCAGTTCGGCAATCACAGCCTTGGCTTCCTCCTCTGTCTTGACCAGAATATGGGCCGCCTTGACTTCATCTGTCGGCGGCATGGCAGCCACTTCCTTGTCATACCGCGCCTTGATCTCTTCCGGGGTTACCGAATCGAGTACAAATTTCCTGAAATAGGCATTGTGCAATTCCCGTGTCATCAGGAAATTCATGCGGGCCTTGAAATCGGCGCTGTCGGCAAGCTTTTCCTTGTTGGCAAGCCCCGTTACAACATTCACGTCGATAGCTGCAGACAGGGCAGCAATCTTCTTTTTGTCATCAGGCAACTGGGCAAGCTGTGGATCAAGATTGGCAACAGCCAGATCCAGCTCGGATTGCCTGATTTCAACATCACCGACCTTGGCGATAACAGCGTCCGGCTTGTCCTCGGCAAAAACCGCGGTCTGGGACGCCAGTGCAGCAAAAATGGCAACAGTGGCTGCGAACTTGAAATTCCGCATCGAAATACCTTTCCAGGAAAGCGCCGGCGCAAAATGCCAGCCTTGGGGGTTGCATGAGGTCAACAAAAGGCAACAATCACCAGAATGTGGCCATTCTGTTACCGTATGTCCCGTTGACATCATTCGGGCCCCCTCTTATCTGTCTGCCAAGCTCGCGTCCAGAACAGTTTCGGGACGTATTGCGCCATTTTGACAGGCCCTGCTGGTTTTGGCGGCAATGTGAAACGTTTATGACAGTTATTGAGAAAGGACCATGTACATGGTCAGCCTTGGTGGATTAGCCCGCAAATTGTTTGGTTCATCGAATGATCGCCGTGTGAGGTCATACAAGACCCGCGTCGAAGCCATCAATGCGCAGGAAAACAAGATAAAAGCCCTCTCGGACGAGGCCCTGAAGGCAAAGACGGCAGAATTTCGCCAGATGCTGGCGGATGGCAAAAGTCTGGATGATATCCTTGTTCCGGCTTTTGCCGTGGCCCGTGAGGCGGCGCGCCGGGTTCTGGGCCTGCGACCGTTTGACGTACAGTTGATCGGCGGCATGATCCTGCACGAAAATGCCATTGCCGAAATGAAAACAGGTGAAGGCAAGACGCTGGTTGCCACATTGCCCGTCTATCTCAACGCCCTTTCCGGCAAGGGTGTGCATGTTGTAACGGTCAATGATTATCTGGCCCGGCGCGACAGCGAGCAGATGGGCCGGATTTTCGCCTTCCTCGGCATGAGCACCGGTGTGATTGTCCATGGCCTGTCCGATGACGAGCGCCGCGAGGCCTATGCCTGTGATGTGACCTACGCTACCAACAATGAGCTGGGTTTTGATTACCTGCGCGACAATATGAAATATGACCGCAACCAGATGGTCCAGCGCGGCCACAATTTTGCGATTGTCGATGAAGTCGATTCCATCCTGGTGGATGAAGCCCGCACGCCGCTGATCATTTCCGGACCGCTTGATGACCGCTCCGAACTGTACAATACCATCAATGCTTTCATACCGGTGCTGGAGGAAAGCGACTATGAAATTGATGAGAAACAGCGTTCGGCAAACTTTTCCGAAAGCGGCACCGAAAAGCTGGAAGGTCTGCTGCGCGATGCCGGGTTGCTCAAGGGGGATGGTCTCTATGATATCGAGAACGTCGCCATCGTGCACCACATCAACAATGCCCTGAAGGCGCACAAGCTGTTCCAGCGCGACAAGGATTATATCGTCCGCAATGACGAGATCGTCATTATCGACGAGTTTACGGGCCGCATGATGCCGGGCCGTCGTTATTCGGAAGGTCAGCACCAGGCTCTGGAAGCCAAGGAAAAGGTTTCCATCCAGCCGGAAAACCAGACGCTGGCGCAAGTAACATTCCAGAATTATTTCCGCATGTACACAAAACTGGGTGGCATGACCGGAACCGCATCGACGGAAGCCGAGGAATTCGGCAATATCTACGGACTGGAAGTGGTGGAAGTGCCGACCAACCTGCCGATCAGCCGTCTGGACGAGCATGACGAGGTGTACCGCACCACGGACGAAAAATTCAAGGCGATCATTGCAGAGATCAAGGATGCCCATTCGCGCGGGCAGCCTATTCTGGTCGGCACCACATCGATTGAAAAATCCGAACTTCTGGCAACCATGCTGAAAAATTCCGGCTTTGAGAATTTTGCGGTTCTGAATGCCCGCTATCACGAGCAGGAAGCCTATATCGTTTCGCAGGCCGGTGTTCCCGGTGCCGTGACGATTGCCACCAACATGGCGGGCCGTGGTACCGACATTCAGCTGGGTGGCAATCCGGACATGCGCATTGAACGCGAATTGTCGGAAATGGAGCCCGGCCCCGAGCGCGACGCAGCCGAACAGAAGATTCGCGCTGAAGTGAAAATTCAGAAAGACAAGGCGATTGCTGCCGGTGGCCTCTATGTTCTGGCAACAGAACGCCATGAAAGCCGCCGCATCGACAACCAGTTGCGCGGCCGTTCCGGCCGTCAGGGTGATCCGGGCCGCTCAAAATTCTACCTGTCGCTTCAGGACGACCTGATGCGCATTTTCGGCTCCGACCGCATGGACGGCATGCTGCAGAAGCTGGGCCTTAAAGAAGGCGAATCCATTGTTCACCCATGGATCAACAAGGCTCTGGAACGCGCCCAGAAAAAGGTTGAAGGCCGCAATTTTGACGTGCGCAAAAATCTTCTGAAATATGACGATGTTCTCAATGACCAGCGCAAGGTGATCTTTGAACAGCGTCTGGAGCTGATGGATTCGACTGACCTGACCGAAACCGTGGCAGATATGCGCCATGAAGTGATCGACCAGCTGGTGCGCAAGCACATTCCGGAAAATGCCTATGCCGAACGCTGGGATGCCAAAGGTCTTCAGGATGCTGTAGCCCTTGCCCTCAATCTGGATCTGCCGGTTGTCGAATGGGCCGCCGAGGAAGGCATAGCCGAAGACGATATTCACACCCGCCTGATCGAACTGTCTGACAAGGCCGCTGCCGACCGCGCAGAACGCTTTGGTCGCGAAGTGCTGGCCTATGTCGAGCGCTCCGTGGTTCTCCAGACGCTCGATCATCTGTGGCGCGAGCATATTGTCAATCTGGAGCATCTGCGCTCTGTCGTCGGGTTCCGTGGCTATGCGCAGCGTGATCCGTTGCAGGAATACAAGCAGGAAGCCTTTGAACTGTTCCAGACGCTGCTCAACAACCTGCGTCAGGTTGTAACCCAGCAGATGTCACGGGTTGAAGTGGTGCGCGAGGCACCGGCTGCACCTTTGTCCGTGCCGCAGATGGAAGCCCATCATATTGACGCGACAACGGGCGAGGACGAGTTTTCTGCCGGTTACGACGAAAGTGCGGCTGTTGCAGCATCGGAAAATCGTGATCCGCAAAATCCGGCAACATGGGGGAAAGTATCCCGCAATGAAACCTGCCCGTGTGGCTCCGGCAAAAAATACAAACACTGCCACGGCGCATATGAGACCGTCTGACCGTTTGGAATTGAGTGCTGTTCTTTTCCCGCCAGGCACCAACAGTTTGTGATACCAGAGGGGAAGACGGGAACACAATACGAAACCTGACCGTAGCGTCGTGATCTCATCTTCGATGACCGGTGACCCGCTTGATGCAGGTT
>CBDFGT010000033.1:0-21137 GCA_965247225.1 Rhizobiaceae bacterium | reverse complement strand
TTTCTGCCGGTGGCTGCTCCGGCCCGGATCATGACAGAGGCGGTCGGCTTCTGGTCACCTTTGCGGAAATTGCCGTTATCGGACATGACAATGTGAACCCGCGCCGAACTGACGCCATCAATCGCTTGTATCGTCCTTGCAATTTCGCCTTCGAGGGCCCGTACGCGGGTAATTTCCTGCATGAAGGAGGTCAGCCCCAGTGAGCCGACATTGTCGAAAAGCTCGTAGCCTGACGATGTGCTGTTTGGCAGACCGCGCTCGGCCAAAAGCAGGCGGGCCCTGGCTGTAGAACCCACAGGAACCTGGAGGCTGGATCCGTCAGCTCCGACCTCAAACGTCAGGCCGGCTTCTGCCAATGCAATGCTGATCTGGTTCAGGTCCGCGCTGTCCAGCCCGATATAGAGTGTTTCCATAGCAGGCTTGTTGAGGAAAATGGCCGCTGTCATGACCAGGGCGACAGAGACAATCGCCACACCAATCAATGTTGCAATCCGCGTCGGACCCAGACCCGCCAGGTTCCGTCCAATTGCCATGAATTGTTCCAGCAGATTCATTCTGTTCCCGAATCCAAGCGTTGAGACAGCAGGTCCATTCACCCTTGCCACACCCTAGAAACCGAAACTTGCGCGAATGTGTTGTTCCCATAAAGAGACCGACCCTGTTTGGGGCCTGCACAGGCATTGTGAACAGTGAAAGGCGGCTGCCCTGAAGCGCACAGCGATCTTCCAGATTCGCTTGCTACGCTTCAAGTTTTGTTTTTAAGCATGTCGTTATCGCAAAGCCGCTGCACAGTTTTGCGCGACATGCTTTAAAAAAATTCGTAGTCGCCGACCGCTTTTGTCAAAGGCTGTGAATGGCCATGGCGCTGGTGCTGTGCGCTCAGGGCTTTTTGCATATCAGCCAACTTCACCAGATTGATCGCTGTGCTGATATCTACCAGCCAGCCTTCCGGAATTGTGGCTGTGATCGTATCAATAAACTCGGCAAGACCGCGCGTCTTCTGTACGGCAAGGTCGATGCCCTGCAATACCTTCATCAATTCGTTGTTGTCGAATGCCCCTCCGCCGCCCACATTGCTGATTTGCGGCTCGATCCGTTCAATCAGGTAAGCCACATCGTGCAATTCCGAAACAATCCTCATAAGGACATCCGGCAGTGCCTCGTCGGCGTTCATTTTCTCTATCGGTTTTTCGGTACGCATGAAACTTGACCTTTTACTGTTCGGGAAAATCAATCGACGAAGACTAGAAGAACTCGATGGAACTGGACGCCGGCTTCTGGACCGGGGCCGGACGCTGTTCGAGCTGAACTGTTTTTTGTGTTTCCGCCCCTGTAAGCGGATATTGGCGGGCACGACCGGACACCGGCCAGAATTCCAGCTTGCGGCCATGCTCGCCACCTGTACTGGAACCCACGATAGGAATACGCTCGTCATTCAGAAACTGGCTTGCAAACCTTGCATTTTGCTCACCCACATTCGAGAATGTCGAGATCGTTCTGGCACCTCCGAAGATCTTGGCTTCCAGCCGGTCGCGCCTCGCGCCCTGTTTCAGCAAGCCATTGATCAGCAATTCCATGAGATGCACGCCATAACGTGATGCATCACCGCCCGCCGCCATCTGCTCGACCGAACCGGGCAGGAGGAAATGGTTCATCCCCCCCACACCGGCTACAGGATCCCGCAGGCAGGCCGCAACACAGGAGCCGAGAATCGTGGTGATGACCGCATTGGGATCATTCAGCACTTTCCATTCCCCCTGGATGATGTTCACACGTCGAGGCGCGACTTCCACATTCATTTCAATGCTCCAAACACAGCCTCGATGGCTGCCTTCATCTTTTCAATGGTGAAAGGCTTTGCCAGAACATTGTTTGCTCCAAGGGCCGCAGCCTTTTGCACCAGGGCACGGTCCCCCTGGGCTGTGAGCATGATGAACGCCGCCTTCTTGGTATTCGGATTTGTGCGCACACCTTGCAGGAACTGCAGACCGTCCATTTTCGGCATATTGAAATCCGAAATCACCAGATGGTGCGGTTGCTGGGTCATGATTTTCAGCCCCTGCTCTCCGTCACCGGCAACTGTTGATCTGCTTGAAACCGAGCTGTGTCAAAGCGTCACCCAGCAAAAGCCGGCTCGTGACCTGATCATCAACAATCAATACTTTTATCTTTTCGGCGATAGACATTATTCGCTCCCTTCTTTTCGGGCGGCTGTTATTTTCAAAATTTCGTCACCAATCATCCCCAGGGGCAATTGTGTTTCCACAGCCCCCAGTTCAAAAGCTACGCGTGGCATGCCATAGACGACGCTCGTTTTTTCATCCTGGCCAAGGGTTTTTGCTCCGGCGTAACGCATTTTCAGCAAGCCCGCCGCCACCGTCGCGTCCCATCCCCGTTAGAATCACACCAACGGCGTTGCGTCCAGCCAATTCAGCGACACTGTCAAACAAAACATCAACAGACGGCCGATGCCCGTTGACAGGTTCGCGATCAACCAGACGGCAGCAAGGGGCTGATGCACTTGTAACCATCAGGTGACGTTCACCACCCGGGGCAAGATATATTTTACCGACTTCAAGCCTGGCCCCGTCTGTTGCCTCCTCGACAACCGGTGCACAGAGACGGTTCAGACGGTCGGCGAAGCTCCTGGTAAATGTCGAGGGCATATGCTGTGTTATAACGGTCGGGGGACAATTGACCGGAAATTTTTGCAGGACGGCAATCAGCGCTTCCACACCGCCGGTCGAAGACCCTATTGCGATAACTTTGCGGCCTGCGCGGTAATCGCCAGTTGTTGCGGCCGGCTTTGGCGGCTGTGGTGCACCGGGCAGTGCTGCAGGAACGAACTGCCGACGCGAGCGGGCCGCAGCCTTTACCTTGTCTGCCAGATCTCCGAAAGGACGCGGATCGCCGGGCGCGGGCTTTCCGACACAATCAAAGGCCCCTATCTCGAGTGCGGTGAGGGAGGCTTCGGCGCCGCGATGCGTGATGGTCGATACCATGATAACAGGCATCGGCCGCAACCGCATGATCTTGTCGAGAAATTCCAGACCATTCATGTTTGGCATTTCAATGTCGAGTGTCACAACGTCAGGGTTGAGACGCTTGATCGCATCGCGGGCCTCCAGTGCGTCGCTGGCCTGACCCACCACATTGACGTCCGGATCAGAATTCAGGACAGCCGTGATCAGGCCACGCATTGTGGCAGAGTCATCAACAACGAGAACGCGCGCTGCAGCCATTACGAACGCCCCCGCTTCCCCCTTGGATGAAACCTGTAGGTCGTAATGCCAATATTGTCGAACAGTCCCTTGGAATCACCGGATACCCGCTCGGAATGGCCGATGTACAGATGGCCTTTGTCTGGCAACAGTTCGGCAAAACGGTTCCAGATTTTCACCTGTGTGGGCTCATCAAAATAGATGACAACGTTACGGCAGAAAATCACGTCGAACTTGCCCTTGAACGGCCATGTCGGCGCAATCAGGTTCAGTTCGTTAAATGTAATCAGCTTTTTCAGCTTGGCATCGACCTGCCACTTTTTGCGGCCATTGACATCAACTTCCTGAAAATACTGCCGACGCATATTTGCATCGACGGATTCAAGATTGGCATCGTCATAACATCCGGCGCGTGCCAATGCCAAAATCTTGGGGTCAATGTCGGTTGCCAGAATACGGAAATCATAGTCTGCCGCATTCGGAAAGGAAGAAAGAACCGTCAATGCGATCGAATAGGGCTCCTGGCCATCAGACGAAGCCGCGCACCAGATACGAACGCGCCCGCCGCTTTTGGCCTTTTCCATCAAACCTGGCATCACGTCCTTGCGGAGATGATCAAAATGGTGGTTTTCGCGGAAGAACCGTGTGAAATTGGTTGTCAGATAGGACAGCATCTCCCGCCGGTGATCTGCTCCTGCCGGTGATGATACAAGTGCGCAATATTCACTGAACCCTTTCAGGCCCAGCTGGCGGATATGCTTTGAAAGCCGGGAATAGACAAGCGAAGCCTTGGATTCGTTGAGATAGATCCCCGCATCAGCATAGATCATGGCGGCAATTTCAGACAAATGGCGGCGTGACAACGGATATTCTCCATTGGCGAGGAACTCGTCGTGGGACTGCCGAGTGTCAAATGCATTGCTGTAACTCATGCTGCCATACTTTCAGTTTCAGCGGAGAGAAAATTCAGCTCCACCATGCAAATCATGCGTCGGTCAATTGCAATGATACCACGTGCAAAAGTCCGTTCGAAATCGGAAGCCATGTCTGGCGTGGGCTGTATGATATCGTCGTCAATGGACAAGATATCCGACACAGCCTCGACCAGCATACCAACGATCCTGTTTTTTACCTGCGCCACAATGATCACATTGCGATTTGAAGGCTCCTTGCTTTTCAATCCAAACCTTGCTGCCAGATCAATGATCGGCAGCACTTCGCCGCGAAGATTGATCACTCCGAGGAGGTACGAGGGAGCGTGCGGGATAGGCGTGGCCGGTGTCCAGCCACGTATTTCCCGCACGTTCATGATATCGACGCAAAATTCCTGCTCGCCAATCCGGAAAGCAATCAGCTCCCTGGCTCCATGCGTCAGATTTTTTGCTGCTGTCTGCATATGATCAACCCGCTGCCAACATTGACATTTCAGAATTCAGTGATTGTCCGCGTGATGCCGAAACGACGGCATCCACATCCAGAATCAGCGCAACACGGCCATCACCCAGAATTGTCGCGGCGGCTATGCCCTGGACATGTGTATAGTTTGCCTCAAGACTCTTGATAACCACCTGTCGTTGTCCCTGGATGGCATCCACCATCAGCGCACGCTGACCACCGCCTTCGGATTCCACCAAGCAGCGCCACCCCTTCGATCGGGTTGGCCTGCACAGCCCTGAAGTTCAGAATGCGTCCGACATCCACCAACGGAACGAAGCTGTTGCGAATGGAAATCAACCGCTGTGTCGCGCCGAAGGAGTGAATGGCTGACGCTTCGGGCTGCAGGGTTTCCACAATGGCCGTCAAGGGAACGACCAAAGTCTGACCGGCGACAGTCACCACCATACCGTCCAGAACCGCAAGTGTCAGCGGCAGGCTCATGATGAAGATGGACCCCTGGCCTGGTTTGGACTGAATGTTGATACGTCCGCCCAGTGCCTGGATAGACCGCTTCACAACATCCATTCCCACGCCACGTCCGGAAATATCCGAGATTTTGTCCGCAGTAGAGAACCCTGCGTGGAAAATCAGATTGTCAATTTCCTCATCCGACAGGTTTGCATCCGCAGCAATCAGGTCATTGTCAATCGCCTTCTGGCGTACCTTTTCGCGATTGATACCAGCACCATCGTCGGCCAGCTCGATCACGATACGGCCAGACCTGTGCTTGGCGGTCAGGCGCACGGTTCCTTCGGGATTCTTGCCGAGCGCAATACGCTTTTCAGGTGTTTCGAGACCATGGTCCACAGCGTTGCGGATCATGTGTGTCAAAGGCTCGGCCAGCTTGTCAATAACGGTCTTGTCAACTTCGGTATTTTCACCTTCGGTCACCAGACGCACCGTCTTGCCCGTCACATCGGCAATATCGCGAACAATACGGGACATGCGCTGGAACACCGGCTTGACCGGCTGCGCACGGATAGCCATCACGCTGTCCTGAATTTCACGGGTCAGCTGTTGCAGTTCATCAAGCCCCATATTCATGGAGGACTTGCCGTTGTTGTCGTTTTCAATCACGCTCTGCGACAGCATGGCCTGATTGATAACCAGTTCACCTACGAGGTTGATCAGACGGTCAACGCGATCAAGGTCTACGCGGATCGTTGCACCGGCCTGTGCGCCGCCACCGGTGACGGCCTCCTGGACGGGCGCTGCATTCTTGGCAAGACCCTTGGATTCGCCCTTTGCAGCATCGCTGGCCATATTGAGCACATTGCTGGCAGTGGCAGCAGCCGCAACAGCGCTGTCGACCGATTTGACGGCCTCAACGGCTGCAAATCCGTAATCATGGTCATCATCATTGCTGACCCCCATGATGGGCTCTTCGTCAAACATCGAAGCATCAACCGGTACGGCCTGCATCGGAGGTTCGTCCTCGGAGTCTTTGGCCGGTTCGTCACCGCCGATAACCTTGACTTCGAGATCACAATCCCACTCCGCAAATTCAAAGACCGTGCGGACACCCTCTTCACCCTTTGGAGTCTTGACGGAAATTTTCCAGGAGAAATATGCGGCCTCAGGGTCCATCTGATCCAGCGCTGGCAAAGTGCTGGTATCGCAATAGATGCTCATTTCGCCAATTCGTGCAAGATCACGAAGCAGCAGGGTTGCCTCATTGCCCTTGGAATAGAGCTCGTTGCGCGGCTTGAAACTGACTTCAACAACAGGAACGGCTGCTGCAGCCTGCGGCTCATCACCAAAATCATCAAAGCTGAACGGCACAGGTGCAAACCCGGACTCATCGGCAGGTGCTTCCGCCACAGGCGCTGCCACCTTTGCCTTGGCAGCCGGCTTTGATACAACAGGTGCTTCGGCGTGGTGGGCCGAATGTGTCGGCTTTTCACCATTTGCAAGTGCCTCAAGATCCTTGACCAGAGCCTTGCTGCGGGCTTCATCGACACTGCCGCCGTCCCGGGCAGCATTTGTCAAATCGGCAAGCACGTCTGCCGATTTCAGCATCACTTTCAGAACATCCTGGTTAGGCTCGAGCTTGTTGGAACGAACGCAATCCAAAGTGGTCTCAAAAACGTGAGCAAAAGCGACCAGATCATCCAGACCGAACGCACCTGCGCCGCCCTTAATCGAGTGTACCGCCCTAAAAACGGCATTAACCGTCTCTGGATCGCGGTCACCGTCATTCAGTTTTAAAAGACCAGACTCCAGTTCTGCGAGCTGTTCCTCGCATTCCTGAAAGAATATCTCTTTGATTTCGTTCATATCCATTGGTGAAATCCCGTTTAAGCGGTTACACGCTCAATTGCATCGATCAATTTTGTCGGATCAAAAGGCTTGACGATCCAGCCTGTTGCACCTGCCTGGCGGGCACGGTTCTTCTTTTCGGCATCGCTTTCGGTTGTCAGAACCAGGATCGGGATTGCGCGGTACTTGTCGTTCTTGCGAACACCTTCGATGAAACCGAAACCATCAAGGCGCGGCATGTTGATATCGGTGACGATGACATCAGGATTGCACGTTTCGAGAACTTCCAGACCTTCAACACCGTCTTCAGCCTGAATGGTTTCAAAGCCCGCATTGTTGAGTGTCACCAAAAGCATGTTTCTGATGGTCCGTGAATCATCCACGGTGAGTACTTTTTTCTTCATTGGCTTTATTCCTTTGCCAGCAGAGGATCGATGTTTATGCCGATAAGTTGCATTGTCTTTGTGAACGGATTGGAAACCCTGGCGATGGAGAATGACTTCCTGTCATCTTCCCAGCTTTTGGCTGCGGCCAGCAATACCTGAATACATTGTGCACCGACGCGCTCTACGGCGGATGCGTCTATCGAGATGTCGTTGCCGCGCATCGACATCAGTTTTCCATGAAGTTCCGTCGCCTCGTTCAGGTCCAGAACCTTTGCCAAACTGAGCATTTTCTGCGGGTTGTTTTTTCCTGCCATTGCAACTTTCCTTGTCCTGGACCTTTTCCGGATGGTCACCATCCGGCATGTCATTTTACCTTCGCTATTCCGGCTCGCCGGAACCTCACCCAGATCTGATGCCGGAGACCGTGAAAGGTCACCACCGCCAGACAAACCGTGTTTCAACCACCCAGCGCATTCAGGTAAACCTGGTCCCGCGAGGCCAATTCATCTTCAAGACCCGTATTCAAGGTCTGCACCGCAGCACTCTCGCGGCGCAGGGCAGACGCCTGTCCGCCACCGGCAATCTGCACACGGGACGGACCGGTCTGCCTGCTGCGCACCGGAGCTTCATATCGGAACGAACGGATCGTGTTGCCCAACTCAAGGATGACCGTGTGAAGGTCATCGCATTCCTTGCCTGCATCACTGGCAAGACGTGCGTTTGACTCCAGGTCACGATGCAGGGATCCGACATCGCCAGCAATCCGCTCAAGACTTTTGGCCTGCTCACCGGTCTCGACTGCAATGCCTGCCACCGCGACGTTGATTTCTGCAACCTGGTGGACTATGCCGTGAATGCTGTCCTGCGTGCGGGCCACCATTTTTACACCGGCATTCACCTGGGCTTTTGTCGTATTGACAAGATGTTTGATTTCACGCGCAGCGTCTGTGGAGCGCTGGGCCAGGGCACGGACTTCCTGGGCTACAACGGCAAAGCCACGGCCGGATTCACCTGCCCTGGCGGCTTCAATACCCGCGTTGAGTGCCAGAAGGTTTGTCTGGAAGGCAATTTCATCGATAACACCGATGATCTGTCCGATTTTTTCCGCAGAGGATTCAATGTCTGCCATGGCGCTGATGGCTTCGCCGACGACCTCACCGCTTTGCGTTGCGGCGGTCTGTGTTGCCGCTGTGGCGTTTTCAGCCGCCTTTGTTCCCTGCGCATTGATCCCCACACGAACAGCCACTTCGGACAGTTCATGTGCGACCGTTTGCAGGTGACGGGACTGGCCGGCTGCATTTGCAGCGACTGAGGCCGAAATGGCGCGCATTCTGGCGGTGCCGCGTTCGGCTGTTTCGTGATCGTTTGACATCACTGCCATATCGCGCCTGATATTGCCCATTGCCGTCAACAGAAGATCAGCAATTTCACGATAGGCGTCCGGGACATCACAGTTGATCTGCCCATCGAATTTGTTACTGGCCAGATCACGGATCACGTCGCCGAAAACAGCAATTGCCATGGCCTGCTCGTCGGCGCGTTGTTCGTTCATAGTGCGCTGGTGTGCAGCGCGCAACTCGTTAAACCGCAGGGAAACAGCGATTTCGACATCAACCATCACTGTGCGGATGACGGATTTCAAAAGCTCTGTTGTTTCAGCCGTTTTCTTTTTGCCGAAGGGAAAAAATGCGCCCGTTTTGCGGCTTTCAACAATGCCGGAAACCAGATGTTCCAAAAGCACGGCATGGCCTGCAATGTTCCAGCGCGGATCCAGCCCCATCCTGCTTTCGGTATCCGACAGCACCTTGACCCGCTCTGCATAGAGGCTGTCAAAGCGGGCGTCTGTCAAAATATCCCAATGGGACGCCTGAAGGTCGTAAAGCCGTTCGACCTGATGATCGCTGGCAAACATACGGGCAGATTCGGGGAAGGACTGAAATCTCTGGAAAAGGTCACGCAGACCGGACTGCAGATAGGGAAGCAATGTATGGCGGTTTTTGCGCAGGAGATCTGTCTGTCCAACATCCAGGCCAGCGAACCGCAGACGGTCTCGCAGGCTGCCTGCCTGTGACCTTTGCGATTGACCTGAATGCGGCGTATCCTGAACCAAAACCTTGTTCCTACTCTACGTCTAAGCACACTAAATTCGTCTGGGTTTTCTGATGTATCGCTCATGTCGATATTGCCTGCACCAGTGCCGTCTGTGCGGCTTGCAAAGCCACAGGCATGGGCACGGGCAAAACCCGATCTGTCATGGGATATACTCCACTGCCGGATTGTAACCGGCACCACGAAACGGCATCATGCCTCGAGAGTTTTCGGAACTCGTCTACTTACGTCGTGTCATAATGTTTATGGTTAATTCCTTGCCTGAAGGTTAATGTTTTGTAGATTTCAGCATTATTTTAGGGATTGCGAAGACTTAAGGGTTGCTGAAAGCGTTTTTCTGCTGTCGCCACAGCCTTGCAAAAAAATAACAGGTAAAAAATAACCATCGTGGGAAACGAGTAACAAAACCAAGACAAGCTTTGTGCAAGGCATTGCAATTAAAGTGATTATTGTATGTTGACAATGATGTCACAGGAGGACGGGCAATGATTGTTCTTGGACTAAGCGCACTGCTTATCACCACCTTTACCCTGGCAGCGATCTCACTGCTGCTCAATATTGGGACTGCAAAAAATGCGAAAATTATTCGCGTTTTCTAGGTAACAATTTGGGCCAGGCATAGCCGAGACGATAACACGGCCCTTGCGGACGTGTCCGGATGCCGGAAATTGCCTGCCGCATGTCCGGTATCCTGCGTCCAAAGCCGGATCACGTATCAGTGACTGCGACAGGCTTTTAAAATTCAAATGCGCCGCTCTGGACCGTGGCGCATTTTATGAACACCTGTGAGATTGCTTATACGCAATCACGACTGATTATTTTTCTTCAGAAAGAGAGATATATTGATTGCGGTTGATCGTCCGTGATTGACAATAAACCCGGTTTTGTGTGATCTAATTCCCCAATAAGATGCGATCTGCCAAAGATTGCCGTTATCGGGAGGAAATTTCATGGTTCAAACACGCGATGGCGAACGGTTGACCAATCTCTGGGATGCGAAAACCGCCAGGGGTATGTCGGAAGCGGAAAAGCTGCTCTACCGTTCCAATCTCCTGGGTTCAGACAAACGCATTACCAATTTTGGCGGCGGCAACACCTCTGCCAAGGTTATGGAAAAGGATCCGCTGGGTGGACAGGATGTTGAGGTGCTTTGGGTAAAAGGCTCCGGGGGAGATCTCGGCTCCATCACAATGGACGGGTTTTCCTCCTTGTACATGGACAGGATGCGGGCCCTGAAAGGGCTCTATCGTGGTGTTGCATTTGAAGATGAAATGGTCGGCCTGCTGCCGCATTGCACCTACAATCTCAATCCGCGGGCAGCCTCCATCGACACACCACTGCACGCCTTTGTTCCCAGGGCGCATGTCGATCATATGCATCCCGATGCCATTATTGCCATTGCCGCATCGCAAAACAGCCGCGCGCTGACCCGCACGATTTTCGGTGACGATATTGGCTGGCTGCCCTGGAAGCGTCCCGGCTTTGAACTTGGATTGTGGCTGGAAAAATTTTGCCTGGAAAATCCGGAGGCGCGTGGCCTGATCCTCGAAAGCCATGGCCTGTTTACCTGGGGTGATACAGCCGAAGAAAGCTATGCCACGACGCTGGAAATCATTTCCAAAGCGATGGCCTGGTTTGACAATGCCATCAAGAACGAGGTTTTCGGCGGCAAGGCAACCACAACGCTTGCGCCGGTCGAGCGACGCAAGATCGCCGAACGGCTCATGCCGGTCATTCGCGGCATGATCAGTGCAGACGAGCGCAAGCTCGGACATTTTGATGACAGCGATGCTGTTCTGGAATTTGTATCGTCGCGCAATCTCAAGCCGCTGGCCGCCCTTGGAACATCCTGCCCTGACCATTTCCTGCGTACGAAAATTTGCCCGCTTGTGGTGGATTTCAACCCCGACAAGCCGGATATCGATGCCACGATTGACGGGCTTGCCGATGCCATTGCCGCGTACCGGGAAGGCTATACCGCCTATTACAACCGCTGCAAGCACGACAACAGCCCGGCCATGCGTGATCCGAATGCCGTTGTCTATCTGGTGCCGGGCGTTGGCATGATCACCTTTGCGCGCGACAAGGCGACGGCCCGCATTTCCGGAGAGTTTTACGTCAACGCCATCAATGTGATGCGTGGAGCATCCAGCGTTTCCACCTATGTCGGCCTTGCCGAACAGGAAGCCTTTGACATTGAATACTGGCTTCTGGAAGAAGCCAAGCTGCAGCGCCTGCCAAAGCCAAAGCCGCTGGCTGGCAAGGTTGCCTTTATGACAGGCGGTGCCGGGGGTATCGGCAAGGCAACGGCCAACCGCTTCCTGCGGGACGGTGCCTGCGTCGTGATTGCCGATATTGATGAAACGGCCCTGCTGGCGGCACAGGCCGAGCTTTCGGCCATCCACGGCAAGGATGTTGTGCGCGCCGTGAAACTGGACGTGACCCAGGAAGACCAGGTCATTGCTTCCTTTGCGTATGCAACGGTTGAATTTGGTGGCGTTGACATTCTTCTCAACAATGCCGGCATTTCCTCGTCCGCGCCTTACGACGAGACAGAACTTTCCATGTGGAACCGCAACATGGATATTCTGGCAAAAGGGTATTTTCTGGTCTCGCGCGAGGCTTTCCGTCTGATGAAACGGCAAAAGACGGGCGGCGAAATGGTCTTTGTTGCCTCCAAGAACGGTCTGGCCGCCTCGCCCAATGCGTCCGCCTATTGTACTGCCAAGGCTGCCGAAATCCATCTGGCCCGCTGCCTGGCGCTTGAAGGCGCCGATTACGGGATCAGGGTGAATGTGGTCAATCCCGATGCCGTTTTGCGTGGCTCGAAAATCTGGGTTGGCGAATGGCGGCAACAACGGGCGGCTGCCTACAATATGGCACCGGACGAACTGGAGGAACATTATCGCAAGCGTTCGATGCTGAAACGCGGCGTATACCCGGAAGATATTGCCGAGGCCGCGTTCTTCCTTGCATCCGACATGTCTGCCAAATCCACAGGCAACATCATCAATGTGGACGCGGGCAATGCCCAGTCCTTTACCCGTTGAGGAAATGGCCATGACCCTGATGATTGCAAAAGACATTATTGACGCAGACAATGCCAGGCGGCTTGCCGCGCTGAAAAGCGATTATGCAAGCCTTGGCGAACGCCTGTTGCGCCGCAACATTGACATTGATGCGGTGAAGGCAAAAGTGGCAGCCTATGGTGTTGCAGTCCCTTCATGGGGTGTCGGCACCGGCGGCACGCGGTTTGCCCGCTTTCCCGGCGTCGGCGAACCGCGCCATATTTATGACAAGCTGGAAGACTGCGCGGTTATACAGCAGCTGACCCGCACAACACCTGCCGTATCGCTGCATATTCCATGGGACAGGGTTGCAGATCTCAAGGGCCTCAGGGAACGCGGACACGCACTGGGTCTTGGCTTTGATGCAATGAACTCCAATACATTTCAGGACCAGCCCGGACAGGCGCATTCCTATAAATTTGGATCGTTGTCGAGCATGGATGCGGCAACACGCCAGCAAGCCGTGGACCACAATATCGAGACGATCGAAATTGGCCGTGCCCTGGGTTCCAAAGCCCTGACCGTGTGGATCGGTGATGGTTCAAACTTTCCGGGCCAGAGCCATTTTACCCGGGCTTTCGAGCATTATCTGGACTCTCTCAAGAAAGTCTATACGGCGCTGCCGGATAACTGGCGGGTCTATACCGAACACAAGATGTTTGAACCGGCCTTCTATTCCACGGTCGTGCAGGACTGGGGAACCAACTACCTCATTGCCCGGGAACTGGGTCCAAAAGCGTGGTGCCTGGTGGACCTTGGTCACCATGCCCCGAACGTGAATATCGAAATGATTGTCGCCCGGCTGATCCAGTTCAAAAAGCTGGGTGGCTTCCATTTCAATGACAGCAAATACGGCGATGATGATCTGGATACCGGCTCTGTCGATCCCTATCGCCTGTTTCTGGTGTTCAATGAACTGGTGGATGCGGAAACCCGTGCGGCGGAAGGATTTGCCCCCGGCCATATGCTGGACCAGAGCCACAATGTGACAGACCCGATTGAAAGCCTGATGAGCAGTGCCATGGAAGTGGCCCGCGCCTATGCCGCCGCCCTTCTGGTGGACCGCAAGGCTCTTGAAGGCTTCCAGCAGGACAATGATGCGCTGATGGCCTCCGAGACACTGAAAGTCGCGTTCCGCACGGATGTCGAACCCATTCTTGCCATGGCGCGTCTGGAACAGGGTGGTGCGATTTCACCGGTCAGCAGCTACCGGTCATCTCGATATCGCCAGAAGGTGGCAGCCATCCGGCCAGCCGTTTCCGGCGGGGGTGGCGGTATCGTCTGATATCGCAGATCTGCCCTGGCTTGCAAAGCCTGGCTCAAGTTTATGGCTGTATCTGTGAGGGCAGAAGTGCGGATCCTGCATCCGCCAGCCACGCAGCGGATAACGTCATGCCAAAACTTTCAGTCTGCATCCCACTGGACCAGGACGGCGCAGATGCTGCAGGCCTGGTTTCCAGCCTCCTGTCGCAGGATGATCTGGATATAGAAGTCGTGCTGGGCGGTGGTCCGGGCTCACAGGCCCATTGCCTGGCGCTTCAGGCTTCCAACACGAATGACAGTCGTCTGCGGATCTTGCCGGCGGTTGCCGCCGGGACAGGTGTTCAGGATGTATGGTCCTGCCTTGTTGCACAGTCTTCGGGCGACTGGATCTGCCTTGCCAGCCCGCAGGATATGGTTGAGCCGGAACTGGTCATTATGGCCGCCTATCTGGATCAGGTTTCCCCGAATGTGGATGCGCTGGGATGGAACGCCTTGCAGGTGGAGCCGGATGCCCCGCTCGAAAAGCGCATGTCCGTTGCCATCCCTGTCAAATACGACATTGCCCTGTTCAACAAGGATGCGATGCTGAAAGCGTTCTTCTTCTGGGACAACAGCATGCAGGTGCCGATGATGCCGTTTGGCCTGTTCCATGGCCTGATCCGCAAGAGTCTTGCCACCACGGTTGTTGACAGTCTGAAAGCGTCCGGCCGTCAGAGCACTGTTCCGCGCTATGAATGGGCCGGGCGGGTTTTGTTGTTCTCCAACGAGATTGCATTCTGCTCCAGGCCCATGTCGGCCATCAGCCTTTCGCCTTTCAAGATCCCTTCCCGCTTCGCGACAAGGCCGGACTTCCCGTTTCATGCAGGGCTTGGCCTCACAGCCGCCATTGCCGAAGGGCAATTCAGCCTTTTGCAAGAAATGGGGGCAGAATGGGGCGGAGCAGAGGAAGCCTTCGTGCGCGCCTGCATGATTGACTGCATGCTGGAACCCGCACCTGAAAAATTTTCAGCCAAATGCGATGGCTATTATGCGGCGCTGAAAGCCTGGCATGGCGGCCAGTTCGCGCCGATGTTCAAACCGCAATTTATCGGCGAACAGCCACGCGACACCCGGCGCGGCCTGCATGGGCAGGCATTGATGATTGACCGTTTCATTGGCGGTGCACGAACTGCGCAGGAATTCTATGCCGTGGTCCGCTCGTTTCTGGCACCCGTCCGTCTCATCTGCGGCGGAGCGGCTGTCTGATCCATGAAGGACCGCATTCTCTATACAAAACCCTCGATTACCGATCTGGAAATCGGTTATGCAACCGATGCCGTCACCCACGGCTGGGGCGACAGGTGCTATGACTATATCCAGAGGTTTGAAGCTGCCTTTGCAGCCCATCTGGGTGTTGCACATGTGATTGCGACATCAAGCTGTACGGGAGCCTTGCATATGGGTCTGGCAGCACTCGATATCGGCCACGGCGACGAGGTGATACTGGCGGATACGAACTGGGTGGCTTCCGTGGCACCTGTAACCTATCTGGGCGCAACGCCGGTTTTTGTGGATGTGTTGCCGGACAGCTGGTGCCTTGACCCGCAAAAGGTGCTGGCGGCCATAACACCGCGCACCAGGGCCATCATTGCCGTTCACCTCTATGGCAATCTGTGTGCGATGAATGAATTGCTGGCATTGGGCCAGGCGCATGGCATTGCCGTCATTGAGGATTCTGCCGAGGCCATCGGCTCTGTCTTCCATGGCCGGCCGGCCGGCAGCATAGGCCGGTTCGGTACGTTTTCCTTCCATGGCACCAAGACTGTGACGACCGGCGAAGGCGGAATGTTTGTCACCAATGACACAGCGCTCCATGAAAGGGTTCTGACCCTTTCCAGCCACGGGCGCACGCGCGGACAGCCCAAGCAGTTTTTTGCTGACGAGATCGGCTTCAAATACAAGATGTCCAATGTTCAGGCCGCCATCGGGCTTGGCCAGATGGAGCGCATTGATGCGCTCATTTCCCGCAAGCGTGAAATTTTTGCCCACTACAGGCAAGGGCTTTCTTCTCTCAACTGCCTTGTGATGAACCCCGAACCGGATGGCACGCGCAATGGCTACTGGATGCCAACCGCCGTGTTTGACCGGGACACCGGCATAACACGGGAGATGCTGATAGAGGCGTTCAGGGCGGAAAACATAGATGCGCGGGTGTTTTTCTGGCCGCTCAGTTCCCTGCCCGCCTTCACTCCCGTTCCTGCCAATACCCATGCCTATGAGTTGCCGGGTCGCGCCATCAACCTGCCCAGCTATCACGACATGACGGACAGCGATATTGCGCGGGTTTGCGACACGCTTGTCACGCTGGCACGGGGCGCATGATGTCGGCACCTGTGCGCAACCATAGAGCATAGCACTGCTGCCAGGATATGAAAGCGGCAGACCGCCGTTGAAAAAAGCTGCACGGTTAGAGGCCAGCATTCCGATTTACGATTCCCGGCAGGACGTAGATTGCCGCTGGTCATGATTGCCGACAGCTCTGGTGCCTGTCGGATCCTGAATCGACCGGTGAAGCAGCATTGATTTCAGGAATATTTGTGACTGGCGTCAGGATAACATGACCATCGATACCTGTACGCATTTTGACATCCACTCTTTGAGCGGACGGCAGACCTATCTTGGTCAACACATGTGTCGCGATCAGACCGGACCGCATCCTGTTCCTGATCATGGATGAAACTGCGGGAGCACTGTGTCGGCCATCTGGGCATTGCCAGCAATAAGCGATGTACTCGAAGTGGAACTGGACAATCTTGATCCGGGGGCGCGCCGGTCAACGTGCTCCGCGCCTGATCCTGCTCGACGCACAAAGAACCCTTGTCTGGAATGGTGCTTTGACAGTTCTGGATGTGGAAAACTGGCCACAGCCGGTGTTCTTTCCTACAACAGGCAAAAGCGCATGGCATTTCCACAAGATGTTTTGGAATGAACCGCGTCCATTGACAGGCGTTTGCCTCTGGAAAAGTGACGGAGATACGAGGGCTTGACTTCAGCACAGGATTCTGGACAGGCGGTCACCGGCAACGTTGACTATGACTTATGATGATCATGCTGATCAATCGGGCCAAGATTTCGCAAGCAGATTTCCTGAAGAACCCGTCCGGAAAGACTATGCCTGCGGTCGCAACACTATAAAACCTGTAGCCTGAATCGCGCCCCCTGTTCGGGACCCTGAAACGCGTACGATCTGGAGCCCAAATGACCATGAACCCCCAACGACGCAATTTGCTGAGGACGTGCAGCGAACAACATTGCCAGCGACTTGGCGCTGATACGGGACTTTGCAGGCGCTGTCCAATATCTGGCTTCGCACGGCAGTAGCTGCACAAGTGGACCTATAATTTTTCAGCTGGCTTGGACGCCCGGCCATTCAGGTTCCCAACGATGCCTGGGCCATGCAGGAGCTGATCTGGTCGGTGCGGCCCGACCTGATCATCGAGACAGGCATTGCCCATGGCGGTTCGCTGGTGTTCAGCGCCTCCATGCTGGCGCTTGCTCGATCTGGCAGATGCGACGCGGGGCCGGTACGATTGCTCGACCCGAAGGCTCCATCGCGCCGGGTGCTGGGTCTGGACATCGACATTCGCGCCCACAATCGTGCAGCCATCGAAGCGCATCCGATGGCAGCCCGGATCGACATGATCGAAGGGTCCAGCATTGATGCCGATATCATCGCCAAGGTTCATGCCTATGTGAAAGCCTTCGGACCGGACAAGACCGTCATGGTCTGCCTGGATTCCAACCATACGCATGACCATGTCCTGGCGGAACTGAAAGCCTATGCACCATTGGTGAATCCGGGCAGTTATTGCGTGGTGTTTGACACGATCATTGAAGACATGCCACGCGGTTCGTTCCCTGACCGGCCATGGGAGAAGGGCAACAATCCCAAAACTGCCGTTTGGGAATTCATGAAAGACAATAGCCAGTTTGAGATCGATCGTGCGATACAGCACAAATTGCAGATCACGGTCGCACCGGACGGATTTTTAAAGCGCATTGCCTGATATTAATTTATGATATGCTAATATCAAATTTATAATTGCAATTTTATATCATTTTTCTAATTTATATATTTAAAATATAATCTTTATACACAGAATTTTTATATCAAAATTTCATCGCAAGTTGTAAATTACTTAAAGTTGAATTATTAAACATTCATACGTAATAAAGGGAGATTTAAATGACAAGCTATACGCTAAGCGCCACCCAAACCAATTACACGTCCAATTTAAGTCTCGGACTGGGTGAGACATACAATATAATAACAGGCAACAATTTAAACAATACAATCAATGGAAATGCCAACCCTGATTTGATTTCGGGTGGGGATGGCAATGACACGCTAAATGGCGGTGACGGCAATGATACGCTGATCGGAGGGCTCGGCGCAGATGTTATGAATGGTGGCAACGGGATAGACACTGTCAGCTATATCAACGCGACAAGTGGTATTACTGCAAGTTTTCAGGGTGCAACTGCAGTAGGATCCGGAGGGGAGGCTTCTGGAGACTCTTTCGCATCTATTGAAATACTGATCGGCTCAAATTTCAACGATATCCTCAAAGCCTGGAATGCTATGACACTCCAAGGCGGACTGGGAGATGACACTTATCAAGTCCAGACCGCTTATGTTGTCGTGTCGGAGGGAATAAACGAAGGGATTGACACTGTCACGCTAACTTCGCTTTATAGCTATACTCTTACTGAAAATGTTGAGAATCTGACATGTCTTGGCACCGATCCAAATACATGGATAACCGGTAAAGCCTTTGTCGCAAATGGTAACTCGTTGAACAACTTTATTGCAGGAAATAACGGTAACGACACGATAAGCGGTGGAGAAGGCAACGACACCTTAAATGGCAGCGCTGGAACAGATTCCATGACAGGCGGGCAGGGTAACGACACTTACTTCGTCGATGTTGTTGGCGATATCGTGGTTGAGGCTATATCAGAAGGCACGGATACGGTCAGATATTTTGGTTCCGGAACATATACGCTTGGGGCAAATGTTGAAAATCTCGTTCTTGATGGCGCGAGTTTGAATATTGGCACCGGCAATTCACTCGACAATTATATGCTCGGAAACAGTTCCAGCAACACATTGAATGGCGGAGCAGGAAATGACACGCTGGATGGCGGCGGAGCGGCGGATTCACTTGTCGGCGGGTCTGGAAACGATGTCTACATCGTCAACGACAGCTCGGATGTTATTTCAGAAGCTGTCGGTGATGGCACAGACACTGTCCAGTTCATAGGAAGCGCTGGGGCAAACTACACACTCGGCGTTAACATTGAAAATATCACAATCATCGGAACTGACGCTGCAAATGCTACTGGAAACAGCCTTGCCAACGTACTGACGGGAGATGCTTTTGACAACATCCTTGATGGCGGTGCCGGCAATGATACTTTGGTCGGTGGTGCAGGTAATGATATTTATGTCGTCGATTCCAGTGCAGACGTCATCACCGAAATAGCCAACGAAGGAACGGATATTGTCCAGTATTCAGGGGCAGGAACATATACGCTTGGCAACAATATTGAAAATCTGACATTAGCAGGCACAGATCTGGCCAATGGGGTTGGAAATTCACTTGCCAATATCATTATAGGAAATGCTGCAGCGAACAGTCTTGATGGCGGGGCCGGGAATGACACTCTGGTCGGCGGATCTGGAAATGATGTCTACATCGTCAACGACAGCGCGGATATCATTTCAGAAGCAGTCGATGATGGGACAGACACTGTCCAGTTCACAGGAAGCGCTGGGACAACCTACACACTCGGCATTAACATTGAAAATCTGACGATAGCAGGCACCAATAACGTCAACGGACTTGGAAACGCACTTGCCAATGTGATCACAGGAAATGCTGCAGCGAACAGTATGGATGGCGGTGCCGGGAATGACACGCTGGATGGCGGTGACGGCAATGATACTCTGTATGGCGGAGATGGAGACGATACGCTGAATGGCGGATCCGGTGTCGATGTTTATTTTGGTGGAAGCGGTAATGATATCTATGTTGCCACGAGCGATGAAACGATCACCGAAAATGCAAACGAGGGAATAGACCTCGTTGAATACACAGGATCAGGGGCCTATACATTCACGCTCAGCGCCAATGTCGAAAATCTCACACTGATGGGAACAGCCAATACAAGCGGTAATGGCAATTCGCTTGACAATGTCATCACAGGAAACACGGCTGCCAACAAGCTCAACGGCAGTGCCGGTATGGATACACTCTATGGCGGAGAGGGAGACGATACACTGAATGGCGGATCCGGTGTCGATGTTTATTTTGGTGGAAGCGGTAATGATATCTATATTGCCACGAGCGATGAAACGATCACCGAAAATGCAAACGAGGGAATAGACCTCGTTGAATACACAGGATCAGGGGCCTATACATTCACGCTCAGCGCCAATGTCGAAAATCTCACACTGATGGGAACAGCCAATACAAGCGGTAGAGGCAATTCACTTGCCAATGTGATCACAGGAAATGCTGCAGCGAACAGCATGGATGGCGGTGCCGGGAATGACACACTGAATGGCGGTGACGGCAATGATACTCTGGTCGGTGGGGCAGGAGATGATACTTATGTTGTCGACTCCAGCGCAGACGTTATCACCGAAATATCCGACGAAGGAACCGATCTTGTCCAGTATTCAGGGACAGGAACATATACGCTTGGCAACAATATTGAAAATCTGACATTAATAGGCACAAATCTGGCCAATGGGGTTGGAAATTCACTTGCCAATATCATCACAGGAAATGCTGCAGCAAACAGTCTTGATGGCGGGTCCGGCATTGATACACTGTATGGCGGAGATGGAGACGATACGCTGAATGGCGGGTTCGGTGTCGATGTTTATTTTGGTGGAAGCGGTAATGATATCTATATCGCCAACTCGACCGCTGAAATGATCACCGAGAATGCAAACGAGGGAATAGACCTCGTTGAATACACAGGATCAGGTGCCTATACATTCACGCTCAGCGCCAATGTCGAAAATCTCACACTGATGGGAACAGCCAATACAAGCGGTAGAGGCAATTCACTTGCCAATGTGATCACAGGGAATGCTGCAGCGAACAGCATGGATGGCGGTGCCGGGAATGACACACTGAATGGCGGTGACGGCAATGATACTCTGGTCGGTGGGGCAGGAGATGATACTTATGTTGTCGACTCCAGCGCAGACGTTATCACCGAAATATCCGACGAAGGAACCGATCTTGTCCAGTATTCAGGGACAGGAACATATACGCTTGGCAACAATATTGAAAATCTGACATTAATAGGCACAAATCTGGCCAATGGGGTTGGAAATT
>CBDFGT010000032.1:0-7185 GCA_965247225.1 Rhizobiaceae bacterium | reverse complement strand
TCGCCAGGCCGTAGCCCAGCGATATCAGAATACCGAGGCCGATGCTTGCCATCCAGGCAAAGATTTCCGGCAACTGCCATTGCAACAATTGCCAGGCCGACATCGCGCCTATGGCACCGATGGCGCCATAGGCAAAGTTCAGCACGCCGGTTGCCCGGTTGAGGATGACCAGTCCAACACCGCCGAGCGCATACAAAGCGCCGACAGCCAAACCAGTGACCAAAAACAGTCCGACGGCTCCCATATCCAGCCCTTACTTGATCAAACCGAGTTCTTTTTCGGTTACGCGGATCGGATCGAGATAGGCGCTGTCGACATCTGCGCATTCGCCCACCTGCTTGAACCCGCCTTCGACCAGTTGCATCATCACATTGGCGTGGTTCGGCATGTGACGATCGCCATTGCCGACGTAGTATGGACCGCACATCAAGTCGGACGTTTCACCTTTGATGCCGCGAATGGCCTCTGTCACTGTGGCCCGATCAATCTTGGCAGGATCCAGCTTCAGCATAGCATCGACAAAGAAGCGCGCAGACAGATATCCAGACTGACTGAAAGTGTCGCGCGGATCGTTTGCCGAGCCATACTTGTCCATGATTTCGCGCCAGTTCTGCGCATCAGGACCTTTTCCATCGATTGGCGTCAGTTCTGCATTCACATATATTTTTCCTGCCCATGCTGAACCTGCCATCGCTGGAAAATCAGCATCGTATAGTGGAGTCGACGAGATCCATTTGAAACTGTCCGCCTGACCTTGCTGCAATGCCGCAGTCAAGAATCCGCCGGCCATACCCATGGGAAGATTGACCAGGATCGTGTCTGCTCCCGAGGCCACTGCCTGCAGCAATGCCGCATTCATGTCTGCGGCACCTGGATCCAGAAGAACACTGGAGCCTTGCAGACCTTTGGCCTGCATATATTTTTCAGTCCAGCCACAGGAATATTGCCCAACCGACGGGATTGTTAGACCGATGCAAGCAACATTCTTCGATCCCAGATTGCCCACAGCCCATTGTGCAGCTCCAACGGATGACGGCAAAGGACCTTCGTTGGTGGACACAATGTTCTTCGATTCAAAGCACTCTGATACAGCGCAAGCCGATGCCATAGACATGACATTTTCATCGGCATAGAGTTTTGCATTGACACCCATTTCTACGAAAGAGCCGGATCCGACGAGCGCGACAACGCCCTGGTCCTTGACAAGCTTGTTGGCAACCTGGCCGGCAGTTTCCGGATTCCACTGATCGTCTTCGATCAGATATTCGATCGGACGACCATTGATGCCACCATTCTCGTTGACACACTTAAAGTAAGCTTTGGCTGACAATGACGATGACGAAAAATCATCCGGACCGGTTCGCCCAACAATGGCACCCACTTTGATCGGCTCACCAGTTGCCGGTTTGCCATTGTTCAGGCCACAGCTTGGTGCCGCAAAGGCGCTGCCGGACATCAGCACGACGAATGTGGCGGATGCGGCCAGTTTCCATTTCAAATTCTTCATGTTTTCCTCCCTCAGAAACCCGGAGAACCACCGGGCATGGCTTAAAACGCTGACTGTCCGTTCCTCCCGTCAGGCAGCGTGATCTTTTCCCAAAATGAACCGGGCCACGCGTTCACCAATCATGATGCTCGGCGCATTGGTATTTCCGGAGACAAGTGTCGGCATCACAGACGCATCGGCGACGCGAAGGCCGGTGACGCCGCGTACCTTGAGATCTTCCGTGACAACGGCCATACGATCATCGTCCGCACCCATTTTGGCGGTACCGGATGGATGGAACACAGTCTTGGATACAGAACGGATATAGTCGCGCAACGCCTGCGGATCGCGCTCGACACCTGGCTCCGGGAGAACGCGACGCTTAACAATTCGAGCGAGCGATGGCTGCTCAGTAATCTTGATTGCCAACTCAACGCCTCGTACCAAAGTATCGAGGTCAGCCGCAACCGACAGCGAGTTTGCATTGAACAGCGCTGGATCTGCAGGGTTTGCGGACCGCAGTTTGACCGTGCCTCGAGACTGGGGACGCAGAAAGCAGGGACCAATGGAAAGACCATGACCGGGCTGCGTTTCACGTTCAGCAAAACCGATGAAAGAGGGGAGAACGTGGAACTGAACGTCTGGCTGCCCCAGTTCCTGCTGTGTCGGCAAAGCCGCCGCTTTCGACCACATTGGAGGTCAGCAAACCTGTCCGGGTCAACATATACTGCAGCATATGGCCGACGGCTTTCAGACCCTTGTCTTCGCCGAACATAGAAATGGGGTCTTTGATTTCCACCTGAACTGTGGCTTCCAGATGGTCCTGGTAGTTCTCACCCACGCCTGGAAGATCCGCCACGACATCAATCCCATGACTCTTTAAATGGGCAGCCTCACCAATTCCAGATAATTGCAGGATTTTGGGTGTCGCGATGGCTCCGGCGGACAGAATGATTTCGCGCTTGGATTTCAGCGTTTGCCCATTGTCGAGAAGAACACCTGTGGCTTTCGTGCCCTCAAACAGGATTTTCGAAACCTTGCGACCAGTCAGAATCGTCAGGTTCCTGCGATTTTCGGCATCTCGCAGAAACGCCTGGGCCGAACTCCAGCGCTGACCATTGGACGTTGTCGTCTGGTAAAAGCCCACCCCCTCCTGGATCTTGCCATTAAAATCCTCGTTGTAGGGCAGACCTGCTTCTTGTGCGGCCCGCACAAATGCCCATGACAGCGGATGCCCAAATCGGCGGTCGGAAACCTTCAGGGCACCTTCACCACCATGATACTCCCCCGCCAGACGCTGATTTCCTTCCAGATCCCGAAAGACCGGGAGGACTTTTTCATAGGACCAGCTACGGCAGCCCATTTGTGCCCAAGTATCGTAATCCTGCTTTCTGCCCACGGATATAAATCATCGCGTTGATGGAACTGCCACCACCAATCACATTGCCTTGCGGCACGATCGTGGGGCGTTCCGTTCAAACCCTTGTCCGGCTCTGACATATAAAGATGGACAGCCTCCCCTTTTTCCAGAACCTTGAAAAAAGTGGCCGGAATATGGATGTACCGATCCGTATCCTTTTGACCGCTCTCCGATGAGAGCGACCCGGTTATTTGGATCTTCAGACAATCGAGCGGCTGCGACACATCCCGCTGATCCGCCCCCGACAACTATGAAATCAAATTCGTCCATGACGAAAACTCCTTGCAATTTTCTTCGCTCCGCCGCTCAAAAATCCGGCCATCGAAAGCCGGTTTCGATCAGCAGAAGACAGTCTGGATTGTTGTGAATTCTTTCAGACCTTCAGCGCCAAATTCGACGCCGACACCGGACTGTTTAACCCCACCGAAAGGAGCATTTGGCTGGATAGCGCCATGTCTGTTGATCCAGACACTGCCGCATTCCAGGCGACTTGCCACCCGCTTTGCCTCGGCCAGATTTCCCGACCAGACCGAGCCACCGAGGCCCGCAGGGTTGTCGTTGGCCTTCGCAATAACAGCATCAAGATCTGTGTAGCGGATGATCGGCAAAGCAGGACCAAATTGTTCCAGATCGACCAGCTTGCACCCCATGATCGACGTCGGGCCACCAGTGTGATGGGATAGAAATAGCCCGGACCATCGGAAGCCTGCCCGCCTGTCAGAACCCGTCCACCTTTGGCTTTGGCCTCTTCCACAAAATCGGCAACAATATCGCGCTGCATCCGGTTTTGAACCGGGCCAAGGATCGACGTATCGTCTAACCCCATCGCCGACCACTATGTTTTTCGAATAGGCCACCAGCGCATCGCAGATCGCATCGTAAATGCTATCATGCACATAGAGCCGCTTTAATGCCGCGCAGGTTTGTCCATTATTGATGAAAGCGCCCCAGAAAAGCCCCTCGGCGATGGATGCCGGATCAACATCGGGCAGCACAATCCCAGCATCGTTCCCACCCAGTTCCAGCGTCAGTCGTTTGACCGTCGCAGCGGCATTCGCCATGATCTTCCTGCCTGTCGGCGTTGATCCAGTGAACGTGACTTTGGCAATGTCGGGATGGGACGTTAAAATAGCGCCCAGCTCGTTTTCACCTGTCACGACATTGACAACACCTGCCGGCAGAACCGTGTTCATCAGCTCTACCAGTCGAAGGGTAGAAAGGGGCGTCATGGGCGATGGCTTGATGACAACTGTGTTGCCGGTGCGGATGGCCGGAATAAGATGCCAGCAGGCGATCATCACGGGCCAGTTCCAGGGGGTAATGGAAGCAACGACACCAATGGGGTTTGCGATGCAATTCAACGCGGCCATCCGGACCATCTTGCAGCAGCTCGACAGGCAGTTCGAGGTCGGCCGTGTAGCGGGTCCAGGCCAGCGCACCACCGATTTCGAAACGGGAGCCCAATCCGTTCAGCGGCTTCCCTTGCTCCCTGTGTCAGAAGATGCGCAAGTTCCTCGCTATTGGCTTCGATAACTTCCGCAACTTTGCGACATAGATGAGCCCGCTCAGCGCTTGAGGTGTCTTTCCATGTCTCGAAAGCCAAACTTCGCTGCAGAAATTGCCGCTTCCCACGTCACTTGCTGTCCCAATCGGCATCTCGCCAACGAACGCACCTGTCGATGGATTTGTTACTTCCCGACTTACGCTCCGTCTGTCTTTCTCCACACCGCCGATTATCAGACCAAATTCAGTCATCTGCATTGCTCCTCCCAAAGCTCATGCGATGACTAAAGTTGATTTTGACTTACCTGTCTTGGAGAAGGGCGCGGCGCGAATTGGACAAAAAACGCAGAAGGTGTCTTTTTTGAAGGAAAGGGCGCTTTATCCCTGCAACAAATCCGACGGTGCACAATCAAACACTTTTTTGAAAACACCGATTGAAATAGGAAATGTCATTGAAACCGGATGAATAGGCAATTTCAGCAATCGACGTGGCTGATTGAGCCTGTTTGCGATGGGTCAATTGTTCCTTTTGCCAGATAGAGACGCCTGGTGCGAATGAGCGACGTCGCAGTGGATTCCCAGCGCTGAAAAATCATCCTGCACAGGTGCGCAGCCGAAATACCAATTTTGTCGGCCAGCCATTGCGGTGTCAGTCTTTCGTCGGTCAAGTGCCGGTCAATCAGGATCTGGACAATTTCCAACCGCGCATTGGCGGTTTCCGAACTGTCAATCAGCAGGATATCATCATCAATCGCAAAAGCCTGCCGGGTCGCACTGAACAGCAATTCCCGCAGTTGCGGCGCCACGCTTGTCATTGCTTTCGGTCTTGACGAGTTTGGCCACCAATGCACGCAGCATGGTGGACATTGGATCTTCCGCATCCAGACGGCGTGACACTTCGATAGCAGAAGACTTGTCGGAATAAATCAACTGGCGTGGAAGATGGACCGACAGATGGTTGGAGTAGAGCCCGCCGAAATGGAACCGAGATGGTGCAGCAGCATCGACAAGCACACAATCGCCCGGCGCAATGATCGCCTGGCGTCCATTCTGTTCGATGCCGCATGTGCCTTCCAATTGGATCAGCAAAAACAGGTTTTCACCATAGTCACGTCGGACGTCGTCGGCACCGCGACTGATGACATCCAGATTGTTGGCCACTTGCGCCAGTTCAAGTCCGCCGGCATCACGCACACTTGCCAGGCCCATGACGTAATTTTCTTTTTCAAACCGTTGTGGCTTGAAGTGCCCGCATATGCCCTGGAGTTCGGTCGTCCACTGATCAAATGGACGCAAATCACGAGGGCTTTGTGGAATGGACTGGAATTCCGCCAATTGCATGAAAAGTTCCTCCCCGAACGTTTTCCAATGTGCCTTGGTATAAAAACACAAGTCGAGATACGTGGCGAGGAAAATTTAACGCGTTAATAACTCCAAGTCGAGCCTGCACTCCGCCGCCATTCAGAAGTGCAGACCCGTCTTGAACATCGTCAGTTCTTTGTGGCTTCCAGATCGATGTCGAGGATAATTTCCGGACCGAGGCCGAATTCCGCCACTTTTTTCAAACCGAAATCGGCAACAGCATCAAATTTGCCAGTGGCTGAAAAGCCCGACTGAATGGTTTTGGCATCCCATGGCAACGGCATTTCATTGTTCCAGACCGCATTTAGGGTCACCGGTTTTGTGACGCCAGCGATGGTCATATCGCCTGTCACCTTGCCAGTCTTGTCGCCGGTCTTTTCAATTTTGGTACTTTTGAATGTAATTTTGGGAAATTCGGCGGCATTGAGGAAATCCGGGCTTTGCAAATCCAAATCACGCTGCTCAAAATTGGTGGAAACACTTGCGGCGTCAATTTCAATTGAGACCGAGCTTTTCGATACATCGGCCTTGTCAAAAGTGATCTCTCCAGCAACTGTTTTGAACAATCCATGCGCGAAGGACCAACCGGCATGATTGACTTTGAAAGTTACCCAAGCATGTGTCGGATCAACCTTGTAGCTGTCCGCTGCAAACGCAAATGAGTTGGTCGCCAAGACAGCAGCTGTCATTATGACTATTCGTTTCATTCCACTTCTCCCTGTTTGCCCGGATTTACTCCGCGGCCTTTCATCGATTTATAAAAAGGTGATCACGGCGAGACTGATCGCGAGCAGCGCCGGGACTGTTGTTAGAAGACCACCAAGAATGAAGCGAACCGCTGGTGACCGCTCCTGCAAACTGCGACCTGCCACTCTGTTGATGACAAACGGCGCAAACAGGCTCCCTGCAGCCAAAAGAGAGGCTGCTGGATATGATTTCGGTGCAAAGAGAACCACGTCTGCGGCAAACAGCGATGCGGTCGCAACGATCGATAGGCCTGCAACAGGCGAAGTCTCAGTCAGGCCAGGGCGTCCCCGAACCTGCTGGATGACGAAGACAGATGCGATCGCACCCAACAAGGCGGCCAATGCGCCATTGGCCTGAGCCATACCGAGAAAGGCTCCCAAGGCCGAAAGAATAGCGGCTCCCAGGCTGGCGGACAGGGCGGCCGGAACGATCAATGACCGCCTCAACGCATTGTTCTGCGCAGTTCCGCCTAAAGTTAGATGGGCGCCCAGAAACGAAAGAAATAAAACGCCCTCTGCGATTGCAAATTTCCAAGGGTTTGAAAAAAGGACATTTTGTCCAATCCATACAAGCGAAAATGTGGATAGGAGAAAGAAGGACGTGGCCAGGCCAGCCTTCGAGACCCGCGACACGTTTTGAACAAAAGCCAACGACATCAGAGATATGA
>CBDFGT010000031.1:0-25163 GCA_965247225.1 Rhizobiaceae bacterium | reverse complement strand
GAGATTCTGGCGCAATTGCCGTTTACCGAGCGGGTGCGCCTTCGGCGCTCGCTGGATTATCCCGAAAGCTCTGCCGGCCGGCGCATGCAGTCCGAGTTCGTGGCTGTTCCGCCGTTCTGGACCGTTGGTCAGACGATTGACTACATGCGCGACAATGAGGACTTGCCGGATCTTTTCACACAGATTTTTGTCATTGATCCGACGTTCAAGCTTCTGGGTGCCGTGGATCTGGACCGCATCCTGCGCACCAAGCGGGAAATCAAGATTGAAGCGATCATGCGGGAAACCAACCATCCGGTTCCGGCAGACATGGACCAGGAAGAGGCGGCGCAGCTGTTTGAGCAATACGACCTTCTTTCCGCCGCTGTAGTGGACGAAAATGGTCGCCTTCTGGGTGTTTTGACCATTGATGGCGTTGTGGACGTGATCAATGAGGAAGCGGATGAAGATATCAAGCGTCTCGGCGGTGTGGGTGACGAAGAACTGTCCGACAATGTCATTTCCACCGTACGTTCGCGTTTCCTGTGGCTGCTGATCAATCTGGGAACAGCGATATTGGCATCCTCGGTCATCCGTGTATTTGATGCATCCATAGAACAGATGGTGGCACTGGCTATGCTGATGCCTATTGTGGCCTCCATGGGCGGCAATGCCGGAACGCAAACAATGACAGTGACAGTGCGGGCGCTGGCCACCAGGGATATCGATATTTACAATGCAGGCCGGGTTATTCGCCGCGAAGTGGCTGTAGGACTTGCCAATGGTGTGATTTTTGCAACGATTCTGGGCGTAACGGCAGCCATCCTTTTTCAGAATTTCGATCTGGGCGTGGTCATTGCCTTTGCATTGATCATCAATCTCCTGGCCGCCGCACTTGCAGGAATCCTGCTGCCACTTCTTCTGGACAGATTGGGTGCCGATCCGGCGATTTCTTCATCGGTCTTTGTGACAACGGTCACCGATTTGACCGGCTTTTCCGCCTTTCTCGGCATTGCCACCTGGTGGTTCGGTCTGCGCTGAAACGCAGATTCCCTGATGGTCACCGCAGGTTATGCCAAAAATTGACTTTTACGTAACAGTCAATATACTCGTTCCACTTTGGGAATGGAATGGACTCGCTGTGGACAAATTTTATTCGATCACCGAACTCACCCGCGAATTTGGGATTTCCACCCGGACGCTGCGTTTTTATGAGGATGAGGGGCTGATCCATCCGGAGCGCCGTGGCCGCACGCGCCTCTATCGTAATGCAGACCGCGTGCTCATTCAGGAGATTCTTCGTGGTCGCCGCATTGGCTTTACCGTTTCCGAGATCCGCGAAATTGTTCAGGTCTACAAGGAGCCACCAGGCGAGGTCGGACAGTTGAAACTTCTGATGAAAAAGGTTGAGGAAAAACGCGCTGAACTGCGCATGAAGCGCAAGGATATCGAAGATACACTGGTGGAACTGGACAATGTGGAAGAGGCCTGTCTCACCCGTATGGCCGAAATTGGCGTCGGGACATGAGGCTTGAGGGGCCGTAAAGGCTTTGGGTCAGATCCAGCGGCGGGTGCGCTGGCAATAGTTTTCAAATTCAATTCCAAAACGGGAAAGCAAGTGCCATTCTTCGTGGCGCACGATGGCGCGTGATATAATGACAAGAGCCAGTATGGCGGCCACAAAGGCCCAGGGATTTGCAAACAGAAAGCCCAGTCCAAGCGATGTAACGGTATAACCGAGGTATATGGGATTACGTGAAAACCGGAAGGGACCGCGGGTCACAAGATGCGACGGGCTACGGTGAGGCATAAAGGTTGTATTGCTGTCAAAAAGCGTCTTCAATGCCCAGATATCCAGCGTCACACCGCTGGCAATCATCAGGATACCAACCATGGCGGTTGTCGGCGTTGCAGCAAAATCCATGCCTGTATATCCGGAACGGTCAACCAGGAAAGCAACGATCAGCAGGAAACCAAAAACCAGCGGAGGCCATGGAAGCAGCATGGGCTTGATTCGGAATGCATTCATTTTCAACAACTCTTATTGTGCGCGGGCAGAACAAAACGCGGAAATTGAAGCGATGCGTACATCATGCTCTACATTGATGGAGCCAAGCTGGAGTTCGGAAAACATATTTTTTTCCAAAAGCCTGTCCAATGTGCAGGCGCAAAATGCCGTGCAGAATCGCTTTTCTTGTCCTTCGGCGCAGGCATTTTCACACGTGCGTATGTAACGGGCCTGGGCATCAACCGGAGCCGCAGGCACCAGTTGCGAAAAGCACCACACACAGGCGATCAATACGGGTTGATGGACCAGATAAAAGACCAGACTGTTGCGGCCAGCCTTTGTGAGGGTCAGAATCAAGCGATTTTGTGGCAATGCAATATGAGAAAGACGTTCAAGCCAGGATTGCCTGTGGAAAACCTTTGCGGCCGAAAGACCGAGGAGAAACGGGCCGAGCCATGGCAGGAGCGGTACATAATCATTGGAGCGCGGAATCCGGGTGGATAGTCCCACCCACCAGAGCCCGGGCGTATTGAACAGATCGGCCCGCAGGGTGAGCGGGGCGGCAATACTGGCCATCGCCACGACAAGGGCGACAGGCCAGGGCAGGCGCAGGAAGATAAGGCCAATGAGGCTGGCCGTTGCGATACTGTGCAAAATGCCGAAGAAGATGAATTCTCCCGGCATGACATAATAGGTTACGGCACTGATGGCTGCGGCAGAGGCAGCCAGCATCGCAAAACGCTTCCAGAAAGGGCGAAAACGCACCTGTGGAAAATGGCCCAGAAACAGGCTGAAACCGGCCAGAAACAGAAAGCTTGCGGCAATGGAACGGGCAAACACCGTCATGCCCGGGGAGGAAACCGTGCCGGGTTCCAGATAGTGGAAAAATTCCAGATCCCAGGAAAGATGAAAGATCGCCATGGCGATCAGGGCAATGCCGCGCAAAAGGTCGAGCATGGCAATACGCGGTGCCTGCGGCATGACTTGCGCCGGATGTGCAGTCTCAACCATGCCTTTGGCGGTCCTTTGAAACGTCGAAGGGCTGTCAGCCCGCTTTGGTAATGTCTGTGCCGGGATTGAAGTCATCCATCAGCGCTTCGCGAGCAGCCGAGTAAAACTGTCTACGTGTCAAAATGATGATCACGAACAGTGTTGCCCCCATAAAAACGTGGGGGCTGATAAACCAGCCGAGATAACCGATGGACAGAAAAATTGCCCGCAGCCCGGAATTGAAATTGGTTGCAGCCAGAATATTCATGCGGATCGCCCGCTCCACGGCAATCCGGCTGCGCTCGGGATCTTTCTGGGCCTCATGATGCATGGGAATGCCACCAAACAGGATAGAGCAATAATTGAAGAGCCGGTAGGACCAGCCGAACTTGAAAAACGCATAGCCAAAAATACCGGCAAGCCCGGCAACCTTGAGCTCAAACCCCGAACGGCCACCGGTCAAAAGAAAAGGCAGGTCCGAATAGATGGCCTGAACCTGGTCGGTCGCGCCCAGAAGCGCAAAACAGCCGCCGAGCGCGAAGATCGAGGTGGAGGCAAAAAAACCGGTACCGTTTTGCAGACCTGCCAAAATCTGGGTGTCGATCATCCGCAGATCACGCGAAAGCGCATTGCGCAGCCAGTTGGCGCGGTGCTTTTTCATCAGCTGTGTCAGGCTTGTCCGCTTGACGAAACTGCTGCTGCCACTGGTCGCATGCGAAAAGGCGGTCCAGATCAGGATGAAAAAAATCAATGCAAGAATATCATCGTAGGTCATGACGCAATCCTGCCATGGATTACCGATTCTGGAAACGGAGATGTCGGAAATTTCATCACATCCATGTCGTTGCCATCAAACAGGATGTCGGCATGCTGCCCGACTGTGATATGTGTTTGGCATAGTATCGTGCGGGGGTCACAAAGGCGGGTCGTACATGTTTCTGTCAGTATTTGATGTGTTCAAAATCGGAATTGGTCCGTCCAGTTCCCACACGATGGGGCCGATGACGGCGGCAAACCGCTTTCTCGATCTGATCGCGGGCGATGAATGGCCGCGTCCTGCCAATGCAAGGGTTTCGGCCATCAAGGTCAGCCTGCACGGATCGCTGGCCTTTACCGGCATCGGCCATGGAACGGGCAGGGCCGTGATCCTTGGCCTGATGGGCGAACGTGCCGACAGGGTGGACCCGGATGCCATGGATGCGATCATTGACAGTGTGGAACGTTCCGGCAGGATTACGCCTCCCGGACACCCGGCCTATGCTTTCATGCCGAAGAACGATCTGGTTTTTGACAGGAAAGTGCCGTTGCCCGGCCATGCCAATGGCATGGTATTCGAGGCTTTCGACCGCGACGACCGCCTGCTTTTGAAACGGATCTATTATTCGGTCGGTGGCGGTTTCGTGGTCACCGATCTGGAGCTGGAAGCCATGCAGGCCTCCAAAAACAAGACCTCCGGCCGGCGCGTACCCTATCCTTTTTCCACGGCCGGACAGATGCTGGACATGGCAGGGCGTTCCGGTCTGACCATTGCACAGATGAAGCGTGAAAATGAACAGATGCTGATGTCGGCAGATGAACTGGACGCCGGTCTCGACCGGTTGTGGGACGCCATGACCAGCTGTATTGACCGCGGACTGAAGGGAGAGGGCATCATGCCCGGTGGCCTGAAGGTACGTCGTCGCGCCGCCAGCATACACGCAAAATTGCAGGAAGAATGGCGCTCCAACAAGATCAATCCGTTGCAGGCCAATGACTGGCTCAGTGTCTATGCCATGGCGGTGAACGAGGAAAATGCCGCAGGTGGCCGCGTGGTGACCGCTCCCACCAATGGTGCCGCCGGTGTCATTCCGGCAACAATCCGCTACTATCTGGATTTTCATGAGGATGCCGACAGATCCGGCATTCATGACTATCTGCTGACGGCTGCAGCCATCGGTGGCATTATCAAGCACAATGCCTCGATTTCCGGTGCTGAGGTCGGCTGTCAGGGTGAGGTCGGTTCGGCAGCGGCCATGGCGGCGGCCGGTCTTGCCGCCGTTATGGGCGGATCACCGGAGCAGATTGAGAATGCTGCAGAAATTGCCCTGGAACACCATCTCGGCATGACCTGTGATCCGGTCGCCGGTCTGGTGCAGGTACCCTGCATCGAGCGCAATGCGCTGGGGGCCGTCAAGGCTGTGACGGCGGCATCGCTGGCGATGAAAGGTGATGGCCGGCATTTCGTGCCACTGGATGCCTGTATCGAAACCATGCGCCAGACAGGCCGCGACATGAACGAGAAATACAAGGAAACCTCGACCGGAGGACTTGCCGTCAATGTGGTGGAGTGTTGAAACTGTGGACGCCTGCGAACATGCCTTGACCCCGATCAGCCAAATGGATTGATAAGATATGGCATTGCATATTCTCAAACTGTGCGTTGGCGCAGACAGCATTGATGATCTTCGCGAATGGGTGGCCGAACGCACCCTACTGGCAATGGCTGCGGGCCTGCAACCGCACTCCAGTCACGTGACCCGCATGGTGCCCAAACGGGTTGAGGAACTTCTTGATGGCGGTTCGCTCTACTGGGTCATCAAGGGACAGGTGCAGGCCCGCCAGACCCTTCTTGATATCAGGAGCTTTAACGGTGCGGATGGCATCGGCCGTTGCGAGCTGGTGCTGGCACCCGAAGTGGTGGAAACGGCCCTGCAACCCAGGCGGCCGTTTCAGGGCTGGCGCTATCTCAAGCCGGAAGAAGCCCCGCGGGATCTCCATCTGACGGGATCGGGCATCAGCGACATGCCGCTGGAGTTGCGACGTGAACTGGCTGAACTGGGTCTGTTGTAGAAACCAGAGCATGGTGTCTCTCAATGGAACCATTCTGCGACAAGGAATTTTTTACGAGGATCAAGGCTTTTGGCGCATGGACATACAAGGACGTATGGTCGAGACAAAAGCCGAGGATGATCGTGAAAATTCCTTGTCGCCCGAAGGGTTGGCTGAAGCGGGGTCACTGTTGCGCCGGGTGGCCTGGCCGTATGCGTCCTGCTACGACACGCGCGACCCGACACACCATTTCCCGCCGCCTGAGCCAACAGAATGGGTTCCAGTCAGAGACATCATGCTCTATCGCAAACGCAGGCAGATCGGGTGTTTCCGGTTGGGTGATGTCACGTGCAGGTGAATGCTGGCTTCGGGTTGTGTGGCGCGCCAGGCCCTTGCGCCATGGGACAAAAGCATGGCAACCAGATCGCGGGTTGCAACCAGTTTCTTGCCGCCACGTCCCAGATCTGCAAGCCGCATGGCCGCATCGTGAAGCGGATGCAGCCCCTTTGCGCCCGTCCTTGACGTCCGCTTTCCCCTGAACGGGCTGCCGGTAACATTCTCGTTCGATGACATTTTTGAACCTCGTACACATGACACAATCGAGGAGCAGCAGAAACACCTGCTGCTATGGATACAACACCCCGGCTACTGAAGACTTGCCCAGCAACCGAAACCTTTGCTTTTCAGGGTTTTGCACGCTGAAACGGCCTTGTCCTGATTGCCGAACCCGCCAAAACGGGCCCGGTAAAGCTGGGAATTGCCCTTGGTAAAGGCAACGGTGAAAGGGGTGGCGGAACGCAATACCTTGCCGCCACTATCCTGCGCTTTCTGCAGGAGTTTCAGGGCCTGATCCTTGCTGGGGGCAGCTCCAATCTGGATAACCCACCCTTCGGATGCAGACTTTGTTGATGCTGTTGTGACGTCGTCCACAGGCTGTGGCTGTTGCGTGGCGGCAAGCTCGGGAACATATTCCGGGGCAGGCTGCGGTATCGCTACATTGGACGGCGGTGCGATCAGCTGTGTTGGATCTGATGGTTCCTGTGCTTCCACCATTGCCAGCTCAGGTTCTTTGGGAGCGATGGCGTCCGCGATTTCTGCCACCGTGTACCGCGCGGATGGCATGGGGCCGACATGAGGCAGTTCGATCACATTGGAGGAACCGGCCTGTGCAGAAGCAACCACGGGAGCATCCGGCTCATTTGCAGAAATGACGGGTGGTGCAGAAACAGCATAGGCCTGACCGCTTTTGCGGCTTGCCAGCGGCATATATTTCATCACCAGGGCCTTCATCTGCGCGTCGCGCTGGCCACCGGTCTTGCCACCCAGCACAACGCCGACAATGCTGCGACCGTCTAGCTGGGCGGAGGTGACAAGGTTGAAGCCGGAAGCATTGGTAAAGCCGGTCTTGATGCCGTCTACGCCACGTACGACACCCAGAAGACGGTTGTGATTGCCGATAGTCTGCTTGCCGAATTTAAAGCTGCGGGTGGAGAAATAGCCATAATACTGCGGAAAATGCTGGCGCAATGCGATACCGAGACGGGCCTGGTCACGCGCTGTTGTCACCTGTGCCTTGTCGGGCAGGCCGTTGGCATTGCGATAGACAGTGCGGGTCATGCCCAGTGCACGGGCCTTTGCGGTCATCATCCGGGCAAAGTTCGATTCAGAACCGCCGACAAATTCGCCAAGGGCTGTTGCTGCATCATTGGCAGAGCGGGTCACCAGTGAAAGAATCCCCTGCTCGACAGTAAAGGAACCACCTGAACGCACGCCGATTTTGGAGGGCGGTTCGGAGGCTGCATGGGCAGAAACCGGGACTTTCGTGGAAAGGGAAATACGACCGGATTCCAGCGCCTCGAAAACCAGATAAAGCGTCATCATCTTGGTCAGGGACGCAGGGTAGCGTCTGCCATCAGGATCCTGACTGTACAAGACCTTGCCGGTCTTCGCATCAATCACGATACCGGCATAGTTGGCCGCATGGGCAACAGTGGTCATGCAGACCGTTGCAAGGACAATGAGCGTGAACAGATGAACGGTCACTTTGCGTATCACTGTTGCTATGGGGTTTTGGGACGACATTTGCATCATTGATACGAACTACTCTTCATTGACAAACAGAATTATGGCCTTCCGAACGCTGCCCCCCGGACATTCGTTGATGTGACAATACAGGTTTAGGGTTACCAATCTCTTTATAGAGTTGGCATGGTTTGACAGGTTCCGTCTGTTTTCAAATCCGTGTCCGTCCCGTTGGAAAGTGGTCGAAAACGAAAAAACTATTCTGCAATATGTTGTTTTATATAAGTCTTTATTGCAGTGTCGATGGCTTGCCACTGCGGTAGCAAGCGTTTGGAATAGCGGGTCATGATCGTCAGATCCTGTCCGGCTTCCGTGTCATTTTGACAGTCCGTATTGGCGGCCCCCTGAATTTCCGGTGTCTCCATGCAGCGCATCGCAAAGGAAGGGTTGCTGCCGGACGGGCTGACAAACAGGACTTCACCACGGTAGCTGCTGTCTGGCCTGAACCTGTATCCCGTAAGGCCCGAAGGCCCGGGTATCGCCTGCGGCTGTAACAGACGCCTGTAAACGGGATTAAATCTGCCGGCCATGTCATGGGTCATGGTGCGCTGTGAAATTTCCACAAATATCAGGCTGCCTGCGTCCGTGATGTCATAAAACCGGTTTCGATTGTCATGCGAGTAGCCCTCCAGTTCCGGCCAGGTCAGGACAAGATCGATTTGCTCTGCCGGTCCGGTTTTGCGCTGGGTGTCCGTTCTGACAGCATTGGAAGGCAGTTTCAGATGATCCTGTCCGATAAAGATGTCCAGAATTTCAGGGCTGTCAGAAAAACCGCCCATGGCCAGGCGTGCGCCAAGCCAGCGTCCGGCAAAAATCAGCGCAAGCGTAAGGCATACCAGAAGAGTTATGACAACCACTATTCTTGCGGCCATGGCTGACGTCAGCAGCGGACGTTCGTCCGGGCCAGGCCCTGGCGCTTTTTTGTCATTCATCATCAAGCTCGCGCGGCAAGGGATCTCATCGATTCTGTGACCGATGTTACAGCAACTGATGTTTCATGGGTAACGGGTTTGACGCAAGAAAAAAGCCGACCGGCAGGGTGCAGGTCGGCCAAGGTCCAGATTTCAGGGACGTGAAATCCGGGGGGATAAATCACTATGGTCAGGAATTACTCGATACTGCCGACTGCCGTCGTGCGACCGTCATCCAGCTTGACCCACTGGGCCGCATTGGTCGTCGACTGCCGTTTGAGATACTTGTACTCTGTTTGTGACCAGAGCATGACCTTCTGGCGCATATTGTCCAGAATAAAGTCACCATGGTCGGTGCGCACGGTCAAAACAGCATGCCCGTCGCCATTGGGTTGCAACACAACTGTCATCAGGAGGTCGGCTTGCGAAAGTCCGGCGCGTTCCAGCATTTTGCGTTTCAGCAGCGCATAATCTTCGCAGTCGCCAACGGTTCGCGGGTAGGCCCAGCGTTCCTCCGTGCCATAGATTTCCATATCCGTCATGGGCTGTATCGATGTATTGACGGTATAATTGATATTCAAAATGGTTTTCCAGGTGTCTTGCGTCAGCACTGTCGGGCCCGGATCAGAGCTTAGGGAGGTGCATTCGTCAGGATTTGCCTTGCAAAACTCATAATGACCGATGGGCGGGTTGGTCTTTCCCTCCACTGTCATGCTGTATGGAAGTGCCAGAGCCTGTGTCGAAAGCAGGGCTGTCAGGGAAGAGAAAATAAGTGTCAGGCTTTTTCTTGTTTTTGTCATGTCTTTTTCCTCGTTGTGCAGGGAACATGACATGGACAATTTGAAATACCGCAAAATTAAACGGCAGAATTAAGTATAAAATATCACAAAATAAATATAAAATTCCAATAAACTAAATATAAATTGCTATTAAAACAAAAATAAAAATAATATAAAGGATGAATAAAATACCGGTAAAATGCTGTAAAATAGAATTCTTGTAAAATTTTATCTGAAAATATATAATAAAAACAATTTCATGGATGGATAAAAATCAGTTACGGTTCTCTCGCTGTGCCGACTTCTGACCGGAGGGATGTTGCCTTCTATATTTGTGAGGCTGAACATAACACTGGTCTTGTGTTCCGGAAGGCACCGCGCATCGTGGCAAAGCTGTTTGGCGGAATAAATATTTTTGATTTTTTGAAAATAGGCCCGGAGACCCGCGACCCGGATCATGGATAGGGGTGGGTGCGAGCCTGCGCGTTCGCAACAATCCGGCCTGTTCCCGGAAGCCCCTTGTTTCGGACAGGATGTCAAAACAAGAAAGCCCGGACGTTGCCGGGCTTGTGATGAAAAAAGGGAAATGGTGTCGGGAGCAATATGCCCTGAAGCGCGTTGCGATCTTTCAGATTCGCTTGCTACGCTTCAAGTCCTTGTTTTTAAGCATGTCGTTATCGCAAAACCGCTGAACGCTTTTGCGCGACATGCCTTAAAGGAAATTTTCCAGCGCTTCGCGCGTCTGCAATGCCACGAATTCGATAGCAATGCCCTCCTTGAAATGGCGTACGACACGGCCACGTGTATTGTTGCCAAGCTTGACGGCTGTTCCGACAGGCAGTCTCTCTTCGCACTCGGTCGCCGCACCGGAAAGCGAAAGATCAATAATGCGGCAATTCACACGGCGGCCATCCTCAAGTGTCAGGGTCGACCGTGACTGGCGTGGAATGATACGGTCAAAGCGACGGTCTTCGGCAAGGCCCAGCTCATGCTTGTTGGCAAGCCAGGTCAGTTGGGCTGCCAGCTTTTCGCGCTTGCGGTCGGTGGCAATCACCGACATCACAAAACCCTTGTCTGTATGCCGGAAAACCGTACCTTCAATGCGTCCGACATTTTCGAGATAGGCAATGATGCGTTCGTTCAGATGCGCTTTGGCAGCGCAATGCAAAATGGCGTCACCAGGCGACATATCTGCGGCGATGCATTCATACTCTTCGTGGTTCGCCATCATCAGGCGACCTGGAACATTGACGGTCACGCGTTGAAAAGACCTGCGTTCTCCGGTCGACTGAACCTCAGTCATGGTGTGTGTGTCAAATGCATTCATTGCTGATCAATCTTCGTTGAACTCTCTGAAGCTTGTACGCCCAGCCAGTTAATTTTTTCTATCCGCAACTCTTTCGGAATGAAAGCAATCACGAATATAGCGCATTTATTGTGCAGCATCCTCCAGGATTCTGAAGGCACCATGTTTCTGTCAGGCTGGTCACTGTGCAGGCCGGTCATTGTGCTGTTTTGAAATACGGTCAGCAGAGTGTCGGCAATCACGCTGTTATAGTCCGACATTCGGGCGGTCGATAATTTCACGCAGCGCAAAACTGGAATTGATCTTGACGACATGGGGCAGGGCGGAGAGCCAGTCTCTGTGGATTCGCTCGTAATCTTCCAGATCCTTGGCGGCCACCCGCAATATATAGTCATATTCGCCGGACATCAGATAACAGACCAGCACATTGGGGCAGCGTTTGACGGCAAGCTCGAATTCCTGAAGGGTCTTTGCAAATTGTCCCGACAGGGAAATATGCACGATCACCATCATCTTGTAGTGCAATGCCTTGTTGGAAAGGCGGGCGTGATAACCGCTGATCACGCCGGTTCTTTCCAGAATATCGAGGCGTCGCGAACAGGCCGATGCCGACAGGCCAACACGCTCTGCAAGATCGGCATTGGTCATGCGGCCATTTTCCTGCAGCGCTCTCAAAATTGCAGTATCAACCGTGTCAATTGACGACATGTGTGGAACTTTCGTAAAAATAAAATTTTTTGCAATAATATTCGAAAAATGTGTTCTGTGTAAAGGTATTTTGCAAGGACATTTCAGCGGGCCTGGCATTCAATGCCTCATCCCTGAACTGCTGAAAACACGTAAAATGAGGTGAACACATGCGCATCGGTTGCCCGAAGGAAATCAAAAATCACGAATATCGCGTTGGACTGACACCCGGCTCCGTGCGTGAATATGTGGCCCGCGGCCACGAGGTCATCGTTGAAACCAGGGCCGGTGCCGGTATTGGTGCCGATGATGATTCCTATCGTGCAGCGGGGGCGAAAATTGTTGGAACGGCAAAGGAAATCTTTGAACGATCCGACATGGTGGTCAAGGTCAAGGAGCCGCAGCCGCAGGAATGGGCGATGCTGCGCGACGGTCAGATCCTGTACACCTATCTGCATCTGGCCCCGGACCCGGAACAGACAAAGGGCCTCCTGGCATCGGGCGTAACGGCCATTGCCTATGAAACCGTAACAGATGAGCGCGGCGGTCTGCCGCTTCTGGCTCCGATGTCGGAAGTGGCCGGGCGTCTGGCCATCCAGGCCGGTGCATTCTCCCTGCAAAAGGCCAATGGTGGCCGTGGCATTCTGCTGGGCGGTGTTCCGGGCGTCCTGCCCGCCAAGGTTACGGTCATCGGTGGCGGTGTCGTCGGTCTGCATGCCGCCAGAATGGCCGTTGGGCTCGGAGCGGATGTGACGATCCTTGATCGCTCGCTGCCCCGGTTGCGCCAGCTGGACGATCTGTTTGCAGGGCGTGTCCACACACGCTTCTCCACCATCGATGCGCTGGAAGAGGAAGTGTTTTCCGCTGATCTTGTCATCGGTGCCGTCCTCATTCCGGGGGCTGCGGCTCCAAAGCTTGTGACACGCGAAATGCTGTCGGGCATGAAACAGGGTGCTGTCATCGTCGATGTTGCCATTGATCAGGGCGGTTGCTTTGAAACATCCCGTGCGACAACCCATTCGGACCCGACCTTTGTGGTCGATGGTGTGGTTCACTATTGCGTTGCCAATATGCCGGGTGCCGTTCCTGTGACATCCGCCCATGCGCTCAACAATGCAACACTCTTCCACGGTCTGGCGCTGGCTGATCGTGGTCTGCGGGCCATTGCCGAAGACCGGCACCTGCGCAACGGTCTGAATGTCCACAAGGGCCGCATCACCAATAAACCGGTCGCTGATGCCCTGGGCATGGAAATGGTGGCACCGGAATCCATACTGAATGTTGCCTGATCCCTTTTGGGGAAGGGGTATGTGGCGCATGCAAACCGGCGGAAGCAATTCCGCCGGTTTTCCTTTGCCCTTTTAGCCCTGTACGATCTCACATTGAAAGCAATTGTTGCGGGCAGAACGCATATGCGCATAAGCAATGTCACGTCTGGCCAGCAGGGTTTCGGCATAGGTGCTCAGGCTTTCGGCCGGTGTCACCTTGCCGGTGCCATAGATAATACGGTGACCGGCACTGTAACCACGCAAGATATAATCCGGACTGGTCGTCAGAACCGGCGGAATGCTGTCCAAATCAGCATGGGGCGTGCAGGGGTCGGCATGCAGGAATATGGGGCCTGTTTCCGCAAAGGGCTGTTCTTGAGGGAAGGGGCGCCAGGCCAGAAGCAGATAGGTTTGGCCCTTGTCAATATTGCCGAGACAATGGCGACACGGCATGCCATCACCCTCGGAAACGTGGAGTTCCGGCATTTGGCCATAAGCATCGGTGCTGCCGGACCAGAGGGCCTGAACTGTTGGGGTAGGGAGTCCGCGAAATTGGAGAGGCATACCTCTTGTCCTTTGCTGTTTTGTTTGGTGCCTTTATTCCCTCCGCCGGATCGTGCGGCCACCCGTTTCATGCCGTGGGATGAATTGCATGGTCTGGCATTGGTGCCGCGCAATTTTTTCCTCCGTTCATTGCCTGTTCTTCACTGTTGGTACAGGATGATCACCGGGACATTTGATTCATCGGGGGGACACTATGTTTGCACGAGGCCCGGGGGCTGCTGCGGTTCTTTTTATGTTGATAGCACGGGCCGGCCTTGCGCAGGATGCGGCCTTGCCGCCCGAATATGATGGCCTGACACAGGAACAGGGTGAGGAAACGGATCGCTTTGTTGTCGGCAATGCGGTTGCCGATATTTTTCATGAATCAGGACACATGCTGGTATCCGAATTCTCGCTGCCGGTCCTTGGCAAGGAGGAGGATGCAGTCGATTCCCTGTCCTCGCTATTGCTGCTGGAGGGTGATGATCCGGAATTTGACCAGGCCATGATGGACGGCGTGAACATGTGGTTCCTGTCCTCGCAGGCGCGTGCAGAAAATGGCGGTGAGGAAGCGCTTTGGGACGAGCATGGCCTCGACGAACAACGTGCCTATGCGATGGTCTGCATGATGCTCGGCAAGGATATGGCAAAGTTCAAGGATTTTGCCACGGAAATTGAATATCCGGCAGACCGGATGGAGCGCTGCCCCTATGAATATGAGAAAATCGCCAACAGCTGGTATTCCTTGCTGGGTGCAAATGCAGCAGATGAGGGGGCAACGACGCAGTTCAACGTTACCTATGAAGAGCCGTCAGATCCCAAACTCGCCCACTATGCCGAAGTCTTGAAAAATGCCGGTGTTCTGGAAATGATTGAGGCGACCTATTCCGGCACTTACGCCCTGAAGGACGGCATCAAGGTCAGTGCCAGATCCTGTGGTGTTGCCAATGCTTTCTGGTCTCCGTCGGATCGGGAAATTACACTCTGCTACGAGCTTTCGGCCCGTTATGCCGCGCTGAATGCGAAATGGTATCGCGAAAATCCGGATCAATAGCCAAACGCTGTGCGACCCGCGTCACAGACAAGGCCCCGGGGGATTGCTGATGATCCGCAAAAATTGCAGACTGGGCCTGCCGTGAATGTCCAGAGCCCTGAAATGTTCTGGCAGCCTGCTAAACCCCTGACTGGCCTGGACGCATGACGGCCAGAAATTCATCATCTGTGAGCGGACGGATGAGTGCGTCGCTGGTGGCAACCGGGTTGAACCCGAAGCGCTGGTAGAGGGGCAGGGCGCGCGGGTGGTCGAGCGTGTTGGTGGTTACGGTCACTTTTTTCGGGTTCAGATCCCATGCGGCATAAAGCGCCTGCAACAGGAACCATTTTCCAAGGCCCATGCCCAGCGCATGTTCCATCATGCCGAAATAGGAAAGGTCGACCACATCTGCGTCGTGCTGGAACAGTTCAAAAAAACCGGCCGGTGCACCATGAACATAGATCACCGTGACGGAACATTCCCTGGCATGGATGATGGCGGCAAGTTCCGCATCAGTCATGCGCAACCGGCTGACCCAGTGCCAGCGATGGCCAACCTGCCATTGCAGGTAACGGTAAAACGGCAAGGGGATCTCCGGAACGCGCATGATCGCCGTCTGGATATTGACGGGAACCGGCAGGCTGGATTTGGGCGGGGAGAGCATTTCCAGCGCGGTAATATGCGCCTTGATGGCTTTCGGGCGTTTGATCGTCACCATCGGGTTACTCCCGGCCTGTTATGACAGGTGTATCGGCCCGGCTGCCCCATTCCGACCATGACCCGTCATAAAGCGTGTTGTCGGTATGACCCAGCGAGGCAAGCGCCAGGGAAATGATCGCCGCTGTGATCCCGGAACCGCACGTGGTGACCACCGGCCTGTCGAGATCGATGCCGGATGTCCTGAACAGCTCTTTGAGTTCGGACAGATCCTTCAACCTGCCGCCAGTGGAAAAAATGCCCGATGGCATGCTGCGTGCCGATGGCATATGGCCGGAGCGCATGCCCGCACGCGGCTCCGGTTCTTCACCGGTAAACCGGCCGGCACTGCGCGCATCGGCAATCTGCTCGTCATGTCCGGCAACAATATGCTTCATTGCATCAAGGCTGGTGATGCGGGCCGGCTGAAAATCCGTTCTGAAGAGTGCAGGCTCCGGCTCCGGCAAGTCGGTTTCGAGCACACGGCCTTCGGCCTTCCAGCCGTCGAGACCGTCATCCATGACATACACATCGCGGGCACCCATCAGCCGGAACAGCCACCAGACCCGTGGCGCGGTAAAGATGCCGGGACCATCGTAAACAACAATCGTATCCGTCTCGCTGATTCCCAGCTTGCCGACCTCTGTTGCAAAAAATTCCGGCGAGGGAATGGAATGGGGCAGGCCGGTTGAAGGGTCGGCAATCGCATCCTGGTCAAAGAACACGGCACCCGGAATATGACCGCTGGCATATTCCGCAGCCCCGTTGCGGTTCTGGGCCGGAAGATACCAGGACCCGTCCACAATCTTGACAGAGCCAAGCCGTTGCTCAACCCAGTCTGCATCCACAATGAACGGGCTTCTGTTCTTTTCCATGAAAGTCTCCTGATATGCACCTGGAATGGAGGTCAAGCCTCGTCAGGCAGTCCAAACCGGATTTTGAACCGCCGGTTCTCCTTGCCCTTTTTCTCGATTTTGGAAATATGGACAAGTCCGACCTCTCTCGTATTGGCAACATGTGTGCCACCGCAGGGCTGGCTGTCAATGGAAGAGTTTTCCCCGATACAAACAAGGCTGACGCGCCCTGAACCCGTGGGCGGGCGCACATTCTTGGATTTCACGATACCCGGATTGGCCGCAAGCTCGGCGTCCGTTATCCATTGAAGGGTGATCGGGTGCGCCGCATTGACAAGTGCCATCATGTCCCGCGTCACATCATGCCTGTCAATTGTGGCGGGCATGTCAAAATCCACGCGGGATTCTTCTTCGCCAACGGCTGCACCGGTAATCGGGAAGGTGCAGACAACAGACAGAAGGTGGCAGGCGGAGTGCATGCGCATCAGTTTCAGGCGGCGCTCCCAGTCAATATGCAGGCTGACGTGTTCACCGACGGACAAACCTGTCTGGCCCTCGCGGGGCATATGCAGGATGATATCCTTGGTATCGCCGTGAACCGTCACGCCAAGATCAATCCTTGATCCGTCGGACCGGACCAGGAACCCGGTATCGCCGGGCTGGCCGCCGGATGTTGCGTAGAAACAGGTCCGGTCCAGTTCAATGGCACCATTTTCCGAAACGGCAGTGACAGCAGCATCACAGGACTTGAGATAGAAATTATCACGATAAAGTGCTGTAACCGGCATATGTCCTCATTCCACGGCCTCATAGGGAGCCGCAATGGCTGATTGTTTTGTCAGCCATTCTGGCACAGGCAAGCCTTTGGATTCAAGGAATTCCGGATTGAACAGCTTGGATTGGTAGCGATTTCCGTAATCGCACAGGATGGTTACAATCGTATGGCCTGGGCCAAGGTCACGCGCCATGCGGATGGCCCCGGCAATATTGATCCCCGATGAACCGCCGAGTGTCAGTCCTTCCTGTTCAATCAGGTCGAACACCAGCGGCACAGCTTCCAAATCCGGAATCTGATAGGCATAGTCGGGCGTTAATCCTTCCAGATTGGCCGTTATGCGACCCTGACCGATACCCTCGGTAATCGAACTGCCCGACGATGTCATGGCACCATGTGCATAATAATTGTAAAGGGCGGCCCCATCCGGGTCCGCAATGCCAATCTTGATATCGTTATTGAAATTTTTCAATGCTTTGGATGTTCCGACCAATGTTCCACCTGAACCGACAGCGCAGATGAATCCGTCAACCTTGCCATCTGTATCTTTCCAGATTTCCGGCCCGGTGGTTTCAATATGGGCCTGCCTGTTGGCAATATTGTCAAACTGGTTGGCCCAGATCGCACCATTGGGCTCCGTTTTGGCCAGTTGCACGGCCAGGCGTCCCGAAAGCTTCACATAATTGTTGGGGTTCTTGTAGGGCACTGCCGGAACCTCCACCAGTTCAGCCCCCAGAAGCCGCAGCGCATCTTTCTTTTCCTGGCTCTGGGTCACCGGAATGACAATGACCGTCCGGTAGCCAAGCGCCTTGGCCACGAGCGTCAAGCCAATCCCGGTATTGCCCGCTGTGCCTTCCACGATGACACCGCCCGGACGCAAAAGACCCCTGCGCTCGGCATCACGGATGATGAAAAGGGCAGCCCGGTCCTTGACCGACTGGCCGGGGTTGAGAAATTCTGCCTTGCCATAGATCGTGCAGCCGGTCGCTTCAGATGCAGCTTTCAGCCTGATCAGTGGTGTATTACCAATGGCATCGAGAACGGAACCGTATGCGGCCATGAAATAAGTCCTTAGCTTGCAACCCTTACAATTTTCAAGTGACCATTTGGTCCCGGGAGGCGCGCTTTGCAAGAAAACCTGTTTCATATTTCATGCAAATACAGGCAAATTTCATTTATCCGCTGATTATTGCCCGCAATCCATCCTGTTGTGATCCAAAACCGGATAAACTGCGTAAATACCACGAATAAAAATTTTGCCAAACGCGAGCACTGAATGATCCGTGAGCATATAGATACTGTTGACGCCCTCATGGCCTATTATGTAGCCGGTGCTTTGCCAAAGCCTGTAAGGGTTTTGGTGGAAGCGCATATGGAAATGCGCGACACCAATCGTTACTATCTGCGGGATCTGGAAATCCTGGCCGGAAATGCCCTTGAGCGGCTTGATCCTGAGCCTTTTTCAGATCGACAGCGCTGTCTTGACACAATATTTGCATCACAAGGATTTTCAGACAAGACACTCACAACAAAGACGCGCGAAAAAAGTTCCATCATTCCCGACGCAATTTTCAATTATCTCGGCATGGAAGAAAACGATATTGCATGGCGCACCAAATTGCCGGGTTTCAAGGAATGTGTCGTTGGAAATCTTGATGGATGCGAAGTGAGCTTTTTCTGGCTGCGTCCCGGTCGTGCGGTTCCCGCGCATACGCACAAGGGTGTGGAAATATTTCTGGTTCTGGACGGAGCCTTCAATGACCGTCGCGGTCGCTTCGCACGCGGTGATATTTCTGTTGCGGATGATTCGGTCGATCATCGTCCGATTGCCGAGAAAGATCGTCCCTGCATAGGGTTTTCCGTGGTGGACCAGCCGTTGAAATTCACCGGCTCGCTGACCCAGCTGATCGGAGACCTGATCGGCTGATCAGGTCTGCAAGGTCATCATCTCACCACCATTTTGTGGTTTTGACACACAGGCGTTGCCGGTTGGGCATGCGCTGAAAACGGCACGGATTTTGACATGAGCGCATTTGTTGCACGACCGGAACTTGGAATAGCCTGGATTACCGGCGCAAGCTCCGGGATTGGCAAGGCGCTGGCGCTGCAACTGGCCGGTGAAGGTTATACGGTAGCGGTAACGGCCCGCGATCACGCCAGGCTTGCAGCCCTGCAGGTGCAGGCCGCCGGCCTTGCCGGGAAAATCCTTGTCGTGGACGGTGATGTCACCGATCCTGTGGAAATGGAGCGGGTGATTGCCTCGATCGAATACGATCATGGACGCATTGCGCTGGCAGTCCTCAATGCCGGGATCTATATTCCGGTCCATGGCGAAAACCTGCATGTGCAGGATTTCAAGAAGACATTTGCCGTCAATCTCAATGGTGTTGTCAATTGTCTTGTCCCTTTGGTCCGTCATATGCGAGCACACGGACATGGACAGATCGGCATTGTCTCCTCGGTCACGGGCTATGGCGGCCTGCCGACCAGTGCGGCCTATGGTGCCTCAAAAGCCGCGCTGATCAACATGGCCGAAAGCCTGAAATTTGATCTCGACAAGGTTGGTATTCGCATTCAGATCATCAATCCGGGTTTTGTGGAAACGGCAGCAACAGCACAGAATGCATTTGAAATGCCGGCATTGCTGAAGGTGGAAGATGCCGCCAGGCGCATTTCTGATGGTCTGAAGGGGCAGGGGTTTGAAATCACCTTCCCGAAACGATTCACCTATGTGCTGAAACTCATGCGGTTTCTGCCCTACAGCCTGTATTTCTGGGCTTTGAACAAGGCAACAGGCTGGGAGAAACAAAAGCTGCGTTGACGCCATGTTGGTATCAAGCGTTTCCGGCGTCAATCCGCAGTCGCAATTCGGTTTGCGCCTTTTCATCAAGCGGAAAATTCCACATCAGCACAATGGCCGCAAGTTTCAGCGCAACCGGAATAAAGGCATAGGCAACAGCCAGGGCATCAAGCGCTGACGGTGTATTTTGCACACCTTTTGCGGGATCAAAACCGAAAGAGCCCAGAAGCGGAAAGACAAGACCCACGCCTGCCGCCAGGGACAGCTTGGTGGCAAGGCCCCATGCCGAAAAATACAGGCCGCTGCGCTGCTCTCCGGAAACCGCAGTGTCATTGTCAATCACATCCGCCTGAATGGCGGGCGGGATTGCCAGATCAAAGCCCAGGAGCACGCCGGTCAGGACACATATGGCACCGAAGGCATAAATCGATCCGGGAGGCAGGAACGGTGCAACCGAAAACACCGCACAGGCCGCAATCATGGCAAGGCACCAGGCGCGGTGCTTGCCGATAGCCCGCACGGCCACTGCCGAAAGCGGCACTCCGGCAATGGCAAACAGGAAATACAAAAACAGAAGCGGGCCACGCGCTTCAGGCATTCCGAGCCTGTCAGAAACGAAATACAAGAACAAAGTGGCCGGAATGCCGTTGGCAAAGCCGTTGAGAAAGAAAGCAAGAACAAGCCGCAGGAACGGGCGGTTTTTCCAAAGATGACCGAGACTGTCTTTCAGCACCAGCCGCCGTGTCGATGTTTCGACCGGTTCCGGCACCAGCCAGATTGCCACAAGCCCGAAAGCAGGCAGGCTGACAGCGATGATAGCGCCCAGCACGGCAAGGCCGGACACAGCGTCACCCGGACGCATGCCAATGGCAAACGGGACGACAATGGCAATCAGCGTACCGACCAGGGTCAATCCCTCGCGCAACGATGCCAGATCACTGCGTTGGCGATAGCCGGTCACCAGTTCGGCACCCCATGCTGCATAGGGTACACTGGCCAGGGTAAATCCCAGCGACAGGGCAGCACCCCAGAAGCCCAGCCACCACAGGCCCGCATCTGCTGGCGGGCTGTAGAGCATGAATGCTGCGATGGCGCAGACAGGCAAGGACATGGCAAAGAAAAGGCGTCTCCGCCCGAAGGCCGGGCGATAGCGGTCTGCAAGAACGCCGGCCACCGGGTCGCTGACAGCATCAAAAATCCGGATGAACAGCAAAACCAGACCGACCTGCGCAAGTGGCAGGCCGATTGTCTCTGTATAAAATGTTGGCACCAGTGCATAGAGCGGCAAACCCAGAGCCGCAAGCGGAGCTGCTGGCAAACAATAGGCAACACGCTGCAGAAAGGAAGGCGAATCTGCCTTGGCCATCATCCGTAAACAACCTGACGGACATCAATATTGCGTGCACGGAACCCGGCCTCGCAATAAAAGAAGTAAAACTCCCACAAACGCTTGAACCGAAGGTCGAAACCCAATGGCTGGACCCGGTCCCAGACCGACCAGAATTTCTGCCGCCATTCGCCAAGCGTGCGGGCATAATCCAGACCGAAGCCGAAATCGCGCTGGATCGTAAGGCCAACACGGTTACCCAGTTCATTCAGATGTTTGCGCGTTGGCAGCATGCCGCCGGGAAAAACATATTTCTGAATGAAGTCCGGGTTGGAGCGGTACTCATGAAAGGATTCCGGCTTGATGGTGATGATCTGCAAACCGGCAGTTCCGCCGGGTTTCAGGCTGTCCTTGAGCTTGGAAAAATAGGTTCCCCAATATTTTTCGCCAACAGCCTCGAACATTTCAATGGAAATAATACGGTCATATTGCTGCGTCTCGTCGCGGTAGTCCTGAAATTTCAGGGAAACCCTCTCGGCAAGACCGGCCTTTTGCATGCGGGCCTGCGCAAAATTCAGCTGTTCGCGGGATATGGTCAACCCGGTCACCTTGCAACCGATCTCCGTTGCTGCAAATTCAGCAAAACCCCCCCAGCCGCAACCGATTTCCAGAACATGATCTCCGTGGCGGATCCCTGTCGCCTGCGCCAGCGCACGATATTTGGCCGTCTGGGCCGATTGCAGGTCGTTGGCACCCGTTTCATAGAGCGCTGACGAATAGGTCATTGTCGGGTCCAGCCACTGTTTGTAAAACTCGTTTCCAAGATCGTAATGGGCGGAAATATTGCGTCTGGACCCACGTTTGGTATTTGCATTCATCCAGTGCTGGAATTTTTCCAGAAGCAGCATCAGCCCGCGCGCACCATTGCCGATGCCGTTGCCAATATCCTGATTGACCAGAAACAGTTCCAGAAACGCGCCCACATCCGGGCTGTCCCAGTCGCCGTCCATATAGCTTTCCGCGACACCGATCGTGCCATGCACAAGTGCGCGCTGGGGCAGCTTCCAGTTGCGCAGGGTGACAGCGGCGTCGGGGCCGGCATGCTTGCCCTGCACCCGCATCTTGCGACCGTCGGGCAAGGTCAGGGACAGGGTTCCGTATTGCATGTGAACGAGGCCGCGCATGATCATCTGCGCTTTGGCCGGAAGGCCCTTCAGCAATCGTGATATGGTTTCATGGGAAAGGATTTCGTACGTTTCGCCCGTGCTGTTCCAAGTGCTGTTCATCACTCAATACTCCCTGATGCCAACGCGGCCCCGATGGCGCAAGTGAACGGCGCACAGGATATGCATCCGTTTACGTCATGGGCAGATGAAGGTTTTCTTAACATAATTTTCATATTTCACCAATGGATCGTTGGGTGGAAACACTGACCGGGTCTGGAGGAGGCGGTTTGGGAATGTATTTCATGCCCTTCAGCCACAGTTTCAGCGCTTCCCAATGGATGCCACCGACAATCTTGAGGGTGAGCATCGGAATACGCCCCACAAGCTGCATGATCCTCGCAGATGTCATGGGTACACGGTTACCGGCAAAAGTGGCAGACAGAAGCGGCCCGTCCGCATCGGTTTCCAGAATGCGCCAGCGGATCGTGTCAGAGGGGGGTACCATGCGAAAATGATAGCGCATGGACAAGGGGATGAAGGGGGAGACGTGGAAAATCTTGTCACAGCTCTGTCTGATCCCCGCCTTGCTGGCTTGCCCGGGCAGAACAGGGCAGACATAGCTATGTTTTTCACCAAATGTGTTGCGCACTTCATAGACGAGGGCGGTCAGCCGGTCGTTGCCGTCATGGGCGTAATAAACGGAAAGCGGATTGAACACCCAGCCCAGAATACGCGGATAACAGACCAGAAGGATCCGGCTTGCGCGTTCGAGGCCAGCCCGTTTGAGAAGATCGTCAACATGCAAGCGCAACGACCCGTCCTTCCTGTCGCAATGGTCGCTTTCATGGAATGCGAGCAGATTGAAACGGTTCACCGAAAACAGGCCGGACAGCTTTGACGCCGCGTCCAGACGGTCAAGGTCAATCATCATCGAAAAGACCTGGTAGCTGAACCTGTGTCCGACCGGCTTCATGCGCTGGTGCATGACATTTCCGGCATAAAGGCATGCAGGCGCATCCATGGTTGCATATGCTGCATTGGTTTCTGGCGGGCCTGTGTCATGTGCACCGGTCATTCTGCCGCCTCTGCCACAGGCATTGTTTCACCACGCCAGGGAATGATGCCGCCAAGGGCCTGCGCTACAGAAAGACCGGATGTCAGCCCGTCCTCATGGAATCCGTATCCTGTCCAGGCTCCTGCAAACCATGTGTTGTTCTGGCCCTGTATCTGTGCAAGCGCCTGCTGTGCCTTCATGGAGCCTGTGTCAAATTGCGGATGGTCATAAGAAAATTCAGCAAACACGCTTTGCTTTGCCGGTTCTGTTTCGGGGTTCAGCGTCACAAACAGCGGGCAGGCCGGATCAATCGCCTGCAGCCTGTTCATCCAGTAGGAAACGGCAACGCCGGAATGCGATTCGGATTTGGTGGAACGCAGGTAATTCCATGAGGCCCAGACCTTTTTGCGTTTTGGCATAAGGGACGGATCGCGATGCAGGATGACCCTGTTGGCCTTGTAGGGAACAGCCGATAAAAGGGCGCGTTCCTGCGCCGATGCATCCTTGAGCATGGCTGCTGTCTGGTCGCTGTGCGAGGCGAAGATCACATGATCGAAAACATGATGACCGCCCTTGTTGTCCCCGATATGCACCTTTCCGTTTGACCGGGTGACAGAAAGGATGGCGCAACCGGTTTTCAGGCGCGGCCCAAGCGGTGCCAGCAGTTTGTTGAGATAGGTGCGGCTGCCACCTGTCACGGTGCGCCAGGGATGCGGCCTGGAATGGATAAGCCGGTGATTGTCGAAGAAGTTCACAAAATAGTCGGCGGGGAACTCCATCATCCGTTTGGGTTCGGTCGACCAGATGGCCGCTGCCATCGGAACAAGATAGTTGTTCATGAAGCCGGGCGTAAATCCGCGCCAGTTGAGATAATCCCCGATCGACATATCGGCCAGATGCCCGCCGGCACGATCCTGAAGGCAGATTTTGTTGAACCGCAGGATTTCGCGGATCATCATCAGGAACGATGGACGGAACAGGTTGCGCTTTTGGGCAAACAGGGTGGAGAGATTGTCGCCGCTCCATTCCAGCTTGCCATGATCCAGCGACAGGGAAAAGCTCATATTGCTTTCGTGGGTCTTGATCTCCAGTTCGGCAAACAGTGCGGTCAGATTGGGATAATTGGCTTCGTTATACACAATGAAGCCGGTATCAACCGCAATGGCTTTTCCGTCATAGTCGATATCGACGGTGGCCGTGTGGCCGCCGGGTCTGTCCTCTTTCTCAAAAAGCGTCACATCATGCACCGGGTTCAGCGCCCATGCGGCAGAACTTCCGGTAATACCTGAGCCGATTACTGCAATACGTTGCCCTGATTCAGGAATCTTCGGAATATTGTGTTTGGAAAACAGGGCGTTCATGCAGGTTCCTTGACTGTGTTATAGGCGGCCATCGCACGGTCTCTTGCCATGGCGTGATCAACAATGGGCTTTGGGTAGGTTTTTCCAAGATCAATACCGGCAGCCTTGAGCTCCAGTGGCGAGGCTGACGCGGGTGCCTGTATGGCAACCGCCGTCAAAGCTTTCAGTTCCGGTACAAAGGCGCGGATATAATGACCTTCCGCATCAAACTTCTGACCCTGCAGGAGCGGATTGAAAATACGATAAAAAGGTGCAGCATCCGCACCGCATCCGGCAACCCATTGCCAGCTGGCCGCATTGGAAGCCGGGTCGGCATCCACGAGCGTATCTTCAAACCAGGCCTGGCCAAGCCGCCAGTCCATGCCCAGATGCTTGATGAGAAAGGAGGCGACAACCATGCGAATGCGATTGTGCATCCAGCCATGAACCCAAAGCTGGCGCATGCCCGCATCCACGATCGGGTAACCGGTTCTGCCCTTTTTCCAGCGTTCAAGATTGACAGGGTCGTCCCGCCAGGGAAAGGCCTCGAAACGGCGGTTGAGACTGGCCTGCGGCAGGTCGGGAAAGTGAAACAGCAGATGCCAGGAAAATTCCCGCCACACCAGTTCCTTGCGAAAATGGATGACATCTTCTGCCGCAAAATGCCCGGTCAGGCCCTGCGTTGCCGCCCACACCTGACAGGGTGAAATTTCCCCCATGGCCAGATGCGGTGAAAGCAGGGAGGTGGTTCTGGTCG
>CBDFGT010000030.1:0-100966 GCA_965247225.1 Rhizobiaceae bacterium | reverse complement strand
TTCCACAGGCTGATAAGATCCCGAAAGCCGATATGAGGAAGGGAGGCTGGCAGACCCGGCCCCAGAACAGCGATTTTCTGACCCAGTGCAAGCTGAACAGGTATCAGCTGGATGATCGTTGAGGTGACACCTGAAAGCCTGCGCTTGAAATTTGGGGCGATGATGTCAATGTCATCCCTGTGCATGCTCGCCCGCCTGTCCCGTGTTGGCCGCCCTGTTTGCGTTGTCAGGCATTACGCCCAGGTTACGGTCAGAATTTCGAAGGCACGCGAGCCACCGGGGGCAACAACTTCGATATTGTCACCCACTTCCTTGCCGATCAGCGCACGGGCAATCGGCGAGGAGATGGAAATGCGGCCCTGCTTGACATCGGCTTCCTGGTCGCCAACAATCTGGTAGGTCTTGGTTTCCTCGGTGTCCTCGTCCACCATCTTGACAGTCGCGCCAAACTTGATCCTGGTTCCGGACAGTTTTGTCAGGTCAATGACTTCGGCATGGCCGATGAATTCTTCCAGCTCGCCGATGCGGCCCTCATTGTGGCTCTGGGCCTCCTTGGCGGCATGATATTCCGCATTTTCGGACAGGTCGCCATGGGCGCGCGCTTCCGAAATGGCTTCAATAATGCGTGGACGCTCTTCCTGCTGACGCCAGCGCAGCTCTTCATTGAGCTTTACAAAACCGGCCTGTGTCATCGGGTATTTCCCAGCCATTTTACAAGTCCTTTTGTTGGTGTTTGTTGTCAGCCAAACACAAAAGAAAAACGACCCCCGCTTCTGCCGGTTTTCAGGAGCAGATTCGGGACCGTTCAAATTCAGGTTGGCCTTTATAGCGGCAAATGCGGAGAAATGCGAGATAATTTTCAAATCCATCGCGTTAGCACCCCGGATTTCCAATCGGCAAGGCCTGTTTAAAACGGTCCCTGCACGTTCGCTGACCTATGGCTCGCCCTTTGCAAGATGCGCCAGAGTGGCCCGTCTGGTCAGGGTCCGCAAGGGCAGGAACGTGGAAATACGTCAATGTTTCGTACTCTGGACAGGCGTGTGGCGATAAACGCGACGGGCCCAGGCGGCGAGCAGCAGAAGGGACAAGACGCCCAGAAGGCAGGTCAGGGCAAAGCCCATGGAAAAGGCATGCCTTGCTGCTTCCAGCCATGGCGGCACCGAGGCGAGGCCCAGTTTCTGTGCATGGTCCAAAGCTGCACCAAGGGGTTCGGCTGCTGTCTGCCGCGGCCGCCTGTGACAGCGGTGTAAAGTCGACACCACTCATCATCAGCCGGTAAACCACGGTGACCAGACTGCCCAGAATGGCGACACCGAGCGCACCGCCCAGTTCGGCACTGGTTTCAGACATGGCGGAGGCCGATCCTGCCCGCTCCGGTGGTGCAGAACCAACGATCAGCCCGGTCGTGGTCAGAATGACCGGGACAAAGCCAAGGCCCATGACCATGCTTGCGCCCAGGATGAAGATCAGGTTTTGCTGCAGGGCAGCGCCGGCCATCAGTCCAAAGCCTAAGGCATTGACCAGCAGACCGGCAATGACAGAGCGGGTTGGGCCATATCGATTGGTGATCTTGTAGGCAAACAGCGACATGCCTGTAAACACCAGCGAGGGGCCAATGGACCAAAGGCCCGCCTCCAGCGGGGACAGGTTGAGGACCAGCTGCAGATACTGGTTCTCGAACAGGAATACACCGAAAATAAAGAACACACCCGACAGGTTGACCACCAGCGACACGACAAAGGGCGGCAGCCTGAACAGGGCAAGATCAATCAGAGGGTCTGTGAGGGATTTTTGTCTGCGCACAAAAATATAGCCCATCAGCAGACCTATAAACACAGGCAAAAGAGGTGAAAGCGACAGGCCTTCGGAGGCGATCTGCTTGAGACCATAGACGACCGGAAGCACCGCTGCCAAAGACAGGCCTACACTGGCGAGGTCAATCGTTTGTGCGGTCGGGTTTTTGTATTCAGGCAGAAGAAACGGAGCTGATACCAGCAGTGCCAGCATGATCGGCACATTGATGAGGAAAACACTGCCCCAGTGGAAATATTGCAGCAAAATTCCACCGATGACAGGGCCAACAAGCCCGCCAAGGGCAAAGGCCGTTCCCCAGATGCCAATGGCCTGATTGCGCTGGCCCTCGTTGCGAAACATGTTGACCACCAGGGACAGGGTGGAGGGCGCAATGGTTGCCCCGGCAATACCCAGCAAGGCGCGGGCCATGACGAGCATGGTGGCCGATGTGGAAAAAGCGGCCAGAATGGAGGCAAGGCCGAAAAAGGCCGAGCCGATCAACAGGATTTTGCGTCGCCCTATCCGGTCCCCCAGCGTTCCCATTGTCACCAGAAAGCCTGCAACCATGAAACCATAGATATCATTGATCCAGAGGATCTGTGCCGCATTGGGCTGCAAATCCTTCACAATGGCCGGAATGGCCAGAAACAGGACCGACAGGTCCATCGAATAGAGCAGACAGGCTATGGACAGGACAACCAGTCCGGTCCATTCGCGGCGGGTTGCCAAAGGTGTATCTTCTCCTACAGTCATCTCTGTCATCGCAAGGCTCTCGAATACGGGTAATTTGTTCTATAAATGTTCTCATGCTTTTGTCAAATGCTTAATCTATATCAATTCGCCGGTTCGGTCTTTGTACAATAGACATAAACTGTAAGCTGTCTGTCAGGTCTGATCCTATAAAGAGATCAGATACTCTCCAACCCGCGAGGCGAACATGCAGTCAACGACAAAATCAGGCTATTCCGCCCTTCAAATTTCCCTTCACTGGCTCGTAGCCCTCCTGGTGCTGTTCCAGCTGGTTTTCGGCGAGAGCATGACCGGAATGGTCGATGCCGCCGAAGAAGGAACCACGCTGTCACCGCTCGACCAGTTCTTGGGCAATGCCCATTATTGGGTTGGTATTTCCATTCTGGCGCTGGTGTTCCTCCGCCTTGTCGTGCGGCTTGTATCAGGCGCTCCGGCTCCTGTCCCGGGCAAGCGCATCATGGTTCTGGCAGGCGAGGCGGCGCACTGGCTGTTTTATCTGTTGCTTGTGGCTGTTCCTGTGACCGGCCTTCTGGCGCTCTATGTCAATGATGAATTCGGCGATATTCATGCACTGGCAAAACCTGTTTTCATCGTGCTGATCGTCCTGCATGCCGGTGCAGCGCTTTATCACCATTTCTTCCTCAAGGATCCAACCTTGCGGCGCATGCTGGTGCCCGGGAAATAAAGATCATCGTACCAACAGGAGCGGCAGCAGGAAACTGCTGCCCTTTTTTACGCGGCTGCGGTCAGGGTTGCTGATGTCAGGTGCTTGCGGGCGTCGAGAATTTCCAGTCCGACGATTTTGCCTTCGGCATCATAGTCGAGAACAATACCATCTGACACTTCCTCGCTCTCCAAAATCACTTCGTTGGAAAGGCGGATATAGGCTGCGTTTGCATCGGAATCGTATGTTACATCCGGTTTCATGTCGGCCTCCGTGCACCGCGATCAATGAATGCAGATATTATACGAATTTCAGAGTCATTTTCCACTGAAATCACACGCATAATCCTGCCGCCCAATTCCGGAAAGCTGCGCTATTGGCGTCTTAATGATGTGTCGGCTGGATCAGGTGTTGACCATTCAGGAAAGCGTACAACGTGTTCAATCAGTTTTGTATCGAGCTTTCGCTCGGTAATGACCGTTTGCGCATGGTGCGTGTACGTGATTTCCTTTGCCATGCCGATCTCTCTCGAGGCGCATTTGTCAATGCGGATATGTCTGTACCGAAGGCTCCAATAGCCCGTTCTAAACCCACTTGACCTGTGCGCCCAGCGCCGTGAGCTTTTCGACAAAATCGGGATAGGCGCGGCGGATCGGATCGGCATTCTTGATGGTGGAAACACCCCTGATCTGGATGGCGGCAATCAGAAGCGCCACGACAACGCGGATAATATAGGGGGCCTCAACCGTAGCCGGGCGCAACTGGCTGTTGCCAAACACGATCAGGCGGTGCGGATCGGAGGCATGGATGCGCACCCCGAATTTCAGAAGTTCGGAACTCCAGCCGAGCGCCCCTTCATAGACCTTGTTCCAGAACAGCATGTCGCCGCTGCACCCCACGGAAACGCCAATGGCATGCGGCAAAAGGTCTGCCGGGAAATAGGGCCAGGGCGCGGCTTCGATTTTCGGCAGCATTTCCAGCGTGTAGGGTTCGGTGATCTGACGTGTCCAGCCGGCAGAGGTGATGGTGCCTTCGCCGACCTCAAAAATCATGCCGAGTTTTTCAAACTGCCGCAGGATCAGCGGCATCTGGTGGCCGATATCGGTTTTAACGGTCAGGCGTCCGCCTGTCACAGCACCGATGGCCAGATAGGTTGCCACTTCATGATGGTCGTCTGGAACACGGGCTGTGGTGCCGGACAGGCTGTCAACGCCGGTGATGGTCAGCCTGGAGGTGCCGATCCCGTCGATCCTGGCACCCATGGCTTTCAGCATTTCGCACAGCGCCTGCACATGCGGCTCGGAGGCGGCATTGGTCAGGGTGGAGGTGCCTTTTGCCACTGCGGCTATCATGGCGAAGGTTTCGGTTGCGGTGACCGAGGCATAATCCGGCCAGATGTCGGCAGCCGTGGCATCGCCCGCCATTTCAATGCGGAACGGATTGGAGGCCACAATCTTTCCGCCAAAGCGTTCGATGATTTCCAGATGCGGATCGACTTCGCGCACACCCAGCGCACAGCCCTTGGCCTGTGTGTCAAACACCAGTGTCCTGTTGCGGACCATGACCGGGGCCAGCAGCAGCACGGCGGCGCGAATGCCAAAGGGCAGATCGGCCTTGCTTGTGGAAAAGGCGGCAAAGTCATGCCGGATGGTCAGGGTCTGTCCTTCAAGATCGCGGCTGATGCGCGACCCCATGCTTTCAAAATATTCCACCAGCTTGTCGATATCGCTGATTTGCGGAACATTGGTCAATGTCACGGGCTCGCTTGTGAGCAGCGTGGCACAGAGCATCGGCAAAACCGCATTTTTATTGCCCGATGGTTTTACTGTGCCTGAAACAGGCAACCCACCGCTTACAATCAGATCCGTCATGTGTTCCTCAAAAATAGCTTTGCAGGGTGCGCACTTCCAGGCTGCCGGCTTTCAGCGCCTGAATGGCTTCCGCGGCCGCATGGGCACCCGACATGGTGGTGTAATAGGGTACTTTCTGCATCAGGGTGGCGCGGCGCAGCGACTTGGAATCCGAAATCGCCTTGTTGCCGTCGGTGGTGTTGATCACCAGCTGGACCTGCCTGTTGCGGATGGCATCCTCAATATGCGGACGGCCTTCCAGAACCTTGTTGATCCTGGTGGCACTGATGCCGTTTTCGCCAAGGAACCGGGCAGTGCCGCCGGTGGCCATGACCCTGAATCCGCATTCCGTCAACAGGCGGATGGCCGGGAGAACCCGCTCCTTGTCCTCGTTGCGCACCGACACGAACACCGTGCCATTGCGCGGCAGATCCACACCGGCCCCGAGCTGCGCCTTGGCAAAGGCCATGGCAAAGGATGTGTCGAGGCCGATCACCTCGCCGGTCGAGCGCATTTCCGGGCCGAGCAATGTATCGACACCCGGGAACTTGGCAAAGGGGAAGACGGCTTCCTTGACGGCCATATGTTTCAGCTTGCGCGGGTCGGGCCTGGCGCAATAGGCGGCGAAGGCGGTATCAAGGTCTTCACCGGCCATGATACGGGCCGCGATCTTGGCAATGGGCGCACCAATGGTCTTGGCAACGAAGGGTACGGTGCGGGACGCGCGCGGATTGACCTCCAGCACATAGATCACACCGTCCTTGATGGCGAACTGCACGTTCATCAGGCCGCCGACCTTCAGCGCCAGGGCCATGGCCCTTGTCTGGCGTTCCAGCTCGTCAACGATCTCGTCCGACAATGTATGGACCGGCAGGGAGCAGGCACTGTCACCGGAGTGAATGCCGGCCTCCTCGATATGTTCCATGATGCCCGCCACATAGACATTGGTACCGTCGCACAGCGCATCGACATCCACTTCGATGGCATTGGTCAGGTATGAGTCAAACAGAAGCGGGTTCTTGCCCAGCAGCGTGTTGATCTGGCCGGTCTTGTCGTTGGGATAACGCTGCTTGATATCTTCCGGCACCAGGCCCGGCACCGTATCGAGCAGGTAGGATTGCAGCATGCTTTCGGAATGGATGATCTGCATGGCGCGGCCACCCAGAACGTAGGAGGGGCGAACCACCAGCGGGAAGCCGATTTCGGAGGCGACAATGCGCGACTGTTCCACCGAATAGGCAATACCATTGTTCGGCTGGGCCAGATCGAGCCTGGTGAGCAGCTTCTGGAAGCGGTCACGGTCTTCGGCCAGATCGATCATGTCCGGTGCCGTTCCCAGGATCGGAATACCGTTCTTTTCCAGGGCTTCGGCCAGTTTGAGCGGGGTCTGGCCGCCAAACTGCACGATCACACCGACAAGTGTGCCGTTTTCCTGTTCGGCCCGCAGGATTTCAATCACATCTTCGGCCGTCAGCGGCTCGAAATAGAGCCGGTCGGACGTGTCATAGTCTGTCGAGACGGTTTCCGGGTTGCAGTTGACCATGATGGCTTCAAAGCCCGCATCTTTGAGCGCGAAAGCCGCATGGCAGCAGCAATAGTCAAACTCGATCCCCTGGCCGATGCGGTTTGGCCCGCCGCCGAGGATGACCACCTTCCTGGCACCGGATACCTGTGCTTCCGAGCGGGTGCTGCCTGCAAACGGGGTTTCATAGGTCGAATACATATAGGCGGTCGGCGAGGCAAATTCGGCAGCGCAGGTGTCAATGCGCTTGAAGACCGGACGCACATTCAGGGCATTGCGCAATTCGGCCACAGCCTTGGGACGGGTGCCGGACAGGGTTGCCAGGCGGGCATCGGAAAAGCCCATGGCTTTCAGCGTCCGCAGGTTTTCGGCGTCGGCAGGCAGGCCGTGTTCGCGGATGCGCTCCTCCATATCGACAATGGCCCTGAGCTGGGCAATGAACCAGGGATCGATCTTGCAGCCTTCGTGCACGTCCTCCTCGCTCATGCCCAGACGCATAGCCTGGGCAACCATGCGCAGGCGATCCGGCGTCGGTGTGCCGATGGCGGCGCGAATGGCATTCTTGTCATCTTTATCGCCAAGGCCCGGAATTTCGATTTCATCGAGACCGGTCAGCCCGGTTTCCAGTCCGCGCAGCGCCTTTTGCAGGGATTCGGCAAAGGTGCGGCCGATGGCCATGACTTCGCCCACCGATTTCATGGCCGTGGTCAGGGTGGTTTCTGCGCCCGGGAATTTTTCAAAGGCAAAGCGCGGGATTTTGGTGACAACATAATCGATAGACGGTTCAAAGGAGGCGGGTGTCGCGCCGCCAGTAATATCATTGTCCAGCTCGTCCAGCGTATAGCCGACAGCCAGCTTGGCGGCAATGCGGGCAATCGGGAAACCGGTGGCCTTGGAGGCCAGTGCGGAGGAGCGCGACACGCGCGGATTCATCTCAATGACGACCAGACGGCCATCTGCCGGGTTGACGGCGAACTGCACGTTCGATCCGCCGGTTTCCACGCCGATTTCGCGCAATACCGCGATCGATGCATTGCGCATGATCTGGTATTCCTTGTCGGTCAGCGTCAGGGCAGGGGCAACCGTGATGGAGTCACCGGTGTGCACGCCCATGGGGTCGATGTTTTCAATCGAGCAGATGATAATGCAATTGTCAGCGGTGTCGCGCACCACTTCCATCTCATATTCTTTCCAGCCCAGAACCGATTCCTCGATCAGCACTTCGGTGGTCGGCGAAGCATCCAGTCCGCGCTCGACAATATCAAAAAACTCGGAACGGTTATAGGCAATGCCGCCGCCTGTACCGCCAAGGGTGAAGGACGGGCGGATGATGGCGGGCAGGCCGATCGTGTCAATGGCCTGTGCGCCCAGCGCCATGGCATGGCTCATGTAGCGCTGCTTGCGGTCTGTCTCGCCAAGGTTCCAGGTGTTTTCCAGCTCGTCCAGCGCCTTGTCCAGGTCCGCGCCTGCCAGTTCGGCCCTGAGCTTGTTGCGTTCGGCCTCGTGTTTCTTGCGGTCGGCATCCTTGATGTCTGTGGCATTGGCGAGAAGCGAGCGCGGTGTTTCAAGGCCGATGCGGGCCATGGCCTCGCGGAACAGAGCCCTGTCCTCGGCCATGTCGATGGCAGCAGGTTTTGCGCCGATCATCTCGACATTGTAACGGTCCAGCACGCCCATGCGCTTCAGGGACAGGGCGGTATTGAGCGCCGTCTGTCCGCCCATGGTCGGCAGCAGCGCGTCCGGGCGCTCCTTGGCAATGATGCGGGCCACAACTTCGGGCGTTATCGGTTCGCAATAGGTTGCATCCGCCAGATCCGGGTCTGTCATGATGGTGGCCGGATTGGAATTGACCAGAATGACCCGGAAACCCTCTTCCTTCAGCGCCTTGCAGGCCTGTGTGCCGGAATAGTCAAACTCGCATGCCTGGCCAATGACAATCGGTCCAGCACCGATAATGAGGATGGACTTTATATCTTGGCGCTTTGGCATGGTTGGTTCCGTCTTTCTGCAGCACTCGCATGGAAATCCGGCTAGCGGTGATCCACCGGCCGGGCACGAGGCTTGTCAATTACAGGCTAGAGCGGGCTTATAGGCAACATTCCGGTGAAACGGAACCCCATAAATCACTTCATGCAGGGAAAGTTTGAGGGTTGATCCGCCATTTTCGACTGCGGGCTGCGTGTCAGCCACGAAATGGCACTCATGGACGCTGCGATGGCTGGCATAACGTCCATCTTGCCCGGTGTGTGAAACACCGGCATCCCTGAAACATGGAAAATTCTCCAACAGGCATGCGTGCGTACCACCTTATGCTTTTACCTTCTATTGCAACAGGCGCCTGCGGGCGCCGGTTGCAATATATGTCGTCAATCCTGTTCCATCGGCTACGCTTCTCGCCCTGGGCGGAGGCGGGAAGCGTTTACCGATGATCATCTTGCCGTATCAACGAACATAGACAATCTTGCTGCCATCCAGCGCGGTATCGATCTGGATAACATTGTCAGGTGAAATACCCTGTGCCATCAGGCCCTTTTCCAGTGTAGCGTCACCCTTGATTGTGGACTGGGCAGCAGCAATGTCATCTGGCTGAACACTTTGCAGTGCACTCTTGAAGCTTGAGTCGTCGATCTGATCAACAAACTGAACAGAAAAGTTGCTCGAGCGAGCTTCCGCATGAGAAATACCAGCAAATGCCAGTGTTGATACAATAGAAAGTGCAAGTGTCTTTGAAAGAATGTTCATTTTAATCTCCATTTGTTTATCAAAGAGATTATTCTCTGTTGATGATTATGATATAGACAAGTACAAAAGAAATTGAAATAGGCGCATACGGTCAATTGTATTTCAAAGAAGGCAGATTTGTTTCCGAATGTATTTTACGTTTCCGATTGTTGCATCCCCGGTTCGTGCGGGGATTTCAGGGCTGAACAAGGGTTCCCGGTGCCTGTCACAGGCGGTACAGGATGGTCGGGTCTTTCCGCCGGAAGGACTGTTTTGTCCGGCGGCGGAACTTTCCGCTCTTGGACTTGCTGTTTTTTTGTGTCAATGAGCGCTGCAATTCCTGATGGCCGTCCAAACATTGCGCCTGAGGCCGGAGACTGTGAAATGGTGAAGATTGTGCTCGTCGGGGCGTCCGGATTTGTTGGTCGCAACATCATTCCCTGCCTGTTGAGGGAAAAGGTTGATCTCGTGATTGCCGGGAGAAGTCCGCAGCGGCTGGCTGCTGATTTTCCCGGGCTGACCGTTTGCGGCATTGATGATCTCGCCGTGATGGCAAAAGATGCGGACCTGTTCGTCAATCTTTCCGTGCTTAACAATGACCGGAACGCCTCTGAGGATGAATTCCGGGCGGTCAATGTGGCATTCATGCAAAGGCTTTATGGGCTTGCAAAGTCTGCCGGGGCAAAAACCTTCTGCCAGATCTCCTCGTTTACGGCCGGTCGCGCGGTGCAGGGATCTGCCTATGCCTCCACGAAAGCCGAGGCCGAGACATGGCTGCAATCGACCGGCGATGTTCCAGCCGTGATCCTGCGTCTTGCTGCCGTTTACGGTGATGAGCACTATCGCGGCAAGCTTGCCTTGCTCTACAAGCTGCCAAAATTCCTGCGGCCTTTCGGCCTGCAAGTTCTGGCTGCACTGCGTCCGGTGGCGGATTTCCAAACGGTGGCCATGGCCATTCTGGAAGCCGCGGCAAGCAGCAAAGCCGCACATGGCAAAACCGCAACAGTGCATGTCTCCACCCGCCAGATGCAAAACGGGTTCTATGCCTGTGCCCGGCTTTTTCTGGATCTGGCCTTTTCCTTGGCTGTCATTGCCTTGCTGTGGTGGCTTCTCCTTGCCGTTTATATTGCCATCCGGGCGACCAGCGAAGGGCCGGGCCTGTTCATTCAGGACCGGGTTGGCCGCGGGGGCAAGGTTTTCCGCTGCTACAAGTTTCGCACCATGCAGGACGGTACTCCGCAGCTTGGAACCCATGAAATCCGGCAGGGTTCGGTGACGCGGATCGGCGCGTTTATTCGCAGGACCAAGATTGACGAACTGCCGCAGGTGATCAACCTGATCCGCCGTGAGATGAGCCTTGTCGGGCCGCGCCCCTGCCTGCCGAACCAGACCGTGTTGCTGGCTGAGCGAAACGCCCGCAATGTGCTGGATGTGCTGCCCGGCATTACCGGGCTTGCACAGGTTCAGGGCATAGACATGAGCACACCTGCACGGCTTGCGCAGGTTGATGAAGCCTATATTGCCCTGCGCTGCCTGCCGCTGGATATTCGCCTGATCCTGTCCACGGCGCTCGGACGCGGCTTTGGTGATCCGGCGCAGCGCCGGGCGTTGGCCTGAAAGCCACAAATGGCTGTTGGCGTGGTCCGGCAATCCTGTCTATAACATCCTGCAGACGTGGCAAGCGAGGAGACTGTTCATGGATTGGAAGGGACGCCGCCAGTCGGACAATATCGAGGATGCGCGCAACAGTACGGGCGGGGCGTCCGGCAATGACCCTTTCAGCCGGACCGGCCTGAATTTCCCGAAGGGCGGGCGCGGCGGATCGCGCATGAGCATCGGCACAATCGTGATCATGGTGGTGATCTATCTCGTTCTCAAGGCCATGGGCATTGATGCGCTGCAATTGCTGGATCAGGGCAATAGCGGCACGGGCTCCGGGGTTACCCAGTCGGAACAATCAGGTGCCGCACCTGCCAATGATGAGATGAAACAGTTTGTGGCCACTATTCTGGCTGAAACGGAGGATACCTGGAACGGTATTTTCAAGGCCAATGGCCAGACGTATGAAGAGCCGAAATTGCTTTTGTTCAGCGGATCTGTGGATAGTGCCTGCGGACAGGCTTCCTCTGCCACCGGCCCATTCTATTGCCCGGGTGACCGCAAGGTCTATCTGGATATGGATTTCTTCAGCCAGATGTCGCGTGATTTCGGTGCGTCAGGTGATTTTGCCGATGCCTATGTTGTGGCGCATGAGGTGGGTCACCATGTGCAAAACCTGATTGGTGTCTTGCCGAAATTCAACAAGGCCCGCCAATCCATGAGTGAGGTGGACGCCAATGCCATGTCGGTTCGCGTCGAGCTGCAGGCAGACTGCTTTGCAGGGATTTGGGGCAAATTCACAGAGCAGAAAGGCATACTGGAGGCCGTTGATCTGGAAGAAGCGCTGAATGCGGCCCATCAGATCGGTGATGATACATTGCAGCGCAAGTCGCAGGGCTATGTTGTGCCGGACAGTTTCAACCACGGAACATCTGCACAGCGTGCCAAGTGGTTCAAGCGCGGTTTTGACAGCGGCAAGATGAGTGCCTGCGACACATTCAGCGGCGCCATTTAGCGCCGTGACACTGTCGAGCAACAAAGACCGGGACGATGGTGCCGTTGCCCGATTGCGGCATGATCGTTCCCTTCGTTCGGTTCCCAGCTGTATCAACCAGGGATGACGGGTTTCCTACCCGCCAGATCGATTCTAGAGCATTTCCGTTTTTCTCCGAGTCACGGAAATGCTCACTCTCTTTGTTCTTACGCAATTCCGGACGGAAAACCGCTTCGCACTTTTCCTGGAATTGCTCTAGCGAAATAACAGGGCCGCCAAGTCTTCAATGCCATTGAGTCCATCATCTGGATTGGCCATCGCGTGCGTCAGGCGGTTGTCAATCAAGAGATTGGCATAGCCGTGGACATGGGACCATACCATCATTTCCAGTTTGCGGATGGCATCAGGCTCGGTTCGCCCAAGATGCTGCGCTGCCGGCGCGCTGATTTCGGCGAGGTGCCGATAGCCGTCTTGCGCGGCCAATGCCAGTTCGTTGTCATCACAATCCAGCAGTTCAAACGCGAACATCAGCCGGAACAAGGCTGCATTGTCGAGTGCGTAGATCAGGTAGCCGCGCATGGCGGCGCGCATCTGCTCTGCGGGTTCATGGGACGCCTTCTCGCGCTCATCGGCCATGGACTTTGAAAAACGATGAAAGCCATTCGTGGCCAGCGCGGTCAAGAGATGTTTGCGGGTGGGGAAATGATGTTCTGGCGCAGCATGGGACACACCGGCCCGGCCAGCGATCTTGCGCAGCGATAGGCTCTCCAGCCCGTCTTCTTCCAACAGGGACAGTGCGCTCAGCAGAAGCGCATTTTTCAGATCACCATGATGATATTGGGGTTTCTTGGGCATGGCGAACCCTAGGATTGAATCTTGACGCTGTCAAGAATTCGATCTTGACAGCGTCAAGATGTTGCCTCATCTTATGTTGACAGTGTCAAGATTGAAAAGGCCCTTACCATGACATTTGAAAACGCATTCTCCCTTGCCAGTCTTGCCGCCATGGTGAGTTGGCTCGCGCTGATGGTGCTGCCGCGCTGGTCATGGTTGCTGGTCGGCATCCGTTTCGGTGTGATTGCGCTGTTGAGCCTGCTCTATGCAGTGTTGATCTTCCTCTATTTCTTCCGTGTGCCGGGCGGTGGCTTCAATTCCATTGTCGAAGTCCGGACCCTATTTTCGCAGGATGGGCCGCTGCTGGCAGGCTGGGTTCACTATCTGGCATTTGATCTGTTTGTCGGCCTGTGGATCAGCGCGCAGGCAGACCGGATGGGCATGAGCCGCCTGCTACAGGCACCGATCCTGCTTGCCACTTTCATGTTCGGGCCGATCGGCCTTTTGATTTTCACGGTCTGCCGCGTCATGGCAGGCAGACCTTCCCGTCTGGCCAGAGGCTGAAACCATGTCGATAAGCAACGCAATCTCCCCTTCTTACGAGCTTGCCGAGAAGCGTCAAACCGATCTTGTCCGGCAGACCTTGCTGGTTGGTCTTGCCATCCAGCTTGCGTTATTCCTGCCATCTGTGATTGTTGCTGGCATTGATGATCGTTTGCTCAACGCTATCTCGGTTTGGTCCAAGCCCATCAAGTTCCAGTTGTCGCTGATTGTGACGCTGGCAACCTTGCTGTGGTTGCTGCCGCTATTGTCGGTACAGCAACTTTCCAGTCGTCTCGTCCGCTGGGCAGGCATTGCGGTGTCCGGCGCCAGCACGTTGGAAATTTTCTATATCACGCTGCAGGCGGCGCGTGGTCGCGCTTCGCATTTTAATGCTCAGACGCCACCGGAAGCCATGCTCTATAGCCTGATGGGCGTTGGCGCTGTTGTGCTTGTGATCGGCTGCTTTGTCTTCGGCCTGGCGCTGTGGCGCGCGCCGCGACAGACGGGGCAGGACGGTTTGCGACTGGGCGGGGCTGTGGGGCTGATGCTGGGGGCTGTGGCAACCCTCATCACCGCTGGCATTCTTGGCAGCGGTGCCTTGTCTGACCAGAGCCACTGGATTGGTGGAATACGCAGCGATGCCAATGGTCTGCCGCTTGTCGGCTGGTCATCGACCGGCGGCGATTTGCGGGTGCCGCATTTCTTCGCCACCCATTTGATGCAGGCCTTGCCGATTTTGGGTCTGCTGGCGGACCGGTTGCGACTTCAGCGCCCGCTCCTGATCATCTCCCTTGGTGCCATAGGCGGTGTTGTCGTGGTCGTGGCGACATTTGTCCAAGCGCTGGCGGGGCATTCGTTCTTTTAATATATAGAGGCTCGAATTCATGTGGGTGATGATCACACCACATTTATTCATCGGTTGCCATCGGGCAGGGGGTGTGAAAACCGGGCGAAGCCCTGTATAGAAGCATTCTGCTGAAATTCGCGCCAATTTGCGCGCGACTTGCCTTCATGTGAGATCGAAAATGCATAGCCTTGACCATGCCGGGGAACATACTTCCATTGCCAAAAGCTGGGGTGATCACTTCCGTCAGACTTTGCTGCTCGGAATTCCGCTGATCGGTGCGCAGCTGGCGCAGCTTGGTATTCACACCACCGATATTGTCATTGTCGGTCGTCTGGGAACCGCAGAGCTTGCCGCCATGGTGCTTGCGGGGCAGTTCTGGTTTACGGTTTTCATCTTCGGGTCCGGTTTTGCCAATGCCGTGGTGCCGATGGCGGCGCAGGCCCATGGTCGCGGTGATGCGGTCTATGTGCGCCGCGCCGTGCGCATGGGGCTTTGGGCCGTTCTGTTTTATTGCGTTTTGACCTTGCCGGTGTTCCTGTTTGCCGAACGGATTCTGGTGGCACTGGGGCAGGATGCCCTGGTTTCCCAACTGGCTGGCAATTATTTGAAAATCACCGCATGGTCGATGGTGCCAGCCCTGGTGTTTTTTGTGTTGCGCTCGTTTTTCAGTGCGCTGAACAAAGCCGGTATTGTGCTTTATGTGACCATCATCATTCTCGCGACCAATGCCATTCTGGCCTATGGGCTTGCGCTTGGGCATTTTGGTTTTCCCAAAATGGGTCTGGCCGGTGCGGCAATTTCATCCATTGTCGTCAATGTTCTCAGTGTTGTTCTGGCCGTTGCCTATATCCGTTTCCAGCCGGTCTTGCATGGCTACACGCTGTTTATCCGGTTCTGGAAGGCCGACTGGGGTGCCATGGCCGAGGTTTTGAAGCTGGGACTGCCGATCAGCGTCACCATACTGGCCGAAGTCAGCCTGTTTACGGTGGCCTCGCTCCTGATGGGCATGATCGGCACTGTTGAACTGGCCGCCCATGGCATTGCCCTGCAACTGGCGTCCATTGCCTTCATGGTGCCTTTGGGCCTGGCGCAGGCGGCAACCGTACGGGTTGGCTTTGCCCATGGACGCAAGGACCGGCAGGGCATGATCCGCTCGTCCATTGCGGCTGTCCTTCTGTGCATGTGCCTTTGCGCGGTCGGAGGCAGCCTGTTTGCGCTGGTGCCAAAGTTTCTGGCAGGGCTGTTTCTGGATCAGGCCAATGCCGATACGCCAGCGGTTCTGGCCATTGCCGGACCGTTTGTGGTGGTTGCAGGCATTTTCCAGCTGGTGGATGGCATACAGGCCATTGTGTCCGGGCTTTTGCGCGGAATCAAGGACACAACCATTCCCATGGTGCTGGCCCTGATCAGCTATTGGGCGCTGGGTTTTGTCGGCTGCTATGTGTTTGCCTTTCCGCTCGGCTTTGGCGGTATTGGTATCTGGTACGGGTTTTTGCTGGGGCTGATGTGTGGGGCGCTGATGCTGAGCGTACGGTTCTATCTCAAGATGCAGGCATACCAGCCTGCATAGAGGCAGATTGGCAGCCATTGCCTGAACCTGGTCCCCGGCAGTCTGCCGGGACGGGAAAAAACAAGCGGATCAGCGTTCTGCCAGAACCGGCTCGCCCTTGCGTTCGCGCACCATATTGATGAAACGGCGGAACAGATAGTGGCTGTCCTGCGGGCCGGGCGAGGCTTCCGGGTGGTGCTGCACGGAAAAGACCGGCTTGCCCGTGAGGCGCAGCCCGCAATTGGTACCGTCAAACAGCGACACATGGGTTTCCTCCACACCGTCCGGCAGGGAGCCTGAATCCACCGCAAAGCCGTGGTTCATGGAGACGATTTCCACCTTGCCGGTGGTATGGTCCTTGACCGGATGGTTGGCACCGTGATGGCCCTGATGCATTTTGGCGGTTGTGGCACCCAGCGCCAGGCCCAGCATCTGGTGACCCAGGCAAATCCCGAACAGCGGGATGCCTGTCTTTATCAGCTCCTGTATCACCGGCACGGCGTAAACGCCGGTTGCTGCCGGATCTCCGGGACCATTGGACAGGAAAATGCCATCAGGCTTCTGTGCCATAACCTGTTCGGCGCTGGTATTGGCCGGCATGACGGTCACCTTGCAGCCAAGGCCTGCCATGAGGCGCAGGATATTGCGCTTCACACCGTAATCCAGTGCAACAATATGGTATTTCTGGTCTGTAACCGCCAGGTGCGATGTGCCTTCATTCCAGACCCACGGGGTCTCGGTCCACTGCGAGGACTGGCCGGACGATGCCACTATGGCCAGATCAAGATTTTCAAGGCCGGACCAACCCCTGGCTTCGGCCTTCAAGGTTTCAATATCGAAAACGCCATGCGGATCATGGGCAATAACCGCGTTTGGCGCACCGTTTTGCCGGATCCAGGCGGTGAGCGCGCGGGTATCTATGCCGCACATGCCGATAATGCCGCGAGCCTTCAGCCAGGCGTCGAGATGTTTCAGCGAGCGATAGCTGGACGGTTCGGAAATGCCGGCCTTGAAGATCACGCCGACCGCTCCGTGGCGGGCAGCCGGGGTCAGGTCTTCAATATCTTCATCATTGGTGCCGATATTGCCGATATGGGGGAAGGTAAAGGTGACGATCTGGCCCAGATAGGACGGATCGGTAAGGATTTCCTGATAACCGGTCAATGCCGTGTTGAAGCAGACCTCGGCCTGCGTGCGGCCGGTGGCACCTATGCCCTTGCCTTCAATGACGGTTCCGTCTGCCAGAACCAGCATGGCGGTGTGTTTTGAATGTGTCCAGGGGGCGGTTTTTGTCATCTTTATCCCGGTTTCCGGCGCAAAGCATGGCGCAGGCAAAAGTGCCCGCGCGTGCAGCCTGTTCGTATGTCTGTGCAAGTCCCGGAAAATAGACAAAGCGTGCACCAGGGTCAACATGCGGGTGTGGATGAAGGGGAATAAAAACATGAGCATAAACAGATGTTTGAGTATTTTGTTTGATTGTGTGACCTGAGAGGCGCTAGAAGGGCCGTCAAATCACACAGGATCAGGGAGAAGGACCATGAGTATGCGCGAGGCACTTTCCGGTGCCATGAAAGAGGCCATGAAGGCCAGGGACCAACGGCGTCTGTCCACTGTGCGGCTGGTTCTGGCGGCGATCAAGGACAGGGACATTGCGTCCCGCAGCCCGACACAGGATCATATTTCGGATGATGACATCCTCCAGCTTCTGACCAAGATGGTCAAACAGCGGGAGGAATCGGCCAAAATCTATGCCGAGAATGGCCGCCCGGAACTGGAAGCGCAGGAGCGCGAGGAGGTGGCGATCATTTCCGGCTTCATGCCGAAACAGCTTGGTGATGATGAGATCAGGGCCATTGCTGCTGCCGTGATTGCCGAAATTGCCGCCTCCTCGATCAAGGATATGGGCAAGGTGATGGCTGTGCTGAAAGAGCGTTATCCCGGCCAGATGGACTTTGCCAGGGCCTCCGGCATGGTCAAGGGCCTGTTGGGGTGATGTGCCGGCAAGATCGCCTGTTCCTCAAGGACAGGCGGTCAGTCCTTTCCGGTGCGTTTTTGTTCGCTTACGAAATGGCGCAGCACGGCATTGATGCGGCCCTGATAGCCGGCACCGCCGCTCTTGAAGAATTCGACAATATCCTTGTCGAGCCGGATCGAGATGGCCTGTTTCTGGACTGGATAGACAACGCGGGCCTTCGACCAGTCTATATCCATGAAGTCTGCCCAGTCGGGATCATCCCGCATGGCAGCTTCAATCTCCTCGTCGGTCAGGGCATCCACCCTGGCCCAGTCGGTCTGGCTCTTGCCTTCACGAACGGCTTTAATGGCGTCTTCCATCGACATAGTCACTATATTTTCGTCTTTCATCACGGCTCGCTGTTCTTGCAGAAATAATCCGGTATTTCTCATTTCTTTTTGTATAAACCACCGCTATGATTTGCATCGTCATTTGGCAGATCGCCAGCACCCGGATTTCGACATTCTTATGGACGTCATATTCCAGATGCGGTTCGTTCAATGCGGTCATCGCTTCCACAAAGTCTATGCCATGTTTTTGCAGATTTGATCGTCTTTTGTTTTCGTCCCAATCGAATTCAGCATTTTGAAAGTCTGTCACTCTCATAAAATTGTCCGCGATCTCGAAATATCATATGGTTCCCATTTCTTTTCGCATGATTGCGGGGTTGAATTCTCATTCACTCTAAATCATATATACAATTGTATTTTTGTCAAGCCTGTTGATAGTGCGCAAAACGCATTTGCCCCATGGCGTCGCCTGTTTCTTCGGCCTATAGGATGGGTCAGACAGAGGACCATGATGCGATTTTCACCGACGTTTCTTGATGAGATCAGAGACCGCGTGCCGATTTCGGACGTGATTGGCAAACGTGTGTCCTGGGACAGGAAGAAAACCCAGACCTCCAAAGGCGATTATTGGGCCTGCTGCCCGTTTCACGGGGAAAAATCCCCCAGCTTTCACTGCGAGGACCGCAAGGGCCGCTACCATTGTTTCGGCTGCGGGGTGAGCGGTGATCATTTCCGGTTTCTGACCGAGCTGGAAGGGCTGAGTTTTCCCGAAGCGGTGGAACGCATTGCCGACATGGCGGGCATTCCCATGCCGCAGCCGGACCCGGAAGCTGAAAAACGCGAACAGCAGCGCACCACGCTTCTCGATGTCATGGAACTGGCAACGCAGTTCTTTCAGGACCAGCTGCAAACCGCCAGCGGGGCAAAAGCGCGGGCCTACCTGCGCGACCGCGGGTTGACGGGTCGCACCATCGAGACGTTCCGGCTGGGCTTTGCGCCTGACAGCCGCAACGCGCTGAAGGAGCATCTGGCGGCAAAAGGCATTGCCAAAGACCAGATGGAGGCCTGCGGCCTGCTGGTGCATGGACCGGATATTCCGGTGTCCTATGACCGGTTCCGTGACCGGATCATGTTTCCCATTCTGTCTGCGCGGGAAAAGGTCATTGCGTTTGGCGGGCGGGCCATGGCACCGGACGCGCCTGCCAAATATCTCAATTCCAATGAGACAGAGCTGTTTTCCAAGGGCCATGTTCTCTACAATTATGCCCGGGCAAGGCGCACCCTGAACGGTGCTGACGGCAATGCCACGATCATTGCTGTTGAAGGCTATATGGATGTGATTGCGCTCCATCAGGCCGGTGTGGAAAATGCCGTTGCCCCGCTTGGAACGGCGCTCACCGAAAACCAGCTCGACCTGATGTGGAAAATGACGCCGCAGCCGGTCCTGTGTTTTGACGGTGACGGCGCGGGGATCAGGGCGGCCAACCGGGCGGTTGATCTGGCCCTGCCAAAGCTTGCGCCGGGAAAATCCGTGCGTTTTGCCATGCTGCCGGATGGCAAGGATCCCGACGACATGGTGCGGCATGAAGGGCGTGCACCGTTTGATGCGGTGATGGCGCAGGCGCGTCCGCTGGCCGATATGGTGTGGACCAGGGAAATTGCCGGTGGCGGCTTCGATACGCCGGAAAAGCGGGCCGAGCTGGAAGCGCGGCTGAAACAGGTGATTGCGGTGATTGCGGATGAGAATGTCCGCCGCCATTACGGTCAGGACGTGCGCGACCGGCTGAACACATTCTTTCAGGGGGCCTCTCCGCGCAACAGCTACGGGCAGGGCAAATTCCAGCGCGGCGAAGGCGGACAGGGCGGTGGCAGGTTTGCGCCGAAAACGCGCACCGGCGTGACCAGTATTTCGGACAGGCTGGCCCGCTCCGGTCTGGTGCGCGGTCATGTGGAGCTTCCGGCGCTGCGCGAGGCTGTCCTGGTCCTGACCATTGTCAACCATCCGCAATTGCTTCTGGAAGACTATGACGCAATTTCTGCACTGGAATTTGAAAACAGGGATCTGCAACGCTTCTGGTCGGCGGTGCTGGGCGGAACAGCGCAGGCTGCCAGCCGGGGACTGACGCGCGAAGGGCTGATCGACTCTCTGGAATCCCAGGATCTGGGGGCCATGCTGAAATTGCTGGACCAGCAGATCCGCAATGCGCGTCTGTGGACAGCAACGGAAGAGGCGGCCCCTGAAGATGCACGCGAGAGCTACCGGCAGGTGCTGGCGCTGCACAACCGGACCAAGGCGCTGCGCCGCCAGCGCGTGGAGCTGGAGCGCGATATTGCCCGGGCAACGGAGGATGGCGATGAGGAAGGCATGGAACAGCTGATGCGCAGCCTGCAGGAGGTTCACAATGAGGCGATACGGCTGGAAAGCCAGGAGGCGATTATTGACGGTTTTGGTGTGATGTCCGGGCGGGTCAAGGGCCCGGCACATCCCTGAACAGCCCGCTGCGGCATGTCTGATCGCGCATTGCACATCAGCGGCATGTTCTGACGCGCATTTTTGGTGGCCGACATCGTTTGACGTGCTAGAAAGCGATGATTGTTTCACACGGGGCTTTTGCATGACCAGCGCTTTTTTATCCCACATTTCGTCCGCGCTTGAGGAGCTGAAATCTGCCGGTCTCTACAAGTCGGAACGGATTATCACCTCCAGGCAATCCGCCATGATTGATATTGCTTCCGGCCAGCGTGTCCTGAATTTCTGCGCCAACAATTATCTTGGGCTGGCCGATAATGAAGAGATTGCAGAATCTGCCAAAAAAGCGCTGGACCGCTATGGCTACGGCATGGCCTCGGTGCGTTTTATCTGCGGCACGCAGGAGGAACACAAACAACTGGAAGCGCGGATTTCGACGTTTCTGGGGTTTGAGGATACGATCCTCTATTCCTCGTGTTTTGATGCCAATGGCGGGCTGTTTGAAACGCTTCTGGGCGAGGAGGATGCGATTATTTCCGATGCGCTCAATCATGCGTCCATCATTGACGGTGTGCGCCTGTCGAAGGCAAAACGCTTCCGCTATGCCAATAATGACATGACGGCTCTGGAGGAAGAGCTGAAAAAGGCCGGGGGCAGCCGGTTCAGGATGATTGCCACCGATGGCGTGTTTTCCATGGACGGGATCATTGCCAATCTGTCCGGCGTGTGTGATCTGGCTGAGAAATATGGGGCCATGGTCATGGTGGATGACAGCCACGCGGTCGGCTTCGTCGGCAAGTACGGGCGCGGCTCTGCGGAATATTGCGGCGTCGAGGGACGGGTGGATATCATCACCGGCACGCTTGGCAAGGCTCTCGGCGGTGCATCCGGTGGCTATACATCGGCCAAGGCACCCGTAGTGGACTGGCTGCGCCAGCGCTCACGGCCCTATCTGTTTTCCAATACGCTTGCCCCTGTCATTGCCGCTGCCAGCCTGAAGGTTTTCGATCTTGTCGAAAATGGCAATGCATTGCGCGAACGCCTGTTTGAAAACGCTGATTTTTTCCGTGCGCAAATGGGCAAGCTCGGGTTTACCCTGGCAGGCCATGGTCATCCGATTATTCCGGTGATGCTGGGGGATGCGGCACTGGCGCAGGCATTCGCCGCCGGAATGCTGGAACGCGGGGTCTATGTGGTGGGCTTTTCCTTCCCGGTGGTCCCCAAAGGCCAGGCGCGTATTCGCACCCAGATGTCTGCCGCCCACAGCCGTGCCGATATTGAGGCGGCCCTTGCGGCCTTTGAGGCCACGGGCAAGGAACTGGGTGTGATTGCATAGTTTGCAATGCCCCTCTCCGGCGCTTCGCGCCACCTTCTCCCAGACGGGGAAAAGGGGAAGTTCGCCAAACAAAAGGGTCTCGATATGTCCAATATGATGAAAGCACTGGTGAAATCCCGCCCTGAAACCGGGCTGTGGATGGAGCATGTGCCGGTGCCGGAGCCCGGCCCGAACGATGTTTTGATCCGGGTGAAGAAATCGGCAATTTGCGGCACCGATGTGCATATCTGGAACTGGGATAAATGGGCGGAAAAGACTATTCCGGTTGGCATGGTGGTCGGTCATGAATTCTGCGGCGAGATTGCGCAGGCAGGCTCGTCGGTGACCAGATATCATGTCGGCGAGCGGGTGTCGGGCGAGGGGCATATTGTCTGCGGCAAGTGTCGCAATTGCCGGGCGGGCCGGGGGCATCTGTGCCGCAACACGCTGGGTGTGGGCGTCAACCGGCCCGGCTCTTTCGGCGAGTTCCTGTGTATTCCGGAGGCCAATGTTGTGCCGATCCCGGAGGATGTGCCGGATGAAATTGCCGCGATCTTCGATCCGTTCGGCAATGCCGTGCATACGGCGCTGTCGTTTGATCTGGTGGGTGAGGATGTTCTGGTAACGGGTGCCGGACCGATCGGCATCATGGGGGCGATGGTTGCCAGGCGGGCAGGGGCGCGCAAGGTGGTGATTACCGATATCAATCCGGTGCGGCTGGATCTGGCCCGCACCTGCGGCATCGACCATGTTGTCGATGCGTCAAAGGAAAACCTTGCCGATGTGATGAAGCAGATCGGCATGATGGAGGGATTTGATGTGGGGCTGGAAATGTCCGGTGCGCCGCCGGCCTTTCGCGCGATGATCGACACGATGAACAATGGCGGGAAAATTGCCATTCTGGGCATTGCCCCTGAAGGCTTTGGCATCGACTGGAACAAGGTGATCTTCAAGATGCTGACGCTGAAAGGCATTTATGGCCGCGAGATGTTTGAGACCTGGTACAAGATGATTGCCTTTGTGCAGGGCGGGCTGGATCTCACCCCCATCATCACGCACCGCATCGGCATTGAAGATTTCCGCGACGGTTTTGAGGCCATGCGGTCTGGCAATTCCGGCAAGGTGGTGATGGAGTGGTAGAGTGAAGCGGTGTGTCAGGATTACTTGTGCCGGACGTGACCCTTGTTTTGTATCCCCTTCATCCTACATAGACGACATGTTCCAAAAGCAGGATTACGGCCTTGAATGCAGCTTTTTCGACGTTTGTGACGGTTTTTTGCCGGAAACGCTTGACGGGCGTCAAAAATGCGGGAATCACCTGTTCCGAATAAGAGCTATGAATTGTCGTGGAAAAATACCTGTCGACAGTTTTGCGGAATGACACGAACTGGAGCGGCTAAAATCGTTCGCAACTTCATTTGGTTAAGCGGGAATTAAAGGTCAGGCCTGTATCAGTGAGCCCATCTGTTCCGGAAAATGATTCGTTTGTGAACACAGGATCTGTTTGCAAACATCTCCGAACCGGTGCCCTGATGACACGCAATGACTGCAAGCGAAAGTAACGAATATATGGCAACCAAAGTCAAAGAAAACGAAGAAGCCGAAACAGAACGTGAAGGTGCGCCGGACGGTCCTCTTCTCGATCTTTCGGATGACGCTGTCAAGAAAATGATCAAGGCTGCCAAGAAGCGCGGCTATGTGACCATGGACGAGCTGAATTCGGTTTTGCCTTCGGAAGAAGTGACCTCCGAGCAGATTGAAGACACGATGGCAATGTTGTCCGATATGGGCATCAATGTTGTTGAAGACGAAGAAGCCGAAGAAACGGCAGCCCCTGCTGAGGAAGAGGACGGCGAATCCGAAAGTGATGGCGAAGGCGGTGAACTGACCGCAAGCCGCACCGGCTCCGCTCTGGCAACGGCCAGGAAGAAAGAACCGACGGATCGCACCGATGATCCGGTGCGCATGTATTTGCGCGAAATGGGATCCGTGGAGCTCTTGTCGCGCGAGGGCGAAATTGCCATTGCCAAGCGCATCGAGGCCGGTCGCGAAACCATGATTGCCGGCCTGTGCGAAAGCCCTTTGACCTTTCAGGCGCTGATCATCTGGCGTGACGAACTGAATGAAGGCGCGACATTGCTGCGCGAAATCATTGATCTGGAAACCACCTATTCCGGTCCGGAAGCCAAGGCGGCACCACAGTTCCAGAGCCCGGAAAAGATTGAGGCCGACCGCAAGCTGGCCGAGGAAAAGGAAAAGAACCGCCGCGTCCGCACCAGCGAAGACGATATTACCAATGTCGGCGGCGAGGGCCTGCCCATCGAGGAAGAGGAAGAGGATGATGACGAATCCAACCTTTCGCTGGCTGCCATGGAAGCCGAGCTGCGTCCGCAGGTTATGGAAACGCTCGACCTGATTGCCGAATCCTACAAGAAGCTGCGCAAGCTGCAGGACCAGCAGGTGGAATCGCGTCTGGCGGCCGAAGGTTCGCTGTCGGTTGCCCAGGAGCGACGCTACAAGGAACTGAAAGATTCCCTGATTGCGGCTGTGAAGTCGCTTTCCCTCAACCAGAACCGCGTCGACAGCCTTGTGGAGCAGCTTTACGATATCAACAAGCGTCTGGTGCAGAATGAAGGCCGTTTGCTGCGTCTGGCCGAATCCTATGGTGTGAAGCGCGACAGCTTTCTGGAACAGTATTCCGGGGCGGAACTTGATCCCAACTGGATGAAATCGATTGCCAATCTGGCCGCCAAGGGCTGGAAGGAATTTGCCAGGGCCGAAGGCACGATGATCCGCGACCTGCGCTCCGAAATCCAGAATCTGGCCACAGAAACCGGCATTTCGATTTCGGAATTCCGCCGCATTGTGCACATGGTGCAGAAGGGCGAGCGCGAAGCCCGCATTGCCAAGAAGGAAATGGTGGAAGCCAACCTGCGTCTGGTCATTTCCATTGCCAAGAAATATACCAATCGCGGGCTGCAATTCCTTGATCTCATCCAGGAAGGCAATATCGGCCTGATGAAGGCGGTGGACAAGTTTGAATATCGCCGCGGCTACAAGTTCTCCACCTATGCCACATGGTGGATCCGGCAGGCGATTACCCGCTCCATTGCCGATCAGGCCCGCACGATCCGCATTCCGGTGCATATGATTGAAACGATCAACAAGATCGTGCGCACCTCGCGCCAGATGCTGCATGAAATCGGCCGGGAGCCGACACCGGAAGAACTGGCCGAGAAGCTGGCCATGCCGCTCGAAAAAGTGCGCAAGGTTCTGAAAATCGCCAAGGAGCCGATCAGCCTCGAAACCCCTGTGGGTGACGAGGAGGATTCGCACCTGGGTGATTTCATCGAGGACAAGAATGCGCTTCTGCCGATTGATGCGGCCATTCAGGCAAACCTGCGCGAAACAACAACCCGTGTTCTGGCCTCGCTGACACCACGCGAAGAGCGCGTGCTGCGCATGCGTTTCGGCATCGGCATGAACACGGATCATACGCTGGAAGAAGTCGGCCAGCAGTTCTCGGTCACGCGCGAACGTATCCGCCAGATCGAGGCCAAGGCCCTGCGCAAGCTCAAGCACCCGAGCCGTTCACGCAAGCTGCGGAGCTTCCTGGACAGCTAACAATTGCGTCAGTGATGAAAGGCGTTACGCACTGGGCGCATCGCCAATATGACAATCAGCATTTGCCGATTGCGGCTATCAGTATTACCCAAGGGCTTGGAACGAAGAGGGGGCAATTGCGACCAATCCGTTCCCAAAAGATTTGCCATGCCAGGAATCTATCATGTGCGATCAACGTCAGGAATCGTTCAGAGAGATTTCGGGCGATATTCAGGGTTTTATGAAACGTTCTGTGAAAGAAATAATCTGATGCGCTGCTGGACCGATGAGAACGATGCGCGAGATCTTCGCAAGGCATTTGGACTTGCGCGAACGTCAAGAGAAAAGGGAAATCACCCGTTCGGAGCTGTCTTGATTTCGGTTACTGGACAAACGCTTCTGGAAGCTGAAAACACAGTCGTTCTTTCCGGCGATCTGACCGGGCACGCGGAGAGAAATCTCTTGTCACTTGCCTCAATGCGTTTTGATCAAGAAATGTTGTCGAAGGCGACTATGTATGCCAGTACCGAGCCATGCTCCATGTGTGCGACTGCCGCGCGTTGGGTCGGAGTGGGGCGAATCGTCTATGGCCTCTCGCAGGCAAGGCTGCGGAATATTGGCAACAACGGCCCGCCACTGCCCCCGAACGACTTCACCTGCCGTGAAATGTTTCGGCATAGCCGTCGCGCAGTCGAGATTGTTGGCCCTTTGCTTGAGGATGAGGCTGCGCAGGTGCATGAAGGATTCTGGCGGTAGCGACTCTCCAGCAACGTTTGGTCTGTTCGTAATCCGGACGACATCGTGAAATTCCCTACGGGCGCTAAGTCGCGTGTTTTGGGACGGTATGCCGAATCCAAGCGACAGTTTGGATATGCACAATGCCTGATGACGATATTTTCAGCAAGACACCGTCCGCAACCCGCTTGCAAGCGCCCCGGGGCTATTGTTCTGTTTTAGCTCTACATTTCCTCCAGGGGGCAGGCGTGTTTGCACCACTTTCCTGAACGTCACATGAACGGGGGATTCCGGTCCGGTTCAGCTTCACGGGTCTATTTTCACAAGCATCGCAACAAGAGGTATTGACCTCAACGGACAGGAGCTTGACATGATGAACCTTGTAAAGAAAACGGTCGTGGCCGGTTTGATCGGCCTTTCGGCTCTGGCTGCCCTTCCTGCCACGGCTTCGGCTGACGGCTTCTCCTTCGAGTTCGGCATTGGCAATGGTGGCCCGCGCCTGCATCATTGGGGCGACGGTCGTTCTTTTCATGACTATGACCGTCCGGGCTTTGGACGTCCGGGTCGCGGCTGCAACGAATGGCAGGCCGTGGAAACCGCACGCGACTATGGTTTCCGCCATCCGCGTGTTGTGCGCGCCGACCCGCGCAAGGTTGTGGTGGAAGGCCGCCAGCGCGGCGGCTGGGCCAGAATCGTGTTTGCCAATGTGCGCGGTTGCCCTGTCGTCTATCGCTGAGCGTCTTTTTTTTGAAACTGCCTGCCTGCCGGTTTCCTCCGCCGTTTCCTGCCAATGGCGGATGACAGAATAAATGTGCTGCCATCATGGCCATGGCGCTGTTGCGCACGCAAAGCTATGGTAGTGTGATGGTATATCTGCCTGATGACCCCATTCAAACACACGCCCTGCCCTTGGCAGGACCGGAGAGCGACATGAAGACTTTTGTGAAAAACACCGTTCTTGCCACGATGATGGGCGCTGGCCTCATGACCTGCCTGCCAATGACGGCCTCTGCCGATGATTTTTCCTTTGGAATGATCATCGGGGGCGGGCCAGAGGTTCCTGGCGACAGAGAGGTCTTTCTGGGCGATGATCCGGGCTTTCGCAACGGACCACGCGGTGATGATCCCCGTTACCGACCACGCGGTGATGATCGCCGTTATTTCGGCAATCAGGGTGGGGATGAGGTCTATCGCCGTCGTCCGCGTGGCGGCTGCGACCCGGAAGAGGCTGTAGATATAGCCCGCGATTATGGTTTGCGCCGTCCCGGTGTCGTGTCCATTGACCGGCGCAAGCTTGTGGTGGAAGGCCGCCAGCATGGCGGACGTGCCCGTATCATTTTTGGCAATGTACCGGGTTGCCCGGTTGCCTATCGCTGATCCATGAATCCGCGCCCGGTTGCACCGGGCGCTGCGCAGGATTACTGATTGATACCGAATGTGACATTGACGGTGATGTGGTAGCGGTTTTCACCGGCTTCCACAGGCACGCGGTCTGCCTCGGAGGCTGCTGCCATCTTCGTCATTGCCATGGCGACCGGCTGTGGCATCGGGGGCGGGCCGCCTTCGGAAATCTCGATCACCCGACCCAGTTTCACCCCGGCTGTCTGCGTGAGAAGCCTGGCCTTGGCCATGGCGTCTTCCATGGCGGCCTTGCGCGCGGCTTCAATCGTTGCTTTCGGATTGTCATTGGTAAAGGCAATGCCGCCGCCCTGGTTGACACCCAGTGTCACGGCCTGATCCATGATGTTGCCAATTTTGGTGAGATCGCGGATGCGCAGTGTCAGGCCATTGGAAACCTGATAGCCGCGCAGAACCGGCGGCAGGGCAACGCCCTTGTCATCCTGCGGATAATCATAGAGCGCATCCATGGAAAAGCCGGATGTCTGGATATCACGCGGGGCAATGCCTGCCTTTTTCATGGCATCGATCACGGCGGACATGGCCGCATTATTGGCGTCAAGAGCGGCGCGGGCGGTCTTTTCCATGCGCACGACGCTCAGGCTCACCAGGGCCATATCGGGGGTGACGCTGGCCTCACCCTCGCCCGAGACAATGATGACAGCCTCGCGCGGCGGCTTGTCTTCGGCGAATGCCGGGGCTGAGACCGCGCCCAGCGCCGACAGGCCAATAACCGTGGCCATCATCCATTTCTTGTTCCGTTCGCAGCGCATGGCAACTCTCCCCTATGGCATTTCAATATGGTATACGAGTCTTCTTCCCAATTGATTGTGTAGCTTTTACGGCAAAGGCTTGTCGTGGCGCACGAATTGGGCTAGACGGGCACCGTTGCACTGTACCATTGCCTTGCAACTGCGAAACCTCGTTTCGCCGTGGGCCTGTAGCTCAATGGTTAGAGCCAGCGGCTCATAACCGCTTGGTTGGGGGTTCGAGTCCCTCCGGGCCTACCAAACTTAATAAAATCAATGACTTGCATGGATATTTCGGTGAAATATCCAAGTGTAGCGCACTGAACTGTTCGATTCTGCATTTCGCGTCAAGGTGCGTTACGGCTGTTGCTATCCCGGGCGTCCCAGCCTGTCGGTGCCAGCCTGGAGGTGCGGGGCATGATTTTCTGCCTGCGATGTTCGGAGGAGGTGGAAGTATCGGGTATAATCGGGTATAATCGGGTATGAAATCGAATATGCTGGCGACCCGACCATGAGAGAGCCAACCATCATCATGGGCCCGCTCTCACGCCGCGTCCTGAACACCCTGATGCTCAGTGGCAAATTTTATGGCATCGGCCAGTTGCAGCGGCCTTGAGAAATAATAGCCCTGGCCGTGCCTGACGCCGAGCGTCCTGATTTTTTCAAGCGCCTCTTCGGTTTCAATGCCTTCTGCCACAGATGTGATTTTCAGCCCCTTGCACAGGCTGGCAATCGAGCGGATGATATTGCGGCTCTTGACGTGGGTGTCCACGCCCATGACAAAGCTGCGGTCAATTTTAAGCTTGTCGAATTCAAACTGGTGGATGTGGCTGAGGCTGGAAAAGCCTATGCCGAAATCATCCAGCGAGATTGAAATGCCTGCAGAGCGCAGAAGATGGATATTTTCCGAACAGTTCTCAAAATTGGACAGGAGCGCGGTCTCGGTGATTTCCAGATCCAGCCTGCCTGCATCTGCCGCTTTTGCGTGGATGGCTGCGAGAATGGCGATGGCTGCATTCTTGTCGGATATGTCACGGGCGGACAGATTGAAGGACATGCGCAGACCGGCAGGAATTGCTTTCAGGGCATCCAGCGCCTGATCCAGCAAGAGCAGTGTGATACGGTTGATCACGCCGTTGCGCTCTGCCAGCGGAATGAATTCACCCGGTGCCACATGGCCCAGATCAGGGTTGAACCAGCGCGCCAAAGCCTCGAAACCGACAACCTTGCCTGTGCGCAGGTCCAGCACCGGCTGATACACCAGGGAGAGCTCCCGTGAAAGCTGGTCTGACTGGAGCGCCATCTCAATGGCCTGGTTGCGGCCAAGGATTTCCTGATGGGATTGCGAGAAGAATTCCACGGATCCGCCGGATTTTTCCTTGACCTGATAGAGAACGAAATCCGCACTGTCATACATGTCTTCGCTGGTGCGCATTTTTGATGTTGAATAGACCACGCCACAGGAGCCGGAAATGGTGACAGAACCATCAGGTATATCGAAAGGCGCACGAAGCGCGTCACACAACCCGCTTGCCAGCCTTGCCACGGTTTCCTGATCAAGCTCCTCCGACAGTATAAAGCCGAATTCATCGCCGCCGAGCCTTGCCACAAGTCCGCGGTTGCCGATGATTTCCTGAAAGCGTCTGGCGGATTCCTGAAGAACATGGTCACCTGCGGCATGGCCAAATGTATCATTGACGGGTTTGAAACCATCCAGATCCACCAGGGCTACAGTGGGCTTTGCATCCGGACTGTTCAGGATCGTGTCCAGGTGCTCAAAAAAGCCACGCCGGTTGAGCAGGCCCGTCAGCTGGTCATGCAGTGAATTGTAGCTGTTGACCTCGTTGAGTATTTCCAGTTCAGTGTGCTTTTTTTCAAGTGTCTCTGTCAGTTCCACCAGCGAGGCAAAGTTTTCGTAATAGCTTAAAATGACGGTATAAAACGAATAGGACAGGAAGATCACGCTCAGCGCCGTGGCAATGAACACGGTGTTTCCTGAAAACAGGAATGTGAAGATCATGGCGTTGAACGTAATCGCCGCTGTCAGGATAGCCGCCGCGGGCAGATGTATCAGGCAGAAAACGCACGAAATACCGGCCACTACCAGAAAATAGGCGATCTGACCCTGCTGATAGGCATTTCCGTAAGTATAAAGGGCAACAGCCCAGGCAGCGAAAATGATCGTCAGACCTACAGCCAGCCTCGTCGTCCGGTTCAGGATGTCACAGGCCTCATCGACACTGATGCCAAAGAGGTTCAGCTTTTTCCACCAGAAAATCCGCATGACAGAGAGAAGGCCGATAATGCCCGGGATATAGGCTGCCAGCCAGAAAGGCGCTGTACCGATATGGGTTGCCGAGACTGCCGCTGCGTTGGTGATCAGCAACACGTAGACAATAGGCACCCGAACTTTCAATGCTTCAACCTGCGCAAACAACAGTTTTGGTTGATCCCGCCGCAATGTTGTTGCACGCATCAAACGAACAAGCATGAATGGTGCCCACTTCTTTCGTTTATGTGTCAAACCCTGGGCATTATTGCACCAATGGCTGCGTTTACAGAATATACATATTTAAAACTTCTAAAGAAAAATTAAAAACTCGCGGTTTTAGCCGGTCAATAGCGAATACTGATGACGCAAAGGGCTGTCATAAACGATCCGGCGTGCCCGACGCCCTGGCAAGACATGAAAACAGCGGCGCTGCGGCCGCTGTCTTTACACGTTTGAATCCGGGTTTTACTCCGCAGGCTGTGCCGATAGCGCAGGTTTGGGCTTGCGGCGGAACAGGCGGGCCCAGAAGCCGGGTTCCCCCGGCTTTCGCGGAGCGCCGCGGGTAAACACCATCAGGGCCGAGGGCGTGACAATCAGCGTCAGGATGGTCGAGAAGGCCAGACCGAAGACGATGGCACTCGAAAGGGCAATCCACCATTGGGTGGATGGCGCTCCAATGGTTGTCTCATGCGAAAGGATTTCCAGATTGATGCCAAAGGCAATCGGCAGGACGCCCAGAATGGCGGTTGCCGCCGTCAGCACCACCGGCCTTGCGCGTTCGCGGCAGGTTTGCAGAATGGCGTCCAGCTTTGCCATGCCCTCGTGACGCAGCGTGTCATAGGTATCGATCAGCACGATATTGTTGTTGACCACGACACCTGCCAGCGCAATGACCCCGATCCCCGACATGACAATCGAGAAGGGCTTGCCGGTGATCATCAGACCCAGGAACACGCCTATTGTCGACATGAGCACGGCAGACAGGACCAGCCACACAGAGGTGAAATTGTTGAACTGGGCCAGGAGAACCACGAAGATGAGGAAAATGGCTGCACCAAAGGCTTTGGACAGGAAAGCCGATGCATCGGCACTTTCCTTGTCCGAGCCTACCAGTTGCCAGCCGATCTTGCCAAAATCCTCTTTTTCCAGCGCGGCCCTGACCCTGTCCTGGACAACGGAAGCCTGGACGCCTTCCCTGACATTGGCCTGGACGGTGATGGTGCGTTCGCCATCAATGCGGTTCAGGGTTCCCACAGAATGGGCCGCCTCGCGGGTGACAAAATTGGAAATCGGAACCGAGCCCTGCGTGGTTTCCACCCGCAACTGGTCCAGCGTTCCCAGTGTACGGCGGTCTTCCGGCAGGCGCAGGCGGATGTCAACGCTGTCGTCAGAACCGGCCGGGCGATATTCCGACAGTTTCAGACCTGATGTGACCAATTGCACGACGGTTCCCACGGAGGCCGGACCAATGCCATATCTGGCCGCTTCTGCACGGTTGACCTTCAGTTCCCAGTCTATGCCGGGAATGGGAAGGCCGTCGGTTATGTCAATAATGTCATTGTCGGCCCTGAGAATGGCGGCCACCTTGCGGGCTGCATCTTCAATGCCCGCCGGGTCTGCGGCGGAAAGACGAACCTGCACGGCCTTGCCGGTTGGCGGACCGGCAGCCGGAACCGAGACTTCGATATCGACACCGGGAATGCCCGCCATGGCAACACGAAGGTCGGCCAGAATTTTGTCTGCCGGCTTGCGTTCACGCCAGTTGATGAATTCATACTGGATGGTGCCGATCACATCCGGTGCCACATCATTTCCCTGTCCGCCGGCTTCACCAACGCGGGTGTAGACCGATTTGATACCCGGCCAGCCGAGAATACGGCTTTCCGCCATACGAACATAGGTGTCTTTTTCCTCCAGCGACATGTTTCCCCGGGCATGGACATAAAGAAGGCCGTAATCCGGTTCGACATTGGGGAAGAATTCAACACCGGAGCCGATTTTCGTATAGGCAAACTGCACACCGAACAACAGGGCAACACACAGGATCAGCACCGTTTTGGGAAAGCGCACGGCCGTCTTGACGGTTGCCATATACCAGCCATCACGATGCACTTCCTCATGATCCGGCTTTTTGGCAAACATGGCTCCCAGGGTCGGTGTAAACACCAGCGCATAGACAAGGGATGCCGACAGGGTTGCGATCAGGGTGATCGGCATATATTTCATGAATTCGCCAACAATGCCCGGCCAGAACAGGAGCGGCGAGAAGGCCGCCACACGGGTGAGCGTGGCGGCAAACACCGGCCCGGTCATCTTCTTTGCGGCTGTTCTGTAGGCCTCCACCCTGTCCATGCCTTCGCTCATGCGCCGTTCGGCATATTCGGTGACGATAATGGCATCATCCACCAGCATGCCGACGGCGAGGATAAGGGCAAACAGCACCACCAGGTTGACCGTATACCCGGCGAGAGAAAGGAACAGGATCCCCATCAGGAACGAGACCGGAATGGCAAAGCCGATAAAAAGCGATGCCCGGCCCGAAAGCGCATAGAGAATCACGATGAACACCAGAATGACGGCGGTCAGAACGGAATTCTGCAGGTCGTGCAACATCTGCCGAATGTTTTCAGACTTGTCCTGGCTGTAGGTAATATCGCCGCCCGGAAGCTTCGCCTTGTAAGCGTCGGCTACCTTCTTTACCGCGTCCACCGTATTGATGAGATTGGAACCGGTGCGTTTGGACACTTCAATGGCAATGGCCGGTTTGCCGTTGAGGCGGGTGATTGTGGTTGCGTCCTTGTAGGTCGAGCGGATGGTGGCGAGATCACGGGCGCGCACCACGGCGCTGGCCCCGGCCACAATCGGCAGATTGGCAACATCTTCCACCGTTTCGATGAGGGAGGGAACTTTTACCGCGTAACGGCCCTCGGTGCCTTCCAGTGCGCCTGCCGCCACAAGGCTGTTGGAGCCGGCAACAGCGCCGACCAGCTGGTCGAGCTTCAGACCGTAAGAGGAGAGCTTGACGGGATCGATAATCACCTCGACCAGATCATCGCGTGCGCCCTGCAATTTGGCTTCCAGAACGCCGTCAACCTCGTCGATCTGCTTTTTCAGTTCGCGGGCCGCTTCCAGCAACTGACGTTCCGGCGCATCGCCGGACAAGGTTACAACCAGAACCGGAAATTCCGAGAGGTTGACTTCGTTGATGCTTGGTTCATCCGCCCCGTTCGGCAGGTCGCGCTTGGCATCACTGACTTTCGAGCGCACATCGTCCAATGCCTTGGCCAGATCGGCCCCGGCATTGAATTCCACCAGAACATAGCCGCCGCCCTGATAGGCTGCAGCCCGCATTTCCTTGATATCCTTGATGGTTTTCAGCCTTGTTTCCATCGGTCGCAACAGCAGCCGTTCGGAATCTTCCGGAGAAATGCCCTGATAGGACAAAGAAACATAGATAATCGGAATCTGGATATCCGGTTCGGCTTCCTTTGGAATGGACTGGTAGGCCAGTGCACCGGAAATCAGGAAAAAGAACAGGATGGAAATCGTCAGCCGCGCATTGCGGATTGCAAGATCAATAAGGTGACCCATTTGAATTGCTCCCGCCTTACCTGGTTATCGCGCCGGAAAACTGTGCTGCCAGCTTCTTCAATGTTGCCGGGTCCGGCGCAACAACCGTTACAGTCTCGCCATCCGTGACGAAATCCTGACCTGAAATGATGATTTTTGTGCCTTCGGTCACGCCTGTCAGAATGATAGCGTCTGTTGCATCATCAATGAGATCCACCGGCAGGAACACGACCTTGTTGTCCTTGTCGACCGTGCGGACGCCCAGTGCACCGTCGAGATTGAGTGTTACAGCCGAGCGCGGCAGCTTGATCGCCTTGACCGGGTCTGACATCAGGTCAATTTCGGCTGTCATGCCTGCGGGGATTGCGGCATCCGGGTTCGCCACGGCCACTTCCACGCGGTAGGTGCGGGTAGCCGTTGTTGCCTCGCGGCTGATATAGCGCACCGTACCTGTTGCCGTATCGCCATTGACGAGGCGAATATTGGCGGGGCTGCCAATCTTGATTGCGCTGAGATTGCGTTCGGAGATTTCACCGGTCGCCACGATCGGGTCGAGCGCCAGCAGGGTGGCAACAGGTGAACCGAGCTGTATGGATGCACCGTTCTGAACGTTGATGCGGTCAATAATGCCATCAAAAGGGGCAATCACCTGTGTGCGTTCCAGTTCGGCCTTGGCAGCTTCATATTGCGACTGGGCCGCCTGCAGGTCGGAGCGCGAGGCATCCAGCTGCAGTTTGGCAACATTTCCGGTATTGGCCAGCTTCTGTGTTGCGTCGGCCTGGGCCTGGCGCAGGGATACCAGCTGGGCTGCGGCATCCACCGCAATTTTCTTCTCTTCGGAATCCATTGCCAGGATAACATCTCCGGCCTTTACCCGTTCCCCTTGCCGGAAGGGGAGGGTGGTGATGGTGCCGCTTGCGCGTGCGGCCAGTTCGGCCCGCTTGTCGGCTTCTGTCTGGCCGGAAACACGGATTGTCAGCCGATGATCGATGATGGGAACCGCAACGGCAGAAACGACGCGCAATGCCTTTTCGCCCGCCTGGGCAACAGGTGCCGCCTCCGGTTTTGCTTCTTCCGAAGCGGCACTGCCCACAAAGGAGAACTCTCCGGTCAAAATCCAGCCTGCTGCGGCTGCCAGTACCACAATCGAAGCGACTTTGTGAAAACGAATACGGGCCATTTAAAATTCCAGACTTTCTCTCTGCACAAGACGGAAACAAACCGGGGGGCCGGCCTGAGATGGTCAACAGTTTGCCTTCATACAATAGTATTACGGTTCTGTAATCCAGTTTTGTGCAGAAACGCCTGTCAGGTTTTTGCGACAAGGTCCAGAGGCTTTTCAGGACCGTACAGAAAATTCGCGGCTGCTGTTGCGCGGCTGTTTGAATGCCGGCGCCGGAATCTGCATCCCGGTGCCGGCCGTTTCCGGGCCAGACGGTTCAGTCCAGACGGTTTTCTGTTGCGGCATCAAACAGGTGGATGTTTTCCGGCCTGATGGTCAGTGTCAGGGTTTGTCCTGCGCCAAAGGTTCCGCGTCCGGTTTCCACCACCGTCATTTCGGGCTGTGTCCTTGTCGTGTAATAGGTCAGCGAGCCTGTGGATTCGACAAAGCCGATCGTCAAGGACAGTGTATTTTCACCGGCCGGGGCGGGTACCATATGTTCGGGACGAAGGCCTGCAATGACCTTGCGGCCCGGCTCCTGTGCTGTTGGCAGACGCAGGGTTGCACCGGCTCCGATTATGACGGACATGCCGTCAGCGCCAATGGTGCCGGGCATGAAGTTCATGGCCGGTGAACCGATGAAGCCTGCCACGAACCTGTTGACCGGGCGATCATAGAGCGACAGGGGCGAGCCCTGCTGCTCGACAATGCCCGAGCGCATAACCACAACATGGTCTGCCATGGTCATGGCCTCGATCTGGTCATGGGTGACATAGACAGAGGTTGCGCCGAGGCGGTCGTGCAGGGAACGGATTTCCTTGCGCATGTGCACGCGCAGGGCGGCATCCAGATTGGAGAGCGGCTCGTCAAACAGAAAGGCCTTGGGGTCGCGGATAATGGCACGGCTCATGGCGACGCGCTGTCTCTGCCCGCCGGACAGTTCGCGCGGGTAGCGGCCCAGAAGATCGCCCAGGCCGGTGGTGGCAGCGACCTCGCGGGCAGCCTTGTGCATGGCTTCCTTGCTGGCACCGCGAATGCGCATGGAATAGGTGAGGTTCTGTTCCACGGTCAGATGCGGGTAAAGCGCATAGGTCTGGAAGACCATGGCGACATCACGCTTGCGCGGCGGCATGCGGGTCATGTCCGCACCCGCAATGGTCAGGTTTCCGGAGGTTATGGTCTCCAGACCTGCAATCGCGCGCAGGAGCGTTGATTTTCCGCATCCCGAAGGGCCGACAAGGGCTACAAACTGGCCTTTGGGAATTTCCAGATTGACGTTTTTCAGGGCGTGATAGCTGCCATAATGCTTGTTGATATTGGTGAGCGCGATTTGCGTGTTCATTTGAGAGCTCCAGACGTCAAGCCGGCAACAATGCGCCGCTGCAAAAGGACAAAGGCTGCAAGAATAGGCAGGACATAGATGGTGGAATAGGCCATGATCTTGTTCCATTCATTGGTATTGGGGCCCATGAACGTGTTCAGGCCAACACTGGCCGGCTGGAGATTGCTTTCCTGGATGATTGACTTGGAATAGACAAACTCGCCAAAGGCCTGCATGAAAATCAGGATTGCGCTGACCAGGATGCCATTGCGGGCAAGCGGCAGGACAATGTTCCAGAAAGCGCCGATACGGGAATTGCCGTCAACAAGGGCTGCCTCCTCCAGCTCCTGGGGGACATTCATGAAGGTTGCCCGCACCAGAACCACAAAGAAAGGCATGGCCTTGGCAGAGAGGGCCAGGATGACCGAAAGACGCGGCATGTCCAGGAGGCCGAGCTGATTGAAACCGACGAAGATCGGTGTGATCATCAGGCTGGCAGGCAGAACCTGCAACATCAGGATCATGAACAGGCCCAGATCCACCCAGGCATTGCGGTAGCGTGCCAGAACATAGGCACAGCCTGTGCCCAGCACCACAATGAAAGCCACTGAACCGAAGGCGATGACGAGTGAGTTCCACATGTATTCGCCCATGTTGCGGGTTTTCCACACGGTGGCATAGGTCTGCCATTGCGGGTCTGCCGGAAGGAATGTCGGCGGGGTGGCAAACATTTCCGATCCGGATTTGAGGCTGGTGATCACCATCCAGTAAAGGGGGAAGAGGTAAAGTGCGGCCATCAGAATGGCGATGGCCAACAGCATGCGGTTCCTTGCTGTGCTGCTCATCCGCGCACCTCATGACGTGTGGATCGCACGTAGACAACGGAGGCGACCATGACCAGCAGGATCATGACCACGGAAATGGTGGCCCCCTTGGCAAAGTCATATTGCTTGAAAGACAGATCCCAGGCCCAGTATTGCGCCAGATTGGAAGCGTTGTTGGGGCCACCCGAAGTGATGGAGGCAACAAGGTCAAACTGTTGCAGGGTGAAAATCAGGCCCAGCGAGATGAGTGCGCCTATGGTCGAGCGCATCATCGGCAGTGTCATGGTCCAGAAGCGCTGCAGGCCCGTGGCACCATCGAGGGATGCGGCCTCGTTGATGTCTTTGGGAATGGCGGCAAGGCCCACAGAGAGCATGATCATGTTGAAGGCTGTTCCCAGCCAGATATTGGCCATGATGATGGCCCAGAGCGCATATTTTGGATCGGATCGCCAGAAGATATTGGCATCAATGATATGCAGGGATTTCAGGACATAGTTGAAAACGCCGAAATCACCCGAAAGGATCCAGTTCCAGATGGCACCGACCACAAGGCCCGGCATGACCCAGGAGACCAGAAACAGCCCGCGAATATAGGTGGATCCGGGAAAGATGTTTTGAAAGAACAGTGCCAGTGCAAAACCGATCACAAACTGGCCCGCAATGGAGGCCACGACGAAAATGGCGGTGTTGGAAAAAATCTTCATGGATTCCGGACGTGTCAAAATCCAGATGTAGTTCTTGATGCCTGCAAAAGGTCTGATGATCGAGGCCAGCGAAAACATGTCGACCTCCTGAAAGCTCATCAGAATATTGTAAATCAGGGGCAGACCGGACAAGAGCAGCAAAAAGACCATCGGAAAGGCGACCAGCGCCTTGTCAAAGCCTGTGCCATCTCGAAAATGGGCGACAAATCTCATCAGCATTATAGTCCTCCTCCTTAAACGATAGCCGGAAACGGACACCCTGCTGTTCTGGCGGAGTGTCCGGTCCGGGAGGCCGGTGCTGTCTTTTACGAAAGCACCGGAATGTCCGCCTGTCAGGAACCAAGGATACCCTTGATGGTGGCTGCTGCCTGGTCAAGCGCGTCTTTCGGAGTGGACTGGCCGGTCAGGGCTGCCTGAATGGCGTCCTGGATGGCCTTGGAGATTTTTGGCCATTCCGGATGCGGGCCGCGGGCCTTGGCATATTTCAGCTGTTCGACAAACACCTTGAGGGCCGCATCTTTCAGGGCATTGCCGGTTGGCGGAATGGCGATGTCGGAGCGGGCAGGCAACTGGCCGAAGTCAGGGAACAGGCGGTTATCCTGCGATGCGAAATATTCAATCACCTTGAAGGCTTCGTCCGGATGCCTGGATGTGGAGAAAATGGCCCAGTTGAAATCACCCATGGCCGAGGAGCGTTCTGCACCTTCTTGCGGAACCGGAAGAAGGGCAACACCCCAGTCAAACTTGGCCTCTTCCAGCATGCGGTTGAGCTCCCACGGGCCGGAAATGGCCATGGCCGCATTGCCGGAATTGAAGGTGCCGGTGGAATCCCACTGGCCGCGGGTCAGGGTGTCCGGGGAGGCCAGCTTTTCATCCATGATGGTTTTCCAGGTCTCAAGACCCTTCACAGCACCGGGCGTGTTGATATTGTCGTAGCTGCCGCCGCCCATCTGTGCCCATGGCAGAAACTGGAATGTGCCTTCCTCATTGCCCTTGGCCGAGAAAGCCAGACCATAGATATTGGCCGCAGGATCGTTGAGCTTGCGGGCATCCGCCACCAGTTCGTCCCATGTCCTTGGCGGGCTGTCGGGGTCCAGACCCTTGGCCTTGAACATGTCCTTGTTATAATAGAGTGCAATCGTATTCGTGGCCTTTGGAACGCCAAAGAGCTTGCCGTCCCAGGTGACCGAATTCAGCGGTCCGGGGAAATAATTCTCTTTCTTGATGACCGACGAAGCGGCAATCCGGTCTGTCAGGTCGAGAAATGCACCCCTGGATGCAAACAGTGCATGTTCCGGATTGTCTACCGCGATAATGTCCGGCGCCTGGCCTGTGGAATAGGCGCGCATGGCTTCGCTGACCACATCATCAAACTGGATCTGCCGGTATTCAATCTTGATACCGGTGTTCTTCTCGTTGAATTCCCTGGCCAGTACAGCGGCCGGCTGATTGTCGCTGTCCAGCGACCAGACGGTAATCGTTACATCTTCGGCATGGGCCGACATTGCCATGAACGAAACCGAGGCCATAGCCAAGGCACCGAGTATTGAAAATTTGATTTTTTTCATGTTTTCCTCCTGTTGACGTTGCACTTCTGGCAGGCTTCCCGGGCCATACGTCCAAAAGCTTCTGCTATGCCGGATCGACGACGAAGTCTCCGCCCCGGCAATTCTTGAGATAGTTCAGCGCGTGCACCTGACCTGTCATTTCCAGCGCATCGCGATAGACCGGATCATGCCAGCCTTCGATGTCAATCGACCCGCTCCAGCCTGCCAGGCGCAATTCGGAAATCACGTCGGTCCAGTTGGTGTCGCCAAAACCCGGCGTGCGCATGAACACGAATTTTTCCTTGCCGAAAATGCCGTGTTCCCTGATCACGTCCCGGCGGATGGTGGCATCCTTGCCATGCACATGGAAAACCTTGTGGGCCCATTTGCGGATTTGCGGCATGGGATCGATCAGATAAACCATCTGGTGGCAAGGCTCCCACTCCAGGCCGATATTTTCCTGCGGTGTTTCATTGAACATCAGCTCCCAGGCATCCGGATTATGGGCAATGTTCCAGTCGCCTGTTGCCCAGTTACCGTCCATGGCGCAGTTTTCAAAAGCAATCCTGATGCCCTTGTCAGCCGCACGGGCGGCAAGTTCGGTCCAGATTTCCCGGTAGCGCGGCAGGCTTGCCTCAATGGGCTGGTTGCGGATGCGGCCGGTAAAGCCCGCCACACAGGTCGCGCCAAAATGACGGGCGTTGTCAATGGCATCTTTCCAGGAGCGCAGGGTTTCCAGATCCGTTTCTGTCTGTTCCAGGGGATTTCCGAAAACGCCGATAGTGGAGATGGTGATATCGCGGTCACCGATGGCATCCATGCAGCGCTTGCCCAGATCGGCGAGATTCTGTCCGTTTGTGGTCTGCCAGAAGAACGGCTCGAAACTTTCAAAGCCCAGATGGCTGATTTTGGCAATCCTGTCTGCGGCCGTGCCGTCAGATGCACTGACCATGGTACCGATCCGGATGGAATTTGCAGGGTTCATGACGTCTGTTTCCTAATGTGCGATGTTGACCCGGGTTTTGGTCGCGGCGCTTTCAATGGCGCCAAAAACCATTGCCAGGCTTTTGATATTGTCGTGGCTTGCCGTTTCGGGCGTGCCGGACGAGCGGATTGCAGATATGAAACCGGCGATGACGGAAGCGTGGCCATGGGTTTCACTCATGGATGGCGGCGGCGGAATCTCCATGGGTTCCAGATCACGGAAAAAGCCTGTATCGCCCGTGACGCGGTTGGCGGTAAATGTGTCTTCGCCGTTCCACAGGATGGTGCCCCTGGTGCCGATAATGCGCCATTGCGATTCCCAGCTTGTATTGGCCCCTTCGGCGCACCACGATCCGCGATAGGTGAAGGTTACATTGTCGGACAGCTCAAAAATGGCGCTGGCGGATGATCCGGTGCGATACCACGATCCTTGCGGATTGTTTTCAAAACAATAGACGGCAAGCGGCTGCTTGCCTGCCATGAACCGGGCCGCATCAAAGGTGTGAATGGCCATGTCAAGCAGCAGCACATTGTCCATGTCCTCGCGGAAACCGCCAAAATGCGCACCGATGAAGAAATCGCAATGCAGGCCGGTCAGGTCGCCGATCATGCCGGCGTCAATAGCCGCCCTGAGGCTGCGAACACCTGCAATGAAACGGCGGTTCTGCACGATGGCGTGAATTCTGCCGTATTGCCTTGCCATGGCCAGCAAATGGCGGGCATCTTCCATGGAAACAGCCATAGGCTTTTCGCTCAGTACGTGGCAACCGTTGCGCAAGGCCGTTTCAACCACATTGCGGCGTGCAGCCGGCACAACCACATCAAACAGGATATCGGCGCCGGTTTCCTTCAGGACAGCATCAAGGTCTGTACCGCAAAGCGAAGGGTCAAGCCCGAATTCCCTGGCAAGGTCTTTTGCCACCTCCAGGTTGAGGTCAACAAGACCGACAATCCCGATCGCATCGCGAATGGCGGGTGTGGAATCAATGGCACGCAACCAGCCCCTGGCCATGGCGCCGCATCCGCACAAAACGGCTTTCAGCATAAAACCTCCTCCCAGAGCTACATTATGTTGCATTGCATCAATGCTAAACGTTTAGCAGACTATGCTTTGATCCTTGTTTGTGTCAATAGGTCGCATTGAAGATTCAATTTCAGGGTGGGGGGCGTGAGCCTTGAAGGGAATACGCAAGCTTGCGGAGCAACTGAATGTTTCAACCTGTACGGTATCACGGGCACTGAACGATCATCCCGGCGTCAGTGAAAAAACCCGCAAGCGCGTGCAGCAGGCTGCGCTGGATTTTGGATATGTTCCCAATCAGGCTGGCCGCTCCTTGCGCAAGGGGGTGACGAATACTGTTGGATTCATGATGGAATCCGGTGGAACGAGTACCGAAAATCTCGACAATTATGACAATTTTTTCGTAGGTGTGGTGGACGGTATCAAGAGTGCCTTCGCACGGCACAAGCTTGATCTCATCCTGTTGCCCTGCTCTGTGGATGACGATCCGAATGAATATTTGCAGCGCATTGTTTCACGCGGACTTGTGGATGCCGTTATCCTTTCTGCCACAATGTACAGGGATCCGCGCATCGACCTTTTGACCAGGGCCAGGATTCCGTTTGTCGCGCTCGGGCGCAGCGGGCCGACACCGAAACATACGTGGATTGACCTTGATTTTGAAGGTGTTTCCGGCGGTTCGATTGACCGGCTTGTTGCGCACGGACATCGCAGGATTGCGATCACCCTGCCGTCAAATGCGATCAATCTGGGATATCTGTTTCTGGAGGGTTACAAAAAGGCGCTGGCAAGGCATGGTATCGCTTTTGACCCGGCGCTGGTTTTCAGGGCGCATTCTGCCGAAAACGGCGGTGCAGAGGTTGCAAATCATATTCTGGCCATGGAAAACCGGCCAACCGCTGTTCTCCTGCATTATGAGCTGATGGCGTTCGGTCTTTACCGCCGTCTGACAGAGGCCGGTGTAAAGCCCGGGCGCGACATTGCCGTGATCGGTTTTCGCGAAGGACCGGCGTCCCGGTTCCTTTCGCCGACACTGACATGCCATCGCATGTCCCTGCGCGGTCTGGGACTTGCTACAGGTGAAGCGTTGCTGGCCCAGATCCCGGCCTTTGCCGATTTTTATCCTGACGGGGCACGCAACACCATATGGCCGCTGGAAATGGTTCCGGGCGAAAGTGATGATTTCCACCTTGTGACGTGATCATGATCCATCATGCCTTGGGCCGCGATGCGATTCGGCAGATCAAAAATAGCGCAAGAACAGCTTTATATGGTGGACGTTGTGAACCAGTTCCCTATTTTGCGTTGCGGAATGTTTGCATTCCTGTTTTGTAGCGCAATGGCGTTGCTTGTCATGGGGGACCACAATGTCGGTACGCGGTAATCTGGCGGAGAATTTGCGACGCCTGTGTCTTGCCAGGGGAAGCATCAATTCAGCATGCAGGGATATGGGGCTCAACCGGCAGCAGTTTGAACGCTATCTCACCATGCAGTCGACACCAAGCCTGACGACGCTGAAAACGCTGTGCCGTTATTTCAATGTCGAGGAACAGGAGCTGTTTGCCGATCCGCCCAGAATAGATCTGAAGACCGGCAACAAATCCAGCGCGCGCATGCTTGCAAGCTGCAAGGAAACACTGGAGCCGCTTTTCGATCTTCCGGCACCGTCGCTCAATCCGGGGATCTATTATTTGTGGATTGCCATTCCAGGGATGCATGACTTCTTGATGTGCACAGCGATTTTTATCAAACGGGAAGGGGATATGGTCACCTTCCGCAGAATGACCGGGTTCGCGACAAAAGAAGGATCACACTGGTCTCATATTGTCGGCAACCACAAGGGTGTCATTCTGGAACGCCTGAACTCCTTTCTTTTGACAGGCATAAACCAGACAGGCACAAAGGAACCCTCTCTTATTCGTTTGCGCTGGGTTCCCCTGTCACTGCCGGTGTTGTCCGGACATGGTATGGTGCTTACCCAAAATGGACCATCTGTCGTTGCGGTTGCAATGCACCCTGCAAAACAGGGTACCGACATTCGCTCGGCCTTGAAAAATTCCAAAATTTTTTCTGTGAATGATCCTTTTGTCGAGAAATACATCGTTGCCTGTATCGATCAACAAAAGCGTGATCTTGGAAATATATACCCGAATATATAAGCGTTATCTCATATAGAACGTTGTTTTTGCTGTTCGGTCATGACCCTGAAGGCTTCCACTTCTGTCATTTCGATAAGGTAAGCCATGAAATCATATTGATTTTCCATGCAGGCCGTTCGCAGCGGCTTGAGAGATTCAAAGATCCATCTTGCCACATCCGCGTTGTTTTTTCCTGCTGCCTGAAGTGTGACGTCAAAGTCGAAACTCGTTGATTCCATAGTCCCTATGCTTCCCCTGCATGTTTGTATGGACTGCAACATGATGTAAAATCACATTTTAATCAATATTCCTGAAATAAAATACTCTGTACTGCTTGTTATGTTATTTTAAGCTGATTTAAATTAAATAGAGAAAGAATTTAAAATAAATAGCGTAATTCTCTAGTTAAAATATATTCAAATTTACTTTTGTTTTTACAGATTTTTAACTGTTTTTGCCAATGATTGCCCTGTGCCAAGTGAGTGGCCCAACCAAAAGGAGCATATGATGCAGATTACAGCCAAGCAGAAGCCCGACCTGAAAGCCGTTGCCGCCGTTGCCGCAAAGGGTTCCTTCGTAACTCCCGGCATGATGTTTCGTCCCGAGTAATTCAGGTCGTCCATGATGCATCGACGGGCAGGGTCGTGCCGCACGGCGGCGCGACCGTAACGCTTGCAGCGTTCCTGTTCCGGCACGTCTTGCCAGTGCCTTTTCTTTGAAGATCGCAGATGCAAAGCGTCCGATCCGCTTCCTGCACCACATTTCCCCTTTCCGGACCACAGGTTCAGGTCCGGCCTTTCAAAGGTGTGACCATGCGTGTAAAAGCTGCCAAATCCCTTGTCTTTTCTCAGTCGGACGGCATGATCACTGCCTGCAATTTTCTGACAAAGTCGGTTTTCCATTGCAGTCAGGATGTCCTGAGCCTGCTTGCCAGGATGGATGAGTGGAAAGATTTTTCCGAACTTTCCACGATGATTCCGGACCTTGAAGCCGGTGAGTTGCAGGATGCCATCGACAATCTTGTGTCCATATCTGCGCTGGTGCGCGAGGGAACGGATCTGGCCGCCCGTGAGGCTGACTATGAAAGCTCCTGGAGCTGGGGCATTCCGGCCGCATTGATGCACTATTCCGTTCAGGACAATGATTTCATGTCGCTGGAACAGGCTGAAAACCTGCAAGTTGAAAAGGTTGAACACAGCGGCAAAATTGCCCTGCACCAATCCAATGTCCTTTATGACAAACAGGTATCCCTGCCGCATTCGCTGTCCAGCAGGCCGTTGCTGCAAACCATGGCGGCGCGGCGCACCGTGCGCAAGGCCCTGGCCGAGCCTGTTTCGCTGCAACAGCTGTCGGATTGCCTGTTTGCAGGCCTTGGTATTACCGGCGAAACGGAAAATTGTGTTGGCCGGCTTCCGCTTTCGATGACGCCTTCGGGCGGTGCGCGAAACCCCTATGAAGCCTATATCATTGCCAGACATGTGTCCGGTCTGGAGCCGGGCGTCTATCACTATTCGGCCATGGAACATTCGCTGGGTTTTGTCCATGGTGACATTGCGGATGTGTCGTTTGCAGCTTTGACCGGCGGCCAGGAATGGGCCGATGACAAGCCCTGCATGATTCTTCTGTGCGCCCATCTGGAACGCACGATGTGGAAATATGTCGATGCCAATGCCTATCGTGTGGTGCTGATCGAGGCCGGGCATATCGGCCAGAATATCATGTTGTCTGCGACCGACCACGGGCTGACAGCCTGTCCGACTGCGGCTCTCCGGCATACAGCCATCAAGAGCCTGCTGGGTCTGACAAAAATCACCCATGCGCCGGTCTATGCCCTGACCCTGAGCGTGCCGGACCGTTCAGCACCGCTGACAAAATATCTGCAATCCTGAGCGTATTTTCCCTTGCCCGGGGACCAGGCTGCGATAGTGTCTCCAAAAAGGAGACGAACGCGCATGACATATACGCTTTATGGCCGATCGGGTTCGGGTTCGGCTGCCTGCGAGGCAGTGCTGGCCCTGTCGGGCCTGCCTTATGAAGTGGTGGAGGTTGAAAAAGCGGCGGATGGAAGGCCGCCTGCCGAATTCATGGCCATCAATCCGCTCGGCCAGGTGCCGACCCTCGTTCTGCCCGGCGGCAAGATTTTGACCGAATCGGCTGCCATCATTCTCTATCTTGCCGATATTGCGCCGCATGCCGGTCTGGCACCGCTGGTCGACAGTGCAAAGCGGCCTGTTCATCTGCGCTGGATGGTCTATCTTTCGGCGAATATCTACATGAATGCGCTCAATTATTATTATAGTGAGCGCTATTCGACAGATCCTTCGGCAGCGGCAGGGATCAAGGCTTCTGCCGACCAGCGCATTGTGCAAGCCTGGTCGGTCTATGAGCAGGCTCTGGATGAGGCCGGTCTGCTGCTTGGCGACAGGTTGAGTGCGGTGGACATCTATGCCGGAATGCTGGCCTTCTGGCGGGATGACCTTGCCGGTTTTCGCACGCAAAATCCGAGAATCGCCCGGCTTATGGACCGGCTGGTTTCCCATCCGGTGATCGGGCCCATCTGGGAAGAACATGGAATGGTGCTGTGATCCTGACAGCATAGCAAGGCCGCCTGCAAATTCAGGCGCGCCGGCATTCCACGCCGAATTCCAGCCCCATCTGCACCAGGCTGTGCCAGAGGTCTTCTGCAAAGCCGCGCAAAACCATCAGTTCAAATTCCGTCTCCGACAACCGGGTGACGTGCACGCTCACATGGCCGCAGATCATGGTGGCCGAGGTGCCGGGCGGGAATGCCCTGACCGCAAGGTTGACAGCGATGCCTTTGGCCAGCATGGTTTCCACCTTGCCGCCTTCAACCCTGATCCGGACGCGGCCATGGCTCTGATCTGACACGGCTGCAAAATTGCCAATGGCAGCAGCAAACTGCGCTATGCCGGCCGGGGACAACACGGTGTCGCCAACGATGAACCACTGGCCGGGCGCTGTGAAGCGCGGCACGGAACTGCCCAGTTTTCCGGCTTCCTGTGCCAGTTGCTGGAGATGGTGCGTGGCACCGGCTGCCCCCAGAATGTGCAGCACATGGCCTTCCGGCAATGCGGTCAGGACGATGCCCGGAACATCTGACCTTGTGCCGAAATGGCCAGGGGTAACAGCGGCAAGGGCAGGGCGCGACAGGATGGCAAAATCAGACATGGAGTTTCCTGTTTTCCGGATCAATGAACACCGGATCGCACAGAATGCCCGGTGTGAACTCGTTGCGCAGCGCATTCCAGACATGCACTTCCTCGCCGTGACGGTCCGGCCCGTGCCTGACCAGCGCAAGGCCGATGGTATGGCCGCATTCGGGTGAAAAGGCAGATGAGGTGACATGGCCCTGGCTTGCCTCCAGCGTCGGGGTCGCATCCTTGCCCAGAATATGCGATCCTGTCCTGAAGGTCTGGTGCGGGTTCAAGGGCCGGACGCCCACCAGTTTTGGCCGTTCCGGGTCTTGCAGACCTTCGCGCTGCAACATGGCCTTGCCGATAAAATCCGCTTTTGTGTGCGAGACCATTTTTGCAAAACCCAGGTCGCCGGGTGTCACGCGGCCATTGATTTCATTGTGGGTGACATGCCCCTTTTCAATGCGCATGACACCCAGTGCCTCAATGCCATAGGGTTGCAGGCCCTTGTCCCTGCCTGTTTCCATCAGGGCATCGGCTACCGCTTCGCCCGATCCGGCCGGTACCGCCAGTTCAAAGGCCAGTTCGCCGGAGAAGGAAATCCGGAAAAGCCGGCCCTGAACCTTGCCGGCAAACAGGGAAATTTCACGGGCTGCCAGATAGGGAAAGGCTTCACCGGAAATGTCGTCATCCACAATGGTTTGCAGAATGGCGCGGGATTTTGGTCCGGCAATGGCCATCTGCGCCCATTGATCGGTGGAGGATGCAAGGCGTACATCCAGATCGGGCCAGAGCACCTGCGCACAGAATTCCAGATGGGTCATGACACCGGCGGCCAGTGCTGTTGTGGTGGTCATGAAATAGTGGTTTTCCGACAGGCGGCTTGTCGTGCCGTCGTCATAGACCATGCCATCTTCGCGCAGCATCAGACCATAGCGGGCCTTGCCGACAGGCAGTTTCAGAAAGGCATTGCAATAGACCCGGTTGAGAAATTCTGCGGCATCCTTTCCGAAAATCTCTATTTTTCCAAGAGTTGACACATCGCAGAGACCGGCATGCGTGCGCGTGTTGATCACTTCCCGGTCGACGCTTTCGCGCCATGTCGTCTCGCCATCACGCGGGAACCAGCTCGAGCGATACCAGAGGCCGGTCTCGACAAAGACAGCACCATTCCTGGCGGCCCAGTTGTGCAAGGGGGATTTGCGCACCGGCTGGAAATGGTAACCCTTGCTGGCCCCTGTCAGCGCACCAAAGGAAACCGGCGTATAGAAGGGCCGGAATGTTGTGGTGCCAACATCTGCGGGCGAGACGCCGCGGGCCTCGGCCAGAATGCCGATGGCATTGATATTGGACAGTTTTCCCTGGTCTGTTGCCATGCCGCTGGTTGTGTATCGCTTGGCCAGCTCCACATGGGCATAGCCCTCCATCACCGCCTGGCCGAGATCTTTCAGGTGAACATCATTCTGGTAATCGACAAAGGCCTTGCCCCTGATGCCCTTTACAGCCCAGAGCGGACGGCTGTCTTCCGGTGAAAAACTGTTTGTCACGGTGTGTGTGGCGGCAGGCATTGTGCGATAGCCCAGGGCTTCCAGTGCCGCATTGGCGGAGCTGATGCCGGAAGACAGGCAGGATGCAATATCCTCATGACCTGCGGCAGAGCCCGCAACGCTCAGGCCCTTCAGTCCGTCCGGTGCCATAAAGGCGGATTTCTGTTCATTCCATTGCGGCTTGCCGCCGCGATGGCAGGCCAGATGAATGATCGGGCTCCAGCCGCCGGACATGGCAACAGCATCGACATCAAGCTTTTCCACCTTGCCGTCGATACGGATCATGATACCGGAAACGGATTTTCCGCCGGTCACATCGGCCAGCTGGCCGCCTGCCATGCGGCGTGCCTTGCCGCTCCAGGGTGTTTCGGCATCCTTGCGGCTGTCGATGATGGCGGCGACTTCGACACCATGGGCTTCCAGATCGGCCGCCGTGGCATAGCCTGCGGCATTGGTGGTGAAAATGGCAATTCTCTTGCCCGCAGCCACGCCATAGCGATTGGCATAGCTGCGCATGGCTCCTGCCATCATCACGCCCGGCCGGTCATTGCCGCCAAACACCAGAGGCCGCTCTTCAGCACCTGTGGCCAGAATGGCGTGTCTGGCAACAATGCGCCAGACGCGCTCGACAGGGCGGTTGCTGTCGACAATCGCCATATGTTTCTGCACACGCTCGACGGCACCGAAAACATTGTCATCATACCAGCCGAAGACTGTGGTTTTCGGCAGAATGCGGACATTGGGCATTGCGGAGAGTTCGGCACGGCACTGTTCGGCATAGGCCTGTGCCGCCATCCCGTTGATCCGTGCGGTCTCGGACAGGAGCGAACCGCCGATGGCGGATCCCTCATCCGCCAGAATGATATCCGCTCCGGCCCGCGCCGCGCTCAGTGCGGCTGCAAGGCCCGCCGGGCCTGCGCCGATCACCAGAAGGTCGGCATGCGCCCAGCATTTTTCAAATGTGTCCGGGTCTGCTTCACAGGTGGCCTTGCCCAGGCCTGCTGCCTTGCGGATGAAGGGTTCATAGAGCTTTTCCCACAGGGGGGCAGGCCACATGAAGGTCTTGTAGTAGAAACCGGCACCGAGAAAGGGCGACAGGAGGCTGTTGACCGCGCCGATATCAAAAGCCAGTGAAGGCCAGCGGTTCTGGCTGCGGGCCGAAAGGCCGTTGCAGAGTTCCACCACGGTGGCGCGGGTATTGGGTTCGGTGCGTCCCCCGGCAGACAGGGTGACCAGCGCATTGGGTTCTGCCGCACCGGCGGTCAGAATGCCGCGCGGGCGGTGATATTTGAAACTGCGGCCCACCAGTTGCTGACCATTGGCCAGGAGGGCGGAGGCCAGCGTGTCTCCGGTCAGGCCGGTCATGGCCTTGCCATCAAAGGTGAAGTTCAGGGGCAGGTAACGGTCCACAAGACCGCCATGGGGCAGGCGAAAGGAACTCATGCTGCCGCTCCTCCGGCAGCATCTGCCACCTTGTAGACTTCGTGGGTCACGGTATCGCGGGTGACCACCAGCCAGCGGCGGCAACCGCCGGAATGATGCCAGTGCTCTGCAAACAGGCCGCGCGGATTGTCGCGCAGATAGACATAGGCATACCAGTCTGCCTGTGGCGCATCCGGGGCAGGGCGGATGAGCGAAGCGTCGCCGCGAATGGTGAATTCTTCTCTGGGGCGTTGCCCGCAATGGGGGCAGGTGATCAGGCTTGCCATGGGCGCATCTCCTTTATGGGAAATGTTTTGAAGTAGAAAAACCCATCCCCAACCCTCCCCACAAGGGGGAGGGAGCAGGTCTGTGCTCGCTGCTTGCTCAATGTTTCAATCATGTAAATATCCGGGTCAAAAATTCTGGTCTCGATGTACGTATTTACAGTCGAAGGTGCGGCCTGGTTAAGCCCTCCCCCTTGCGGGGAGGGTTGGGGAGGGGTGAATGCGCCAAGCGTTTGAAAATCCATTCACACATCCTCAATGCAGGTTTGCCTGGGCACCGACACCCTTTTCGTCAATCATATAGCCGCGCTCAAAGCGGTCGAGACGGAAGGCGGTTGCGGTTTCATGCGGTTCGTTCCTGGCGATCAGATGCGCAAAGCACCAGCCGGATGCCGGTGTTGCCTTGAAGCCGCCGTAACACCAGCCGGTGTTGAGATAGAGATTGTCAACAGAGGTGCGGTCGATAATGGGCGAGCCGTCCATGCTCATATCCATGATGCCGCCCCATGAGCGCAGCACCCGCACCCGTGACAGTGCCGGGATCATGGCGACACCGGCCTCGGCCACATGTTCGACCATGGCGAGATTGCCGCGCTGGGCATAGGAATTGTAGCCGTCAATATCACCACCGAAAACCAGACCGCCCTTGTCGGACTGCGAGACATAAAAATGCCCCGCTCCAAAGGTGACAACACAATCGATGAAGGGTTTCAGTCCTTCGGACACAAAGGCCTGCAGCACATGGCTGTCGACGGGCAGGCGCAGGTCTGCCATTTTGGCAACGGTGGAGGAGTTTCCGGCAGCCGCCAGCGCCAGCTTGCCGCAGCCGATAAAGCCCTGGCTGGTTTCGACACCAATAACGATACCGTTTTCACGGCGTATGCCGGTGACCTCACAATTCTGGATAATGTCGACACCGCGGCTGTCTGCACCGCGGGCATAGCCCCATGCAACGGCATCATGGCGAACGGTGCCGCCGCGCTTTTGCAGCAGGCCGCCCTGAATGGGGAAACGCGCATTGTCAAAATCCATGAAAGGCAGCATTTCGCGCACTTCCTCACGGTTGAGCAATTCGGCATCGACACCGTGCAGCCGCATGGCATTGCCGCGCTGGGTGTAGGCGTCGCGCTGGCCGTCCGTATGATACAGGTTCAGGACACCGCGCTGCGAGACCATGGCATTGAAATTGAAATCCTGTTCCAGGCCTTCCCAGAGTTTCAGCGAGAGTTCGTAGAACGGATTGTTGCCGGGCAGCAGATAGTTGGAGCGGATGATGGTGGTGTTGCGACCGACATTGCCGGAGCCGATATAGGCCTTTTCCAGAACGGCCACATTGGTAATGCCGAAATTTTTGGCCAGGTAATAGGCTGTTGCCAGACCATGACCGCCGCCGCCGACTATGATCACATCATAATGCGGCTTCGGGGCCGGGGAGCGCCAGGCCGGTGTCCAGCCCTTGTTGCCGGACAGTGCTTTCAGGAAAATGGACAGAGCAGAATAGCGCATGGGATTTGATCCAGATCAGCAGCAGTTTGGCATTCACTTGGTACGGCATGTCTACATTTCAAGCCAGACCGATCGCTCCGGACGGATTCTGGCCGCAATACCGGCAGCCTTTACCCGTTTGAACATCCAGTTAAACATCCAATCCGGTATGGAGCCGGACAATTCCCGACACGGAATGCCGCATCCCTGTCCGGATCATCCCTGTTTAAAGCCAAATTCAGGATAGCTCAACAGGTTTATTGCTTTTCAAGAAAAAATGTTTCTTACGAGTTGAATTCTGGTTTTGAACCTGATAGTCATTGTGATACATATCAAAATGGAGATTTTCAGCCATGTGCGGAATTGTCGGGTTGTTTTTGAAGGACAAAAGCCTTGAGCCCGATCTCGGGGCGATGTTGTCGGACATGCTGGTGATCATGACGGATCGCGGGCCGGACAGTGCCGGTATTGCCATTTATGGAACACCGTCAGAGGGCAAGGCCAAGCTGACGGTCCAGTCCGGCGATCCTGCCCGGGATTTTGCCGGTCTGGAAGGCTTGCTGGACGGGGTTTCGGGCGGCAGCGCAAGGGTCACCGTCAAGAGCAGCCACGCCGTGATTGAAATGGCCGATCATGCCCTGGATGCCGTTCGGGCCGAATTGACCGCTGTGCGTCCGTCCATCCGGATCATGGGTTCGGGCGAGAGTGTCGAGATTTACAAGGAAGTGGGCCTGCCGAAGGATGTGGCTGCCCGTTTCGGCGTGACACAGATGTCCGGTACGCATGGCATTGGCCACACGCGCATGGCCACGGAATCTGCGGTGACCACCATGGGCGCACATCCGTTTTCCACCGGCTCCGACCAGTGCCTTGTCCATAACGGATCGCTGTCGAACCACAATAACCTGCGCCGTGAACTGAAGCGTGACGGCATAACGTTCGAGACAGAGAATGACACGGAAGTGGCTGCCGCCTATCTGACCGCGCAGATGGCCAGGGGCAAGAACCTGGGCGAGGCGCTGACGGGTGCCGTATCCGATCTTGACGGATTCTTCACTTTCGTGGTCGGCACCAGGTCCGGCTTCGGCGTGGTGCGCGATCCCATTGCCTGCAAGCCTGCCGTCATGGCCGAGACGGACCGCTATGTGGCCTTCGGGTCCGAATATCGCGCGCTGGTCAACCTGCCCGGTATTGAAACGGCCCGCGTCTGGGAACCGGAACCGGCAACAGTCTATTTCTGGGAGCATTGATCCGGCGGAATTTTCTGTCCATTGCGCTTTTATCCCAATAGTGAATGAAGGAAACAGACATGCCAACATTTGACCTGTCAAAAGTTCCCCTGAGGGAATTGAACCAGGCTTTGCACGCCATTATGCCGGGAACCAATGAAACCCGTTTTGAAGTGCTCAATCCGCGCGGCAGCCATTCGGTTGCGGTGGGCATTGATGCTGCGGTGACAGTCGATGTCCATGGGCCGGTCGGCTATTACTGCGGCGGCATGAACACGGACGCGACTATTATCGTGCATGGATCGGCTGGTCCGGGTGTCGGTGAAAACATGATGTCGGGTGCCATCATCATCAAGGGTGATGCCAGCCAGTATGCCGGGGCCACAGGCCGGGGCGGCCTGCTGGTGATCGAGGGCAATGCCTCGTCGCGCTGCGGCATTTCCATGAAAGGTATCAATATTGTCGTGAAGGGCAATATCGGCCACATGTCGGCCTTCATGGCGCAATCGGGCAATCTGGTGGTGCTGGGCGATGCCGGGGAAGCCCTTGGCGACAGCCTTTATGAGGCCCGGCTGTTTGTGCGCGGCAAGGTGAAAAGCCTCGGAGCCCGACTGCATTCAAAAAGAGATGCGGCCCGAGCATATTACGGTGTTGCAGGATCTTCTCGACAAGGCAGGCATAGTTGATGTGAAGCCGGAAGAGTTTACCCGTTACGGATCTGGCCGCACACTTTACAATTTCAACATCGACAACGCCGACGCATATTGAGAGGGCAAGAGATGAGCTATCACAATCCGCCGACCACGCCCCGCAAATCGGCAACGTTTGACGATTACACCCTGTCGGAAATCCGCAGGGCTGCGGCCACAGGCATTTATGACATCCGTGGTGGCGGTGCCAAGCGCAAGGTGCCGCATTTTGACGACCTGCTGTTTCTGGGTGCCTCGATCTCCCGCTATCCGCTGGAAGGTTACCGCGAAAAATGCGACACGAGCGTGGTGCTCGGCACCCGCTTTGCCAAAAAGCCGATCCATCTGAAAATCCCCATCACCATTGCCGGCATGAGCTTCGGTTCGCTGTCCGGTCCTGCCAAGGAAGCGCTGGGCCGTGGTGCCACACTCTCCGGCACGTCGACGACGACCGGCGACGGCGGCATGACGGAGGAAGAGCGCGGCCACTCTCAGACGCTGGTCTATCAGTATCTGCCGTCGCGCTATGGCATGAACCCGCGTGACCTGCGGCGGGCAGACGCGATTGAGATTGTGGTGGGCCAGGGGGCCAAGCCCGGCGGCGGCGGCATGCTGCTGGGCCAGAAGATTTCGGACCGGGTGGCAGAGATGCGCACCCTGCCCAAGGGCATTGACCAGCGTTCGGCCTGCCGCCATCCCGACTGGACCGGCCCGGATGATCTGGAAATCAAGATCCTCGAATTGCGCGAAATTACCGACTGGCAAAAGCCGATCTTCATCAAGGTGGGTGGTGCGCGGCCCTATTATGATGTGGCGCTGGCGGTGAAATCCGGGGCGGATGTCGTGGTGCTCGATGGCATGCAGGGCGGCACGGCAGCCACACAGGAAGTGTTTATCGAAAATGTCGGCCAGCCGATCCTTGCCTGCATTCGTCCGGCTGTCCAGGCGTTGCAGGATCTGGGCATGCACCGCAAGGTGCAGCTGGTCGTGTCCGGCGGTATCCGCAACGGCGCGGATGTGGCCAAGGCCCTTGCTTTGGGTGCGGACGCCGTTTCCATCGGGACTGCGGCTCTGGTCGCCATCGGTGACAATGATCCGAAGTGGGAAAGCGAATATCAGGCGCTGGGTGCGACAGCCGGAACCTATGATGACTGGCATGAGGGCAAGGATCCGGCCGGCATTACCACGCAGGATCCCGAACTGATGAAACGGGTGGACCCGGTGGCCGCCGGCCGTCGCCTTGCCAATTATCTCAAGGTCATGACGCTGGAAGCCCAGACGATTGCACGGGCCTGCGGCAAGAACCACGTGCATAATCTGGAGCCGGAAGATCTCTGCGCCCTGACACTGGAAGCCGCCGCCATGGCGCAGGTGCCGCTGGCGGGGACGAACTGGTATCCGGGCAAGGGCGGGTTTTGATCCTGGAGTGCCCCTTATCTGCACAGACAGGGGCGAAATGACCCTTCGAGGCCCTCTGGATTGCATCCAGAGGCCACCCCGGGGCAAGGGCGGCACAGGCAGACCGGCCGTCCAGCGACATGCGTTCAAGAAATACAAAGGGGAACGTCAATGACCACTGAACTTGCAGATTTCGCCGTCAAGAACGGCATCAAATATTTCATGATTTCCTATACCGACCTGTTCGGAGCGCAAAGGGCCAAGCTGGTGCCGGCACAGGCGATTGCCGACATGCAGAAAGATGGCGCGGGCTTTGCCGGTTTTGCCACATGGCTGGATCTGACCCCCGCGCACCCGGACCTGTTTGCCATTCCCGATCCGTCTTCGGTCATTCAACTGCCGTGGAAACGCGATGTTGCCTGGGTGGCTGCCGATCTGGTGATGGACGACCAGCCGCTGGAACAGGCACCGCGCGTGATGCTGAAAAAGCAGATTGCGGATGCTGCAAGGGATGGTTTGCGGTCAAGACCGGCGTTGAGGCCGAATTCTTCCTGATTACCAGTGACGGCAAACAGATTTCCGATGAATATGACACGGCAGAAAAGCCGTGCTACGACCAGCAGGCGGTGATGCGGCGCTATGATGTGATTGCGGAAATCTGCGATGCCATGCTGGAGCTTGGCTGGGGTCCGTATCAGAACGACCATGAAGACGCCAATGGCCAGTTTGAAATGAACTGGGACTATGATGATGCGCTGAAGACGGCCGACAAGCATTCCTTCTTCAAGTTCATGGTCAAATCCATTGCCGAAAAGCACGGGCTGCGCGCCACCTTCATGCCCAAGCCCTTCAAGGGGCTGACCGGCAATGGCTGCCATTGCCACATCTCGGTCTGGGATGTCGACGGCAAGGTCAATGCCTTTGCCGACAAGGCCATGCCGTTCGGGCTTTCCGCGCAGGGCAAGCATTTCCTCGGCGGTATCATGAAACATGCCTCCGCACTTGCCGCCATTACCAATCCGACCGTCAATTCCTACAAGCGCATCAATGCACCGCGCACGATTTCCGGCGCGACATGGGCACCCAATACCGTCACCTGGACCGGCAACAACCGCACCCATATGGTGCGTGTGCCGGGGCCCGGGCGGTTCGAGCTGCGGCTGCCGGACGGTGCGGTCAATCCCTATCTCCTGCAATCGATCATCATTGCGGCGGGGCTGGAAGGCATGCGCACACAGGCCGATCCCGGCCGTCACCACGATATCGACATGTATACAGAGGGCCATACCGTGACAGGACGCGCCACGCCTGCCGCTGAACCTTCTGGATGCGCTGCGCGAATTCGACAAGGACGAGGGCCTGAAGGCGGCTCTCGGGACCGAATTCTCTGCGGCCTATCTCAAGCTCAAGCACCGCGAATGGAATGCCTATGCTTCGCATTTCACGTCCTGGGAAAACGAGACGACGCTCGATATCTGAGATTTTTCCGGATTTCCCGTCGTCCCGCTTGCGGGGAGAAGGCCACGCCTTGTGACCTTCGCATCCTCTTTACCCGCAAATCCCGCTTGCCAAACGGCGAAAACATTGCCTATACTCAAGAAATAAATATTCCAGAGAGTAAACATTGAGGGGACGAACATGGCATTGAGCTGGCGCTTTTCCGCCCTTGCAGACCGGCATCGGGCATTGGGATCAAACCTTGAGGACTGGAGCGGCATGGGAACCGCATGGACCTATGCCAAGGATATTTATGAGGAGCATATTGCGGTTCGCACCAGGGCCGGGCTCATGGATGTGTCAGGACTGAAGAAGGTGCATCTCGTGGGGCCGCATGCCATCCACGTGCTGGATTACATCACCACGCGCGACATGTCGAAGCTTTATCCCGGCAAGTCGGTCTATGCCTGCATGCTGAATGATCGCGGCCATTTTACCGATGATTGCATCGTTTACCGCAATGGCCCCAATTCCTGGATGCTGGTGCATGGGTCCGGTTCCGGCCATGAGGAGATTGTCAAGCAGGCTGCGGGCCGCAACTGCGCGGTGCTGTTTGATGATGACCTGCATGACCTGTCGCTGCAGGGGCCTGTGGCTGTTGACTATCTTGCAAACCATGTTCCCGGTATCCGGGATCTGAAATATTTCCACCATATGCAGACCACGCTTTTCGGCGCTCCGGTGATGATTTCGCGCACCGGCTACACAGGCGAGCGCGGCTAAGAAATTTTCGTGCGCGGACAGGAATGCCGGCATGGTCTGGGACCGGATCCTTGACGAGGGAAAGGCGATGGGGATCATTCCGGTGTGTTTTTCCGTACTCGATATGCTGCGGGTGGAAAGCTATCTGCTGTTTTATCCTTACGACAATTCGCAGATGTATCCTTTTGCCAACGAGCAGCCCGGCGACAGCCTGTGGGAGCTGGGGCTCGATTTCACCGTCAGCCCCGGCAAGACCGGATTTCGCGGTGCGGAAGAACATGCCCGGCTCAAGGGCAGGGAGCGGTTCAAGATCTTCGGCCTGCTGATTGAGGCCGATGGTCCGACGGATCTGGGCGATGAAGTCTATGATGGCGACAAAAAGGTGGGTGTCATAACCTGCCCGAGCTATTCCAGGCTGACCAGCCGTTCCATGGCGATTGCCCGTCTGGATGTGGATTGTGCCGTGCAGGGCAAGCCGCTGTCTGTTCGCGGCAAGACAGTCAATGCCGGTGCGATTGCCCACACGATCACCTTTGATGATCCGAAAAAAACCAAGCGCACGGCGCAGGGCTGAGGGGGCGGGCTGATGCTGGTACAGGGAATCAAGAGCCGTCCGGTCTACAGGGGCATCGCGATTGATGTTTTTGCCAGGAGCCACCTTTTTGTACTGGAAGGCGAGGGTGCCCCGGCGCTTCTCGAGCAGGTGCCCTCTCCCGAAATCATGGCAAAAAGCGAGGTTCTGTATGTGGCGGGCGGTGCCGCACCCAAAGGGCTGGACGTTGCGCTGGCCGGTCTTGGGCCGGACATGTTCTGGACCGGGCCAAGCATTGAAACCCTGCTGTTCCGCCTGCGGGGCTCGCTTGCCAGGGCCACCATGGGCACACGGCTCTATATCGCCGGAACGGAAGGCTTCATTGGTCAGGCCATGCAGATCGCGCTGGATCTGGGCATGGATTTCAATTCCATCCCGACGGAGCACAGGGGCCCGGAAATGCGCCGGGTGCAATGTGTCCATTGCAAGGGATTTACAGACAATGTGCGCACAAGCCCGGTCATCTGTTCGCATTGCGGATTGTCGCTTCTGGTGCGCGATCACTATTCCCGCAGGCTGGGAGCCTTTCAGGGCGTGTGTATCGATGCCGAAGAGCCCGGCACTGCCCCTGAACCAGAGGAGATGTTCGTGTGACCATCAATACTGAAATTCCGGTGCGGGTGACCCGCATTGCCCAGGTTTGCGAGACGATCAAACAGTTTCGGCTGGAGCGTGCCGACGGCGGCCCCATGCCCGTGTTTTCCGGCGGTGCCCATGTTGTTGTCTCCATGCATGACGAGGGACGGCTGCGGCGCAATCCCTATTCGCTGATGTCGTCGCCGACAGACACATCCGGCTATGAAATCAGCGTGTTGCGTGTGCCGCAGTCGCGCGGCGGATCGCATTTCCTGCATGACCGCGTGCGCACCGGCGATGCGCTTGTTGTCAGTCAGCCCGTCAATCTTTTTCCCGCAGACCGGCGCGGCAGGAAACATATCCTTTTTGCCGGTGGTATCGGCATTACCCCGTTTCTGGCCATGATGGCCCAGTTTTCTGACGAGCATACGCCGTTCGAGCTGCATTATGCCATGCGTTCGCGCCGTCACGGGGCTTTTTGGCAGAGCCTGGTCGAAACCTATGGTCCGGCACGGGTAAAGGTCTATTTTGACGACGAAAAGATGTTCATTCCGGTTGCTACCATTCTCGAAAACCAGCCGCTTGGCACGCATATGTATGTGTGCGGACCATCCGGCATGATTGATGCGTTTCTGGCTGCCGGGCGCGATGCCGGATGGCCGAAGGAAAATCTGCATTCGGAACGGTTTCTGGCACCGCCGCCGGGCAGGCCGTTTGATGTGGCGCTTGCCAGATCAGGCCGGACGGTTTCTGTCGGTGAACATCAAAGCGTGCTGGAAGCGGTGGAAGAGGCGGGCATTGATGCACCTTACATGTGCCGGGGCGGGGCCTGCGGCATGTGCGAGACGGCTGTTATCGCCTGTGACGGAACGCTTGAGCACAATGATATTTTTCTGGAACCCGGGGACCGGGTCTCCGGCAGGAAAATCATGATCTGTGTTTCCCGGTTTTCGGGCAATGCACTCACCCTTGATCTCTAACCTGATACCAGATGTGAAGGACACGGCGAAATGGCAATCATGTTCAGACAGGAAACCTTTCGCGATGATTTTTCCTATCGCAACTCCACTGCCAATATAAGGCGGTTTCCCTTTCCGTTTTCCGAAGACAGCTACATGTATTCGGTCAATATGGAGCCGCATGTGCACGGGCAGCCCGGCACGGTCTATGAAAGCCTGATTGATGTTGACGAGCATTATGTTTCGGAAATGGCGGAACGGGCCCTGGTCCTGAAGGAAGATCCGCTGCGCTACCAGGCGCTTGCCGCATATGATGGCGGCGCAATGGGACACGCTGGAGCTGATCATGGAGCAACAGGCGGCAGGATATCCCGAACATTTCACCCTCACGAAAAACGGGGATCAATGGCGCTGGCAGAACCGGCCTCTGGGAATAGATGATACATTTACCTTCGGTGACCGGGCCACCCTGCCGTTTGAACCGCTGGAATATATCACGCGGCAGGCCCAGGGCGATTTCTGCATTGTTGACCAGCGGGACAACAATCTGTGGATGGATGCCGGCATGGTGACCACCCAGGCCGACTGGTCGCTCGATTTTGATATCGGCATGAATTTCATGGAATGGCACGGGCCGGTGCCGCTGGCCCACCAGGCAGGCGTGTTCGACCGGGCCCTGAAATTCCTTTTGAACCTGCAGCAGGGCAAGCCGACGCGCCGTTTCAACTGGACCATGACCATCAATCCGCGTCTGGATACATCACCGGAAAAATACCATCTCTGGGGCAAGGACCGCAAAACCGTAACGCCGGAGAATATCGGCGAGAAAGTGCATCTGCGGGTAGAGTTGCAGAGCCTCTGGCGGTTGCCGCGCTCCAACGCCATCCTGTTTGTGATCCGCTGCTACCTGATGAACATGAACGAGCTGGTGACGGTTCCCAAATGGGGCAGACGGTTCCATCGTGTTCTCAGGACATTGCCCCCGGAACTGGTGGATTACAAGGGGCTGTCGATTTTCCATGGCATGACGGTGGACTGGCTGTCGAAACATGATGACGGGGCGCCGACGAGCCCGGGCATATGGCCGGACTGAGTGCGTACAACCCCCTCCCGCCCTTCGACACGCCCCAAAGCCTCCGCAGACTTATAAAAACGAGGGAACTGACATGACACGAGTTGCAGTAATCGGAGCCGGACCATCGGGAACAGCGCAATTGAGAGCGTTCCAGTCGGCTGCGCAAAAAGGTGCCGATATTCCGGAAATTGTCTGTTTTGAAAAACAGTCCGACTGGGGCGGACAATGGAATTATTCCTGGCGTACGGGTCTTGATGCCTATGGCGAACCGGTTCATTCATCGATGTACCGCTATCTCTGGTCCAACGGACCGAAAGAATGCCTGGAATTTGCCGACTATACGTTTGAGGAACATTTCGGCAAGCCCATTGCCTCCTTTCCGCCGCGGGCCGTGCTGTGGGACTATATCAAGGGCCGGGTGGAAAAGGCCGATGTCCGCAAATGGGTGCGGTTCTCCACGCCGGTGCGTATGGTGCGCCATGACAAGGCGGCAGGAACCTTCACGGTCACCGCGCATGATCTCGTGCGGGATGTCATGTATGACGAGGTTTTTGATTATGTGGTCGTGGCGACAGGCCATTTCTCCACACCGTTTGTTCCCTATTTTGAAGGCTGCGAGAGTTTTGGCGGCCGCGTCATGCATGCGCATGATTTTCGCGATGCACTGGAATTCAGGGACAAGAATGTGCTGATTGTCGGCCGGTCCTATTCGGCAGAAGATATCGGCTCGCAATGCTGGAAATATGGTGCAAGGAGCGTGACAGCCTCCTACCGCTCCAAGCCGATGGGCTGGACATGGCCGGAGCGGTTTGAAGAGCGCCCGCTGCTGATGAAGCTGGACGGGAAGACGGCGCATTTCCGGGACGGCTCCACGAAGGATGATGTGGATGTGCTGATCCTGTGCACAGGATATCAGCATTCCTTTCCGTTCCTGCCGGAAGACCTGCGGCTGAAGACGGCAAACCGTATGTGGACCGACAGTCTCTGGAAGGGTGTTGTGTTCCAGCCGAACCACAAACTGTTCTATCTTGGCATGCAGGACCAGTTCTACACGTTCAATATGTTCGATGCCCAGGCCTGGTTTGCGCGCGATATCATGCTGGGCCGCATAAAGCTGCCTTCCGATGCGGATATGCAGGCCGATTTTGATGCGTGGCGTGCCCGCGAAGAGACTTTGGAAACTGCAGAGGACATGATCTGGTTTCAGGGCGATTATGTTCTGGATCTGCTTGCGGTCACCGATTACCCGAAATTCGACATTGAAGGCACCAACCGGACCTTCATGGAGTGGGAGCATCACAAGCAGGAAAGCATCATGGGCTTCCGGGACAATTGCTATCGCTCGCTGATGACAGGCACCATGTCGCCCAAACATCATACACCCTGGGTGGATGCGCTGGACGACACACTGGAAGAATATCTGAAGAACTGATCCGGACAGGGACTTTCCCGCAGGGTGCCCCGGTCTGGACAGGACCATGCCGGGGTTATCAGGCATTGAAGCACCCTGTGCCTCAAACCCGGAGTTCAGATTGATGCGGTGAGATCCTGTAAAGACAGGCAGGCTATGGGACAGACGGTTCGGGAACCGGAATATCTGGAGAGAATTGAAGCCGGTGGCCACAAAACCGCCACTTCGCAGGTGCTTCACGTTTTCCTCTGCCAATGGAAACCGTCCCATGAAATTTCCAGGTCTTTTCCTCGTCCTCAGCCTCTCTGCCCACACGGCCATTGCCGCAGATTCTGTACGTCTGGTTGAGCCACAGCTCACGCTTTTGACGGCAAAGGAGCCTGTTGCGCATGTGGCGCTGACATTTGATGCCTGCAGCGGCGCTGTCGACCACCGGATTCTCGATGTCCTTTTGGCGGACCGTATTCCGGCGACGATTTTTGTGACCGGACGCTGGATTGCCAGGAACCCGGATTCTGTGAAAATCCTGCGGGACAATCCGGATCTGTTTGAAGTCGAGGATCATGGTCTCAGCCATATTCCGGCGGTTGACCGTCCCGTGAAAGTCTATGGCATTCCGGCTGCCGGATCAGCCGGTTCAGTCCGCCACGAAATTGAAGGCGGTGCACAGGCCATGCTGGCGGCAGGGTTGCCTGCGCCCCGCTGGTTTCGGGGTGCCACGGCCAAATATACTGCATCGGCCATTGCCATTGCCCGCAGCACCGGCATGCAGGTGGCGGGGTATTCTCTCAATGCGGATTTCGGAGCTACCCTTCTTCCCGGACTGACGGAAAAGCGGATCTCCGCAGCGCATAACGGCGATGTGATTCTGGCCCATATCAACCAGCCAAGCCATGCTTCCGGTGCCGGCGTGATCAAGGGGATTCTGGACCTGAAGCAAAAGCACATTCGTTTTGTCCGCCTGTCGGATGTTCCCAGCGAGGGTTCCGACGGCACCACACTGCAGCAGAGGCCGATGACCCCTGCCGGATAGGGTATGATCAGCTTCGCGGACGTTCTTTCTTCGGGTCGTAATGGGAGAGCGGCACGATCACTGCGGGTAGCCGCTTCTGCAATCCGTCAAGTTTGCCGATTTCCACGTTCGTGCCGACAGCCGAATGCATCACGTCCATGCGGGCCAGCGCGATGGTTTTTTTCAGGACAGGCGAGCGGGTGGCCGACGTTACGACGCCGACCCGTGCACGACCGATGTGGATTGTGTCGCCGTGGCCGATGTGGTCGTTGCTGTCAATATCAAGGCCGACGAGGATGTGGCGCGGGTTTTCCTTGCGCCGGATCAGGGCATCCCTGCCGATAAAATCGTCCTGTTTCGATTTCAGCGGCACGGTAAAGCCAATGCCGGCCTCAAACGGGTCTGTCCGGTCGTCAAATTCGTGATTGGCAAAGATCAGCCCGGCCTCAATACGCACCATGTCCAGCGCTTCCAGCCCCATGGGTTTCAGCCCATATTTTTCACCGGCCCCGTAAACCGCATCAAAGACCTCGGATGCGTTTTGGGGATGGCAGAAGATTTCGTAGCCCAGTTCCCCCGTATAGCCGGTGCGCGACACGACAACGGGTGCACCCTCGAAATGGCCGATCCGGGCAACGGAAAAGCGGAACCATTCCAGTTCGTCCAGTGTCGGCTGGCGTGCGCCCGTCCAGAGGATCTCCTTCAAGATCTCGCGACTTTTCGGTCCCTGAACCGCGATATTGTGCATCTGGTCTGTCGAAGATCGCACCCAGGCCTTATAGCCCATTTTCCCGGCCTGTTCGCGCAACCAGATACCGGAATAGTCGTCTCCGCCGATCCAGCGGAAATTGTTATCCCCGAGGCGGAAAGCCGTGCCATCGTCTATCATGCCACCGTGCTCATAGCACATGGCGGAATAGACAACCTGACCGGCGGAGAGTTTGCGCATGTCGCGCGTCAGGCAATATTGCATGAGGCTTTCCGCATCCGGCCCGGTAATCTCGAACTTGCGCAGGGGTGAAAGGTCTATCACCACGGCCGCTTCCCGGCAGGCCCAATACTCGGCCACAGGCCCTTCACCGCCAAACCTGTTCGGCAGCCAAAAGCCGCGATACTCGGCAAAATCGCGCGTGAGCGCACCAAACCGGGTGTGAAAGCCGGTCTCCTTTGTCAGTTCTGCATCTGAATCCGGGGTCATTCGATAAGCCACCGCTCTTGTGAAAGTTTCCTTGGACGAAAAAGTGCGCACATGGATGTCTGTCGGGTTCCAGGCATTGGCTGCATCAATATCATCCGGGCAGGATGAGGACACGCAGACAATATCTGTCAGCGCGCGCATCAGCACATAATCGCCGGGCCGCGACCAGGGCTCATCGAGATAGAGCTGATTGTTGTCATCGATCCGTGTGTTGTAGAAATAGTTGATGGCTTCCCAGCCCTTGCGGGGGGCGATGCCGTAGGGCGCGAGTGCGGCATTGAAATTGTCTGTGCAATTGATGTGGCCGGGATAGCCCATGTCATCATAGTAACGCGCATTGCAGGCGGTGGCAAAAGCATCGTGACGCCCGACCGTATCCTGCACGATTTCAATCAGCGGCTCAAACTCCCTGTCAAACGCTTTTGAGGGCAGGCCGGGTGTGGGGTAGGAGCGACCCAGCAGGGTGCGGGTGACCGTGGAATCCAGCGCCAGATCAAGGCCCCTGTCGATCTTGCGGGCGGAAAATGCCTGAAAATCGGTACATTGACGCCCCTGCACATCGATAACCTGGATATAGTCGCCCGCCCTGACCAGATAGGCCCTGGCCGTTGCCGCAGCTATGCGGATATCTTCCAGCGGGTCCGCCAGCGGTTCCGGCAGAAGGCTTTCACAGGAGCGCACAAGCGAAGACCTTTTGACAACCAGTTCCAGAGGTGTGGCCGTATCCTGCCTGCCGGGATGCATGGCCAGACCGGGTGCACAGACAATCAGCAGGCCATCAAGGGCGACGGAAAAGGACACACGATTTCCTGCAGGCGATGGCGTTCCGAAGAGTGTGAGACAGGCGATCCTCGCCATATCGACATTGCGGCGCAGGAGGGCCGCCAGGGTGCGCTTGGCACTGGCCTCACCGGAGGAAAGTATAGCCCTGAGGCCGTCACCGGCGTCCGGGAAGGCACTGCCCAGTGCGCTCCCGTTGAATTGGCCTGACCGGTCTACAAAAGACAGTTCGCAAAGCTGGCCGCCTTCCATATCCCTGATGGTGAAAGTGTCACCTTCAGCCATGCGCACGACTGTGGTTCCACCGCCACGGATGCGGTAGCGCTCTGTCCCTGCGGCCAGCGCCGGCATGCCGGCACGCAGAATCTGGCTGGCACGCGGTGCTTGTGCCGAAGGAAATTTCAGCGATGGGTTTTGCACGGGATCCTCCCGGTGTGCAGGAGCCACAAATCGTTCAATCTGACGAAACTCATATTGCAAAGCGGTGCCAAAAAGTAAAGCCGCTCTTGACTTAAAAGAAATATAATTCACTATCGGGCAAGTTTCTGCGGTGTTTTCAGTCTTGCCAAGAGCATCAGTTGAATGATCGCCACCTGTCAAAACAACCGTCGAAATGTTGGACCAAGGGGAACTGCGCGCAGGCGCGAAAACGTGGAGAATGTTTGATGGCCAATATAACGGAGTCCGGTCCTTCCACCGGGCAGGGAAGTTCACTTTTCAGAAGCCTTGACTGGAAAGGTGCCTTTTGGGTGGCGGCAGGTGTGCCGCCGCTGGTGTTGTTTTCAATCGGCGGCATTGCCGGAACGGTCGGCAAAATGGCTTTCGTGGTCTGGATCATTTCCATGATCATGGGTTTTCTGCAGTCCTTTACCTATGCCGAAATCGCCGGCATGTTCGGGAACAAATCGGGCGGGGCCTCGGTTTATGGTGCCACGGCGTGGTTGCGCTACTCCAAGTTCATCGCGCCCCTGTCCGTGTGGTGCAACTGGTTTGCCTGGTCGCCTGTTCTTTCTCTCGGTTGCGCCATTGCTGCAGGCTATATTCTCAATGCCCTGTTTCCCATTCCGCTGGCAGACAGCCAGGCTGTGATCGACTGGGTGGCCGCCAATGCAGCCTCGCTGACCGCCGACAGCCCGCGTGTTGCCGAATATATCACCGCCCATTCCGGCGCGACGCCCGAGGCTGCCATTTCTGCACTGCTGGCGCAGGACGGTGTGGCTGCGCTGACACCGGCGTTCCGCACATGGTCGCTGTTCAGCTTCGATATTCCCTTTCTGGCCAAGTTCACTGTCAACGGTACATTCGTGATTGGTGTTATCCTGATGATGATGATTTTCGCCATCCAGCATCGCGGTATTGCCGGAACTGCGCTTGTGCAGAAATGGCTTGCCGTTATCGTTCTGGTGCCACTGCTGCTGATAGGGCTGTTTCCGATTTTCAACGGTTCCCTGAACATGGATTATGTCACGAATCTGGTTCCGCCAACGGCGGCCTATTCCGGTGTTGACGGAACCTGGAACATTGGTGGCTGGACCCTGTTTCTGGGCGGGCTCTATATTGCGGCATGGTCTACCTACGGGTTTGAAACCGCGGTCTGCTACACATCCGAACTGAAAGACCCCAGGCGCGACACCTTCAAGGCCATCTTCTATTCCGGCCTGCTGTGCTGCCTGTTCTTCTTCCTTGTACCCTTCACATTCCAGGGTGTTCTGGGCCATGAAGGCATGCTGGCAACAGGTATTGTGGACGGAACAGGTGTGGGCGAAGCGCTGGCGGGCCTCATTCACGGCGGGCCTGTGGTCACGCAGATTCTGGTGATCCTGATGATCATGGCGCTGTTTCTGGCCATTTCAACAGCCATGGCGGGTTCCTCGCGCACGCTCTATCAGGGTGCGAAAGACGGCTGGCTGCCGAAATATCTCAACCATGTGAATGCGCATGGTGCGCCGACACGCGCCATGGCAACAGATTTTGTGTTCAACCTGCTGCTGATCGGAATCGCCTCTGATGTCGGCGGCTATTTCTTCGTTCTGGCCGTGTCCAATGTCGGCTATATCATCTTCAACTTCCTGAACCTGAATGCCGGGTGGATCCACCGGATGGACAGCGGCCATATTGCCCGTCCGTGGAAGGCCCCCACGTGGCTGATCGGCCTCAACACCGTTCTGGCCTTTGTCAATGCCGTGTTCCTGGGCGCGGGGGCAAAGGTCTGGGGTTATTCCAATGCCCTGTGGGTGGGTTTCATCTTTGCCGCCCTTATCCTGCCGGTTTTTGCCTACCGGCACTTTGTGCAGGACAACGGCAAGTTCCCGGAAGGTGCCATGGATGATCTTGGGCTGACAGGACAGGATCTCGGTGTCAAAAAAGCGGGCATTCTGCCGTATGTTGCCCTGGTTGCCGGTCTTGTTGTCGTGCTGGTCTCCAACGAAATTTTCCAGCTGCCTGCCTGAGGGTTCGGCAGGTCTGAAATGCAAGATCGCGGTCCTGCCGGGCCGCGATTTTTCTATGCGCCCTGCGCATGCTGACGTTGCCATATCGGTCCCGGCAGGCCTGGGGGCCGGTCCTTGCCCTGATCCTTGTGCATGGTGCGGTTTTCTGCCGGTTTTCAGAGAGAAATCACTGCAAAATTTCGCCTGACAGTAAAAATACTTTACTCTGGGTGTAATTTATTCCAAAATCTTCGTGCTGATAAACGCAGGATCTGATGATGCACAATGACGACGATGACAGCAACATCCAGGATGACGAATCCGGGCATTCGGCATGGATAACACATTCGGCGTTCAACCAGAACCCGCATGCGCTACGCGACCCCAGGGAAAACAATCTGGAAGTTGCCATAGGCCATGAAGTGCGGGCATTTCGCAAGAAACTGGGGCTGACTGTTGCCGACCTTGCCATGGCTTCGGGCATTTCCCTTGGCATGTTGTCGAAAATCGAAAACGGGAATATCTCCCCCTCGCTTGGCACATTGCAGTCGCTTTCGCGGGCGCTTGGCGTGCCGGTGACCGGGTTTTTCCGCCGGTTTGAAGAACAGCGCAGTGCCGTTTATGTCAAGGCCGGTACCGGCATGGCAATCGAGCGCAGGGGAACCCGCGCCGGGCATCAATACAAGCTTCTGGGGCATATCGGCGACAATACGTCCGGGGTGACCGTTGAGCCCTATCTGATCGAACTGAATGCGGAATCCGATGTGTTTCCGACATTCCAGCACGAGGGGATGGAGTTTCTCTACATGCTGGAAGGCGAGGTGCAATACCGTCACGGCAATCTGCTTTACACATTGCAGCCGGGCGACAGCCTGTTTTTCAATGCCGATGCACCGCACGGACCGGAAGTCCTTTCCAGGCTGCCGATCCGTTTCTTGTCTATTATCTCCTATCCACAGCGCAAACGGGACGGCGATTGATATCGGCCTGTGATTGATTGCCACTGTCTCTGCGCCAGATCCACCCGAGACTTCAAAATACCAAACGCACTGAGGACACACAGATGAAGAGCTTTGTTCTAACCGTATCCTGTATTTCCAAGCGTGGCATCGTTGCCGCCATTTCCAGTTTTCTGGCTGACAAGGGCTGCTATATTATCGACAGCTCGCAATTTGATGATCTGGAAACAGGCCTGTTCTTCATGCGTGTCACCTTTACCAGCCAGGAAGGTGTGCCGATTGAAGAGATCACCGCGGCTTTCAAGCCGATCAGCGAAAAATTCGCCATGACACACCAGTTTCATGACAGTGCTGAAAAGATGAAAGTGCTCTTGATGGTCTCCCGGTTCGGCCATTGCCTGAATGACCTTCTGTACCGCTGGAAGATCGGTGCGCTGCCGATTGATATTGTGGGTGTGGTGTCAAACCATTTCGATTACCAGAAAGTCGTGGTCAACCATGACATTCCGTTCCACCATGTCAACGTCACCAAGGCCAACAAGCCGGAAGCCGAGGCGCGGCTGATGGAGATCGTGGTGCAGTCCGGTGCCGAGCTGATTGTTCTGGCCCGTTACATGCAGGTTCTTTCCGATGCTGTCTGCAAGCGCATGTCGGGCCGGATCATCAATATCCACCATTCCTTCCTGCCCAGCTTCAAGGGCGCAAACCCCTACAAGCAGGCCTATGAGCGCGGTGTGAAACTGATCGGTGCGACGGCGCATTATGTGACCGAGGATCTGGATGAAGGCCCGATCATCGAGCAGGATGTGGCCCGCATCACCCATGCCCAGAGTGCTTCCGACTATGTGTCCATCGGTCGCGATGTCGAGAGCCAGGTTCTGGCACGCGCCATCCACGCCCATATCCATCACCGGGTGTTCATGAACGGCAACAAGACCATCGTGTTTCCGGCGAGCCCCGGCTCGTATGCTTCCGAGCGCATGGGCTGACGGCGCATAAGGCTCTTGCCAGGTGTCGGAGACGCAATCCGAGCCGTCGGCGAACAGCAACATTCGGCCTGTTTGCCGTCACATCCCGGTTGCAAATATACCCTATCAGAAGGTATGGATACAGAGAAAAGTTGCCTGGGCTGGTAAGAATGTCATCAAGACCGCAGATATCTGCAGCACGTTTACATCGTCGGGCCAGTGTACGGTTGATCGCATGTCTTGCCATCACGCAATTGATCGGCTGGGGCGCGACATTCGATACGATTTCTGTTTTTGCACGTCCGATTGCGGCTGAATTCGGGGTCAATTCCGAGCTTCTCTATTTTGGACCCACACTGTTTCTGATCATTACAGCCGTCGCCGGACCTTATGCCGGGCGTCTTGTGAAGCGGATCGGCGCACGACCTGTGCTGACCCTTGGAAACTTTGTCATGGCACTCGGTCTGGTGGTGTTATCCTGTGCGGCAAACTGGTTCATCTATGGTCTTGGATGGGGCATACTTGGTTTGGGAGGGGTTCTTGGACTTGGGTCTCCGGCCTTTGCGGCGGTGGTTGAACGTGATGCTGCCAATCCGAAGCGTACCATCGGGATTGTTCTGATCTTTGCCGGGCTTTCAACGGCGGTGTCCTGGCCGCTGTTCACACTTGTTCAGGGTGTGATCGGCTGGAGAGCCAGTTTGCTTGGGGCAGCGTTTGTGATGGCTGCCATTGCTGCTCCCATGGTCTGGTTCGGGCTGACCCGGAGCCGGATATCACCGACAGGGCAAGCTGCGGCGGAAATCCCGCCGCTGGATTTGACCGGGGCGGAGCGGACGATTGTTTTCGTTCTGCTGGCAACCATTTCTACACTCGTCAGTATCGTCAGTTTTGGCATGTCGCCATCCCTGATCGATATTATCCATGCTTCCGGCACCACAGCCGCCATGGCACTCGGACTGGCGTCGTTTCGCTCGGTCCTCGGCATCGGAGCGCGGATCATTGATGTGCTTTTCGGTCGTCGTGGCGATGCGCTGCTGACGTCCCTGGTCGCCGTGCTGTTCATTCTGGCCGGAGTGGTGGTTTTGGGGGCGTTGTCCCCCAGTCCGGTTGCCGCAGTCATTTTTGTCATTTTCTATGGTATTGGATCCGGAATCGCGACTTTGGCGCGTGCGCTTCTTCCTCTCAATTTCTTTTCTGCCAGCGAGTATGCGGTGATGTCGGGACGGATACAGCTTCCCCAGAATATGGGCACCGCGTTTGCGCCGATGATTTTTAACGCGATCCTTTCAAATTTCGGTTTTCATACGCTGATTGCCTTTACTGCAGTTCTTCTGCTGGTTTTGCTGGGTGCTGTGTTGCAGCTCTTCTCTGTCCGGCGTCGTTCGTTTGCCCGCACGGCCGCTGCTGCGTGATCCGTTTATCCACCGTGGATCAAAACAGGAGCGGGGAGGTGCATCTGCGCCGTGGTTGACGGCTTGTCTTTGATACCAACAAACTCCCTCTCACCCGATATCAAACGACACGCCCTGGGCCAGCGGCAGGGCGCGGGAATAATTGATCGTGTTGGTGGCGCGGCGCATATGGTCGCAATCCGTTTACTGCTCTACAGGCTCTTGCCTGTTATACGCTATTGGCGTATAAGTGACGCATGAAACAGAATAGTGGGCAGGCACTCTGTGAAACGGAACACTTCATCAAAGTGGCTTCGGCTCTGTGGTCGAATGCAGAACTGGATCTGTTGAAGGATTTTATAGCGTTCAATCCAGAGGTTGGAGACGAGATACCGGGAACCGGAGGCATCAGAAAGCTGAGGTGGAGCCGGGCTGGTATGGGCAAGCGCGGTGGTGCAAGGGTCATCTACTATTTCTATAATGACCGGGCTCCGATCTGCCTGTTACATGCCTGAAAAAAGGCTGCAAAAGACGATTTGACGCCGCTTGAAAAGGCCAGTTTGACAAAGCTGGCCGCTGTTTTGAAAGCGCTGCTGAAGCAAAGGGAATGATGGAATGGCTGTGAAAAACAGGACTGTTGCCGACGGAATTCTTGCCGGGCTGGAAGATGCCATTGCCCATGCCAGCGGAGATGTGAGCAAGGCCAGATCGACTGTTTATCAGTCTGCCGATGCCAAACTGATCCGCGAAAAGCTTGGTCTCAGCCAGAGCGAATTTTCCCGTCATTATGGTATTCCACTGGACACATTGCAGAATTGGGAACAGCGTCGCGCCAGACCTGATCGCACGGCGTCTGCTTATCTGCGTGCCATAGAAGTGCTGCCCGAAGAAATCCGCCAGGTGCAAATGCGCCGTGACTGATTTTTGTGCAGAGTGTTTTGGTGCTGAACCGGGTGATAACGCCTTCACCCGATATCAAACGATACGCCCTGGGCCAGCGGCAGGGCGCGGGAATAATTGATCGTGTTGGTGGCGCGGCGCATATAGGCTTTCCAGGCATCCGAACCGGATTCGCGACCGCCGCCGGTTTCCTTCTCACCGCCAAAGGCCCCGCCGATTTCCGCACCGGATGTTCCGATATTGACATTGGCAATGCCGCAATCCGAACCATCTGCTGCCATGAAGCGTTCGGCCTCACGCATGTCGAGCGTGAAGATGGACGAGGACAGGCCTGCACCCACGGCATTATGATCGGCAAGGGCGGCATCAAGATCGGAATATTTCATGACATAAAGAATGGGGGCGAAGGTTTCCTCCAGAACAGGGCCGTCCTGCCTCGGCATTTCAACCAGGGCCGGGCGGACATAGAAAGCATTTTCGCCTTCAAGGGCAATGCGTTCGCCACCGGTCACCGTTCCGCCATGGGCAACGGCTTCGACAAGCGCCTTTTGCATGGCGTTATAGGCGCTCGCATCGATCAGCGGGCCGATCAGCGCCCTGCCTTCCAGCGGATTGCCGATGGAGACCGATAGACAGGCTTTCTTCAGGCGCGGCACGAGGGCATCATAGATGCTTTCATGCGCGAACAGGCGGCGCAGCGATGTGCAGCGCTGTCCGGCTGTGCCCATGGCGCCAAAGGCGATGGCGCGCAGCGCCATGTCGAGATCGGCAGAGGGGCAGACGATGCCGGCATTGTTGCCACCCAGTTCGAGGATGGCGCGGGCAAAGCGTCTGGCAAGACGCGGACCGACATCACGGCCCATGCGGGTGGACCCTGTTGCCGACACCAGTGCCACTTTGGGATTGTCGACCATGATTTCGCCAATGGTGCGGTCGCCAATGATGGTGGTTGCCAGTCCCTTCGGCGCATCGCCGAAACGGGCACAGGCACGCTCAAAGATGGCCTGGCAGGCGAGCGCCGTCAGCGGGGTCTTTTCCGATGGTTTCCAGACGACGGCATTGCCGCAGACCAGCGCCAGCGCCGTGTTCCATGACCAGACGGCAACGGGGAAATTGAAGGCGGAAATGACGCCGACCACACCCAGAGGGTGCCAGGTTTCCATCATCCGGTGGCCGGGGCGTTCTGTGGCAATGGTCAGGCCATAGAGCTGGCGCGACAGACCGACAGCAAAATCGCAAATGTCGATCATTTCCTGCACTTCACCCAGACCTTCGGACGGAATTTTGCCTGCCTCAATGGAGACGAGACGGCCGAGATCCGCCTTGTGGGCCCGCAGTTCCTCCCCGAACAGGCGGATCAGCTCGCCCCGGCGCGGGGCGGGTGTCAGACGCCAGGCCAGAAACGCCGCATGGGCTTCGTTGATCATGTCAACGGTTTCCTGCGCCGATGTGCTGCGCACATCTGCAATGGATTCCCCTGTCACCGGGCTGAAGGATGGCATGTCGCCGCCCTGGAACAGGATTTTGGCGACGCCCAGCCGCGCCAGAAGGTCGTGGGATTCTTGTTTTACCGTCATTCGCGTTCTTCCTGAATTTCTGATTGGTTTCCTTTATCAAACCTTGTTGCCATATCGCCAATCATATTTGCTTATGGACTGATTTTTCGGGTGTAAATGCGGTATGGTCTGGTGCAGAATGGCACTGGCCTGCCTGTTTGGACCTGCCGCACGAAAGAGATATCCATGCTGAATGATCCTCGCTCCCACGGGCTTTGGGAAAAAACCGCTATTGCCGCGCCAGTGACACGGGTTCTCGATACGGATGTTCGTGCCGATGTCGTTGTTATCGGTGCGGGCTATACCGGGCTTTCTGCCGCGCTGCATCTGTGCGAGGCCGGGCGCAATGTTGTGGTTCTGGAAGGGGCGGATGTCGGCTTTGGCGGGTCGGGCCGCAATGTCGGGCTGGTCAATGCCGGCATGTGGGTGATGCCGGAGGATCTGCCCCAAGCGCTGGGGCCCGTGCATGGCGAGCGCCTCTTGTCCCTGCTGGGCAACGCGCCGGATCTGGTGTTTGAACTGATTGCAAAACACAATATTGCCTGCGAACCGATGCGGACGGGGACATTGCATTGTGCCGTCGGGGCAGGTGGGCTGAAACAGCTTGAGGATCGTGCCAGGCAATGGCAGGCGCGCGGGGCTCCTGTGCATCTGCTGTCGGCAGCAGAGACAGCCCAGAAAACCGGAACCGGAGCCTATTCCGGTTCGCTTCTGGATCTGCGGGCAGGCACCATTCAGCCGCTTTCCTATGCGCGCGGGCTGGCGCATGCGGCAATGGCTGCAGGCGCAGCGATTTATACAGGAAGCCCTGTGGATGATGTTGTGCAGCAGGGGGACACATGGCGGGTGCAGACACCATCCGGCCATGTTCTGGCCGACTGGGTGGTGGTGGCCACGAATGCCTATACCGTGCATCCGTTTGCGGCGTTGCGGCAGGAGATCCTGCATCTGCCCTATTTCAACTTTGCGACAACACCGCTCGGCGATAATCTGCGGCGTTCCATTCTGCCGGAAGGCCAGGGTGCATGGGATACGAAAGAGGTGCTGACCTCTTTCCGTATGGACCAGGCCGGGCGACTGGTCTTTGGCAGTGTCGGCGCGTTGCGCGGGCCTGGCACCGGCATTCACGAAGCCTGGGCCAGACGCTCCATGGCCAGGCTTTTTCCGCAACTGGGGAATGTGACTTTTGAATCCGGCTGGTATGGCAAAATTGGCATGACCGGCAACAGCCTGCCGAAATTCCACCAGCTGGCAGAGCGGATTATCAGTTTCTCCGGCTATAATGGTCGTGGCATTGCACCGGGAACCGTGTTTGGCAAGGTGCTGGCGGACCATATTACCGGCAATCAGGGTCTGGACGCATTGCCCCTGGCGGCAAGTGTTCCGGAAAGGCAGGCGTTGCTTTCCGCACGCGAGCTCTATTATGAGGCCGGTGCGCAGATTGTTCATGCCATTGAGGCGCGGTTTTGACGAATTGTGTTCCAAACCAATATTTTAAGCTCTCTTTTTGGCTTTTTGAATCGGCCTGGCCGTCAAAAGTCCTGTCGCGGAGACTTTGATTCATCCTCCAGAGCCAAGGCGTTGAACTTTCACGCCTTCAGATATTCCTCGGCGAGTTCGGTCCAGAAGGCGGCACCTATGGGCAGCAGGTCATCGTTGAAATTGAAGGCGGGGTGGTGCAGCGGCTTTTCATCGCCCGAAACCCCCGCACCGAGGAAGAAATAGGTTCCGGGGCGTTCTTTCAGGAGATAGGCAAAATCCTCGGACCCCATATACGGGCGGGCGAGATCCACAACATTTTCCCGGCCTGCAAAGCGCACCGCCAGATCACGGGCGAAAGCCGTTTCTTCCGGGTGGTTGATCGTTGCATCATAGCTGCGCACATAGTTCACCGTTGCGCTCATGCCATAGCTTTCGGCCTGGCTTCTGGCGATCTGCGTGATGCGGGCTTCGAGCCCGTCGCGCACCTTGTCATCAAAGGAACGGATACCGATGACCAGTTCCGCCCGCTCCGGAATGATGTTGCAGGCGGAACCGGAATGGAATGCGCCGACCGTGATGACGGCCGGGTCCATCGGATGCAGGTTGCGCGAAATGATCGATTGCAGTGCCATGACGATGCTGGCACCGGCAATGATCGGGTCCAGCGTTTCCTGCGGCTCGGCACCATGGCCGCCACGGCCATGAACGGTAATGGTACATTCGTCACAGGCCGCCATGATCGGGCCATCACGGAAGGCGAACTGTCCGAAGGGCAGGCCGGGTTCATTGTGCAGGGCAAAGACCGCATCGCAGGGGCATTTCTCAAACAGCCCGTCTTCAATCATGATCTTGCCGCCGCCGAAATTCTCCTCCGCAGGCTGGAAAATCAGGTGAACCGTGCCGTCAAAATTGCGGCGTCCGGCAATCATTCTGGCCGCCCCCATCAGCATGGTCGTGTGTCCGTCATGGCCGCAGGCATGCATCAGGCCCGGTGTTTTCGAGGCATAGTCCAGACCGGTCTCTTCCAGGATCGGCAGGGCATCCATATCGGCGCGAATGCCGACAGACCGTGGACTGGTCCCGTTTTTCAATGTTGCAACAAGGCCGGTGGTGGCCAGTCCGCGAGTTACTGTATAGCCCAGTTTTTCCAGCTCTTCTGCCAGAAGGTTTGAGGTGCGGAATTCCGACAGGCCGAGCTCCGGGTGGGCATGCAGATCATGCCGCATGGCCACGAGTTCAGGCATGGTGTTTTTCAGCTGGTCGGTCAGAAACATGCTATCAGACACCGCGTGTTGGAACAAGGTTTTCCAGATACCGGAAAGCCAGAACGAGAATACCTGTCAGGCACATATAGATCAATGCCAAAAGGAACAGCGGCTCATAGGTGAGGAAGGTTTCCTGCCGCACCCTGGAAATGACGGCGTAAACATCGACCACGGTGACGGTGGCTACCAGCGGCGTGGATTTCAGCTGCAGGACGGTTTCGCCCAGAAGGGTTGGCAGTGCGCGGTGAACGGCACGCGGCAACCATACCCGGCGGAAAACCTTCCAACGGCTCATGCCGAAGGCGCGGGCAGCTTCAAGCTCACCCTTTGGAACGCCTGCAAAGGCACCGCGCATGACTTCGCCTTCATAGGCTGCAAAGGATAGCATCAGCGCCGTGAAGCCATAGGGCCAGGCCTGGCGCAGCCAGGGCCAGAGGAAAGAGTCCCGAATGCCGGGAAATTGCGGAAAAAGAGAGCCGAGGCCATAATAGAGCAGCCAGAGCTGGAGCAGAAGCGGTGTACCGCGGATCAGCGTGCAAAAGCCGCCCGCCAGCCATTTGAGCGGTTTTGGTCCGGTGACCTGGGCAAGGCCCAGCGGCACAGCCAGCAGGAAGCCGACGCCCGCCGTCGAAAACAGCATCAGCAATGTTTCGCCTATGCCCGCTGTCAATCTGGGAATATAGCGCGGCAGCCAGTCCCAGCGCATGGTGACCGCAATATAGGCAACCAGAAAAAGGCCCAGCAGGATCAGGACAATGCGATGTGGTCTGAAAAAGCTCAGGAAAGCCAGTTTCGGGTTTGGATTGTCGTTGGCAGCCTTGACCCGCTTCATATCCTACACCGACCTTGCCATGCCGCGACGGGAATAGCGTTCGAGAAAGCCCAGCAGGACATTGGAAACCAGCGTAATCATCAGATAGAGGAAGCCTGCCGCCAGGAAGAACATCAGATAGGCCTTTGTCGAGCCCGCAGCCTGTCGCGTTGCCAATGTCAGCTCGTTGAAGCCGACAACAGCCAGAAGAGCCGTATCCTTGGTGGCAATCAACCAGAGATTGGAGAGGCCCGGAAGCGCGAAAGGCAGCATGGCGGGCAGTGTAATCCGTTTCAGGATCATCAGCGGCGGCATGCCATAGGCCTTGGCCGCCTCGATCTGGCCGGGGGCGATGGCCTTGATGGCACCCCGCAGAACCTCGGTTGTATAGGCGCCCTGGACGACACCAATGACGAAAATACCCGCCACGAGACCGGAAATATCGACCGGGCCTGCTCCGAAAAATTCGAGAATGCCATTCAGGGCATCTGTTCCGGCATAATAGAGGAGCAGAATGAGAACGAGTTCCGGTACGGCACGAACCAGCGTTGTATAGACATCCAGAAGATCGCGGATAACAGGTCCGCCATAGAGTTTTCCGGAGGCACCTGCGATACCCAGCACCAGACCGAGAGAATATCCGCCCAGAGCGATTTCAATGGAGTTGACAAGACCCGCAAGCAAGACTCCACCCCAACCAGGCGGATCCAGCGCCAGCAGACTCCAGTTGATCAAGCCCGGATCGACATCCATGTTCCATGAACCTTTTGCAGAGGGCTGCCGACAGCATAAACTGCCGGCAGGATAAAAGGACAGGCTTATTTGCCGTACGGATCAAAGGAGAAGTATTTCTTTGAAATTTCTGCATATTTTCCATTTGCGCGAACGGCATCAATGGCAGCATTGAGTTTGGCTTTCAGCTCTTCGTCTCCCTTGCGCAGTCCGAAGCCAACGCCTGCTCCCAGGATTGCCGGATCGTCTTCCACATAGCCGATCATCTTGCAGCATGCGCCGGCATCGGACTTGAGGAAGGCTTCCAGTGTAATACTGTCGGCCTGGACGGCATCAAGACGACCGGCTGCCAGATCCTGGTTGGCTTCGTCCTGGGTCTGGTATTCCTTGATTTCTGCTACCTTTCCGGCGAAATGGGCCGTGGCATAGGCCTGGTGAATGGTGGAAACCTGCACGCCGAGGATCTTGCCGGTCAGACCTTCCGGTGTTGCGTCAAAAGTGGCGTCTTTGGGGCCGATGATGCCGGTGGGGGTGTTGTAATACTTGTGTGAAAAATCAATGGTTTTCAGGCGCTCTTCGGTGATCGACATGGAAGAGGAGATCGCGTCGATCTTGCCCGATGTCAGGGCCGGAATGATACCGTCCCAGGCAACCGGCGTGATTTCACACTCAATCTTGGCTTCAGCGCAGACAGCATCAACAAATTCGATTTCCCAGCCAATCCATTTGCCGGACGCATCAGGCTCGGAAAATGGCGGATAAGGTTCGGCGGCTACACCCATCTTGACGGTTGCAGCCAGCGAAACACCGGTTCCTGCAAGGCCGAGTGCCAGCGCGAGCGACAGAATTTTGACAGTCTTGTTCATGAATATTCCCCTGCTTTTGACGTTTTAATGGATGGAGCTGATGAATTTTTTCAGACGTTCCGATTTTGGCGCACCGAACAGTTCCTCGGGCGGGCCTTGCTCTTCGATTTTGCCACCATGCAGGAACACAACATGGCTGGCTACTTCGCGGGCAAATTTCATTTCATGTGTTACCAGGATCATCGTGCGGCCTTCCCTGGCCAGATCGCCGATAACCGTCAGCACTTCGCCCACCAGTTCAGGGTCGAGCGCCGATGTCGGTTCGTCAAACAGCATGACGAGCGGCTGGATGGCGAGCGCACGGGCAATGGCTGCGCGCTGCTGCTGGCCGCCGGACATGAAGGAAGGATAGGCATCGCGCTTTTCATAGAGGCCAACACGCTTCAGCAGGTTTTCGGCAATGGCAAGGGCCTCGTCCTTTTTCATGCCCAGAACATGTACGGGAGCTTCCATGACATTCTGCAGCACGGTCATGTGCTGCCAGAGATTGAAACTCTGGAACACCATGCCCAGACGGGTTCTGATGCGCTGCACCTGTCTCCTGTCAGCAGGCATCTGGCCGCCAGAACCGTCATTTTTCATGCAAATCGTTTCACCGTGCACGGTCACCGAGCCGGACGTCGGCAATTCCAGCATGTTGATACAGCGCAGGAATGTAGACTTGCCGGACCCTGACCCGCCGATGATGGCAATCACGTCCCCTTCCCTGGCAGAAAGCGAAACGCCTTTCAAAACCTCGATCGGCCCAAAGCGTTTGTGCAAATCCGACACTGCGATGGCTTCAGCCCTATCGTCCATAGCTATGCACTTTCAACACGTGCAAAGGCAGCACACATTTCATATACTCTGTTCCCCCAGCATTGGTTGCATCTGCAGGTATGCTGCTGGCGCATCCTGCTGTTGACAGTATCGTTGCACTAGTCCATGAATTATTCAAGCGTATAATACGGAATTGTCGCATGTTTTTGGCTTCGCTTTTCAGGGCAGTCCATTTCATCAGGGGTCGGGAATGAAAGCTTATGGTTCGCAGGACATGTCGGGGAAGCTTGAAAGCGTGCTGATGCGACGGCCGGGTGCCAGTCTTCTTGCCGCTGATCCTGCGCTCTGGCATTACGGGCCGGCATTCCATGCGCAAAAGGCGCTGGTGCAGTATCAGGCTTTCACGGATCTTGTGGAAAAGGCAGGTGTGACGATCCTCTGGATGGAAGACAGGGGAGACGGCCTTGCCGATGCGATGTTTGCCCAGGATCCGTCGCTGATGACCGATGCAGGTGCCGTGATCCTGCGCATGGGCAAGCCGTTGCGTGCCGGCGAGCCGGACCTGCATGAGGCTGCCTACCGGGCTGCCGGCATTCCTGTTGTCGGGCGGGTTCAGGCCCCCGGTGCGGTCGAGGGGGGAGACTGTCTCTGGCTTGATGCAAAAACACTGGTGATCGGGCGCGGCGTGCGTTCCAATGAAGCGGGTATCGCGCAGGTGCGCCAGATGCTGGCTCCCGCCGGAATAGAGGTTCTGGGCTTTGACCTGCCCCTGTGGCTGGGGGAGGAGGCGTGCCTGCATCTGATGTCCGTGATCAGCCCGCTGGCTCCGGATCTGGCGCTGGTGCATGCGCCCCTGCTGCCTGCCCCTTTCTATCAATTGCTGAAATCGCGTGGCATTCAGTTACTGGTAGCACCTGAAGACGAGTTTCATGCCTCCATGGGCCTTAATCTCAATGTCCTGCCGGTTGCGCCGAAACAGGTGATCATGGTGGCAGGTTTTGACAAAACCCGTGCCGTGATGGAGGCCGCGGGCTGTGTGGTGGAGACGTTTGAGGGTGATGCCCTGTGCATTGCCTGCGAAGGGGGCCCAACCTGTCTCAACCGTCCGATCCTGCGGAGTGCCGCATGACACGCCGGGTCTATCATCGCGCCTCTTTGGACGAGCGCCGCAGGGCGCTGATCGAGGCGACGCATGACTGTATCGCGGAATTTGGCCTGCACGGGGCAACAGTGCGGCAGATTGCCATTCGCGCCGGTGTGACAGGCGGCCTGATACGGCACTATTTCGAATCCAAGGAGCAGATGGTTCAGGCGGCCTTTCGCGAGACCATGACCGGCATGACCGCCACGGCTGTCGAGGCTGTGAATGGTGCCGGTGATGATGCGGCAGACCGGCTGAAAGCCTTCGTCCTGGCCAATCTCAGCGGCCCGGTTACCGACAGCCGGTCGCTTTCGCTCTGGGCGTCGTTCATCAGCCAGGTCCGCGTGGATCCGGCCCTTGCGGCGGTTCACCGAGAGGGGTATCTTGCCTTCAGGAAGGTGATTGAAGATCTGGTGATCGCCTTGTTTGCCAAGCACAATCGTGTGGCCGGTGCACATGAAACCCACCGGCTGGCCATTGCCATCAATGGCCTGATAGACGGATTGTGGCTGGAGGCATGCCTGGCTCCAGATATGTTTGCTGATTCTGAAATTGCCTCCGTGGCCCTGACATCGGTTGAGGCCATGATCGGCCTGCCGCTGAATTCCAACTCCTGAACGGACTGTTTTCCATGCGCTATGCTTCCATCACTGACCGCCTGTCTGACCTTGGTTCCGAGAAATGGGCCGTGCATATGGCCGCACGCCAGATGGGGGGGCAGGGTGAACCGATCATCCAGCTGACCATCGGCGAGCCGGATGTGCAGCCCGATCCGGCCCTTCTGGAAGAGTGTTCCCGCGCGTTGCATGCCGGGCGAACCCGCTATTCCAATGGACGGGGCGAGCCGAGCGTGGTCAAGGCACTCGTGGAGAAATACGCCAGGCGCCGGGCAGATGTGGTGATGGAAAATGTGATGGTTTTTCCGGGAACACAGACGGCATTGTTTGCCGTCATGATGGGGCTGGTGGAACACGGGCAGGGGGTTCTGGTCGGCGATCCGCTGTATGCCACCTATGAAGGGGTGATTGCCGCAACAGGCGCACATCCGGTCTATGTGCCGCTGCGGGCCGAAAACGGGTTCTGCATGCAGGCGACCGATCTGGAAGCGGCCATGACACCGGAATGCCGTGTGCTGCTGCTGAATACGCCGCACAATCCGACAGGGGCGGTTTTGTCGCGCGCCGATATTCTGGCCATTGGCGCAATCGCACAAAAGCATGACCTGTGGATCATATGCGATGAAGTCTATGAGCAACTGGTGTTTGACGGCGGTTTTGCCTCGCCCTTTGACGAGCCGGAACTGGCCGGGCGGACCATTGTTGTTTCGTCCATTTCCAAATCCCATGCAGCCCCCGGCTTTCGCAGCGGCTGGGCCATTGGCCCGGTGGAATTTACCAACCGGCTGCTGCCGGTTTCCGAAACCATGCTGTTTGGTGTGCAGCCCTTCATTTCCGATATGACGGCGCTGGCGCTCAGCCGTGCGTTTCCGACCGCCGGTATCATGCGCCAGACCTTCAGCCGCCGCGCAAAGGTGATTGCCGGAGCCCTGAAAGGCAATGCCTATGTGGATGTGCTGCCGACACAGGCCGGCATGTTTACGCTGATAGACGTGCGAAAGACCGGCATGCGCGGTCTTGACTTTGCCTGGGCGCTGCTGCGCGAGGAAAAAGTGGCTGTCATGCCCGGCTCGTCCTTTGGCAAACAGGCAGAAAATCTCATCCGTCTCAGCCTCACGGTTCCGGACGAACAGATTGCAACAGCCTGTGACCGCATTGCCAATCTGGCTGCACGCATGGCGGCAAAAGCTGCAGCCTGACTGTTGCCTTTTGACGACAGGCTCTACATCATGTGGCGCGGAACGGTTTTGCTGAAGGCTTTGGAGAAGATTTCTGTCTCTCCTTCAAATGCCCTTATATGCGCTGCAATCACCCAATCGCCCTTCGTGCAGGATATCCAGCAGGTGGTGATGGTGCAGACGTTCCAGCCGGGACGCGCCATCTCGCTGGTCCAGGTGGACACGCCTGTCATGGACAGCGGATTCTCCGGGTCGATGGTCCAGATTTCATCGCGGACCTGCCCGGTGGACAGTCCGGTTGCCGGATGTTCAAAAAGGCCGGTGTCCTCATAAACAGAATAGTGTGTGAGGCCCGTTGTCAGGTCGCGTTCGACGGCCCGGCGCGTGGCCGATGGCCTGTGTTCGATATACCGGGGCAGCGGGTCCGGGTTTTCCGGTTCCCTGACCGCAATCTTGTGGTGATCCCCCAGCTTCGGCAGGCGCAGCGAGATGCTGGCCAGATCCAGCGTCAGAACCGGATTGACCGGCGGTGGCAGGATCATGGGCCAGTATGCTGTTGAAAGGGCAAGACGGATCTTGTGACCCGGCCGGAATTCATAGCCAAAGGCATCCAGTTGCAGGCAGATGCGGGTCTTTTCGCCCGGAACCAGCGGTTCGGGAAATTCATTGCCGTTGCGGTGGGCCAGATTGAGAACGCCGAATGTGGCGCGGGTGGCGGCCCCATCGGGATGCACATCGACAATGCGGACGCATAGATTGGCCAGCGGCTGGTCACTCGCCAGTTCCAGTTCGAGAACCGGGAAGCCAAGATAGGCTTCCGCTTCTGAGAGAGGTGCGCTGTCGAAGACAAGCGAGGCCAGATCATCCACCCTCTGGTCACCGGCCATTTCCGCATCCGGCTTCAGTGTGAAGAATTCACCGGATGTTGTGCCGGTATCCAGCGCCGATTTCAGCTGAAAATCGCGGATGGCATTGCCGGTCTGCGGACCCTTTTCCAGTCTGTTGCCATTGGAAACATGCATCAGCTCCATCTCCGGCTGCTGCCAGATATCCATGGCGATCCAGTAGCCCGGGTCAGTCTCGCGACGGCGCTCCGGTTTCGGGCTTTGCAGTATATAGGCCCGCATTTGCGGCCTGTTGTCATTGTTATTGGCAACATTGCGCAGCCACAGGTTCCAGAACGCTATCGCCTCGCCCAGAAAATCCGCCCGTGGCTTTGGCCAGGCAAAATGCGGGTATTTGTGGACCCATGGTCCGATCAGGGCCTTGGCTTTTGGTCCCATCCCCTCCAGAAGCTTGATGGGCGTGTTGCGGTAGCCGTCGGCCCAGCCTGCCATAACCATGACAGGTATCTGGATATCATCGAAATTGTCGCCGACAGAACCCTGTTTCCAGAAGGCATCCCGGGTCTGGTGCTGAAGCCATTCCTCCATGAAAAACGGTTCGTTGCCGAGCCGCTCCAGCCACATTTTTTTCCAGAAATCGCCCACCAGTGCCGGATCGGGCGAACGCGATTGATAGGCCAGCATGGTGGACGCCCAGGAGAGCTGTGCAGACAGATGTGTGCCGTTCTTGTAATGGATATCATCATTGTAGCGGTCAACAGTCGAGGCAATCGAGATCACCGCTTTCAGCGCGGGCGGACGCAGGGCTGCCGTCTGCAGGCTGTTGAAGCCACCCCAGGAAATGCCCATCATTCCCACATTGCCATTGCACCAGGGCTGTGCGGCAATCCATTCAATCAGCTCACAGGCGTTTGCCAGTTCCAGTTCCGTATATTCTCCATCGATAACGCCGTCGGATTCACCCGAGCCGCGTATGTCGACACGCACACCAGCAATGCCTGCCTGCGCAAACACCGGATAGGTCGATTCGTCGCGCGGGCTGGTCCCGTCGCGTTTGCGATAGGGCAGAAACTCGAATACGGCAGGGGCCGGATTGTCCCCGGCATCCAGTGGAAGCCATATGCGCGCTGCCAGCCTTGTGCCGTCTTTCAGACGGATCCACTGATTTTCAATTTCGGTAAAAAGCGGGCGCGGCATCATGTTTCCAGTATTTTTTTCAGAAAAACAAACATAAACATTGTTACAGGTCATCATATTCCATAGAGCATGAAACAATCGCGACATGATCTTTCATATGCGACTTTTCCTCATGTTCTTTTGCCTTCGCCTCCGGATTGTGTCACTTCCCTTTCCACACCGGATCGCGCTTTTCGGCAAAGGCGCGTGCGCCCTCCAGCTGGTCCTCGCTGGAATAAAGAATGTCCACCGTCTTGAGCTGGCGTTTGGTGATCTTGTTCATCGTGTCCTGAAATTTGGCTCCTTCGGCCTCACGCACCACTTCCTTGATGGCGGCCATCACCAGTGGCGGGCCAGAGGCCAGAAGCCGTGCCAGTTCCCATGCGCGATCCGTTAATTTATCTGCGGGCAGGATCTCGTTGACAAAACCCCAGCGATGGCCTTCCTGCACATCGAGCCAGCGTCCCGTCAGCAACATGTCCATGGCGATATGATAGGGAATGCGCTTGGGCAGCTTGATGGAGGCGGCATCGGCCACCGTGCCGGAGCGGATTTCCGGCAGGGCAAATGTGGCATGTTCGGCGGCCAGAATCAGGTCTGCCGACAGCGCGATTTCAAAGCCGCCGCCGCAGCAGATGCCATTGATGGCGGCAATGACCGGCTTGTTGAGATCCCGCAATTCCTGCAGGCCGCCAAAGCCGCCCACACCATAATCCCCGTCCACCGCATCACCGGCGGCAGCCGCCTTCAGATCCCAGCCGGGGCAGAAGAATTTTGGGCCTGCGCCGGTGATGATGGCGACCAGCAAGGTCGGATCATCACGGAAATCCGCAAAAATCCGGCCCATGATCCGCGAGGTTTTCAAATCAATGGCATTGGCCTTTGGCCGGTCAATGGTGACTTCAAGGATAGCACCCTCGCGGCGCGTCCTGATCGGTGTATCGGTCATGGTGTTCGCGTTCCTTTACAAAACCCCTCCCCAAAGCGTCGAAGCGATAATCGATTCGCTGGATCGATTATGGTTTCGCTTCTCCACCCCACAAGGGGGAGGGGGCGACCTCGCTTGTGGTAATCTCTCGTGCAGATATCCAATGCCCTCCGCTCGTATCTGAATGATGCGTTCATAAACAAGCGGCCGGGCTAAGCCCTACCCCTTGTTGGGAGGGTTTGGGAGGGGTTCACGTCCTCCAGCTTACCAGCGCATCGGCGGCCACAACACCTTTTCCTTGCGGCAGAACCATCAGCGGGTTGATATCCAGTTCCTCCAGTGTTTCATGAGCGGTGCCGATACACGCCGCAATGTTCAGGATGCACTCGACCAGCGCCTGCCGGTCGCCCTTCGCGCTGTTTCTGAAACCGTTCAGCAGGTGATTCACTTTCAGGCCGCAAAGCGCTGTTTCCACAGTGTCCTTGTCGGTTGGCAGGGTGAGAAGGACGCAATCCTCCATCAACTCCACCCATATGCCGCCAGCACCGATGGTCATGACAAGGCCAGCTACCGGATCGCGGAAAGCGCCGACAATCAGCTCGGCAACCGGCTTTTCAACCATTTTTTCAACCAGGAAATCAGAGGCGACGGCGGACATTTTCTGAATCGCCTCAAGCACATCTGAAGCAGAGTTCAGATGGAGCGCGACCGCGCCCATTTCGCTTTTATGGGCAATGCCAAGCCCTTTGACAACCACCGGAAAACCAAGGGCTCCGGCAGCCTTTACGGCTTCGGCCCCAGTGGAAGCCCGCATACCCTGCGGCACGGGGATATGGTGGTTTTTGAGCCAGAGTTTGGCCTCATATTCGGACCAGACTGCCGTATCTTTTGCTGCGGGCCTGTTGGCGAGCAGGGGTTCGGGCAGGGGGCGTGCCCAAGCCTCGCCAATAGCGGCGGCAATCTCGCAGGCGGCAAGGGCATCCTCAAGGCCGCAGAGCGGTGCCAGACCCTCGGCCATGATCCACTGTGCCATGCTTTCCGGCATGTTTTCCGGAAGCGAGGCCAGAATGGCGGCTTTGGCATTTTGGGCGCGGGATGCGTCAACCATGGCCCGCACGGTCAGTTCCCAGTCCTCGCCATTGCAGCGGTCCGGTCGCGGAAAGTCCAGTACCAGCATGGTCAGGTCGAAGCGACCGGCCATCATGGCGGAAAAGGCGGCTGTCGTGCGCCCGGCATTGCCCCAGACAAAGGTGTGGTAATCCAGCGGATTGGCAAGGGTGACCATTTCGCCAAGGGCGGCACGAAGCGGCGGTTTCTGGCTGTCCTCAAGCGCACGGAAGGTGACATTGCGTCCGACACCGGCGTCCGCCATCATCGAGGCTTCTCCGCCTGAACAGGACATGGAGGCAATGGCCCGGCCCTGCAACGGCCCGTGCACATGCAGCAGTTTCAGGGTTTCGACCAGCTGGGCGAGCGAGTGGACACGGCCTATGCCAAGCCGTTTCAGGATGGCAGCGGAAACGGCATCATTGCCTGCCAGTGATGCGGTGTGGGAAACCGTTGCCAACCGGGCGGCCTCCGATTTTCCGACCTTGAGCATGATCACCGGCTTGCCCAGTTCGCGGGATCGCCGTGCCAGCATTTCAAGGCCGGAGAGGGCGTTGAAGCCTTCCACATGCAGGCCGACCGCAGTGACACGGGGATCATCAAGGGCCGCGGCGGCCAGATCCGTGAGGCCGGTTTGCGCCTGGTTGCCCGCTGTCAGCAGATAGGCCACGGGCAGGCCCCTTGCCTGCATGGACAGGTTGATGGCAATATTGGACGACTGGGTGATGATGGCGACACCGTTTTCGACCCGCACACAACCATGCTGATCGGGCCAGAGGAGTGCGCCGTCCAGTGCATTGACAAGGCCGTAGCAGTTGGGGCCGATGACCGGCATGTCGCCAGCCGCTTCGACCAGCTGTTCCTGCAGTACGCCGCCATCGGGCAGTTCGCTGATGGCTTCGAGGAAAGCCGGATGCATAGCATACCGCTCCACCGGCTCCCATGGCCGACAGTCGCCGGACCAGATCGATGGTCAATGCCCGGTTGACACCCACGAAACAGGCATCCGGCACGCCCGGCAGATCCTCCGGTGTGGCATAGCATTTCAGCCCGTGAACTTCCTCTTTGCCCGGATGGACCGGCCAGATGGCACCTTCAAAACCGAGCTTGCGGCATTGCTCCACCACACGGGCGGCCTCCCTGCCGCCGAAGACGGCAATGGATTTGGGGCGGAACAGGCGGGACAGGGCGTTGGGGGACAGGGTTTTCATACAAACCTCACGTTAAAAAGTCCCCTCCCAAACCCTCCCCCTTGTGGGGAGGGGTTGGGGAGGGGTTTTGAACTCAATCATCTTCACGCTCCGAAAGGTCGCAAGAGATCACGGCTGATAATATGGCGCTGGATTTCCGATGTGCCGTCCCAGATGCGTTCCACGCGGGCATCACGCCAGAAACGCGCCAGCGGCAGATCGTCCATCAGGCCCATGCCGCCATAGATCTGGATGGCCTCATCAGTCACCCGCGAAAGCATTTCCGAGGCGTAGAGTTTGGCCGAGGCAATCTCGCGGTTTGCAGGCAGGCCCTGGTCCAGCCGCCAGGCCGCTGCCAGGGTCAGCCAGTCGGCAGCATCAATTTCGGTGATCATGTCGGCAAGCTTGAAGGAAACGCCCTGGTTGGCTCCGATCGGCCTGCCGAACTGCCTGCGTTGCGCGGCATAGGGCAGGGCCAGATCAAAGACCCGGCGCGCCCTGCCGACACAGGTTGCCGCTACCGTAATGCGGGTGGCATAAAGCCAGTCATTGGCGATGTCGAAACCGCGATGCACTTCGCCCAGGATCTGCGAGGAGGGCAGGCGGCAATCGGTAAATTGCAGGATGCAATTCTTGTAGCCGTGATGGGAAACCGAATGGTAGCCATCGAGAATTTCAAAGCCGGGCGTGCCGCGGTCAACCAGAAAACACGTGATCTTTTTCTTCGGCCCGCGCGGGGGTGTCTTCCTCGCCGGTGGCCACGAAAACAATCACAAAATCGGCAATATTGGCATGGCTGATGAAATGCTTGGTGCCGTTGACGATCCAGTCGCCGCCGTCCGGCCTTGCAAAACATTTCATGCCGCGCACATCCGAGCCTGCGTCCGGCTCGGTCATGGCCAAGGCATCAAAGCGGTCACCTCTGGCAGCCGGGATCAGATAGCGTTCGCGCTGTTCGGCATTGCAGGCCATCAAAATACCGGAGGGGCGACCGAAAAACACCGTCAGACCCATGGAGCCGCGGCCCAGTTCGCGCTCCACAAGGGTGAACGTGGTGTGGTCCAGCCCGCCGCCGCCCACCTCTTCCGGCAGGTTGCAGGCATAGAAACCCAGATCTTTCACCTTGGCCGCAATCTCCTGTCCCAGTTCTTTCGGGACATGGCCAGTGCGCTCCACCGCGTTTTCATGCGGACAGATTTCGGTTTCCACAAAGCCGCGCACCGTGGCGACAATCATCTCCTGTTCCTGCGTGAGGCCGAAATTCATGGGTCTCTCTCCAATAGCAATGCGTTACAGGGCCTTGCGCTTCTCATACGGTCTTTTTCTGCCCGACGCTTCTTCCCGCACCATCCGGCACAGGCCATTGCGCATGGGCGTCCATCAGGGTTTTCAGCCTGGCCCAGACACCGGCACCGGCAGGGACAACCTTGTTATTGGTAGAGGCGACATGCAGCAGCATATGTTCGCCGGTGGCCAGAACCGCACCGTCCGAGGCGCGGTGCAGCCACTGGAATGTGTGCAGGCGCCTGTTGTCTGTCGGCAGGATCTGCGTGGTCACATAGAGGGCTTCGCCCAGCTTGCCCTCATCCAGATGGCGGACATGGCTTTCGACCGTGTAATAGGAATGACCGGCGGCGACATAGTCCATATCCACACCGATCGCGCGCAACAGCGCGTCCACGCTGTCGGCAAAGCACTGCATGTAGCGATATTCTGTCATGTGGCCGTTGTAATCGACCCAGGCCGGCAGAACCCTGGCCTCGAACATGCGCACCGGACCGGCTGCCGGATCAGCGATCTTTGGCTTGGGTGCCGTTGACCAGAGATGCTGCTCGAAATCGGCCAGAAGCTTTCCGGCACCCCAGCCCTTGCCGCCATTCGAGCCCTTGAGGGTCTGCAGGATACCGACCAGATTTTCGTCGCGGATGCGTTCCAGCTCGCGGATGCCATAGGCACCGGACTGGGCATCGGACTGGGCGGCGATCTTGTCAACCAGCTCATCCGTCAGATCAACGACATCCGTAAGCCTGGTCCAGGGCCAGGACAGGCAGGGGCCGAACTGATTGATGAAATGGCGCATGCCCGCTTCGCCGCCTGCAATGCGGTAGGTTTCAAACATGCCCATCTGCGCCCAGCGCATGCCGAAGGAATAGCGGATGACATCATCCAGTGTTTCTGTGTCGCAGATATCGTCCTTGATCAGCCACAGGCCCTCGCGCCAGACGGCTTCCAGCAGGCGGTCGCCGACAAAGGCCTCGATCTCCTTCCGGATGATCACGCCCTTCATGCCGATAGGGGCGAGACGGGCTTTTGCCAGTTCCAGGGTTTCCCTTGCGGTTTTCTCTCCGCCGACCAGCTCTGCCAGAGGCAGAAGATAGACGGGATTATAGGGATGGGCGACAAACATGCGCTCCGGATGGTGCATGTCGCGCTGCAATTGCGTCGGCATGATACCGGAGGTGGACGAACCGATCAGGGCTTTCGGGTCCGCGCACGCATCAATCCGTGTGATGACATCGCGCTTGAGGTCCACGCGCTCGGGCACGGATTCCTGAATCCAGTCAGCGCCTTCCACCGCTTCCTCAATGCTCTTGCAGAAGGTGAGCGTGCCTTTATCGGGCAAGGGGGCCATGGTCAGCATGTCATAGGCGCGGATGGCGTTCGCCATGACTTCGCCGAGAATGCGTTCGGCTTCCGGATGCGGATCGAAGATTTTCGTATCGATGCCAGCCAGCACGAAACGCGCGGCCCAGGCCCCGCCAATGACGCCACCGCCGATACAGGCTGCCTTTTGAATTCTTGTGGTCATGGTGTTCTCAATTCTTTCAAAAGACCCCTCCCCACAAGGGGAGGGGGTTCCTCTGTCTGTGCTGCACCATCGGTAGTTTGCAATGGCCATACCAAAGAGGTGGAGGTCAATTCCGGGTTAAGCCTCCCCCCCCTTCGACAAGCTCAGGGCGGGGAGGGTTGGGGGTGGGTTTTATTATTACCGCTTCGTCAGTTTCAGTTTTTCGCGCACTTCGGCAGGCCCGATAATGCGGGCACCCATGCCTTCCACCACCTGCACGGCCTTTTCCACAAGCTGTGCATTGGTGGCGAGCTTGCCCTTGCCGAGATAGAGATTATCCTCAAGGCCGACGCGCACATTGCCGCCGGCCAGCACCGCTGCTGCCGGAAAGGCCATGGCATTGCGACCAATGGAAAAGGCCGAGAAGGTCCAGTGTGAAGGCACATTGTTGACCATGGCCATGAAAGTGTTGAGGTCGTCCGGCGCACCCCAGGGAATGCCCATGCACAGCTGGATCAGCACCGGGTCTTCAATCAGGCCTTCCTCGGCCAATTGCTTGGCAAACCACAGATGGCCGGTGTCAAAAGCCTCGATTTCCGGGCGCACGCCGAGTGCCGTCATCTGCCGGGCCATTTCGCGCAGCATCGAGGGGGTGTTGGTCATGACATAGTCACCCAGCGAGAAATTCATGGTGCCGCAATCGAGCGTGCAGATTTCCGGCAGGCACTCGGCCACATGCGACACGCGCTCGGTGGCACCGGCCATGTCCGTGCCTTTCGGATTCAGCGGCAGAGGGCTTTCCACCGGCCCGAAAATCAGGTCACCGCCCATGCCTGCTGTCAGGTTGAGCACAACATCGATATCGGCAGAGCGGATACGGTCGGTGACTTCGCGGTAAAGGTCGTTGCGGCGGGAAGCGGCACCTGTATCGGGATCTCGCACATGGCAGTGCACAATGGCGGCACCGGCCTTGGCGGCATCAATGGCACTTTCGGCAATCTGTTTTGGTGTGACGGGAACGTGGGAAGACTTGCCCGCCGTGTCTCCGGCTCCGGTAACGGCGCAAGTGATGAAAACATCGCGGTTCATGGCCAGCGGCATGAGGTTCCTCCTGATTTGTGCAGATATCAGGCATGAAAGTTCCGGTTCATGCTTTACATAAATGGCAATAAACCATACATAAACGGCAATTACGTCAGGAAAAAAGCATGCTTTCGCCCGGTCTGGACAGACTTGACATTGACATTCTGGTTTTGCCGGACACAACATTGATGCTGTTTTCCTCCGTTATCGAGCCCTTGCGGGTTGCCAACCGCATTCTGGGCCGCACCCTGTTTTCCTGGCGGATCCTTTCGCCGGACGGCGGGGTGGTGATGACTGCCAGCCGTATTCCGCTGCCGGTCCATGGCAGTCTGGCCGACGGGCGATCCACCCGTCCGCTGTTTGTCGTCGCCAGCTATCAGTGGCAGAAAAGTGTGACCCAGGCCCTGAAAACGGCGCTGTCGCGGGCGGCCCGTGAGCGGTCGCATCTGGTGGGTGTGGAATCCGGCACCTGGGTTCTGGCCGAGGCCGGTCTGTTGCATGCGGCACGGGTGACCATGCACTGGGAGGACCGGGAGGAGTTTGCCGCCCGGTTCCCCGATATTGCACTGGCCAGCGAGCGGTTTGTGATTGACGGCAAACGTATTACCACCGGCGGTTCGCTGCCGACGCTGGATCTGATGCTGGACATCATCCGCCGCCGCCACGGCTATTCGCTGGCGCTGGAAGTGTCACGGCTGTTTATCTATGAGACAGGGGCCGACAATGCGCAGCCGGATGACCGGCCCAGTGTCCATGCGCTTTTGAGGCTTGATCCGCGTGTGCGCTGCGTGGTGCGGCAGATGGAGGAAACCGTGTCTGACCCGGTGCCGGTCGCGCGGCTGGCGCAGAGGGCAGGTATCAGCCCCCGCCATTTGCAAAGCCTGTTTTCAGCGGATTTCGGTGTGCGGCCACATGTGCATTATCTGGCGCTGCGGCTGAATGCAGCCCGCAGGCAGGTGATCGAAACATCGAAAAGTTTCACCGATATTGCCTCTGCAACAGGCTTCAATTCGGCCTCTGCCTTTGCACGATCCTACAGGGCGCAATTTGGCGAAAGCCCCAGCGAGACGCGCAGGCTTGTATCCGGCATTTCTTTGTAATCATTGCAATGTGTTCATCTGAACGTGACGCGCGGGAAAGCGGGCGGATTACACTTTTGTAACTTGACGCCAACACACGCCGGGAATAGGGAGCGATGGCCTCATCTCTTCTCGATGCCGCACTTCTTTTAACCGGAGTTATCCAGCATGCCAAGCGACAGCAGTCGATTGCACAGGCCGTTGGCGGCTATCGTGGTTTGATCCGGTGACAGGTTCAGCCCGATACGCTTTCAGCGGCGGAAAGGCGAACCCATGAACTTGAATATTCTGTCCAGACTGGGGCTGAAAAGCGCCCCTGTTGTTGATATGCGCAGCGTCAGCATTGCTGAAATCGTTGATCTGATCAACCGGATCGATGACTATGAAAAAAGCGCACAGGCGCTTCTGACGCTCACCCGCGACAATGCTGTTGCCGTTCTCGACCGGCCGGAACTTCTGGAACCTGCCCGCATCCTGCAATGCATGGAGCAGGGCAAGGCCGCCCAATTGCTCAATGGCGTTTCCCATGACCGTATTGCCGATATTCTCGACAGCGCGGAGATTGCGTTCCGGGTAAAAATGCTGGCGCTTGTTGACAATGAGACCGGCCTTGCAGTTGCCCGGCTGATGGCCTATCCGCCCAAAACGGCAGGCAGCATCATGACGACGGAATTTGTCAGTGTGCCTTCCAGCTGGTCGGTTGGCCAGACGCTGGACTATGTGCGCAATGTGGAACGGACCCGCGAGACCGTTTATGCCATCTATGTTCTGGATGCCGCAACCCAGAAGCTGGTGAATGTTGTCACCCTGCGCAGGCTGATTACCGGCGCCGCCGATGTGCCTATACTGGCGATTGCTCCCAAATCGGCACCGGTGACCGCTGATCCGCTGATGACCCATGAAGAGGTGGCCCGGCTGATCCGCAAGCATGATCTGTTGTCTATGCCGGTTGTCGAGCGTGATGGCAGTGTTATCGGCATTGTCACCGTTGATGATGTGATTGACACCATGATTGCGGAAGGCACGGAAGATGCGCATAAAATGGGTGGTCTGGAAGCCCTGGCAGAGCCCTATCTTGCTGTGGGTTTCGGCACGATGATCCGCAAGCGCGGCGGCTGGCTGGCGGCGCTGTTTCTGGGCGAAATGCTGACAGCAACGGCCATGCAGGGTTTTGAGGTGGATCTGGAAAAGGCGATTGTGCTGACCCTGTTCATTCCTTTGATCATGAGCTCCGGCGGCAATTCCGGTTCGCAGGCGACATCCCTGATTATCCGTGGTCTGGCATTGCAGGATGTGCGCCTTGGCGACTGGTGGCGGGTTCTGATGCGCGAGATTCCTGCGGGTCTGGCCATGGGGGCCATGCTGGGCGCGATTGGTTTTGTCCGCATCGGGATCTGGCAGGGGCTGGGATTTTATGATTATGGACCACACTGGCAGCTGATTGGACTGACGGTGGGCGTTGCGCTGACGGGTATTGTTGCCTTCGGTTCTGCAACGGGTGCCATGCTGCCGTTCATCCTGCAGCGGCTGGGTTTTGATCCGGCCAGCGCCAGCGCCCCGCTGGTGGCCACATTGGTGGATGTGTCCGGGCTGGTCATCTATTTTTCCGTGGCAATCATGATCCTGCACGGCACGTTGCTGTAGGATGCAGACAGGAACAGGCGGGAAGGGCTTTTCCGCCTGTTCTTCCGGGTACAGGCTGGTATCGAGAACGCGATGTCCTTGCTTCAGTCCCTTATGACCATCAGATCGGAAGCTGCAAAGCGCAGGTTGACCATGTCGCCATCTGACGGCGGCTTGACGCCGGGATTGTTGAACATGTCAAACGAGATCTGCGAATTGCCGATGGCAAGCCTTGTGCGGATGACCGAGCCGAGGAAACTGGCGCTGACCACCTTGCCCTGGATCACGGTGTCGCCACTGGCGTTGGCGGCAATCGATCCGGCTTCGGGCCGCATGGCCAGCGAAACCCTCTCTCCGGCCTTGACAGGTCCAAGCGGAACCGGAAGCGTAATCGATTGATCGGCTACAAGCACCCGGTTTGCCGCAGCGTCCATGACGATTGCGTCGATCATGTTCAGCGTTCCAACGAAGGATGCCACGAACCGTGTGGCAGGCTTGTTGTAAATATCAAAAGGCGTACCGATCTGGTCGGCGCGGCCTGCATTCATGACCACGATCCGGTCAGAAATGGAAAGAGCCTCTTCCTGGTCGTGGGTGACGAAAACCGTGGTAATACCCAGCTTTTTCTGAATTTCGCGGATTTCCTCGCGCAGCGATACCCGGATCTTGGCGTCGAGCGCCGAGAGCGGCTCATCCAGGAGCAGAACCTGCGGCTTGGGTGCAAGCGCACGGGCCAGGGCCACACGCTGCTGCTGGCCGCCGGAAAGCTGATAGGGGAAGCGGTCAGCCAGGTGGTCAAGACTGATCAGTTTCAGCATTTCCCTGACGCGGGTGTCAATATCGGCTTTTGACATGCCGGCGATCTTCAGGCCGAAGGCGACATTTCCGGCCACATTCATGTTCGGAAACAGGGCATAGGCCTGGAACACCATGCCGATGCGACGCTTGTTGGGCGTCAGCCGGGTCATATCTTCACCATTGACGGTGATGGAACCGGAACTCGGCTGTTCAAAGCCTGCAATCATACGCAAGACAGTGGTTTTTCCGCAGCCCGAAGGCCCGAGGAAGGAGATGAACTCGCCCTTTTCCACGGCGAGATCAAATCCCTTGACGACCGTGTTTGTCCCGAAGCTTTTTGTAACGCCGGTGATTGACAGATAGCTCATGCTTTATTGCTCCTCGGAGTCGGGTAGGGAAGCCTTGGCAACCATCTCTGCCCCGGTTTTCTGTTGGCAAACATCTGCATCAGGACCATGCATCCCCAGGTGAATGCAAAGGACATGACCGCAAGGGCTGCGGGTTCATAGGCCCGGTCCTGACCGAGCTGTACGAGATAGGGGCCGAAGGCAGGCCGGTTCAGCAGACTTGCCAGCACGAACTCGCCCAGTGAAATCGAGAATGTCAGGAAGGCACCGGAGACGATGGCGGAGCGGACATTCGGGAAAATGATGGCCGTGATGGTGCGCAACCGCGATGCTCCGAGGCTTTCGGCAGCTTCGGTCAGCGTGGCAATGTCGATGACGGCCATGCCGTTGTCGACCGAACGGAACATGTAGGGGAGGGACAGGACCACATAGCCAATGACAAGCAAGGCGTTGGTGCCCGCGTCACTGGCGGTCAGCGGTAGCCAGGAATTGGTTCCGAACAGGCGGATGTAACCGAAGACGAGCACTACGGGCGGAATGATCAACGGCAAAAGCGTGATAAATTCCACAAACGGACGCAGTGCCGGTAATTTCAGCCGCACCCAGTAGGCAGTAGGGACAACAATGACAGCACCTACGACGATGGCAACCAGCGAGGCAATGGCCGAATAGGTAATGGTGGAAATGAACTGATCATTGCTGAAAACAGATTCATATGCGGCAAAGCCGATCTGTCCCCGCGTCATCTGCAACGAGAACTGGAATGTCGCATAGAGCGGGATCAGAAAGTAGGATGCCGATACAAGCGCGATCATCGCCGAGAGGAAAGGGAATGATTTTTTCATTTCTGCCACCGTTCAGCCCGTGCACGCAGGATCAGATAAAGCGTATTGGAAACTGCCATGATAGCGACCATGCCCATTGCCAGCGCATAGCCGAGATTGGGGTTGTACAGCACATTGCCGCGGATCTGCTGGAACAGGACGATTGGCACCACATCGAAGCTGGAGCCGGTCAGCGCATAGACCGTGGCGAGTGTTCCAAAAGCATTGGCAAAGAGGAGCAGGAAACAGCCGAGAATGGAGGGTGACAGCACGGGCAGGGCAACCATCATCCAATATTGGCGGCGGGTTGCCCCCAGAACTTCTGCGGCCTCGCGCCATTCGGCCTTCAGGCCGTCAAGGGCGGGCGTGATGATGAGAAGCATCAGCGGCAACTGGAAATAGAGATAGGTGACGGCAAGGCCGGAGAAGGAAAACAGGTTGAAACCGGTGCCATAGAGGTTGATCCCAAACAGGGACTTGAGCAGAACAGTCACAAGCCCCAGGCGTCCCAGTGTGGCAATGAAGGCAAATGCCAGCGGAACACCGGCAAAATTGGATGCGACGCCGGAAAAGGTCATGAAGGCATTGCGCACCCATGGTGGCAGGCCGCCCAGAACGACGGCGTAACCCAGCAGCAGTCCGGCAAAAGCGCCCATAAAGGCAGACAACAGGCTGAGCCGTATCGACAGGGAGAAACTGGCAACAATATTGGGTGTGCCAAGCGCGATGACATTGTCTAATGTGAAGGCACTATCAGCATTCTGGAAGGCACCTGTCACGAGGTAGAGCATGGGGCCGACAAGAAACAGAAAGCAAAACAGGAAAAACGGCATAACGCCAAGCCAGTTCCAGTTTATCTTTGCAAACAGGCCGCCGCTTTTTACAGGCGCATTCTGTTTTGGTGCAGCATCGGCCATCGTCATGAATCAATCCCTTGTATCTCTCAACGAAAAGCGGATGACGGCACTGTGCCGGCATCCGCAATTTTATACGGGTTGATCAGGTCGCTTACTGGGCACCCATCTCGTTGGCCCAGTCAGAAGCCACCACGGCCTTTGCGGCAGCCTGTTCGTCCAGGGTCGGGAAGATGGCCTTGGCATAGCCTTCAGCTGGCGGCAGCTTGTCGAGCAGTTCCTTTGGAATAACATTGCGGGCTGCCAGATCGTTGAAGCGGATCGGGTGGCAATAGCCTGAAAGCCAGCCGAGCTGACCTTCGTCGGAATAGAGGTATTCCATCCACAGCTTTGCGGCATTTGGATGCGGTGCATAAGCGGAGATCGCCTGAACATAAACGCCGGCAATAACAGCATCGGAAGGAACAACAACGTCCATTGGAGGGTTGCCTGCCAGCTTGTCGCGCATGGCCAGGACATTGTAATCCCAGTCGATCAGCACAGGTGTTGTGCCCTGGGCCATGTTCTGGGCAGAGCCATTAACGGCCACGAGGTTGCCGCTTTCTTTCAGGCCCTTGTAGAACGCAATACCGGCCTTGGCAGCATCTGCGCCACCCTTGGCACCCGTGGCAATACCACCGGCATAGACCGACATCATTGACGAGTTTCCAGTACGCGGGTCGCCAGGAATGGCAAAGGAATTGGCAAATTTTGCATCTTTCAGATCAGCAAAGCTCTTTGGTGATTCTGTAGCAACATCCTTGTTCACGCCAAAAGCCAGAACGCCGTAATAGTCGCCATACCAGTAGCCGTCCGCGTCCTTGGCTGAATCCGGGATAGAATCCCATGTGGAAACCTTGTAGGGCTGGATCAGGCCTTCCGCCTTGGCCGCAGGGCCGAAAGACAGGCCGACGTCGATCACGTCCGGAGCCTGCGGACCCTTGTTGTCCTTGTTGGCCTTGATGGCTTCAATTTCATCGCCGGAACCGGCATTCGGGTTCAGTTCGTTGACAGTGATCTTCGGGTATTTCTTCTTGAAACCGTCGATCACGGCACCATAGGCGCACCAGTCATGCGGCAGGGCGATGGTTGTCAGTGTGCCTTCAGCTTCGGCAGCCTTGACCAGATCTTCCATGGCATCGGCAGAGGCGATGGATGTGGTGGCAACCATGATGGCTGTGGAAAGCGAGAGAAGGCGGGTAAAATGTGTCATCATTGTAATCTCCCATGAGAACTCGAATGTCTCTGACGCTGCATTAGTGATTTCACATGAACTTATTGTGACAGTCGTCGAAACGAATTGTGACAGTTTTTTCAGCCATTACAAACAGAATGTTCCGGGTGATGTTTTTTCCTCCCTTGTGCTTGCGGAACGGCCACTACCGGTCCCTGGCAGGTGTTTTTCTGAAAAGGCGTGTGGCGTTGAACAGGTTTTCAAGCGTGTTCATGCGGTCGCGCGTCTGGTCCCAGTTGCGGCTCTGGATGCCTTCGATCAGGGCTTCCACCACAAAAAGCGTGACGACCGAGCTGTCCCAGGCGGATGGTGCCTCGATATGGATGCGGAAAACATGTTCGGCATATCTGGTAACCGGTGATCCCCACTGGTCGGTAAACAGGATAATGGTCACTCCGCGGGCTTTGGCTATTTCGGCCATGGTTGCCATGTCCTGCTCATAGCGGCGGATATCAAACAGGATCAGACAGTCGCCGCCGGTCATGTTCAGGACAAAATGCGGCCAGGTGCCCGGATTGGGCGAAATCAGTGTCACGCCGGGACGTATCACCTGCAGGTGTGTGAAAAAGTAATCTGCAAGCACATGGGTTATGCGGCCGCCTGCCAGAAACAGGGAATGCCTCCGGTCAGACAGAAGCGCTGTGACTGCATCAAAATCCTCGATGGTGACATCGGTCAGCGTGTTGCGCATGTTCGCGATGATCGCATCGGCAAAACGGTTCAGAATATGGGTTCCCGGTGCATTGGCGGCCCAGCGGTCGTGCTTGGTGATCGGGTTCGAGATGGTTTCTTCCACCTCGTGATGCAGGCAGGACTGGAAATCGGCGTAACCCCTGAAGCCGAGTTTTTGCACCATGCGTACCACAGTGGGGGTGGAAACACCGGCATTTTCGGCAACCGTGGTGATGGAGCCGAGCCCCGAAACCGGATAGTTGTCCATCAGCGAGGTGGCAAGCTGCTTTTCAGCGCGTGTCAGGGCGTCAAAATGGGCGCTGATGATATCCGATACGGTTTTTGATCCCACGCTTGTCTGTCCCCTTGGGCCTTTGCAGATCCTGGCACAATTAAGGGAGGTGTCACAATCGGAGTCAATCGATATCTTGTACAAAAATTTACAAAAATAGTTTGACAGAAAAACAATCCTGAACAATTCTCTTCAAGATTAGTTTTTTGTTAACTTCCGGGAGGGCGAGATTGCGATGTTGAACAAGCCCGGGCTTTTGACATTGCAGGAAGGATTGCCTTTTTGTGTTGAAAACGAAACTGGTAACGGTCCGTTCCTGTTCGTTTGCGAACATGCCAGCCGTACTCTTCCGGAGGCGCTCGGGACATTGGGTCTGAGCGATGAGGCCCTGGTCAGCCATATTGCCTGGGATCCCGGAGCGCTTGAAATTTCGCGTCTTATGGCGAAGAGCCTGAATTCGGCGCTGATTTTCCAGCGTTTTTCGCGACTGGTCTATGATTGCAACCGGCCACCTGACGCGCCGGACGCCATGCCGTCAACCAGCGAAATTTACAGCATACCCGGCAATGCCGATCTGGATGCGAGAGACCGCCGGATCAGAACAGAGGCGCTGTACCTGCCGTTTGCGCAAGCACTGGGTGACCTGATTGCACGGCGGCGCGTGCGCGGGCAGGAAACCGTTCTGGTGACCGTGCACAGCTTTACGCCGGTCTATAAAGGCCGGCAGCGTGAGGTCGAGATCGGAATTTTGCATGATGCCGACAGCAGGCTGGCAGATGCCATGCTGCAAGTTGCCGAGGATACAAAGGATTTTGATGTTCGTCGCAATGCGCCCTACGGGCCGCAGGACGGCGTAACACACACACTGAAACGTCACGGGCTGGAAAACGGTCTCATGAACGTTATGATCGAGGTCAGAAATGACCTGATACAAAGTGAAGTCGCGCAAGGGGTCATTGCCGACTATCTGTCCGGACTGCTGCTGCAGGGCACAGAAAGGCTGTCACAATAAGACCCGGGGAACGGCTGCGGTCGTACTGGTACAAAATTCGCTCCGCTTTGTCGGGGCGCAACAGAAGCGAGGTTTGCGCAATCCTGCGCAGGGCTTATTTTTAAAGGGGAAAAACATGTCAGGCTATTCGGACGATGACAAGAAAGCGGATGTGCAAATCTTGCACTCCATGGGCTACGCACAGGAACTTGAGCGGCGGATGAGCTCTTTTTCCAATTTTGCCATTTCCTTTTCCATCATTTGCATCATGTCGGGAGGTATCAACTCCCTTGCGCAGGCAACGTCTGGTGCCGGCGGTATTGCTATCGGTCTCGGCTGGCCACTTGGCTGCGTGATGTCCGGCTTCTTTGCTCTGGCACTGGCGCAGATTTCCTCAGCCTATCCAACGGCCGGCGGCCTTTATCACTGGGGCTCGATCCTTGGAAACCGCTTTACCGGCTGGCTGTCTGCATGGCTCAACCTGCTGGGCCTGATCACGGTTCTGGGGGCCATCAATGTCGGCACCTATTACTTTTTCTTCGGGGCGTTCGGGGCCTATTTCGGCATGGAAGACACGCTTCTGGTGCGCGTTCTGTTCGTTGCCGTTATCACCGCGCTGATGGCGCTGATCAACCATATGGGGATCGGCCTGACGGCCAAGCTGACAGACATGTCGGGCTATCTCATTCTGGCTGCGGCTATCGGGCTGACCATCGTGTGCCTGGTTTCGGCTCCAAGCCTTGATTTTGCCCGGCTTTTCACGTTCACCAACTATTCGGGTGAAGCGGGCGGGAATGTCTGGCCTGCGGTTTCGGGTGGCTGGGTTTTTGCCCTTGGCCTGCTGCTGCCGATCTACACGATCACCGGCTATGATGCATCCGCGCATACATCGGAAGAAACATTGAAAGCCTCGACCTCCGTTCCAAAGGGCATGGTGTCCTCCGTTATCTGGGCCTCCGTGTTCGGCTATATCATGCTGTGCTCGTTCGTTTTGATGATCCCGAATATGGATGACGCTGCCAAGCAGGGCTGGAATGTGTTTTTCTGGGCCATGGACATGCAGGTTAACCCGACCGTGAAGCTGATCCTCTATGTGGCGATCTTCATTTCTCAGTTCCTGTGCGGCCTGGCGACAGTGACATCGGCATCGCGGATGATCTTTGCCTTCTCGCGGGATGGCGGTCTGCCCGGTTCTTCTGTGCTGTCCAGGGTCAGCCCGTCGTTCCGCACACCTGTTACCGCCATCT
>CBDFGT010000029.1:0-434971 GCA_965247225.1 Rhizobiaceae bacterium | reverse complement strand
GGGCGCTTTTCGACAGGCCGACAAGATGCTCGGCATAGGCGAATGAAAAGTCTTTCGATCCCGTAATGCTGAGATAAGCTCCAGGATAGGACGCGATCGCGTCGTCAATATTGTGGCTGCCAAGACTGTCAAAAAATGCCTGTTTCAGCACAATCGTTCGCCAGCCCAGATCAAGGCCAACCACGCCATCTTCCCTGGCGCGATCAAACGCCTTCTGGCCCAGAAACGCCAAGAAAGTCTTTCTGGAAATCGCCAACGGATGACCATGTTACCAGAGACTTGACATCACCAGCCTTGTCAGACGCCAAAAGCGTGGGCAACACCGCCCCCCAAACTGAAGCCGAGCACACCCAGACGGGCAGGGTCCACACCATCCGTAGCCTTCAGGGCAGTCAGTGCCTGCCTGGCCTGTTCCAGCTGTGCGCTCACGGTTGTGGAACCCGTATCGCCGTCACTCTTGCCGAAACCGGCAAAATCGATCCGCAGCGACGCAATACCTTTTTCAGCCAGGGCATCGGCAGCCCGCTTGTACATTCCGCCAACTTCATCCTTGCTGCTGGCAAAGCCATGCAGCATCAGGACAGCCGGTACCGGTGCGGAATGTTCCGGCATATTGAGTGTCGCAGACATGCCGCCCTCCAGAGTGATAACGGTGTCTGACGCCTGCACAAGGCCGGGCAAGGCCAACATCATCAGTGCAGCAGAAAGCGGACGCAGGACACGTTCCAAAAGCATCCGCATCGCAGCCTTGCCGGGAGCCGTCGAATGCAAAAAAAGCCTGTCCGAAATCATTTTTTTCTCCGTGCGTGCAATTCTTAAAAACCCGAGATTAAACAGCTTCAATTGGGCTTGCAAGGCAGAGAGGACGTTAAATTCTTGCGCTTCACCGAAACAATAACCCCGGATCGCTCCGGGGGTATTGCATTCCAGTTCACTGCAGCTTCGGTTCAAATCTCGGCATGCGAAGTGATGATTTTGGAAACCAGACCATAGGATTTTGCATCTTCGGCAGACAACCAGTAGTCGCGGTCTGTATCCCTGGCAATTTTCTCGATGCTCTGACCGGTGGCGGCGGCAAAGATCCTGTTCAGGCGCTCGTTCATCTTGATGATTTCGCGCGCCTGAATCTCGATATCGGAGACCATGCCGCGTGTGCCGCCGGAGGGCTGGTGCAGCAGGAAGCGTGTGTTCGGCAGGCAAAGGCGGCGCTCTTTCGGAACACTGACAAAAATCAGCGCACCGGCAGAGGCAACCCAGCCGGTTCCGATGATAATGACCTTCGGCTTTATGAACTTGATCATGTCATGGATCGTATCGCCCGATTCCACATGACCGCCCGGCGAATTCACGAAAATACGGATATCATCATCGGATGCGGCTGCAAGGGCCACAAGCTGCGCCGAAACCTTCTGCGCCAGTTCCATGGTGATGTTTCCATAGATGAAAATGGAGCGCGACTTGAAGAGGTTTGCCTCTGCATCCTTGCCCAAAGGCGTTTCGATCTTCTTCTCTTCTTCATCGCTCATGCGCGCACTCCCCGGATGTTTTAAAAATTCAGTCTTCCCCAGATAGTGTGACTCGCGCACGAAAACAATGCGGCACGTCATTGCCATTCAAAATGGGTGAACAAAGGCTTGCTGCAATGATCTGTTGTTTTCCATTCCTGTGAGGCGTGGCGCAATCATGGCCGCACCTGCAGCACATCGTCATGAGTCTCAAAAAAACAGCGTGGAACACCGGATACGGCAAAAGAACCCTGTGGACAGCGCTTGAAAACTGTCGCAAATTCCGGTTTTTGCTGCCGTGCAGCGCAGTGGGACCGAAACCCGGACACTGAAACGATGAAAACGAGGGACCAACATGTTGAAACGTCTGACACTTTCCGCAATCGTGCTTCTGGCCGCAACGGCTCCGGCTTTTGCGCATCTGAACCCTGCCGAACATGGCAAGCGTCCTGTCCGGCCTTTCCCATCCGCTTTTCCGGCGCGGACCACATGCTGGCCATGATCGCAGTCGGCCTCTGGGCCGCGATGACCGGCGGCAAGGCAATATGGGATTGTGCCCCTCGGCTTTTGTTGCCAGCAATGCTGGCAGGTTTCGGCCTCGCATTGACGGGCGTGCGCCTGCCTTTCGTTGAACCCGCCATTCTGGCCTCCATCGTCGGGCTTGGCCTGCTGGTGGCCATGGCCGTGCGTCTGCCGGTGGCTGTTTCTCTGCTGCTGTTGTTTCCGTCTTTGCGCTGTTCCATGGCTTTGCCCATGGCAGCGAGCTGGGCGGTGCCGAGGCCCTGCAATTTGCAGCCGGCTTTGCGATTGCTACCGCAATTCTCCATGCCATTGGCCTGGGCCTCGGCCTTATGGTGGCCGGTCGCTTCGGTGACAGGATTGCCCGCATTCTGGGCGCAGGCACAGCCGTTGCCGGTCTGGCACTGGCCATCGCCGCGTAAGCCTGTTGAACAGACTGCACCAGAAAGGCGACATCCCGCAGGGTGTCGCCTTTTTACGTTTGGCAATCATGCATAAAGCCCGGAACCACCCTATTGCCTATCCTCTTCTATCGGCACGCGAATTCCGTGCGCTTCCTCGCTCTCCGGCTCGACGTGGATCACAACGCTGGCCCCCGGATGCGCGGCTTCAATGGCAATTTCCAGACGGTCGCAAATATCGTGCGACTTGCGCACCGTCATGTTCGACGGCACGACCATATGAAAATCCACAAATGTCACAGACCCTGCCCGCCGCGATTTCAGATCGTGAATGCCGAGCGATCCATCCGCATGTCTGGCAATGGCGTCCTTGATATCCGCCTCTTCTTGCGCCGTGACGGCCTTGTCCATCAGCCCTTCAATGGAATGCGAGATCACCTTGTAGCCCTGCCACAAGATGTTCAGCGACACCAGGATCGCCAGAACCGGATCGAGAATGGCATAGCCGGTGGCCAGCGCCAGCACCAGGCCAGCCAGAACCCCGCCGGATGTGATGACATCGGAAAGAATATGGTGACCGTCGGCCACCAGCGCCGGTGACCGGAAGCGCTTGCCATAGTGAAACAGGACAGCGACCCACAGCGCATTGATCAGACCTGCTGCCGCGTTGATGCCCAGACCCAGAACCGGCGCATCGGGCAATACAGGATTGTCCAGATGGACGACAGCTTCCCGCACGATCAGCAGGGCAGCAACGACAATCAATATGCCTTCGATAACGGCGGAAAAATACTCGGCCTTGTGATGCCCGAAAGGGTGGTCGTTATCCGCAGGCTTTTGCGCATAGGAAATCACGAAATAGGCAATGAAGGCCGCAATCACATTGACGATCGATTCCAGCGCATCCGACAAAAGCGCAACCGAACCGGTAACATACCAGGCAACAGCCTTCAGCCCCATCACGAAAAAGGCAAGCGGAATGCCCCAGAAAGCAACCCGTCTCATGGTCTGGCTGGCATGTGTTGTCATGGCGCAATCCCCGCTCTGTCCGGTTTGCAAGCCTCCGGCAACGGACCCGCTACTGCGAGTGAATTGCAAGGCCTGTCCCCCAAATGCAAAACCGCCCGCGACGATGCGCAGGCGGTTTTTCAATATGCGTTCCTATGCCTGATGCGGACGGACAAATCAAGGATCAAGCTGAACTTCAGGGCCATCGGCTGATGTTTTCAGCGCCCGGTCGATCAGCAACCATACAATAGGCAATTCACTTTTTTGGAATGGCCGATGTGGTGCCAGGATCAATGGCAGGCGTAAAGTCACAAGAAACTTTGCGGCTCTTTGGTTTCGGAAGTTGTGCTGCCGTTTGCTTTATCTCATCCGCCAGCGGCGGGAAAATATCTATCCTGAGGCGGCGGCTCAGATCCGCAATGGAAATCACCTGATATTGACCGGAACCGTCATTCGGTGCCCACCACGCCGCAGCAGCATTTCGGGAAGGAATAAACACGGCCTTGAATATGGCATCGGGCACAGGCAAGCGCTCACGATCACCAATGAACGTTATCCTGCCCTTACTATAAGAAGGCCCGGTGACAACATAGATATCTTTCTCGGTTTCGGCCAGAAAACGGGTGTTGTTTTCAATCCCCTCCCAAATGCCTCCGTTCAATTTGCAATCTTGCGGCACTATGTTGGCCAGCGTGAAGGATTCATCACTCGCCAGGGCCGATGTCATATCTCCGGCTGGAGCCATATGTCCGCGCTGATATCCGGTGCGTTTGTAACCGTAGTCTTGTGCTTCAGCGCGATCAGCATCCGGCAGGTGAGTGTCTGCAAAATACCCTTTCTTGCTTCGCGGTACATGGCCCGCAGCATCCATACCTTCATCTGTCAGATGCTCCGCAACCCATAATGGTCCGGCAGTTTCTCCCGAATGCAACAGGGCAAAGTCGCGGTAACACAGCGCCTGTGTCCGGTTTGTCAGGCTGTTTTCGAGAAGGTCCGGCGCTAAGGCGTTATAGAAAAACCGTGGACAGGCCGTTTCGGCACCGAGCAAAGGGGGAGCGCTCAAAAACAGGAACAGGAACGCTGTTTTGAAACGACGCATTGCAAACACCCTTTTTTCAATACCGGGTGACCTGTTCCGGCCGGACAGGCCCTGATGAAATCACCGGGGATTGTTCTGGGGGGTTAAAGTTGCGCGAGCCTGTTCAGCTCGCGCTGGTAGCGCAACGGGCACTGATCCGTCTGTCCAGGAGCTTCTGATGGGAATTTTTGGGTCAAAAACCTATATGGCCCGTCGCGCCGGGCAGGTACGCTCCCCGGCCAAGGCCGCCTCATCCCGTGAGAACGGTAAAAAGGGAGGCAGGCCGCCGAAGAACAGGGCGACCTGACAGTGACACGCGGGGTTTTGAAGAGCGCTGGTTACAAAACCATAAGCTCCTCAAAATGCTCCATGTTTTCAAAGGTACAGAAGGCCGGCGGGTTGAGTTCCAGCACCGGCAACTGGCTGCGGGCCATTTCTGTCAGCCTGTTTAACAGCGTCACATAGGCCGGTGCCGCTTCCACCGGCAACCATTCGGCAAAATAGGTCATGGTCAGGTGGAAGACATAGGTCTCGTGGTTTGGCTTGCGATGGCCGAAAACAACACTCAGCGCATCGCGCCATTCCCGCGCCTTTGCCTCGTCCGCCGCTGTTGCACCTGCCAGATTCAGGCCATTGGGAGTGATCCCGGTGATCTTGACATCGAACGGGCCGGGGCTTTTGAAATCGCGCAGGCGCTGTAAAAACAGATCGCGGGCCTCGCCCAGCGGCGCGGAATAGCTGACACCTTCCGGCCAGTAATTCTTCAGGCGACGGGCATCGATGATACCGTCAAACACCGTCATGTGAAAGCTGTCAGGCGGCAGGAAGGCAAAATAATCGCCATGGCCGGATGTCTTCAGCGCGTCCTGTATGTCGGTGAGCACCGCCATGGTACGGCTGTTTTTGGTCACATGCCGCAAGGTTGTGATGCCTGCATCCGGGCCGAAGGTGCGCGCGGTGGTGACGCGGGTTCCGACATGGGCCGGAGCCGCGTCCTTGTCGATATTGCAATATCGGGTGATAAATTCAGCTTCGGTAAACATGTTCTGTATCCTGAAAGACATTTTTGCAGCGGCCTGCCTAAACCGGTTTTGTGTCAGGCGCATGAAGGATGTGGGCATTTCTTTCACCAGCAATAGCGATCGTTTCGACAGCTTCTTATCGGCTACTTTTGCGATTATTATGTTGCAAAGATTTCTATTTACAATTTAAGATTTTTCCCCTCTTATTGTTTCGACAGTATTAAGCTGCGGAGGGGATATGAAAGCGATTTATGTATTAGCCGTATCTGGTTTTTTGCTGTCCTCCTGCGAGACTGTCTCGAGGGGTGGGATGAATGTTCCCGTTGATCTTCGGTTTGCAAAAACGGATTTTGGATATGTCAATTCTGGCGGGTACAAGCCTGGATCCCTGTTCTTGTGGAACAGAGAGGAAGGTGCTCTGGTTGCTTTAGAAACTGTGGATGGCTTTACTCTTCCTGATTCCAGTGCAAATGGTACAGACGTGGTGGCCAAAATTGATGGCGGTGCCAAATTTGGCGTTGGCATCGATGGTAACATCGCAGCAAAGCTTGATGCGGAATTGAAGACTCATACAAGCCTGACAATCACCGACGCTCGTCGTGATCAAAACAAAGGCAACATTACGAAACTATCCAATTTCCTGGCGCAAAATATTGATCGCATGGATGACTGGAGCTTCCGGGATGTGCAGGCGGATAAAAACCTCTACTATATCCTGATTTCAGATGTTACGACTGGCGACAAGGTTGAAATTTCGGTTAACAATACAGGAAAGTCCAGTTTGAAAATCCCTGTTAAAATCGGCGAGGTTGGTTACACGCTTGATTTGAACAATGAGAATCTGATTTCCGTAACCGGTGACAATGTCGTTACAATGTTCAATGTTATGGTGCTTGACGCCCAGTTCGTTGACAATGGTGAAAACGGTAAAAATCCATCTTTTAAAATTGTCCATGGTCTGGACTTGGGCGAATTGCCAGAACTTCTGCGTGGCACGGGAAAAAGAAGTTGACAGGGGGTTTGCCCAACCTCTTGCACTTTTTGTTTTCCCGCGCTAACACTTGGCCCATGGAAAATAGGACGTTGATCAATGGTGCATGGTGGTGGGTTCGCTCTTGAGCGGCCTCGATCTGTCATGAGCAACGACAAGAGATGAAGCCGCCCTGAAAAGAGGCGGCTTTTTTGTTATGGCCGTCACACCAGGGCGCCAAAACGGGAGTGCGGACATGGTAACGATTTTGCAGGATGACGGCTCGGAGCTTTACGAGACCAGGGGCGGGATTTCCGTCACACGGGCGCGGCGCGAGACCCCATACGAAGACGCGATTTCGCGCTATATCGACATGATGGACGAACGGCGCGGCGCGGTTCTTTCCTCCAATTATGAATATCCCGGCCGCTACACCCGCTGGGACACGGCGATTGTCGATCCGCCGGTGGGCATTTCGTCTTTTGGGCGCAATATGTGGATCGAGGCCTATAATGATCGCGGCGAGGTGATCTTGGGTTTCATCGCCCGGCATCTGCGCACGGTTGCCGATATTACCCTGGGCGACCAAACCGCCCGGCGGATTGACCTTTCCATCAACCTGCCGTCCCGCATCTATACGGAGGAGGAGCGCTCGCGCATACCAACGGTGTTTACCGTGCTGCGGGCCATCACCGACCTGTTCTTTTCTGCCGCCGACAGTGCGCTCGGCCTTTACGGTGCCTTCGGCTATGATCTGGCTTTCCAGTTTGATGCCATTGACCTGAAATTGAAACGCCCGGATGACCAGCGCGACATGGTGCTCTATCTCCCGGATGAAATTCTGGTGGTCGACAATTATTCCGCCAAGGCGTGGATTGACCGCTATGATTTTACCCGCGGCACAGAGACGACCACAGGCAAGGCGGGTGATATTGCGCCTGAACCTTTCCGGCCCACAGCCACCATTCCGCCGCATGGCGACCATCGCCCCGGCGAATATGCAGCCCTTGTCAACAAGGCCAAGGAAAGCTTTGTGCGCGGCGATCTTTTCGAGGTCGTGCCCGGCCAGAAATTCATGGAACGCTGTGACTCAAAGCCGTCGGATATTTCACGGCGTCTCAAAGCCATCAATCCCTCGCCCTATTCCTTCTTCATCAATCTGGGAAACCAGGAATATCTGGTCGGCGCATCACCGGAAATGTTTGTACGGGTCACCGGGCGGCGGATCGAGACCTGCCCGATTTCCGGCACCATACGCCGGGGTGAGGACGCCATTGCCGACAGCGAGCAGATCCTGAAACTGCTCAATTCCAAGAAAGACGAATCCGAACTGACCATGTGTTCGGATGTGGACCGCAACGACAAGAGCCGGGTATGCGAGCCGGGTTCTGTGAAGGTTATCGGTCGTCGGCAGATTGAAATGTATTCCCGCCTCATTCACACGGTGGACCATATCGAGGGCCGGTTGCGCGATGGCATGGATGCCTTTGACGGTTTCCTCAGCCATGCCTGGGCCGTGACGGTGACGGGTGCGCCGAAACTCTGGGCCATGCGCTTTATCGAGGCGCATGAAAAAAGCCCGCGCGCCTGGTATGGCGGGGCCATTGGCATGGTCGGCTTTAATGGCGACATGAATACCGGCCTGACCCTGCGCACGGTGCGCATCAAGGACGGCATTGCCGAAGTGCGCGCCGGCGCGACCTTGCTCTATGATTCAAACCCGGAAGAAGAAGAAGCGGAAACCGAACTGAAAGCCTCTGCGATGATTGCTGCCATTCGAGATGCAAAGGCCGGAAATACCGGCAAGGCCGGACGCGATGTCGCCGCAGTCGGTCAGGGCGTGAAAATCCTGCTGGTTGATCATGAGGACAGTTTCGTCCATACGCTGGCCAATTATTTCCGCCAGACCGGGGCAACGGTGACCACGGTGCGCTCGCCTGTTGCCGATGCTGTCTACGAACAGGTTGATCCGGATCTGGTCGTGCTGTCGCCAGGGCCGGGATCACCGAAGGATTTTGACTGCAAGGCCACGATCAGGGCGGCGCGGGCGCGCAATCTGCCGATTTTCGGCGTCTGCCTCGGCTTGCAGGCGCTGGCGGAAGCCTATGGCGGCGAATTGCGGCAACTGGCCGTTCCCATGCATGGCAAGCCGTCGCGCATCCGGGTTCTGGAGCCGGGCATTGTGTTTTCCGGTCTGGCCCGCGAGGTCACCGTCGGGCGCTATCACTCGATCTTTGCCGATCCGGCAACCCTGCACCGGGATTTCATCATCACGGCGGAAAGCGAGGACGGCACGATCATGGGCATAGAGCACGCAAAGGAACCGGTGGCAGCCGTGCAGTTCCACCCGGAGAGTATCATGACACTGGGATCGGACGCCGGCATGCGGATGATTGAAAATGTCGTGGCGCATCTGGCAAAAAGGCGCAAGGTAAAGGCGGCGTGAGCGCTGTTGGGATTGTGCGGATGCAGCCGGACACGATCGACAGCTTCTGGCTGGCTCTCGATAGCGTCGCGCGGAAAAGGCGGTATTTGAGCCTGCCGGAAGCACCGCCGATCGAGGCGGTGCGAACCTTTGTTCTGGACTTGCTGGCGAACGGCGATCACCAATTCGTAGCTCTGGCGGACGGACGGGTTGTCGGCTGGTGCGATATAAGGCGCGGTGCGCGTGAGACGCAGGCGCACAGCGGTAGTCTGGGCATGGGCATTGTGGATGGTTTCCGGGAACAGGGGCTTGGCACGCGGCTGATCACCATGACGCTGGAGGCTGCCCGAAACGCCGGTTTGCATCGGGTTGAACTGGATGTCCATGCAGACAATCTCCGAGCCATTCGTCTTTATGAGAAGGTTGGTTTTGTGCATGAAGGTGTGGCACGGGACGCTCTTTATATTGATGGCCGATATATTGACTCGATGAAAATGGCGGTGATTTTTTAAGCATGCCCTTGAAGAGAGCAAACGCTTCCAGGCTTCAATTTGACAAAGCTTGTTTTGCATGCTCTCACATGACAGCCGTCGTTGCATTGTTGAAAAATCATCGCATGAATGGTATTTTGCAATTCAGGGAATTTGGATTTTCGAAATGATTACCGTTAAGGCTTCAGATTTTTCAAAGAATTTTGATCGCTATCGTGACCTTGCGCAGCGGGAAATCGTTGCTGTGACCGATGATGCGCAGGTGACAGGATATTTTGTATCGCGTCATGAATATGAGGATTATTTGCGTGTGAAAGCTGCCATGACGCAGGCCTTCGCTGTTGAGGAAATGCCGGAAGAGACCGTTTTGGCTCTGATGGAAACAAGAATGGACCCCCGGCATAATCATCTCAATGCGCTGATGGACGGTTAGTCTTGGTCAGCTTGCCGGTTCCGGAGCCCGGTCTTGTCATATCCTATGCCTATTTGTGGCGCTATGAACATGATCGCGGCGTGGAAGAAGGGCGCAAGGTCAAGGCGGCATGAGCGCTGTTGGGATTGTGCGGATGCAGCCGGACACTATCGACAGTTTCTGGCTGGCTCTCGATAGCGTCGCGCGGGAAAGGCGGTATTTGAGCCTGCCGGAAGCACCGCCGATCGAGGCTGTGCGAACCTTTGTTCTGGACTTGCTGGCGAACGGCGATCACCAATTCGTAGCTCTGGCGGACGGACGGGTTGTCGGCTGGTGCGATATAAGGCGCGGTGCGCGTGAGACGCAGGCGCATCGTGGCGTTCCGGGCATGGGCATTGTGGATGGTTTCCGGGAACAGGGGCTTGGCACGCGGCTGATCACCATGACGCTGGAGGCTGCCCGAAACGCCGGTTTGCATCGGGTTGAACTGGATGCCCATGCGGACAATCTCCGCGCCATTCGTCTGTCAGATAAGGCCGAGACTTTTACACATAGTCGAATACGTCAGATCAAGTGTTTTCATATGGCACCCCACCCTCACAAACAGCAACTATAAGATTTTCACGAAAAAATTATAACATGATTGCGGATGATCACCAACCCCCTTGATATGGCGGCTTCTGGTAACGCTCATTTTGATTTGCATCAAACGGGTTCTGCATCTTTCACGACCTGGCTACCGTCAGATCGCAAAGGCTGTTGCCTTTTGGTTGTATTCCTGGGCCCGGGCGCAACAAACCGATCATGTGTTGACATGTTGAAGTAACAAGATGGCGATATCGAAAATAAAGTGCTTTCGGGCAGGCACTGATGCCACGATACATTTTACCGCAAATACACCGAATGGCAAATAGCCAGACAGCAGGGACTTTGCCCTGGGCTTCACCCTGAATCGTATTGCGATCTTACAGATTCGATTACCACGCTTCAAGTCTTTGTTTTTACGCATGTCGTTATCGCAAAACCGCTGCACAATCTTGCGCGGCATGCTTTAATCCCGGTCAGGTGCGCCGAGCGGGAAATACATGCGGAAAGGCCGGGCCTCGTCCACAACGCGGGCAATGGAAGGCCGGGCCAGAAGGCGGGCGCGGAAGGCTGCAAGCGTTGCATATTGCGGCGCGACCGGATGCACCCAGTCGGCATAGAACAGCGCCGGTGCCGCCGCACAATCGGCAAGGGTAAAGCGGCTGCCAGCCGCCCATTCGCGCCCTTGGAGACAGGCGTCCAGCCAGCCATAGCTGCGTTCCAGCATCGCATGCGCTTCTGCGACGCCCTGCGGATCAGACGCGCTTTTGTCACGCAGCGCATCACCGACAATCCGTTGCATCGGCGCATGGATATAATCATCGAAAATATCGGCCAGCATCCGGCATTCCAGCGCCTCGCGCGGATCTTTGGGCACCATGGGAGCCGCATCACCATGATAAAGATCCAGATATTCAATCACCGCATTGCTCTGGGTGATCCGCCTCTCACCGTCAATCAGCGCCGGGAACTGCCCGGCAGGTGAAAGCCCGGCCATCCGGCTCTGGTTTTCCGGATGGTTCTGGTCGAGCATGCGAAAGGTAAAGGCGACATTGCGTTCATAAAGCGCAATCAAAGGCTTCCACACGAAGGATGCAAACGGGTGACCGTAAAGTTCTGGCAGCATGTGAGACCTGTGCTCCTGGTTGGCGATCCCGAACGTCGTGCGGGTTTGACGCAATCTATAGCAATCCTTGCAAAGGACAAACCCGGCTGAACCACGCCCCCCTGCGCAATTTCATATAAGACTTGACTTCGGCCACCTGTTTTCCTCTTCTGCTGCCGGTTCCATGCGCACAACGGCGCCGCAACAGGTTCTTGCAGGTGACACATATCGCGGCTAGAAGCAGCCTTCAAAGCCTATGGTAAAGGAGTTATTGCCCAGATGAAATCATTCGAACTGCTGATTGAACGTATTGTCCTGTCAAGCCGCTGGCTTTTGGTTGTGTTTTACATCGGTCTTGCCGTCGCGCTGGCAATCTATGCCGTGTCCTTTGTCTACAAGCTGCTCAAGGTGGCAGAATCGGTCCTGACAGCGTCCGAGGCGGAAATGATCCTTGCCATGCTCGGTCTGATCGATGCCGCCCTTGTCGCCAGTCTCCTGGTGATGGTGATGATCTCCGGCTATGAAAATTTTGTCAGCAATTTCGATGAGGCGGAAGGCCAGGTCGCCTTCCTTGGCAAGCTGGATGCCGGCAGCCTGAAGATCAAGGTGGCCTCGTCCATCGTCGCCATTTCCTCCATCCACCTGCTGCAGATCTTTCTGAATGCCAGCCAGTATTCCGACAGCCACCTCCTGTGGTACACGGTCATTCATCTGGCCTTTGTTGTTTCCGCCGTCATGCTGGGCTATCTGGAAAAACTGATGAAATCGGTAAACGCAGCCAAGGCAGAGGAAAAGGAATGAGCCCGACGGCCTGAAATGGTTCTGCCGGGTTCTATCGGACAGAACCGGGTCCGGTCCGGTCGGGACAGGCCACAGGAACAACCCTGTTTTGACATGCGTCTTCGGCAGACAGATCCTCGGCCTTTCCCGCGCCTGTTTTCAGCCCCAGCCGCAACAGGTCCGGCTGGGCAATCCGCCGGATCCCGCGGGGTGATGCTGAAAGCATGATATCTGTGAGGGCGGGATCAATCCCCATCCGTTTCCAGTAGCCGTCAATGACGGCCCGCAGCCCAGGGGTGAGATCGGTCGTATAGGTCATGCCGGCAACGCTGCCTGTTGCACCCGGCTGCTCCCTTGAAGGTTCATCGGGTTTGCCCTGCGTAACGGCCCTGCCAATCGTGATCTGATGCACGCCCACCAGCGCCCGCTCGCCGACAATGCGCTCGACCCCTCCGGCGAGGACCATCGGACAGGCAGAATAACACAGCGCCTTGTAAGAGGTGATGGAACCCGTCGCGAAAGCCCCTGCCCGCACATGACCGGCACAGCGCGGATCCGTAAAGCTGCATCCGGACAATTGGCTGCGGCCGATGAAGACAGGCATTCCGGCAGCGCGGATCATCAGGCCCATGGCAATGGCCGCCTTCACATCACCGCCGCCCGACGCCAGAACCAGCGGCAGCCGTTGAGTGCCAAGCGCAGCGATGATCGCCTGCAATTTGCCCGGAGATGTCGCATCTATGCGCCCTTCTGCCGAAATCCACGTACTGCACAAGGGGTCACAACCCGCCTTGCTGCGCACGAGCATGAATTCCATGGCGGGTTTTGAAAGGTCCGGTGCAGGTGCCTCACCGCCACGGGCGAGGCTCGTCAGCGCAAAGAAAACGGCGAAGGCACGGACAAACCGCAAAGTCATTTTCAGCCGTGCATTTTCTCTCATCCTGCGGGTCCGTTGCCATGGAGAATCACAGGCAAATTACCACGCAGCAAACCAATGTGCGAAATAGCATTGCGCAGCTTATTTTCATCCGGCACTTGCAGGAATTATGTCAAATACCAACATTGCCGATGACGGAATTGGGACAGGCATGCATTCTGTGCAAACAGGATTGATCCTGCAGGCAAAGATGTGTCATGCATTTTCCGGCACCGTGTTACGGGGACTTGCTATACGATCAGGCATCATCAGGAAAAGGGCATCGCACATGGCTTCCATTCAGTCTTTTGACCGTGAAATTGAAAAAACCCGTTCTGTTGTTGCCGATATGCGCACAAAGCTCGATCAGTCCGGCCAGGTGCTTGATCAGTTTGCAAAGGCAGACACAAAGATTGGTGCGGCCAGCTTTGATATCGAAAATGCCCGCATAGCCGATGTTCTGAACCAGCAAAAGGTGATGGAAGGCAATATTGCCGACCTGATCATCGGTCTGGAAGATGCAACCAATGTGTTTGGCTCCGAATTCGAGAGCATGAAGGGCTTTTCCGGCTACGAAAAATTTATAGGAATATTTTCAAAGACGTCGATGCAACGCATGCGCACGGACCGCGTGCGCAACATGTCGCTGGCCGGAAACCTGCAGGAACTTCTGGCAAAATCCGACACGATTGTCGGCATTTTGAAAGAGCAGAAAAATATTCTCGACACCCGCTACAAGACCTCGGAGGCAAGCCTCTTTCAGGTGATCGAGCGCCGCAAGGCAACCATTGCCAATCTGGAAGCCACCCAGAAGCGCATCGAGGAACTGAACCCGATGCTGCTGGACATTGAAAACCGGATTGCCGCCTCTACGGACCAGTCCGCCCGAACAGAACTGGAAGGCGAGCGCTCGAAACTGGCAACAGAATACAATGAGAAACAGGCCAAGGAGCAGGAACTGCTGGCCGAAAGCCAGACGCTGGAGCGGTATACCTCCATGTTCCAGACCTTCGTGGACAGCCTGAACAACCAGATTGCCGCCCAGAACACGCTGATCAACAAGCTGGCCATCGATACCGAACAGCGCATTGTTCTCTACAAGGCGCTGGAAGATTCGCTGAAAACCGCTGCCCAGCAGGATGTTGCCCACAAGATCAACACGCTGGGAAGCCGGGTGGATATGGCCGCTGAAGAAACCATGGCCGGTATCGGCTCGGCCTCGCAGCGCCATATCGGCGACCTTCTGGAAATGCACGAGAAAAACATGGTCGGTTCTGCCGATATCCAGCGCCGCAAGAAACTGGCCGACGATGCCTTCGCCCGCCGCTTCAAGGATGTGATGGACAAGCACAACGCTTCCAGCTACGTGCAGAAATAAGCCGTGGCCGATGGCGAAAAAACCATGACCCCGGACAATCCGGCAGCGCAGTATTTTTCCACCATCAGGGCCGCCCTTGAGGGGCTGGATCAGTATATTGCCTCTGCCAGCTCGCCGCTGATGGCCGACGGGTTGATGGGCAAGGTGTCCGTTCCCTATCTCGAGAGGCTGAAAACCTCGTTCTCGGCCTGGGAAAACCGTCTGGGTTTCATGGCGCGTTTCAAAATCTTGCGGGCTGAAAGCGGCTACCCGGTGTTTCAGAATGTGCTGGAACTGGAGAATGACCGGCTGACGGCGGAAAAACGCCTGGCGTCGATTCCGTCTGCCGACGACCTGCGGGCGGAAATGGTCGATTTCATCCTGCGCACCAAAAGCTTTCCCGCCGAGCTGCAAGCCCGTATGGCCGAGAAGCTTTACCTGGAACAGGTGCTGAAAGGCGAAATCTTCTCGCCCTTCGTGCTGCCGGAAACGATTCATGTCACCACCAATCCGAAGACCATGCGCCCGTCCTGTATGGTCGCCTGGGCGGCCTTTGACGGCACGCAGTCCCTGCCTATGGTCTATCTGGCCCGGATTGAGGATTCGAGTGAAAAGATGGTTGACGCGCTGGTTGCCCCTGATGGGAGAATGCGCGATGTCGACATTCCCCTGCCCGTTGGCGGCCTTTTGAACCCGGCGCTGGCCCGTGCCTTTGATGATTTTGCCGCCAGGAATTCGAGCTACGGGCTGACCCCGGCCACTATCGCTGTCAATCTGGACCGCGATTTTGAAGACCTGCATCCCAAGCTTTTGCGCCGCATCATCATCGGACCGTTTTATTCGGCAGGCATTACCGAAAACAATGACCGGGTCAATGATATCCTCTCCCGGGTCCGGAAGCCGGACAATGCCTGGCTTTTGACATGGACCGTGCAGGAAATCTTCTCGAAGAACGAGATCCCGGCCAGACGCGGCCTGTTTTCCTCCACACCTGCCAGCGAGGAATTCCACATCAATACCGACAATCTGGAAGCGACCAGACAGGGCGTTTCCACTTATGAAAAACATGCGCTTGTGCCGCATGATGCCTATCAGGCGCTGTTTGCCGAAGGCGTTGCCGAAAGCGTGTTTGCCGGTTTCAAAGTGCATGTCATCTCATCCGGCAAGGTGATCACAGAGGTATAAAATGGCATTGAATGCAGGTCTGACCTCCCTCCATGAAGACGATATCGCCAGACATCTGGCAACAGCACAGACCCTTGTGACACGACTGGTCATCATGGAGCCGGACAGCCCGGGCGAAGGCACGACGCTTGCAGGCACCGGGCGGCGCTTTGTCTCCACCGTATCCTCCTCGCCGCTGCGCAGAGACCCGCGAAGTGGAACTTGCAAAAACCATTGCAGCCATTCGCCCGTCAGACCCGCTTCTCTCCCCGCTGCAACATGCCGTGCTCTATCGCGCCCGCCGCGGGCGCACAGGTGGCACTGGCTGTGGCCGACATTTTTGCCCGCCAGACCCGTCTGGAAAGCCTTCAGGCACAAAACATCAGCGCACCGCTCGCAGGCGAGGAGGCGCAGACCTTCAAATCCCTTCTGGCAGCCTCCAGTTACATTGCAGCCTTCACCTTTGCGGCCTGGCTGGGCACAACATTGTCCACTGCAGGCGAGGCAGCCGATGAGGCGGGCGAGCCTTCCTGGCTGTTTGAGACCCCGCAGGATGCGCTCAAATCCATGGTGGCGGGCCTCGACCGCACGATAGCGGGAAGCCCGGATGATCTGGCGCTGGTCTCGCGCAGCCGCGCCTTTGCCCGCGTTGCCATCGAAGGGCTGGTGGCCCGCAAGGCGCGGTTTGAAGGTCTTGCCAGCTTTGAAAACAGCCATATCCGGGTCGAGCAGGATGATTTTGAGCTGAACGCTTTGATGTCGCACCCGGCACCCGGCAAAAGCCGCTGGTCATGACCTTCAGGAGACCGGACGAGATTATCGGCAATCACATTGCCAAATATCAGGCGATGAAACTGGCCAAAATGCTGATGGCCTATGATTTTGAACGCCAGCTCAACCCTTTGTCGAGCTGGGCGGTTTTCTGTTCACCTTCATCGGCGACGGCATGCCCGGCACCGGCAAGACCACGCTGATCCAGATGATCGCCGGCCTGATCAACGACTATTGCAAGGTCGCCGGCTATACGCCTTCCACTACGAGAATTTCGGCGTCGACCAGATTTCGTCCTATCAGGGCAAATCCGGGCAGAACTGCAAGGACTTCATCAACAATGTCATGAATCCCAAGGCCATCGGCTTTGGCACGATCGACGATGTCGACCAGGTCGCCGCCAAACGCTCCGACGACCGCGCTTCCGGCCGGACAGCAGGAAGTGACGGCGGTGCTGATGGAAAGCTTTGCCGGCGCCTCCACAGTCGTCCGGGGCAATTCCACCTTCGGCATGTTCTCCAACTATCCGGAAAATGTCGATGATGCGCTGCGCCAGCGCGCCGGCGCCCGCTGGCTGGTCGATGGTCCCGCAGACGCGCGAGGACTATATCGACATTTTCGCGCTGCTGGCCGGCAAGAACCATTCGCCATCCCGCTCGGCGAGATCACGCAGCTCTATGCCAACCAGGAAATCAAGGAAGGCAGTTTCACGACACCTACAGCGCCAGCATGAGCCGGCACATGCAGGAAGGGCTGATTGCGGCCGTCTGGGAGCGCTACGAGAAGGAAAAGCATGGCGGCCATGAAGTCACACTCGCCGACTGTCGGCACCTATCTCTACATGATATCAAGCGTCGCCGAACCGCGCTTTACCCCGGCCGTGCGGTCAAGAACATCACCGACAGCGATACAAGATGCGGGCCATGGATGTCGAGCATGCCGGACCAGTGGTTCGAAACAGCCTGAGACCCTTCATGCACAAGCCCTATGACGAGAAGAAATCAGATGATCGCGGCGCTGCGCACGTCCGATCAGGCATTGACATGGTTCTGCAGGAAATCAACCGCTATGCCGACAGTGAATTCCGCTACACAGACAAGAGCGATGACGCCGCCGTAACAGACATCATCCGCCGTGAGCGCCAGCGCGAAAAGGCGATAAGGCAAATGGAGGCGATGAAGAGCGAGGGACGGTGGTAGCTGTGGCTGACACAGTTCAATCTATCCGGACAGGGACAAGACTTGAACTCTATATTACGGAGTGATATATTCATGTATGTTCGTGTATTGAAGGAACTGCAATTTGCCGAATGGGCAGAGGACGCCGAAATTTCTGACGCAAGTCTTTGCAAGGCTGCGGCCGAAGTTGAAGCCGGACTGATTGATGCCCGGCTGGCGGCTTCCTGATCAAGAAGCGTGTAGCCGCACCGGGACGTGGTAAGCGCGGAAGTTACAGGACCATTCTTGGATATCGCCAAAATGACCGGATCATCTTCGTCCACGGCTTTGCCAAGAATGAGAAGGATAATATCTCAAAAGCGGAAAAGGCAGCATTGCGCAAGTTATGCGATATTTTCATGCAGGCCGAAGACACTACGCTAGGCAGGATGGTTGAGAAACGCATTCTATGGAGATGAACTGCAATGAGCAGAATATTGAATAATGTCTATAAATCCGCTCAGAATTTGCACGCTGCGGATATTATAGACGGCGTAACAATGCGGGAATTCGATGCCTTGTGCCTTCCACCACTCAAGGATTACACACCAGATGACATCCGCAAGATAAGGCAGGAAAGCAAGGTCAGTCAGGCCGTATTTGCCAAGTTTCTGAATGTAAAGACGATTACCGTCGCTGCGTGGGAACAGGGCACAAAGAAGCCAGGAAGTACTGCCGTTAAAATTCTCGACATTGTTGAACGTAAGGGTCTCAATGTCCTGCAATGACAGTTGCCCCTTCCGGGCAGATGCGACTGGCGCGTTATCTTTGATGAAGACCACATGGTCCTCGCCATTATCGACATCGGGGCAAGAGCCGCATCTATGAATAGGATCCTATCATGAACCGGGTTTCACGCTTTCAAATGCCGAGTGGCGACACGATGGTTGTTTTGCCACAATCGGATTATCAGGCCATGCTCGATGCACTGGAAATGCAAAGGATGTGGCAGCCTATGACGGTTTCAAGGGCAAGCGCCTTGTGCGGCAATGAAGAGCTGGTTCCCTCCGGCGTTGTTGACCGCCTTTTGAAGGGAGAAACCGGTCCGCGTCTGGCGGGAATATCGCGGAATGACGGCCAAGGATCTCGCTGTGTCTTGCGCGATTGCAACCTCTTATCTCAGTGAAATTGAAACCGGGCGCAAGGAAGGCAGCGTGCCGACGCTGCGGAAACTGGCGGAAAAACTGACCGTCACAATCGAGGATCTCGTTTGAACCGCCTGCTGGAATCAGAACTCATTTATGGTCGCCTGCTGAAGATTGCCGGTCCGCACCTGATCGAACGCTATAACAAGGCCATGGTCGGCTTTGGCCTGCCGGAAACCGGACTGCAGGCATTTGACATCGACATGACCGGCTTTTCCCCGCAAGTGGCAGAGGAGCTGGGGGACAGGGGACTATCTTGATCCCAACAGGGTCAACCGCCGCTTTGTCATTCTGACCCCCGAACAGGAAAGCCTGCCTGTGGTCCACACCAGCTTTTCCAATACGGCAGGGCTGATGCACGAGTTTTTTTGAAGCCAATGCCCGCGCTATCAACGCTGTGACCATTCGCGATGCGCTTTATGGTGAAATCGAGGATTCCGTATCCACGGTGGACAGCATTGATGACCTGCTGTCGATCAATGAAGTGACATTCCGGGTGTTCTCCGCCGAAGACCCTGCTGGGCAAGGCCGGCGAATTGCGCAATCTCGTTGACCGCCTCCAATCCGTACCCGATGCCTGGCGTGATGATGCGATGCTGAACCGCATGGTGGAACTGGCAAAGCTGACCGGCGACATCCGCCAGAATGATCTCGTGCCCGACAGGCTGGTCTTTCGCCATGATGCCTTCTGGGCCAATCATTTCGGCGGCGTCTATGTGTTTCTCGATGACAAGGCAACCACCGTCATCTGTGATCCGTCGGTACCCGGTTTCCGCAAATCGCGTCCATGGCAGGTCAGCTATATTTCCATCCGCGACCCTGCGGTGATCTATGATTTTCTGGCCCGGACGAACCGCCTGGAACTGCCGCAAGCCTCCACCATAGGCCAGTCCGGCCTGTTGGCCCACCGGGCCGGTTATGGTTCTGGAAAGGCTCATTCTGGCAGCCGATCCCGGCACCGATCTGGGAAACCGTCGACGCCATCTGGAAGCAGACATGGCTGCCACCGCAATGCCGCAAGCGTGGCAGCGGACGGAACCCTGGCCATTCCTGCAGGAAACGATCCGCCGGCTGGCCTCCACGGGCACATTGAAAATGAGCGAAGTGGCTCCGGCCAACCGCTTCCTCCTGGTGCGTGCCAAGGCCCGGTCATCCGGATCAATGGTTGACAAACAGGCTGATTTCGCAACTTGTGCCGGACGATTATGTGTCGCGTTTCGTGTTCGACAAGCAGGGCTTTTACAAGACTTACGAACAATATGACGAAAAATTCCGTCATCATGTTGTGGCAACATTGAACAGCACTTATCTGCAAGACAGGAAAGCCTGGCGCAAAACGCTTTATGGCATAGGAGATGACGACAATGCTTGATCCCATCATCACGTTTTTTGAGCGTGTCTTCAACGCTATCGGTCGCGGTCTGGGCATGGTGGTTGCGTGGATCATGTGGCCGTTTCTCAAAGCCGCCTTCTGGTATCGCCAGCGCAGCTGGATCATCAAGGGACCGATAGGCCTTTTCCTGCTGGGTCTCATGGCGTTTTACGGCTATTTCATCTGGCAGACCCAGGTCTGGACCAATTTCAACCCTTCGTATGTCGATGCCTATAAATTCACCGAGCGCAACCGTGCCGCCGGTGCACAGATTACCGCCAGGGCGGACGGCACCGGCCCGCAAACCTGCGAACGCTCCGGTGTGGCGGATGTCGCGGCTGACCTGATCGACTTCAACGTCAACCAGAATGCCTGGATATCCTCCATGCTGGCCTACAAGATGGGTTTTTTCGGCATTGACTGGGACAACACCCCCTTCCTTGACAACAAGGCCAGCTTCCAGCGCGGCGTCAACGAGGCGATACGCCGTACAACCGTTGAACTGGTCGATTCACTTGTGCGCATGCGCGGCACATCCGGTGTCAACACCCAGCTCCAGAGTGCGCGATCCAAAATGCAATATGAAGAAACCAACTGGTATTTTGGCCTTTCTCCCTTTGGTCCGCTGACCCCCACACCCTCGCAGTACCGTGTTGCGCATGACGATCTGGAGCAGTTCAACACCGATCTTGCCAATTGCGCGGCGACATTTGACACACGCGCCGACAATCTTCTGGAATTCATGGACCGGGTTGCCAACTCCATCGGCTCGACCTCGGCCATCCTGCGCGAACGCTCGGAAAACTACAACGGCGGCTGGTTTGATACGCGCGCGGATGACCGTTTCTGGTTCACCTATGGCCAGCTCTATGGCTATTACGGTGTGCTGGCCGCGGTGCGGGCTGATTTTGACAGTGTCATCAAGGAACGCAATCTGGGGCCAATCTGGAACGAAATGCTCAGACAGTTCCAGTCAGCCCTGAAGATCCAGCCTGCCATCATTTCCAACGGTCGCGAGGACGGATGGATCATGCCGACCCATCTGGCCACCATGGGTTTTTACACATTGCGTGTTCGCTCCAACCTTCTGGAAATCCGCGATGTTCTCAACCGGTGACCCGGCCCGCAAAAGCGACTGCCGCACCCTTCGGCAGTCCTCGAACCATGCGCTTCATGGCAAGTCTTTTACGATTTGCGCGTGTTTTCAGGAGTGCCTGTACGGCTTGAGGGAAGCGGCTTTTCGTCCACAATGCTCGTTGTGCCAATAAATTCGCCGTACCGGTCTTCCGTCTCGCGGTATCGACCGGCAACGCGGATAAATTTGTAACCGGATTCACCGGATTTGATCCGCAGCACATAGTCAAACGGTGTCTTGAGTTTTGCTGCACGCTCCAGCAGTTCAAGCCGGATCAACAGGTCGTCGGGATGAAAACTTGCTGTTCATCTCGACAAAATTGACCGGTTCGTGGGTGTACGACATTTCATAAATTTCAAAAACGTCGCGCGTCCAGAACACATGCCCGGTCTTGAGATCCATTCGCCAGAGACCAAGCGGACGAAATATCGTCAGGACGTCAACCAGATCGCTGCTGGTAACACCATCCACAAGCATGAGGGCTGCTTTGGTCGTTTCTTTTTGAATTTCATAAATGACAGACATTTTTACCCGCAAACCCGCGTTCATCACGCAACGAACAGTATCGAACAGCATCGAACTTGTTCAAACTATCACTCTGCACACATATTGATCAGAGATTTATTGCGCTACACTGACAAATAATTCAGCGCCATGGCACAAATTCAACAGGGGCAAACCGGTGCAGATCAGTCGACATAGCCGATGGATCGAATGGCTTCACAGACTTCATAGGTTGCACCAAAAATTTCGCGCCTGCCGCGCACATTGACGCGGACACGCCCGACCGTGAGCACATTCTTTGAGTAGCCTTCCGGCCTGACAATGCGATAAAGGCATTCCAGTGAAGTTCCCGCTTCAACAGCCTTCTCAAAACATGCAAAAACCATCGCATTGTCGTCGGGATGGACGTTCTGCAGGATAACATCAAGTGAAATGGCATCACTGTCGGCCGGAACTTCCAGAATCCGGCAGATATTGCTGGAGACCAGGGCAACATCGCCGTCAATCTCAAACCGCCACGTCCCCAGCAGGGTTTTCATTGCAAACAGTTCCACGATCTCGTCACTGCTGAAAGCAATAGTATCAAAAAACGCCTCTTCTGCCTGCACCTGCATTACACCCGCACTTTCATGGTCTTCTATGTCACCCAAAATGCCTAGCAGCTTGCAAGCAATCGTACAATCACAAGAAATTACCAGACAAACTGACAGGATCCTGCACATGCGCCGTCAGTGTCACAGCGTGCGCATGCTGCAGCATGGAGTGGGGATTGACAGGACGCGGCGACTGAAACCTGCCATCAGATCGGCAGCATGCTGCTGACCTTGACCTCTTCCATCACCGCATAGGTATGGGTTTCCCGCACGCCCGGCAGCGGCAGGATGACTTCGCTCAGGAAACTGCGATAGGCGGTCATTTCGGCAACACGCGCCTTGACCAGGTAGTCAAACCCGCCTGCCACCATATGACACTCCAGCACTTCAGGACTTTTCTTGACCGCTTCTGCAAACGTGCCAAACACATCCTGGGTTGTCCGGTCCAGTTTGACCTCGACGAAAACCAGCATGCCACGATCCAGTTTTTCAGGATTGAGGATCGCCATATAGCCGATAATATAGCCCTCGCGGGTCAGGCGTTTCACCCGCTCGGATGTTGCTGTCGGCGAAAGGTTGATTCTCGTGGCAAGATCCAGATTGGAAAGCCGCCCGTCATTTTGCAGCAGGCGCAGAATATTGCGGTCAATCCTGTCGAGATCATGCAGCATTCTCTATTAATCCTTATTATTTCGGGTAAATTCTCGATATTAATACAAATATTTGGTGAGAAAGTCGATAAAATAATCGATATGCTTCATTAATCGCGGAGATCAGATATGTCCACAGCCCCAGTCCACAAAAATCCGGTTTTTAATGCGCCCTTTTCGGGCGACGATGACCGGCTGATCAGGGAACACGCCCTGCATGTGCCATTGAGCCACGAACAGAACAGGCTTGTGGACATCACCGCAACCCGGATGATCGAGGCCATCCGCAACCAGGCCGGTTCTGTCGGCGGCGTTGAGGATTTCCTGCGGGAATACGGTCTGTCAACGCGGGAGGGGCTGGCGCTGATGGTTCTGGCCGAAGCACTGCTGCGTGTGCCGGATGCAGCAACACAGGACAAGCTGATCGAAGACAAATTGAAGGAGGGACACTGGAGCGAACACGAGGGCAGCAGCGATACCTGGTTCGTCTCCGCCTCTGCCTGGGCTCTTGGTATGTCGGCCCGCGTGATTCGTCCGGGCGAAACACCGGAAGGCGTGGTCCAGGGCCTGATCAGGCGTATGGGCCTGCCGACCGTCCGCACGGCCACCAAACAGGCCATGCGTTTTCTCGGCCATCATTTCGTGCTGGGAGAAACGATCAGGGATGCCCTGTCGCGGGCCGCCAAAAACGAGGACAAGGGCTATCGCCATTCCTTCGACATGCTGGGGGAAGGTGCCCGCACGGCAGAAGATGCAAAGCGCTATTTCAAGTCCTATGCGGATGCGATCGAGGCCATCGGCAAATGGTCTCACAAGAACGCTGCGGCCAGGCAATTGCCGGATCGCATGGGCATTTCCGTCAAGCTGTCGGCGCTGCATCCGCGCTATCTTGCCACCCACAGGGAAAGGGTCATGGCCGAGCTGGTGCCGGACCTTCTCAAACTGGCGCAGATGGCCAGGGCATGGCAGCTGAATTTCACGGTGGATGCCGAAGAGGCAGACAGGCTGGAGCTGTCCCTGGACGTGATTGCAGCCGTTTTTGCCGATCCGTCGCTCGCAGGCTGGGATGGTTTCGGCCTTGCCATCCAGGCCTATCAGAAACGCGCTCCGGCTGTGATCGACTACATTGACCTTCTCTGCCAGACCCACAATCGCAAGATGATGGTCCGTCTCGTCAAGGGGGCCTACTGGGATACGGAGATCAAGCGGGCGCAGGAACGCGGTGCCGACGATTATCCGGTCTGGACCCGCAAGGCGGCAACCGATCTCTCCTATCTCGGCTGTGCGGCGCAGATGCTGGCCAAACGCAGCCGGATCTTTCCGCAATTTGCCACACACAACGCGCTGACCGTTGCCAGCATTCTGGAACTGGCGGGCAATGACCGCACAGGCTTTGAATTCCAGCGCCTGCATGGCATGGGCGAAGCGCTTTATAATGATCTGCTGCAATCGAACGACCGCATCGCCTGCCGCATCTATGCACCGGTCGGCGGCTACCGTGATCTGCTGGCCTATCTGGTGCGGCGTCTTCTGGAAAATGGTGCCAATTCCTCCTTTGTCGCTGTTGCAGGCGACAGGAACGTGCCGGTGTCCTCGATCCTGCAACGACCGCAGGACAGGCTTGGACTTGCCCATGGAAAATCCGTGCGCAACGAGCAGATCCCGATGCCATTGAACCTGTACGGCAACCGGAGGAACAGCGCCGGTTTTGAATTCGGCCATCGTGAAAGTCTTGAGGCGCTGACCGCCGGAATAAACCTTGGCCTGCCTCCCCTCAAGGCATTCCCGCTGGTTCCCGGCCTGCCGGAAAAGGCGCAGGGGCAGCCCGTCAAATCCCCCTCCGACATCACGAAGACGGTTGGCACGGTGGTTTCGGCAACGCCTGCCGATGTGGATCTGGCCTTTGCCGAAGGGGGGTGCCCAGGGGGTTCAGGGACTGGTCGCGCCTGCCTGTGGAAGACCGTGCCGCAAAGCTTGAAGCCATGGCCGGTGCGCTGGAAGAAAACCGGGATCATTTCCTGATCCTGCTGGCAAGGGAGGCCGGAAAAACACTGGATGACGGCATGGCCGAAATACGCGAAGCCGTGGATTTCCTGCGTTATTATGCCCATGAGGCCCGCGCCCGCTTTGGGCAACCGGCCACCATGCCCGGCCCGACAGGAGAGGATAACCGCTATCTCTGGCGCGGGCGCGGCGTCTTTGCCTGCATCTCGCCGTGGAACTTTCCGCTGGCCATTTTCATCGGCCAGACAGCAGCGGCGCTTGTTGCAGGCAATGCCGTGATTGCCAAGCCCGCACCGCAGACCCCGCTGGTGGCGCATGAGGCTGTGCGGCTGTTCCACAAGAGCGGCGTTCCAGCCAATGTGCTGATGTGCCTTCCGGGCGGCGCGGATGTGGGTGCAGCCATCATCGCGCACCCGAAAGTCGCCGGTGTGGCCTTTACCGGATCAACCGGTACGGCCCGTGCCATCAACCGCACGCTTGCGGCAAAAGATGGCCCTATCGTTCCGCTGATTGCCGAAACCGGCGGCATGAACGCGATGATTGTCGATGCCACCGCCCTGGCCGAACAGGTGACAGATGATGTGGTCATGTCGGCCTTCCGTTCAGCCGGGCAGCGCTGCTCGGCCCTGCGCATTCTCTATCTGCAGGACGACATTGCCGACGGCATGCTGGAGATGATTGAAGGGGCAGCGCGTGAACTGGTTCTGGGCGATCCGTCCCTGCCCGCAACCGACATCGGCCCGATTATCGATGCAGCACAGTGCAGCATGCTGAATGCCCATATTGACGCCATGCGCAACAGCCAGACACTGCGCTATGCAGGCAAGGCACCGGCAGGCGGCCATTTCTTCGGCCCGCATATTGTCGAGCTGTCATCATCCGCCGCCCTGACCCGCGAGATTTTCGGGCCGGTGCTCCATGTCGTGCGCTGGAAGGCCAGGGATCTGGACCGCATACTCGCAGAAATCAGTGCGACCGGATTTGGACTGACCATGGGCATCCACAGCCGGATTGAAGCCACGATCCGCCATGTTGTCGATACGCTCGATACCGGCAATATCTATGTCAACCGCAACATGATCGGGGCGGTTGTCGGAACACAGCCCTTCGGCGGCTCCGGTCTGTCCGGCACAGGCTTCAAGGCCGGCGGCCCGGCCTATCTCCTGCGCTTTGCCCAGGAACAGGTCATCTCCGTCAACACGGCGGCGGCAGGTGGCAATGCCAGCCTGATTGCCATGGGCGAAGGATGACCGCTTAACACAAACAAAAGCGGGGCCAATCAATCGGCTCCGCTTTTGGATGGTACCGGATGAGGCTTATTTCACCGCCGCAGGATTTTTGAGATAGGCAATGATATTGGCAATATCCTCAGGCTTTTGCAGACCGGCGAAGGCCATTTTCGTACCCTTTACCAGGGCCTGCGGCTTTGGCAGATATTCGGTCAGCAGGGTTTCATCCCAGACCTTTCCGGCACCAAAGGCTATCATGGCCGGTGAATATTTGTAATCGGCAACACTTGCCACGGGACGCCCGATCAAACCCATAAGGCTTGGTCCGACCTTGTTTTTAGCTTCTGTGGCCGTATGACAGGCCGCACATTTCTTGAAGACAACCGCCCCTGCCGTGGCATCTCCATCAGCAAGGGCTGCACCTGCCGACATCGCCAGACTGGCAACGGCCAGAACCAAACGTATTTTCATGGATATTCCTTTCCCCGAAACAGGCGCACCGCAAAACCCCCGGTACCCCGGCAGTCTGGATCAAGCGCACGCAAAAGCCAACGGGACCGTTTGTCTCATGATCCGGACGTCTGATGCTTGATCAGGATCAATCACAGCGGATTTTCTCTGCCCAGTGGCGCCTGCAAAACGAGACATATTTTTCATTGCCGCCGACATCGACCTGCGCACCCTCACGCACCGTCTGGCCCTGACTGTCAAGGCGCACAACCATGGTTGCCTTGCGTCCGCAATGACAGATGGTACGCACTTCCCGCAGCTCGTCGGCAATGGCCAGAAGTTCGTACGAGCCGGGAAAAAGCTTGCCCTGAAAATCCGTCCGCAACCCATAGGTCATAACCGGCAGATGCAGGTAATCGGCAACACGCGCCAGTTGCCACACCTGTTCGCGGCTGAGAAACTGTGCCTCGTCGACAAAAACACAGGCAAGATTCCGTTCGCTTTGCAGTGTCTGAACCAGATGGAACAGATCATCTTCCGGATCAAAGGCGATGCCGTCCGCTTCGAGCCCGATGCGCGAGGAAATACGCCCGCGCCCGGCGCGGTCATCAAAGGCGGCAATCAGGATAAGAGTATCCATGCCGCGTTCCTGATAATTATAGGAGGCCTGCAACAGCATGGTCGATTTTCCGGCATTCATTGTTGCATAATGAAAGTAGAGCTTTGCCATGGTCGTGTTGTTCGTCCTTGTAACATTCGTGTTTCTCATGACCGCTACAACACAAAATGACCAGATGCTGCCTCCAAAAGCCACAGCTTTATTGAAACCTTGCGCACCTGCGGCACTTGGCCTGGCTTTTGTGAACAATGCGCCCTTTTATGACGCAAATACAACAAACACGCCGCTCCCGGACTTGAATTTGTGAGGCTTTGGTGATTGGCTGCAACAGCATCAACGGGGAGCATGTCAATGAAAACAGGAAATACAATCAGGGCAGTTTTGGTCGCGACCGCAGCACTTGTCGTATCGGGAACATCCATCACATTTGCAGCAGAAGCGGAAAGCTGCGCAAAGGTACGATTCGCAGATGTCGGCTGGACGGATATCACCGCAACCACAGCCACAGCCTCGATTATCCTGTCGGGTCTTGGCTATGAGACAGAAACCACCGTCCTGTCCGTGCCGGTAGCCTACACATCGCTGAAGAACAAGGATATTGATGTGTTTCTCGGCAACTGGATGCCGACCATGGAGGCCGATATTGCCCCGTTCCGTGAGGACAAGTCTGTAGAGACCGTACGCGAAAACCTGGAAGGCGCAAAATATACCCTGACGACGAATGCGAAGGGTGCAGAGCTCGGCATAAGGGATTTCAAGGACATTGCCGCGCACAAAGACGCGCTGGAAGGCAAGATATACGGGATTGAACCCGGTAATGACGGCAACCGCCTGATCCTGGACATGATTGCGGCCAACAAATTCGATCTGTCCGGTTTCGAGGTGGTTGAATCCTCCGAACAGGGCATGCTGGCGGAAGTGGCCCGCGCCGAAAAGGATGGCAAGCCTGTTGTCTTCCTCGGCTGGGAACCGCATCCGATGAACGCCAATTTCAAGCTGACCTACCTGACCGGTGGTGATGATGTGTTTGGTCCCAACTTTGGCGGAGCGACCGTTTATACCAATGTGCGCGCCGGCTACACGACAGAATGCCCGAATGTTGGCGCATTGCTCAAGAACATGAAATTCTCGCTCCCCATGGAAAACGAGATCATGGGCAAGATCCTCAATGACGGCGCAGATCCGGCAGCAGCAGCAACAGAATGGCTGAAGGCCAATGTGACAGCGATCGAACCGTGGCTGGCAGGTGTGACCACACGCGACGGCGGTGACGGCCTTGCCGCTGTGAAGACCAAACTCGGCCTTTAAGGACCAAAACAGACGGGGAACTCTGGTTCCCCGTCTGTTTTTCTGTGACATTCACGATGGCTGGTGGCGGAGGCTGGAAACAAGTGAGCTGGTTGATTGACAATAAAATCCCGATCGGCCAGTGGGCCAAAATCCTTGTGGACTGGCTCACATCCAGTGGCGAATGGTTCTTTGACATCCTGTCCGTGATTTTGGAAGGGGCCATCAACGGTCTGCTGATGGTTCTTCAGGGGCCTTTTCCGAAAGACCCGGATCTGAAGCTCTATTATGCTTTTTTCATGATCCTCGTCATCACCGGACTGGGCTGGTATATCCGGGGCTCGAAATCGGTTGCGGCCTTCACCTTTTTCGGCTTCATGCTGATCGTCAACCAGGGATACTGGAAAGAAACGACGGAGACCCTGGCGCTGGTTCTGGCGGCAACCGCTGTCAGCATGATCGTCGGCGTTCCGCTGGGCATTGCTGCCGCCCGCAGGCCCTGGGTCTATCATGTCATGCGTCCGGTCCTTGATCTCATGCAGACCATTCCCACATTCGTCTATCTGATCCCTGCCCTCATCCTGTTTGGTCTCGGCATGGTTCCGGGCCTGATTGCCACGGTGATTTTCGCCATTCCGGCACCGATCCGGCTGACAAGGCTGGGCATTATTTCCACCCCGCCTTCCCTTGTGGAGGCAGCGCAGTCCTTTGGGGCCACGCCCGGGCAGGTCTTGAAAAAAATCGAACTGCCCTTTGCCATGCCGCAAATCATGGCGGGCCTGACCCAGACCATCATGCTGTCGCTGTCCATGGTGGTGATTTCGGCGCTGGTTGGCGCAAATGGCCTTGGCGTTCCTGTTGTGCGTGCCCTCAATACCGTCAACATTGCCAGGGGTTTTGAGGCCGGTCTCTGCATTGTGATTCTGGCGATTATTCTGGACCGCCTGTTCCGTATTTCGGATGAAGGAGACGGCGCATGAGCGATGCAGTGATCTTCGACAATGTCGATATTGTTTTTGGTGCAAACCCGGCCAGGGCCCTGGCAATGGTGGACGCAGGCAAGACCCGCGACGAGATCGGCGCTGAAACCGGCCTGGTTCTCGGCGTGGCAAAGGCATCGCTCACCATCAGGGAGGGCGAGATTCTGGTTTTGATGGGCCTGTCGGGTTCCGGAAAATCCACGCTCTTGCGGGCTGTCAACGGGCTTGCGCCTGTCGTGCGCGGCGAGGTCAGGGTCGCAACACCCGCCGGCCTTCTCAACCCGTACAAAAGTCCGGCCAAATCCTTGCGTGACTTCCGCATGCACATTGTCTCCATGGTGTTCCAGCAATTTGCACTGCTGCCATGGCGCACGGTGGCAGACAATGTCGGCTTCGGGCTGGAACTGGCAGGCGTGCCGGATGCCGAGCGCAAACAGCGGGTCGGCGAGCAGCTGGAACTCGTCAACCTGAGCAGATGGGCTGACCGCAAGGTCAATGAGCTTTCAGGCGGCATGCAGCAGCGTGTGGGCCTTGCCCGCGCCTTTGCAACGGGTGCACCCATTCTGTTGATGGATGAACCCTTTTCGGCGCTGGACCCGCTGATCCGCACACGCCTGCAGGACGAATTGCTGGAATTCCAGCGCCGCCTCAAAAAGACGATCCTGTTTGTCAGCCATGACCTGGATGAGGCTTTCCGTATTGGCAACCGCATTGCCATCATGGAAAGCGGACGGATCATCCAGTGCGGTACGCCAACGGAAATCGTAAAGAACCCGGCCACTCCATATGTTGCGGACTTTGTTCAGAACATGAACCCGATCAACATGCTGACTGCCGGAGATGTGATGGTTGCAGGAAGGCCCGGACAAACCGCGAGTGCCGTCAGCGGCACAGCCATGGCAACAACGCCGCTGGTTGACATTCTGGATGCCATGACAAGACAGCCCGGTGAAATCGGTGTTGTCGACAATGGTGCCATTATCGGCACCATCAATGCCCAGAACATTGTCGAAGGCCTGACCCGCCATCGCCTTGCAAGATAGCCTTTGGCGACAACCGCAGATCAGCACAAGCCAGACCTTCTGGATCGCGCGGAGATTGAAATGAACGAGAAAAAACAGCTCCTGCGACCCACCGGCGAAGCAGCCATAGCACAGGCACGCATGCTTGTGCGATCTGCTGCCTTTGGTGCGCTCTCGGTGCTGGAACCGGAAACCGGCCATCCCTCCATCAGCAGGGTGTTACTGGCAACTGATTTCGATGGCGTGCCCGTTATCCTTGTTTCGCAGCTTGCAGCCCACACAAAAGCCCTGTTGGCAGATCCGCGCTGCTCCCTGATGGTGGGTGAACCCGGCAAGGGCGATCCTTTGACCTCACCGCGCCTGATGATACGCTGCAGGGCAGAACAAGTGGATCGCCGCCACAAACAGTACACAGACCTCCGTGCCCGGTTCGCAAGGCATCACCCGAAATCGAAGCTTTATATTGATTTTGAGGATTTCCATTTTTTTAAATTGTGGATTCTGGATGGCTTGCTGAATGGCGGCTTTGGAAAAGCCTTCGCCATGGCCGGTACGGATCTGCGGATTGACCCGGTGTCAGCGTGATACCAACCTGATATGGATCAGTACGTCCGCAGGATCTGCCGGTGTAAAGCTTTTGGGAGAAGTGATTCACAGAAAAATCAATATTTTTACAAAGTCTGGCAGGCCTCTGCGGGAAATTCATGCTGCCGGACCGGATTTTGACAAGCACAAAACCAGCGGGAACGCAATCTGCAAAAGCAATGGCCCACCCTGAGAGGATGAATAACCTGTTTGTACGCGCCTCTAATTTGATGCGCGACCTTGCCAAAGTCTCCTGTATAGTTTACGCAAATGCATATTATGATCTTATTGCATACAAACCAATTTAATATGAACATACTGAAATTCGGATATCACAATGAGGACTAGCTCGGTCTACGCAAATTCTGACGCAGCCAGTGCTGTATTGACAGCCATGGCAAATCCCAAACGATTGATGATATTATGCACTCTTGTTGAAGGTGAGGTTCCGGTTGGCACTCTTGCCACACAAATTGGCCTGAGCCAGTCAGCACTTTCGCAACATCTTTCCAAATTGCGGGCGCTCAATCTTGTCAAAACACGGCGTGATGCCCAGACGATCTACTATTCCAGCAACTCGCAGGATGTTATCAAGCTGTTGGCCGCACTGGAAACCATCTATGACAAGCAGAGCATGAACGCTGCTGTGGTCTGAGCCTTTTACAGACAGTAAAGTGCTGCCACAAGGCAGCGTCGGGACGATACGCTTCAAAAGATTGCTGCACTCAAAGACGCAAGGCGTGAACAGGGTGCCTGGCCTGTGGCTCCATGAAGCAGAATTCCATCAATCTTTTTGATTTGACCATCATCTGAATTTTCCGCGCAATTGCGGCCAGGTGCTTGACCCTTTCAGCAGGATTGCTAACGTGCAATGTCTGCCAGGATTGACGCAGGGTCCAGCATCTTCAAGAAACTTTTTAACCCGGGAAGTGGCCGCCGTTGATAGCTATGGTCACGGAGAAATAGAATGTCCAATCGTCTGAATGCCACACCGAATGACCTGAGCGCCTTCTGGATGCCATTCACCGCCAATCGCCAGTACAAAAAGGAACCGCGCTTCTTCGTCAGGGCAAAGGATATGCACTATACCACGCATGATGGCCGCACCGTTCTCGACGGAACGGCCGGTCTCTGGTGTGTGAATGCCGGCCATTGCCGCCCGCTGATTACCGAAGCGATCCGTGAACAGGCCGGAGAACTGGATTATGCGCCGGCTTTCCAGCTGGGCCACCCGAAAGCCTTTGAACTGGCAAACCGGCTGGTGGACATTGCTCCTGAAGGCATGAACCATGTTCTCTACACCAATTCCGGCTCAGAATCGGTGGAAACCGCGCTGAAGGTTGCGCTGGCCTGGCACCGGGTCAAGGGCAATGGCTCGCGCACCCGGCTTATCGGTCGCGAGCGTGGCTATCACGGCGTGAATTTCGGCGGGATTTCCGTCGGCGGCATAGTCACCAACCGCAAGATGTTTGGCACGCTGCTGACCGGCGTGGACCATATGCCGCACACCCATTTTCCTGACCGGAATGCCTTTTCAAAGGGCCAGCCGGACCATGGCGGTGACATAGCCACCGAACTGGAGCGTATTGTCACCCTGCATGATGCCTCCACCATTGCCGCTGTGATTGTCGAGCCGGTGGCAGGTTCCACAGGCGTTATCCTGCCGCCGAAGGGCTATTTGCAGAAGCTGCGCGAAATCTGCACAAAGCACGGTATTTTGCTGATTTTTGATGAGGTCATCACCGGCTTTGGCCGTCTGGGCGCGCCTTTTGCCTCGCAATATTTCGATGTCATTCCCGATATGATCACCACGGCCAAGGGCCTGACCAATGGTGTCGTCCCCATGGGTGCGGTCTTTGTCACCTCGGAAATTCATGATGCCTTCATGACCGGCCCTGAACATATGATAGAGTTCTTCCACGGCTACACCTATTCCGGCAATCCGGTTGCCTGCGCCGCAGCCCTGGGAGCGCTCGATACCTATCGCGACGAGGGCCTGTTGACCCGCGCTTCGCAGCTTGCGCCTTACTGGGAGGAAAAGCTGCATTCGCTGGCCGATTGCCCGCATGTCATCGATATTCGCAATATCGGTCTCATCGGAGCCATCGAGCTGAAACCCATTGCCGGCGAACCCACCAAGCGGGCCTTCTCGGCCTTCCTGAAGGCTTATGAAATGGGCTTCCTGATCCGCACCACCGGCGACATTATCGCGCTGTCGCCCCCGCTGATCATCACCAAAGAGCAGATCGACGAACTGGTCGACGGGTTGCGCAAGGTGCTGAACGCGATTGCATAAATCACGCCCCTGCCCTGTGGGGGAGCGCTTTTTGCCTCCCCCCTTCTCAGCCCTGAAGCGTGTTGCGATCTTCCAGATTCGATTGCCACGCTTCAAGTTTTTGTTTTTACGCATGTCGTTATCGCAAAACCGCTGCACACTTTTGTGCGACATGCCCTAAGGATTGCCCGTGCTGCCCCTGATCCGGCTTGATGCCGTGAAACTCGATGATGGACAGGAACTGCGGCTGATGCAGCGCGGCTCCGAATTTTCCATCATGCTCGGCGCTAACGAACTGATGAACAGCCGCCTCTCCGGCTCGGAAGAGGCGCTGGCCGTTCTCGCCTGCAAAAAACTGGCGGACCGCCCGGACATCACCATGCTGATCGGCGGGCTGGGCATGGGCTTCACACTGCGTGCCGCCCTGAAAGCACTTGCGACCGACGCCACGGTGACCGTCGCCGAACTGGTGCCGGACGTCATCGCCTGGGCGAAAGGCCCGATGACAGGCGTCTTCAATGGCTGCCTTGAGGACGCCCGCACCCGCATCCACCAAGGCGACGTCGGAGACCTGATCCGCGCGGCGCACACCTGCTATGATGCCATACTGCTCGATGTCGACAACGGCCCGGACGGGCTGACCCGCAAGGGCAATGATGCGCTCTATTCCGCCGCTGGCCTTGCCGCCGCCCACAAGGCGCTCACGCCGGGAGGCGTCTTCTCCGTCTGGTCCTCGGCCCCGGACGCTGCCTTTACGAAACGCCTGAAACAGGCAGGCTTTGCAGTGACCGAAGTGCCAACAAGGGCAGGCAAGGGCCGCGGCGCCAAACACATGATCTGGGTGGCGGTGCGGGGGTGATTCTGACCACTGAACGGATAGTATACAGTCTAGATTGCTGTAGATTAAACTCCCGCCAATTGGGTGAATTTAATCTCTATGCCTCCATTTCATAGGATCACAACCACATAAGAACACGATAGCAATGCCGTTTTCCTCGATTACCACCCTTTTTTCCAGCCAATCAGAATCGACCGCATTGTAAACGCTAGCAGCAGCCTTCATCGCAACCGCCGCGAATTTCCTGTCACCGGGATCAAAACCTGAATCAATAATGGGTTGAGGCAAATCTTCATATTCGCCGTCTGCACGTTTATTAACTTGCACCCTCTCCACTTTTTCAGGGTTGCTATTGAGTACTTCAAGATAGAACCAATCTCCGACGCCTGGCTGTCCTTTAGGATTTAAGTAGCGTCGATACTCCTCTTGTATTTCACCCCCGTGATCTAAAAAAATAGTCCCGCTTTTAAGTGCTAACTGGAGAAATTTAATTGCCGCTATGCGACATTCTATGTGGATGGCTGTGTCCTGACCATTAGCCACAATTGGAACGTTTGTGTCGATGACATATCGAGGCATTCAATCTGCTTTCATTCGCTTCAATCTTGCAACTTCCGCTTCTGCAGCTTCGTTAAAAGCATCCCCCATAAACTTGTCAGGCCAGTTCCGGATACTACCGAACAAATCCACATCAAGCTTGGTGATCAAACTCTCTCCCTTGGGAGCGTCGCAAAAATACAACTTAACATCATCACTAGATATAGCCTCCTCAGCTATACGTCTCTGCAGCCGAAGAAGCAGATGTTCCGAATGGCTTTCCAGCAGAACCTGCACTCTACGATGAAGTGCAGCCTGTATAATCACGTCTGCCAGCGCGGCTTGGGCCAAAGGATGCAGGTGGATCTCTGGCTGTTCGAGTATGACAGTCGATCCTTCAGGAACATATTGCAGGAGTGTCACCACCGGCAGAACCTGAGAAATTCCGAAGCCTACATCCGTAAGTAGAACCTCACTACCATTTTTTCTTGTACGCACACGAGCTTGCCAACGATTCGAGTTTTCCCCAATTTCGCTCACTCTAAATTCTTCGATTAGCCCCATTTCTTTGAGCCAGTAGGCGACCATAGCCTGAAAACTCATATGCTTTCCTTTGCGCTTCAGATTTCTGGTCATTTGCGCATCAGTCGCGGCTAGTATTGCATCAATTGCCTTTTCACCACGTTGACCAACATCTGTTGGCCGGGATCGTGTCCAAAGGTAGTCGCGCTGTGGGTACTGCCGGAGGGGTCCAAGGTAATAAATGCTGTCAAGTTGTCCTTCATAAGCGGATTCGAGATCAGCAAGGAAAGCTGCATTTTGGAAATATGTCCGAGCTTGATCCGGAAATGCATAGGACTTGATGGGGCCCGGTAGACGCCATGCGCGTCCTTGCGTCCGAACAAAATGAAAATCAGCGGTGTCATTTGCAAGTTTATTGCAGATCAAATCGAACTGTGAAGTTTGCTCCGATCTTGGAACCAACGTGAACTCTAGCCCACCTAATCGGTATGACAATCGGTTAGATTTCGGAGTGCCACTCTGAACTACGCTTGATGAACTGATGCCAAGTTGAACGCTCTGAGCAATTATCGCCGGAGGGTTTTTACTTGTGTCCGAAATAGACAGGTCTGAATCTAAAAGAAAATCCACATCCCATTGCAGCGGCAGTCTCTCGTCATGCCCGTGCATTACATCCGAGATGGTCACGTCCCATCCCGTGGTGTAGGTTGCATAGGCCTTTCGCCGCTTGTGCGCGCCCTCATCCAGCGCTGCAGGACAAGCGGCGTTAGGGCGGATGGTCACCGGTTTTCTGTCAGAGTTTGGTTGCAAAACCCGAACCGACAAGGAAACAACCGATGACCACAGACATTATGGACCTCCACGCCCTTCTGGAACAGACCGGCGACAGCAATTTTTTGAAAGAGATGATCGCCTTTGCAGCAAACCGGTTGATGGCGCTGGAAGTGGGTAGCCTGGCCGGTGCGGCCCATGGCGAGAAGAGCCCGGCGAGGCTTGCCCAACGCAACGGGTATCGGGACCGGGATTGGGAGACGCGGGCCGGAACCGTGGAGCTTCGCATCCCCAAACTGCGCAAGGGCAGCTATTTCCCAAGCTTTCTGGAGCCGCGCCGGATGGCGGAGAAGGCGCTGGTCGCCGTTATTCAGGAGGCCTATGTGCAGGGCATTTCGACGCGCTCGGTCGATGATCTGGTCAAGGCGATGGGCGGTAGCGGTATTTCCAAGAGTCAGGTCTCGCGGCTCTGCGAGGATATTGATGGCCGGGTGAACACCTTTCTCGACAGGCCAATTGAGGGAAACTGGCCCTATCTGTGGATTGATGCCACCTATGTGAAGGTGCGGCAGGAAGGCCGGATTGTCCCGGTTGCCGCCATTCTGGCCATCGGCGTCAATGCCGACGGGCGGCGCGAGGTTCTGGGGCTGGATATTGGCGCTTCGGAAGCGGCGACCTTCTGGACAGAGTTTCTGCGCAAGCTTGCACGCCGGGGCCTGCGCGGTGTCAAGCTGGTGATTTCGGATGCGCATGAGGGGATCCGGGCTGCCGTTGAACGGGTCTTTAGCGCCACATGGCAGCGCTGCTGCGTGCATTTTATGCGCAATGCGCTGGCCCATGCAGGCAAAAGCGGCCGCCGGGTTGTCTCGGCCTATATCGCCACGGCATTCGCGCAGGACGATGCAAAGGAGGCGAAAACACAATGGCGCAGGGTGGCAGACCAGATGCGCAGCTCCGTGCCCAAACTGGCAAAGCTGATGGATGATGCTGAAGAGGATGTCCTGGCCTATATGAGCTTTCCAAAGGAGCACCGGGCCAAGCTGCGCTCGAACAATCCGATTGAACGGCTAAACGGCGAGATCAAGCGGCGAACCGATGTCGTCGGTATATTCCCCAACGAGGCCGCCATCATCCGCCTTGTGGGCGCTTTGCTGCTGGAGCAGAACGACGAATGGGCTGTGCAACGGGCAAGATATATGACACTTGAAACCATGGCTCCATTGAGCAATAATCCCGTCACCAGCTTGCCAGCCGTGGCAAACTGACACAACCGGCAATGCCGGGAAACCGCTGTGAACACGATGCAACCTACACCACGCCTCGGGACATGACCTCCGAGATTGTGCCAAGGGAAACGAGACTACCATTTAGATCAAGCGATATGGCCCGATCTGTGCCATCTTTTGTCTGCTTGAGCATTAACAAGAATTGGATAAGGCTCGTCTTGCCTGAGGAATTAGTTCCAAAAAATCCAGTTATTTTGCCGCATTCAACACGCGCCTCCTTCCAAGACTTAAAGTTCTGAAAATGCAATGACTTAAGCATCAAAGGTTCTCGCGGGAGTTTCTGTATATGGCAATTCGATTTGTCGATCAATGGTACTTGGGTTAATCGGCACTGTAAATATACAGTCTCTAGTATACCGTTAATAGCAGATCTTATCATCCGGAACGCCAACCCCGCAAATCAGCAAAGCCCCCGTTCCCTGCCCCGGCTCCCCCGCTACACTTGTGAGAAATCCATCACGCCGGAGACTTGCATGTCGAAACTTGAAACCATGATCGATCAGGGTGTTGTGGCCGGATCAAGGCTGATCTCGTGCTGAAAAACGGAGCCTTTTTTCGATCTGGTCACCGGGGAGATTGTCGCCTCCGACATAGCCATCTGTGGTGACCGCATTGTCGGCACCTGCGGCAGCTATGAAGGCACAACCGAGATTGACATTTCCGGCAAAATCGTTGTTCCGGGCTTTATCGACACGCATCTGCACATTGAATCCTCGCTGGTCACCCCGCAGGAATTTGACCGCTGCGTTCTGCCGCATGGCGTGACCACCGCCATTTGCGATCCGCATGAAATTGCCAATGTTCTGGGCACAGAGGGCATCCGGTATTTTCTCGACAGTGCGCTCGAAACCATCATGGATATCCGCGTGCAGCTTTCAAGCTGTGTGCCGGCCACCCGTCTGGAAACCTCCGGTGCCGATCTGCCGGTGGAAAAGCTGCTGCCGTTTCGCGACCATGAAAAGGTCATCGGCCTTGCCGAATTCATGAATTTCCCCGGCGTGATCCACAAGGATCCGGTCTGCATGGCGAAACTCGAAGCCTTTCAGGGCGGCCATATTGACGGCCATGCGCCGCTTTTGCGCGGGCTCGACCTGAACGGTTATCTGGCGGCAGGAATCCGCACGGACCATGAATGCACCTCGGCAGAAGAGGCGCTGGAGAAGATCCGCAAGGGCATGCATATTCTGGTGCGCGAAGGTTCGGTGTCGAAAGATCTGCTGGCGCTGATGCCCATCATCACCGAGCGCCTTTCGCCCTTCATCGCGCTTTGCACCGATGACCGCAATCCGCTCGACATCGGCGAGCACGGCCATCTGGATTATATGATCCGCACCGCCATCGCCCATGGGGCCGCACCCATTGCCATCTATCGCGCCGCCTCCATTTCGGCAGCCCGCGCCTTCGGGCTTAAGGATCGCGGTCTGGTAGCCCCTGGCTGGCGGGCCGATCTGGTGGTGCTGGACCGTCTGGAAAACTGCCGGGTGGAACAGGTTTTTGCCGCCGGAAGGAACGTCAGCGAGGCGCTGTTTGCCACCCGCAAACCGATAGCGCCGGTGGGTCTGACCAGCGTCAAGGCCAGAACCGTGCATGCGGCCGATTTCGGCGTACCGGTGCGCGATGGCGAGACGTCCGTTATCGGCGTCATTCCCGGCAAGATCATCACGCAGCATCTGCGCTGCCGCCTGCCTGTCAGGGGCAACCAGACGGCGCTCGATCTGGCAGAGGATATCATCAAGGTCGCTGTCATCGAGCGTCACGGCAAGAATGGCAACCATGCCAATGGTTTCGTCAAGGGTTTCGGGCTGAAACGCGGGGCCATCGCCTCCACCGTCGGCCACGACAGCCACAATATCTGCGTGGTGGGGGCAAACGAGGACGACATGGCCCTGGCCGCCAATCGCCTCAGCGATCTCAACGGCGGTTTCGTTGTCGTGGAAGATGGCAAGGTCACGGCGGAAATCGCCCTGCCGGTTGCGGGTCTCATGTCACTGGAACCTTATGAGAGCGTGCGCGAAACGCTGGTGACCCTGCGCAAGGCGGCGCTCGATCTCGGGGCCACTTTGGAAGAACCCTTCCTGCAACTGGCCTTCCTGCCGCTGCCGGTCATCCCGCACCTGAAAATTTCAGACAAGGGCATGGTGGACGTCGACAAGTTCATGCTGATCGGGTGATCTGCCCGCAAACCAGATCCTTTGTTGGCAATCCGTTGGAATAGATTTATAGTTTCTCCAAAAAAGGAACAGACCATGACCCGTTTGGAACGGCTCGAAAAATCGGTGTCATAATTGACCCCTGAAGAGCTTGAGGCTTTTTCAGCTTGGTTTGAAACATTGCAGGCCGAAAAGTGGGATGTGCAGTTTGAAACGGATGCCCAGTCGGGTGCGCTCGACAGGCTTGCATCCAGCGCAATTTCAGAGTTTCACTCCGGCAGGACAAAACCATTGTGAACCATCACACCAGCCCGCAATTCTGGACCTGCTATCAGGATTTTCCTGTCAGGATACAAAAGCTCGCGGATCTGAATTTTGAGCTTTTGAAGTTAAATCCAATGCATCCATCTTTGCATTTCAAAAAAAGCGGGACGCTTCTGGACTGTCAGAATTGGCATTCCCTGGCGGGCCATAGCCGTTGAACAGGAAACCGACCTCATCTGGTTTTGGATTGGCTCACATGCCGACTATGACAAGATGCTTCGACAAGCATGAGGCCTGCTGACAGGGTGATCGGCTCACCCCTTGCGCTCAAACCGCTTGCCGATATCCATAACGCCGTTTTTGAGAAAATCGGCAATCTGCTCGACATGGCCAATCTGCTGCTGGAAGGCCGCCAGCGCGCGTCCGGTCAGGTTTGATCCGGCGGGAAGACGGGTTCTGGTCGGATCGGCATAGTGATCGCCGATGCGCAGCTCATAATAGAGATGCGGCCCGGTCGAAAGGCCGGTCGAGCCGACATAGGCAATCACCTGGCCTTGCGAAACCCGCTGGTTAAGCTTCAGCCCCTTCGGTGTGCCGTCAATATGGGCATAGGTGGTGGAATAGCCGTCATCATGGCGAATGCGCACATATTTGCCGTAGCCGGGCTCCCAGGAAATGGTTTCCACCACACCATCACCCGCCGCCAGAATGGGCGAGCCCCTGGGCGCTGCATAATCCACCCCGTTGTGAAACTTGCGCACTTTCAAAATCGGGTGAACGCGCCAGCCAAATCCGTCACCACGACGCCCTGCCTCCACCGGCTTGGGCATCAGGGATTTCGACACGGAATGCCCGTCCTCGTCAAAAAACTCCGTAACGGCATCCGGGGACTGCTGGTAGCTGTAGAATTTTTTGACCCCTGAACCCGTATCAAAGGCGGCGGACACAAGCTCGCAGCGGCCATCCACCGATTTGCGATAGACCAGATCCAGCTTTGGCAGATCCTTGCCCGCCAATGGCCCCTCTGTCAGCAGCCCGGCAATTTGCGGCTGGACACCCTCTGGAACCCTGGCTTTGGCAAGCTTCGCCTTGAAATGCGGAAACCGGGCCTCCGCCTTTTGCAGGGCCGCCGTTGTCACCGGCGAGGGCGGCGCGGTTTCAGGACCGGATTTTGGCGTGGCAAAAGCCTCTGCCACAAGCCGGTCATAGAGCGTGCTGCTGGCAATATCCTCGAAATGCCCGTCATCACCACGCACGATCAACCGCGCATTGCCGTTGATCGTCATCAGCCTGGCCATCACAATATGCGGCGGCCCGGACGCCGTATCGGCCCCGCTGGCAATGACTTCCAGGCTTTCGCCCGCCTTGATGCTGCCGGTCCCAAGCGTCTTTTCAAGCGCATCAAAATCCTGCGGCGCAACAGAAACCGCGCCGGCAACAGTGCGCAGCGGCTCCTCCTGAAGCGGCAGGGAAACCAGCCGTCGCACGGCAGGAGCGGGGCTTTCCTGGCTGACGCTGACATTGACAGGAACGCTCGCAACGCGAACCGGTGCCGGTTCCGCAGCTTTCACGGACCTGGTGTTTGCATGCACGGGACCTGGCTGGTTCTCCTGCCCGCCCTGCACGCGACCGTTGTTCAGGACAAGCGAAAACGGTGTGTTCCTGGCAGCGCCATTGTCCTGATAGGCCGAAACCGGACCAGCCGATGACTCATCTTCAGGGTCATCCGGCGCGTTCAAATCCAGCGAAGCTTTGTAATAGGTGTAATTTTCAAACGAGCCATCACCCAGCCGTTCGATCATATCCAGTTGTGGCGGGAGACCGGCTTCCAATGGCCGGGGGAACTGAACCCTCGCCACCCTGGGCATGGTGAGACGTCGTTTCTTCGCCATCGCCATTGCCACATGTGGAACCGGAACAGGAACAGGCCGTTGCGGTGCTGCGCTGGTGACCGCAGGCAACAGCGATTGCCATAAAAGCAGGCCCGATCCGGTCAACAGCAAAAAAAGGGCCAGAAGCATCCTCCAGCAGCTTTTCAATGATCCCCCGGTCATTCTGTCCCCGGACGCAAGGGGCTGAAGGAACCTGTGATGCAGTTCTGCTGTCTTGCCGTCAGTCCTACCCAACATTCCGCCCTGGCTCCTTGCAAATCATTGCCGAACTTAAAATGATCCGTGGCGAAAATATGTCGTCGCGGTCAACGGAGCCAAACCGCGGGTACAAAACTGTGCAGGATACCATCATGCCTTGCCGCAGAAGGCATCCAGTGCATCCAGCGTCACAACACCGCTTTCCAGCCTGCTGCAAGCACCCGGCAGGTCGAGCGGCACCAGCACATCAAACCCGGACGGCAGGGCAAAACTGACCTGTTCACGGGTCAGGTTGAACACGAACAGCAGCTTTTCCGTGTTTGTTTCACGCACGAAGGCCAGAACATCCTGACGGGTTTCGATAAAGGCAATCGAACCGTCAAACAGGGCCTTGCGGGCTTTTCGGAACGCCAGCGTCAGGCGGTAATGTTCCAGCACGGAACCGGCAACCCCGTCCTGCGTATCCGTGGCAGCCTGCTGATGGTCTTGCGGCACCGGCAGCCAGGGTTTGCCGTCGGTAAAGCCTGCAGCAGGCTTTGCCGCCTCCCAGGGCATGGGCGTGCGGCATCCGTCCCGCCCCTTGAAGGATGGCCAGAACCGGATACCGTAAGGATCACGCAGATCCTCGAATGCCAGTTCCGCCTCGGCAAGACCCAGTTCCTCGCCCTGATAAAGACAGATGGAGCCGCGCAGCGAAGCCAGAACGGAAATCGCCAGCTTTGCAATCCGGGCCGTATCATCGCCCTCCCGGGCAAAACGGCTGACATGCCGCGGACAATCATGGTTGGAAAACGCCCAGCAGATCCAGCCGTCCCTGACGATGCTCTCGGAGGCCATCACGCAGCGCCGGATATAGGCGGCGGTAAAATCCGGCCCCAGGAGATCAAACGTATAGCACATATGCACCTTGTCGCCACCGCTGGTGTAATCGGCAACGGTTTGCAGCGAACGTGCCCCATCCCCCACCTCGCCAACCGATGTGCGGCCCTCATACTGGTCCAGAAGCGCACGAAAGCGCTTGAGGAAGGCAATATTTTCAGGTTGTGTCTTGTCGTAGAGATGGTTCTGCATGCCATAGGGATTGACATCCGGCGCATCGTGACTGGTGGCTTCCGGGTCGCGAACCAGCGGCGGATTGTCGCGCAGCTGCTTGTCATGCACATAGAAATTGAGCGTATCCATACGGAAACCGTCAACACCGCGATCCAGCCAGAACCGCACGGATGAAAGCAGGGCGTCCTGAACATCAGGATTGTGAAAATTCAGGTCCGGCTGCGAAGCCAGAAAATTGTGCATGTAATATTGCTTGCGAACGCCGTCCCATTCCCAGGCCGGTCCGCCGAAAATCGACAGCCAGTTGTTGGGTGCCGTGCCGTCCGGCTTCGGATCAGCCCAGACATACCAGTCCGCCTTCGGATTATCGCGCGAGGACCGGCTTTCCTTGAACCAGGGATGCTGGTCGGAGGAATGCGAAATCACCTGGTCGATCATCACTTTCAGGCCCAGACGATGCGCTTCGGCCAGCATCCGGTCAAAATCGGCCAGCGTTCCAAACAGCGGGTCCACATCGCAATAGTCCGACACATCATAGCCCATGTCAGCCATGGGCGATGTAAAGAACGGCGACAGCCAGATGGCATCCACACCCAGGGCGGCAATATGCGGCAGCCTTGCCGTAATACCGGCAATATCCCCCAGACCATCGCCCGTCGTGTCCTGAAAGGAGCGCGGATAGACCTGATAGATCACCGCCCCCCGCCACCAGCTGGCATCTGTCATGTGTGCGGCGGGTCTGTTCATGGCAATCTCCGGATCATCGTGCCTGTAAAAGCCTCATGCCATAAACGCACGGCACAAATCCAGCCCTTTTCAGAGGATTGGCCTGCCATTCGCGTCAAACCGGCAGAGCCTGCCTTCTGCCGGACGCAAGCCGGTCCCGACAAACGGGGCCATATCCATACAGGCTGGTACAAGGCATTATGGCTGGAAAGTGCGGGACGCACACACATTTCGCAAACACATTTCGCAAACACATTTCCGGGCACCTTTCATTGTCACCGCATGCCACGCACGGTAAACACACAAGGACTGACAGCCAAAAGAGGACCACTTATGCCGGAAACCATCCTGTCCATCGGCGAATGCATGATTGAATTGTCCGATGCCGGGAATGGTCTCGCCCGCAAGTCCTTTGCAGGCGACACGTTCAACACCGCCTGGTATCTGCAACTCTGCCTCAAGGGCAAAAGCCGGGTGTCCTATTATACCGCGCTGGGGCAGGACCGGGTTTCCGAAGACATGCTGGCCTTCATGCACTCCACAGGGATCGATACGGGCCATATTCGCAGAATTCCCGGACGCATGCCCGGCCTGTACATGATCCACCTCGACAGGGGCGAACGCAGCTTCAGCTACTGGCGTGAAAATTCCGCCGCCAGATGTCTGGCAGACGATGCAGACCATCTGCGCGCAGCCATCGAGGCATCCGGCGTGCTCTATTTTTCCGGCATTACCATGGCCATCCTCTCGCCTGATGCGCGCGAGACCCTGCTGGCCGAGCTGCGCCGGGCAAAGGCGGCTGGCAAGACCATTGCCTTTGACCCCAACCTGCGCCCGCGCCTCTGGACCGATGCCGATACCATGCGCCGGACCATATCGGATGCGGCCAGGGCAGCAACGCTGGTGCTTCCGGGCTTTGATGATGAAGCACAGAATTTTGGCGACACATCCCATGAAGATACAGCCAGTCGTTACACAGCGCTTGGCGCGAAAATGGTTATCGTCAAGGACGGTCCAAATGGCGTTTCCGTCATGACAGACGGGCAGATGCACCATTTTGAAACCCGCAAGGTTGACACGATTGTGGACACGACCAGTGCCGGAGACAGCTTCAACGGGGCTTTCCTGTCAAGGTGGCTGCAGGGTGAAACGCTTGAAACATCCGTCTCTTTCGCCAATTTTGTCGCTGCCGGCGTCATTGGCCATCATGGTGCCCTGATCGGGGCGGACGCATTGGGACTGGCCTGAACGGGCACTGTAATAATAGCATCACAAAAATCAGGCATGAAAGGGACAGGAAGCGGAAGCGCACCTGCTTTTCCGCACACATATGTGCGGCAAACCGCCGCCAGTTCCGGGCTGTGGCTGAAATGGCAAAGATCACCATCGTAACAGATGCCTGGCATCCCCAGGTCAACGGCGTTGTCCGCTCCGTGGAAAACACCAACCGCGAACTCGAAAAGATGGGCGTGGATGTGTCCATGGTGACACCGCAACAATTCTCGTCCATCCCCTGCCCGACCTACCCGGAAATCCGCCTGTCCATTGTGCGCAACCGCTGGGTTTTCAGGGAAATCGAGAAGCACCAGCCGTCCTGTGTCCATATCGTGACAGAAGGACCGCTGGGCATGGCCGCGCGCCGCTGGTGCCTGCGCAACAGGATCCCCTTCTCCACAAGCTACCACACACGCTTCCCGGAATATATTGCCGCCCGTTTCCCGATTCCGGAACGTCTGCTCTACAGGTTCGTCCGCTGGTTCCACAATGCCGGAACCGGCTGCATGGTGGCAACGGAAAGCCTGCAGAAGGAACTGACCGGTCGCGGCCTCAACAATCTCCTGCGCTGGAGCCGTGGCATTGACATGAGCCTGTTCAAGCCCATGCCGCAGGAAGAAGCACCCTTTGGCCTGAAACGCCCGATTTTCATGACCGTGGGACGTGTGTCCGTGGAAAAAAACCTCGAAGCCTTTTTGAAGCTCGATGTGCCCGGCTCCAAGGTTGTCGTTGGCGATGGTCCGGCCCGTGCAAAACTGGAGACCCAGTTTCCGGATGCCCATTTTACCGGCATGAAGCTTGGCCAGGATCTGGCCGCCGCCTATGCGCAGGCAGATGTTTTCGTTTTCCCGTCGAAAACCGATACATTCGGCAACACCATTCTCGAAGCCATGGCCTGCGGTGTTCCGGTTGCAGCCTATCCGGTCACCGGCCCTCTGGACATTATCGGCGACAACAAGGCGGCCGGCCGCCTGAACGCCGATCTGAAACTGGCCTGTCTCGAAGCGCTGGAATGCTCGCGCGATCAGGCGGTAGAACTTGCCAGAACCTTCACATGGGAAGCCGCCACCCAGCAATTCTGGAACAATGTGCTGACCGCCAACCAGCGGTGCCTGGAAACCATTTTCGACAAGACAGGCAAGCGCCTGAAACTGCCAAATCTGACCCCGGCGGAGTGAGGCTCTGGCTTCGCTGCGTTTGTCTATCAGTTACGGTCATTTTTGGCAGACAAGCCAATGAGCCTGTGTGTTTTGAGAGACAAACCTTTTTGTTTCTCAAAAAGACAAAAAAACCACAAACAAACTGGAGCAGACACTGGCCTGCTAAACGTCAATGGATCCGGCGCTTTTTCTTCGGCTCAAACGGATTGTCGCTGGCGCGATAGACGATGCGGATCGGTACGCCCGGCATTTTGAAATCCTCACGCAGACCATTGGTGAGGTAGCGCGTATAGCTTTCCGGAATGGCTTCCGGTCGTGTGCAGGATACCATGAAGCCCGGCGGGCGGGCTTTCACCTGTGTCATATATTTCAGCTTGAGGCGACGCCCGGAGACGGCTGGCGGCGGATGCTGCGAGGTGACAACCTCCAGCCAGCGATTGAGTTTGGCGGTGGAAATGCGCTTGTTCCAGACCATATCCGTATCAATGATCGACTGCATCAGCCGGTCGAGCCCGTCACCGGTCTGTCCGGAAATCGGCACGGCACGAATACCGCGGGCCTGCGGCAGCAGATGCTCGGTCTTTTCGCGCAGGTCGGCCAGAACCGCCTGGCGGTCCTCGATCAGATCCCATTTGTTGAACGCGATCACGGCTGCCCGTCCCTCGCGGATGATCAGGTCCACAAGCTGGATATCCTGCTTTTCAAACGGGATGGTCGCATCAAAAACAATGACCACGGTCTCGGCAAATTTGATGGCCCGCAACGCATCGGCAACCGAAAGCTTTTCCAGCTTCCCGGTGACCTTTGCCTTGCGGCGCATGCCGGCCGTATCAAACATGCGGATGGTCCGGCCGCGCCAGTCCCATTCCACCGAAATACTGTCGCGGGTAATGCCCGCCTCCGGCCCGGTCAACAACCGGTCCTCGCCCAGAAAGCGGTTGATCAGTGTGGATTTTCCGGCATTGGGACGACCGATAATGGCCACGCGCAGCGGCTTTGTATCATCATAATCCGGCTCGTAATTTTCATCGATGACGCCATCTTCACCGGCTTCATCACGCACATCCACATGGGTCGCCGGTTCGTCGATTTCCGGGGGAAAGGCCCGCTCTTCGCCCAGCGCTGCGACAATGGCATCCCGCAGGTCCGTCATGCCCTGGCCGTGCTCGGCAGAAATCGCCACCGGATCCCCGAGCCCGAGCGTGAAGGCATCGTAATAGCCGCCGTCAGATCCCCTGGCCTCGGATTTGTTGGCCACCAGAACCACCGGCTTGCCACGGCGGCGCAGCATTTCGGCAAATGTGGCATCCAGCGGCGTCAGGCCGAATTTGGCATCCACGACAAACAGCGAGAGATCCGCCTCATCAATGGCCGCCTCGGTCTGGGCGCGCATGCGACCCTCAAGCGTCTCCGGCCCCACCTCTTCCAGACCTGCCGTGTCGATAATGGTAAACCGCAGGTCCACCAGCCTGGCATCGCCCGGGCGCCGGTCACGGGTAACACCCGGCGTATCATCGACAAGGGCAAGCTTCTTGCCAACCAGCCGGTTGAAAAGTGTGGATTTTCCGACATTCGGACGGCCGACAATGGCGACGGTAAAATTCATGTTCTTTCCTTTTGCCCGGTCGCCCCTGCCCACCCCTTTCAAGAAAGGCAAGCAGGACGCATCAAGGGGCTTTTCCGCTGGCAGCGATCAGGTCCAGCAACATCTGTGAACGCGAAGCAACATTGCGCGGGGCCTGCGGATCATCCGCGATCTGCTGGAACCATTCCCTGGCCTTTGCAAAATCACCGGTGCGGTAGGCTGTCAGCCCCAGCGCTTCCCGCGCGGAATTGCGGAAGGAACTGGCAGGAATGGCCATATCCTGTATACGGGCAGAAACATCCTCATAGGTGCCGGTATCCACCAGAAGCCAGGCGGCCCGCAAACGGGCGGTATCGCGCAGCGGCTCGGCAACAGATGTATCCTTGCCGATTTCGGTAAAGGCGGCAACAGCGGCGGCAGCATCACCCTTCTGGGCGAGCAAGGTGGCCGCCCGCATCCGCGCCAGAACGGGATAGGCACCCGTTCCGTCCTTTTCAAGCGTCTCCAGCGCCTTCAGCGCCTCATCTGCCTTGTCTTCCCTGATCAGTTTCAGCGCGGACAGGAACTGGTCACCCGAAGTGGTTGCCTGCGAATCCCGCCAATATTCATATCCCACCGAAGCGGCTGTTCCTGCAACAACCAGAACAGCAACGGCAATGATCAGCTTGCCAAACCGGCTCCAGATCGCCTTGAAGAGATCCGAACGCATGTCTTCATTGACTTCACGGATAAAGCTGTCGTTTTCATTGGCCATGCAAACACTCCCGGAAAACCGGCCTTTCATCAATTCAATCGTAGACGCGCCTTCTAGCGGATTTTGCAGTTATTGAAAGGGGCAAGGCGTCTTTTATTGCAATCCCGTCATATCCAGCGGGGAAATACCGATCAGCCATTCATGGCCGAGCAGCAGGATAAAGGCATAGAGTGCTCCACCCATCAAAATGGCCAGCACATCCCAGCGCCCGGCAACAAAGCTGCGCGGCATCACGGTGCCTGCCCGCTGCGCCCGCTTGTAATAGATCCGCAGGATCACCCCCCAGGCCAGAAAGACCGCAAAAAGCACCATGGCAACCAGTGTGCCCTTGACCAGAAGATGCGCCAGCGCCCAGATCTTGACGGAAAGAACCATCGGATGTTTGGTCCACACCGCAATCCGCCCGGCAGGCAGCTGGCTTGCCACCAGAAGGATGATGGCAATCAGCATCAGGGTCATGTTGAGATGCAGCGTCCATTGCGGCGGCTGCCAGATCACGCTGGTATCCAGGCGCGCGTCACCATAGCCATAGACCAGAAGACAGAAACTGGCGATGGCCAGTACGGAATACAGGCCCTTCCAGGCATTGACGCCATATTGGGCAATGAAACCTGTGCGAACATCAGGGGCAACCACCCGGATGGAATGCAGGCCCAGGAAAAGGATCAGCCCGAAGATAAACAGTGTCATGTCTCATTCCTCAATTTCAAGGGGTTTCGCTGTTGTCCCGGGCCAGATATTCCTGATCTATGCTTGGCAAAGGCTCGCCGTCAATGGCAGCTTCAAACGCCACCAGACGCTTGCGGATCGAGATCAGCTCGATAATCGTCGGCCATGAATTGACCAGATACTGGAACGAATTGGTCACCTGTCCAAAAGCCGAAAGGATCTGCTGAAACAGGCCGAAGGTAATGGTCGCAGCGGCGATGGAGGGAAACAGCAGGAACAGGGCAAAAATATTGTCCGCCTGCAGATACAGATAGCGCACGACATTGAAATAGAGATAATTGAAGTAAAGGCGAAAGTAATTGCGGCGCACATTGCCAAACAATTCCTTGACCGTTGGCGGTTGCGCCCGGTCATCATTGTCTTCCCCCAGAACCAGTTCCTTGCGGAAAGCCGCTTCCACCCTCTGGTTCTTGAATTCAAGACCGGGCAGGCGGATACCGGCAACAATCATCAGGACTGTACCAAAGGCCGCCCACAGGATCGCTGCAAAAACCAGCGGATAGGGAACTTCACCAACGACAGGCAACACTTTCACATATTGCGAAAGCCCGGCCAGGATCGGCATGAAGGCAATCAGCGTCATCACACTGTCAATCATGCTGACCCCAAGGCCCTCCACAGTGGAGGCAAAGCGCATCGTATCTTCCTGCACACGCTGGGCAGCCCCTTCAATCTTGCGCAACTGCCCCCATTTTTCCATATAGAAATCATTCATCGCATTGCGCCAGCGGAAAACATAGTGGCTGACAATGAAATTGGTGACCACGGCAACGGTGATGGAAATCAGCGCGAAATTGGTGAAAACCATGGCACCGGCATAAAGATCCGCCACAGGAACAACAGGCGTGTTGGGTGTGGCAAGCGCTTTCTGCACCATATCGAACATGGGCCTGCGCCACTGATTGATCGCCACACTCACATCCACGGAAAAATAGGTGGAAAACATGATGGCCGCCGATCCCCACAGCGCCCAGTGCCGCCATGGATGGTCCCTGGCTATCATTTCCCAGGCACCGCAGAAAATCACCGTGCAGACAAGAAAGTAAAGATAGAACCAAATGGAACCCGGTACCAGAAAATAGGTCAGGTCACCGGGCGGTTCCACGCCTTCAGGCAGCGGCGGCAGACCAATCGCAGTGCCCATGGCCGGGCCGGCCAGATACCAGACGGCAATGGAGAGGATGATCCAGACCAGCAGGGACGGAAAGAACAGGCGCGGATTGGGGAAAAAGGAATGAAACAAGGCAGTCTCTCTCGGCTCTGCGCTGACGGAGCCCGGCAGCATATTGATTTGCCGCGAACCTAGGACAGTTTCACTCTCTCAGCAATGGTGACAAGCAATTGTGAAGCAATTGTAATCCTGTCAGCCACAGGGTATTGCCAGCAGCCTGCCGAACGGATTGTATCCAATCGATGCCGCAAGCGAAGCCCCTGAAACAGATCGGGGCGCTCAAGCGAAGCAACACCCGCCTCCGGCTCAAAAACTGTGACGACCGGTATAAAACAACGGCTTTCATCGACAGACGCAGCCCATCTTGCAAAATTGGCGTCAACCTTTCCAAGACTCAATCTCTTGAGTTCAGACTCTTGAGTTCAGAAACAACATTGGTATCCAGAAGGTACATCAGGAGAGATCCGGGATTCCTGGCATGTCGCTTCTGTAGTGCGGAAAATCGAATGCAGCAGCCTCTTCGTCATCCAGTGCCAGGGCCTCGGCAATAGTTTTCTGCCACCCTGCAATCTCTCAAATTGCGCAAGCGTCATCAAGACATGGGTTGTGCGCCCATGGTCGGTGACAAATACCGGCCCCTTCGCTGTGGCCTCCTGCGCCCTGGCGACATTGTCTTCAAACTCACGGCTGGTCATAACGGTCATGACATGCCCTCGCATCCTTGCAAAATCAGGATCTCACCCTGGCACGGATGGCTCACCGGCACAACAAAGGCACACCGCAGCTGTTTTCCAATCTTGACCGGATGATAAATTCCCGTTGCACAATATGGGACTTTGGATTTAGTCTCATATAATTGCACATCAAAATTCGTAGTATTAAAAAGTTCAAACCCAATACAGGAAAATAGTATGACAGATAGCAGCACCGGCGGCATAAGCTTTCTCCTGAATGACGAGCTGGTGGTGCTGGACGCAATCCGGCCGACATATACGCTTCTGGATTTCCTGCGGTTGAAGCGCCGCCTGACCGGAACGAAGGAAGGCTGTGCCGAGGGCGATTGCGGGGCTTGTACTGTTCTGGTCGGACGCCTGATCGACAACAGCCTTGCCTATGAAAGTGTCAATGCCTGTATTCGTTTTGTCGGCTCGCTGCACGGAACCCATGTGGTAACAGTCGAGCACCTGGCCGCCAAAGACGGCACATTGCATCCGGTGCAGCAGGCCATGGTGGATTTCCACGGCAGCCAGTGCGGCTTTTGCACACCCGGTTTTGTCATGTCGCTTTACGGCCTGTGGCTGTCGACGGAAAGACCGGACCGCGAAGCCATTGAAAAGGCGCTGCAGGGCAATCTCTGTCGATGCACAGGCTATGAACCGATCATCAAGGCCGCGGAACATGTGACCAGGACAAGACCGGATGCGCTCTTTGATCCGCTGGAAAGGACCAGACAGAGGGTCACGGATCAATTGCAGGCGATGGTCGTGCAGGAAACCATAAGGATGGAAACAGACGAGGGCCGCCTGTTCATTCCGGCAAATCTGGTTGACCTGGAAGAAATCCTGATGGAAGAACCCGACGCCACAATCGTGGCCGGTTCCACCGATGTCGGCCTCTGGGTCACCAAACAGATGCGCAGGCTCGATCCGGTCGTGTTCATCAACCATCTGAGCGCATTGCAGGCAATCGATGTGTCCGCCATCGGCATCGAGATCGGGGCCGGTGTGACCTATGCGCAGGCCTTTGAGGCCCTGACCGGCGTGTTTCCCGCTCTTGCCCCGCTGGTCAATCGCATTGGCGGTGCGCAGGTGCGCAACATGGGCACGATTGGCGGCAATATTGCCAACGGATCACCGATTGGTGATATGCCTCCGGCTCTGATCGCCCTTGGAGCCGTGGTGAACCTGCAATCTGCCGTTGGCCATTCCAAAATGCCGCTGGAGGAATATTATCTCGAATATGGCAGGCAGAAGCGGTCAAAAACCCAATTTGTCGAGCATGTTTTTGTGCCGCGCCTGAACCATGACGAACAGTTTGCCGTCTACAAGATTTCCAAACGCCGCGACGAGGATATTTCCGCCCTGTGCGGTGCCTTCCGTATCCGGCTGGATGACAACAATGTCGTAAGGTCTGCTACCATTGCCTTTGGTGGCATGGCCGGAATCCCCAAGAGGGCCAGGCATGTCGAAAAGGCCCTGACCGGCAATCCATGGACACAGGCGTCAGTCGACATGGCACTGCCCGCCTTTGAGGAGGATTACCAGCCTTTGACCGACTGGCGGGCGACAGCGCAATACCGCATGCTGGCGGCGAAAAACCTGTTGACCCGGTTTTACTTGGAAACCCGGGGCGGCACTGTTCAGTTGCAGCGTTTTGAACGTCAGGAGATATTGGCATGAACAAGATGGATCTGGAGTTCAAAACCGAAATTTCCGGCCCCATGCATGCCAGTAGCAGGCATGACAGTGCGCACAAGCACGTCACCGGTGCTGCCGATTATATTGATGACATGCCCGAACCCGAAGGCACATTGCATGCGGCCCTCGGCATGACCGACCGCGCCAATGCCAAAATCCTGTCAATGGACCTGACTGCCGTCTCGGCCACGCCGGGCGTGGTTCTGGTTCTGACCGCAAGGGATATGCCCGCCAGCAATGATATCAGCTCGACGGGCCTCCATGACGAGCCGGTTCTGGCCGAAGACCGGGTGGAGTTTCACGGGCAGGCCGCTTTCGTGGTGATAGCCCATACCCGGGATATTGCCCGCCGTGCCGCCCGCAAGGCCGTCATTGCCTATCAGGATCTGCCGCATATCACAGATGTCGGCCTTGCCCGGGAAGCAGGCTCTCCCCTGGTCACCAGACCCCTGACCCTGCGACGCGGAGATGCCGACACCGCCCTGCAAATGGCACCAAGGCGCCTGAAGGGCCAGATGCGCATCGGCGGTCAGGACCATTTCTATCTTGAGGGGCATATTGCGCTGGCCATTCCGGGTGAGGATGACGAGATGACGGTCTGGGCCTCCACCCAGCATCCGAGCGAAATCCAGCACATGGTCGCCCATGTTCTGGGTGTACCGGGCAATGCTGTGACTGTTCTGGTGCGGCGCATGGGCGGCGGCTTTGGCGGCAAGGAAACACAGGGCAACCAGTTTGCCGCCCTGGCCGCCGTGGCCGCCCGCAAGACCGGCCGGGCGGTGAAATTCCGCATTGACCGCGACGAGGACATGATGGTCACCGGCAAGCGCCATGACTTTCTGGTCGATTATGATATCGGCTTCGACACGGACGGCAAAATCCATGCGGTGAAGGCCAATTTTGCCGCCCGCTGCGGCTATTCCTCCGATCTGTCCGGCCCGGTGACCGACCGGGCACTGTTTCACGCCGACAATGCCTATTTCTATCCGCATGTACACCTGACCTCGCAGCCGCTGAAAACCAACACCGTTTCCAACACGGCCTTTCGCGGCTTCGGTGGCCCGCAGGGCATTGTCGGCGGCGAACGCATGATCGAGGAAATTGCCTATGCGCTGGGCAAGGATCCGCTCGACATTCGCAAGGCCAATTTCTATGGCAGGCCCGGGTCCGGGCGTGACCTCACCCCCTACCACCAGAGTGTCGAAGACAGTATTATTGAGCAGATCGTCGATGAACTGGAAAAAGACAGTGATTATCAGGCCCGTCGCGCGGCGATCATCGCCTGGAACAGAACCAGCCCCGTGCTGAAGAAGGGCATAGCGCTGACGCCGGTCAAATTCGGCATTTCGTTCACCATGACCGCCTTCAATCAGGCCGGTGCCCTGGTCCATGTCTATTCCGATGGTTCCATCCATTTGAACCATGGCGGCACCGAAATGGGCCAGGGCCTTTACACCAAGGTGGCGCAGGTCATCGCCAACGCATTCCAGGTGGATCTGGAGCGGGTGAAAATTACCGCCACGACCACCGGAAAAGTGCCCAACACCTCGGCCACAGCGGCCTCCTCCGGTACCGATCTCAATGGCATGGCCGCCCTTGATGCTGCAAACCAGATCAGGGACCGGCTGGTGCGTTTTGCCTGTGACAAATGGAAAGTGGCACCGGAAGACGTGATTTTCCTGCCAAACCGTGTGCAGATCGGCGCAACGGTTCTGTCCTTCCCGGATTTCATCCGTCTGGCCTATCTGGCCCGTATCCAGCTGTCTGCGGCAGGCTTCTATGCCACGCCCAAGATCCACTGGAACCGCGAAACAGGCACGGGAACACCCTTCTATTACTATTCCTATGGCGCTTCCGTGTCTGAAGTCACCATCGATACACTCACCGGCGAATATCTGGTGGACCGGGTGGATATTCTCCATGATGTCGGCAAATCGCTGAACCCGGCCATCGACATTGGACAGATTGAAGGTGCCTTTGTGCAGGGCATGGGCTGGCTGACCACGGAAGAGCTCTGGTGGGATGCCAAAGGCCGTTTGCGCACCCACGCGCCCTCAACCTACAAGATCCCTCTGGCGTCCGACCGGCCCAAAATCTTCAACGTCAGGCTGGCGGAATGGTCCGTCAATGCGGAAAAAACCATCGGCAACTCCAAGGCTGTCGGTGAACCGCCCTTCAACCTGCCCGTTTCCGTTCTGGAAGCCCTGTCCATGGCAGTCGCAAGCCTTGGCGACTACAAAACCTGCCCGCGGCTCGATGCACCTGCAACACCGGAACGGGTATTGATGGCGGTTGAGGCCATGAAAGCCGGACAGGGCCAGGGCCATGCCTGAGAGCATCGAAAGAATCCGGGACTTCCTGGCGACATCCACTACGGCCATTCTGGTGGAAATCGCCGCGACCAAAGGCTCGACCCCCCGCGAAACCGATGCTTTCATGCTGGTATCCGCCCAGGAAAGCGTCGGCACAATCGGCGGCGGACAACTGGAATTGATCGCAATCGACCATGCCCGTGCCATCCTGTCCGGTGCGGACCGGCCCAAGACGCTTGATATTCCGCTCGGACCGGAAATTGGCCAGTGCTGCGGCGGCCGTGTGCAACTGTCGTTCCGCCGGATGGACCCGGGCAAGCGCGATGCCATGATGGCGCGGCTGGCGGCAACGGAATCCGGCTTTCCGGAAGTCGTGCTGTTTGGAGCAGGCCATGTCGGCCTGGCGCTGGCCTCTGCCCTGCGACCGCTGCCCTTCCGGGTGATGGTGGTGGAAACCCGCGCCGAAGCGCTGGCCCATCTGCCCGATGGCATTGACGCCAGACGGGTCGCCATGCCGGAAACTGCCGTCGAAACGATTGCACCTGGCGGCGCCGTGGTCATCCTCACCCACGACCATGCGCTGGATTTCATGATCGCCCTTGCTGCCCTCAAGCGCAGGGATCTGGCCTATGTCGGCATGATCGGCTCGGCCACCAAACGCGCCACATTCAAAAGCTGGCTGCGCCGCGAGGCCGACAGTTCAGACCTGCTCGACAGTCTTGTCCTGCCCATAGGCGGCGCGAAAGTGAAGGACAAGCGCCCGGAGGTCATCGCAGCGCTTGTGGCAGCGGAGCTGGTGCAGACATTGTTGCAATAAGAGACTTTTCAGAAGGACGTTTATCGGCTCATATGGTTGCATAAAAAAGGGGAATAAAATGTACGAATATGCCATAGCCTGGGAGTGGCTGGCCTTTGCCGTGCGCTGGCTGCATGTGATCACGGCCATTGCCTGGATCGGATCAAGCTTTTTCTACATCGCGCTGGATCTGGGCCTCGTCAAACGCGATGCCATGCCGCAGGGCGTATATGGTGAGGAATGGCAGGTCCATGGCGGCGGCTTTTACCACATCCAGAAATATCTGGTGGCCCCGTCCCATATGCCCGATCACCTGACCTGGCACAAATGGGAGAGCTACAGCACCTGGCTTTCCGGCTTTGCGATGCTGGCCGTGGTCTATTATGGCGGCGCAGACCTGTTCCTGATTGACCGGCATGTGCTGGATGTGTCGCCGGCAGTTGCCATTCTCATCTCCATGGCATCCCTGTCCGTCGGCTGGCTGTTTTATGATTTCCTGTGCAAATCCCCGATCGGCAAAAGCACCTGGGGCCTGATGGGCCTGTTGTTTGTGGCACTGGTGGCCATGGCCTGGGGTTACACGCAGGTGTTTACCGGCCGCGCCGCCTTCCTGCATCTGGGGGCCTTTACCGCCACGATCATGTCGGCCAACGTGTTCTTCATCATCATTCCCAACCAGAAGATCGTCGTTGCCGACCTGATTGCCGGACGCACCCCGGACCCGAAATATGGCATGATGGCCAAACAGCGGTCCCTGCATAACAATTACCTGACACTGCCGGTCATTTTTTTCATGCTGTCCAACCATTATCCGCTGGCTTTCGGCACGCAGTTCAACTGGATCATTGCAGCACTTGTGTTCCTGATGGGCGTTACCATCCGCCACTGGTTCAACAGCGTCCATGCCCGCAAGGGCCGCCCCACCTGGACCTGGATTGTCACCCTGATCCTGTTCATTCTCGTCATGTGGCTGTCGACCGTGCCAAAGGTGCTGACAGGAACCACGGATGTGGCCACGGCACCGGCCTTTTCCCGCTTTGCAGGTGACGCCCATTTTGCCGCCGTCAAGGACATGATTTCCACCCGCTGCACCATGTGCCACGCAGCCGAGCCGGTCTATGAGGGCATTGCACGCGCGCCGAAGGCTGTGAAGCTGGAGGAGGACGCCGATATTGCCGCCCATGCCCGCGAGATCTATCTCCAGGCCGGGCGCAGCCACGCCATGCCGCCCGGCAATGTGACCGACATGACACCGGACGAACGAAAGCTGGTGGTTGCCTGGTTTGAAAGCGCCGTGGAAGGAAGCAAGAAACAATGACACCAACCCTGCTGCGAGGTCGCCTCCTCTCCTTCAACCGCTGCCCGGACAGCATTTTCGACAGCGATGCCTGGACCTATGCGACAGACGGCGGGCTGCTGATGGAAGACGGTATCATCAGGGCCATGGGCGACTATGCCGAACTCAAGCGCACCGCACCGCTTGGAACACTCGAGATCGATCATCGTCCGCACCTGATCCTGCCGGGTTTTATCGATACCCATCTGCATTTTCCGCAAATGCAGGTCATCGGCTCCTATGCCGCCAATCTGCTCGAATGGCTCAATACCTACACCTTTGTTGAGGAACAGCGTTTTTCCGAACCTGATCATGCGGGCCGCATTGCCGTGCATTTCTTTGATGAAATGGTGCGGCACGGCACCACAACCGCTGTGGCCTATTGCTCCGTGCACAAGACCTCCGCCGATGCTTTCTTCACGGAGGCCACACGCCGCAACATGCGCATGGTGGCAGGCAAGGTGATGATGGACCGCAATGCGCCGGAAGCGCTGACAGACACACCGCAATCGGGCTATGACGACACCAGACAGCTGATTTCTGACTGGCAGGGCAAGGGCCGCAACCATGTGGCCATTACCCCGCGCTTTGCCATTACATCGACACCGGAACAGATGGAAATGGCGCAAACCCTGGTGCGGGAACACCCGGACCTGCACATGCAGACGCACCTGTCGGAAAATCACGACGAGATTGCCTATTCACTGCAACTCTATCCCGGCGCAAAGGACTATACGGATATTTATGCGCACTATGACCTGCTGGGCCCCAGAAGCCTGTTTGGCCATTGCATTCACCTGTCGGACCGCGAGGCCGACGCCATGAGCGAAAGCGGCTCTGTCGCCGTCCATTGCCCGACATCGAACCTGTTTCTGGGCTCCGGCCTGTTCCCGCTCAAAAGCCTGAAGGCGCGTGACAAACCGGTGCGCATCGGTGTGGCAACCGATATTGGCGGTGGCACCAGCTATTCCATGCTGCGCACCCTCGACGAGGCCTACAAGATCCAGCAATTGCTGGGACAACGGCTGAACCCGTTTGACAGTTTCTGCCACATGACCCTCGGCAATGCGCAGGCCCTGTCCCTGCAAGACAGGATCGGCACCCTTGATGCAGGCTCAGATGCCGACATCGTGGTTTTGAACATGGCGGCAACCCCTGCCATGGCGCTGAAAGCCGAAACTGTCACATCACTGGCAGAGGAACTGTTCCTCCTGCAGACCATGGGGGACGACCGCGCCATTGTCGAAACCTATGTAGCCGGAGTCCCTTCCAAAAAATAACTTTCAGGGTATATAGCTTTAAGGTTATAGTGATGTGGTAAGTTATATTTTGTGATGAGTTTGCCGAAGAATTTGAAACATTGCATCCGTCAGTTCAGGAATTGATCGCGTTTGCAATCGAGCTTTTGATCAAGTTCGGACCACATCTTTCACGCCCCTATGCTGATACACTTTACGGTTCCAGATACACAAATATGAAGGAATTGAGGTGTGAGGCAGACGGTGGAATCTGGCGTATTGCCTTTGCCTTTGACCCCAAGCGATCTGCGATATTGCTGACGGTCGGCAACAAAATCGGAACCAGCCAGAAGCGCTTCTATAAAAAACTTGTTACGACGGCCGAGCGCAGGTTTATAAAATATCTGGACGAACAAGGAGAAAGATGATGCCCGTGAACTATCTGGACTGGTTGGCGCAACAACCGGAAGATATGCGCAAAAGAATTCAGGACGGTGCAGCAAGGCTGACAGAAGAATATCAGACCCTGCAGGAATTGCGCAAATCGCAGGATCTCACCCAGGAACGTCTGGCAAAGGATCTGGGCAAAAGCCAGGTGAGCATTGCCCGCATGGAAAAGCGCTCGGACCTGCTGATTTCAACAGTCCGCTCCTATGTTGAGGCGATGGGCGGCGAACTCAATCTTGTGGTCCGGTTTCCTGGCAAACCTCCCGTCATTCTGGATGGTCTCGGCGACCTGCGATGATGCTTCGGGACGCGGTTGAAAGCCCTCTGAACGCGCCTATATAGCAGCCTCATACGGCCAGTTCCGGCTCCATCCATAAAGGACTTTCATCATGACATTCGCCAGGGGCTATGCCGCCACCGACGCAACCAGACCGCTGGAATATTTCACCTTCGAGCGCCGTGCGCCCAACGGGGACGACGTTGTTATAGACATCAAGTTCTGCGGCGTTTGCCATTCCGATATCCATCAGGCCCGCAATGAATGGGGCAATTCCGTATACCCCATGGTGCCGGGCCACGAAATTGCAGGCATTGTGCGTGAAGTCGGCTCCAGAGTGACCCGATTCAGGCCCGGTGACCGGGTAGGCGTCGGCTGTTTCGTGCATTCTTGCACGCAATGCGCCACCCGTGATGTCGATCTGGAACATTATATGCCGGGCGTTGTGCCAACTTATAACGGCTTTGAGGCCGATGGCGTGACACCGACCTATGGCGGCTATTCCGACCATGTGGTCGTGCGCGAAGGCTATGTCTGTTCGATACCGGACAATATGCCGCTCGATGCTGCAGCGCCGCTGCTCTGTGCCGGTATCACGCTTTATTCGCCGCTGCGCCACTGGAAAGCAGGCCCCGGCAAGAAAGTTGCCATCATCGGCATGGGCGGCCTTGGCCATATGGGTGTCAAACTGGCCCATGCGATGGGTGCAGAGGTCACGGTTTTGAGCCAGTCGCTTTCAAAGCAGGAAGACGGGCTGAAACTGGGTGCAGACCATTATTATGCCACGGGCAACCCTGAGACATTCAAGACACTGGAAGGCTCCTTTGACCTGATCATCAATACAGTCGGCACAGTGGTCGACTGGAATGCCTATTTGAACCTCCTGAAAATTGACGGCTCCATGGTGCTGGTCGGCCTGCCGGAACATGCCGTTCCAGTTCACGCCTTCTCGCTGGTCCCGGGCCGCCGCTCGCTGTCGGGTTCCTCAATCGGCTCGATCCGGGAAACACAGGAGATGCTGGATTTCTGCGGAAAGCACAACATTGTCTCCGAAATCGAGACAATCAACATTCAGGACATCAACGCCGCCTATGAGCGGGTGATCAAAAGCGATGTGCGCTACCGCTTCGTCATCGACATGGCATCGCTGTAATTGACAAAATTCCCATGTGTATTAAATTGAAATTTGATACACATGGGAAACTGCGATGCGGACCAATATCGATATTGATGAAAGTTTGATGGCGCAAGCCATGGCCTTGTCCGGCGCATCCACAAAAAAAGAGGCTGTGGAAAGAGCGATGCGGATGATGATAGCGGCAGACAGGCGAACGCAAGCTCTGCAGGAACTGCGGGATATCGGCTGGGAGGGTGATCTTGAGCGGCTCAGAACCGGCCAGCCATGATTGTCGTCGACAGCTCGGTCTGGATTGCATTTTTTCGGGACAGCAAAAGTCCCACAGCGCTGAAACTGACTGGCATTAAAGATACAGGCGAGATTATCGTTGGCGACATCATCCTGCTTGAACTGTTGCAGGGTGCCCGTGACCAGTCCCATGCCAGCCTCATCGAAATCCAGCTGTCTGCATTCCACATCGCCAATATGCTGGACGCCCATCTGGCGGTTATTGCTGCCAGGAATTACCGGACCCTGCGGCAACGCGGCATAACCGTCAGGAAGTCTGCAGACCTGATCATCGGAACCTTCTGTATTGAACACGGGCACTCCCTTTTGCAGCATGATAGAGATTTTACGCCTATGCACGAACATCTGGGCTTGAAACTGCTGTAAACTCAGCTTCCACGATATGTGGAAAACCCGTATCCCGAAATCAGCAATGGCACATGATAATGCGCCGTCGTGTCGGAAATGCCGAAGCGGATGGGAATGATGTCGAGAAACGGCGGGTCCGTCAGCATAGCACCCGTGCTGCGCAGGTAGTCTCCGGCATGAAATACCAGTTCATAGATGCCAGCCACGAACGTGTCGCCCTTCAGCATCGGCCCGCCATCCACCCGTCCGTCAGCATTGGTATAGACGGTCATGATGGCGCAGCGGCTGTCCCCGGAAACGCCGACAAGGTCTATACGCATGCCCTGCGCCGGTTTTCCAAGGGCGGTATCCAGAACATGGGTGGTCAATCCGGTCATCGCAAAGGCTCCCCGATCACAAAAGCATCGTCATAAAAATACTCTTCGAGATTATGCCCCGGCCCGTCGCGGTCCACAACCAGAAAATCCGATATCCGCTCCAGCGCCATCAGCGGATGGTGCCAGACATTGGCCCGGTAATTCACGCCCTGTCCGTTCTTGGCCAGGAACACCTGCGGGGTGCCGGGTCTCCCGCCTTCATCTTCCGCTACCACCACCAGAAACGGGTTGGGTGACAGGGGTGAAAAACTCTGGCTGCCAAACGGATGCCGCTCCATCATCGTGACCGCATAGGGAAAGGACCGCGCCTGCCCGCGGAAAATATTGAGGATCACAGACGCACCATCCCCCGGAGCCTCGGCCCGCGCCAGGGCGTGATAGCGCTCGGTCGTGCCGGAATTGATCAGTCGCATCGAGGATGGATCAGGCTCGATGACATCGCCGAAGGGGGCAAAGGCGGCTTGGGTGAGGGGTTGAATGGGGAGCATCTGCACGGGTTGCGGGTTTGCAGCAGATTTCATAAGGCAACACCCCTTTCACCAAGACAAATTGCGGCCGTCAACATCGGCAGATTATGTCTGGCAGCATCCCGGACATAATCCAGCTTCAGCTTGAAATAAGCATACGCAATTCGATTTCGCATGCCGCGCATACTTTGCCAGGGCAAATCACTGTGTGCAGCGACAAAGTCGGGATGATCTGCCATGAGTCTAGCTGCACACTCACCAATAATCAGAAAGCACATCGCTACAGCCTGCTGCCGCATGACATCATTTTGAAAGTCCTCAAAGCTGATTGTGTCAGTATAATCGACAGCTTGCCTGGCAGCCAGGCAAAGCTCATGCAAAAGATCTTTCAGTCGTTCATCCATCAGCAGGAAACCGCAGAATCAATAAGCCGCTGACGCTTGGAATTTGGAATTTCATCCGTTGTCACAACATCAACAGAAACACCAAGCAGCGTTTCCAGTTCATCCTGCACCCCCCCCAGATGAAACAGCGTCGTGCCCGGAAGCGCATCGACCAGAATATCGACGTCACTGTCCTCCCTATCCGTGCCGTGAACAACGGAACCGAAGAAGCGCGGATTGGCGGTGTTATACTTGGCCGCCAGCGCCCGGATGGCTTCCGACTTTCCCTTGATCGCTTCTGATGGTCGCATCATTCGGCTCCTGAAACACGAATTTCAATATCCAACAAATCACATTCAAACGGCAGCATTTTCAAGTGCAAAAACAAGCTCCGGGAGAGAATCCTTCACAGTGCGCCATACAACTTCAAGATCAACATTTTCATAATTGTGGGCAATCTGGTTTCGCATGTTCCGGATGTTCTGCCAGGGTATAGTCGCATTTTCCGCAGCAAAAGATGGATACTTTAAAGACAATTTTGATGCCTGTTCCCCTATGCGGATAAGGCACATCGTAACAGCCAGCTGCGTTCGTTTATCTTCGGCAAACTCTGCCCACTGCATCGTTTCAATGAAACCCAGCGCATCCCTTGCCGCAGTTTTCATCTCGGCAACGTATTGCGTCAATCTGTCAAAGGTCATACCGGAACGGCTCTGGACATGATATCTCCCCGGTAGCTCTTGTTCAATGCGCCCGGCGTCCTCACATCTACCCTCACACCCAGAAGTGTTTCAAGTTCGGCCTGCAACCCGCCCAGATGGATGAATGTTGTCGTCTCCAGCGCATCGACCAGAATATCGACATCGCTCATCTCCGTATCGGTGCCGTGAACAACCGAACCGAAAAACCGGGGATTGGCGGTGTTATACTTGGCCGCCAGCGCCCGGATGGCTTCCGACTTTCCCTTGATCGCTTCTGATGGTCGCATGACTGTTCTCCGCTGACAGATGCAGTCTACACCATACGCAGCCGAAAATCCATCAGGCCTTGTGGCCGAACAGGCGCAACCGGCTGACCCCGCCATCGGGATGCATGGCAAAGCGCACATGTGTTACCGGCCCGATATTTTTGACAGTGTCCCCTGAAAATTCATGGATATGATCCATCTGCAATTTTGTTCTGGGCAGGAGAACAGACCAGCCTTCGGAGGCGGCAATCTCTTCCTCTGTAAACGTATCGCCGTGCTCGCCCAGATGGGCCGCAAAGATCTCGCATGTATCGGGAAAATTGCCCTTGAAATGCGCCGTATCAACAACAACCCGGTGAATGCTGCCGCAATGGCCCAGCTTGATAATGGCCCAGTCATGGCCCGGCCCGCGCCGGCGCGCCGTCTCCCAGCCATCGCCCATATTGATACCGCGCCCCGGTGCCAGCATCTGGTCCGGCACACCATAATGGGCATTCGACCAGGCAAGCGATTTCGCTCCGTTGAAAATATAGGCAAGATCAACCTCCTGCCCTGCCGTAACCTTGCTCCAGTCAAAATGCGCATGACCATAGACCCGCAACCGGGCAATGCCGCCATCGGGATAGATATGCAGGCGCAAATGCGTCCACACACGGTCATTGTCGGCCATGTCGTTCAAAGCAAGAAAATGGTGGGCAGAAGGGCCGAGCGGCGATTTCGGCAGGATCTCGCTCCACACCGCGTCGTCTTCAGGGTCAGGATCGCCACTCTCAACAAAAGCCGCCTCGATAGAACAGAACGGCGGGTAATTGCCGGTGAAATAGGATGTATCAACATCAAAGCCGGCAATGCGCCCCGGCATGGCAAGTTTCACCATGGCAATATCATGCCCGGGCGTGCGTTTGCGGCGGCTTTCCCAGCCATCCATCCATTTGCCATTGTCATCATAAACATCGGCCAGCCATTTGGCCGGTTCATCGGCCAGCATCCGCGAGAGCGGCGCAAAAAAATCATCCGTAGACCACAGCGCCTGCGCACCCAGCCTTGCAGACAGGAGATTGACCGCACCATGCACAAAGGACGGCGGATTATGAACGGGAACATCAGTCATCAAAGCACTCCGGGGATCAGGGATTGCAGCCGCAGAAGCGCAATACGCTCCACCTGGGAGCAGGCGGTGGCCAGTTCCTGTTCGCGGCTGTTGTGAATGCGTGTTTCAAACGCGCTGAAAATATCGTCCTTGGTGAGACCCTTCACCGCGATGATAAAGGGAAAGCCGAATTTCTGCGTGTAATCACGGTTGATCATGGTAAAGCGACCATGTTCTTCGGCAGAAAGCCTGTCAAGACCGGCTCCCGCCTGCTCCTTGCGGCTGTCCTCGGTCAATTCACCGGCAATGGCAAGCTTGCCTGCAAGATCGGGATGCGCCTGCAGCACAGCCAGTTTCGCCTCGTCGCTGGCCATCCGGAATGCGGCAACCATGGCACCATGCACAGCGTCCGCAGACAAGGGTTCCTTGATGGTACTGGCATCATAGGCATGTTCGGCAACCCATGCAGAATGCTCGAACACCCCGCCAAAGCGGGACACAAATTCCTGTCTGTCCATCAGTCTTCCAGTCTCGGCAAATGATAATCATACCAGTGCCGGGCAATATCAATGCGCCTTGGTATCCAGACCTTGTTGTGCCTGAGCACATAATCGATAAATTTCTGCAGGCCAAGCGCACGTCCCGGCCGCCCCACCAGGCGGCAATGCAGCCCGACATTCATCATCCTGGCCTGACCATGCCTGCCCTCTTCATAGAGAACATCGAACGCATCTTTCAGATAGGTGAAGAACTGGTCTCCGGAATTAAAGCCCTGCGGCGTGGCAAACCGCATGTCATTGGTATCGAGCGTATAGGGGATGATCAGGAAGGGTTTGCCGTCAAGACCGGGCACCCAGAATGGCAGGTCATCCGAATAATTGTCGGAAGAATAGAGGAACCCGCCCTCTTCCATCACCAGTTTCAGCGTGTTGAGCGAAGGCTTGCCCTGATACATGCCCAAAGGGTGCGATCCCGTCAGTTCCTTGTGCAGCCGCACGGCCTCGTGAATATGTTCGCGCTCCCGTTCTTCAGAAAAATCCTTGTATTCCAGCCATCGCAGACCATGGCTGGCAATCTCCCAGTTGGCTTCCTGCATGGCATGCACGGCTTCCGGGTTGCGGGCCATTGCCTGCGTAACCCCATAGACGGTCACCGGGATCTCTCGCTGGGTAAACATGCGCCACAAGCGCCAGAAACCGGCGCGCGAACCGTATTCGTAGATCGATTCCATATTGAGATTGCGCTGGCCGGGCCAGGGTGCCGCGCCGACAATCTCGGACAGCAGGCTTTCGGAGGCCGGATCGCCATCCAGAATGCAGCTCTCGCCGCCCTCTTCATAATTCACCACGAACTGTACGGCAATTCTGGCATCGCCCGGCCATTTCGGATCAGGAATATGGCGACCGTAACCAACGAGATTGCGCGGATAATATTCCATCAAATCACCTTTTTCCAATGCATCAAAAACTATTCCGGGGAAAGAAAATTGTCGAGGGGGAAAAGCATGAAAAACGCCATGGGTCTCAAAAGCGGATCAGAGAGGTTTTCGCCCGCGCACATGCAGGAATAGCGGTGCAACACGGGTATCAGCCACGATCGGATGGGCCAGTGCCGTGTCTTCATCTGCCATCGGTTCGCCAATCTCTTCGAGCACAAAGCCGCTGGAACTGACAAGATTCAGCCAGTTGCTGATCGTCCGGTGAAAGCGTGGCACCCGGAACCTCTCTGTCACCGCCCGCTCGCCGGCAGGGGCCGCGCTGAAATGCCATTCATCAACGCGACCATCAACCACGGCAAAATAATCGGCAACTTCGATGGCAACCGTATCGCAATCCGCATTTCTGATATTGCGTCGTTTCGGCGGACAAAAACACGGGTGCAGGATGGAAAACTGCAAAAATCCGCCGGGATGCAACACGCGGTGCGCCTCCCTCAGGGCGACATCCGCCTCGGCCATATCCATCAATGACATGAAGGCCGTCGCAAAATCGAAACTGTCGTCAGAAAAGGGAAGCGCCGTTGCGCTGGCAAGATGGTAGTCAATTCCGCCTCCCGCCTCTCTTGCATGGCGGACAAAGGTGGGCGCTATGTCCACGCCGTGCATGATCGCGCCAAGGCTGACAAGCTGCCGCGTATTGCCGCCTTCACCACAGCCAATATCAAGGCCCCGCAACCCGCAAACGGACGGCAGCATTGCCAGAAAGGCCGGAGTATTCTGCCTGTCGCGATAGACATCATAGCCGGCCCGCGCCTGCCGGGTCCAGAGTTCGGCATTGCCTTCCCAGCAATCGGCAACATGTTCGTGGAGAGATTTTTTCACAGGAAGCGCCTCCTTGTCGGCTAAACAGCGCAAAACGTTTCGCGGCTTTACGTTGGCAATGTGACAAGGGTACGATAAATTGCATCAACCACAGATCAGGATCAATCCATGCGCCCCATGATATTTGCGATTCTTGTTGCCGCGTGCCACATGCTGCTTTCCACCCCCCTTCTGGCGGCCAGCAGTGCATCCCTGCAGATTGTCAGGGGTGTGCATCCGGTCCTGACTGTTACCATCGACGGCAAGCGCAAGGCAAGGATGCTGATTGACAGCGGAGCTGCCATGACCCAGCTTGCACCCGGCTTTGCCACGCGCGGCAAAATAGCCGATATCTGCCTCACAGCCACAGTCTGCATCAAAAACCTGCCGGTGAATGCCCTCTCCTCTACCTATTCCAACAGCGGCGACGGCTATTATAACGGCCTGATCGGCTGGGATATCCTCTCGCAACTGGTCACGACCATCGATTACAAGGCGGCAAAAGTGACCTTCGGCGCGTCTGGCGGCGGAACGGTCGTGCGCTATTCGCTGGACAGGGGCGGACGTCCCCAGGCCGCCATATCCATTGCTGGCGTTCCCATGGGCAAAATGCTTCTGGATACCGGCGGCTCCTATGTGCGGATAACACCGGCACAAAAAAGCAAACTGGGCAGTGCCTTCATCGCCAATGGCACGGAAGTGTCGCTGACCATGGGAACACCCGAAAAGACCACTCTCGGCGCACCGGTTCAGGTCTGCGTTGCCAAGGTTTGTGCCAATCATGTGATCTTGCAGCAGGCTCGCTGGCCCGCTGTCGGGGGCGCATTTTTCCGGCATTTCAAGGTTACGGTTGATGGTCCTGCAGGCGTTTTCCGGCTGGCCGGTGTCAAGGCCGGAGCCCTCAGGAATGCACTGAACCTGTTCGGCCTGCAACTTTCGCCCGACAAGGCATCCCGCATCATCGTCGTGGCCGGGGATTCGCCTGCCGCCAGGGCGGGGATCACCACAAGCGACACCATACTCGCCATCAACGGAAAGCCTGTCGCTGCACTGGGCTATTTCGGCGCATTGGCCATTCTGGAAAGCGGCAAAAGCAGGAGCGTGACATTGACGGTCAAGGGCTGGACAGCAAGCCGTGATGTCATCCTGACACGGAATTGAGCACAGGATCAGGGTTCATGCAGCAGGGGCAGCCGCCTGCAGATGATGTGCGAAGCCAAAGCTGCCGGGAAGCCCGGCAGGATCTCTGCCATGAATGATCCCGACCACCATGTCAGCCAGAACATGGGCAAGACCAAAGGTGATCTTGAAACCGCCGGTCAAGGCCAGAATGGAAGGGTGGTCTGGATGCGGACCCACAACAGGATCGCGCAGCCGTGCCTTTGGCCGCAACCCGGCCCAGCGTTCGGTGACCTGCGCCTTTTCAAGGGCGGGAACCAGACGGCGCGCCTGCAAAACCAGATCATCCAGCTGGTGATCGGTGGAAAAACCGTCGGCAAAGGAATTTTCACTGGTGGAACCGATGGCAACCGAGCCGTCATCATGCGGGACGATGTAAAGACCGTCCTGAAACACCACCGGCAGCGCCGGATCGATGCTGGCCAGAAGCCGGGCGGACTGCCCCTTGACAGCCTGCCCCAGCGGTTTGGCCAGCACCGGCTGCAAGCCCTCCAGCAAGGAAAAACTCTGCCAGCCATTGGCAAGGATCAGATGGCCATATGTATAGCTATGACCATCGGAGCAGGTAACATGACCGGCAACAGGATCGATGCAGGTCACCTGGAGGTTTTCCTGAACAGTCACCGTTTCAAGGCCGGTTATGGCAACGCGCAAGGCGTTGACAAGCAGACGGGGGGAAACCCGCGCGGCGAGCGTGTCGAGAACAAAGCCGCTCATCTCCGCCTGCGGCCAGCCGGGCACCGGCGGCGCATTGCGCACATGCCAGTAAAATGCCCGCTCGCCTGACCGCCAGTGCGCGAGCGCGTCTCGCGCATGGCCTTCGGCAATGCTGCGCAGATGCGGCTTTGGCAAGGGAATGATCCGGCCGGAGCGGCGGTATCCTGTTGACAGCCCTGTCATGGCCTCAAGCCCGGCCACATCCTGTTCCAGGCGCACAAGCGCATCAAACTGAAGCTGTTTTTTCATGTCCCAGCGATCCGGCATATAGGGCAGCAACGCACCCAGCAGGCCACCGCTGGCACCGGACCCGATGCGGTTTTGCTCGATCAGCCGCACCCGCATGCCGCAGCGTCCGGCATAAAACGCCGCCCACAGGCCCATAATGCCGCCACCAGCGATGACAACATCATCCGCTGCCTGAAGAGTACGCGCCCCGTCACAATGCGATTGACGAAAGGTCTCCGGCAATTTATCCGCAGTCACCATGCACACCATCAATCCTGAAAGCAACGAAGCATCAAACGCGCAGCCGCTCGACTGGCTGGAGGGCGATATGCCCTATTCCGCCCTGTTTGGCGACCAGTTTTATTGCAAGACGGATGGACGCCGGGAATGTGGCCATGTTTTTCTCTCCGGAAACGGCCTTCCGGAACGCTGGCAGGACCGCACACACAGGCAGGACAGCGGCACATTTACCATCGGGGAACTGGGTTTTGGCACGGGCCTCAACCTCTGCGAAACCTGGCGGCAGTGGAAAATTGCCAGGCATGAGGCCGCACACCTGCATTTTGTTGCGTTTGAGCTATACCCCATGCAGGCCGCAGAGATTGAAAAGGCACTCACCAGGTTTCCGGAGGTTGCTGCCGAAAAGCAACGGCTTGTCAGCCTGTGGCCGCACGATCCGCACGGCGTTGTCATGTGCGACCTTGATGACCGGACCCGCTTGACCGTGCTGTGCGGTGATGCGCTGGACCGTCTTCTGTCGTGCCGTTTTCAGTTCGATGCGTGGTTTCTCGATGGTTTTGCCCCGGCCCGCAATCCGGCGATGTGGTCACAGGATCTGATGTGTGCACTCTACGAAAAAACTGTGGACGGCGGCACATTTGCCACCTATGCCGCCGCAGGCTTTGTGCGCCGCAATCTGCAGACAGCCGGATTTACCGTGGAAAAGAGGCCGGGCTTTGCCGGAAAACGCGAAATGCTCTGCGGCAGGCGCTGAATCGCATGTGCCAATTCCGGCGCACACCGCTCCTGAACGGCTTTCCCGGAACCCTTTCAGACAACAGGCCAGATCCGGGCCGCCCTGTCATGCAACCTCGCGCTGCGCCGACAGTCCAAGCCAGTCTGCGACGGCAGCTTCCAGTTTCAGCGGGTTCAGGGGCTTGGCCATACAGTCATCCATACCGGCATCGCGCCAGTCACCTGTTTCCAGAAGGGCCGCGCCGGGAACAAGGCCGACAATGCGAACCCCGCCGGCCTGACCGGCCAGGCTGCTGCGGATCTGCACACAGGCTTCATAGCCATCGAGTGCCGGCAGGGTGGTATCCATCAGCACCAGCTTTGGGCGCAGGTCTGCAAAGGCCTGCACAGCGGCATACCCGTCGCTGACAATACGAAAGCGGCAACCCAGCCCCTCGAGAACCTGGGAGAGGAGATACTGGTTGACCTGATTGTCCTCGGCGACCAGCACATCAATGCCCTGATGGCCGGAAGCAGCTCCCCCCTCATGGACACGCAAATGCGACGGCAGTCCGGCACGTGCGGTATCCGCAGTGGGCGGTTGCGGATTTGCGGGCTTTCACAAGGTCCAGCAGGGTTTTCTGCAGCAGGTTCATTCTTACAGGCTTCATGACACAGGCATCAAACAGCGTGGCCTGCTGCCCTGTCCCGGCATAAACCGTATCAAGCGATTTCAGGCCGACAATGGCAACATCCCTCAGACGGGTGTCAGTGCGCATGGTTTTCAGGCATGTTCCGATACCCGAATGTATGTCGCTGACATTGGCGACCACCACATCCACGTTCAGACCTGCATCGGCAGCCTGTTGCATGATACGCAGCGCAGTGTCTCCATCATCAACGCCGACGGCATCGATCCCCTGCTCCTGCAGATGTTCAACAAGGATGTTGCGGCAAATATCGACATTGTCGACCACGATCATGCGCGTACCGGCAAAGGCAACACGCTCCTCAGTCATAAAGGGGGTTTCGTCCTTCGTTTCAAAGGGCAGGTCAAGTGTCATGGTAACACCGTGGCCCATCGTGCTTTCGGCATGGAGCCTGCCGCCCATCATGGCTGCAAGGCCGCTGACAATCGAGAGGCTGAGACCAGTATTGTCATGGACATGGACGTGGGACTGGTGCGGCTCGGAAAAGATCCTGTTGAAGTGCGCAAGTTCGGCAGGCTGGACGCCGGGACCGGTGTCAATCACCTTCACGACCAGAGACCTGACCCTGGCGCTGTCGTGACGGACAGAGGCGGAAACCAGCACATGGCCGGCCTCGGTAAACCTGATCGCATTTCCGACGAACCGCTTGATGATCTGGCGAAAGCGCACAACATCCCCCACAATGCTGGCAGGCAGGTCAGGATCGCAGCGCACAACCATCTCGAGGGACTTCTCGCGAGCCTTCGTGCTCATCATCGTTGCGACATCGCCGATGGCATCAGCCGGGGAAAACGCCGCACTGGCCAGTTTCAGGCTGCCTTCAACCATTTTGGAGGCGTCGAGAATATCGTTGACGACGGTCATCATCGAATGGCCGGAATTCGCGATAATGTCGACGAATGCCTTCTGCTTGATATCGAGGCTGGATTTCAGAAGCAGCTCGGTCATTCCGACGACGCCGTTCATCGGTGTGCGAATCTGCTGGCCGATCTCGCCCAGCAGTCTGGTCTTGGCCTTGTCCGCTGTCTCGGCCCGCAGGATCATGCGCTGCAGTTCCTCTTCACGCTGCGTTTGCTCCGTGATGTCTGTCAGAACGGCTGCAATCCTGTTTTCGCCAAGCGGCAAAAGATCAATCTTGATCCAGAATTTCAGACTCTTCAGGAACAGGCGACGGGTAAGCACCCGGCCATCGCAAAGCGCCTGCCGAATGTCCGCAAACACTTCGAGTACCTCAGCCTCGTTGCCTTCAAAATCTCCACGGCGCGAGCAGAACGCGAATCCATTTTCCATCAGCGTGTCATGGGACAGGAATCCCGCGGGCAAACCCAGGAGCCTGTAAGCCGCATCATTGGAAAATATGGTGCGGGCATTTTCCAGCAACACAAGGCCCTGGTCCATCACATTGGCAATCTGCACGAGAAGCCGGTCGGTATCGCTCAGGCGCTGCTGTGCCTTCAGCATCTCCTCATCCTGCCGCTTGATGTCCGAAAGATCGCAATATGTGATCACCAAACGTCCGTCGCAGAGCTTGTGGCTGCGAACAGCCATGGACACGCCATTTCTCAGGGTCATCTCCTGTTGCTGGTCGGTCGAGGCCAGAATACGGGCAACGCGCTCCGCCGGTGACGCCGGAAAAAGCTCACTCTGCTCCGGATAAAGGCCTGCCTCCATATTTGCCCGGACAAATTCCTCGAGCGTCTTGCCTGCCAAAGCTACCGGATGGCCAAGTCTCGCCTCCAGCCAGCTGCGAAAAAAAGCATTGGCATGCTCGATCACAAGATCACCGGAAACCAGCAGGACACAGACCGGCATCGTATCCAGCAGCTCCGCGATCCAGCCGGATGACGGTTCCGACGGTTGCGGAACGGCACGATCCTCGTCCTTTTGCTGGCGGAGCATGACTGTTTCTGTCGGCCCTTCGCCTGTTTTCATCCCGGTAATGTCCATGCGCAAGGCAATGCTGAGCCCGTTGCCGAATCGCTGGTGATAGAGACGGAACCAGCGCCCGTCAGGCATCTCTATATCGACCTGCGACACCGGCTGCGCATGCACATCCAGCCGTCTGGATATCCAGATCTCGCGTTTTGCCTCATATCCGGCTATGGTCTTGCGGCGATCCACGGCAATGAGCGTGTCATAGACGACACCCAGCACTTCCTTGACATGCATTCCCGGCACGATTGCACCGCGATAGGGCTCATACATGTCATAAAAGGCCGGATTGGCAAAACGCAGCACATCGTTGCCGTCATAGACCAGCACCCCGATTTTCAGATGACCAAGGCAATGCCGGAAATCAGCATCACTGAAGCGTCCTGCGACATTGTCTTCGGCAAATCTCTGCAAGTCCCGGATCACATCCTTGAGATCTTCCGGACCCTGGCCGTCACCCGCATCATGTTTCGCTTCCACAACGCGCGAAGCAATGGAGCAGGTGTAAAACTCGCCCTCAAGGCCCTCGAACCGCTTCATCATGGCCACATGCGCGACCCTGTGTGCCGGGCTGTCAAAAATGCAGGACTGGTCACGCCCGGTCGCCAGGCATCGGCGCTCGGTGCGAGACCAGTCCGAAACCAGCACCGGATCAAGGAGATCTGCCCAGGACACGCCGGAAAATGCATCGGCATCCAGACCAAAGATATCGGCGAAAGGCTGGTTGGCAGCCAGAAAACGCTGCCCTGAATCCTTGATACAGGCAGGTTCCGCCATAGCGGACAAGCGATGACGCATCGACTCCAGAATTTCAGCTTTAAATTGATCCAAATCAAGTTTCCCGAAATAATACTCGTATGCAATGCAAAAATCCGGAGGTCAAGCCTGCAAGACCATGCAGCCGAATGCAAATCATGTTTAAATATATCTTCCAGTCGATACCAAAACGTTAACCATTACATGGCAGCAACGCGCAAATACTGAAAATCCATAGAATGCTGCATGAAACCGGCACACGATGTACGGTGAGACCTGCGTGTGGCAACCGTTGCTGCCTGGACAGGGATAGTCTGTTTGAACCACTCTGCTGTCGCAATTGACCGATGCGGAAAACCGGGAAACCTGCCAGAAATAGGCATCGACCCATTCACAGCGGAACCTTCAAGATGACACCAGAAGTCCCCATGCCGGCACCGGAAGAAACCACCGGAGCACCCGTGGAACGCCGCAGACGCACAGGCGGTCGCGGCGGTGACCGCGTCCGAAAGACCGTGAACGGCAAATATCTCAATCTCGTCAACACTATGGTCAGGACCGAAATCCTGTCTTCCGATGCGCTCGAGGCCATGCACAATGCATCACTGACAATTCTGGAAGAAATCGGCATGGATGTGATCCTGCCGGAAGCGCGCGACCGGATGAAGGCTGCCGGGGCCGATGTGACACCCGGAACCGGGCGCGTGCGCTTTGATCGCCATATGATCATGGACTACATGGCGTCCATTCCGAAAAGTTTTACCCTGCATGCCCGCAATCCGCAGCGCAATGTGCAAATCGGCGGCAACAATCTGGTGTTTGCACAGACCGCCAGCGAACCGTTTGTGGCAGACCGCGAGGGTGGCCGCAGGGCGGGCAACCGGGAAGATTTTCGCAAGCTGATCAAGCTGGCACAATATTATGATATCATCCACATGCATGGCGGCTATCCTTGCGAGCCTGTCGATATCCATGCCTCGGTGCGCCATCTTGACTGCATTTCCGACATGATCAAGCTGACCGACAAGGCCTTCCATGCCTATTCTCTGGGCCAGCAGCGCAACACGGATGTCATTGAGATGGCCCGCATTGCCCGTGGTATTTCCATGGAGCAACTGGAAACCGAGCCCTCGCTCTTTACCGTTATCAATTCATCCTCTCCCCTGCGGCTCGATGCGCCCATGATGCAGGGCATTATCGAGATGGCATCGCGCAATCAGGTGGTTGTGCTGACGCCGTTTACCCTGGCAGGTGCCATGGCGCCCGTGACCATGGCGGGTGCTGTTGTCCAGCAGAATGCCGAGGCGCTGGCCGGTCTGGCCTTTACCCAGATGGTCAGGCGCGGCGCACCGGCTGTCTATGGCGGCTTTACCTCCAATGTGGATATGAAAACCGGCGCACCGGCTTTCGGGACACCGGAATACATGAAGGCCGTAATTGCCGGTGGCCAGCTCGCCCGCCGTTATGGCATTCCCTACCGCACATCCAACACCAGTGCGTCCAACACGCTGGATGCACAGGCTGCCTGGGAATCCGCCTTCTCGCTGTGGTCGCTGATCCAGGGCGGCGGCAATTTCATCATGCATGCGGCAGGCTGGTCGGAAGGCGGACTGACAACATCTTTTGAAAAGTTCATCATGGATGTCGACATGTTGCAGATGGTCGCCGAATTCCTGACTCCGCTCGACACCAGCGAGGAAGCCCTGGCGCTGGATGCTGTGCGCGATGTCGGCCCCGGCGGTCACTTCTTCGGCACGCAACACACGCTCGACCGGTTTGAAACCGCCTTCTATTCGCCCATCCTTTCGGACTGGCGCAATTTTGAAACCTGGTCGGAAGCGGGCTCGCCCACAACCTATGACCATGCCAACCGGGTCTACAAGGAAGCCCTCAACAATTATGAAAAGCCGCCGCTTGATCCGGCGATCGAGGAAGAACTGGATGCCTTTGTCGCCCGACGCAAGGCCGAGGGTGGTGTTCCGACGGATTTTTGATTTTGTTCGTAGAACAAACCCGGCTGCCACTTGATGCCAGCCGGGTTTTCATCCAGAACGCAGGGCATACGGAAGCGCGGACGATCCTGTGGAACCTGATCAGACCTATACCTTTGAGGCACCACTGTGGCTTTACGCCACTGCGAAAGCGCCATGGTATTTTATCACGGTGCCGGTGGATATCTCTGCGTCCATCCGCTTTTTTGCCGGAACCACGAACGGGTTCGGGTCCGTTCGGGTCCGGGCGTCCATCGGCGCAACCCACTGGAAAACATCGCTGTTTCCCGACAAGAAATCAGGTTGCTATTTTCTGCCGGTCAAGGCGGCCGTTCGGATGGCCCAAGGCATCACAACAGATGACCTCGTTTCTGTAACCCTGTGTGCCGGATAGCCTCGGGCAGAACGGGCTGATCAATCGTCGTCGCCGTCATTCTCGCTTTCGTGACTGTCGTCATCATGATCGCCGGTGCCTGCAAGTGACTTGACAGTATAGCTGCTGTCTTGCCCCTTTGCGTCAGCGCAATGTGCAGAGGACGCATTGCCGGAACCACAATGGATCGCAGTGTCATTCGGGACAATGATGGCGGATGCTGCATGGCTGGCTCCCGCCATCAGGCCTCCGGCGATCAAGGTTGAAACAAGGACAAGGGCAGGTGTAAATTTTGTCATGAGGGTCTCCCAAATCCGGCAGGCATGATTGCGCTGAACCGATGGAGGCACCATAAGGAAACAGCACTGACGAAAACCTGACGGCTTTTGTAAGCTCCCCGTCAGCTTCGTCATGATAGGTAAAGCCAATGGAAAACCGGACCTGCATACGAATGGTGAAAGTGACAGTGACAGCCATTGTGCTGGGCGGGCTCGTGGCCAATATGGCCGCAAGGGCTGACGATGCGGATGATCGCGACGCCGTGCTGCAATCGGTTGAAAAAGGTGAAATCCGTTCGCTGGCCGAAATTCGCAAATCCATCAGCGACCGGTTTCAGGGTGACATTGTTCATATCGGCATCGAGCAACACCATGGCCGCCGCTTCTACGAGTTCAAGCTGTTGCGCCCCGATGGCCGGCTGATTGAAATCAAGGTTGATCCCGCCACCAAGGATATTCTGGAGATCGAGAACGAATAATGCGCATTCTCCTTGTCGAAGACGACCCGCTGATCGCGCGCGATGTGATCGCCCATCTGGTCCGTGCAGGCTATCTTGTGCAGCACGAAAAAAATGGCGAGGACGGCTGGTTTGCAGGAGACACGGAAGAATTTGCAGCCGTTATTCTGGACCTTGGCCTGCCCGGACTGGACGGCATGACCGTTTTGAAACGCTGGCGGGCCGCAGGCAGGCATATGCCCATTCTGGTTTTGACAGCGCGCGGCAACTGGGAGGAACGGGTTGAGGGTATTGATGCCGGAGCCGACGACTATCTGGCCAAACCGTTCCGCATGGCGGAGGTTCTGGCGCGGCTGCGGGCCATTATCCGCCGGTCCAATGGCCAGTCCGCCTCACTGATGGAAAGTGGAAATATCAGCCTTGATCCCAAAACAAAATCCGTACTTCTGAACGGCCAGTCCGTGGATCTGAGCCAGCTGGAATATCGCTGTGTCTCGTTCTTGCTGATGAACAAGCAACGTCCGGTTTCGCAACTGGAACTGACAGAGCAGCTTTATGCCCAGGACTTTGAGCGCGAAAGCAATTCCGTGGAAGTGCTCATCGCCAGATTGCGGCGCAAGCTCGGCAGGGATACGATTGTGACAAGGCGAGGCTTTGGCTACCAGATCGCAACAGAAAGCGAATAATGCTGTCCATCAGGGTGCGGTTCATTGCAGTTTCACTGGCCAGCGTCACGCTGGCCATGGTTCTGACGGCGTGGGTTTTTTACAACCTGTTTGCTTTCAACCTGCAAAAGCGCATTGATGCAGAGCTTGCCGGTCACATCAACCGGATCGTCGGCCTTCTGGATTTTGAGGCGGATGGTCGCCTCAAGACACCGGACAGCCCGGCTGACAACCGTTTTTACGAGGCCTATAGCGGCCTTTACTGGCAAATTGAAGATCCCTCCCGCAATCTGCGCCTGCGCTCGCCGTCCCTGTTTGACTATGCCCTGCCCCTGCCCGACGACAGGCATGAAACGGGTTCCATCCATCGATACCGGTTGCCCGGTCCTGACAACAGCGATGTGGATGTGCAGGAGCGGCAGATCATCGTGGCAGCGCCGGGCGGTCCGCGCACCCTGCGTGTGGCTGTCGGCATCGACGCCAGCGAGCTTGATACCGCAAACCGTGACTTCATTTTTGCCCTGTTGCCCTATCTGGCCATTCTGGGTCTTCTGCTGGTGGTCATGTCAGCGCTTCAGCTGTCATTTGGTCTTCGGCCTCTGGCAGCGATTGCAAAGGATATGGCACGGATACGCCAGAGAAAGGCCGACCATCTTTCCGGACCCTACCCGGCAGAGCTTCAGGATATGGTCACGCAGTTGAACGAGCTGTTGCAGGCGCAGACAAAAGCCATGGAAACAGCCCGGGGGCGGGCATCCGATCTTGCGCACGGATTGAAAACACCCTTGACCATCCTTGCCAACGACGCCCTGACCCTGCGCGAAAAGGGGGAAACCGGCATTGCAGACGAACTGGAACAACTGGTCTCCGACATGCAGGCCCATGTGCAGCACGAACTCGCCAGAAGCCGGATTGCCCAGACACCGCGCCAGCGCCGTTCCGATGCCGATATCACCAAAACGGTGCATGATATTATTCGCACCCTGAAGCGCACGGCAGAAGGCGAGCTGCTGGATTGGCCGGTTTCCGCAACGCCCGGCATCATGGTGCCGGTTGATCCTCAGGATCTGAGGGAATTGCTGGGCAACCTGCTGGAAAATGCCGGCAAATGGGCCAGCACAACGGTAAAGACCGCAGTCCTGCACGCAGGCCCGGACCTTCTGGTTGTCATCGAAGATGATGGTCCGGGCGTCGACCCGGAAAAAATCGCCATCATGACCGAACGCGGCACCCGGCTGGATCACGGCAAGCCAGGCACCGGCCTGGGCCTGACGATCGCCAAAGACATTACCGATGTCTATGGAATAGACCTTGTCCTGGAAAACAGGCCGGAAGGTGGCTTCCGCGTAACCTTGCGTCTGCCGTCAACAGTCCGGTAAAAGGTCAGGATTATTGTGTGAGCCGCGCCTGCCCGGTCAGCACAGATGATTCCACGCATGTTGTTTTGAACACGAAGTCCAGGTAATTGCCATCGCCCCCGTCCTCCCAGTTGTTCGTCTGCCCGCCGGCAGAACTGCAGGTTCCTGTCTGCTTCTGGAAGGTTGAGGCATTCGCGGCGTCACTGTAGTAAGTTTTCGGGTTTATCCGTTTGCCCGTATAGCTGTTATCTTCAAAAACAACCATTTTGTAACCATAGCTGGCATACATGCCGACTGTAATCGTATTGGTGGATGTGACAGGTGGTGTAAAAGTTTTGGTTTGCGTCGAATGATCATAATCATACTTCAGAATCAGTGTTTCTGTCAGGATGTTGCCGCCCGTATCGCGCGTGAAAAAATAGAAATCCTTGTCATAGGCACCCGAGGCGCTCAAAATCTGGAACGTTGCCTTGGAAATCTTTAACTCGGTCTGGCCTATCGCTTTCGACGTTACCTTGATCGGGATAGTGGTGAAACCGGCAATACTGAGCAATTGCGTTGGAATATCAATCTGGACAGTACCCGTAACAATGCCATCAGAATCCCTGGTAAAGACCGGACCTGTAACAACATAGCCGCCTGTCTGGCTTGACGGCTGAAAATATTTCTTTGTCAAAACCGGGTCAAGCGTACCGCCACGGGCCGCCGCTGCAAGCGTGGCAGAATCGAGACCGTTTTGAAAATCTTTCTTCTTCTGGTAAGCATTGGCAAGCTCAACACTCATGCCGGCAGCAATGATGACGGGAGCCGCCAGAATAGCGGTCATGACCGCAAAATTGCCTTTGCGGCTGATTGCAAAGCGTTGCAACACACCTGGAAGAAACTGTTCTGCAGCAATAAAAGCGGTCCATTTCCTCAAAAGAATTACCCGCCACATTGCAATAACCCACTATATTTTATTTCTCCATCATAACGTAATCAGGATAAATTAAAAAAACATAAATAATATAACTTCAAGTTGATATTGCCTGACAAGTATTGCCTGGCAGGATGCTACAAAACCCGTGCAGCGGTTTTGCGATAACGGCATGCGCAAAAACAAAGACTTTTAGCGTGCCAGGAAAATCTGAAAGATCGCAACGCGCTTTAGCAAGTCCATCCCGGCACGAAGTGTTTTCATGTCAGCGTGGGGCCGATGCCTTTGTAAAGGCATCCAGTATTCTCTGCCCGATCTCCGTATAGGCCCCGTCGAAATGGTGATCGCCGACCGCAACCCATTGGGGATAGGCCTTCATTGCCGGATTTGCGCACAGCGAAACATCAGCATCATCGGCACCGTACAGGCAAAGCACCTTGGCTGGCGGCAATTTGATGGCCTCCGGCAAAATATCCGTGTCTCCGGTACTGGAAAACAGAAACCCTTCCACCGAAACCTGAAAACTGGTTTTCATCTCTCCGGACAACATGGAGATATTTTTCACCCGCGCCTGAATATCGGGGTCCAGGCGGTTATAGGCAAAGGGAAGGATATCCGCGCCGAAGGAAAAGCCCAGAAGCAGAACCGGCAATTGCCCGGTGGGATCTGCATGACGAATGGCGGCAACCGTATCGCGTGTGATCTCGTCCGGTGTGCGCCGGTTCCAGAAATAGCGAAGCGAATCCACGCCCACCACACGGATACCATGCTGACCCAGCCAATTGCCGATTTCCATGTCAATATCGCGCCATCCGCCGTCGCCGGACCAGAAGACCGCAACAGCCCTGGCTTTTCCCGTCAGGGGAACATCAACAATCGGCAGGGCGGCAGAGGCTGCATCTTTTACAGCCACATCCGTGGCCTTTTCGGCAACCTTCGCAATCCTGTCATCAAGCGTGTCGGACGCCAGAAAGGAAATTTCCGGACGGTTGGCAGCTTTTGGCCGTATCGCATCCAGCACGGCTTGTGGTGCCACATAGGTGAGGCCGGCCGCAAGCGGGACATCATAGCCATAGGACCAGCCGGCAGGCACTGCTTTGGAAAATGCGGCTCCCGCACATGTTGGCAAACGTGTCATCACCGGTTCCACAGAATCAAGGGCGACAGCCCCTGAAAATGTATTGTCCGGGCCAACAGCAAGCGTGGAATAGACAAATGTTGCGCCCTGCCCGCGCCCCACCAGCATGGGTCTGTGCCAAGTATCGACACCAAGCGCGTGCAAGGCAGCTTTGGCCAGATCGTGGATATCGCCGGAAATGTAAAAGCAGTCGGCAAAATCTTCGGAATGCGCCATTTCATCGGCATAGATCCTGAAATCGATCTGGATCACGGCCAGCCCGCTGGCAACCATTTTGGCAGAGAGCGCGTCATCTTCGCTGTTCCATCCATCGATATCGGAAAATTGCAGCACCACCCCCTTGATATCCTCGGGATTACCCCCGGCGGGTGCGAGAACCGGACGGTCAGGCAAACCTTCGGCAGAAACCGTGAGCGCGAAACATGCGCCAGGGGCAAGGAACAATCCCACGCCCAGACACAGGGCAAGTGCAGACAAAAGGTGCTTCATACATTAACGCTCCGTCCGGCCGCTGCCGGAAATAAGAGAAGACAAATCCATCAGGATTTGCGGCAGCATCAAACCGCCAGGGCAGGCGATATAGAGCGGCATCCAGACTGGATTATATTTGCTTTTGAAAGCCCGGATTCCCTCAAAGGAATAAAATGCCCCGCCCCTGCGAAACAATATATTCCCAAGCTTGTTCCAGGACGACGCCAAGGGATGATTGGTCAGTCCGGACAGGGGAGCAGATCCCAGATTGAACCATCGAAATCCCTCGCCCTTCATGTGCAGCATGATATTGACGAACAGGGCATCCATGATGACCTTTGAAACATTGGGCTTGTAGCGCATCAGATCGATGGAGGCTTCATCAAGGTCTGCACCGCGCCAGAGATTGGCAAAAGCCACGATCTCGTCACCACGTTTCATCACGGCACAGTCAAACCGCTTCAGATTGTCCTCGCTGAAAAAGCCAAGCGAAAATCCCTTTTCACTGCCCTGCTTTTCTGCAAGCCACTGATTGGAGACATCCTGCAACTGGTCCATAATGCCCGGTACACGGTCTTTGGGAATAATGTCGAATGTCAGACCGTCTTTTTGCGCCCGCTTTATGGCATAGCGGTTGTCATAGCCAGCCTTGCCCTCCAGCGTCAAAGCCGTCAGGTCCACCCGCGCCGCTTCGCCAATCTTGAGGAGCGAGAATCCAAGATCCAGATAGAACGGAAGCTTTTCCGGCCTGACGCAATAAAACACAGCGCGGCCTGCATTCTTGTCGGCCATTTCGCAAAACTGCCAGATCAGCTTTTGGCCTGATGCTGCATCCCCGACAGGATCTCCCATCGCAATGAAGCTGTGACCGCTGACACCATACATCACGAACGCCTTTTCATCGTCCGAGATCAGAAACTGCTTGTCACCGAGAAGCGCCAGATGATGTTCACTGACCGGAGACGCGGCAACAAGATCCTCTACCGCACGCGGTATTTCATACGTTGTCTCTACAGGCGCAAACCGGCGATGGACCAGCATGTCAATTCCCACCATCACCAGCACCACCATCATGCCGACAATGCCGCGCAGGAAGCGCGGGGCATCGCTGGAAATGGTGAACTTCCACCAGAGACTGTCCTGATAGGTCACATCCTGATAGGAAATCAGGCCAAGCGTGATTGCGGCTCCGACCGTAAACAGCACCACAGCCATCCATCCAAAGGTGATATAGCCATAGCGCCCGGCAGGACGACGGTAGAAACTTCCCCGGAAAACCCAGAGAATACCCGCAATCACAAGGCTTACAGTCGCCTCTTCGTAATCAAGGCCCTTGAGAATGGAAAACAGTGCGCCCGCGCCCAGAAACGCCATGGTGAAAAACCATGCACGCTCGCGGCGCGCGATGAGCCCGCGGGCCAGCACCAGAAGGCAGACACCGGAAATCGAATTGAGAAAATGGCTTGTCTCCATAAACGGCAGGGAGATGAAATACAGCAGCTTGTGGAGCCGGTCGTGTTCGGCAGGTGTTACTCCCGAAACCAGAAGCACAACACCTGCAAAAAAGGTCAGGATGGCCGCTGCTGGTGGTATGAGCGGATCGAGAACCTGGACGAACCGCTTGCCGAAACTGTTGAGCCTGCGACGGTGTCGCAAAACCTCGGCACCCGTCAGGCTGAGTACGGTCAGCGAGAAGGGCAGCGCATAATAGATGATCCGGTATATGAGGAGAGAAGCCAGAACATCCACACGGCCTTCCAGGCCGAGGCCGGAAACGATCGTAGCCTCGAAGACACCAACACCGCCGGGCGCATGACTGATGACGGTCAGAACAACGGCCAGTGCATAGACAACAGCATAGCCGCCAAGCGTAAAATCCGTATCTGACGGCAAAAGCACATAGAGGCAGAGGCCCGCAGCTGAAAGATCAACAAACCCGATGATCAATTGCGAAATGGCCATTTTGCCATCGGGAAGCGGCATCTCGAAACTGCCGAGTTTCAGGGATCTGGAACCGAAGGAAAGCCATATAAAAAACGCTGCAAGTCCCGACAGGAACACGAGCCCGGCAAACTGCTCGGAAAAGTCACTGACGGAATCGAGAAGGGTTATGCCCTCGGGGTCAAAGACCAGTGCCAGCCCGAAAACCATGAGAATGGCAAACCACAGCGCCATCCATGTCGAGCCGACAATGCGGGCGATTTCCACGGTTGCAAGCCCTTGAGCCCTGTAGACCAGAAAACGGACGGCACCGCCGGTAACAATGGGAAATCCAAGCAGATTGGAAACCGCATAGGCCGAAGCCCCGGCAATGCCGGCCACAACCCGGGACACACGCCCCGGAGCGACAATTTCCGCTGCCAGAACATCGTAAAAACCCAAAGCTGCAAAACTGACGAAGGTGCACAGCACTGCCAGGGAAATGGCCCCCCAGGAAATGGTCGAGGCCGATGAGACGATGTCTTCGTAGCGGATGGATTTGAAACTGTCCGACAGGACGTAAAGTGCGAAGGCTGCAATCAGCAGGCCGAACAAAGTCGGCACCAGACCCCAAAAGGCAGATTTGCGAAGAACCATGTTAACGAAATCCAGTATTTTTGGCAGCGGTCGCAAAACACCGCGAATATGTCAATCTTTTTCTTGATGTGAAGGGAAAATGTGTGACGGGAACACTATGCAATTTCATGACGTAATTGTGGCGCTTGCGGCGAGTCGCCATTTGGCCGGTCTTTTTGATGATTTGCGCCGGTAAAACGCGATGTCATAAAGGGCCAAGGGGCGAGGCTTCAAAAGAATGCCTTGACATTCCGGTATTGGAAGCAGATATGACGTTCAGCTTTAACCTTCTGGCTGCCGCGTGAGCTGGCCGTGCGATATTTTTTTCGCGTTGAAAGGACGAGGCGCCTGCCGAGATGTGAACCATGTGATGGTCACTCCCGCGCCTGACTGAAGCGATGATCAACCCACAAGTTCCCAAATCACGCGGGGTTCTTGACGCCAGAGCAAACCGGACGGGCAATCCTGCTTTTCCGGTCAACTTGCTTTGGCGCCCCCGAAAAGGCATTTTTAAATTGACAACTTTTGCTGAGCTTGGTCTTTCCAGGCATATTCTCAATGCACTCGCCGCCGAAGGCTTTGACACACCAACCCCGATCCAGGCACAGGCCATTCCCCTGGCCCTTGAAGGCCATGATCTGGTTGGCCTTGCCCAGACAGGCACCGGCAAGACCGCAGCTTTCGGCCTGCCGATCATCGAAAAGCTGATGATTGACCACAAGAAGCCGGAACCAAAGGCCGTAAAGTGCCTGATTCTCGCCCCTACCCGAGAACTGGTCAACCAGATTGCCACGAACCTGCGGATTTTCACCCGCAACTCTCCGATCAGGATTGCCATTGTTGTGGGCGGCGCGTCCATCCAGAAACAGATGATGGAAGTCGGACGCGGTGTTGACATTGTTGTGGCCACGCCCGGTCGCCTGCTGGATCTGGTCAACCGTCGCGCCATGACCTTGACCGCCACACGTTTCCTCGTACTTGACGAAGCGGACCAGATGCTGGATCTCGGCTTCATTCATGACCTGCGCCGTATCGTGAAAATGGTGCCGCAGCGCCGCCAGACCATGCTGTTCTCGGCCACAATGCCGAAAGCCATAGCTGAACTGGCTGAGGAATATCTCACCAGTCCGAAGCAGGTTGAGGTCTCCGTAGCAGGCAAGGCCGCCGACAAGGTGCAGCAATATGTGCATTTCGTCACCGGCAAGGACCAGAAGGCCGACCTGCTGCGCAAGTCGCTGGCGGACAATCCGGATGGCCTGGCGCTGGTTTTCATGCGCACCAAGCATACGGCTGAAAAGCTGATGAAACATCTGGAAAACATCGGCTTCTCGGTAGCCTCCATCCATGGCAACAAGAGTCAGGGCCAGCGTGACCGTGCGCTCAAGGGTTTCCGTGACGGTGAAATCCGCGTTCTGGTGGCAACCGATGTTGCCGCGCGCGGTATCGACGTTCCGGGCGTCACCCATGTTTACAACTATGATCTGCCGGAAGTCTCCGAATCCTATGTGCACCGCATTGGCCGTACCGCCCGTGCAGGCCGTGAAGGCATTGCCATTGCCTATTGCGCACCGGATGAAGGCCGCCTCCTGCGCGATATCGAAAAGCTGATGGGCATGGGCATTACGGTTGCCTCCGGTACGGCACCGGCCGATATGGCCCGCCCTGCCAAGTCCCGTGGCGGTCGCAATGGCGGCACAGGCGGTCGTGGCGGCGAAGCCCGTGAAGGTGCCGGTGGCAACCGTGGCCGTGGCGGCAAGCCGCATCGTGGACAGGGTCCGCGCGAAGACCGGACCAGCTCCGATGAACGCACTGTTCGCCCGGCGCGTCCCGCCCGCCCGGCCCGCGACGAGAATGCCCGTTCGGAAACACGTCGTCCGGCCCGTGCCGAAGGTGAAGTCCGCAATTCGGAATTCCGCGGACAGCGCAGCGGCGAAGCAGCCCCGCGCGGCGAACGTCCGATCGACGGTGTAACCGCAGGCCGCGCACCGGCCCGCACCGAATATCGTTCGGAACACCGCACAGAGCATCGCAAGCCGGAGCGTCCGGCCGGCAGCCCGTCGGCAGACGGCCAGAAGCGCACAGCCGGAAATCATGCCGGTCGCCCTTCGGGCAAGCCTGCGGAGTTCCGCGGCCCGCGCCCTGCCGCCGGCAAGGATGGCCTGCGCCGTCGTTCCGGTGGCGGCTCGCGTCAGGGCTGATCACCGGCAGCACTCTTTGTGAATGAGACAGCGGCGGGGGGAAACCCCGCCGTTTTTTATGCATTGTAATGTATCCCGGATACGCTATATTTATGGGATAAGGAGTATGACAATGGCTGTTCAGGAGCGTATTCAAAAATATCGGAAAAGCGGTGGCGCATCCGATCTCGTCCGTGTCGAGGTTTTGGTTCCTGCCTCCGGACGCAAGGCTGTTCTTGATCATGCAAGCCAGATCCGCACCGGATACAGGCAGAAAAAGGCTCATCTCCGCCAGCAGATCAACAAGGCACTCGACCTTTATGGCTTGCGCATTCTTGACAATATTGACCTGGGCAGGCTGAACGATGTGAGGGAGGAAGCGCGTATCGTTGCCAACGCGCTGATAGAACGTGGCGATGCACGGGCCTATTTTCTGGGTCGCCGCTTGCTGGACAGCATAAAGGAATAGAAACGTGGCCCTGACACGTCTTCAAAAATCAATATTGGCCTGTATTGCCAAAAACAGGACAGAAAGAAAACATCCAGAGTCGCTTTAAAGGACTTCACGCTTCGCAAGGCGACATCAGACCACCCCGCTGTACCCCAGTTGCCGGAAGCACCGAATATCTGGCAATAATATCAGACAGTTTTCCGGTTGATCAGATAAACCCCGGTGACGGCAACAAGGGTGCCGAAAATCATCGCCCGGCTCAGATGCTCGCCAAACAGGATCATCGCCTGAATGGCAACGACCGGCGGCATCAGATAATTGAGAGAGGCTGCCCGTGCCACCTGCCCCCGGCGAATGAGATAAAGCAGCAGGCCGATCGAGACCACCGACAGCGCCAGAACCGACCAGGCAAGCACGGCCAGAAGCGGCAGGCTCATGTCAAACCGCCAGTCGCCGATGACCAGGGCCGCAGGCAGCACCACCATCAATCCGCCCAGATACTGGACCGCAGCCAGTGGCCGCATATCCCCCTGCTGGAGGAACCGTTTCTGATACAGCGTTCCGATGACCACGCCGAGCATGGCCGCCACATTGACAATAATCGGGAGCCCTTTTGTGGCCAGCATATCGCCCGAAAGCCCGGAAAATGTCGGAGCAAGCGCCAGCATGATCCCTGCAAAGCCTAAAAACAGGCCCGTCCGTTGCAGCACGGACAGCCGCTCTTGCAGGAAGAGACAGGCAATGGCTGCGGTGATCACCGGCTGCAGTGCGGCAATAATACCCGACAGTGACGCCGGAACGCCATCCACAATTGCCCACCAGACGCCCCCCAGATAGATGCCATGCAGGAAAAATCCCGAGACGAGCGCATGGAAGAGGACAGCGCGGTCGTTGGGAAACGGCACCCGGCCCGCAACCGTGATCAGCAGAAACACCAGCGCCGCACAGGCAAAGCGCACGGACAGGAACACTTCGGCACTGGCATGCGGAATGATATAGACCGGTGCAATCCAGCCGGTTGACCACAGGATCACGAAAATGAAGGGTGCAAGACGTTCAAGTGTCATGGGAATGTCATCCGGACAGGCGATCACAGGCAGGCGTAAAACCTCTACAGGCAGCAATCCGTATCATAGACAAGGCCAGTGCACGCAATGGAAAACGACTTGACAAGACCAGTTCACAAACAATCCACCCAGTCTGGCAGGCTGGATGTCGGGGACGGTCATGTCATCCATTGGGAAACCCGTGGAAATCCCGCTGGCAAGCCTGCCCTGATCCTGCATGGCGGGCCCGGCTCCGGCCTGTCTTCGTCTGCAAGACACTATTTCGATCCCGAACTCTGGTGGATCATCCAGTTTGACCAGCGCAATTGCGGGCGCAGCACCCCGCATGCCGGCAATCCGGCCATTGACCTGTCTGCCAATACCACACACCACCTGGTCCGCGATATTGAAACCCTTCGCAGCCATTTGCACATCGGGCGCTGGCTGCTTCTGGGCGGATCATGGGGTTCCACCCTGGCGCTGGCCTATGCCCAGACACATCCCCAAAGAGTATCCGCAATGGTGCTGAACAGCATTGCCCTAACCACACCTGCTGAGATCGACTGGATCACCCGTGGCGTCGGCACATTCTTCCCGCAGGAATGGGAGCAGTTTGCAAGCCTTGTTTCTGAAGATGACACCGGCGCGGATCTTGTCGCGGCCTATTGCCGGCACCTTTTGAACCCGGACCCGCAGATCCACCGGAAGGCTGCCGATGCCTGGTGCCGGTGGGAGCAGGCGATTGTCAACATCACCCCCGGCCATGTTCCGCATCCGCGCTGGCAAGACCCGGCCTTCCGGCTGTGTTTTGCGCGCCTGGTGACGCATTACTGGCACAACAAAGCCTGGCTCGCTGATCATCAGTTGATGGACAATCTGCACCTGATTGCGCATATCCCGTCCATTCTCATCCACGGCAGACTGGATCTGGGCGGCCCGCTGATCACCCCATGGAATGTGCACCGGAACTGGCCGGGCAGCCAGTTGAAGATCGTCGATCAGGCAGGCCATGACGCGAGAGACCCCGGCATGGGCCCTGCCATCCGGCAGGCATTGCAACAATTTTCAAAAAAACCGTGATCATTGGCCGCGATCAAACTTTTAATTTTGCCTGTTTTTTAATCCGCACAGAAGGGACAACATCCTGAAACCAGCAAGCAAGGCGACGTGGACCCTGCGAAAATCGTAAAAATAAGGCAAAAAGGCATAGAAACAGGCAAAAATGAGGCAAATAAATCTTTGCTTCAAATCGTGCATGGTTCTTGCATTGCATTCGATGTTGGTCTCAAATGGATAAAAATTGGGGGAACGCTTCGTTGGCATTCGATGAAATGATAACAGCGGATCAGGGGTCCGCGACCACCGTATCGCAACTATTACGACTGGTATGTCGGCCATGAACAGGACAAAGCTGATCGAGAAATCAGGCGACGCGGAGAAGATTTTCCGAAAGACCGGCATCACCTTTGCAGTCTACGGCCATGAGGATTCTGCCGAAAAGCTGATCCCTTTTGACATCATTCCCCGCATCATCTCCGGTTCGGAATGGCGCAAGCTGGCACAGGGCATTGAACAGCGCGTCATCGCGCTCAATGCCTTCCTCGATGACATCTATCACAAGCAGGAAATCATCAAGGCAGGGCGCATTCCGCGCGAGCTGATTGAAAAGAATGAAGCCTTTTTGCCGCAGATGATCGGCTTCCGTCCGCCGGGCGGTGTCTATACCCACATTGTGGGAACAGACATTGTGCGCACAGGCGAAAATGAATTCTACGTTCTGGAAGACAATGCCCGCACACCGTCCGGTGTCAGCTATATGCTGGAAAACCGCGAAACGATGATGCAGATGTTTCCGGAATTGTTCCACAAGAACAAGGTGCGCCCGGTTGAGGACTATCCCTATCTGCTGCGCCAGAGCCTGGCTTCGCTTGCGCCTCCGGGCTGCAAGGGCAAACCGCGTGTTGCGGTTCTGACACCTGGCATTTTCAATTCGGCCTATTATGAACATTCGTTCCTGGCCGACATGATGGGTGTTGAACTGGTTGAGGGTTCCGACCTGCGCGTCATTGACGGCAAGGTCTGCATGCGTACCACCCGCGGCTACCAGGCCATTGATGTGCTGTATCGCCGGGTCGATGATGAATATCTCGACCCGCTGACCTTCAACCCGGATTCCTGTCTGGGCGTTCCCGGTATTTTCGATGTCTATCGTGCCGGCAATATCACCATTGCCAATGCGCCCGGCACCGGTATTTCCGATGACAAGGCGATCTATTCCTACATGCCGGAAATCGTGGAATTCTACACCGGTCGCAAGGCCCTGCTGGAAAACGTTCCGACCTGGCGTTGTTCGGAAGAAAAGAGCCTGAAATATGTGCTTGAACACCTGTCCGAACTGGTGGTGAAGGAAGTCCATGGTTCCGGCGGCTACGGCATGCTTGTCGGGCCAACCGCGAGCAAGCAGGAATGTGCCGATTTTGCAGACAAGCTGAAAGCCCGTCCCAACAACTACATTGCACAGCCGACACTGGCACTTTCGACCGTACCGATCCTTGTGGACAAGGGTGTTGCACCCCGGCATGTGGACCTGCGCCCCTATGTTCTCGTCTCGGACAAGGTGCAGATCATTCCGGGTGGCCTGACCCGTGTCGCCCTGAAAGAAGGGTCACTCGTGGTGAATTCCAGCCAGGGCGGCGGCACAAAAGACACCTGGGTACTGGAGGACTGACGGATGCTTGGAAGAACCGCAAACGGGCTCTACTGGATGTTCCGTTATATTGAGCGTGCTGAAAATATCGCCCGCCTTGTCGATGCCGGCCTGCGGATGTCGCTGACACGCTCAGACGCCACGGACGAGGACTGGGACGGAGTTTTGCAAAGTGCAGGCGTGCGCTCTGCCTATGCGATGAAGCATGACAATGTGACAGCAGCAGAGGCCGTGGATTTTCTCCTCTGCGACATGGAAAACCCTTCAAGCGTGATGGCCTGCATCAATTCGGGTCGCAACAATGCCCGCATGGTGCGCACAGCGCTGACCCGTGAAACCTGGGAAGCCACAAACGAATGCTGGATTGACCTGAAGCAGATTCTGGCAGGCAACATGAAATCATCCGACCTGCCTGCCATCATCGACGCGATCAAGCGGCGGGCGGCCCTGATACGCGGTGCATTCCATGGCACCATGCTGCGCAATGAGCTTTACAATTTTTCACGCATCGGCACCTTTATCGAACGGGCAGACAACACGGCACGCATTCTGGACGTAAAATATTATGTTCTCCTGCCTGCACTCTCCCATGTCGGCTCGTCGCTGGACAAGGCCCAGTGGGAAAGCATCCTGCGGTCGGTGTCTGCACATCGCTCCTACGGGTGGGTCTATGATGCGGAATACAAGCCGGCCAATATTGCTGATTTTCTGATCCTCAATGGCCGTATGCCGCGATCGCTGGCCTATTGCTATGAGAAGATCAACTCCAATCTTGGATACCTGCAAAGGGAATATGGCGAAACCTTTCCGGCCCACACAACAGCCTCTGCAACATTGCAGTCGCTGCGCACACGCTCTATCAAGAACATCATGGATACGGGCCTGCACGAGTTTCTGGAAGAGTTTGTCGGCCAGAACAACCAGCTTGGCCAGGAAATCTCCGATGCCTATCGATTTTATTGATCGGACTGAAAAATGCGCCTCAAGATCAGCCACACGACCGAATATTCCTACAGTTCACCGGTGCAATACACGCTGCAACGCTTGCGCCTGACGCCGAAAACAGGCCCCGGCCAGATCGTTTTGCATTGGGAAACCCGTGTTGAGGGCGCAAAGGTTGAAGTTGGCTATGAGGATCATTTTGAAAATCATGTCGATCTTGTCTCAACCATCGGCGAACAGAGTGCGATCCGCATCATCGCCAAAGGCGAGGTGGAAACCATTGATAACAATGGCATAACGGGTCCACATACGGCCTTTGGTCCGCTATGGCTCTACAATCGCGTCACAGAACTGACCAGGGCCGGTCCGCTGCTGACAGCGCTTGCGGAATCCATCGGGGGCAGTGACGATCTCGCGCGCTGCCACACACTGATGGAAACCATTCACAAGGACGTCACCTACACGCCGGGATCAACAGGCACGACAACGACCGCCGAACAGGCCGTAAAAGCCAAAACCGGCGTGTGTCAGGACCATGCGCATATTTTCATCAGCGCCGCCCGGCTGATGGGCCTTCCGGCGCGATACATCTCCGGATACCTGCTGATGGAGGACACCATTGACCAGGTGGCAACCCATGCATGGGCAGAGGCACATATCACCGGCCTTGGCTGGGTGGGCTTTGATCCGTCCAACATGGTTTGCCCGGATGAAAAATATGTGCGCATTGCCGTGGGACTGGATTTCAGGGATGCTTCCCCGGTTTCCGGCATGGTCAACGGCCTTGCCACGGAATCGCTGAATGTCGCCATTACTGTTGAGGCCCAGGGCCAAAGCCAGAGCCAGTCACAAAGCTGAAATTCGCTCAAAATTGAGCAATGATCTTTTCCGATGCCTCACCATCTTGCAACGGATGTGAGGGATTGTTGCATTTTCTCGCTTCCCCGGTATCGGGATTCACATCTCGTTAAAACATACGGTCCCAAATGCAATTGCGCCCGGACATTGTAAAACAGGGCAACCCTGAAGACCGGAAATGTGGTGCGCCATGGCAGTGTTGTTTGGAAAAGATCGACGTTTGAACAAGCGGCAACAGGTCAGGGTGATGGCAGCCTCCCTGAACACACTGGAAAACCGCCCGCTTGGCAATTGTGTGATCCGTGATATTTCTGCAGGTGGCGCACGTCTGGAACTGAACGAAAAACGTACCCTGCCAAAATTCATCTATATTTTCGATGTCCGCGAACAACGCCAGAAATGTGCCGAAGTTGTGCGCCAGGACGCACGGCATGTGGGAATCCGCTTTGTGGCTCCTCCGGAACAAGCATTGTACTGAAAACAAAAAAGCCCCCGCCACATGTGGCAGGGGCCTGATCGTTGAAAGCCGGAAAGGCTCAATGGCTGTCGCGGTTGGAATAGACACCCGATCCGCGCGATCCCACGAGGAAGTCCAGATCGGCTCCCCTGTCGGCCTGCAGCACGGTTTTGACATAGAGACTGCCATAGCCGCCGGTCATGGGCGCAATCGGCGAGGTCCAAGCCGCGCGGCGCTGTGCCAGAACCTCTTCCGGCACATCCAGATGCAGCTTGCGGGCCGGAATATCGACATCGATCATGTCGCCATCCTCAACCAGTGCCAGCGGACCGCCATCAGCGGCTTCTGGCGCCACATGCAGGATCACCGTGCCATAGGCCGTGCCGGACATGCGCGCATCGGAAATGCGGATCATGTCGTTGATACCCTTCTTGAGCACCTTGGTTGGCAGGCCCATATTGCCCACTTCCGCCATACCCGGGTACCCCTTGGGTCCGCAATATTTCAGAACCATGATGCAGGTTTCGTCAATGTCGAGGTCAGGCAGGTTCACACGCGCGTGGTAATCCTCAATGCTGTTGAAGACGACGGCACGACCGCGATGCTTCATCAGCGATGGTGACGCGGCAGACGGTTTCAGAACCGCACCCTGGGGAGCAAGGTTCCCGCGCAGGACCGCGATGCCGCCCGATGCTGTCAGCGCCTTGTCGGCAGGCAGGATCACATCATCATTGTAATTGACATTGTCTTTCAGACCTTCCCACAGGGCTTCGCCGGTCACGGTGATGGCATCCTTGTGCAGCAGGCCCATTTCGGCAATCTGCTTCATGACGACTGGCAGGCCACCGGCATAATAGAACTCTTCCATCAGATGCTTGCCGGATGGCTGGAGGTTGACAATCGTTGGCACGTCACGGCCCAGACGGTCCCAGTCATCCAGCGTCAGGTCAACACCGATACGACCGGCCAGTGCCAGAAGATGCAAAACAGCATTGGTGGAGCCGCCAATGGCACCGTTGGTGCGAATGGCATTTTCAAAGGCCTGCCTGGTCAGAATGTCGGAAGGCTTCAGATCCTCCTTGACCATGTCAACGATCCGCCGGCCGGACATCTGGCAGATGACCCGGCGACGGGCGTCCACGGCCGGAATTGCGGCATTGCCCGGCAGGGTCATGCCCAGCGCTTCGGCCATCGAGGCCATGGTCGAGGCTGTGCCCATGGTCATGCAGTGACCGGCAGACCGCGCCATGCCCTGTTCGGCATCCATGAATTCCGTCAGCGACATTTCACCGGACTTCACCATTTCGGAAAATTTCCAGATGGCTGTACCAGACCCCACATCATGGCCGCGCCATTTGCCGTTCAGCATCGGCCCGCCGGTCACAAGAATGGTCGGAATGTCGACAGACGCTGCCCCCATCAACAGGCTTGGGGTCGTCTTGTCACAGCCGGTCAACAGCACGACACCGTCGAGCGGATTGGCGCGGATGGCTTCTTCCACATCCATCGACGCCAGATTGCGGAACATCATGGCTGTAGGGCGAAGCGTGCTTTCACCGCAGGAAAAAACAGGAAATTCAACCGGATAACCGCCGGCCTGATAGACACCGATCTTGACCCGTTCGGCCAGATCGCGCAGATGTGCATTGCACGGTGTCAGTTCGGACCATGTGTTGCAGATACCGATGACCGGACGGCCATCAAACGTATCGGCAGGCAGACCCTGGTTCTTCATCCATGAGCGGTGCATGATGGCATTCTTGCCGGTACCGCCAAACCATTCCTGGCTTCGCAAAGGCCGCGGCCATTCAGCTTTCTTGTGTGTCATTGTCCTGTCCTTGCTGCCAAACCCTGTTGGCAATCGTGCCCGTTGTCCCCCTCCCGCCCCGCCCTGTGCGATGCGGGGCAGCGGGAGGAGATCTTGATCATCATGCCAGCGTATAGGCCGTCTTGACCGAGGTGAAAAATTCGGCAGCATATTTGCCCTGCTCGCGCGAACCGAAGCTTGAGCCCTTGCGACCGCCAAACGGCACGTGAAAATCCACGCCTGCCGTTGGCACATTCACCATCACCATGCCGGCTTCGGCATTGCGCTTGAAATGGGTCGCATGTTTCAGGCTTGTGGTGCAGATGCCCGATGACAGGCCGAATGGCGTATCATTGGCAGCGTCAAGCGCCTCTTCATAATTCCTGACACGGATAACGCAGGCAACAGGGCCGAACACTTCCTCGCGGGAAATGCGCATCTGGTTGGTCGCTTCGGTAAACAGCGCCGGTTGCAGATAATAGCCGGGCGTCTCACGGATCAGGCGTTCGCCACCAAAGGCAAGCCTCGCACCTTCGCCTTTGGCAATGCCAATATAATCTTCGTCCTGCTTGAGCTGCGATGGATCCACGACAGGTCCGATATGGGTTCCGGCCTTCAGCGCATTGTCAACGGTCACACCCTTGAGGCGTTCGATACAGGCGGCAACGAACCTGTCGTGAATGCCTTCGGTCACAATCAGGCGTGAGGAGGCTGTGCAGCGCTGCCCGGTGGAGAAGAACGAACCCTGCACGGCCACCTCAACGGCCTGGGCCAGATCGGCATCATCCAGAACAACGAGCGGGTTCTTGCCGCCCATTTCCAGCTGATACTTGCGACCGGTTTCAACCGAGGCCAATGCCACACGCTTGCCGGTGCCAACAGAGCCGGTAAAGGTGATTCCGGCAACATCCCTGCTGTCGAGCATGGTCTGGCCGACAACGGAGCCCTTGCCCATCACCAGATTGACAACACCCTTTGGCAGACCTGCGCGATGCAGAATATCCACAATCGCCCAGGAGCAGCCCGGAACCAGCTCGGCAGGCTTGAACACAACCGTGTTGCCATAGCAAAGGGCAGGCGCAATTTTCCAGGCCGGAATGGCAATCGGGAAATTCCATGGTGTGATGATACCGATAACACCGACCGGATCGCGGGTGATTTCCACACCGACACCCGGACGCACGGATGGCAGCATCTCACCGGCCAGCCGCAAGGCTTCACCGGCAAAGAAATCAAAAATCTGGCCTGCACGCACGGTTTCGCCAATGCCTTCCGCCAGTGTCTTGCCCTCTTCGCGTGACAGGAGACGACCCAGCTCGTCCTTGCGGGCCATGATCTCATCCGCCGTCTTCTTCAAAATGGCATGACGCTCCAGAATACCGGACCGTGACCAGGCCGGAAACGCAGCCTTTGCCGCGGCAATGGCCGTCTTCGTGTCCTCTGCCGTGGCGCGGGCATAGACGCCCACAATATCATTGGTATCGGACGGATTGATATTTTCAACACCATCTGAACCGGTCCATTCACCGGCAATCAGATTCTGATGGATTGTCATGACAGGCTACTCCCGGGGTTTGGCAGCGTCGCATAAGCGCACTGTCCATGTATTTTAAAGATCGCGAATGGTAATGGTTTCTTCCGCCGCAATTTTGACCGGATTGCGCAGCGCCACTCCAAATTCAGGAACGGCAATTTCAAACACATCGCCGTCCTGTGGCTTTATGCCATCGGCAAAGGACAATGTTGCCGTACCGAACATGTGCACATGAACATCGCCCGGCTGACGGAACAGGCCATATTTGAAATGATGGTATTCAAGATTGGCAAATGTATGGGACATATTGGCTTCTCCCGAAAGGAAAGGCTTTTCCCAGATAACCTTGCCGCCGCGCACGATGCGCGACATACCACGAATATCTTCCGGCGGCGCACCAATACGGATTTCCGGACCAAAACTGGCCTGACGCAGCTTGGAATGCGCCAGATAGAGATAATTGATCCGCTCGGTCACATGATCCGAAAACTCGTTCGACACGGCAAAGCCGACGCGGAACGGCTGGCCGTCATCACCGATGATGTAAATGCCGGCCATTTCCGGCTCTTCCCCATGATCAAGCGCAAAGGACGGTGATACCAGCGGCTGGCCACAGGCAACGGCCTGGCTTCCATTGCCCTTGTAGAACCATTCCGGCTGAACACCGGTTTCACCTGGCTTCGGCTTGCCACCATCCAGCCCCATGCGGAACATTTTCATGGAATCGGTCAGCTTTTCCGCCTCGTCCGGCTCTGCCTTCTTGTGCATGGCATCGCGGGTGGCCGCCGATCCCAGATGGGTCAGTCCGGTACCGGTCAGGTGCAGGTGGGCAACATCGGGATGGCTGACGGGTGTGAGAAAGCGCCCTTCGGCAGAAACCCGCTCCATATCGACATCAGCAACACCGGTTCCGTGCGCATTGACTATCTCCACCAGTGACCTGCCTGCCCGGATGGCCTCCTGCGCCAGCGCATAGACACTGGTTGCATTGAGCACGACCCGGCCTTTTTCACCGGCTTCGCGCACCACAACATGATTGTCACCATAAATGGACCTGATCTGTGAAATCAGCATTGCTTGATCCTTTTCGATCCTGTTTTGCCGGTATCTGGACGCAAAAAAGGCTTTGGCATTCATTCCAAAATGCCAAAATCACCCTTTTTCAAATGCGAAGCGCAGGTCCGGATTAAGTTTTAAGCCTTGTTTTTATTGTAAACATCAAAGAACACGGCTGCCAGAAGCACGAGCCCCTTGATCATCTGCTGGAAGTCAATGCCAAGCCCGACAATCGACATGCCGTTGTTCATGACCCCCATGATCATGGCACCGATAACCGCACCTGTAATCTTGCCAACACCGCCATAGGCAGAGGCTCCGCCAATAAAGCAGGCCGCAATCACGTCCAGCTCGAAGCCGACACCGGCCTTGGGCGTGGAGGAGTTCAGACGGGCAGCCACAATCAGGCCGGCAAGGGCGGCCAGAACCCCCATATTGACAAAGGTCAGGAAGCTCAGGCGTTGCGTGTCGATACCCGAGAGCTTTGCCGCCTTTTCATTGCCGCCCAGCGCATAGATGCGGCGACCGATCGTCGTGCGGTTGGTGATGAACGTGTAGAGCGCAATCAGCACCGACATGATGATCAGCACATTCGGCAGGCCCTTGTTGGACGACAACTGATAGCCGAGGAAAATAACCACCGCGGAGATCAGCACATTCTGGCCGATGAACACGGCAAACGGTGCGTTTTCCATGCCATGCTTTTCATTCAGCTTGCGGGTCCGGTAAGAGAACCAGAAAAGCACAAGGGGAATGAGCACGGACAGCACGATGGATGTGGAATGGAGTGTTCCAAAATCGGCAAAGTCCGGAATAAAGCCCGTGGAAATCAGCTGGAATTCCTTCGGAAATGGGCCGACATTCGATCCGCCCAGCACAAAAAGGGTCAGGCCACGGAACACCAGCATGCCTGCCAGCGTGACAATGAAGGAGGGAATGCGATGAAAGGCAACCCAATAACCCTGTGCCGCACCGATAATACCACCAATAACAAGGCAGATGACCATGACAAGCAGGAAATTCATCTGCCATTGTACGGTCATGACGGCTGCAACAGCACCGATAAAGCCGACAATGGAGCCGACAGACAGGTCAATATGACCCGCCACGATGACCAGCAGCATGCCCAGTGCCATGATAACGATAAAGGAGTTCTGCAGCACAAGGTTTGTCAGGTTGACGGCCTTGAACAGCACGCCGCCGGTAACAAACTGGAAAAACACCATGATCACCACAAGCGTGATCAGCATGCCGTAGTCACGAACATTGTTTTTCAGATAGGCACCGATAGACTGTGAGGCGACCTTTGTTGCCACGTTTGCGCCGGTTGGTTGTCCCGAACCCATTATTGTTTCTCCCCAAGGCTTTTGCTGGCTTGCATGATGGAACGCATGATTGATTCCTGGCTTGCTTCTTCCCTGGGCAGTTCTGCGACAATCCGGCCCTCGTTCATCACGTAGATCCGGTCACAGGTGCCAAGCAATTCCGGCATTTCGGAAGAGATCATCAGAACCCCCTTTCCGTCGGCCACAAGCTGGTTGATGATGGAATAGATTTCATATTTCGCACCGACATCGATACCGCGCGTCGGCTCATCGAGGATCAGCACTTCCGGATTGGCAAACAGCCATTTCGACAGCACCACTTTTTGCTGGTTGCCACCCGACAGGTTCACAGTCTGCTGATAGACACTGGAACTGCGCACATTCAGCCTGGTACGAAAATCATTGGCAACCTGAAGCTCACGAATATCGTCAATAACCCCGGCCCTTGCCACGCCCGGCAGATTGGCAAGCGTGGTATTGTGCATGATATTGTTGTTGAGCACGAGGCCCAGATGCTTGCGGTCTTCCGTGACATAGGCAAGGCCCGCGTCAATCGCTTTGGTGATGGTGGAAAAATCCATCTTCTTGCCATGCATGAAGACTTCACCGGTAATCTTGCGACCCCAGGCGCGCCCGAACACGCTCATGGCCAGCTCCGTGCGTCCGGAGCCCATCAGGCCCGCAATGCCCACAACCTCGCCCTTGCGGATATTGATATGGATATCATGCAGGAATTTCCGGTCGGAATGCAATTGATGGTAGCAGCTCCAGCCCTTGACCTCGAAAATCACCTCACCGATATCGGGAACCCGTTTTGGATAACGGTCTGCCAGTTCACGACCGACCATGTTGCGGATGATGCGGTCTTCGCTGATGGTTTCCTTGTGACAGTCCATGGTTTCGACTGTGGTGCCATCGCGCAGAACCGTGATCTGGTCTGCCACGCGGGAAATTTCATTGAGCTTGTGCGAGATGATGATGGATGTCATGCCCTGCTTGCGGAATTCCATCAGCAGCAGCAAAAGTGCCTCGCTGTCAGCTTCGTTCAGCGATGCGGTCGGTTCATCAAGAATCAGCAGTTTCACTTTTTTTGACAGCGCCTTGGCAATTTCAACAAGCTGCTGCTTGCCCACGCCGATATCGGTCACCAGTGTGGACGGATTTTCTTTCAGGCCAACCTTGTCCAGCAGCACCCGCGTGCGCGCAAAGGTTTCCGGCCAGCTGATAATACCACCCGATGCAATTTCATTTCCAAGAAAAATGTTTTCGGCAATCGACAGTTGCGGCACAAGGGCGAGTTCCTGGTGGATAATGATAATCCCCAGATGTTCGCTGTCGGTAATATCCCTGAACTGCCGTACGTCGCCTTCATAAACGATATCCCCCTCGTATGTGCCGGCGGGATAAACACCGCTGAGCACTTTCATGAGGGTCGATTTTCCGGCACCATTCTCGCCGACAAGCGCATGGATTTCGCCCTTGCGCACCTTGAGGTTCACATTGTCCAGTGCATTGACGCCCGGGAACCGCTTGGTAATATTGCGCATTTCAAGAATGGTTGTGTTCATGTCCAATGTCCGCAAGCCTTTTGGCAAAACCGCCGGACCCTGATCTTGTGAAAGAGAGCCCGGCGAGAAAAGCAGGGCTGCATGCCTGGCATGCAGCCACAGGGTCAAAAACTATTTCAGCTGTTCTTCCTTGATATAGCCGGAGCCGATCAGAACGTCCTTGTAGTTTGTCAGGTCAACAGCAACCGGCTTCAACAGGTAGGAAGGAACAACCTTGATACCGTTGTTATAGGTCTTTGTGTCGTTGATTTCCGGTTCCTTGCCGGAAATGATGGCATCCACCATACCGACAGTGACCTTGGCCAGTTCGCGTGTGTCCTTGAACACTGTGGAATACTGTTCGCCGGCAATCATCGACTTGACCGAGGGAACTTCAGCGTCCTGACCGGTTACGATTGGCATTTTCAGGTCGCCGGTGCCATAGCCAACACCCTTGAGCGAGGAAATGATGCCGATGGACAGACCATCATAAGGAGACAGGACACCGTTCACTTGGGCGTCTGTGTAGTTTGCAGAAAGCAGGTTATCCATACGCGCCTGGGCAACAGTACCGTCCCAGCGCAGTGTACCGACCTGATCCATGCCAATCTGGCCGGACTTGACCACCAGCTTGCCGCTGTCGATCAAAGGCTGGAGAACCGACATGGCACCGTCATAGAAGAAGAATGCGTTGTTGTCGTCTGGTGAACCGCCGAACAGCTCGATGTTCAAAGGTGCAGTTGCCTTGTCCACACCCATGCCCTGAACCAGTGATGTCGCCTGAAGGACGCCAACCTGGAAGTTGTCGAATGTTGCATAGTAGTCAACATTGGCAGAATCGCGGATCAGGCGGTCATAGGCAATCACCTTGATGCCGGCATCATGGGCCTGCTGCAGAACGTCTGACAGTGTTGTTCCGTCGATAGCCGCAATCACCAGAACCTTTGCGCCCTTGGTGATCATGTTTTCAATCTGCGACAGCTGGTTTGGAATATCGTCGTCAGCAAACTGCAGGTCTGTTGCGTAGCCTGCTTCCTTGAACAGCTTTTCCATGGTTTCACCATCGGAAATCCAGCGCGAGGACGATTTCGTTGGCATGGAAATGCCAACCGTTCCCTTGTCCTGGGCCAGCGCAGGCATCACAAAGCTTGCGATGGCCAATGCAACTGCGGACAGCAGTGTCATAAAGAATTTCATGTGTTTTCTCTCCCGTGAGTGTTTCGCCAGTCAGTGTTGCGTGTCTGGTGTCTTATGTGTTCAGATATCCCGGAAGCTGCAGGCAAGCCATTTGCGCACAAACCGCAAACAGGCGATCAACAAAGCACCTCCCGAGCGCTCTCCCAAGCACATTTTTGCACGTTGGAATCAAATCATATAACTGTCAAATAGAATAACCATCGATTTTTATATCAAAAATGATATAATGGTGCTTTGGTGTCAGAATTTCCCCCATTGAGAGAAAGAAACAGTCTCATGTCCCCGTTTTTCGGCCATGAAAATGGCAAAAAGCAAGGTTCGCTGGTAGAAATTTCCGGTAACCATCTGTTAAAGTCCGGCCTCAAGCTCAGCCATCTGCGCATGATTGTGGCCCTTGAGGAAACCTTGCAGATCAGCGCGGCGGCAGATTTGCTCAACATGAGCCAGCCTGCCGCATCCCGCGCCCTGGGCGAAATGGAATCGATTCTCAACACACCGCTTTACGAGCGCGCACAGCGCGGCGTGATTCTCACCCATTACGGCGAGGCTCTTGCCAAGCGTGCCCGCACGATTTTGCTGGAATTGCGTGAGGTTGACCGCGAAATCAGGGAGCTGAAAACCGGCAACGGTGGTTCGGTATTTCTGGGTTCCGTTCAGGCCTCCGCTTTCAATATCGTGGTTCCGGCCATCAGCAAGATCAGCAGCGCCTATCCGGGTCTGGTCATCAATCTGGAAGTGGAAACCAGCAATGTTCTGGCCCGCGAACTTTTGTCGGGCAAACATGATTTCATCATCGGCCGTATTCCGGATGACATGAGCCCGCGCCTGTTTGAGGCGCGTGAACTCGGTATCGAAAAAGCCTGTCTCATTGTACGGTCGGGTCATCCCCTTCTGGAAAAGGGCGAGGTCGACTGGGAGGATCTTGTGGGCCATCGCTGGGTTTTCCAGCCGCCGGGCACGCTTCTGCGCCGCACGGTCGAAGACATGTTCCTGGTTGCAGGAATTCCCGTACCCGAAGACCAGGTCAACACCTCGTCTGCCCTGCTGACGGCGGCTATTGTTTCCGGCTCGGATGCCATCGCACCGGCCTCCTATGATATGGCGCAGTTTATCACAGGCCAGTCGTCCGGGGCCGGGCAAATCCGCATATTGCCAACCCGGTTTGAGATTGCGGTGCGGCCCTTTTCGCTCATTTCGGCGCGGGGTCGCGCCCTGCCGCCCGGTGCCAGACTGCTCTATGACCTGATCTGGACAGAAAGTCAGGAAATCCGCAGGCGTGAACAGCTTCGCATAACCAGGCCGGGTTAAAATCCCCGAAAGTCAAGGGAGCACCCAACAGGTGATTTTCGGGAAAACACTCTTCCAGTCTGTACTGGAACGCATGAAGGAAGAGGATGCAGGGGACGCGGAACCGGCCACGCTGCATGTGCGCGGTCTCAACACCGGCTTTGTGGTTGGCAGTCCGGGACTGGAAGACGCATCTGTGACACGGGAAACAGTGTCCGGCCTGCGCAATGCCTATTTTGATTTCGCGCTGCCGGAAAACGCACCGGAAAAACCCGCATCACCGCCGGTCATGCCTGCCCGGCTTGCGCGTATTGCGCCCGAAGAGATTGCCGCAGACCTTGCCCTCTCGGACAGGGAAACGCTGGTCAGCCTCAACAGAAAACGGCGCATCTTTGCCGCCGCCAATCACCCCGACCAGGTAGATGAGCAATGGCGCGACAAGGCCAATATCCGCATGCAGATTGCCAACCTGCTGATCGACGAGGCGATCAGAAAATTGCAGCACTGATATCACAGGATCGTCTTATCCTCAGCCTTCTCGTCGGACGCTTCCGCCTTTGGCGTTTCCGCAGGGGGCTGATAGCGGATGATCAGCACCACGAAACTGTAGGCGGCCAGCGCCCCCACAAGCATCATGAAAAACGGGTCACCATAGACAGCCTCAAATAGCGCCCAGCCGGCGCAAAGCCCGACAATAAAAACGCGCCGCCACAACGGCCTGTAAAACATGTGCGATGGATCAATAATCTGCATGGACGTACCTTCATGATCTGGACTGCCATACAGTCTATAGTGGCCATCGACAAGAAAGGAAGCCCATCATCCATCTTGACGGCAGGATGTGAAATGGAATAAATATTCCGAACAGAATTCACAACGATGCATTTATTCCATTTCATGGCAAACATGTGTGACTTGCCAGAATGGGCTGGCTGCGCCCGCGTCCCCCAAAGGACAGAAAGAGACTGAACAATGACGGTAAGATTTGGACTTCTGGGCGCAGGCCGCATCGGCAAGGTGCATGCCAAGGCCATTGGCAGCAATGCAGATGCCGTTTTGATTGCCGTCGCCGATCCGTTTCCGGCAGCAGCCGAAGCGATTGCGACCCGGTATGGTTGCGATATCCGCACGATTGAAGCCATTGAGGCAGCGTCCGATATTGATGCGGTTGTCATCTGCACACCCACAGACACGCATGCCGATCTCATCGAGCGTTTCTCGCGGGCCGGCAAGGCCATTTTCTGCGAAAAGCCGGTGGATCTCTCGGTCGCCCGCGTCAGGGCGTGCATCAGGGTTGTTGCCGAAACCAAAGGCAAGCTGATGGTGGGCTTCAACCGTCGTTTTGACCCGCATTTCATGGCCGTAAAAGCCGCCATCGATGCAGGCAGGATCGGCACTGTGGAAATGATCACCATCACCAGCCGTGATCCCGGTGCGCCTCCGGTCGATTACATCAAGCGTTCCGGCGGTATTTTCCGCGACATGACCATCCATGATTTTGATATGGCCCGCTTCCTTTTGGGGGAAGAGCCAGTGGCCGTGACAGCCCATGCCGCCGTTCTGGTCGACCCGGCCATTGGGGAGGCCGGTGATTTCGACAGCGCTTCCATCATTCTGGAAACGGCGTCGGGCAAGCAGGTGATGATTTCCAATTCCCGCCGCGCCACCTATGGCTATGACCAGCGCATCGAAATCCACGGCTCGAAGGGCATGATCGCCGCGGAAAACCAGCGCGAGGTTTCCATCGAAATCGCCAATGGTGATGGCTACACCCGCCCGCCGCTGCATGATTTCTTCATGACGCGCTACACGCAAGCCTATGCCAACGAGATCGCCTCGTTCATTTCCGCCATTGAGAAGGGTACCGCCATTTCCCCGGACGGCACGGACGGCCTCAGGGCCCTGCTTCTGGCCGAAGCTGCCGTGCACTCGGTGAAAGAAAAGAAACAGGTTGTTATCGGCTGATGCGTGTCGCGCAAAAGCCGAACCGGACTGCAAGGAAGTCTGATAGCGGCACACAGACAGCGCAACAAGACCACCGGAGACCTGTCTCCGGTGGCTTTTTCTTTTGCGCTGAACAAACCCAGCTACTGACCCAGTGTGGCAAAGAACCCTTCCGGGTCATCCACCTCCACCAGTTTTTTCTTTTCGATCATCCAGAAACGGTTGCCGGCATTGCGAATGAAACTGCGATCATGCGACACCAGCAAACAGGTCGTATCCTGCTGCTGCAATTCTGCCTCCAGCGCTTCCTGCCCTTCAATGTCCAGATGGTTGGTCGGTTCATCAAGCAGATAGAAGTTCGGATTGGTAAGCCGCAGCATGAGCATTGCCAGACGGGTTTTCTGCCCGCCGGACATATGCCCGATTGGTTTCTCCTGCATTTCGATGGACATACCGGCACCGGCCAGCAGGCTGCGCATCCGTGGCTCCGCAAGATCAAACCGCCCGGACACCAGCGACAGGGGCGTTTGAGAATCCGGCAGATCCGACAGGCTCTGGTCGGCATAGCCAGGAACCAGTGATGGCGTGATCCGCACAGATCCGGAATGCCCCGCGCCTTCGGCAATGGCCTCACGGATCAGGCTGACAAGCCGGGTTTTTCCGGTGCCATTGGCACCCAGCAGCACGATACGGTCACCCTGGCGGATCCATTTTGGGCCGGTGCAAAACAGCAGGCTTCCGTCCGGCCTGCCCACGGCCACATCATCCAGTGTCACCAGAATCTTGGCAGCCGTACCGCTGTTGGCAAGCCGGATCGCACCGGAAGACCGCTCCTGAAAGCCGGGGCGTGCGGCATCCTCAAGCCTTTCGGCGCGCTCCTTCAGCTGCCGGGTTTTCACCACGAGAAGATCCGAGCCGGAATTAACGCCGATATTCTTCAGTTTGGCGGCCTGCCTGCGCAATTGTTGCGCCTGTTTCATGTCTTTTTCAAATTGCCTTTCATCATGGGCATCCGCGTCTGCCAGGGCCTGACGCGCCCGCGAATAGGGCAAGGCATAGAAGGGCGAGACAGTGTCGCGCAAAAACAGGGTTTTCGTTGTGGTTGCATCCAGAAAAGCCCGGTCATGACTGCAGATGACAACCGGAAAATCGCGCGGCAACCCGTTGATCCAGCGCTCGAGTTGCTGAATGCGCGACAGGTCAAGATGGTTGGTCGGCTCGTCCAGCAACAGGAGATCCGGCTCGCGCACCCACGCCCGCGCCAGCATCGCCATGCGCTGCCAGCCACCACTCAAATGACCGAGCAACCGCGTATACAGATCTTCGGGAATGTCAAAATCCCCCAGCACAATATCCACCCGCCAGGATTCACTGTCCGCCTGCCCGGCAGGCAGGGCATCCAGAACAACCTGATAGAGAGGCATTCCTAAAAGCCTTTGAGGAATGGATTGCTCCACCAGCCCGATGTGCAGGCCGCGCGCTTTGGTGATCTCGCCTTCCGTGGGCTCAAAATCACCGGCCAGGCAGCGCAGCAGGGTGGATTTTCCCCGTCCGTTGGCCGCAACGATGCCAAGCCGCTCACCGGGATGAATGACGAGATTGAGATTGGAAAACAGCATACGCGACAGCGTGACGCCCAAATGTCTGATGGTCAGAAGTGTCATGATGCATCTCTGCTCTTGAAGATCAATGCTTCCGGTCGCAGTCAGGCCCGCAGGCACATGCAAATTCAACCGGAATGCCGCAACCGTAATCTTCCGGATCTCCGGCCACAGCATGCACTGAAGAAAAAAACCGCCTCATGCCAACAATGACACGAGACCCCTCATAGGGCAGATCAGGAATGGTCCGATCAGCCCTGCAAACGCAGGGCATGGACAGGGCCACGCTGATGATGTTCATGACGGTAAACCATGCGTGACCTCCTTTCTACAGGGACAGAATACCAGCGCACAACAAAATATCAACCGGATATTTTTCAGCAGGCAACGCAATGCAGACACGCGACGCGCAAGGGGGCACAGCTTTATCCCCTTGCCGTGACGGTATGAACCACTTGCACTCTAACGTCAGCCTACCAGCCGGCACAGCGCTGGAATGCCGGCAGGTGTTTTTGGTTTGAAGCATCCCGCAAGGCAGTCAATACCCTTGTAATGTCCGGATAGTCTGTCACCTTCGGCAGCAATTGCACATTATAGAGATCCCGGTTGGCAATTTCTGCGTCCACACCAATCTTGCAGGCTTCTGCAAGCGTTGCAGGCACTTCCGGCCTGGCCATGGCACCCGTCTCATAAGGATTGTCCGGCACAGGCACACCATACTGGGACATCAGGGAAATGACGCCTGAACTGTGACGTTTCTCGGCGCTGATAATATTGGAAAAGGGGCGAACCGCACCAAACTTTGCAATGACCTGTTCATAAAAGGTTTCAGCATTCCGCTCGTCCTGAAGGGCATCATTCAGCACCTTGATCACTGGATCAGGCAACGGGGCAGCCTTGAGGGGTGAAAACAGCGCTGTTGCGCAAAGGGCAGCAACAACGGCAAGGGCACGACGGGAATATCGTTTCATAATAGCCTCCTTGGCCAGGTCTAAAAACAGTTTTGCAGGACCGGTTTCAAGACACCGGGAACGTGACCACGCAACCCCCTTGAAGCCCGCTGTTCTTTTGCGGGTCAGGGGACTGGCATGCGGATCGCCGCCGCACCCGGCTGCACATCTTGCGACATGAGATTTATTTCAATATATACGTTTCTATGAACATTTGTTGATATAAATCAAGTCCTGTGCCGATTCCCTCAAATTGAGGATACATCACCGATCCTGGCGTCCGGCATCACATGTATTGAATAGACCTGCGCGATGAAGCACTATAAACACACGGTTATCTTTGACAGGGAAAGCCTTCACCCGTGATCCGCCAGCTTGACAGCAATGATGTCGACATTTTCCGCGCACTGAGGCTTGAGGCCCTGCAGCGGGAACCGCAATGCTTTGCCTCGACCGCGGAAGATTTTGCAGCCCTTTCACGGGAGGATCTGGCAAAACGCCTGACGGACAATGCGATATTCGTGTTGGAAACGAACGGTGAACCTGCCGGCATGATGGGATTGATGTTCCATGGTTCCGGCAAGGTACGGCACAGGGTTGTCCTGATCATGGTCTGTCTGCGCAGCCAAAGCCGTGGCCAGGGCCTGGCAAAGGCCCTGCTGGACGCAGTCATCAACCACGCGCGGGTTCAGGGATACCGCTATATGGACCTTGCCGTCAGCGCCGAAAATCCGGCAGCCATTGCGCTCTATCAGCGAGCCGGTTTTCAGCAATATGGCTATCAGGTTGGAGGCCTACTGCATGACAACCGGGAGATCGACGAAATCCTGATGACCAGACGCCTCAACGCCTGAAAATCCGGGTTTTCCGTCCGGTCAAGCCCCTGTCAATGCAGCCCGGCGTCGCGAACAGCCTCATCATGATACCAGCAGCCGTCAAGGGCTGCGGCACAGATCTTGCTCCAGCGCTGGTCTTCGACCGTGCGCTGCGCGTCCGGAAACGTCCTGGCAGTTGCCCGGCCCTTGACCGGAAATTGCAGGATGACTGCCGTTGGCTGATGTGAATGTGTTTCCATGTCAAAACCTCTTTCTTGTGACTGGTGACTATCCATCTGAATCATTCTTAACACAGTTGCACAGAGTTTGCACGTTTAATTTCACAAAAAATAATCATTTGCATATTTTTTAGGCATTTAAATATTTTGAATTGTTTAATTGCAGTTTTTGCCTGGCACAATTTTAGTCAGATGAACACAGCACAGAATGTCATCACCGTTTGTAAATGATGAAAATATGACAGTTGTTCCGTTAAATGCCGGTTTTGACGAAAGATTTTGGATGGCATGCGACAAAGGGGCTGACGGGTTTACGCCCGTTTTTACGCTTCTTCCCGAATTTGGCACGTTTCGTGCAAGCCTCGCTGGGGCAAGCGGCGTGGAGGTTTTTCCTTTGCTGCCACATGCGTCTTTAAAAATCACGGTTCGCCTTGGCAATCAGGAGAGTTCGGTAATGACAAAATACAAGCTCGAATATATTTGGCTGGATGGCTATACGCCCGTGCCAAATCTTCGTGGTAAGACCCAGGTCAAGGAATTCGCAGAATTCCCGACACTGGAAGAGCTTCCATTGTGGGGCTTTGACGGTTCGTCAACAATGCAGGCCGAAGGCCGCAGCTCGGATTGTGTGCTGAAACCGGTTGCTCTCTATCCAGATCCAGCCCGTACAAACGGTGTGCTGGTCATGTGCGAAGTGATGATGCCGGATGGCGTCACCCCGCATTCAACCAATGCCCGCGCCACGATCCTTGACGACGAAGGCACATGGTTTGGCTTTGAGCAGGAATATTTCTTCTACAAGGACGGTCGCCCCCTCGGCTTCCCCGAGCATGGCTACCCGGCACCGCAGGGCCCGTATTACACAGGCGTCGGCTATTCCAACGTTGGCGACATTGCGCGCGAAATCGTGGAAGAGCATCTCGACCTTTGCCTGGAAGCCGGCATCAACCACGAAGGCATCAATGCAGAAGTGGCCAAGGGTCAGTGGGAATTCCAGATTTTCGGCAAGGGCTCCAAGAAGGCGGCAGACGAGATCTGGATGGCACGCTACCTGTTGCAGCGCCTGACAGAAAAGTATGGCATTGATATCGAATATCATTGCAAGCCACTCGGCGACACCGACTGGAATGGCTCTGGCATGCATTGCAACTTCTCCACCAAGTTCATGCGCGAAGTTGGCGGCAAGGCCTATTTTGAAGCCCTGATGGCCGCCTTCGACAAGAACCTGATGGACCACATCGCCGTATACGGCCCGGACAATGACAAACGTCTGACCGGCAAGCACGAAACCGCTCCGTGGAACAAGTTCTCCTATGGTGTGGCCGACCGTGGTGCCTCCATCCGCGTTCCGCATTCCTTCATCAAGAACGACTACCGTGGTTATCTGGAAGACCGTCGTCCAAACTCGCAGGGCGACCCATACCAGATCGCATCGCGTGTTCTGAAGACCATTTCAGAAGTTCCGACAGCCGCTTCAGCCGCTGCCTGATCACGGGAAACCATCGACTGGAAGAACGGCACCACTGAAAGGTGGTGCCTTTTTTGTTGAAGACCGGAAACTGATTTGAAGGTCAAGGGTCCGCCGTCGCGTTTCCGGGTGTCCACAGGACCGCAGGATGATCGGGTGATATCCGGTAAAACCGGTCTGCAGCCACGTTTTGCCACCCGCCTGCCGTTCCGTCCGGCCAGACAACGCGAATATCCGCTTTCGCGCTATCGCCAAGGCCGATATGCCACCACCCGTTCTGGCCGGAAGCCTGCCCGCCGCCGGAAGTGATCTCGCGCCGCATGATGGTGTCACCACGCCGGACCTCGATCCACGCACCAATTCCGTCCCGGTTGGCACCCTCCTGTTGCAGGCTGACCGCCAGCCAGTGACCGGCCGCAGGGCCTGTATTGCGCCAGAGCTGCGCACTTTCCCAGCGGTTGACCACGACCAGATCCGGCAATCCGTCCAGATTGAAATCCGTCACGGCCGCACCGCGCGAAATCGCCATGCTGGCGACCCCGGCCTTGTCGCCGGCTTCCACAAACTTGCCGTCCGCCCCCTGCAACAACAGGTTATTCGGGTCTTTGGCGGCAAAATCCGGCATTTCGGCCACATTGCCTTTCGCCACAAACAGGTCCACCAGACCATCATTGTTCACATCTTCAAACTGCGCATGCCATGCCGTGCTGGGATGCCAGTCCCCTCCCGTATAGGGCCGGTGCGCGGTCACACCTTTTGCAAAGGCAATATCGGAGAATGTCGCCATCGCAGGCTTGCCTGCTTCGGGACGGGCTGCAAGGCTTTGCAGCTTGTTGTCTGCCATCGATGTCAGGAAATATTCCGGATATCCATCGAAATCAAGATCATAGCTTGCAATGCCCATGCCCCAGACGCGCAGGCTTTTCCAGCCTTCGGCTTCCGTGTAAAGCGCAGGCACCTTGCCTGGCTCGACATGCCAGAGCTGCTCCTGCCCGCCCTTGTAATATTCGCGATCATTGGAAACCCGCAGGGAAGGCGTCCCGGATTTGTTCCAGTCGGTAAACAGCATGGAAAGGGCACAAAAACCCGGTTTGAGCGCAATGGGCCTGGCAAATTTTCTCAAATCTGCATCCGGGCGGTGCAGCCAGTTATCCGTACAAGACCCCCAGGGGAAGGCTTCCTGCGCACGATCAATATAGTTGCCGATGGCCAGGGTCGGCCAGTTGGCACCTTTTTCAAAGGTGGCGGCAAAGGCGGTAGACCACCCGTCGCCACCGTCAAATCCCCAGTCCCTGTTGGCCTGCTCAAACTGGCAAGCGCCCTTGCCGCGCATGACAAGGTTCTCGCCAACCCGCAGCAGGACGATATCCTGCTTGCCGTCCCCGTCAATATCCAGCGGCCAGGCACCGGTCACCTTGTCAAATTCCAGACCGCTTTTCGCGGCCGTAAAATGCAGCGCCCCGCCTTGCGGGCTGGTATTGCGGTAAAATGTGGCTGGCCTTTCCCCTCCCGCCAGAAGCAGGTCAGGATAGCCGTCATCATTGCAGTCGAATGTGGCAGCCCCGCCTCCCACCATATATTGCCAGTCGCCTGCATAGATGCTGTTGATTCCGGCAGCTTTGGTTTCCTCAACGAAGTGCGGGACGACAGGACCGGAATCCGCAGCAAAAGCACGGGTGCCGGCAAGGGCAAGGGTGATAAAAAACATAAAATACATGTTCATGGTTTACATCCTTGTGCGCAAGGCATTGACATAGGCTCCGATGCACCGTCCCTGATCCAGCCCGCGCTCTATGGCTGCACGGAAATGAATACCGCCATAGAGCCGTGAAATACCGGCCTCATGGGCCGCAGCCCAGAAGCTTGCAAACTTGCGCGCCGGAATGCCGTCATCGACATGCGTTGCATCCTCAAAGGCAAAATCATCGCCAAACATCTGTGTCAGCACCGTCGCAGCGGCCCCGGACTGGGTGCTGTGACCGCTGGGATATTCGGGAAATGGCGGTGTCGTCAGGACAGACTCCCATTTCGGGTCCATGGTGCGACGGATATAGGTCACCGGGCGCACCAGATCATATACAAATTTCTCGTGCCAGCAGCCGATAAAGGCATCTGCCAGGGCAATGCCCAGACGGGCCAGCACGTCCACCTCAAGGTCCAGATCGGCATTGTCGCGCTGCAGGATCTGCATGGCAATGGAAATCCAGTGCCCGGGAGGCGTGGGGGACAGCATGGCGTCATCTGCCCAGAACCGGGCTATCATGCCTTGCTCGGGCGTCAGGTTTTTCCGGACCTCAAAAACCTCCAGGGCTTCCTTGTAGAATTCAGAAGTCCTGTCTTCACTATAGGCAATCGGCGCAGGCAACGGGCAGGATCCGCCCTCCGGCATTGCAAAGGGCCGGTTCTTGCCCCAATCCGGCAAAAGGGGCGTCTGCTGAAGGGCAATCAGGTTGGTTGGAACCCAGTGCGCCGGACCTTTTGTCAGCGTATAGCTGCGCGGAAAGCCCATATTTTCGATATCGGCCCCCTTGTCCGTGCTGGCCCATTCAAGAATGTGGCGGGCAATGGCCTCACCATAAGCCTTGCTGCGGGCCACGACATCGTCAGGCACGGAGGCAGCGGCCTTTGCCGCCAGCGTTTTTTCAAGCGCCGCCATGGCGCGCTGGCCGGTTGGACCGGTGTTGTCAAACAGCCGGTGCGCCGAAAGTGCCATGGTGGCCTGAACAATAACAGTCTCGCTGTAAACCTTGCCAGCCTGGCGCACCGGCAAAGGCTGCAAACCGTTCAGTTGTCCGGCAAGGGATGTCAGGGACGCAGACCCCGACGCCACAGCCTCAAATGCAGCAACACCGATATAGCCGAAAGACCGGCTGGCAACAGGCGGCGTGTAAGTGGGTGTATGGCGCACCAGCTCCAGCACCAGCCTGTACCAGGTGTGGATAACCTCCTGCGGTGCAATGGCTCCATCCCCGGCAAAAGCCCGCTGAAAGCCGCCCGCTCCCGTCATCAGGATAACGATTAGCAGGACCACGGCGTGTTTGGCACGTTTCATTGCATTCCCCTCCTCCAGTAACCGCTATGCTTCAGTGTCGGTGCGGTGCCGCGACATGACAATGTCCTGGTCAATATGCGACAGTGCCAGATCCAGATGTCCCTCAAACACCAGAACCTGTTCATCCGGAATGACGCTGATATCGGGCATTCCGCCCATCCGCGCCAGCCTTGACTGACCCAGCCCCTCCCTGAGGCCACTTTCCAGCAGATCGAAAAACCGTGTTCCTGGCCCGGTGACAACGATCGGCATCACCTCATTCAGACTGATCATCCGCGACAGCCCGTTGCCCAGCGCAAGACCCGCCTGCCGGAAAGCAAAACCTGCCATCCTGTTGCCTTGCCGTGCAGATATTGCAATCCTGTCCATTTCCGGCAGCGGCACAAATTTGGCCGGAATGGTATCCGCCGGCACTTCAAAGGCTGCCCGCAGTATGGCGTAAAATCCGGCAGCGGCCTCAATACAGCCAAAATTCCCGCAGCGGCATAGCCCGCCATTGGCCATATGCAGCATATGGCCAAAATCCGGAGCTGTGACATCATGCTGTCCGCTGGCATCATGCCGGACAATGCCCAGCCCGATACTGTGCCCCAGGGAAAGGGCGGCCAGAGAACAGGAGGTAAACTGGCCCTTCTTTTCCCGCCTGCGGGCAATGGCTGCCGCCACCAGCAGGGTTTCATTGCTCAGAATTATCGTCGCCTGCGGCAGGCTTTTGAAAACTTTGGAAAAATCGATCTTGTCGCTGCCAAAAACCGGAGACCACAACAAGGTTTTGGAAAATCCGTCAACCAGCCCCTTGCTGCTGATGGAAATGACCAGGATGCGCGAACGGTCAAGACTTGAGCGCTCTGCGAGACGATCCACCGCCAGACGCAGGCTTCCGGCGAAACTCTCAACCGTTTCCCTTTTGCCAGACCGCCCTTCTTCAAACCGGTCTATCAATGTACCGGAATAATCCACCAGAGAATATTGCACCTGATCCGACGAAATGCGCACCGTGACGATAAAGCCTCCGTTACGACGCTGCATGAAAGAAACGCGCGGACGTCCGCGCCCGGAAGCCGATGTACTCTCAATCCGCTCCAGAATGGACTCCCGCTCCAGATCAGCCGTGATCGCCGAGACTGTTGCCGAGGAAAGTCCTGTGAGATCCGCCAGATCCGTATGCGAGAGGGGTCCGTTGCGCCGCAACGCCGTCAAAACCAGAACACAGTTCTGGTTGCGGACGGATTCCGTGCTCGACCTCATCAGCATTGCAGATACATCTCCCCCTGTCAGCTTGCGCAACAGCCGCTCCTCCCAAAGCGTTGTCAGCAACATCGCATGCATGCATCAAGCATGTCCGATTTCGATGTCCGACATATGTTGACAGTTTTAAAAAACTCTGACAATACTTTTCTCGACTGTCGAGAAAAGTTTTTCAGACAGCGTATCACGGACTGACAGACGCCACGTGGAGGAACGCGACGGTGCTGTCATTCACTCGGGAGGACTACATGAAGAAATTGACCGTTGCGCTTGCGAGCGCAGTTTTTGCCGTGTCATTTGCAGGCATCGCCGTGGCAAAGGACAAGACCATTGCCGTATCCTGGAAGATTTTCCAGGAAGAGCGCTGGAAGACGGACGAAGGCATTATCAAGTCTATCGTTGAAGCCAATGGCGACAAGTACATCTCTGCAGACGCTCAGGGTTCTGCAGCAAAGCAGCTCACGGACGTCGAGTCCCTCATTTCTCAGGGCGCAGACGTTCTGCTGATCGTTCCCTACGATTCGGAAGCCATTCTGCCGGCTGTTGAAAAGGCTGCCTCGGAAGGCATTCCGATGATTTCCTACGATGTCCAGATTGAACATCCGGCAGCACTCTACATGACCTTCGACAATGTTGGCGTTGGCCGCCTGATGGCGCAGGAAATGCTGAAGGTGAAGGATTCCGGCAACTTCGCAGTCATCAAGGGTGACCCGGGCGATCCGAATGCAACCTTCCTGTACAACGGCATCATGGAAGTCCTGAAGCCAAATATTGATGCAGGCAAGATCAAGATCGTTGGTGAAGCGTCTTCGGACGGCTGGAAGCCGGAAAATGCCCAGAAGAACATGGAGCAGATCCTGACAGCCAACAACAATGCTGTTGATGCTGTGATGTCCGAAAACGACGGCATGGCCGGTGGCGTTGTTGCTGCCCTTTCGGCACAGGGTCTTGCCGGTACTGTTCCAGTAACAGGCCAGGACGGCGACAAGGCCGCCCTGAACCGCGTTGCTCTTGGCACACAGCTGGTTTCCATCTGGAAAGACAGCCGTGCCCTCGGCAAGGTAGCGGCTGAAGCTGCCATCATGCTGTCCGAAGGCAAGGCACAGACAGATGTTCCGAACGTGGTCAAGTTCGCTGACGGTGCCCGCAAGGTCGAAGTCAACGCTGTGCTGCTGACACCGACTGCCATCACCAAGGACAACCTGAACCTTGTCCTGGATGCCAACTGGATTGACAAGGCAACCCTCTGCGCTGGCGTAGACGGTGCCAAGGTTCCGGTTTGCAAATAATCCGTGATGGGTCATCACCAATCCTGTAGACCGCGCCGCCGCAAGGCGGCGCGGTTTTCTTAAAAGCGGGCATATGTTCGGCGAAAGCCGCCCGTTTCAGTGGTAAAGGAGGGGCTTAAATGGTTCAAACACCAGCAAAAAATACAGGGCCTGGAATGGTTCAGGAAAATGCGTTCAAAAAATTCCTGCGGGCGACCGAAATTGATTCGCGCATGCTTGGAATGTTTGCAGCCCTGCTGCTGATCTGGGCGGGCTTTCACTTTTATGGGCAGGTCTTCAACGGTCAAGGCGCGTTTCTGACGCCGCGCAACCTGTGGAACCTGTCTGTCCAGACATCCTCCATTGCCGTTATGGCAACGGGCATGGTGATGATCATTGTCACCCGTCATATCGACCTGTCGGTTGGCTCCATGCTCGGCTTCACAGCCATGATCATGGGTGTTGTGCAGGTCTGGATCCTGCCCCAGTTTTTGGGCTTTGGCAGCCCTTACATCTGGATCATCACCATCATTGTCGGCTTGATGGTCGGCGCGCTGATCGGCACATTTCAGGGATACCTGATTGCCTATCTCGAAATTCCGTCCTTCATTGTGACGCTCGGCGGACTGCTGATCTGGCGCGGTTCAGCCTGGTATGTGGCCAGGGGCGAAACCATTTCGCCGGTTGATGCAACGTTCCAGCTGATCGGCGGCGGTCCGTATGGCTCCATTGGTGCCACAAGCAGCTGGATTGTTGCCATACTCGCCTGTCTTGTTGTGATTTTTATGATCATATCAGGCCGCAGGCAACGCACCCGCTTCGGGTTTCCGCTGCGACCTGTATGGGCAGAAAGCCTTCTTGCAACCTTGAGCGCCGTACTCATTCTCGGATTTGCATGGATCGTGAACAGCTATTACTGGCCGATTGGTATCGTCAGGCAATATGCGGCGGCCAACAATATCACGACAGACCCGAAGGAAATCTTCATCGCGCACGGTTTTGCAATCCCTGTCTTGATTGCCGCCTTTGTGTGCATTGCCATGACCTTTGTTGCGACCCGTACCCGTTTCGGACGCTATGTCTTTGCCATTGGCGGCAATCCGGAAGCAGCCGAACTGGCCGGCATCAACACCAGACGCATGACGGTGATGATCTTCTCGCTCATGGGCTTTCTGGTTGGCATTTCGGCAACCATAGCCAGCGCGCGCCTCAATTCGGCGACGGCGGATCTTGGTCGCAATGACGAACTCTACGTAATCGCCGCTGCCGTTATCGGCGGCACATCCCTGGCCGGTGGCCATGGTACAATTTACGGTGCCATGCTTGGTGCTGTTGTCATGCAATCGCTGCAATCCGGCATGGTCCTTGTTGGTTTCGATACCGCCGTGCAGCAAATGGTCGTGGGTGGTGTTCTGGTGGTCGCGGTTTATCTCGACACTCTGTATCGCCGTCGCGTGAAGTAAGGAGGTTTGCCATGAATGCAAAAGTAGAAACCCGGGCCAACCCTGGCGTTCCCCTGGTGGAAATGGATGATATCTCCATAGCCTTTGGCGGTATCCGGGCGGTTGACCAGGCGTCCATCAACCTGTTTCCAGGTGAGGTTGTTGCCCTTCTGGGACACAACGGTGCAGGCAAATCAACATTGATCAAGATCCTGTCGGGCGCATATCCGCGCGACAGCGGCAAGATCCGGATCAATGGCGAGGAAGTGACCATCAACAACCCGCGCGATGCCAAGGCCTATGGTATTGAAACCATCTACCAGACACTCGCTCTGGCAGACAATGTGGATGCCGCCGCCAATCTCTATCTCGGTCGCGAACTGATGACCCGCTGGGGAACCCTTGATGATGCTGCAATGGAATCCTCTGCCCGCTCGGTCATGGGCCGTCTCAATCCGAATTTCCGCCGTTTCAAGGAGCCGGTCAAAGCCCTTTCCGGCGGTCAGCGCCAGTCGGTGGCCATTGCCCGCGCCATTCTGTTCAATGCCCGAATCCTGATCATGGATGAGCCGACAGCGGCGCTGGGCCCGCAGGAAACTGCACAGGTCGGCGAGCTGATCAGGCAACTGAAACAGGAAGGCATCGGTATCTTCCTGATCAGCCACGACATTCATGACGTGTTTGATCTGGCAGACCGTGTGACCGTGATGAAAAACGGCCAGGTTGTAGGCCATGCCAGGACCACGGACGTGACCAAGGATGAAGTGCTCGGCATGATCATTCTGGGCAAATGCCCGCCAAACGCCATTCGTGGCCCTGGTGCCATGTCCGGGTGAGAAAAGGGTGCAGACTGCAAAGCCGCGAAGCTGGCTTCGCGGCTTTCCCGTTTCACCTACCAGGGCAATTGCGCACCATCCCAGGAAATGAAACTTCCGGTCCTGTCAGCCCCCAGACCATTGACAACTTTCAGCAGATTGGCAGCAGCCACCTGTGGCGCAACCGGGGGATGGCTGGAGTGCCATTTGGCTGAAAGGCGGGTCTCCACAGTTCCCGGATGCAGCGCAACCACCAGACAGTGCGGATGGGTCCGGCCAATCTCGATAGCGCTGGTTCGCACGATCTGGTTGAGAGCCGCCTTGGCTGCACGATAGGAAATCCATCCGCCCAGCCGGTTGTCCCCGATCGATCCGACCTTTGCTGACAATGTCGCAAAGATCGACCGCCGGTCCTTGGGCAGAAGGGGCGAAAAATGCTTGATCAGCAGGGCCGGGCCAATGGCATTGACTGCAAATTGCCGGGCCATGGCCAGAGGATCAAGCGTACGAATGGTTTTTTCCGGACCAATGCCCTTGATTTCGAGCGCACCTGTGGCATCGAAGATCAGGTCGAATTCGCCATGAGCCGCTTTGGCATTGGCCGCTGCTCGCTCGATCGTATCTTCATCCAGCAGATCAAACCCCTGATCATCATGCCGCGAAAGCGTTGCAACAACGCGGCAACGTGGATCAGAAGACAAAGCATCCACCACTGCACTGCCAATGCCACCGGAGGCACCGATCACCAGGGCATTATAGCCATCCTTAAGCGATTTCAAAGACTGATTCCTTTTAAGGTCTGATGGAGAATATGTTCCCGGGCATGTATTTTTCAAGACAGCCAAATCCTCAATGACATGATTTTATGGATTGAAGCCTGCCCCGACCTGCGCTATGAGAAGCCACCACAGGAAACAGGCGGTTCGCCCGTTGCCCGCGCTGCACCCGTAGCTCAGCTGGATAGAGTGTTGGATTCCGATTCCAAAGGTCACAGGTTCGAATCCTGTCGGGTGCGCCATTTCTTGCATGTATGACCTTGACCAGCCGGAAAGAGTTGCGCCGCGCCACGATAGCCCTTGCTTTCAGCGCCCGAACGGTTCTAACTCCGGCAGACCCTTTTGATGGATTCAGGCATAAGATGAAACGCATTCTCCTGACCGCCCTCCCCCTGCTGGCGCTGACCGGCTGCACCGGCCTGTTTGGTCCGGTGGAAGTTGTGCACAAGACGGGATCCAGCTTTGCCCAGCGCCAGCAGGCGGCGGATGAATGCAGGATTGCCTCGTTTCAAAGCATACCGCAGGCCATGGTCACCGAGGTTTCGCCGGGCATGCGCTCCATTCCGCAAACCCGGTGCACCACGGATGGCAACCAGACGCTCTGTGTCGAGCGCTCCGACATGATCATCCCGCCGCAGGTGACCACGCGCGACGCCAACGCCGATCTGCGCGGCCGCTTTGTCAACCGCTGCCTGCAGTCCAAAGGTTTTGATATCATCACCCGACCAATCTGCACCAGGGCCGAAGACCGTGCATCATGGCGTGCAACCCGCGATAACCAGCCACCGGCAAACCGGATTGTCTGTGTTGGCAGGGAAAATCTGCAGGACAGAGATTGAAGCCGCCCGAAAACAGTATCACGCTCAGCTTTTATCCGTTCCGAAACAGGCTTGAACCCGCTTTTCCCGGCGCTCGGCATCGGATTCCATGGCCAGATCCAGCACCTTTTGCAGATTGGCCGCATGGCGGAAATCCGGATCAACTTTTGTGCCGTTGCGGATAGCATCGACAAAACGCTGATAGTTCATCGGCACAGTGCCTGCATCAAGGATTTCCCATGTTGCAGTCTCGATATTCGCACCAAGGCAAGCCCTGATTTCCGAACCTTCCGAATTGTGCACAACTTCAATCGCACCCTTTTCGCCATACATGCGCAGGCGCAGTTCATTCAAATGGCCGGTTGCCCAGCGCGAAGAATGCACCACACCCAGAGCGCCATTGGCAAAATCCACCGACAGGGTGAAACTGTCATTGGCATCCAGCACATAGTCACCGATCTTGCCGCCGGGTGCCTTGTCAAAGGTTTTCAGCGTTGCAAACACGTGGTCCACATCAGTTCCTGCCCCATAAGCGGCGAAATCGAGAATATGAATGCCGATATCGCCCAGAACCCCGTTGGAGCCATGGCCGGTAGACAGGCGCCACAGCCACTGGCTCTCGGTGCGCCAGTCACCCCAGGCTTTCGAGACCAGCCAGCTTTGCAGGTAGGAGGCTTCCACATGGCGGATTGTGCCGATTGCGCCTGCCAGAACCATGGCGCGGGCCTTTTGCAGCGGTGCCACGTTGCGATAGGTCAGGTTGACCATATTGACAATCCCGGCCTTCTCCGCCGCTGTGGCCATTTCATCGGCCCTGGCAAAGTTTTCCGCCAGGGGCTTTTCGCACATCATCGGCTTTCCGGCTTTCACGAGTGCCATCGTGGTCGGATAATGCACCTTGTCCGGTGTGACATTGGTGGAGGCATCAAACTGCCCCCAGGCAATGGCATCGTCCAGCGATGTGAACATGTTGGCGATGTGCCATTTTTCGGCAAAGGCGGTGACGCGGGCCTTGTCCACATCCACAGCACCGGCGAGGACCACGCCATCGATCTTTGCAAAATGCTCGGCATGGTGATTGGCCATGCCGCCGGTTCCAACCATCAGGATACGCATGTCATGATCCTCACTTGTAACCGGTTTCGCCAGCGGCATGCAGTTTGCCGCCACGCTCGATAATCGGCTCCCACGCCTTTTCAACCGGAACATTAGGCGCATCGTGAATGGCGCTCAATGCACCCGCGGGATTGCAGGCCCACTTGACCGCATTCACCAGAACCTTCTGCACATTGGCATCATGATAGGTCGGATAGGTTTCATGGCCCGGACGGAAATAGAAAATATTGCCCGCACCGCGACGCCAGGTCAGGCCCGAACGGAACACTTCACCCCCCTGGAACCAGGAGATGAAAACCGTTTCCAGAGGCTCCGGTACGGAAAACTGCTCACCATACATCTCTTCATTCTCGATGACAAAATGCGCATCCAGACCTTCGGCAATCGGATGACGCGGATTGATAACCCACACGCGCTCGCGCTCGCCGGCCTCGCGCCATTTCAGGGAGCAGGGCGTGCCCATAAGACGCTTGAAGATTTTGGAATAATGCCCCGAATGCAGGACGATAAGGCCCATACCCTCCCACACACGCCTGGCAATGCGCTCGACAACCTCGTCGCTGACGGCTCCGTGATCCCTGTGGCCCCACCAGACGAGAACATCCGTTGCATCAAGCCGTTCCGGCGGCAATCCATGTTCGGCCTCCTGCAAGACAGCGGTTGTCGCGGAAATGGCCGGATCACTGTTCAGTGCATCGGCGATCGTTGTGTGCATCCCCTTCGGATAGAGGGATGCGACAACCGCATTTACATGTTCGTGAATATTTTCACCCCAGACAACGGTGCGAATAGCCATCTCAAAATCTTTCCTGAAAACCGTGTTGAATCGCTCCTCCCCGGACCGCACTGCAGCTTACAACAGGATCTTCATTTTTCAAAGCGCTTTGAGAGATTTTCCATGTCACCCTCCGGAAAGGACTCCGTAAGCGGTTTGGTAGCAGTTCGCGCTGGCGAACCAGGTCTTGAAATGATATGGGCAGTGGAACAGGGACATGGCATGGGTTTGGAAAATATCACACTTTACGAGGCAATCGGCGGGCTGGCAACCATCAGGTTGCTGACAGCACGGTTCTATCTGCTGATGGACACACTGCCGGAGGCCGCACGTTGCCGTGCCATTCATCCCTCCGACATGTCCGGATCCGAGCAAAAGCTGACAGAATATCTCTCCGGCTGGCTCGGCGGCCCGCCTCTTTATACCGACAAGTATGGCCACCCACGGCTCAGAAGCCGTCATTTAGGGGCAGCCATAGGCACGGCGGAAGTGGAGGAATGGCTCCTGTGTTTCCACAGGGCGATGGACGAGACAATTGCGGATGCAAACCTGCGTGCAGCCATCCGGGAACCGGTGGAAAAACTGGCTCATCACATGCGCAACAAGGATACCTGAATGATCTCCCTCCCCTTTCGCCGCATTTTTCTGGGTCTGGCGGGCCTTTCCGGATTGAGCGGTATCGCCCTTGCAGCGGCGGCCTCGCATCTGGGCGATACCCGTCTTCTCGGCTCGGCATCCACCATGGCCCTGGCACATGCACCGGTGCTGCTTGTGATCGCCCTGAATGTCGACCGTCTGAAAACAGCCGCATTTTCCGGTTCACTGATAGCGCTTGGCACACTTGTTTTTGGCGCTGACCTGGTGCTGCGCTACGCTCTCGGGCACGGGCTTTTCCCCATGTCGGCACCAGCCGGTGGTCTCCTGATGATGGCCGGATGGCTCAGCCTCAGCCTGAATGCATGTCTGAAAGAGTGATTTCAGGGCATGGCGCGGGCGCGTCGCTCCTGATCCTTGATCTCCTGCAATGCCCGCTCGAGGCTGGATTTTGAACCATTGCGCAAGGGTACGAATGTCTTGCCGTGCTTCTTGCAGCCGGTCTTGACCCGCAGGCAGGCATCGTGGCTGATACAGTCAATCGGGCAGAACACACAGTCAACAGAGGGCAGGACCGTATCAATGCGCGACACGGCCTCCCTCAAACCACCATCGTGATGAACCAGATCCAGACCGAAATCGCTGGCAATCTGGCGCAGGTGCGCCACCTGGCAGTCGCGCCCGCCGACATAAAGAAAACTGCGAACAATCGGCTTTTCCGGTGCACTGACACCCGGCACTGCAACCTGTGTTTTGACTTTCCTGCCCATGACCGCCTGCCTGAGAATGACAACACTGGCATGAACCTATTGAACTGGAGTTTTTAAGTCAAGTATTAACATGACTCAAAAACTCCAGTTTCTGCGCATAACGAGGCACTACGGCAGTGCTTCCAGTTCGGCACGGTGCTTCTGCATCAGGAGAAAAGCCTGATAGTCCCGCGCGTAATGTCCGGCCATGACCGGGGCCTCGCCGAGGTTGCCGGGTACAGCCATGGCCTTTCCGGCCTCGGCCAGACTGCCATACAAGCCTGCCGCTGCCGCTGCCGCAATGGCTGTTCCCAGCAGCATGGCATCGCCGTTTTGCGGCACGACAATCCGGCAGCCGGAAATGTCCCGGTACAGCTCCATCATCAGCGGATTGCGCAAATGCCCGCCACAGACATGCAGCACAGGTCGCACCGGCACGTCCTGCGCCATCAGGTCCACGATCTGGCGGATACCAAGGGCTATGCCGACGCAGGTGCGCCAGTAAAGCAGGCACAGGCCGTCGAAAGAGTGATCCAGCGACAGTCCGCTGACAACACCGCGTGACGCCGCGTGTCCGCCCGGGGTCCGGTTTCCGTGAAAATCGGGAAGGACGTGGAGATCCGCGCCCCAGGCCTCTCCGAAATCACGCCGCAATTCTGCAATCCGTCCGAAAATTCGGGCAAGCAGGCCGGCTTCCGGCACACCTCCGGCAGCATGGCTGCGCACAATATGGTCGAGCAGCGCACCGGAAGCGGACTGGCCGCCCTCGCGCAGCCACAGGCCTGGAAGCAGTGTTTCAAAATAAGGCCCCCAGAGGCCGGTGCGGACCTGCGGACGGCGCGACAGTGACACAACACAGCTCGACGTTCCGGCAACCAGCGCAAACTGGCTCTCCAGTGTGTCACTGTCGCCGAGCCGGCCGGCCAGCACACCCAGCATTCCGGCATAGGCATCGATCAGACCGGCACCCGCAAGGACAGAGGTATCAAGGCCAAGCTCCAGCGCGGCACCTTGCGAAAGCGTACCGACGGCATGACCGGGTGCCACCCCCGCCTGCGGCAGATGCGCACGCTCCACAAGATCTGACAGGCCGATCGCATCCAGAAAACCCCGGTCCCAGCCCTGCTGCGGGCAGGACTGGAAATTCCACTTGGAACTCAGCGTACACAGCGAGCGGGCTGCGGATCCTGTGGCCTTCCAGGTCAGAAAATCAGACAGGTCAAACAGATAGCCGGTATCCTTCCAGCGTCCCGGCAGATGTTTCTTGATCCACATGATTTTGGGCATCTGCATTTCCGGTGACATGATCTGCCCGGATTGCGCCAGGACAGGGTGGGCAGTCCGTGTGCAGAAGGCCGCCTCTTCCATGGCCCGGTGATCCTGCCAGACGATGGTATCATGGCAACTGGCATCCCCTGCCGAGACAGGCAGCGCAAGGCCGGCCCTGTCGCGCATCACCAGCGAACATGTGGCATCAAATCCGACAGCCGCAATCCGGGCCGCCTGCAGGCCGGAGCGCTGCATCACATCGCGCACCCCCCTGCACACGGCAGACCAGATATCCCCGGAATCATGTTCGGCCAGCCCCGCCGAAGGACGGTGCAGCAAGATGGGATACTCGGTGCGCACCAGCATGGAGCCGCAACGGTCAAACAGTCCGGCCCGTGCACTCGTCGTGCCGACATCCACCGCAATCACATGGTCACGCATCCCGTGCAGTCCCCGTCCCGTTTTGATAATCCGCCCCTGTGTGTTTTTCGACAAGGTGGATCAAATCCGGCATCGCGTCAAACATGGCGTGCGGGCGAAGCGCCAGAAGCGCATCACGGTGACGCTTTCCCTGCGCGTGCGAACCGCCGGCAAAGGCAAAGACCGTCATTCCGGCGGCATGGGCCGCCTCCACACCGGCAGGACTGTCCTCCACCACAATGCAGTCCTTCGGATGCGCCTGCATCTGCAGGGCCGCATGGAGAAAGAGATCGGGATGCGGCTTTCCGCGCTCCACCATCGTGGCACTGAAAATATGGGGCTCAAACCGCTCCAGCAGTCCTGTAACCCCCAGGCACAGGCGGATGCGCTCCGGCTGGCTGGACGAGGCAAGACAATAGGGAATCTTCAGCCTGTCCACTGTTTCGGCAATGCCGGAAACCGGCAGAAGCTCGGCCCGGAACCGCCCGTAGAGATCATGCCGCATCCGTGCCAGAAAACCTTCGTCTATCGCCAGCCCGTATTCGGCATGCAATATGCCGGAAATGGTCGAAAGGCTTCTGCCGAGAAACCGCGCATAGGCATCCTCCAGGCTGATCTCGACACCCATGCTGCCGACAGCCCGCACAAGAACAGCAATGGAAATCGGCTCGCTGTCAACAATCACGCCGTCACAGTCAAAAATCACCAGCGTGTTGCGCATGTCCTGCGACCGGCTTGCCATCAATATTGCCCTGTCAGATCGTTTTCAGCATGCCACCATCAACATGATAGGTGGAGCCAACGGAATAGCTCGCCCTGTCGGACGACAGGAATACGAAGAAATTTGCCAGTTCCTCCACTGTGCCGAACCGGTCAATCGGCGCGTGTTCCCTTGCCACGCCATCCAGATAGCCCTGCCAGTCGCCCCCTGTAGAGGCGGACAATTGCCTGGCGGTCCTGATCCAGTCCGGCGTCAGGATCAGGCCGGGATTGATGGTGTTCACCCGGATATTGTCCCTGACCACCTCATTGGCCAGGTTCTTGGAAAACATCAGAAGTGCAGCCTTGGTGACATTGTAGATCGGCTCGTACCACAAGGGTTGTACGGCACAGATCGAGGCATTGTGGATGATGGTTCCACCGCCCCGCCTTTTCATCATCGGCACAATGCCACGCGCCAGGCGCACCGCCGCCATCAGATGCAGGTCAATATACTGCATCCATTTTTCATCCGTTGCTTCCATGATAGTTTCGTTGGAGCCGGAGCCTGCATTGTTGATCAGGATATCGGCACCGCCGAACGCAGCCTCGATACCGGCCACCAGCGCCTCCGCTCCGGCAACCGTTGCCACATCGCAGGCAACGCCGTGAACCTTGACACCATGGGCTGACGCAATCCGGGCGCATTCCGCGCTCAGGCGATTGCCGTCACGCGCTGCCAGAACCAGATGAACACCCTCTTTCGCGAAGGCTTCGGCAACACCAAGACCAATGCCGACGCTGCCACCTGTAATGACCGCGACTTTCCCCTTCAGACCCAGATCCATACCAGTCTCCTCCCCCTATTTCAGCCTGCCCTCGATGTAGAGGGTCAATGTCTGTGCCGTTCCCCGTGTCCACAGGGAGGCAAGCGCGGTTGCAAACCGCTCGGAAAACAGTGCCGACTTTCCAACATCGCCGAAAATATCCGACATGGCCAGAAATTCCTGCGGGTTTTCCCGTGCTTCGAGAGCATGCGCCTGCAGTCGCGCGGCGCTGGCATCATTGGGGGGAATGGCGCGGCCGCTGTCGGATGTTCCGGCGCAATAGCGGCACCACAGGGCCGACACCAATGCCAGGCCCACAACATCCAGTCCCGCAGCAAGACGGTCGGCCGTGGACGGCAGGATAAATTTGGGCTGGCGGTTGGAGCCATCCTGACACAGGCGCGGTATCGTATCTCCAATTTTCGGGTTCAGGAACCGGCGCTCGATCAGGCTGAAATAATCTGCCAGAACCGTATCGGGAACCGGCGGAACAACAGGAATGATTTCCTCGTTTTCCAGCTTTGCCAGGAAGGCACGGATGAGGGGATTCTCCATGGATTCATGGACGAAATGAATGTCCATCAGCGCGGCGGGATAGGCAATGGCCGCATGGCCGCCATTAAGGATACGCAGTTTCATCAGTTCGTAGGGCGCAACATCAGGCACAAAGGTCACGCCGGCATCTTCCAGCGCCGGACGACCGGCCGGGAAATGGTCTTCCATGACCCATTGCCTGAACGCTTCGCAAAACACGGGCCAGTTGTCCTCCAGACCGAAGAGATCGGCCAGAAGGCCGATCTCGCGCGGGCCTGTTGCAGGGGTGATCCGGTCCACCATCGAATTGGGAAAGGCAATACGGGACGTGACAAAGCTGGCAAGATCCGGATCGGACAGGGCCGCAAGACCGGCAACAGCAGCCTGCGCCACATGACCGTTGCCCGGAATATTATCACAGGACATGACCGTAAAGGGCGCGATACCCGCCGCGCGGCGGCGCTTTATGCCCGCCACGATCAACCCGAAAACCGTTTTGGGATCATCGGGCCGGGTGGCATCCGCAACAATGGCCGGATGCCCGGGATTGAAATGCCCCGAAGCAGGGTCAATAAAATATCCGCCTTCGGTAATGGTCATGGACACGATGCGGATGGCCGGATCCGAAAGCTTTTCAATGATGGCCCTGGTGTTTCCGGCCTCGACAAAGTCGATCATCGCGCCTGTCACACGGGCAGCCGAGACCGCATTGTCCTGTTCCACAACAGTGGTCAGATAATCCTGCGCCTTCAGCTTTTCCCGCATGATCGCATCCGATGGCAACATGCCCGCGCCGACAATGGCCCAGTCGAGATCCTTGCCCTTGTTGAACAGGTCGTCCAGATAGACCGCCTGATGCGCCCGGTGAAAATTGCCGATGCCAAAATGCACGATGCCGGGCGAAAGGTCTGATCGTCTGTAGGCAGGAACAGCCGCATGCCGGGCGATTTCTGCCATCTGCTCCAGAGATATTTTTGTCATTGGATTGTCCTTGTCCTTACATCGCATGGAACGGGCCTATGAAACAGGACCATCAGCCCATCACCTGTCCGCCATCGACATTGAATGTCTGCGCCACAACATAGTCACTTTCGCCGGATGCCAGATAAACCGCCATGCCGCACAGATCCTCTGCCGTCCCCATCCGCCCATGGGGAACCGCCGCGCCGACCAGCCGCTTCTTCTCTCCGGGCGGACGGTTTTCATATCTTGCAAACAGGCTGTCAACCTGGTCCCAGAGCTCTCCGTCAACAACGCCGGGGGAAATGCCGTTGACATTGATCCCGTGCCTGATGAGATCAAGCCCCGCCGACTGTGTGAGGCTGATGACAGCGGCCTTGGTCGCACAATAGACGGCCACAAGGGCCTCGCCGCGACGCCCTGCCTGGCTGGCCATATTGATGATCTTGCCGCCCTTGCCGCGCGCGATCATCGATCTGGCTGCCGCCTGCAGCATGAACAGCGCACCGCCGACATTGACCGCAAACAGCCGTTCATAGCTGGCCCTTGTGATGTCGACAACGGGTGCCAGATCAAACAGGGCCGCATTGTTGACGAGAATGTCCAGGCCGCCGCAGCGCCTTTCCATTTCAGCAACGGCGGCATCGATGGAACCCTGCGAGGTGACATCCAGATGCAGCGCAAATGCACCGGCACCAATGGCATCGGCCCGCGCCTGCGCCCTTTCAAGGGAAATGTCGGCCAGCGCGACCGTGGCCCCTTCCCGGACATAGGCGGCGGCGAATGCCGAACCTATGCCGCCGGCACCGCCGGTAACAAGCGCAACCCTGCCTTCAAGCCTTCTCATCTGACCGCAAGCCCCCTGTCATCGAAACGGTGGATTCGGCTCTCATCGGGCGTCAGGAAAACCCGGTCGCCATGCCTGACGGGCAACTCGCCTTCGACCCGGGCTGTCACGGTGCCGATGCCATCCAGCCTGACATGCAGGAACGTGTCCGATCCCAGATGCTCGGCCACACCGACAATGCCTGCCCAGGTGCCTGATTCTGTCGAAAGACCAAGATGTTCGGGCCGGATACCCATTGTGGGCGTGTTCCATGGCCTGGCTGCCGCGCCCCTGACAAAGTTCATCCGGGGAGAACCGATAAATCCGGCGACAAATTCATTGACGGGGCTGTGATAGAGTTCGAGCGGCGAACCGACCTGCTCGATCCGGCCCCTGTTGAGCACCACAATCTTGTCGGCCATGGTCATGGCCTCCACCTGGTCATGTGTCACATAGATCATTGTGGTTTTGAGATCCTGATGGAGCTGGCTGATTTCCAGCCGCATATTGACCCGCAGCGCCGCATCCAGATTGGACAGCGGCTCGTCAAAGAGAAAGGCTGTCGGTTCGCGCACGATGGCGCGACCGATGGCCACACGCTGGCGCTGCCCGCCGGAAAGCTGGCGCGGCTTGCGGTCCAGATAGTCATTCAGGTTCAGGATCGCGGCGGCGGCCTTCACCTTGCGGTCAATCTCCTCCCTGGCCATGCCTGCCATTTTCAGTGGGAAGCCGATATTGCCACGCACGGACATATGCGGATAGAGCGCATAGGACTGGAACACCATGGACAGACGCCGCTGCGAGGCCTGGAGGCCGGTAGCATCCAGGCCATCGATCAGGATGGAGCCGCCGGAGACATCTTCCAGCCCGGCAATCAGCCGCAGCAGGGTGGACTTGCCGCAGCCGGACGGCCCGACAAAGACCACGAATTCGCCATCGGCAATCTCCAGGTCAATCGACTGGATCACCGCATGCTCGCCAAACGATTTGGAAACGGATTTGAGACTGATACTGCCCATGATGGTATTCCTTACTTGACAGCGCCGAATGTGAGACCGCGCACCAGCTGTTTCTGGGAGAACCAGCCAAGAATGAGTATGGGGGCTATTGCCATGGTGGAGGCCGCCGAAAGCTTGGCATAGAACAGGCCTTCAGGACTGGAATAGGAGGCAATGAACGCCGTGAGCGGAGCGGCCTTGGCGGCCGTCAGGTTCAATGTCCAGAAAGCCTCGTTCCACGACAGGATGATATTGAGCAGCACGGTAGAGGCAATGCCGGGAATGGCCATCGGTGCCAGAACATACAGGATTTCCTTGCCGAGCGAGGCGCCGTCCATGCGGGCGGCCTCAAGGATCTCGCCGGGAATTTCCCTGAAATAGGTATAGAGCATCCACACGATGATCGGCAGGTTGATCAGCGTCAGGATCAGCACCAGGCCGGTGCGCGTGTCCATCAGCCCGGTATCGCGGAAGATCAGGTAGATTGGTACCAGTACCCCGACAGGCGGCAGCATCTTGGTCGAGAGCATCCACATCAGGATATCTTTCGTGCGCCTGCCCGGCGAGAACGCCATGGACCAGGCAGCAGGGATGGCGATGATCAGGCCGCAGAAGGTCGAGCCGAACGAGATGACCACCGAATTCATGAAATGCAGGAAATAGTCGGACCTCTCCTGCACTTCCGTGTAGTTTTCCAGCGTCCAGTCAAACATGAACAGTGACGGCGGAGAGGCAATGGCCTCGCCCTCGGTCTTGAAGCTGGTCAGGACTGTCCAGAGGATGGGGAAGAAAATCAGAAGCCCGATGGACCATGCAATCACGGTAACAACGACTTTTTGCGATGTGCTGACACGTCTGGCCATGTTCAGGACTCCAGGTTCTTGCCGATCATCCGCGCAAGGAAGATCGCAACGATATTGGCCAGCACGACAGCAATCAGACCGCCGGCGGACGCACCTCCGACATCGAATTTCAAAAGCGCCTGCACATAGACAAGATAGGTGATGTTGGTGCTGGCATAGCCGGGACCGCCATTGGTCGTGACCAGGATTTCGGCAAAGACAGACAGGAGGAAGATTGTCTCGATCATGATGACAACGGTAATCGCCCGCGAAAGATGCGGCAGCACAATATGGAAGAAACGGCTGAATGCACCGGCTCCGTCCATTTCCGCCGCCTCCTTCTGTTCCTCGTCAAGCGACTGCAGGGCGGTGAGCAGGATCAGCGTGGCGAAGGGAAGCCATTGCCAGGCGACAATGACAATCACCGACTGCAGCGGCGCATAGGCCAGAAAGTCAAAGGGTTCAAAGCCCATGGAGCGCGCCAGAAACGCAAACAGCCCGTTGACCGGATTCATGAACATGTTTTTCCACACCAGGGCTGCAACAGTCGGCATGATGAGAAAGGGGGCGATGACCAGGATGCGCACGATGCCCTGGCCGAACATCGGCTGGTCCAGCAGCAGGGCAAGACCAATTCCGCCAAACACGGTGATGCAGAGCACACCGCCGACAATCAGCAGCGTGTTGACAAAGGCCTGGAGGAAGGCTGCCTTGGAGAGAAAGGACGTGTAATTGAGCAGGCCGACAAAATGCTCGGTTCCCGGCGACAGGAGATTGTAGCGCAGGACGGAAAAATACAGCGTCATGGCCAGCGGGACAATCATCCAGGCAAGGAGCAGGATGACAGACGGTGCCATCATCAGCCGCGCGCGGGAACGTGTATGCAGGGTTGCCATGGCAATAAACCCATTTCGAGAAAGGTCTGTAAGGGCGGGTTCGCAATTTCCGGACCGCCGGACCATCGCAATGATCCGGCGCAATGATCCGGCAGCCTGGAGGATCCCGGCCCGCCAGAGACGGACCGGCATTCCACGGGAGGCTTACTTGATATAGCCTGCGGCTGTCATTTCCGTCGTGGTCAGCTCCTGTGCCTGGGCAAGGGCATCATCCACAGTCATCGTGCCGGCCAGAGCTGCGGAAAACAGCTGGCCGACTTCCGTTGCAATGCTTGCAAATTCCGGAATGGCGGCAAACTGAACGCCGGTATAAGGCACAGGATCAACCGTCGGCTTGGTCGGATCAGCTGAATTGATGCTGTCAAGCGTCATCTTTGCAAAGGGGGCAGCCTTCAGGTACGCTTCGTTCGTGTAGAGCGAGGTTCGTGTGCCGGGAGGCACGTTTGCCCAGCCTTCCTTGGAGGCAACCAGTTCTGTATAGCTCTTGGATGTTGCCCAGGCGATAAACTTCTGCGCATCCTCCTGCTTCTTGGAAGAGGCCGGAACAGCCAGCGACCAGGCCCACAGCCAGTTGCCGCGCTTTCCGAGACCCGTGTCCGGTGCCAGCGCAAAGCCGACCTTGTCGGCCACTGTGGATTCCTTCGGGTTTGTCACGAAGGACGCCGCAACCGTGGCATCGATCCACATGCCGCACTTGCCGGTCTGGAACAGGGCCAGATTTTCATTGAACCCGTTGGACGAGGCACCCGGAGGACCGGATTCGTTCATCAGCTTCACATAGAAATCCAGTGTCTTTTTCCAGGCAGGCTGATCAAACTGCGGCTTCCAGCTTTCATCAAACCAGCGTGCGCCAAATGAATTGGCTGTGGCAGTCAGGAACGCCATGTTCTCGCCCCAGCCGGCTTTGCCGCGCAGGCAAACGCCGAACACGCCATTGGCCTTGTCAGTCATCTTGGCTGCCGCTTCGGCAATGAAATCCCAGGTCGGCGCATCCGGCATTTTCAGACCGGCCTTTTCCATGAGATCGGTGCGGTACATGACCATGGAGCTTTCGCCGTAAAACGGTGCTGCATAGAGCTTGCCGTCCACGGAAAGACCGCCGCGGATGGCAGGCAGCAGATCGTCAACATCATAGTCAGCACCGAGATTTTCCAGCGGCACGAGCCATTTCTGCTTCGCCCAGATCGGTGCCTCGTAGGTGCCGATAGTCATGACGTCATATTCGCCGCCGCCGGTGGCAATGTCCGTCGTCAGCTTCTGGCGCAGGACATTTTCCTCCATCGTAACCCATTGCAGCTGAATGCCGGGGTTTTTGGCTGTAAAATCCTCCGTCAGCTTCTGCATGCGGATCATGTCGCCATTGTTCACGGTGGCTATGGTCAGGGTTTCGGCATGGGCGAAACCAAAAAGGGCGAGTGCCGAGCTTGTGCCCAGCAATAGTGTCTTCAATGTCATGGACATCCTCCCAGATGAGTGGTGAGCAATTGCTTTGCTCGCGGGCAATTACTCAATACATGACAGAAAATGTCAATCAGGATTCGTTGCTGCGCTGCGGCAACGCTCCTGGTAAAGATTGATTTCATTCAGAAATAAATTTCAGTCACCCAGCAGATAGCCGGCTGTTTCCTCGTCGGTGATCAATCCGTTGATCAGCCTGCCGCGCAGGGCCGCCTTCAGGCTGGCATATTTGCGCCTGCCCTTGGCCAGTCCGATGACGCTGGAGGTCTCGCGCGGCGGGATGGGAACCGAGGCAACACGACTGTTGATCGATTCCGTGAGAAGCACACCGTCACGGTCAAACATCCATCCGCAGATTTCGCCCACAGCCCCCACTTCCGTCAGCGCCTGCATTTCGGAGCGATCCAGAAATCCGTCCACGCACAGGGGCGCGTCGGGCCCCAGTTCGCCCACGCCCAGGAAGGCCACATTGGCCTTTGCGCCCAGTTCGAGTGTCGTGCGCACAAGCGACTGGGAATGGAGCAGGGCGCGCTCTTCCGGAGAGGACACGAGAACAGGCAGCGGCATGGTGAAATGCCGGGCCTTGATGGCATCCGCCATGGAAAAGATCACATTGTAATAGGCAGCGGATCCGTCCGGGCCGATATTGCCGGTCATTGAGACAATGCGGTGTTGCGGACAGTCCATGTCCGGCAGCTGGTCAATGGCGGCCTTCAGCGTGCGGCCCGTGCCGACAGCCATGACGATAGGCGAGACGGATTTCAGCCAGCGCTCGATTTCCACAGCCGCAGCCTCGGCAATACCGGCAATGGTAGAGCTTGATCCCGGATCACTGGGAACGACATCCACAGGGTTCAGACCGTACCTGTCACTCAGCCGCCGGCCAAGCTCCAGGCATGCGGCAATAGGATGGTCCAGCCGCATCTTGATCAGCCGCTCGGAAACCGCCAGCGACACCAGCCTCTGTGCGGACTGGCGGGAAATACCCATGGAAACGGCAATCTCGTCCTGGGTGCGCCCGGCCACATAATAAAGCCAGCCTGCGCGCGCCGCATCATCCAGCCGTCCTGTCGCTTCCGGTCTCTTGGCCATTCTCAACCCGTACCCTTTTCCTTTGTCCAGTGCTGCCATTATTACAGCCCCCATGTCAAATGTTTGAACATCATGTGCATCGCGGAAATGACCGACCGGCAGCAAATTCGGGCAACATGCAGATGCCAAAGACACGGAAATACCGTAAACCCGGCTGATACGCCCAATTTGTCTCTCCTTGTCAGGTTGTCAGATGTCCCGCCTCAATGTCCTCCTTTTCTTCCATATCGACATATCATCGAAGCTGAAGGCATTTCTGCGCCGCAGCGAATTCATCATGATCACCCTTGCGGCCATCACCGGTGCATGCGCGGGCCTGGTGGTTGCGGGCATGAGCACACTGTCCCGATATCTCCACAGCATGATCTTTCAAATTCCTGCCTCGGACCGTCTGAGCAGCGCATACGGAATTGAACCCGTCCTGATCCTTGCAGGACCGATTGCGGGCGGGATTGTGATGGGGGCCATACTTCTGCTTTTGCGGTTCATCGGAAAAAAGCCCATGGTGGACCCGATGGAGGCCAATGCTCTTCATGGCGGACGCATGTCCCTGACGGACAGCCTGATCGTCGGAGGACAAAATACAATCTCGAACGGCTTTGGTGCCTCGGTTGGACTCGAGGCAGGCTTCACCCAGATATCGTCCAGCATCGCGTCGCGTCTGGGCCAGATGCTATCCCTGCGGCGCAATGACCTGCGCATCCTGGTCGGATGCGGATCTGCCGGTGCCATTGCCGCTGCCTTTCATGCGCCGCTGACAGGCGCGTTCTATGCCTTTGAGCTGATCATCGGCACGTATACGATTTTTGCACTCGCGCCGGTCGTCATCTCCGCCATTGTTGCCACCACCGTTTCAAGCCTGCTGACCGGCAGTGTCTTTACAATTGCTGTCGGCAGTTTCGGCGCGACAGAAACTGCCGATTTCCTGCCTGCCATCGTGCTGGGCGCAGTTGCGGCACTCGCAGGAATCCTGCTGATGCTTGGTGTTTCCTTTGTGGAGGAACTGGCCCGCAAGAGCACGGTGCCTGTGTGGATCCGTCCCGCGCTCGGCGGGATTATCGTCGGACTTCTTGCGCTCCGGTCTCCGCAAGTCCTGTCTGCAGGCCATGGCGCCATGCATCTCGACCTGCCCTCAGGCATCGGCGTTTCGGCATTGATTTCGGTGATTGTCATGAAATCCCTTGCATCGGCTGTCTCTATCGGTTCCGGATTTCGTGGCGGGCTGTTTTTCGCCTCGCTGTTTCTGGGTGCCCTGATCGGCAAGCTTTTTGCCGCTGCTGCCGTTGTATTGTTCCAGGATGCCAATCTGACGCCGCTTGTCTATGCCGTCATCGGCATGAGTTCCTTTGCCGCATCGGTCATCGGCGGCCCGCTGACCATGACATTTCTGGCACTGGAAATCACCGGCAACCTGTCGATCACCGCACTGGTTCTGGCAGCATGCATCACCGCATCGCTGATCGTGAGAAACCTTTTTGGCTATTCTTTCTCGACATGGCGTTTTCATCTGCGCGGCGAAAACCTGCGCAGCCCGCAGGATGTCGGCTGGATCAGAAACCTGACAGTCGACACCATGATGCGCACGGATGTCCGCACGATAGAACAGGCAACGACAGTCGCGGACTTCAAACTGAAATATCCGCTTGGATCCGCGCAGCGGGTGATCGTTGTGAACGCTGACAGCCGGTATGTCGGCATGATAATCGTCGCCGACATCTATTCCAGCCTGGTTTCACAGGATGACAGGAACAGGACAATCGAACCGTATATCAGCCTTCGGGATCAATATCTGGTAGGGACGCAAAATGCCCGCGAGGCCGCCACCCGGTTTGAAAACAACGAATGCGAGGCATTGGCCGTCGTCAACAACCGTGATGAGAAGATTGTGACGGGGCTTCTGACAGAAGCCTATACGCTGCGCCGCCTTGCCCAGGAAACGGAAGCCCACCGCCGCGAGGTCTTTGGGGAATACTGACAACGGCATGTCCGGACCGGTCAGCCACTGCTCGCAGCAAAACTGTGTCAAAAACGCAGCGTCGGGATCATTTTAAAAATTTACCGTTTGATAAAAAAATAAACCTGGGTTAGCTTTCTTCCAATGGCGGAAAGCCGATACGACCAAGCCGTAGAAGGGAACGACGATGGGAAGACTGGAACCTGGGATCAAGGCAGGACGACTGGACCCTGCGGACTATGAAAAAAACTTTGCGGACCTGCATCCGCGCCTGGATGACCATGAAGCACTGGTGGCTGCAGACCGCTGTTACTTCTGCCATGATGCGCCTTGCATGACGGCCTGCCCCACCTCCATCGACATCCCTCTTTTCATACGGCAGATCGCCACGGAAAACCCTCTCGGCTCTGCAAAAACCATTTTCGACCAGAATATCATGGGCGGCATGTGCGCGCGCGTCTGTCCCACCGAAACCCTGTGCGAGCAGGCCTGTGTGCGCAATACGGCGGAAGAAAAACCGGTCGATATCGGTCGTCTCCAGCGCTATGCCACCGACATCGCCATGGAGCAGGGCCGGCAATTCTATAAGCGTGCGGCTTCAACAGGCAAGAATATCGCCGTCGTCGGTGCCGGTCCTGCCGGGCTTGCCGCCGCGCACCGGCTCTCGGTGCATGGTCACAATGTCACGATCTATGAATGTCGTGAAAAGGCCGGTGGCCTCAATGAATATGGCATTGCCGCCTACAAGGCGACAGATGACATTGCCCGGAAGGAAGTGGACTACATCCTGTCCGTCGGCGGTATTGATGTTCTGAACGGCCAGATGCTGGGCCGCGATTTCACGCTTGCCGATCTGAAGGCCAGGCATGATGCCGTGTTCCTGGGCATGGGTCTGGGTGCCGTCAACATGCTCAATACAGACAGCGCACATGTCTATGGTGTGATCGATGCTGTGGAATTCATTGCCAACCTGCGAGAGGCCGACAGCAAGGCCGACATTCCGGTTGGTCGCCATGTTGTTGTCATCGGCGGCGGCATGACCGCCATCGATGCGGCGGTGCAGGCCAAGCTTCTGGGCGCGGAAGATGTGACCATCTGCTATCGTCGCGGCAAGGAACACATGAATGCCTCGCCTTTCGAGCAGGATCTGGCAACCTCCAGGGGTGTTGTCATCCGCCACTGGCTGCAACCGAAAACTGTTGAAAACAGGAATGGCCATGTCACAGGCATCACGCTGGAATATACCCGTATGGAAAATGGCGTGCTGAAAGGCACCGGCCACACCCTGGACATCCATGCCGACCAGATTCTGGTGGCAATCGGCCAGAAGCTGAACGGTCTTGGTGTTGAAACCATCACGCTGGACGGCGGCAAGATTGCCGTTGATGCCGAAGGCCGCACCTCTGTTGCAGGAGTCTGGGCCGGGGGCGATTGTGCCGCAGGCGGCGATGACCTGACGGTTTCTGCTGTTGCCATGGGCCGCGATGCGGCTGAATCGATCAACAAGGCGCTCGCAGGCAAGGCTTGAGCCGCCGGGACAAGGAGTTTAGACAATGGCTGATCTGCGCAACACTTTCGTTGGTATCAAATCTCCCAACCCCTTCTGGCTGGCCTCGGCCCCGCCGACGGACAAGGCCTATAATGTCGAGCGTGCCTTCAGGGCAGGCTGGGGCGGTGTCGTCTGGAAAACGCTGGGCGAGGAAGGCCCGCCGGTCGTCAATGTCAACGGCCCGCGCTACGGTGCCATCTGGGGGGCCGACCGCCGCCTTCTGGGCCTGAACAATATCGAGCTGATCACCGACCGGCCCTTGCAGGTCAACCTGCAGGAAATGAAACAGGTGAAGATGAACTGGCCCGACCGGGCGCTGGTCGCCTCCATCATGGTGCCGTGTGTGGAGGAAAGCTGGAAGGCCATATTGCCGCTGGTCGAGGAAACCGGCGCAGACGGCATAGAGCTGAATTTCGGCTGTCCGCACGGCATGTCGGAGCGCGGCATGGGTGCCGCCGTCGGCCAGGTGCCGGAATATATTGAAATGGTGGTGCGCTGGTGCAAGCAATATACACGCATGCCGGTGATCACCAAGCTGACACCCAATATTGCCGATATCCGCAAGCCTGCCCGCGCCGCAAAGGCCGGCGGCACGGATGCCGTATCGCTGATCAACACCATCAATTCCATTGTCTCGGTCGATCTCGACAGTTTCGCGCCCAATCCTTCTGTCGACGGCAAGGGAACACACGGCGGCTATTGCGGACCGGCGGTCAAGCCGATCGCGCTCAACATGGTGGCCGAAATTGCCCGCGATCCGGAAACATACGGCCTGCCGATCTCCGGTATCGGCGGCGTGACGACATGGCGCGATGCTGCCGAATTTCTGGTACTCGGTGCCGGAAATGTGCAGGTCTGCACGGCGGCCATGACCTATGGCTTCAAGATCGTGCAGGAAATGATCACCGGCCTGTCGGACTGGATGGACGAAAAAGGCCATGCATCGCTGGAGGATATCTGTGGCCGTGCGGTTCCCAATGTCACCGACTGGCAATATCTCAACCTCAACTACATTGCCAAGGCCAAAATCGATCAGGACAGCTGCATCAAGTGCGGCCGGTGCCACATTGCCTGCGAGGACACATCGCATCAGGCCATTATGGCCAGCAAAAACGGCGTCCGCCATTTCGAGGTGATGGAAGACGAATGCGTGGGCTGCAATCTCTGCGTCAATGTCTGTCCGGTGCAGGACTGCATCACCATGGTGGGTCTGGAACCCGGCGCGCTCGACCAGCGCACCGGCAAGAAGGTGGACGCCAATTATGCCAACTGGACCACGCATCCCAACAATCCGATGGCAAGGGAGGCTGCGGAGTAAGACATAGAGCTTGCCAGCCTTGGATGTTTAAGAGTGGCACGCTCATTTATGAATTGAGTCGACTTCAATAGCATTGATATTCTCCCTGCTAACAGCGAGTGTTGATAGCAGGGAGAATCATATGACAGCAGACACGCTTTCAAAAATCATTTCGGACTTTGGCCGTGGCGCTGCCTCAAAACTCTCCAATCTCGCAATTTCAGGCTCGCCTGAAGACCAGTTACGCGGCCCGCTCGAAAGACTGGTTGAAGATGGACTCGCCAGTCTGACCGGCTTTGCGGCCCGCAAAGTCAAATTGGTTGGAGAAACAGGTCTTTCAGATATAAAGACACGCCCTGACTACGCGGTAACTGTCGATGGAGCCTCGCTGGTCGGCTTTATTGAAGTGAAAGCACCGGGAAAAGGTGCCGACCCGCGCAAATTTTCAGATCCACATGACAGAAATCAATGGAGCAAGCTCAAATCTCTCCCTAACCTGCTTTATACAGACGGGAATGCGTTTAGCCTGTGGCGAGACGGTGAATTACAGGGCAAGATCTTGCACTTGGAAGGCGACATCAAGACATCAGGTAGCAAGCTTTCCGCACCTGACGTCATTGTCACATTATTCCACGATTTCCTTTCCTGGAACCCGATTCCCCCAAAGACACCGCGCAAGCTGGCCGAAATCAGCGCGAGGATGTGCCGCTTGTTGCGCGACGAAGTTACAGAACAGCTGGAGTTAAACAGTTCCGGCCTGACAGGTTTGGCTGAGGACTGGCGCAAGCTCCTGTTTCCGCAGGCAGATAATCAGCAGTTTTCGGATGGTTATGCGCAAGCTGTAACGTTTGGTCTCTTGATTGCACGGACAAGGAACATCCCTCTCACGCATGGTATTGACCAAGCCGCATCGGAGCTGAAGAAAACCAACTCGCTCATTGGCACCGCTTTGTCGCTGTTAACCGACAATCCGGACAACACGGCAACATTGAAAACATCGCTTGGCACGATGGCACGTGTATTCAATGAAGTGAACTGGCCTGATATCAGCAAGGATGAGCCAGAAGCCTGGTTGTATTTCTACGAGCATTTTCTGGAAGTATACGATAACACTCTGCGAAAAAGAACAGGCTCTTACTATACGCCACCCGAAGTGGTGAACACCATGGTGCGCATGGTGGATGAACTGTTGAGGGGCCCGATGTTTTCCTGCTCCCATGGCTTTGCCACTGAAAAGGTCACAGTTGCCGATCCGGCTGTGGGCACTGGCACGTTTCTCTTGGGAATTCTGCGCCGCATTGCTGAAACGGTCGAGGATGATCTTGGCAAAGGTGCAGTGCCGGCCGCAATTGCAGACGCTGCCAAACGTCTCATCGGCTTTGAAATTCAGTTCGGCCCCTTTGCAGTGGCGCAACTGCGCTTGATCGCAGAGTTTCAGGAATTGATGAAACTGACTGACGACAACGCCAGATCATTACCCGAATTGAAGCTCTTTATCACGGACACCCTTGCCAACCCCTTTGTCGATGATGACTGGTTGCCGCAAGTCATGTTGCCCGTCGCCAAATCACGCAAGGATGCCAACACGATCAAAAAAGGGCAACCGATTACAGTCGTGATTGGCAATCCGCCATATAAGGATAAGGCAGAGGGCTTGGGAGCCTGGGTGGAACAGGGGGCGGGCGGCGATGTGCCAGCGTTGATGGAACATTGGCGACCGCCGTTGCAATGGGGTGTCAGCGCCCACACCAAACATCTGAAGAACCTCTATGTCTATTTCTGGCGCTGGGCCACGTGGAAGGTTTTTGGCTCGGGGCATTATGCCGCCACCGGTTTGCAGGAAAAAGATGAGGAAGGCATCGTCTGCTTTATCACAGTGGCAGGGTTCCTCAACGGACCCGGTTTCCAGCGGATGCGCGAAGACTTGCGCCAGACCTGCAGCGACATATGGGTGATTGATTGCTCTGCAGAAGGTCACCAGCCTGAAGTGGCAACCCGCATTTTTCAGGGCGTACAGCAACCTGTCTGTATCGTGATTGCCGCCCGGAAAAAGGGAAAAAGCAAAGCGATTCCCGCCCGGGTTCATTTCACAGCACTGCCACGGGGACGGCGTGAGGAAAAATTCCGTGCTTTGGCGAAATTGTCTCTCACGATGCCTTCCGGCTGGCTTGCCACCCAAACTGGATGGCGCGATCCGTTTCTGCCGGCGGCTACGGGCCAATGGGCCGATTTTCCGGCTCTCAAGGATCTCTTCATCTACAATGGCTCCGGGGTCATGCCGGGGCGAACCTGGGTGATTGCACCGGATCGCGACACGCTGGAGAAGCGCTGGACCCGATTGATAAGGGAGAAAGATCCGGTGAAACAGGAAGAAATGTTTCATCCACATCAAAATGGGGACAAAACTGTTGCAAAGAGGCCGCAGACAGGATTGGCCGGACACGAAAATCGCACTATGCCGGTCAAAGATGACATTATGCGTCCTGTAGCGCCAATACCTTATGGATTTCGGTCTTTTGATCGATCCTGGATTATACCCGATTCAAGACTGATTAATCGCCCAAATCCAAATCTTTGGAACAGCCATTCGGACGCTCAGGTGTTCCTGACAGCACTTGAACGAGCGTCACCAAACTCTGGACCAGCAGTTACCCTGACAGGGCTGATCCCCGACCTTGATCACTACAAAGGTTCATTTGGCGGCAGGGTCTATCCGCTGTTTCGCGATGCATCGGCAAGCCGGTCCAATTTCAAACAACACATCCTGTCCACTTTGGCGGAAAATTTGGGAGTGAATGTCACCGGCGAAGATATGATGGCCTATTGTGCAGCCGTCATGGCGCACCCCGCTTTCACCGCAACATTCAAATCCGATCTGGTTCAGCCCGGGCTGCGCCTGCCGGTAACAGCAGACGCAGCGCTGTTTGCCGAAGCCGTTGAACTGGGCCGGACAATTGTGTGGTTGCATTGCTACGGCGAGCGCTATTTTGATGAAGATAGAGGACGACATCATGCGCACCCGCGCATGCCAAAAGGCAAAGGCCCGACCATTCCGGCAGAAGGAGCCATTCCCGGCGCTCTGGAGCCACTGCCCGAAACCATTTCCTACGATGCTCCAACGAGACGCCTGACCGTTGGCAAGGGCTACATCGACAATGTTTCACCAGAAGTCTGGAATTATGAAGTCTCCGGAAAGCAGGTGGTTTTACAGTGGTTTTCCTATCGCCGCCTCGACCGGACGCGACCGGTAATCGGGGACCGTCGCCCGCCATCCTCCCTTGAAGCCATACAACCGGACCATTGGCCGGCGGAATATACCAATGACCTGCTGAATATGTTACATGTGCTTGGCCGTCTTGTCGCGCTCGAGCCGGAGCAGGCCAGTCTTCTGGAAAGAATACTGGAAAGTCCGGTGATTACGATTGCCGATTTCGGCTTGCCAGAGGACAATGCCCAAGAAATTGAAACTGGGAATCAGGACGCATGAGCAAAATACAGCTTGATATGTTTTCTCCTTTGGAGGCAACCCTTCCAAAAGAATCCCTGGTAAACAGCGGTGACCCTGTGAAGGTACGCATTCGGCTGAAGCGCATTCTGGAAGAAGTTCAGAATGCAGATGAAATGCCTTGGGACTGGCGGACCTTGCGCCTTTACCAAACAATCGTTCCGCAAATGACCCGCTGGCTGCCACAAGACGAAGCCGAGAATTTTCGATTGAAGTTTTTCGCGGAAGTGAACCGTCTGGCCTGAAGCATTTCGCGCAAAACTGTGCAGCGGTTTTGCGATAACGATATGCGTAAAAGCAAAGACTTAAAACGTTGCAAGCCAATCCGGAAGATCGCAGCATGCTTTAAACTCTGTCGTCACAATATCCCGGTACTCCCCATCTGCAGCGATTCCCTTGCGCAGCAGTTCCCCGTGCCGAAAACCCGGTTTTCATAAAGCGCAATGCCCTGTTGATGACAGACATATGCAGCAACACAAACAAAAAGGGCCGCTTTCGCGGCCCTCCATGAGGTTTGGCATAGTGCCGGCAAGCCGGAAGGCTTGCAAGGAAGGGGGTCAGAATGAGGGCTGCCTCACCCTTTCCGCTGTCAATCCTGTCATTGCCCTATGTGCCGAAAACTCACTAGACATTGGATCACCTTCCTTTCATTACGTTGATAATGACACAAAGGTAACGCAAATCCAGCGTTTGGCAAGGAATATTTCAGGAAACCGCGCCGGACCTTTTCTCACCTTGATCGGTGCTGCGGGAAGCCGAAACACTACCCCTCGCCCAGCAGGTCCATCATAGCCTGCATGGCCCGTGTCACATGCCGCTGTCTGTGGCGCAGCAGGAGAAACGGCCGTGTTGGCATGGGGAAATCGGGCAATATCAGCAGCCCTTGCGCTACATGCACCTCCACGGCCCGCAGCGACAGAACGGCAGCACTGGTTCCGGCAGCCACTGCGGCCATCACCGCCTCATTCGACGGCAATTCCAGCACGACCTGAAGATCGGCGGGCGCAATGCCCAGCCGCAAGAGCTCTTCCTCCAGGGCTGCCCGCGTGCCCGATCCTTGCTCGCGGTGGATCCAGCCGGTTTCCAGAAGATCGGCGGGCGCAAGCCTCTGACCTTCCGCCCAGCGATGCCGCAACCCTGCAACCAGCACCAGCCGGTCCTCGCCCACTTTGGTGATGGAAAGCATCGGCTCATCTACCTGTCCCTCCACCACCGCCAGATCGGCCCGCCCGGACAGCACAGCCTCGGCAGCCTGGCGCGTATTGCCGACGCGCATGCTGAGTTCCACCTGCACATGATGCTCGTGATAGTCCATGAGCCGCGACGACAGAAAGTAGCTTGCCACGGTCTGGCTGGCATGGATGGTGAGTTGCCCGGACGGCGTACCCGACAGCTCCTTGAGCAGACGGGTCGCGTGCGCTGCCCTTTCCATGACGGCCCGTGCCTCCGGCAGGAACAGCCGCCCGGCCTCTGTCAGCTCGATGCCACGCCCCACGCGATTGAACAACCTGACACCATGCCGCTCTTCCAGCGCCGCCACGGCAGCGCTGACGCTGGACTGGGTGAGATGCAGTTGCCCGGCAGCATGCGTCATGTGCTGCCGCTCGGCCACCATCAGAAAAATACGCAATTGCTCCAGGGTCATCCGCATTCATTCGTTTTTGTCGATGATTATGATCATATCAATTTGTTGGATTAATGAAAGGGCCAGGCGGAGAATGAGATCATAGCAAGATGCATAGGGAAAGCATGCCATGCCCGTTGATAACCGCGTTTTGGAAAATCATCATCAGACTGCCGTCGCTAGCGTGACAGCTTTTCTGCCCGGCCTCGGAATTGTCGTCAGCATTGCCACACTGACCATGGCGATGCGCAGCCTGACCGGCATCCAGACACTGTCTCCCATGATCCTGTCCATCGTCATCGGCATGATCCTTGGCAATATCCGCCGTCCTGCATCCGTCCTCCTGCCCGGGCTGACCTTCTCGCTGAAACGGATGCTGCGGCTGGGAATTGTGCTGCTGGGGCTGCAGGTGACCCTTCCGCAACTGTTGTCGCTGGGCCTGCCTGGCCTGGCAGTGGTAACCGCCACGCTGGCCGCGAGCTTTGCCAGCATCATGCTGGCTGGCCGCTTGCTTGGTATTGATCGCAATCTCACGGGCCTGATTGCCACAGGCACCTCCATATGCGGCGCTTCTGCCGTGATGGCCGCCAATGCCGTGATCGGTGCAAGGCAGGAAGATGTTGCCTATGCCGTGGCATGCGTCACCATCTTCGGATCCCTGTCAATGCTGCTGTTTCCGCTTTTGATGGCACCACTGCATCTGGGTGCCGTGGCCTATGGCCTGTGGTCGGGCGCCACGATCCACGAAGTGGCGCAGGTGGTTGCTGCCGCTTTCCAGAATGGCGAGATCGCAGGTCACTTCGGCACGATTGCCAAACTGGCACGTGTGATGCTGCTGGCCCCGATGGTGATGCTGCTGGCTCTGACCTTGTTTCGTACACCCTGCAAGGACAAGGCAGGCCAGATGCCGTTTCCATGGTTCGTGATCGGCTTTCTGGCCGCGGTCCTGCTCAACAGCCTCGTCCCGCTTCCGGCACCTGTCAACCAGGCAATGAGTTCCCTGGGCACTATCCTGCTCTCCTGCGGGCTTGCAGCCATGGGCCTGCAAACGGATATCAGGCAACTGTCGGCAAGGGGTCTGCGCCCGCTGGCGCTCGGTGCCTTCGGCTGGCTGTTCATCTCCTGTTTCGGCTATATGCTGGTGCGCCTGTCCGGTTTATAAACCGCTGTATTCTATAAGGTGGCCGGCTTTACCTCCAGCCCCCTGACGAACAATTGCTCCAGATAACGGGCCGCATCTTCAAAACGGCCTTCCCCCGCCACTTTTTCCCCCAGCACGGCGCGAACCTGCACATCGAAATCGGCATAATGCTGCGTCGTTGCCCAGATGGAAAAAATCAGGTGATAGGGATCGCACCGGGCCATTTTGCCGGCCTTGATCCAGGCGCGGATCACCTTGGCCTTTTCGTCCACAAGGTCTTTCAGTGATCCCTTGAGAACATCCTCGATCAGCGGCGCACCGCGCAGGATCTCATTGGCAAACAGACGGCTCTCGCGCGGAAAATCCCGCGCCATTTCCAGCTTGCGGCGGATATAGGAGCGGATTTCGGTTTCGGGATTGCCCTGCGCATCAAATGCCCGCAACGGATCGAGCCAGGTATTCAGCACCCGGTCAATCAGCGCCTGGTGCATGGCCTCCTTGGTGCGGAAATAATAGAGCAGATTGGGTTTCGACATGCCGGCGACTTCCGCGATCTGGTCAATGGTCGACCCGCGAAAACCATGCGCCGAAAACACATCCATGGCCGCTTCAAGAATCTGCTCTTCCTTCTCTTCCTGAATGCGGGTCCGGCGCTGGGTTTTGGCGGCTCTGGGTATGGACATTCTGTCTCCTGGAACTGGCACAATCCAATGTTATGCTGTAGCTTTCTGCATTGAAATTCAGCAGGCCACAGGGTGCGGCTAAATTATCATCATTTTTTTGCGTCTTTTCATTTTTCCATCTTGAGTGCCGTGCCGGAACCTGTAATGTTTACCAATCGGTCAAATTATTAGCCAGTTGCAGCACAAAGGCAACAGCTTAAAATATCCAAAGCCCAAACAACAAAAAAGGGCATGGGTCTGACCCGGGAAGCCGGTGAAAAACCCTTGAAAAGCAGTGGAGAACAACGTGCCATTACCCGGACAAAACATGCGCATCAACGGCGACCGCCTGTGGGACAGCCTGATGGACATGGCCAAAATCGGACCCGGCATTGCCGGTGGCAACAATCGCCAGACCCTGACGGATGAGGACAGCGAAGGCCGGCACCTGTTCCGGCAATGGTGCGAACAGGCCGGCATGACCATGGGTGTCGACCGGATGGGCACCATGTTCATGACCCGCCCCGGCACTGACCCCGATGCCCTGCCCGTTTATGTCGGCTCGCATCTCGATACACAGCCCACCGGCGGCAAATATGATGGCGTTCTGGGCGTTCTGGCGGCCCTGGAAGTGGTGCGCTCGATGAATGATCTGGGTATAAGGACCAGACACCCGGTTGTGGTGACCAACTGGGCCAATGAAGAAGGTGCACGCTTTGCCCCGGCCATGCTGGCCTCCGGGGTTTTTGCAGGCGTTCACAGCCTTGAACATGCCTATAGCCGTACAGATCTCGACGGCAAGACCTATGGCGACGAGCTGAAACGCATCGGCTGGCTTGGCGACGAAGAGGTGGGCGCACGCAAGATGCACGCCTATTTTGAATATCATATCGAGCAGGGGCCGATCCTGGAGGCCGAAAACAAGTCCATCGGCGTGGTTACCCATTGCCAGGGCCTGTGGTGGCTGGAATTCACCCTCACCGGCAGGGAGGCCCATACCGGCTCCACACCGATGAACCTGCGGGTGAACGCCGGTCTTGCCATGGCCCGCATCATGGAAATGGTCCAGACGGTTGCCATGGACAACCAGCCGGGTGCCGTCGGCGGCGTGGGCCAGGTCAAGTTTGCTCCCAATTCCCGCAATGTCCTGCCGGGAACCGTGATTTTCACCGTCGATATCCGCTCGCCGGATCTGGAAAAACTCAACCGCATGCGCACCCGCATCGAGGCGGAAGCCGCAAAAATCGTCGAGCCGCTCGGCGTCGGCTGTTCTATCGAGGCGGTTGGGCATTTCGATCCGGTGACATTCGACCCAACCCTTGTGGGCCGTGTGCGCAATGCTGCGGAAAAGCTGGGCTACAGCCATATGAACCTGATTTCCGGCGCGGGCCACGACGCCTGCTGGGCCGCAAAACTGGCACCGGCCACCATGATCATGTGTCCCTGTGTCGGCGGCCTCTCACACAATGAGGCGGAGGAGATTTCCAGGGAATGGGCCGCCGCCGGGGCCGATGTGCTGCTGCATGCGGTGGTGGAAACAGCGGGGATAGTCAGTGAATAACACATTGGACTCTTGGAAAAGACAGGATCATGATCAGGTTACCGGTGCTTTTACAAAGGAGTGGAACATGGGCAGACCACGGGAACTGACACAGGCGGAACGCGACCAGTTGATCGCCAGAGGCTATCGCCCGCTGGAAATCTGGGTTCCGGATCGGGAAAATCCGGCTTACCGGGCAGAGGCATCACGCCAGGCTGAAAATGCGGCTAAAGCTGACGCAGAAGACAGTGTTATGGAGTGGGTTGAAGCCGTTACAAGCCAGGATTGGGACGCCCTTTGATTTTCCGTCGCGCCGACATTATCACAGCAGCCTTTCAGGGTGACTTGAAAAAGCCACGCCCTGCAGTGATCCTGCAGGCGGATGAATATAATGCAGGGCAGCTCACGCTGCTTGTTTGTCCTTTGACGACCTATCTTGCCGAATCCTCGTTCTTCCGACCGCTGATTGAACCAACAGAGGAAAACGGTTTGGAATTCCGCTCACAGGTCATGGTCGACAAAACATCGCCGCTCAAAAAGACGGCCTTCGGCAGCGTGATAGGACGTCTTTCAGCCGAGGACATGACAAGAGTCGAATTCGCCTTGATCAACATCACCGGATTGCACAATTCATTATTCCCGCTTCCGGGCAAATCTGGGCAAGTGAATCCATGACCATCACCATCGGCATAGAGCCCGTCCGGCAGCCCGAAATCATCGAACTGATTGCCCTGTCCGATGCCTATATGAACAGCCTTTATCCACCAGAGGGCAATTTCGCCGTCGATATCGATGCTCTGGAAGACCCCTCTGTCCGCTTTGCGGTCGCCCGTCTCAAGGGTAAAATTGCCGGCTGTTGCGGCATCAAATGGGAAAGTAACGGTACGGCGGAAATCAAACGCCTTTTCGTGCATGAGAAAGGCCGTGGCCATGGTATCGGCAAACGCCTGATGGCCTTTCTGGAAAATCTTGCCCGCGATCATGGCATCCGCACCATCAATCTGGAAACCGGCCCGCTGAATGTGGAGGCGGTCAGGCTCTACAAATCCCTCGGCTATACAGTCTGCGGCCCGTTCGGGTCTTATGAGGACAATCCCTGGTCTCTTTTCATGACAAAAAGTCTGACTGTGTATGACGCACTGCGCCGGATTAAGGAGGCTCACAATGATGACCCATAATCAGCCTCTCGTGACAAAGCGCAATCCCGGCGCGACGGCAAAGGCCAGAAATCTGCGGGAAAACGAAACTGAAGCCGAATATCGCCTCTGGGGCGAACTGCGAAACAGACTGCTCAACGGGTATAAATTTTCCCGGCAGGTACCATTAGGATCATATTTTGCAGATTTCGTATGCCGGGAAAAATGTCTGGTTGTCGAACTGGATGGATCTCAACATGCATACTCTGAAAAAGACGACATCCGAACCCGGTTCCTGACTGAACACGGCTATGCTGTTTTGCGGTTCTGGAACCATGAGGTATTGCAGGAGCGACGGGCGGTGCTTGATACTATTCTTGCCGCTTTGGTCGGCGACATGACGGAAAGATGCGAAATCACAAGGTTTTATCCCCCAATGAGGAATAAAAGCCATGACTGAATTTCTGGCTCCGTCACCCCCTCATCCGACCCTGCGGGCCACCTTCTCCCCGTTGGGGAGAAGAGAGAACAGGTTGCATCGCCATCGCAAAACGTGGTTATCGCAGCCAGTAGCAGGGCTCCCTCTTCTCCCCTGCGGGGAGAAGGTGGCGCGAATGCGCCGGATGAGGGGCCTTGTCAAAACACATGGAGGGAAACTTATGAAACTCAATGAGTTCGTAAAACAGACGCTTCTGGACATCACAAAGGGTGTGGTGGACGCACAAAAAGAAAGCCTCCTTTTTATCGCCCCCGGATACATGAACGGAAAACGCATAGAAAAAGAGCATGAGGTCAAATTTGAAATCACCGTTTCAGTTGCGGCGGAAGGCGGTGGCGGGATCAAAGTCTTATCACTTGGAGAATTGAAGGCTGGCGGCAAAGCAGAGAGCACCAACAAACTGACATTTGAAGTTCCAATCTATCTGAACGCGCCAACACCTCTTAACCCTCTGCACCACAGCAATAATGGGCCTAAATCGGAAGAGGAAAATCCAGAATGACGACCAAAATCATCAAAAACGGAACTATCGTCACAGCCGACCTGACCTATCGGGCCGATGTGAAAATCGAAGGCGGCAGGATCATCGAAATCGGCCAGAATCTTGCAGGCGGTGAGGTGCTGGATGCGACCGGCTGCTATGTCATGCCGGGCGGCATTGATCCGCATACCCATCTGGAAATGCCCTTCATGGGCACCTATTCCTCGGATGATTTTGAAAGCGGCACGCGGGCAGCGCTGTCCGGCGGCACAACCATGGTGGTGGATTTCGCCCTGCCCTCGCCCGGCCAGTCGATGCTGGAAGCGCTGACCATGTGGGACAACAAGACATCGCGGGCCAATTGCGATTTTTCTTTCCACATGGCGATCACCTGGTGGAGCGAGCAGGTTTTCAACGAGATGAAGACCATTGTCGAGGAGAAGGGCATCAATTCCTTCAAGCATTTCATGGCCTATAAAGGTGCCTTGATGGTGGATGACGACGAGATGTTCTCCTCGTTCCAGCGCTGCGCCGAGCTTGGTGCCCTGCCCATGGTTCATGCCGAAAATGGTGATATTGTTGCCCAGATGCAGGCAAAGCTTCTGGCGCAAGGCAATAACGGGCCGGAAGCCCATGCCTATTCGCGCCCTGCCGAGGTGGAAGGCGAAGCCACCAACCGCGCCATCATCATTGCCGATATGGCCGGCGCGCCGCTCTATGTGGTGCACACTTCCTGCGAACAGGCGCATGAAGCCATCCGCCGCGCCCGCCAGAATGGCATGCGGGTCTATGGCGAACCGCTGATCCAGCACCTGACACTCGATGACAGCGAATACAGGAACCCGGATTGGGACCATGCCGCCCGCCGCGTCATGTCGCCGCCCTTCCGTGACAAGCATCACCAGGACTCACTCTGGGCGGGCCTGTCTGCCGGATCATTGCAGGTGGTCGCCACCGATCATTGCGCCTTCACAACAGCGCAGAAACGCTTCGGCATCAACGACTTCACCAGGATTCCCAATGGCACCGGCGGTCTGGAGGACCGTTTGCCGATGCTGTGGACCCATGGTGTGATGACAGGCCGCATCACCATGAATGAATTCGTGGCCGTCACCTCCACCAACATTGCCAAGATCCTCAACATGTATCCGCGCAAGGGTGCCGTTCTGGTGGGCGCTGACGCCGATCTGGTAGTCTGGGATCCGAATCGCTCCAAGACCATTTCGGCCTCCACCCAGCAATCTGCCATCGATTACAATGTGTTTGAAGGCAAGACCGTTACCGGCCTGCCGCGCTACACGCTCTCCCGTGGCATGGTCGCCATCGAGGAATCCACCATCAGGACGCAGGAAGGCCATGGCTCCTTCGTCAAACGTGAACCCTTTGCCGCCGTCAACAAGGCGCTTTCCACCTGGAAAGAGATCACGGCACCGCGCAAGGTGCAGCGCAGCGGCATTCCGGCATCAGGAGTGTGAGGATGAATATGTTGCGCTCTGTCGGCCCAATCTCCCCCTCGCCCCGTTTACGGGGAGAGGGTGGCGCATATGCGCCGGGTGAGGGGCAATTGTGCGCTCGGTCTCGCCCCTCATCCGCCCTTCGGGCACCTTCTCCCCGCATGCGGGGAGAAGGAAATTCCTCACTCCACCAGTCCGTCCAGCTCGGGCAGCAACACGACACTTTCCTGTTCGTTGGGGTCGGTGCGGGTAATGAGGGCCGAGCAGGGCACACTGCCAATGTTCATGGGCAGGTGGGGAACACCGGCCGGAATATAGACCATGTCGCCGGCACTATTGACCATGCGGTGCTGCAACCGGTCACCGTAACAGGTCACGGCCTCGCCCGAGAGAATGTAGATCGCCGTTTCGTGACTTTCATGCAGATGGGCCCTGGCGCGCTTGCCGGGCGGAATGGTCAGCATATGCATGCAGATGCCAACCGAGCCCACCGATTGCGCCGAAATGCCCTCAAAATACGAAAAGCCCTGCTTTCCGTCATAGGTGTGATCCGGTCCCTCGCCCTTGCGGATCACGTGACAGGAGCGGTCTGATGTCTGCTTCATACCCATATCTTTCCCTGCTGGAACTGGACTGTAAAATGCCAGAGCCGGATAAAACAAGCCCCGATCTGAAGAGTATGAAACAATGAGCACATCCAATTCAACTGTTGTTTCAGCGAGCAATCTGGGACTGACGTTCCAGACCGGCGATGGCCCGGTTCATGCACTGACCGGGGTCAATCTCGACATCAACAAGGGGGATTTTGTCTCCTTTATCGGTCCGTCTGGTTGTGGCAAGACCACCTTTTTGAGGGTTATTGCCGATCTGGAGAAAAATACATCCGGCACCATATCCGTCAACGGCATGAGCCCGGATGCGGCCCGCAAGGCCCGGGCCTATGGCTATGTATTTCAGGCAGCAGCGCTTTATCCCTGGCGCACCATTGCCAGGAACATTGCGCTGCCCCTCGAAATCATGGGGTTTTCGGAGGCCGAAAAACAGGAGCGCATCAAGCGCACGCTCGCCCTGGTCAATCTTGCCGGTTTTGAGAAAAAATACCCCTGGCAATTGTCCGGCGGCATGCAGCAACGCGCCTCCATCGCCCGTGCGCTGGCCTTTGATGCCGACCTGCTGCTGATGGACGAACCTTTTGGCGCACTGGATGAAATTGTCCGCGACCATCTGAACGAACAGCTTCTCAAACTCTGGGAACGCACCAACAAGACCATCTGCTTTGTCACCCACTCCATTCCCGAAGCCGTCTATCTCTCCACCAGGATTGTCGTCATGAGCCCGCGTCCGGGCCGGGTAACCGATATCATTGAATCAACCCTGCCAAGGGAACGTCCGCTTGACATTCGCGAGAGCCCGGAATTTCTGGCCATTGCCCATCGCGTGCGCGAGGGCCTCAGAGCGGGGCACAGCTATGATGAATAGCCCTGCCGCAAACACACAAGGATGTGCGCGATGAGCCTCGCTTTCTACATCTATCTCGTCTCCAGCATGGCCATTTTCCTCGGCGCGGCGTCGGCATCCCGCGCCTATGCCGCAAACAATGATCTGCCCTGGTTCCTGCTGTCGCTGTTTCTCTATGGTGTCGGCAATTACATCATGGTCAAGATCATGCGTGAAAGCGGCATGGGCATTGCCTTTGCTGTCTCCTCCATTGCCCAGTTGATTCTCGTCAACATCATCGCCTTCACAGTTTTTGGAGAACGGCTCACAAATATGCAATATACCGGCCTGGCGCTGGGTCTGGTTTCCATCGGATTGATCGTTTTTCCAACAGCGGGCAGAGGTTGACATGGCAGAAAAATCCGGATTGAGAGACAGGATCCTGCCCGTCACCACCATCACGCTTGTCATCCTCGTGCTCTGGTTTCTCTCGGCCATTTTCATGAACGCACCCTACCAGCGCGATCAGGACAGGCGTGATGGCGTGACCTCCACCTTCCCCGAACTGGTGCTGAAAACATGGTCGCAGCCAAAGCCCACAATGCCGGCCCCGCATCAGGTAGCCGAAGCCGTTTACAAGGCCGTGTTCACGGTCAAGCCCTGGTCCGCACGCTCCCTGGTCTTCCATTCCTGGATCACGCTGCAATCCACGCTTCTGGGGTTTGCCATGGGCACAATGCTCGGTGTGGTGATTGCGGTTGGCATAGTCCATGTGCCAACCCTGGAGCGTTCGTTCCTGCCGTGGATCATCGCCTCGCAGACCATCCCGATTCTGGCCATTGCCCCGATGATTGTGGTGGTGCTGTCAGCCGTCAATATCACCGGTCTCCTGCCGAAGGCATTGATCTCGACCTATCTGTCCTTCTTTCCGGTGGCCGTCGGCATGGTCAAGGGCCTGCGGTCGCCTGATCCGATGCTTCTGGATCTGGCCCGCACCTACAATGCAACAAGGGTACAGACATTCTGGAAGCTCAGGGTGCCTGCCTCCGTTCCGTTTTTCTTTACCTCGATCAAGGTGGCCGTGGCCGCAGCGCTGGTCGGTGCCATTGTCGGTGAATTGCCAACCGGAGCGGTCGCAGGCATTGGCTCCAAGCTTCTGGCCGGTTCCTATTACAGCCAGACCATTGACGTCTGGGCAGCCCTGATTGCAGGCTCCGTGATCGCCGTGCTTTTGGTCACGACTGTTGATCTTTCAGGCCGGCTGGTACGCGCCACGATGGGAGGAAGACCGGAATGACCCGCTATCATATCAACTGGCAGGCCCTTCTGGCCTCCATCTGTCTGGCCGCAACCCTTGCAGGCTTGCCGGTAACCGCCGGGGCGTCGATGGTGCAAACAGCCATTTGCCTTGCAGCCACTCTGGCTGCCATTCTGGTATCGCTTCTGCCCGCCTCGGGATGGTCCAACGCCCTGCTTGCCATTACAACGCATCTGTCCGTTTTCCTCCTTCTTTCCATGTTGCCGGGTGCAGAAGGCACGGCAGGCTGGAGCTTTTTCACCATTCTGGCGGCGGCCTGGCTCATGGCGTGGCGGCTTGTTACCGTTCTGTCGGGCGACGGGTCACGCGGACAGGGCGAAGGCATGACGGGCAGGGTCATGGTGCCTGCCATTTTTGGCCTCTGGGTATTGATCCTCTGGGAAACCGTTACCCGGGGTGCAGGGGTGCCTTTTGTACTTCTTCCGCCGCCTTCTGCCATTGGCGCACGCATCCTGATTTCCACACCCATACTGGCAGCCGATTTCCGCCAGACTGTGCTGAAAGCCGTGCTGTTTGGATTTGTGGTCGGATCGTCTTCCGGCTTTCTGGTCGCCATTCTGGCGGATCGCTACAGGTTCCTGTCAAACGGGCTTCTGCCCATCGGCAATCTGGTCTCCGCCCTGCCGATCATCGGCATAGCGCCGGTCATGGTCATCTGGTTTGGGTTTGACTGGCAGTCCAAGGCGGCGGTTGTCATTGTCATGACCTTCTTCCCGATGCTGGTCAACACGCTTGAAGGCCTGAAAAGCGCAGGCCACATGGAACGCGACCTGATGCACACCTACAGTTCCAGCCATTGGCAGCTTCTGGCAAAACTGCGTCTGCCTGCTGCCCTGCCTTTCATTTTCAACGCATTGAAAATCAATTCAACCCTTGCCATGATCGGAGCGCTGGTGTCCGAATTTTTCGGAACCCCGATCGTCGGCATGGGCTTTCGAATCTCGACTGAAGTGGGTCGGATGAATCTCGACATGGTCTGGGCAGAAATTGCCCTTGCAGCCGTCGTCGGGTCGTTGTTCTATGGCGCAATCGCACTTCTCGAGCGCGCCATGACATTCTGGCATCCATCCTATCGATAAATACGATGGAGCCTCAAACCGAAGGGGAACTGAAACAATGAAACAGACAATGAAACTCACACTGGCCCTTGCCATGTCCTTGATGGCAGGAAGTGTTCTGGCCGCAGACAAGCTGACGCTGCAGCTGAAATGGGTCACCCAGGCCCAGTTCGCAGGATACTACGTCGCCAAGGACAAGGGCCTGTACGAAGCAGCCGGTCTGGATGTGGAAATCAAGCCGGGCGGCCCTGACATTGCCCCGGAACAGGTCATTGCCGGTGGCGGTGCCGATGTGATTGTCGACTGGGCAGGCGGTGCACTGGCAGCCCGTGAAAAGGGTGTCGGCCTTGTCAACATTGCCCAGCCGTTCAAGAAGGCCGGCATGGAAATGGTCTGCCCGAAGGACGGCCCGGTTCAGACCGAAGCCGATTTCAAGGGCCATACGCTGGGTGTCTGGTTCTTCGGCAACGAATATCCGTTCTATGCCTGGATGAACAAGCTGGGCCTTTCGACCGACGGCGGTCCGGATGGCGTCACCGTTCTCAAGCAGTCCTTCGATGTGCAGCCGCTGATCCAGAAACAGGCGGACTGCATTTCTGTGATGACATACAATGAATACTGGCAGTTGATCGATGCCGGCTACAAGCCTGAAGACCTGATCGTTTTCAACTATTCGGCCATGGGCAATGACCTGATGGAGGACGGCCTCTATGCCATGGAAGACAAGCTGAAAGATCCGGCCTTCAAGGAAAAGATGGTCCGGTTTGTCAAGGCATCCATGGAAGGCTGGAAATACGCGCTGGCCAATCCGGATGAAGCTGTGGGTATCGTCATGGACAATGGCGGCCAGGACGAAAATCACCAGAAGCGCATGCTGGGCGAAATCGCCAAGCTGATCGGCGAGCCGGACGGCAAACTCGATATCGCGCTTTATGAACGCACGGAAAAGGCGCTGCTGGACCAGAAAATCATTGCAAAGAAGCCGGAAGGTGCGTGGACACATGAGATCACCGACGCTGCCAGCAAATAGGCGGAACGGGCAGCCGGAGCGCCTGCAGGCAAACAAGCCCGTCTGAAAATCGAACGCGCGGAACATTTCCGCGCGTTTTACGTTTTACAGCGCAAGCTGTCGGCAAAAAAGAGAACATTAAGGAAACATCGCCCTTGCATTGTGCGATGCAACATTATATGATCAAAAACGGCTGTTGAAATAAGCCCCGCCTTGTTTCATGGCACGCGGGTACCATATTACAAAAAAAGCATCACATTTTATCGATGATGCAGGTGAGTTGGGCGCATCAAAAAGTACAACTTTCCTCATGATTGTAAACGCAAATCTTGTCTTGCGCCCTTGCAGGCGGCACAGGCGGAATTCAGGAAAGCTCTTACATGTTCCGGACAGGTTTAAAAACTGCAGCAATCGCCGTGTTCCTCACCGGAACAGCCATTGCGCACTTGAACGCCGAAGATGCACCGGCAGCAACCCCTGGCGAAATCAGGGCCCCATCCATTATTGTTACAGATGTGGTCAGCAAGACATTGGTTGACAGGGTTTTGGTGACCGGCACTGTTCAGGCGGTTGAGGAAGTCTACGTCCAGCCACAGGTTGAAGGTCTGTCGATCAAGGCATTGAACGCAGATATTGGTGATACTGTGGCCTCAGGTGCTGTTCTGGCTGTGCTGTCCGACGATACATTGCTGCTCCAGAAAAGCCAGCTGGAGGCGAACAGGGCCAAGCTGGAGGCCGCACGCGCCCAGGCACTGGCACAGCTTGCCGAAGCCCGGGCGAATGCCGATGAGGCCATTCGCCAGAGGGACCGTTCCATAACACTGGCTGACAGGGGCACGATACCCGCCGCCAAACTGGAGCAGGCACAAGCTGCAGCCGACGCGGCTGTTGCACGGCTGAATTCCGCCAGACAGGGCATTCCTGTCAACGACGCCGACCTGAAAGTCATCCAGTCCCAGATGGATGATATCGATCTGCGTCTTGCACGAACCGGGGTCAAGGCACCGGTTTCCGGAATCGTGTCAGCACGCAGCGCCAAAATTGGTGCGATAGCCAGCGGTGCCGGAACGCCGCTTTTTACGATGATCCGTGACGGAAAGATCGAATTGAAGGCCGACGTGGCTGAAAGTGAGCTTTTAAAGCTCGCAACCGGTCAGAAAGTGGCAATCAATATTGTCGGTGATGGTGTCGTGCTGGACGGAACGGTTCGCCGCATTGAACCGACGGTCAATGCGACAACCCGGCTGGGTAGCGTACTGATCAGCATTGCCAATCCGGAAAAAGCCCGTACCGGAATGTTTGCAAGCGCCGAAATTGCCGTTGCCACAAAAACCGGCCCGAGCCTGCCCGTCACATCGGTCACAACGACAAAAGGCAAATCCTTTGTGCGAAAGGTTGTGAACGACAATGTCAGGATTATCGAGGTGACCACGGGCATTCAGGATGGTGAATTTGTGGAGATTGCCTCCGGCCTGGAGGTCGGGGACATCGTTGTTGCCAAGGCCGGTGCCTATGTGCGCGACGGGGACAGGATAACGCCTGTCAAGAGCCTCGAAGCCGCGTCGAACTGAGGGAACGGATACGATGAATTTTTCAGCCTGGTCCATCAAAAATCCGATAGCGCCCTTGCTGGCCTTTTTCCTGCTGATGTATGTTGGCATCCAGTCATTCGACAGGCTGCCCATCACCAGATTCCCCAATATTGATGTGCCGCTGGTGGCGGTTTCCGTGACACAGAGCGGTGCTGCGCCTGCAGAAATGGAAATGCAGGTTACCAAGGAAATCGAAGATGCGGTGGCAGGTATCACCGGTGTCGATGAAATCACCTCGACAGTCACTGACGGCAATTCCACCACAGCCGTGATGTTCAAGATCGAGACCCCGACCGCCCAGGCACTTCAGGATGTCAAGGATGCAATCGACCGCATCCGCAGCGATCTGCCCGCATCGATCAATGCCCCTGTGGTTACGAAAATTGATGTTGAGGGCCAGGCCATCCAGAGCTTTGCTGTTTCCTCGCCAAACATGAACCTTGAGGAACTGTCGTGGTTTGTCGATGACACGATCAAGCGGGCGCTGCAGGGCGAACCCGGAATCGGCAAGATTGACCGCTTTGGCGGTGCTGACCGTGAAGTGCGCATAGAGCTTGATCCGGTCAGGATGCAGTCGCTTGGCATTACGGCTGCCGATGTGAACCAGCAATTGCGGCTGACGAATTCCGACACCGGTTCCGGTCGTGGGCAGATTGCAGGCAGCGAACAGGCCATTCGCACACTGGGCGATGCCCGTTCCGTCGCCCAGTTGCAGCAGACCACCATAACGCTTCCCAATGGACGGTTTGTTAAATTGGCCGATATCGGGAGCGTTAAAGATACATATGAGGAGCCACGCTCCTTTTCCACTTTCAACAATAATCCGGTTGTTTCCTTTGCCGTGTTCCGCTCCAAGGGTGCCAGTGAGGTTACGGTTGCAGAAACGGTTTCGGCAGCGCTCGACAGGGTGCGGGCAGAACATCCCGATGTCGCAATCCAGATGATAGACGACTCTGTCTATTTCACCTATGGCAATTATGAGGCTGCCATTCATACGCTGCTGGAAGGTGCCGTCCTCGCCGTCATTGTTGTTTTCCTCTTCCTGAGAAACTGGCGCGCCACGCTGATTTCTGCAATCGCGTTGCCTCTGTCTGCCATTCCCACATTCTGGGTCATGGATATGCTCGGCTTCTCTCTCAACCTTGTGAGCTTCCTCGCCCTGACGCTGGCAACAGGTATTCTGGTTGATGATGCCATCGTGGAAATCGAGAATATTGCCCGGCATATCAAGATGGGAAAATCCCCCTACCGTGCCGCCATTGAGGCCGCAGATGAAATCGGACTGGCGGTGATAGCCACAACCTTCACCATTATTGCCGTATTTGTGCCTGTATCCTTCATGCCCGGCATTCCGGGGCAATATTTCGTGCAGTTCGGCCTGACCGTGGCCTTTTCGGTGTTTTTCTCGCTCATGGTCGCACGGCTGATCACGCCGATGATGGCCGCCTATCTGATGCGTTCTACCGACACGGTTCCTGACCATACAGATCATGATGGACCGCTGATGCGCTTTTATACGCGCCTGATCCGCGCCGCCATGCGCTTTCACGGGGTGCCGACGCTCGTCATTGCCGTGCTTTTCCTTGTTGGCTCGGTTTACCTGCTGATGCAGGTGCCGGGAAGTTTCCTGCCGCCGGATGATGCCTCTCGCATCAGCCTGTCCATCGAATTGCCGCCCAATGCATCGCTGGATGATACCAACAGGGTCACAGCACAGATTTATGACCGCGTACACGCTGTAGACGGCGTGAAGGATGTTTTCATTCTCGGCGGAGCCTCCCCAAAGGGTGATCTCGAACTGCGTCGCGCCTCGGTGACACTCGTGCTGGACCGTATCGAACATTCCCTCGTAAAAACCCTTGTGAACAAGGTTGCAGGGTCCATCCCGCTTGTCGGCCCCTATCTGCCAAAAGTTCCCGAAAGGGGCCGGGTTATCCCGCAGTCACAGATCGAGACAACGGTTCTGTCCAGACTGCACGATATTCCGGATATTCGCATACTGAAGCTGAATGACCGCGGCGAAAGGGATCTCTCCTTCCGGTTCCTGTCCAACAATGAGGACGAGCTGAATGATGCGGTCGCAATCCTCGAGGCCCGGCTGAGGGCTGATCCGCTCCTGGCCAATGTATCTGCCGAAGGTGCCTTGCCACGACCTGAATTGCGCATTACCCCGCGCACAGAGCAGATTGCCCGTCTCGGCATCACCGTGCAGCAGATTTCAGAAGTTGTGCGCGTTGCCACCATTGGCGACACCGATGCGGCCCTTTCAAAAATTTCTCTCGATGGACGCCTGATCCCTATCAGGGTCATGCTGGACACACAAACCCGCACAGATCTCGCCGCTTTGAAGGCGCTGCAGATCCGCACCTCGACAGGCGCGACAGTTCCGCTTTCCACCGTAGCGGATGTGGAGTTTTCAGAAGGCGCAAGTTCCATAAAGCGCAATGATCGTAACCGTTTCGTCACGATCGGAGCCGACCTGCCGCCCGGTGTTGTCCTGAACACGGCAACGGACCGCTTCAAGGAAATTGTCAGGGCAACGCAACTGCCTCCAAGCGTGAAATTCCTGGAATCCGGCGATGCGAAAGTTCAAAATGAAATGGTAGCCAGCTTTGGCAATGCCATGCTTTTGGGCCTGCTTCTGGTTCTGGTCGTTCTGATCCTCTTGTTCAGGGATGTCATCCAGCCCTTCACAATCCTGTTTTCCCTGCCACTGGCCATCGGTGGTGTTGCTGTGGGCCTTATCATTACCAACAATGCGCTCTCCATGCCGGTATTGATTGGCATGCTGATGCTGATGGGCATTGTCACCAAGAATGCCATTCTTCTGGTCGATTTTGCCGTTGAAATGATGCACAAGGGCATGAAACGTACTGAAGCCATGATGGAGGCCGGCCGCAAGCGGGCAAGGCCCATCATCATGACCTCCATCGCCATGGCGGCCGGCATGTTGCCCTCGGCACTGGGCGTTGGCGAAGGTGGCTCGTTCCGCGCCCCCATGGCCATTGCCGTCATCGGCGGCATTATCGTTTCAACGGTTTTGAGTCTGGTTGTCGTTCCGGCCTTCTTCCTGATCATGGATGATCTTTCGCATCTCCTGGGCTGGATTTTCGGGCGCATCGTCGGTCGCAAGGAGCCGGACCCGGACGTTCTGGAGCCTGATGTGCTGACACGGATTGTCACGGAGAACAGCCAGTCCATCTCGACGCTTGAAGAGCGCCTGCAGGCGCTTGAAGGGGGAGCAGGCAGCAAGGGATCACAGCCGGAAGAAAGGCGACAAGGCAACGTCATTGCCTTGCCGCCTTTGGCTGCAGAGTAATACAAACCTGCATAGGCTCCGGTATAACCCTTGCAGAGGTGGATTTTGACCCTGTGGCCGGTATTACAGGCCGCCGTTCAGACGCAGAAACGCCACGATATCATCAACACCTGCTCCCCGTTTCATGTCGGAAAACACAAACGGCTTTTCCGCTCGCATACGGGTTGCATCCTTTTTCATGACATCGAGATCAGCTCCCACATACGGGGCCAGATCCATCTTGTTGATCACCAGCATATCCGACCGGGTTATCCCCGGGCCTCCTTTGCGCGGAATTTCCTCGCCCTGACATACGGAAATCACATAGAGCGTAATATCCGCCAGATCCGGAGAGAAGGTGGCTGCGAGATTATCCCCGCCGGATTCAATAAACACCACATCCAGATCCGGAAACCGTTCATTCAGGTCCGCAATCGCCTGCAGGTTGATAGTCGCATCCTCACGGATCGCCGTATGCGGACACCCTCCTGTTTCCACGCCGATAATCCGGTCTGAAGGAAGCGCCTGCATGCGCACCAGCGCTTCGGCATCTTCCTTCGTATAAATATCATTGGTGACGACAGCGACGGAAAATTCATCCCGCATGGCCTTGCACAGCCTGTCGGTCAGGGCCGTCTTGCCGGAACCGACCGGGCCGCCAATGCCCACCCGCAAAGGTCCGTTTCGTGATGTCATGACAAAACTCCAGTAATGTTAGGTTGCGCAAGGGGACATGTTCAAACCCGGAAAACAAGAAGGTGAAAGGCGCATCATCATGAGCGGAACAGCCGTGTCGTCAATGTCTCGTGCCGCAGCGTACAGACATCTGCCATAAAGCCGGACGACCCGAGATCTTCGGGCCCGGCAATAACGGCCCTTCCGGCGGACGCAAGCACGACAGGTTCCAATGCGGCGATGATGGCTACACCGCGCACCTGCCCGATAATCCCGCAGCGAATCGACACGGACACAAGCTGGTTGATGGCCGCATGAAGATAGGCAACGATACAGGCCTCACAGGCAATGGTCCGGCCTGCAGCCACCAGCCCGACCGCAACGGGATAGGCTATTTTGGAACGTTGCGGCAACATCTCGCTGGAAACCCAGCTGGAAGCTGCGCTGATAAACGCCTGCCCCAGCAGCATCTGTTCCTGGTGACGTTCTGCACTTCCCGCCAGCGCTTCCGCCAGGTCACAGATATCCTCACATGCCGCCGCACTATGATACATGCGATGCGCAATGGCACAGAGCACGGCATCATTCCACAAGGTTCCGTGCTCTGCGAGGCTTGTCAGCCAGGCGGAAAGACTGGTTTCATCCTGCACATAGCCATCAGCAATGGCCTGTTCCAGACCGCCGGAATAGGAAAAGGCTCCCACGGGAAAGGACGGAGAAAGCCAGGTCATCAGCCGCATCAGGGAAAGGCTGTTGATGCTCTCAGCCATGATCATGCCCGTGATGACCTGTTCCGTGATAGGCACCGCGCACCGGATGAAACGGTTCCTCCGTCTCCTGCACATGGGCTCCAAGCCCGAAAAGCATATCCCTGATGACATGATCACGCCGGATCAGAATGTAATCAGCCCCGATCTCGGCCGGCAGGTGCCTGTTGCCCAGATGCCAGCAGAGTTCGGCAAAATGCCGCCCGTCCCTGCCTTTGATCCGCAGCAGCGGCTCGGGTGCGGCCACCACACCGACCAGGCCGCCATCATCCAGCACCAGCACATCACCATCGGCCAGCATGATCGCCTCTTTCAGATCCAGCATGACCATTTCTCCGGTTTTCAGGTGCAAAAGCTTGCGCCGCAAATGCCGTTCATCATGCGCCAGAACCACAAGATCGGTGGGCACCTGGCCGGAGTTTGAGACTGTCGAAATGGCGCGGCGCATGCTGTATTTCCTGTTCATCAGCAATGATAATGCAGAAATCCTGCCACATATACAAGACCGGTAAATGCCGTATACCGCACATGCAAAAGCCCCGGTCGTTTAAAACCGGGGCTTTGAACAATGGACGAGATCAGGCCGCGATACGAACGGACTTCAATGTTTCCAGAATATTCTGCGGAGCAGAAACGCCATAGGGATCACTGTCGCAATTGTCGCTGAAGCCCGGCTCTTCAAACCATTCTTCAACCAGACCATTGTTGATCACAGCGGCATAGCGCCACGAACGCATGCCAAAACCAAGATTGTCCTTGCAAACGAGCATGCCCATCTTGCGGGTGAACTCACCGGAACCATCCGGGATAAGCTTTACGTTCTCAAGGTTCTGGCCCTTGCCCCAGGCATTCATGACGAAAGCGTCATTGACGGAGATGCAATAGATTTCGTCAATACCCTGATCCCTGAAGGCGGGAGCCAGTTTTTCAAAATCCGGCAGCTGGAAGGTCGAGCATGTCGGCGTAAAGGCACCGGGCAGCGAAAACAGGATAACCCGCTTGTTCGCGAAATAATCGTCGGATGTAACATCCTGCCAGCGATATGGATTTGGGCCTTCAATGGATTCATCACGAACACGGGTCTTGAAGGTAACAGAGGGAACCTGTCTGTTGAGCATTGTATACTCCTGATTTTACGGATCCTTGGCATGGTCTCTTGGGAGGATCAAACATGCCAGCATGAGCTATCATTATGCCCGAATCCCATCTGCAATGCAGCATAAAAAGGCATGAAATCGGTTTTCGCATGGCAGTTATGCAAAAACGCAATAGCGTGCTGGTTTCATGTCCACTTATAACCCGGCATCAAGCATGAACCCGCTCGAAGGCCCTGCATTAAAACAATCAACACACCTTCATGGTAGAGCCTGTCCGAAACAGCAAGGTAAAGACATGACCGCCCCTGATCCAAAGAAATATTTTCCCAGTCTCGACGGATTACGTGGCCTGTGTGCGCTGATGGTCGTCTATGTCCATTGGGCCATCATGTTTGACATGCCGTCACTTCCGCTGATCGCGGCCGGGTCCGAAGCCGTCTGCCTGTTCTTTGCACTCAGCGGCTTTCTCATGGCCTATCTCTACAGTGACAGGCCCATGAACCGTCACAATGTCCGCACCTATCTGGTTCATCGCTTCGCCCGCATTTATCCTGCCTACATAGTCGCTGTTGGCGTCACCATTATCCTGACGGCCGTTCCGGGCTGGAGCCCGTTCTATCCCGTAGAGGGCCTCGGGCAGATCATCCGGCATGTCGCCATGGTCGGTTCCACCGGCGTGTTCTGGTCTATCAGCCCGGAAATCCAGTTCTACATTTTCTTCCTGGCTCTGTGGTTCTTTGCCAGAAATCCGCAGAAATGGCAGATCATCGCCATCGCCACGGCGGGTTTCATCTGTATTTTTTCCCTTTACGGCCTGCCGGGTCCAGGCATCCTGCTGACATCAAAACTGGCGTTTTTCGTTGCCGGTGCCGGTGCAGGCTATTGCTACAGGCGGGGATGGACGCCACAACGGGGCGGCCTCGCCATGGGCCTTCTCACTTTGGCATTGCTGGGCTTCTTCTTTGCGCGGCGGGATTTCACCCGGACGGAAGATGTCTTCAGCCTCGGAAGCGCTGTCACCTGCGGCCTGATTCTCTACTGCACCGCCATCGAAAACAGGGTCTCTGCCCTTGTGCTGGGTCTGAAACCCGTTCGCTTTCTGGGGCAGATCAGCTTCTCGCTCTATCTCTTCCATATTCCGGTTCTCAGCGTCGCCAGCCATATATTTTCTGGCCTGCCGATGCCCTGGACGCAGATATTAAGCCTCGTTCTGGTTTTTCCGGTCGCAACGCTGACCAACAGGCTGATAGAAATCCCGGCCCAGGCATTTCTGGTCAAAAAATTCGCGGCAAAACCGGCGCTTTAGAGCATGATGTCTCTCAATGGAATCATTCTGCGACAAGGAATTTTTTACGAGGATCAAGGCTTTTGGCGAATGGACATACAAAGACGTATGGTCGAGACAAAAGCCGAAGATGATCGTGAAAATTCCTGTCGCCCGAAGGGTTGGCTGAAGCGGGGTAACTGTTGCGCCGGGTGGCCTGGCCGTATGCGTCCTGCTACGACACGCGCCACCCGACACACCATTTCCCGCCGCTTGAGCCAACAGAATGGGTTCCAGTCAGAGACATCATGCTCTAAAACAGGAAATAGCGCTGTGCCATCGGCAGCACGGTTGCCGGCTGGCAGGTGAGCAACTCACCGTCGGCCCGCACCTCATAGGTTTCCGGATCAACAGAAATCTCCGGTGTCAGGCTGTTGTGAATCATCGAGGCCTTGGAAATGCCGCCGCGGGTATTTTTCACCGCCAGCATGTCCTTGGCCGTTCCAAGCCGGGAGCGCAACCCGTTGTCAAGTGCCGCCTGGGATACGAATGTTACCGATGAATTGGTCAGGCTCTTGCCGAACGCGCCAAACATCGGCCGGTAATGCACCGGCTGCGGCGTGGGAATAGACGCATTCGGATCCCCCATCGGCGCTGCCGCAATCGTGCCACCCAGAAGCACCATATCCGGCTTTACCCCGAAAAATGCCGGTGACCACATAACCAGATCCGCACGCTTGCCAACCTCAACAGAGCCGATATGGCTGGAAAGACCATGGGCAATGGCCGGGTTGATCGTGTATTTGGCAATGTAACGCTTCACCCGCATATTGTCATTGTCGCCGGTTTCCGATGGCAGCCGCCCGCGCTGGCGCTTCATCTTGTCGGCTGTCTGCCAGGTGCGGATGGCCACTTCGCCCACACGCCCCATGGCCTGGCTGTCGGAGGAGATGATAGAGAACGCACCGATATCATGCAGGATGTCTTCCGCGGCAATGGTTTCCTTGCGGATGCGGCTTTCGGCAAAGGCAATATCTTCCGGTATGGAGGCGGACAGGTGGTGGCATACCATCAGCATGTCCAGATGTTCGGCAATGGTGTTGACCGTGTAGGGCCGGGTCGGATTGGTGGAGGAGGGAATGACATTCGACTGGCCGCAGATGCGGATAATATCCGGTGCATGGCCGCCGCCTGCCCCTTCGGTATGGAAGGCGTGGATGGTCCGGCCTTTCAGCGCGGCAATCGAATCCTCCACAAAGCCGCTCTCGTTCAGCGTGTCTGTATGGATCATCACCTGCACATCATAATCATCCGCCACAGACAGGCAGCAATCAATGGCCGCAGGTGTTGTGCCCCAGTCCTCATGCAGTTTCAGCGAGGATGCCCCGCCCAAAACCATTTCCACCAGCGCGGCTGGCAGCGAGGCATTGCCCTTGCCGGCAAAGGCGAGATTCATCGGAAAGGCGTCCGCCGCCTCGATCATCCGGGCAATATGCCAGGGGCCGGGCGTGCAGGTTGTGGCCAGCGTGCCATGCGCCGGGCCGGTGCCGCCGCCCAGCATGGTGGTCAGCCCGCTCATCAGCGCTTCTTCGATCTGCTGCGGGCAGATGAAATGGATATGGCTGTCCATGCCGCCGGCGGTGACAATCTTGCCTTCGGCGGCAATGATCTCGGTGCCAGGCCCGACGATAATCGTCACATCCGGCTGCGTGTCGGGATTGCCGGCCTTGCCGATGCCGACAATGCGACCGTCTTTCAGGCCAATATCGGCTTTGACAATGCCCCAGTGATCCACGATCAGCGCATTGGTCAGAACCGTGTCAACAGCGCCGTCAGCCCGTGTCACCTGGCTCTGGCCCATGCCATCACGGATAACCTTGCCACCGCCGAATTTCACCTCGTCGCCATAGGTGGTGTAATCTTTCTCCACCTCGATAAACAGCTCGGTATCCGCCAGCCGGACCTTGTCCCCGGTTGTTGGGCCAAACATGCCGGCATAGGCGGCGCGAGACATTTTGAACGACATGGATCAATACCCTTTTTGAAGTTCGGAGAACTTTGGCGACCTTGCCGCAGCGCGGTCAAATGTAAATGTAGTTTCGCAATGGGCTGCAGCATTTATCTCGCCGATCAGATGATCAGTGAAATCACCCGGATAACGCAAAAAAGATGCCAATGCCCGCTCAACAATGTCGCGGTTTTCAATCTCGACATTAGACAAGCCTGTCAATCTCTCAACACCATCGGCCACAACGGCACGACCCAGTTTCAATTTCCGCAACAATATCCAGATCGTCTCAACAAGAACGATGTGATTGATGTAAAAAACCTCGTCACTTTTCATCAGCAGGTTCGATACCAGCACGGCCTGCTCTTGCGAATCCTGCGAAAAAGAACCGTCGTAAAGCCATCGGAGCAAGATGTTGGTATCAATGCCAATCATACTTAAGATCCGCCTCTTGTCATTCTGGCTTCGTCAACCCATTCATCAATAGTCTTGGCATCCAGAAGGCTTTCGGACCGCAATATGCCCCTGAGTTCACCGAGCGTACCAATTCTTGGCTTTAACTCAATCTTTCCTTCGGCATTGCGGATATAATCAACCCGGTCTCCGGAGCGAAGGCCAAGGCTTCTGCGGATATCGGCAGGCAATGTAATTTGCCTTTTGACACTCACTCTTGACGAATTCATGCTTCCACTCCCATCAGCCCGCCTGACACCCGCTTGCATCAATCCAGCAATGTCTGCAATTCCTTCACCCGTGCCCTGGTAACATCTCTCTTGCAGCCGTACACCAGATCAGGCTCCAGAGAGCCGCCATGCGCCTGAAACCCGTAAGCCGTACAATAGCCGTCGCGATAGGCCACCCAGCCGCGCTGACCTTCGGTCATGGCCTTCACGGCACCGCGCCTGTCAACCTCTTCAAGCTCGTCCCAGGACTGCATCAGCGCCCTGGCTTTCTTGTAGACCGCATTCAGCTCCTTGTCTGCCGCCTCAAATTCCAGATAGGTGCATTCGTTGATGCTGGCCTGATCGAGATTGTCAACATTCTTGCAGTCCGGCGCTGTCTCCTGCGCCTGCGCCAGACACGCACTTGCCGTAAAACCGGCAAGCGACAGGATCAAAAGCGCCACATATGTCTTGTTCATTCCATTCTCCCAAAGCCGCGTTCTCCTGGAAAACGTCTCTCACAGCGCACCCATAATCTCCTGCCTGAACCCGTAGACCTCGCGTTTTCCCTGTATCGGGATCAATGTCACCTCGCGGGTCTGCCCCGGCTCAAACCGCACCGCAGTCCCTGCGGGAATGTCGAGCCGCATGCCGCGTGCCTTGGCCCGGTCGAAAACAAGACCGGCATTGGCCTCGCCGAAATGATAGTGGCTGCCCACCTGCACCGGACGGTCACCCGTATTCGACACTTCGATGGTGACAGTCGGCAAGCCGGAATTCAGTTCAATCTCGCCTGCAACTGTTATGATCTGGCCTGGAATCATGGCTCTGTCCTCAGCGAATGGGTTCGTGAACGGTGACAAGCTTGGTGCCGTCCGGGAATGTGGCTTCCACCTGCACATCGTGGATCATTTCGGCAATGCCTTCCATCACCTGATCGCGGGAAAGGACATGTGCGCCCGCCTCCATCAGATCGGCAACAGGGCGCCCGTCGCGCGCACCTTCCACCACAAAATCGGAAATCAGGGCTATGGCTTCTGGATAATTCAGCTTCACGCCGCGCTCAAGGCGGCGGCGGGCAACCATCGCAGCCATCGAAATCAGCAGCTTGTCTTTTTCACGAGGGCTCAGGTTCATTGCAGGGTTCCACTCTTCAGCAACAACATATCAAAGGTTCCACACTTTTGGCATTGTCTCGCCATTTCGCAAGAGCGAAATCACCGGGATCAGCATTTTTCTCAAACCCATGCCATCCGGCGCGACACAGCGCACAATCAGCTTGTTCTGCCAATGGCTTGCTCCGGCGGTGCAACCGCCGGTCACTGCCCGGATTTTGGGCAGCAGAAGCTCGCAATCTGGCCCGCAATAAAGCAGGGTTGCAAAGGCAACGCCGCCATCAAGGCATGCCGCGTTCTGCCCGGTCCGGGAGACATCCGGCCCCAGCCGCGCCTCTTCGGCATGGATCAGATGGCCGTCGCGCCGCACCCGCCAGCGATCGCGGAACAGGCCGGTTTCCACCGCCTCGCCCATGGCACGACGCCCGAGCAAAACGGCCTCCAGCCCCAGAAACGTCGCATCGGCGGCCAGATCCACATCCAGACGCCGCGAAATCCACGCATTGTCAAACAGGATGGTTTCCTGTGGCAGCCAGTGCAGCGTCGCTCCGGCCTCCACATTGAGCCGCGTGGTAACCTCGGCCACGCCGCCGGAAGACTTGTACACCTTTTCACAGGCCTGCGTGGTCACGGTGACATGTGTGCGCTCACCGGCATCCACCTGCCACGAAATCCGGTCACCGCCGGTCAATCCGCCCGATGTATTGATCAGGACGGCTTCCATATGCGGGGTAAATGTATCCGGCAGGCGGATCTTGGCACATCCCTCCTGATAGAATTCTGCCAGACGTGTTCGCCCGTCAAGCGGCTTGGCCACAAGCCGACCCGCACCCTTGGCACGCTGATGGACGATGGTGGATTGCGGGACTGACATGATGCTCTTTCGAATTGGCGGGAGGCGTAGTCTGGTCTCGAAAGCGTCAAGATGAGGCGAAAATGGTGATGTTGAGAACCGGAGCGCAGCGTACATTCAGGTACGTGAGCACCGGAAGCGCAAACATCGGCATTTGCAGCCCATCTTCACGCTTTCCAGCCAGACTACACTGTAAGATGCCGTCTGGCTTCCGCCGTGTCCAGCGTTTCTGCAAGCCCTTCATGCACAATTTCGCCGCGGTCCATAATATAGACGTAATCGGCCAGTTCGCGGCAGAAATCCAGATATTGCTCCACCAGCAGGATCGCCATGCCGGTCGAATCGCGCAGATATTTGATCGCCCGGCCGATATCCTTGATGATGGAGGGCTGGATGCCTTCGGTTGGCTCGTCCAGAACCAGAATTTTCGGCCGTGTCACGATTGCCCGGCCTATGGCCAGTTGCTGCTGTTGCCCGCCGGAAAGATCGCCGCCGCGACGCCCGGTCATGGATTCCAGAATGGGGAACAGGCTGTAGACATCATCGGGGATAAACCGGTCCTGTCGCTTGAGCGGCGCATAGCCGGATTCCAGGTTTTCCTTCACTGTCAGCAACGGAAAAATCTCCCGCCCCTGCGGCACATAGCCGATACCCTGTTTGGCACGGGCATAAGGCGGCAATCCGTTCAGCACCACATCGTTGAAGGTCACGCTGCCGGCACTGAGCGCATGCTGGCCGGTTACGGCGCGCAACAAAGAGGATTTGCCGACACCGTTGCGCCCGAGCACACAGGTGATCTTGCCCATTTCGGCTTTCAGCGAAATGCCCCGCAGCGCCTGGGCCGCACCATAATGAAGATTAGCGTTTTCAACTTTCAGCATCGTCGTTCCTAACGCCCGAGATAATTTTCGATGACCTTCGGGTCTGCACTGACAAAATCAATCGAACCTTCAGCCAGAACCGAACCTTCGGCAAGGCATGTCACCTTTACGCCCAGCTCGCGAATGAACCCCATGTCATGCTCGATCACCACAACAGAACGTGTCCTGGCGATTTCTTTCAGCAGCACGGCGGTTTCAGCGGTTTCCGCATCCGTCATGCCGGCTACCGGCTCATCTACCAGAAGCAATTTGGGCTCCTGCGCCAGCAGCATGCCAATTTCAAGCCATTGCTTCTGCCCGTGCGACAAGGATCCGGCCAGATCGTCCTTGCGCACTGTCATGCGCACGGTTTCAAGGATCTCTTCAATGCGTGTCCTGTCCTCTGCCGACAGCCGGTAAAACAGGGTGCCAAATACGGTCCGGCTGCGATTGAGCGCCAGCTCCAGATTGTCCCACACAGTGTGGCTTTCAAAGACGGTCGGTTTCTGGAATTTGCGCCCTATGCCCAGTTGGGCAATCTCGGCCTCGTCCTTCCTGGTCAGATCAATTGTGCCGTCAAAAAACACATCGCCGCTGTCAGGCCGCGTCTTGCCGGTGATAATATCCATCATCGTGGTCTTGCCGGCCCCGTTTGGCCCGATAATGGCGCGCAATTCGCCCGGCTCCACCACAAAGGACAAGGAATTCAGTGCTTTGAACCCGTCGAAAGACACCGACACGCCATCGAGATAAAGCAGGCTTGAGGAAAGTTTTTCGCTCATGGTTCACACCGCTGGCTGGGGGTTGGAAGGTCCGGCATCTGAATCCGCCTTGGCACTGGCAGCGATCTTGTCATCGGCACGCTTGCTCTCGGCAACGGCTGCATCGGAATATTCCTTGCGCGTGGCAAAATACTGCTTCACCGTTCCCACAATACCCTTGGGCAGGAACAGGGTGACCACAATGAACAGCGCACCGAGCGCAAACAGCCAGATATCCGGCATGGCCGCCGTGAACCAGGACTTGCCGAAATTGACACCGATAGCCCCGATAATGGCACCGATCAATGTTCCGCGACCGCCGACCGCTACCCAGATCACCGCCTCGATGGAATTGGCAGGCTCAAATTCCGAAGGGTTGATAATACCCACCTGCGGAACATAGAGCGCACCGGCAATGCCTGCCATAATGGCCGAAACTGTCCAGACAAACAGTTTGTAGTTTTCCACGCGGTAGCCCAGAAACCGGGTGCGGCTTTCCGCATCGCGCACGCCGACCAGCACCTTGCCGAACTTGGAACGCACAATGGCCGAGGACAGCAGCAGCGCACCCGCAACCGCCAGTGCCGACAGCGCAAAGATGACAGACCGTGTTGATCCGGCAGAGATATCATAGCCGATAATGTCCTTGAAATCCGTCAGGCCGTTGTTACCGCCAAAACCCATGTCATTGCGGAAAAATGCCAGAAGCAGGGCATAGGTCATGGCTTGCGTGATGATGGACAGATAGACGCCGTTGACGCGGGACCGGAAGGCAAACCAGCCGAACACAAAGGCCAGAAGGCCCGGTGCCAGCACCACCATCACACAGGCAAACCAGAACTGGTCAAATCCGTACCAGAACCACGGCAGTTCCTTCCAGTTCAAAAACACCATGAAATCCGGCAGGATCGGGTTGCCATAGGAGCCGCGCGAACCGATCTGGCGCATCAGATACATGCCCATGGCATAGCCACCGATGGCAAAGAAAGCCGCATGGCCGAGGGACAGGATGCCGCAAAAGCCCCAGACCAGATCCAGCGCCAGCGCCAGCAATGCATAGGTGAGATATTTGCCGACAAGCTGCACCATATAGGTTGGAATATGCAACGCGCTGGTTTCGGGAAAAGCCAGATTGAAGAAAGGCACCAGAACCGCAACCGCGACCAGAAGAGCCGCTGTAATGGCAACGGACCGGTCCAGGGACTTGAAAAAATACAGCGTCATCATGCTTCCACCGCCCGACCTTTGAGAGCAAACAAACCGCGCGGCCGCTTCTGGATAAACAGGATGATCAGCACCAGCACGAGGATCTTGCCGAGAACCGCCCCGGCATAGGGCTCCAGAAATTTATTGACGATTCCCAGCGACAGCGCACCGACCAGCGTTCCCCAGAGATTGCCGACACCGCCGAACACCACCACCATGAAACTGTCGATAATGTAGCTTTGGCCGAGATTGGGGGAGACATTGTCAATCTGGCTGAGCGCCACACCGGCAATGCCTGCAATGCCGGAGCCCAGCGCAAAGGTCAGCGCATCGACCCAGGGGGTGCGAATGCCCATGGATGACGCCATGCGCCGGTTCTGGGTCACAGCCCGCATCTGCAAACCGAAGCGGGAGCGCTTGAGCAATACCAGGAGCGCAAAGAACACCGAGATCGAAAACACAATGATCCACATGCGGTTGAGTGTAATGGTCAGCCCGCCCAGTTCAAACGCACCGGACATCCACGAGGGATTGCCCACTTCCCGGTTGTTGGCACCGAATACGGACCGCACCACCTGTTGCAGGATCAGCGACAGGCCCCATGTGGCCAGAAGGGTTTCCAGCGGTCGTCCATAAAGATGGCGGATCACCAGCCGCTCCAGGAGCAGGCCGACAAAACCTGTAAAGACAAAGGCAGCAGGCAGAGCAATGGCCAGCGACCAGTCAAACAGGCCCGGCCAGGAGGTGCGGATCACCTCCTGCACCACAAAGGTCGTATAGGCACCCAGCATGACCATTTCACCATGCGCCATATTGATAATGCCCATGACCCCGAAAGTGATGGCCAGACCAATCGCTGCCAGCAAAAGGACGGAGGAAAGGGAAACCCCGTACCAGACATTCTGCAGGATATTCCACAAGGATTGCGAGGATTCGACAGACGCAATGGCCGCCTGGATATCACCCCTGAAGGCGTCATCTGCCTTCAAAAGGGCTGTGTTGAGCAGCGTGATCGCTTCACGGGCAGAACGCTTCTTGATGACCTCCAGTGCGGCCCGTTTTTCATCCACAGGACGGTCCGACACCAGAAGGGCAGCGGCCTGGGCAGCCTCCATGACCGAGCGCACGGACGGGTCAGTCTCGCTTTTCAGCGCCGCCTCAACGGCTGCCAGCGATTCCGGTGACGGAGCTTTCAGAATGGATTCAGCAGCTGTGAGCCGCACGGCCTTGTCGGGGCTCAAAAGTGTCAACCCGCCAAGCGCGGTGCGAATGATACGGCGCAAATTGTTGTTGACCTTGATCTTGCCAAGGGCGGACTTGTCTTCCTCGCCGACCACCTGCCCGCTGACCGGATCAATGAGCGACAGCTTGTCGCCGGATTTTTGCGTCAGGAACACGAGCTGGTCGGCCTTGCGCACATAGAGATCGCCTTCGGCGAGGGCCTCAAGGGCTGGCACGATTTTCGGATCGCCGGTGGCGGCAAGTGCGGAAATCGCCTTTTCCACATCGGCAAAACTGCCCTGTCCCAGTGCATTGACAAGGGACGGCAAATCATCGGAGGCCCGCACGCCGGTTGCCTGCAGGCTGATCAGGACACAGAGGGCGACCAGAAGGCTTTGCACAAGACGCAACATCGGCAGGGCTCTCTCTTTGAAATCAAATGAAGGGATGAAAAGTTGCGGGCGACAGGAGATCGCCCGCAACAGCTGGAGCCGGGGTAGCTTTGCGGGAAATCAGGAACCCTTGCCGCCGCACTTGCCTGTTGCAACATTGAAGTTGCCACAGGACATCGGCGCACGCCAGTCAGAAATCAGATCCTTGGAATCCGGCAGGTAGTCGGACCATTCGTCACCGACAACCAGACCCTTGGTCTGCGACACGATATCAAACTGGCCGTCGGCCTGGATTTCGCCGATCAGGACAGGCTTGGTGATGTGGTGGTTCGGCATGACAGCGGAATAGCCGCCCGACAGGTTTGGAACCGACACACCGATGATGGAGTCGAGCACCTTGTCTGTGTCGGTTGTACCGGCAGCTTCGACAGCCTTCACCCAGGCATTGAAGCCGATATAGGTAGCTTCCATCGGATCATTGGTGGTGCGCTTGTCATTCTTGGTATAGGCGTGCCAGCTCTTGATGAATTCGGCATTGGCAGGTGTATCAACCGACTGGAAATAGTTCCAGGCCGCCAGATGGCCGACGAGCGGAGCCGTGTCCAGACCGGCAAGCTCTTCCTCACCCACGGAGAAGGCCACAACCGGAATATCCTCGGCCTTGATGCCCTGGTTGCCGAGTTCCTTGTAGAAGGGAACATTGGCATCGCCATTGATGGTGGACACAACCGCAGTCTTTTTGCCGGCCGAACCGAAGTCCTTGATTTTGGCCACTTCTGTCTGCCAGTCGGAGAAGCCGAACGGCGTGTAATTGGTGATGATATCTTCAGCCTTCACGCCCTTGGACAGGAGATAGGCTTCGAGAATCTTGTTGGTCGTGCGCGGATAGACATAGTCCGTACCTTCCAGAACCCAGCGCTCGACACCTTCATTTTCCATGAGATAGTCAACAGCGGGAATAGCCTGCTGGTTTGGAGCCGCGCCCGTGTAGAACACATTGCGTTCGGATTCTTCACCTTCATACTGCACAGGGTAGAACAGGATGGAGTTCAGTTCCTTGAAAACAGGCAGAACCGACTTGCGCGACGATGATGTCCAGCAACCGAAAACAGCGGCAACCTTGTTCTGCGCGATCAGCTCGCGCGCCTTTTCGGCAAACAGCGGCCAGTCGGACGCAGGATCAACAACAACGGCTTCCAGCTTCTTGCCCAGAACGCCGCCCTTCTTGTTCTGCTCTTCGATCAGGAACAGCATCGTGTCTTTCAATGTGGTTTCCGAAATCGCCATTGTGCCAGACAGCGAATGCAGGATGCCGACCTTGATCGTGTCATCGGCAGCATGCGCTGCCGTCAGGGCTGTGGAAGAAAGTGCTGCCGCGACCAGCGCGCCGAGCAGATGTGACTTGAGTGCCATGGTGATAAAACCCCTCTGATTGTCTTCAACGGTTATGAGAGAAACATTTCGTTAACCGTTGGTGAGGGGACTATCCGACGGGATGCTGCAATGCGGTATACGTCAAATGACGTAACGACAGGGGGAGAAAGGGGAAGGTTGAGCTTGATAATTCACACAACTCTCACCATCAAACCCAATCTCGTGCGCGACTTCTCAACCTCTCTTGGCGCAGAAAATAAACATCGGCTGACTTTTAGGTGCTTCCCCCGGTGTGCCCGCCCCCTATTGCGCGCAAAATTCCTTACCACTAACTTACAACGATCAAACATTGATCCGTCGCAGGGATAGAGATAGCAGATGAACTTTGAGTATTCCGAACCGCAGACTGAAATGGAGAGGTTCTTTGGCGGATATTTCAACATCAACATGGTGGGGCGCATCAATGAAGGTGACGATGAGAGATTTAGAAAATTCCTAGAGCGCGCTGCGCCGCCGCCGAGAACAGGAGTCTACATCAACTCTGGCGGAGGGCACGTTGAGGCGGCGATTGGTATAGGAAGATTAGTTCGTGACGCATGGTTTTCAACCTCGGTCGGGACTTACAACCTCAATCCGCAGCAACCAAATGAGCTGATAATACCTCGCGAATTTACCGCAGGAAAATGTATCAGTGCAGCAACCCTAATCTTTATCGGCGGGCGACTCCGCTATCATCACGAAGGTTCCTTGTTTGCGGTGCATCAATTTTCGTTCAAAAATCCTACTCCTGACAGCATCATTCACTCACAAAGGTTATCCGCAAAGATCGCCAGCTATGTCATCGAGATGGGTATACCAGCAGAGTTCTTAGAACTCTCGGCGGATACGCCCGGCGACCAGATTTCTCATGTCGACGAAGAGAAATTGCGAGCACTGAATATAGTTACTGACGGAATGACGGAAGCAACTTGGGGCGTCGAAATCCAACCCGAAGCAATGTGGGTGCGAGGCGAGCGAGACTCCCTCTGGGGGCATGGTAAAGTTTTGCTGATATATGCAAAGTCGGACGGCTTTTCTTTCGGCGCGATGGTTGAGACAATGGGCAGACAGAACGAGTTGATGACCTTCGGCCTAGTCGAAATCGTCGTGAATGGCGAAGACATTCGAATAGACATTAGCAATAGATGTGCGCGCGAAGCTTCCGGGATTTATACATTTTTTCTCGCCAAGCTGTCAGAAAGTGAAGCGCAGTTATTGTCTCACTCGCGTAGCTTCGGAATACAGATACGTGCTAGCGCAGAAGCCCAGATCTTTTTGGGTATTGCTGCAGTCTCCACAAAAGGCGGAGAACAGAAGCTGCAAGGCCTGTATAATATGGCAGCGGCCTGACAGCCCCCCACCCTATTCCGGCTTGTCCGCCACTTTCTCCTCAGCCCCGGCCTCATGCGTTGCTTTCCAAAGCGCCAGCATGGCCTCGACCGAAACTCCGTCAATGGTAAAGCCCTGCATCAGCGAGCCGGTGATGGAGACACCGGCAAGATTGACCATGTGAAGCCGCGCACCCGCCATGTTGATATCTGTCACCACGGCACCGGAGAAGTTCAGGTCCGTCAGCGTCCAGCCGGACATATTGGCATTGGACACTTTCCAGCCCGAGAGATTGACATTATCCAGCGTCGAGCCTGAAAGATTGATGTCATCAAAGCGGCTGCCGGACAGGGTACTGTGTTTAAAGCCTGATCCGGAAAGATCGGAATTATGGACATCGAGAGGGTGTTTCTGATCCTTGATCTGCATGAAAATCTCCAAAAAATGCGAAGCGGACAGGGAACCTTACACTGCCCAATCCGCCCGTCGCAATCAAGCGCTTTACAACCGAAATCTAGCGGATCGTCGCCCGTATGAAACTGCCGTCAATCTTCACCTTGATGCCGCCATCGGGCCGGTTTTCCAGGCGACTGTCGACAAAATTGGCCTCGCCTGTCACCGTGTAATGGACCTTCGCCTCTGGCCCGAATTCCAGATCCGCCATCAGGGCCTTGGAGGAAATATCCACCTGCTCGTTATTGTCGAGACGGGTGTAGCTCAGCCGCGCCCGCATGGCGGACCCGATGAGGCTGACCCTTGAGGCATGCCCGTCAAGCGAGACATCCAGCGCGCTGCCGCTGACCCTGAGGTTTGAAAACGAACCCTCCAGATGCAGCATGGATGCCGACTGGTCGATAGAGACGTCCACGCCTTGCGGTACGCTGATCTGCGCATCGACCACGCAGTCACTCAGACTGTACCAGTTCGACGAGACCATAGCGACAGCAAGCGTGGTGCCTTCCAGTTTCACAGTGCTGGCACCGGCGCAATCATCATAAAACCAGCCGGACTGCCAGCCATCAAACCAGCCCTTACGCTGTGTCTTCAAGGTCATGCCATAGGAGGCCGCATCACCTGCCGTCAGCTTGATCTTGCTTGCGTCTCCGGTAATGCGCACCGAGGTTACGGCGGAAAGATCCCGCCCCCGGTCGTCTTCGCTGGCAAGCGCCAGTTCCGGCAGAGCCGCCATCAATGCCAGTGCCCAAAGTATATGTCTCATCATCATCTCCGTTGCGTTGCGGCCAATGTTTGGCCATGGGGAGGTGATGGAGAAATTGTGCGGGCTTTGAGACCTTGATCATGATCCGGGACGACCGCTATCACCATCTGGTCCATAGCAAGGGCACAGGAACAGGAACCAAACCATGCTTTTCATACCCCTGCCTTTTGTCGTCGCGTTGCTGATGGCCATTCTCGCTGTCCAGAAGATCCGCAGCACCGAACGCCTGGATCTCTCCGGTTGGCTTTTTACCAGCCTGATGTTGCTCTATGGGCTGCAATCCATGATCATTGGGCTGCGCTGGGGTTACGGGCTGGTGGTCCTGATGCCGATACAGGCGGTGCTGGCCACAGCGCTTGCCGCCCTTGCTTTTGTCGCCTTCCAGAGTCTGACGGACAATCCCGCCCGCACCGCGAAGGTGCAATGCCTTCATCTGCTGCCTGCCTTGTTTGTGGCCCTCTTCTATGTCACCAGTCACGCGCTGATCGGTCCGCTGATCATGCTGACCTTTTCCATTTATGGCTGCGCATTGTTGTGGATCGCCAGGGCCGGGCCGGACGCGCTTGTGTCTGCAAGGCTTGATGGTGTGGTGCTGTCCTACCGGGCCATGCTCATTACCGCCATCACGCTCATCCTGTCGTCGCTCACCGATCTTGCCATCAGCTTTGACATGTCCGTCATGGGCGGAAACCACGTTACAGGCATCATTTCTGCCGTGAATGTGGTCGCCTTGCTGCTGCTTGGCTCCGCCGCCGCATTTGCAGGCTCCAGCAGCAGTGAACCCGAAGAACAGGCACCAGCCGAAACGGTGGCGTCCGGGTCAGAACCAACCGAACAGGACCGCGCAATGGCCGCAGACCTCGACACACTGATGCGCACGAAATCCCTTTATAAGGACACCGATCTCAATCTTTCCCGCCTCGCCCGTCGGCTGGGGCGACCTGCCCGGCAAGTTTCGCAGGCCATAAACCGCACCCAGGGCATCAGCGTCTCGCACTATGTCAACAATTTCCGCATTCAGGAGGCCTGCCGTCTGCTGGAACATTCCGATGACAATATCACCCGCCTGATGTTTGACGCAGGCTTTATCAGCAAGTCCAATTTCAACCGCGAATTCTTGCGGGTAACAGGCACAAGCCCTACGGTTTGGCGACAAAGGCAGACAAAGCCTGTTGCTTCTTTTGCAAAGCTTGATAGCTTTTCCTGAAACCGCAGCTTGGGGCAACCCCTTTCAGGGACCACCGATGAAGAAAATATTCAAGGCATCTGACATACCCGTCAAGCAAAGAATTTTCACAGTTTCTGATATCCGGCGTCAGGAAATTGCAGATTTTGTAGCCTTCTGGAAGCATGTCGGCCGCAGTAAGGCTGAGACAACGAAGCTCAGGGATGACGAAATGGAAGGCATGGATTATGAGGAACAGAGGGTTCTGGCCGAAGAAATGGAAAAGCAGGGCGTGCGCGAGGATTGGCTTGCGCAGTTTCGATTTCGCAGGATGTTTATAAAGCCCTGACAGCAGAGGAAGCCTGGTTCTGGCCTGAAAAGGAGTGGGATATGACACCGCAAGACCCGGACAATGACCCGCAACCTCCATATGAACTGCCGGCTTTCATGCTGCCCGGCTACAAGTCCTTGAGGGACATACGCAGGCAACCCATGCCGGATGGCACGATCCATGTCGGGCTTTCGCCGGAGACACATGTACCAATGTTCACCGCACCTGTGAACCTCAGCCATTATGCAGATTCCTTTCTGTTCACACTGATCAAGGCAGGCCATGTCGCGAACCTGCTGGCAAAATGCGACAGAAACGGTCATTGCGACTGGAGGCTACCCAGCCTTGCCGAGATGCGGTTGCTGCACGAAAACCGCGAGGCAATTTATTTCGAGACTGGCTGGTACTGGGTTTCAGACACAGATGCATTGAAGCCCGAAGGGGCCATGCATTTTCCGGGCGGCACCTATGAACCCGAAGTTGCGAATATCAAGGAAGCCTTTGTCCGCTGCATCCGCTACGGCGCGGAGGGTGAGGGTTGATATGTCTTCGTGGCGCAACATATTGCCGATAGCCCTGACTTGAGCCGAGGGAAGATCAGGTTGCATTGCCTTGATCTCATCGGGAGCGGTACGGCTGGCTTCCGAAATGATTTCAATAACCCCCTCTATGGCAAGAGGCAGCAGCCGCTCCCTTTCAAAATCTTCACAGACCTTGCCATCAAGCGCAGGCTGATTCCCTCAATGGCCTGAAATATCCTCCAGCGCATGACGAAACTCCTTGCGCATCAAAACCCCTGTATCGCCGATTTCTCAAGCCTGAAGCATCGCATCATCGCCAAAGGTCCGCACCTACGTCATTTGACGTAGACGCCCCTGTTAATGCGCTGGAATTTCTGTGTTAGTACTGACGCAACAAGACCCCTCCCCAACCCTCCCCACAAGGGGGAGGGCTTAACTTGATGAACCGCCTGTATCCGTAAACGAATGCGAAGCTAAAATGCGCACGTCGGTTTAACGCATCAGGAGCAACACGCAGGCAGGGTCGCCCCCTCCCCCTTGTGGGGAGGGTTGGGGAGGGGTTTTTAAAAACAGTCAGGTTTATAGTCCCTCGCATGACAGCAAGACAACGCATCATCCCCGTCCGGCGGGATTATAACCGCTGGGTGGCAAACCAGACGCTGGAAGACTATGCCCTGCGTTTTACGGCCAAATCGGCCCGGCAATTTTCCTCGGACCGCATTTCGCAAACCGCCATCGGGGCCATTTCCTTTCTGGCGCTGGAAGCCATCGGCGGCTCCATCACGCTCGCCTACGGCACCACCAATGCCGTCGTCGCTATTCTGGTGGCCTCGATTGTCATCCTGTTGGTCGGCCTGCCGATCAGCCGCTATGCCTCCCGCCACGGTGTGGATATCGACCTTCTGACCCGCGGTGCCTCCTTCGGCTATATCGGCTCGACCCTGACATCGCTGATCTATGCCTCCTTCACCTTCATCCTGTTTGCCATTGAAGCCTCGATCATGACCGGCGCACTGGAACTGGCACTCGGCATACCGCTGTGGATCGGCTATATTATTTCCGCGCTGATCGTCATTCCCCTGGTCACCCATGGTGTGCGGCTGATTTCGCGGTTCCAGATCATCACCCAGCCTTTCTGGATCATTCTCAATATCCTGCCGTTTATCTTTATCGCCTTTGTCGACGGACACAAATTTGATCTCTGGACCGCCTTCGAGGGGCTGAAATCCACGCCCGCACCCAAGGGAACATGGTCGTCCTTCAACATGGTGGAGTTCGGTGCCGCCTCGGCAGTGATCCTCGCGCTGATGACGCAGATCGGCGAGCAGGTGGATTTTCTGCGCTTCCTGCCGCCGGACGGGCAAAAATCGTTCCGCCACAGGCTGGGCATCTTTCTGGCCGGTGCCGGCTGGGTTGTCGTCGGCGCACCCAAGCTTCTGGCCGGCTCGTTTCTGGCCGTGCTGGCGCTGGGCCAGGGCGTGCGCGCCGATGTTGCCGCCGATCCGGCCCATATGTATGTGGTGGCCTTTGGCTATATGCTGCCAAACCAGACTGCGGTTCTCCTGCTGATGGCCGCTTTCGTGGTGGTTTCGCAGCTGAAAATCAATGTGATGAATGCCTATGCCGGATCACTCGCCTGGTCGAATTTCTTCTCGCGGCTTACCCATTCCCATCCCGGCCGGGTGGTCTGGCTGTTTTTCAATGTCGCCATTGCCCTGCTGCTGATGGAACTGGGCATCTACCAGTTGCTGAACGAAACCTTGGGTATTTTCTCCATCATCGCCATGGCCTGGCTCTGCTCGATTTCCGCAGACCTGTTTGTCAACAAGAAACTGGGCCTTGCCCCGCCCGGTATCGAATTCAAGCGCGCCCATCTCTATGATATCAATCCTGTCGGCACAGGTTCCATGACCATCGCGGCGGTGATTGCACTGGCTGCCCATTTTGAACTGTTCGGATCCTTGGTCGCCTCCCTCAGCCCGTTCATTGCCATGGTCGTTGCCTTCATTGCCTCGCCTCTGATCGCCTGGGGCACCGGAGGCAAATATTATCTGGCCCGCAAGCCGCGCCAGAGCTGGGGCAAGCTCTCCACCATCACCTGCTCCATTTGCGAACATCCGTTCGAGCCGGAAGACATGGCCTGGTGTCCGGCCTATTCTGCCCCCATCTGCTCCCTGTGCTGCACGCTGGACAGCCGCTGCCACGACATGTGCAAGCCAAAAGCCCGCTTCAAAGCGCAGGCCGGAGCCGTGGCCCGCAAACTGCTGCCCGGATATCTGGTGGAAACCCTCGGCACCCGGCTTGGCCGCTATGGTCTTTCCGTGCTTCTGGCCATCGGCTTTATCGGCTCCATTCTGGCGATGATCGCCTACCAGACCTCTGCGGCAACCCCTGCAGTGGCCGAAACCATCAATGGCACGGTACTGGTGGTGTTTTTCGTCTTTTCGGTTGTGGCAGGCATTGCCTGCTGGTTCTATGTGCTGGCCCATGACAGCCGTGTGGTGGCCGAAGAGGAAAGCTCGCGCCAGAACACGCTTCTTTTGAAGGAAATTGCCGCCCACAAGAAAACCGATGCCGCCCTGCAGGAGGCAAAGGAGGTGGCCGAAAGCGCCAACCGCGCCAAAAGCCGCTATGTGGTTGGCCTTTCCCATGAATTGCGCACGCCTTTGAATGCTGTTCTGGGCTATGCGCAAATTCTGGAACGGGATGAAACCATTCCGCAGCCGCGCCAGTCGGCCATAAGGGTGATCAAACGCAGCGCCGAACATTTGTCCGGCCTCATCGATGGTCTGCTGGACATTTCCAAAATTGAAACGGGGCGCTTGCAGGTCTATGCCAACGAGGTCAACATTCATGATTTTCTTGACCAGATCATTGATATGGTGCGGCCGCAGGCGCTCTCCAAAGGGCTGGACTTCACATTCCAGCGCTCACCGCAACTGCCGCAGCATGTGCGCACCGACGAGAAGCGCCTGCGCCAGATCCTGGTCAATCTCCTGACCAATGCCATCAAGTTCACCCATGCGGGCCATATCCGCTTTGAGGTGGATTACCGCCATCAGGTGGCCAGTTTCACCATCAGCGACACCGGCATGGGCATTGCGCCTGCCGACCTTCCGCATATTTTTGAGCCCTTCCAGCGGGGCGGGGGCGAAGAAGTGACCGTTCTGCCCGGCCTGGGTCTGGGCCTTACCATTACCCGCCTGTTGACCGACATGCTGGGCGGGGAAATCGCCGTGGCGTCAACACCCGGAGAAGGCTCCATCTTCAAGGTCCGTATCGGCCTTGCCTCCATTGCAAGGCCCGCACGCAAGCAGGGTGAGCAGACCCGCATTGAAACCTATGCCGGCCGGCGCCTGACCATTCTGGTGGTGGATGACAATGAGGATCATCGCGAGCTGATGCGTGAAGTGCTCTCCCCGCTCGGCTTTACCGTGCTGACCGCCAGCAATGGCGGCGAATGCCTGATGCTGATCGATGGTACAGAGCCCGATCTCTGCTTTGTGGATATTTCCATGCCCGGCATGAACGGCTGGCAACTGGTGAAAAAGCTGCGCGAACTGGGCCGGACAGCCCCTGTCATCATGCTGTCAGCCAATATCGGCGATGGCCCCATGGCCACCAATGCCGACAGCGGCCATAATGACACGATTGCCAAACCCTTCGATATCCGCCAGTTGCTCGACAAGATCGGCCATCACCTGCGCCTGACCTGGGTGCATGAAACGCCTCCGGAGAGCACGGAACAAGACAGGGCACCACAACAACCGCTCGTTTTGCCGGACGCAATCCATGTGCAGGAATTGATGCGGCTGGGAGAAATAGGCTATATCCGCGGTATAGAGGCCAAACTGGGCGAACTGGCAGAAACAGCCGACTACCGCCTGTTCACACAAAAACTGCTGGGCTTTGTGCAGGCCTTCGATCTGGCAGGCTATATGCGCTATCTCGAGACGACCCGGCAAAAGGAAACAGGAACCGATGGCTGAAACGCAAAATCCGCGCAATATCGTCCTGATTGTCGATGACAGCCCGGAAGCCCTGGGCTTTCTCACCGATGCGCTGGAACAGTCCGGTTTTTCGGTGCTGATTGCCACGACCGGACAGGCTGCCCTCAACATTGCCGACCGCATCACTCCCGATATCGTTCTCATGGATGCCATCATGCCCGGTATGGACGGATTTGAGACGTGCCGCCGCCTGAAAGCCAATGCCGGAGTCGCGCAGGTGCCGGTGATTTTCATGACCGGGCTGACGGAAACCGAACATGTGGTCCATGCGCTGGAATCCGGCGGGGTCGATTACCTCACCAAACCCATCAATATTGATGAGCTGCGCGCCCGCATCCGCGTGCATCTGGCCAATGCCCGCTCGGCCCAGAGCGCCCGCGTGGCGCTGGATGCCGCAGGCCGCCACCTGCTGGCGGTCCGTGCAACCGGTGCCATCCAGTGGTCCACGCCGCAGGCAACCCGCCTGGTCAATGCGGCCACCGGCAGCGATGACGGAATGGAAACCGTGGCCGGAGCGATTGCCCGCTGGATGGAAGCCAGGGATCGCCCGGGCTTTGCCCGTGATACGCCGTTTCTGGTCAATCACAATAGCGGGCACAACGGCGGGCACAACGGCAGGGCCATGCTGCAACTGGCCTTTCTGGGCTCTATCGGACAGGATGAATTCCTGTTTCGCCTGACCGCTGCCGACAAGGCGGCAAACGACGAAACCTTGCGCCAGCATTTTGGCCTGACCGTGCGCGAATCCGAAGTGCTGCTGTGGATTGCCAAGGGCAAGTCCAACCGCGATATCGGCGATATTCTCGGCCTCTCCGCCCGCACCGTCAACAAGCATCTCGAACAGATCTATGTGAAACTCGGCGTGGAAAACCGGGCAAGTGCTGCGGTAAAAGCCGCCAATGTGCTGCACGAGTGAGGACGGATTATAGCCTTGATTGCCGTGCTTTGAATATTTCCTGAAGCACCGCCTGTACGAACAGGACCGGCCAAAGAATGAGGCAAAGCATAAAAACAATAACGGCGTTGAAATTCTCGCTTTTAAAGAAAATGTTGATCAAGAAAACAACGACGCCGTAAACAGCCCCCGTCGTGAAATATACAGCTAAAAACAACATCATTTTTCACCTGAAATTGTAAATTGTTCCATCTGGCCGAAGGTGGTGTTTTAAAATCAGACATTCTGATGCAGGGCATCCTCTACCCGGTTTAGAAACAAGTCCCTTTCAATGCACAGATGGTTCATGTGACAGAAAGCCAGAAACCTTGAATTCCCGTTTTGATTGTATAGTTCTCCAATGCGCAATTTTTCATCAAAAAGGCTCACAGACGCATTGAAATCGAAATACGTCCACCTGTTCGGGATTGTGGCAAGCTTTTTGCCGATGGCAGAAGCGGTTTTAACCGTGACATCAAGGGAAAAGGAGATATCCTTGGCACTGACTTTGCCCATCGACATATCAATGATGACCATCGCCTGAAGATATCGCATGACAGGGATTTTAGCACCCTGAAAAACCGTCCCCGACAGTCCGTTGAACATATAGCCACAATCTACGCAACGAATGAGTTCGCGGAAAATTTTGGTATTGACATTCTGGAGATAAACCGACTTGCAGCGCGGACAACAGGGGCCTCGCCTGACGTTGATTGCAGAGACCGTCTGCAAGGCTGCCTCATTGTCAATCAGTTCCTGTATCGCAGACACAGGCCCATATCCGTTGCCCGAGCTGATTTTTTGAACGTTACTACCAGACATCATTTTCGCCCCAAAGTGTTTTGAACTGTTCAGGTTTTGGCTGAAACAACCTTCTCTGTCAGGAAACGATTTTCCCCAAAAACGTTTCCGGTCTTCAAATATCAAATTGCATACACCCCTTTGAATGAAGGGGTTCGCACCTGGATATCTTTCCTTAGGTTTAAATATCCAGAGCACCTGGTCTTGAGTATCCCCCACTTGGGGGGTGGTTAAGAATATTGATCTTGCTTCAAGCAACCGTGATACGATCAAAAATGCGATACATCAGCACAACAAGCTGTGTCTGGCTGTGCACTTCTGTCTTTTCAAAAATGGATTTCATGTAGGATTTGACTGTATTGTGGGTGAGACCGAGAATATCGCCAACATTTGCTCCCCCGCCATCATTTTCAAACAGGGCAATGGCAATTCTTGCTTCTGCGGGTGACAGGCCGAACATTTTGATCAGCACATCGGTACGGTGAACCGGCACACGATCAGGATCGGCAATGGTCAAAATCGCCCGCGCCTCCAGAAAATAATCCCAGGCCGGGCCAACTTTCAGCGTTTGACCGCTGAAAACAAGCGGACGCCCGTGTTGGCGGCGCACCACGACTTTCTCATATGCACCCGGCGAAGGATTTTCGTCAAAGGCGACAAGCGCACTGATCAATTGCTGCAAGCGGTCATTATCGTCCCGGTTGACAACCAGCCGCTTGCCAATGACCGACATGCCCCTGCCGATCAATGCCTCTGCCGCCCTGTTCACATGAACCACCTGTCCGGCGCGGTTTAACAGCAGGGTCGGCGTATCAAAGTGATCGTAGAAACCCGACATGCTGGCTATGGACGGCAGCTTTAGCGACATGGCAATTGTTGCGCCACGGGAAATCTTTTCGGCGATTCTGGCAGCCGCACCTTGCTCTTCGGGTGTAAAAGCCCCTTTGGCTGCGCTGCGCTGCAGGCTCGCAGTCCAAACCTCATTGCCGATGTTGACCCTGATCGCCATAAACCATTTCCATTCCAGCGGACGAAGAAACTCCTGATAATAGGCAGACCGCGCCATACCGGCTTCATCGATAAAATCCTGGTCTGTGGTCACGCCACGCCGAACCATGTTGTGCATCGTGACCATTCTCAAATCATTCTGAAACCATCCGTCACGAATGTAGGTTTCCAATCCATCTCTTGCAGAATGAGAAGCAGGGAGCAGGCCCGGTACGCGGTTGGTGATGGGCAAAAGAGCTGTACCTGAGGCTCCGAATGCTCCATCAAGGACATTCAGCGCATTTTGCCAGCCATCGTCACGAAAACCGATGTCCATAAACGCATCTGCGGCCTTGTCCAGAAGGCGAAAATCCATCTCGTTCCACCAAAAAGTGCTACGGTGCATCTGCGCACACAAGGCTAAAACACGAAAACAACGACGGACAAAAAACCGGCTTTTACATGTGAATCACAGCCGGAAACAATCAAAAATTGTTATCGTCAAAGATACGCTACAGGGTATTTCGCTTTTCACAAGTAAATTCATTTTAAAAATATTGATACAATTTCAAATTGTTATCACTTCCTTTTGAGTTGCGACATGAACATGATGACCTGGATACGCAACATTACGTATGCGGTTAAGCACTATGAAGGTGAGGATAGAAACATGTCGAAAGCGATTGAATTATACGGCAGGAACGGCAGAATAATGCCGCTGTTTTTTATCGATAAAATCAAAAATTTACAGAAAAAATTTCATATATACTGGAGATATATAATAAAAATACGGGGAGTCCGTTTCCTGTATCCTATAAAAAATTTCAAAATACCTGAAGAGATCCATCAGGAAAATCCGAACTATTAACGAGACGGATTGGACAGCCCTGCTGCGCAAATCCTTGGCCGCGACTGGATAATGCCATGTCACGCAAGCTCTTGCGCACATAAATGCCCGGTACCAAGCCCCAATGTCATATCTGTAAAAGGAAGCATACGATGAAACACCGGTTTGCAACACTTATGGCATGCCTGACGATCCTCCTTTCTCCGGTGGCACATGCGGCCGCCGACAGAAAAGTAACAGGCAGTTCCAATGCCCCTTTGGCATATCAGATTTTCTGTCTGCGCAATCCGGCAGAATGCCAAAAATCCGGCAAGGATAAAATGGCCTATACGACAAGGGTCCGGGCTCTGCTGGAATCTGTCAACAGGCAGGTGAATGCGTCGATATCCTACAGGAAAGACAATGGCGAAGTCTGGTCTTCCAATGTCAGATCCGGTGACTGCGAAGACTACGCCCTGACGAAAAGAGCACGGCTGATACGGCTCGGAATCCCGTCCGGGACATTGAGAATGGCCGTCGTCAAAACACCGAAGGGCGAAGGCCATGCCGTATTGGTTGCCGTCACCACCTCCGGTGATTTCATCCTGGACAGCCTGAACCGAAAGATTATCCCGCGTCAGTACGCGCACTACCGGTTTATCTCCCAGTCAACCGAAGACCCGATGCGGTGGCTGGGGAGATAAAGCAATATTGCTTTTCAACTTTGGTTGACAGGCCGTTCGACCACCCCGGCAGAAGCGCAGCATCACACCTCGTCCACCCTTTTGCGCAGCAGGTATTTCTGGATCTTGCCGGTGGAGGTTTTCGGCAAGGGCCCGAAGATCACATGTTTGGGGGCCTTGAAATGCGCCATATTGGCGCGGCAGAAGGCGATAATCTCCTCTGCTGTGGCACGTGTCCCGTCTTTCAGGCCCACAAAGGCACAAGGGGTCTCGCCCCATTTTTCATCCGGCCTGGCCACGACCGCTGCTTCCATGACGGCAGGATGGCGATAGAGAACGCCCTCCACCTCGATGGACGAAATATTCTCCCCGCCGGAAATGATAATATCCTTGGAGCGGTCCTTGATCTGCACATAGCCATCGGAATGCATGACCGCCAGATCGCCGGAATGAAACCAGCCGCCATCAAACGCCTTGCGGGTTGACGACGGGTTTTTCAGATAGCCGCTCATGACATTGTTGCCGCGAAAGAAGATCTCGCCGATGGTTTCGCCATCGGACGGCACAGGCTCCAGGGTTTCCGGATCGGCCACCATCAGCCCTTCCAGAACCGTGTAGCGAACCCCCTGACGCGCCTTCAGCCGCGCCTTTTCGGTCGCGTCGAAATCATTCCACTCCTCATGCCAGGCGCACACAACAGCCGGGCCATAGGTTTCGGTCAGACCATAGGTGTGGGTGATCTCAAAGCCCAGCTTTTCCATATTTTCAATGACGGCTGCCGGAGGAGCAGCACCGGCTGTCATCACCCTGATCTGGCGGGAAAGGCCCTCTTTCAAGGCCGCAGGCGCATTGGCCAGCATGTTGAGCACAATCGGCGCACCGCAAAAATGGGTTACCTTTTCTTGCCTGATCAGCTGATAGATCGGCTCTGCCCTGACCGACCGCAAACAGACGGAGGTACCGGCCACCGCAGCGAGCGTCCAGGGAAAGCACCAGCCATTGCAATGAAACATGGGCAGGGTCCACAGATAGACCGGATGATGGCCCATGCCCCAGGTGAGAATGTTGCCGATGGCATTCAGATAGGCACCGCGATGATGATAGACGACACCCTTGGGATCGCCCGTCGTGCCGGACGTGTAGTTGAGACTGATCGCCTCCCATTCATTGTCCGGGCCAAAGCTGCGCAAAGACGGATCACCCTCGGCCAGCAATTGCTCATAGGTAAGATCGCCCAGTTGCCGCCCGCCTGCAAAGGAGGAATCAAGAATGTTGATGATGGTGATGTCCCGCCCGGAAATATGCACGGCACGCTCTGCCACATCGGAAAATTCCGGATCGACGATCAGGAACCGTGCCTCGGCATGCTCCAGAATAAAGCCGATGGCACCGGCATCCAGCCGCGTGTTGATGGCATTCAGCACAGCGCCTGCCATGGGCACGGAAAAATGCGCCTCAAACATTTCAGGAATATTGCCGGCAATGATGGCAACGGTTTCGCCTTTGAGAACACCGCGTTTTGACAGGGCACCGGCAAAGCGGCGCACCCGGAGAAAGGTCTCGGCCCAGGTGCGGCGGATATCACCATAAACCACGGCAATCTTTTCGGGATAGACATCGGCTGCGCGCGCAATAAAGGACAGGGGCGACAAAGGCGTGTAATTGGCAGGGGTCTGATCCAGGTCACGGTCATAAATGCCCTCTTCCGGGGTCTGCGAAACAGCATGCAGCATATGGAGCCTCCCAACTCGCAAAAACATCTGTCCGTATTTTAGCGCATGGAGAACAAACACAACATAGGCATTTAGGATGATACAGGCGTAACCTGAGCACAAAAAACCCGGACACGAGGCCCGGGTTTTCTGCAATACATCAAATCATATGCCCGAAGGCCAAATGATTATTTGTTTTCGAGATATGTGTACTTGCCGTCAGCGCCCTTCTGCCATGTGTACATGACATAGTCAGGGCGTGTGATGTCACCCTTGGCATCAAAACCGATATCACCGATAACAGTCTTGAATGGACCCTTGGCCTTGGCAGCTTCAGCAGCCTTCATGCCATCATTTTCACCTGCAGCCGTTGCAGCAGCAGCAAAGATCTGCATGGCGGCATAGGAGTAAAGTGTGTAGGCTTCAGGTTCAAAGCCGGCATCACGGAACTTCTTCACAGCTTCTGCCGCATTCGGGTTGTTGCGTGGATCTGGCGGGAAGGTCATCAATGTGCCGTTGACAGCATCACCGGCAATGGAGGCCAGTTCGTTCGATGTGATACCGTCACCGGACATCAGGGTAGCCTTCAGGCCCTGGTCTGCCATCTGGCGCAGGATCAGACCGGCTTCTGTGTGCAGGCCGCCGAAATAAACAACAGAAACACCGGCTTCCTTCATCTTGGCAATCAGGGCCGAAAAGTCCTTGTCGCCAACAGCAATGCCTTCATAAAGAACTTCTGTCACACCCAGACCATTCATGGCCTTCTTGGTTTCGTCAGCAAGACCCTGACCGTAGGTGGTCTTGTCATGAACGACAGCAACCTTGGCATCCTTGAAATGTTCAGCGATATAGGCACCGGCAACGGCACCCTGCTGGTCATCACGGCCGCAGGTACGGAAAGTATTCCAGAGACCCCGTTCAGTAAACGTCGGATTTGTGGAAGCCGGTGTGATCTGCATGATGCCATTTTCGGCGTAAACTTCAGATGCAGGGATAGACACAGCCGAGTTGAAGTGACCGACAACGAATTTCACGCCATCAGCAACCATTTTATTGGCAACGGAAACACCCTGCTTCGGATCGGAGGCATCGTCACCAAGGACGATTTCGATCTTTTCACCATTGATGCCACCGGCAGCATTGATGTCCGCCGCAGCCTGTTCGGCACCCTTTTGAAGCTGGGCTCCGAAAGCGGCGTTAGGGCCTGTCAACGGACCGGCAACACCAACCTTGATATCTGCCCATGCGGTGCCGCCAAAAGCGATCATCGCTGTCAGCGCAACGGCTGACAAAAGAGACTTTTTCATTGCGTAACTCCCAGTTTTGGGCGGGTATGGTTTGTTTTGGCCCTGTGCAATACCCACCATGACTGCACAGGTATCATTCTCAGGCCCTGCAATGAAGCAATGTTCCTGAAAGAATTCAAGTCTTCTTTTTCCACGAAAACGCATTCACCTTTTCGTAGAGCCAATAGTAGCTGTTGGCCATCTGGTTTGTGCGGGTATAGCGATAGCCGGCGGTTGAAAACACCATGAGCACGGCGAAATCCAGCAGGTAATAACCGGCATGGAGCATGGGACCATCAAACAGGGCGTGATGCATGAACCGCACGGCACCGGCAAGAAGCACCGTGTAGATGATCACATTAAAATACGGTTTCCAGCTTTCGGCAGCGCCCTTGCCCGCCATCCATGCCGTCCAGAAGCCGATCAGCATCACCATCACACGAATGATGATTTTAACGCCCGTATCACTTTCAAAAAAAAGTCCCTGCATTTCAAGATCTCCTTGCAAACGCACTCAATGGCGTCCGCCTTCCAGATAGGCTGCCCGCACTTCCGGATTGGCCAGCAGTTCCTGGCCTGAACCGCTCATGGTCACATTTCCGTTGACCATCACATAGGCGCGATCTGACAATTTCAGTGCCGCGAAGGCATTCTGTTCCACCAGGAACACGGTCAGACCCTGCTCCTTGTTCAAAAGCTTGATGGCTTCAAAAATCTGCTTCACGATCAGCGGTGCCAGACCGAGGGAAGGCTCATCCAGCAAGAGAAGCCTGGGCCTTGCCATCAGCGCACGACCGATGGACAACATCTGCTGTTCGCCGCCGGACAAAGTTCCGCCGCGCTGCGCCTGACGCTCCTGAAGACGTGGAAACAGCTTGAAGATCTTTTGAACGTCCTCGTCGAAATATTTCAGCTTGTCGAGCCCTGCCCCCATCTGCAGGTTTTCGTAGACCGACATGCGCGGAAAGATACGGCGACCCTCCGGTGACTGGGCAATGCGCAGGCGGGCGATTTCGTGGGTCGGCATACGGGTAATATCCTGCCCGTTGAAAATGATCCTGCCTGAGCGGGCCTGCGGCATGCCGCAGATTGTCATCATCAACGTGGATTTTCCGGCACCATTGGCACCGATCAGGGAAACGATCTCGCCCTGCTTGACATCAATGCTCACGCCCGACAATGCACGGATATTGCCATAGTAGGTTTCGACACCTTCCACTTTCAAGAGCGTTTCGCCCGCCATCAGTGCGCTCCTTCTGCAGCCGCCACTTCGGCAATCACGCTGTCCACATCGTCGTCTTCAACACCCAGATAGGCGGCAATAACCTTTGGATCGTTCTTCACATGATCCGGAGTTCCATCCGAAATCTTCTGGCCATATTCCAGAACCACGACATGGTCGGAAATTTCCATAACCACAGACATGTCATGCTCGATCAGCAGGATCGATGTACCATGATCTGCCCGGATACCCCGCAGAAGCGCATTGAGCGCAAGGGATTCGCGCGGGTTGAGACCGGCAGCAGGCTCATCAAGGCACAACAGTTCCGGTCCGGTACACATGGCACGGGCAATTTCCAGACGGCGCTGCGCACCATAGGACAGATCGCCCGCCGGATCATCGGCACGATCAATGAGATCGGCCTTTTCCAGCCAGTAGCGGGCATTCTCGATAGATTGTCTGGCGGCCTTTCTGTAACCGCCAATCCCTAAAAGCCCGAGAACCGTATAGCCGGACGCCTTCATCAGCACATTATGCTGGGCCACCAGCAGGTTTTCCAGCACGGTCAGTCCGGAAAACAGCCGGATATTCTGGAAAGTACGGGCAACTTTCGCTTTCTTGGTGATCTCGAAATCGGCAAGGCGCTCGAGCAGAAATTCATCTCCGCCCTTCTGCCGCATGGTAATCATGCCCATGGTCGGCTTGTAGAAACCGGTAATGCAGTTGAACACCGTGGTCTTGCCTGCACCATTCGGCCCGATCAGTGCGGTAATCTCGCCGCGACAGGCATCAAACGACAGGTCATTGATCGCCATAAGGCCACCAAAACGCATCGACAGATGCTCGACTTTCAAAATACGATCTTTGTCCATTACCTTCATTTCGGAGGTCATCAGCCGTGACCCTCTTTTGTAAAGCTGCCAGAGACGCTTTTGCGCTCGAAAAGGAAGGCGCTGGGCTCGCGGCTTCCGACAAAACCGCGCGGCTTGACCAGCATGACCACCACCATCGCCAGACCAAACAGCAACATGCGGAACAGTTCAGGCGTAAAGTCCGGACCGAAGACGACTTTCAGGAACGACAGTTCGCGCAGCAGTTCGGTACCGCCGATCATGGCAACGGCTGCAACCGCAATCCCTGCCAGCGACCCCATTCCTCCCAGAACCACAATGGCCAGAATGACGGCAGATTCCAGATAGACGAAGGAATCCGGAGAGATAAAGCCCTGACGCGCGGCGAAAAAGGAACCGGCAAAACCTGCAAACATGGCACCCATGGCAAAGGCCGTGAGCTTTGTGGTCACCGTGTTGATCCCGAGCGAGCGGCAGGCGATTTCATCTTCACGCAACGCTTCCCAGGCTCGGCCAATCGGCATGCGGCGCAGGCGAATGGTCACAAACGCTGTCAGCAAGCACAGGCCAAGTGCCAGATAGAACATGAAAATCTTGTAATAGGCAGAGGACGGCGGCAGGCTCATCAGGGCCGCAAAACCGCTGGAAGACGCATCAAATTTCAGACCGAACAGGGTGATTTTCGGAATACCGGAAATCCCGGCAGAACCACCTGTCACCTCTTTCCAGTTCAAAAGCACCAGCCGGATGATTTCACCGAAAGCCAGCGTCACAATCGCAAGGTAATCCCCCCGCAGACGCAGAACCGGGAAACCGAGAACCACACCCCAGCAAGCCGCCAGAATCCCCGACAGCGGCAACAGCAACCAGAAGGACAGGCCAAAAGTCTGCGACAGCAGCGCGTAGGAATAGGCCCCCACCGCATAGAAAGCCACATAGCCCAGATCCAGCAGGCCGGCCAGGCCAACGACGATGTTCAATCCCCAGGCCAGCATCACATAGATCAGGATCTGGATGCCGAAATTGTCGATAAACAGCAGCGACCCCTGAAAACCGAAAATGGAAACCACCACGGGCGGATACAAAACCAGAAACACAATCCCGATCATGGAAAAATTCCGGCGCACAAACCCGATATGGGCCTGTGCCGGTGCTGCATCCCGTATTGCCTTGCGTTCGTTGAGCCAGGGACGGATGAATGCCGTCATCAGGAAGCGCGAAACAGCACACACCGCCACAAAAATCGCCAGAAGGCCCCAGCGCGTGACAACAATCAGTTCGTTGTGAATGTTCTGCGTCGTTTCCAGCCCGACGAACAGGATAAAAAGACCCAGCGCCACAAGACCGGCGAAGAAACCTTCCCTGATCGCCTTCCCCATGAGACCGTCAGCAGCAATCCGTGACTGTGTCGATATTGCCATGATGTTAAACCTTCTCGACTTCAGGACGGCCCAGAATGCCGGACGGCTTGAAGATCAGCACAAAGGCAAGAATGGCAAATGTCGCAACATCCTTGTAGTCGATGGTAAAATACGCAGACCACAGCGCTTCGATCAGACCGATCAGAAGTCCGCCCAGAACGGCACCCGGCAACGACCCGATTCCGCCCAGCACAGCCGCGGTAAAAGCCTTGACCCCCGGAACAAATCCGTCCGAAAACGACACAACACCATAATACATCAGATACATCGTACCCGCGACAGCCGCCAGCGCCGCCCCCATCACGAAGGTGATCGAAACTGTCCTGTCGACGTCAACACCCAGAAGGGCGGCCATCTTGCGGTCCTGCTCGGTTGCACGCTGCGCCCGGCCCAGCGGCGTCCTGTTGACGATATACCAGAACACGCTCAGCAGCACCACAGTAACAGACACGATGATAATCTGTTTCAGCGAAACCGAAATGCCACCGACATCATAGACAGAGGAAACCAGGGGCGGAATGGGCTTGTTGCGCGGACCCTGCGTCACCTGGATGAAATTCGACAACGCAATGGACATGCCAATCGCGGTAATCAGCGGCGCAAGCCGGAAGGAGCCGCGCAGCGGACGATAGGCAACCTTTTCGATCGTCCAGTTCCAGATCCCGGTCATCAGCATGGCAACAACCATCATGATGAGCAACATCAGGGCAACTGGCATGCCTGCTATGAAACCGGTCAGCAGAAGATACACGATCAGGGCCGTAAATCCGCCAAGCATGAAAATATCGCCATGGGCAAAATTGATCATGCCGATAATCCCGTAAACCATCGTATAGCCGATAGCCACGAGCCCATAAATAGAACCCAGAGTCAGCCCGTTGACGAGCTGCTGCACGAAATACTCCATACACCATTCCCCCGGACACAATCCAAAAATATGGTTGTATCTCTTGTTAATGAAATCCGGATATTACCGGACTTTTTCTTGCAATAATTCAATACCGTTTTCATTTGAAATGTGAAGTCGAAAAGTGGCCTCACAAACATTTCTTTCCAAACAGCGTGAAAAAAACCAAAGAAGACAAATAAACAGGGAAATACGCGGTGTTTTTTAAATTTTCCGGATAAAATACGGTTACATTGCATTGCAAAATTAGAAAACAATAAAACAGGTTCAGGAGTCAGTCGCCATTTCGCCGACTGATCCGGATTTTTCCTGAAAATCATGAGCGCAGGATAGCTCCGCCCGCATCAAACAAAGGTTGTGCCTGCAACCGCGCCGGAAGAAGGGTGCCCAGCAACTCTACCGACCAGCCCTCGACTTCACCGGCGATCGCCTTTGGCACATAGCCCATGGCCACGGACACGCCGGATGCATGGGCATATCCGCCGGATGTTACCCACCCGCATACCTCCCCCCTGAACGAGATGGGCTCGTCGCCGATCACATCTGCATGGACCGCATCGACGATAAAGGTGCACAGACGCAGCGTGCCGCCAGACAGCCTGTCGGCAGCAGCAGCAGCCTTGCCGATGAAATCGGCCTCTTTTTTCAGCGCCACGAAACGGCCAAGGCCGGCTTCATACGGGCTGTAAAGCGGACGGAACTCCCGCGACCAGGAACCGAAGGATTTTTCCAGCCGCAGCGCATTGAGCGCCCGCAGGCCGAACGGCCTGATTCCATATTCGGCACCGGCCTCCAGGATCAGGTCAAACAGATACCGCTGATACTCCGGTTTCATCCAGATTTCATAGCCCAGATCCCCCGTATAGGACACGCGCCCGACAATGGCCGGTGCCATTCCCAGATCCATCCGGCGAATATCCATGAACGGAAATGCCGCATCTGAAAGATCCATGTGGGTCAGTTTCTGCAGGACGGCACGCGCATTCGGCCCGGCGACGGACAGGCCCGGCAGCGAGAGGTTCAGAGCTGTCAGGTGCACGGACCCGTCTTTTGGCAAATGGCTTTCAAACCAGCGCATGTGATAATCTTCGGCAATACCCGAACCGATCACCAGAAAATCCCCGTCACCAAGTTTCGCCAGTGTAAAATCGCCGATCAGCTTGCCATCCTCCTTCAGCATCGGTGCAAGCGCCATGCGACCGGATGCCGGAATGCGGCAGGCCAGCATATGGTCGAGCCAGGCTTGCGCGCCCTTGCCCTTGACCGAATATTTGGCAAAGCCGGAGGTTTCCATGATCCCGACACTGTTGCGCACAGCCCTTGCTTCCGCACCCACCGTTTCAAAATCGGTTGAGCGGGACCAGGAGAACCGGTCCTCCACACCCTTTGGCGCAAACCACAGCGGAACCTCCAGACCGTAAGATGCACCAAACACGGCACCCATATCTTTCAGCCTGTCGTAAATCGGCGTGGTCAGGAACGGGCGTGCACCCGGCAGTTCCTCATTCGGGAAACGGATGGAAAAGCGGCGGGAATAATTTTCCTTCACCCGGGCATTGGTATAGCCCAGCGTGGCAAAATCGCCATAGCGCGAAACATCCATTCCGAAAATATCAAAGCCCGGATCACCATGCACCATCCAGTTGGCCAGAGCCAGACCCACACCGCCACCCTGGCTGAAGCCTGCCATGACCGCACAGGCCGACCAGTAATTGCGCAAGCCCCGCACCGGCCCGACCAGCGGATTGCCGTCCGGCGAGAAAGTGAAAGGTCCGTTGATGATCTTTTTGATACCGGCATTGTTGAAGGCCGGGAAATGGCGGAAACCCACTTCCAGTTCCGGCAGGATGCGCTCCAGGTCTTCCGCCAGAAGTTCATGGCCGAAATCCCAGGATGTCGTGATCGGAGACCACGGCTTGCAGGCCTTTTCGTAAGTCCCCATCAACATACCCTGGCGTTCCTGGCGCAGGTAGATTTCACCGTCAAAATCCACGCAATGCATCAGCTCCTTGCCAAGCGACCGGTTGGCTTCCGCCACTTCCGGCATGTCTTCAGTGATCAGATACATGTGTTCCATGGCCAGAACCGGCAGCTCGAGTCCGCTCATGCGGCCAACCTCACGCGCCCAGAGACCTGCAGCATTGACCACATGTTCAGCGATAATATCGCCCTTGCTGGTCAAGACGCGCCACGTTCCGTCTTCCAGTTGCACCAGATCCTCCACCCTGGTGTGCAGATAGATTTCAGCACCGTTCTTCCTGGCCGAACGCGCATAGGCATGGGTCGTGCCATAGGGATCGAGATGGCCCTCGACCGGATCAAACAGGGCACCCACAAACTGGTCCGGGTCCAGAAGCGGCATCAGGTCATGCGCCTCTTTTGGTGTCAGCAAGTGCGTATCCTGCCCCATATAACGGCCCTTGGCATGAATACCCTTCAGCCAGTCAAACCGTTCCCTGGTTGCCGCCAGCATCAGCCCGGAGGTCATGTGCAGGCCAATATCCTGCCCCGAATAATCCTCGATCTCCTTGTAGAGCTCGACCGTATATTTCTGCAGCCTGGCGACATTGGGATCACCATTGATCGTATGCATGCCACCGGCTGCATGCCAGGTGGAGCCGGAGGTCAGTTCCGAACGTTCCAGAAGAACAACATCGCTCCATCCTGCCTTCGTCAGGTGATACAGCACGGAACACCCGACAACACCACCGCCGATGACGACCACCCTGGCATGACTTTTCATGAAATGTCTCCGCTTGAAGCACGGTCCTGCAGCCTGTGCTGCACCCCGATGATGATATGTGAAACCTAGTGACAAAGCACACGGTCAAACAGCCCGGTCTGCGAAAGCAAATATTCTTTTTGCGCCACAAAAACTGTCCGGATCGCGTCATATAATGCCGGAAGAGCTTTCGCAGCTGCCGGAGCCTCAGGAAAACAGCTTAACCTTTCAGGCCATTTCCGCTATAAGAAATTCGAGGAAGATAAAAACAGGCAGCAGCATGTGGCAGACCCTGGAAACGACAGCACTTGAAGCGGGCCGTATTATCTTGCGGGAGCGGAAAACGGGAGCCAGCATCCGCATGAAACAGGATATGACACCTGTCACTCAGGCCGACGAAAAAGCTGAGGCCCTCATCCTCTCCGTCATGGCCCGTGACATGCCGGACATTGCGGTTGTCGCGGAAGAAGCTGTCGCCGCGGGCATGGTTCCGGACATCACTTCCGGACTGTTCTTTCTGGTCGATGCGCTGGATGGTACCCGCGAGTTCATCAGCGGGCATGATGATTTTACGGTCAATATTGCACTGGTCCGCAATGGCATACCTGTTGCCGGAATTGTCGTCGCACCGGCAAAATCCGTGGCCTATGTTGCAGCCGGCGGACAATGCGAAAAGCTCGTTCTGGATCATGACCTCAATGTGATTGATCGCCGGAAGATTGCCGCATTGCCCCCCGTGGAAAAGCTCAGATCCTGCATCAGCCGCTCGCACAACAGTGCGGCAACAGACCGGTTTTTGAAGGACAACAGGATTGACGACATCAGCATCATCGGATCGTCGCTGAAATTCTGTCTCATGGCCGAAGGCAAGGTCAATGTTTACCCGCGCTTTTCGCGCACCATGGAATGGGACACGGCGGCCGGTGACGCCGTGTTGCGCGCGGCAGGCGGCATCACCCTCACACAGGAGGGCAAGCCCTTGCTTTATGGCAAGATAAAACAGGGCCTGGAGAGCGATTTTGCCAACCCGCATTTCATCGCCTGGGGCGGTCACCCGCCTGAAACGGGAATACTTCCCCAAAATTAGCCTGAAAATTCAGTCTGTCACGCTCACTTTATCCCCGTCATATCCATTCAGGCTATCCTTGGGACATCAAACCCGCTCCTGAGGAAACCGCTTATGGCCGACCTGACCCCCAATCTTCTCCTTCCCTATTTGCTGCCCTCACAGGCACAAAAGCACGTGACCCACAATGAAGCACTCCAGCAGATAGACGCACTGGCACAATTGGTCATCGTGGAAAGCCGCAACACGGTGCCCGGCATACCCGCCGAAGGTGCATGTTTCTGGATCACGGCCGGCGCTTCCGGTCTCTGGTCCGGAAAATCCGGCCAGATCGCCCATTTTCAGGATGGCACCTGGCAGTTTGTTCCTCCTAAAACCGGCTGGACGGCATGGTTTGCCCAGACGGGCGATTTTCGTGCTTTCCAGAACGGCAACTGGGAACCGACCGACAGGCTGGCGGACAATCGTGTTGACATGATCGGCATCAACGCCACGCCTGACGCAACCAGCAGGCTGAGCGTCAGCGCAGCCGCAACATTGCTGAACCATGCTGGCAGCGGCCACCAGCTCAAGCTCAACAAGGCCACCAGCGCTGCCACTGCATCCCTTCTCTACCAGAGCAATTTTTCGGGCCGTGCAGAAATGGGTCTGGCGGGATCGGACCAGTTTGAAATCAAGGTCAGCCCGGATGGCACCCTCTGGACCAGCGCGTTGAAAATCCTCGGCAATGGCACCATGCTGGCACCCGCCCGGCCCCTGGTTCGCACCGCACTGGCAACCGGCAATGCCACACCCGCCACGGGCACCAGAACCGGCTTCAACACGCTGCATCTCAATCAGGGCGGTTTCACCCTTGGCGCAGCAGTTCCCAATGGCACAGGCAACCGCTTGGTTGTGCCGGTCACGGCCCCCTATCTTGTTATCCTCAATGTCAGTGCAACCTCCGCCGCCAATTCCAGCTATACGGTCGGCGTCACCCAAAACGGCACCACGCTGCTTTGCACTGCGCGAGACAGTGACAGCGCAAGTTCCAGCTACACCCAGACAAGCTGCGGAATGGCCTTCCTGACAGCGGGCGACTGGCTGGCACTGGAACACACGGGCTCTGCAACATTCGAGTTCGGCCCCGGCAAGACCGAACTGATCGCCGTCATGCTGTAATGCAGCAATCGCATATGGGGTGGTGACACGAATGCCCCTGTCCGGACTGCAACATTACATATGATGCTGCGACAGGAACCCGATCACTGTTGCGTCGGTCAGCACTTACATTTTCACGCGGACCATAGCGGGATCATAGACCGGTTTCAGATGCACAGTGCATTTCACCCGTTCTGTTGCCACCTCCAGCGCGTAATCTCCCTCCAGCACATAGGCTTCGGTAACACCGGCCGGATCACGCACATAGCCAAGACCGATGGACTTGCCGACCGTATAGCCAAACCCGCCGGATGACAGCCAGCCGGCCCGCACACCATTGCGATAGATCGTTTCGCGCCCGAGAAGCACGACAGCCGGATCCTCCACGGTGAAACTTGCCAGCATTTTCTTCACACCATTGGTAACCTGGGCTTCCAGCGCTGCCCTTCCCTTGAACGGGGTGGGTTTTTTCAGCTTGACGGCAAAGCCGAGCCCGGCCTCAAGCGGCGTATGGTCAGGCCCGATATCCGATCCCCAGGCGCGATAGGCCTTTTCAAGGCGGCAGCTCTCAATGGCCCGGTAACCGGCATTGACCAGGCCATGGGCGGAACCCGCCGCCATCAGGGCCTCATAGACCGATGTCGCATATTCGACAGGCACATGCAGTTCATAGCCCAGTTCGCCGACATAGGTGATCCGCAGCGCCCGCACCGGGCATCCGGCAATACCCACTGTCCTGACCCTGCCGAACGGGAAGCCCGCATTGGAAACATCCGCATGCGTTACCTGCTCCAGTATGACCCGTGCCTTTGGCCCCATCAGCGACAGGACCGACCAGGCCGAGGTGACATCCACCAGTTCGGCATGCAGACCATCGGGAATATTGCGGTTGATCCAGTCAAAATCATGTGTTGCAAAGCCGGTGCCGGTGACGATGTAATATTCATCCTCCGCCATACGGGCCACCGTCAGGTCGCATTCAATTCCGCCCTTGTCATTCAGCATCTGCGTATAGATCAGTGAGCCGACCGGCTTTGCCACATCATTGGCGGCAATCCATGACAGTGCCTTTTCGGCATCCCGTCCCTTGAGCACATATTTGGCAAAGCTCGTCTGGTCGAAGATCACCGCATCCTCGCGAACGGCCCTGTGTTCACGGCCAACAGCGCCAAACCAGTTCTGCCGTCCGTAGGTGTAAATGTCCTTCGGCACCTCGCCCCCGGAAAGATCGGCAAACCAGTTTGGCCTCTCCCATCCCAGCTTTTCGCCAAAGCACGCACCCTGCGCTTTGAGACGATCATAGAGCGGCGACTTGCGCGCCGGGCGACCGGAACTGTGCTCCTCGAACGGCCAGGCCATGGTGTAATGCTTGCCATAGGCTTCCAGCGTGCGGGTGCGCACCCAGTCCGTATCAAAATGCGGACGCCCGAAACGGCGGATATCGACCGGCCAGAGATCAAACGGCGGCTCGCCCTTGCCCACCCATTCGGCCAGTGCCATGCCCGCTCCGCCGGCGGAGGCAATACCAAAAGCATTGAACCCTGCACCGACAAAGAAATTCTTCAGTTCCGGCGCTTCTCCCAGAATGAAGTTGCCATCCGGCGTAAAGCTTTCCGGCCCGTTGATCAGCTGTTTGACACCCACAGTTTCCAGCGAAGGCACACGGCCCAGAGCCTGTTCCATGATCTGTTCAAAATGATCGAAATCCGAATTCAGCAGCGTATAGTGAAAATCTTGTGGAATCCCGTCTTTCGCCCAGGCAATGGGGTTGGGCTCATAGCCGCCCATCACCAGCCCGCCGACATCTTCCTTGTAATAGGTCAGACGGTCGGGATCGCGCAATGTCGGCAGGTTGGAAGGAACACCGAACGCCTCTGTGATCATGTATTGATGCTCGACAGAGACCAGCGGCACATTGACCCCGTAACGCGCGGCAAAGGCGCGGGTCCACTGGCCGGCACAGACCACAACCTTTTCACATTCAATCCGGCCATGCCCTGTCAAAACCGCGCGGATACGACCATTTTCGATCTCCAGATCCACAACGTCCGTATCTTCAAAAATGCTGGCCCCGGCCATCCGTGCGCCCTTGGCCAGCGCCTGGGTAATGTCGGATGGATTGGCCTGCCCGTCTGTGGGCAGAAAGGCCGCCCCCACCAGATCGTCAATGACCATCAGCGGCCACAGATCTTGCGCCTCTTTCGGGCTCAGAAGCTGCATGTCGAGGCCAAAGGAATGCGCCGTCGTTGCCTGACGCTTGACCTCGGTCCAGCGCTCGGCGTTGCAGGCAAGCCGTAAGCCGCCATTCATTTTCCAGCCGGTGCCAAGCCCGGTTTCCGCTTCGAGTTTCTTGTAAAGATCAACCGAATAGCCAAGAAGCTGGGTGATATTGGCACTGCTGCGCAACTGCCCGACCAGCCCCGCCGCATGAAAGGTGGTGCCGGAGGTCAGTTTCTTGCGCTCCAGCAAAACCGTATCGGTAAAACCGAGCTTGGCCAGATGATAGGCCGTGGAACAACCGATGATGCCGCCGCCGATGACGACGATACGGGCAGAGGACGGGAGGGTTTTCATGGGGTTTGGCCTCAGCTGTTTTGGAAATCAGAATAGGCCCGGTTGTACCGGGCGAGATTTTCGGCCGTATAGGCGGCATAGTCGAAAGCGATTCTGGAATGGATTTCAGACACCATGCTCCACATGGTTTCGCGCAGGAGCGAGGCGCATTTCATGGCGATATAGCGGTGCCAGAGCTGACCGGTAACCGGAGCCCCGAAATACAGCTCCAGCAACAGGCGTTCCTGCCTCTCTTCAAACGCATTGTTGGAGGCAAGCCCGCCAAGATCGAACAGCGGTGTATTGTAGCCGGCATAATCCCAGTCGATCAGCCAGTAGCGGTCACCGCTGTCAAGAAAATTGGCAGCCAGAAGGTCATTATGCCCGAACACAATATCAAACGGACCCACGGCCTTTTCCATTTTTTCAGCCGCCGACAGAAAGTCCGGCATCAGGTGAGCATGGCGCGAACCGGCATCCTTCAAGGTCCAGGCGTAATCACGCACGACATGAAACACCCAGAAGAAGGCGGGCATGCCGCGAAAATGGTCCGGAATCCGTCGGTGGCATGTCTGGATCAGCGGCACCAGCCTTGAAAGCACATCAGGATCGCGCACCTCTTCCGGCGTCAACGCCTTTGAGGCAACATAATCCATCACCATGATACCGGGGCTGGAAAAGCGGACAGCAGGCGACAGGCCTGCTGCATGGGCGGCAATGCTGGAGGCCAGCTCATTGGCCCGTGAAATATGATGAACCGGAATATCGTCCCCCAGCCGCACAACATAGGTTCCTGTGCCGTCATCTGCCATGAAATTGCGGTTCGTCATACCGCCTGAAAGGGGTTTGATCGTTGGAATATTGGCCCAGAATGGCAGTTTGAGAATGTCTGCAATGTCTGCCAATCAAGATCCCCCAACTTTTGGATATATATCATCATGCACTACAACAGATTGACAGTCCGGATACCGGCACCCAAAGCAGGGTTCAGGCACCGATATCAAGCGGAGTGTCAAACAGGCTTTCCTTCAGATGACAGGAAGCATGGAAATGGGGTTTTCCAATATCAAACCGGACATCCGGTGCCGACATCTTCATCCAGTATTTATGCGTCAGCACGATTTGAACAATGCCACAGCCGACAACAGAGTCAATAAAAAACCACAAAAACATCCACAATTGTGTATTTATGGAGTATCAAACGGTTGGAATGCAAATCATGGCATTGCAAACCCCGGCGGCATGTCGGGAAATCACATTTCCGGTGAAGACTTTGACGAAGCGGCTGGCCTTCCGTCGAAGGCAAACGTAGCATCAAACCGCAATTGCAGCGGATTTGCAGGACACACGACATTGAACGGACAGGACGTCAAAGCCAGACATACCAGCCTGCGGGAACGCGAAATTCTGGATGAATTGCGCCTTTCCGGCGGCTCCGTGCGCATTCAGTTTCTGGCGGAGCGCCTGAATGTTTCGGAAGAAACCATCCGCCGCAATATCCGCTCCCTGGAATTGGGCGGCCATGTCTCGAAAGTCCACGGCGGTGTGCACCTGCTTGAAACCATGGCAGAACCGACATTGCAGGCCCGGATGAACACCAATGCCGAGGCCAAGCGCCGGGTGGCATCCGCCATTGCCGCCATCATCCGGGACGGGGATTCCCTGTTTCTGGATATCGGCTCGACAACCGCGTTCATTGCCATGGCACTGGAAAATCACCGCAACCTGTTTGTCGTTACCAATTCCCTGTCCGTTGCCCAGTCCCTTGCAACCCGCAACAACAATCAGGTCTATTTTGCCGGAGGTCACCTGCGCGCCCATGATGGGGGTTCCTTTGGTCTGGAGGCCGCCGAATTCATCAGGCGCTTCAGGGTGCGATACGCGATCTTGACAGTCGGGGCCATCAACGCCGCATCCGGCTTCATGCTGCACGACCAGGAAGAGGCCGAATTTTCCCGCCATGCTTCAAGGCTGGCCCAGACCCGGATCATCGCCGCAGACAGCAGCAAGTTTTCACGCTCTGCGCCGATCATTCTCGATCCGCCCGATCATTTCGACATGCTGGTAACAGATCGCAAGCCCCCGCCGGATATTAGCGCCATGCTCAGGGACAATGCTGTGGAACTGGTTAGTGATGTAGAATAACCCGTCACCGCCCGATCCGCGCGATTCCGGTCTGTCCGTTGTCACGCACCCATTTCAGCCGGTCAGGGCCAACACGTGTCAGCTTGAAACACATCGGAGAGCCATTGTACCATGTGGTGAACTTCTGGCAGAGCTGATTGGACTGGATCCACCAGCGCCCGGTATCATTGGGCTTGATGAACCTGCCCAGCCCAAGCGCCTCGCCATTGCCGTCCACAACACCTGAAGGCCGGTAGTTCAGGGGAAATTCTCCGCCAAGCGGGGCGGCCAGATAGATTGTCCGCCCGACGACATCGCGTTTGATATCCTGATCACGCAAAGTTTCTGCCCTGGCAGACGACACAATCATAATAAAGGCAGCACCTGCCGTCATCAGCATCTTCATCAAGCCACACCCCGCATATATCCGGATCGAACATTACCTTTGTAATCCAATACGTTTTGATTGGCAAACAGATCACTGCAAGTCCGGCCTATGGTCAAACAACAGTTGTTCTGACACAAAGTATCTTCCAGGACAGGCACACGACACACCACCGTCTGCATGAACGCATTAAGGACAGCCCATGAAAACTACAACCAGACACACCAATCTGCGGATCAGCGAAAGCCGGATTGCGTCGTTTGTGGAGGATCTGGCCGCGATTACGGAGCCGGACCGTCCGTGGACCCGCAGATCCTTCACGCCGATGTTTCTGAAAGGCCGGGATTATATCAGGGCCAGGTTTGCGGCAGCGGGGCTGGAAACCGGCATCGACAATGGCGGCAATCTGCTGGGCCTGCGCAGGGGAAAAAAGCCGGGCCTCGGCACGATCATGATAGGATCCCATTCCGACACTGTGCCGGAAGGCGGACGTTTTGACGGCATTGCCGGTGTTGCCGTGGGACTGGAAGTGGCCATGGCCCTTGCCGAACAGGGCATAGAGCTCGACCATGACCTTGAGGTGGTGGATTTTCTGGCTGAGGAAGTCTCGGCATTCGGCCTCTCCTGCATCGGCAGCCGCGCGATGGCCGGCATTCTTCCGCAAGACTGGCTGCAACGCACATATGGCAGCCTGTCGCTGAAACAGGGCATGATCGCGGCTGGCGGGAATCCCGATGCCCTGGCAGATACGCGCCGCCCGGATCTGCGGGCCTTTCTGGAACTGCACATTGAACAGGGACGTGTTCTGGAACGCGCACAGGAAGATATCGGTGTTGTTGCCGCCATCTCGGGCATAACCCGCATGGAGATTGTCGTTGAGGGCCGGGCAGACCATGCCGGCACAACCATTATGGGCCATCGCAAGGATGCATTGGCAGCGGCTGCAAGGCTGGTAACCGGAATTGAGGAACTGGCCACCGCAATGGCAAAGGGACCGGCCCATTTTGCAGCCACAGTCGGTGAATTCTCCATTGAGCCGAACGCTGCCAATGTTGTGCCGTCTCGGGCACGGCTTTTGATAGATGCCCGCGCCGAAAACCGGGAAGACATGACCCTGTTCAGGGCCGCCGTTTCAAAACTTGCTGCCGAAACAGCCCTGTCCACCGGTGTGACCATTGCGGAACCGGTGCTCATTTCCGACAATCCGCCAACACCGGGCGATCCCTTGCTGCTGCAAACCCTGGACAAAGCCTGCGACACCGTTGGCGCGAGGCACAGAAGAATGGCCTCCGGTGCAGGCCATGACACGGCCTGGATGGCCCGGATCACACGATCTGCGATGATCTTCATTCCCTGCAGGGACGGTCGCTCGCATGCCCCGGAAGAATGGGCCGAAAATGCCGACATGGCGCTGGGGGCTGCCGTGCTGATGGAAACCATCATGCAACTGGACAGGCTCTTGCAGCAAAACGCATAGAAGATCAGCCGAATTTGGATTTTCCCGTGCGCAGCTTGATGGCCATGGCCACCAGCATGCCTGCCACCATGGACGCCATGAACACATAAACCGGAGCAACACCAAGACCCAGAACCGGGATGGCACCCCCCGGGCAAAAGCCGGTCATGCCCCATCCTGTTCCAAACAGGGCGGAACCGGCCACCAGTTCCAGGTCAATCCGTTTTAACGTCGGCAGGGAGAACCCCGTTTCAAACAGCGGCTTTGCGCGCGTTGCAAAAATCAGCCGGTAACCGGTGAAGGCAACCATCAGACCCCCACCCATGACAAAGATCAGGCTCGGATCAAACGTGCCGTACACATCAAAGAAATTCATCACCTTGGCAGGATTTCCCATACCGGATATGGCAATTCCGGCACCAAACAGCATGCCAGCCAAAGCCGCAGCAACAATCTTTTTCATGTTCTACAAACCTCCTGCGACATGGCGCACGATATAGACCGTCAACCCGGTAAACAGCATAAACACCAGTGTCGCCACAAAAGACCGCGGCGAAAGACGGGCCAGCCCGCAAATGCCGTGACCACTGGGACAGCCGGAACCGTAGACCACGCCGATACCGACCAGAAAGCCGCCGGACACCAGACCGGCATGGGACACCGGAACCTGCACGTCAATGGTCACCTGTCCGCTGGAAACCAGAAGCACCGGTGCCAGAATGGCACCAAGGATAAAAGCCAGACGCCATCCCGGGTCCGGTGCAAAGGGTGGCAATATTCCGCCCAGAATACCCGTTGCCCCGGCTATTTTCCCGTTGAAAAGCATCAGCAGCACAGCCGAAAGACCGATCAGCATGCCACCGCAAAGTGATGCGTAAGGCGTAAATTCCGTCATTTTCCGTTACCTCGCAAACCATGGCCCTGCCCTCGGAACCCGGGCTCCGGGAACCCGAAACAGATCCGGTCATCCGGCTGGCATCCACCCGCCTCATTTTCAGGAGACTATACAATAATGAACTTCATTCCGGGCGTACCCTAATGATGTTTTAATTTTTTTTCATTAATGTGCACTGGAATTGTCACTTCCGAAATAGAGTCCGTTAATCATCAGGAAATTTCATGTCCCGTCTCTCCATCAAGACAACATTAGTTGCACTTTTTGCCATGATCACAATCATCTTGATTGGAAGTTCATCCTATGCGCTTTTCACAATGAACCAGATGAATTCCACAGTGGTTCTGATTGGTGAAAACTGGCTGACCCGCGCAGTCATAGGCGGGCAGATCAAAAGCGATTACAATGATCTGCGCATGGCTTATGCCAGGCAGCTTTTGATGACAAAGCCCGATGAAATGGCCAATGACAAGATCCAGTTCAAGGCTGCGGTAGATGCGATTGACCAGAGCATGGCCAGTTACAAGGCTGGCATCACCACGGATGAGGAGCAAAAGCACTACACAGAGGTGGAGACCGCAATCAAGGCATATCAAACCATGGGAACGCGCCTGACCAACATGCGCGACGCCCTGAAAATGCCGCAGGCCAGAACATTTCTGGCAACAGATATGAAAGACCAAAGCGACAGGACCAAGGCCGCCATTGACGGTCTCGTCGCAGATATCATGAAAAATACGGATCAATACACCAGCGAAAGCAAGGCTGAGAATAAATTGGCCACACTTGTCATGTCGGGCATAACAGCTTTTGCAGTATTGGCAGCCATCGCTGCAGCAATTTATGCCCTTCTGGGCATTTCACGCCCCATCACACTGATCACACGTTCCATGACCGGTCTTGCGCAGGGGAATGTGGATTGCGACATTCCCTTTGCACGCCGCAAGGACGAAATTGGGGCCATGGCGGCAGCCGTCGAGGTTTTTCGCCGGACAGCTGTTGAGAAAATCGCCGCAGAAGCCGAAGCTGCATCCACGCGCTCGCAATCCGAAACAGAACGCATGCGCACGGAACAGACGGAACGCGCCCGCAACCAGACGATGGCGCATGCGGCATCCGGTCTGGGCAGGGGTCTGAAAGCCCTGGCATCAGGCGATCTTTCCGTGCAGATTAACGAACAGTTCGCGCAGGAATTTGAAGAGCTCCGCCACGATTTCAACCATGCTGTCAAACAATTGTGCCAGACCCTGTCAACAGTCGCACATGCTGCTGACAATATTGACAGCGGGTCATTCGAAATTGCCAACGGTGCCGACAACCTTTCGCGTCGTACAGAACAGCAGGCTGCATCGCTGGAACAGACCGCAGCAGCCCTTGACCAGATTACCACCAATGTCAGTTCGTCGTCGCGCCGTGTCGAGGAAGCGCGGACAGTGGCAACGCAGGCCAATGCATCCGCAACAAGTTCGGCCACAGTTGTGGAGGACGCGGTCAACGCCATGAGCCGGATCGAGCAAAGCTCGAACCAGATTTCCAATATCATCGGCGTCATTGACGAGATTGCCTTCCAGACCAATCTCCTCGCCCTGAACGCCGGCGTAGAGGCCGCCCGCGCCGGTGATGCAGGCAAGGGCTTTGCTGTTGTCGCACAGGAAGTGCGCGAACTCGCCCAGCGCTCCGCCAGGGCAGCAAAGGAAATCAAGGGTCTGATCCAGACCTCGACAACAGAAGTGGCGAGTGGCGTCAAGCTTGTCAGCCAGACGGGCGATGCCCTCAACGCGATCGGCAACCTGGTAGCCACCATCAACACCCATATGGACGCCATTGCAACATCGGCACGCGAACAATCTCTCGGGCTTGCCGAGGTGAACAGTGCCGTCAACCAGATGGACCAGACCACCCAGCAAAACGCTGCCATGGTGGAGGAAACCAATGCCGCAGCCAACACGCTGGCAACAGAAGTCAACTCCATGCGTCAGTTGATCGGTCAGTTCAATCTGGGTCAGGGCGAAAACACGTCCCATGCCGTTGCAATGCTTCAACAGACATCCCGGAAAATGGCCGGGCCGGTGCAGGTAGCCGGGCGAGTTGCCGTACATAAAGCCGCACCCTCGACAGCAGGCAATGCGGCTGTAGCGCAGGAATGGTCTGAATTCTGATTTTCCCTGTCAACGCGATCAGGAGCTCCGGCACCCTCCGGGGCTTTTTTGCTTTCAGGATGCATCTATATGCAATAACATATCCCCAAACCATAACATTTGAAGGAACTGCCATGTCACACCCGGCCATCGCCTCCGGAAACACTGCTGTCATCACAGGTGCTGCCTCCGGCATAGGATTGTCGGCGTCCTGCAAACTGGCAGCCCTGGGGATGAACATCGTACTGGCGGACCTGAAAGGCCAGCGCCTGAAAGATGCGGCAAAGCTGGTGGAAGGCTTTGCCGAAAGGGGCGCACAAGCCGTAAAGGCCATTGCAACCGATGTTTCGGATATTAAGGCACTGGTCAGGCTTGAGGACAAGGCAACCGGTCATTTCGGCCCTGTCCATGTCCTCATGAACAATGCCGCTGTCCAGTCCGGTTCGCAGATGCAAGGTCCGCAAGAGATTTGGGAGCGGGTGATGGCCGTCAACCTGTGGGGCGTTATCAACGGCTCCCGCATTTTCATGGCAGATATGATCGCCCATGGTGAACCGGCGCTCATCATCAACACCGGCTCCAAACAGGGCATCACCACACCGCCGGGCGATCCGGCCTACAACATTGCCAAGGCCGGGGTGAAAGTGTTTACAGAAGCCCTTGAGCATGAATTACGCAACATGACTGACAGCCAGGTGTCTGCAAAGCTTCTGATCCCCGGCTTTGTCTGGACGGGCCTTACCAGCAATGGCCGCACGCAAAAGCCTGAAGCGGCATGGACGGCAGACCAGACCGTGGATTTCATGCTGGAAAGCATCAGCCGGGATGATTTCTACATTCTCTGCCCGGACAACGATGTGGAACGGGTAACAGACGAGCGGCGTATCGCCTGGGCCGCAGGCGATATTATCGAAAACCGCCCGCCCCTTTCGCGCTGGCACCCGGATTACAAGGACAGGTTTGCGGCCTTTCTCGCCGGGAAATGAAACTGGCTCAGCGTCTGAAGTCCACCCGCACACGCGCCACAGGGAAACCGAATTTGGTAACCCAGGTGGTGTTGAGCAGGGTTTTCCCATCCGCTGACAACACCATCTTGTCGTGAAACCGCACGACATTTTCTCCAGGGCCTTCGTCCAGATCGATGAGATAGGTATAGGTTGCAACCGGCCCGTTGATAGAGATGATGGTCTCGCCGATCACATCCTCGCGGGTGCCGCGATAGGTACCGTCAGCCTGCTTGATGAACCGCCAGGTCTTTCGTGACTTTTCGCCATCTGAATACACGAAATCCTCCCTCAGCGTCAGGGTCTGGCCCTTGACCTTGCCGGTCAGCGTCACCTTGAACGTCCGTTTGACCCCATTGATGGCGGAAAAGGATCCATCGGCATAGGTCGTGCCTTTGAAATATTGCTCCAGCTGGAGGGTTTTGGCGGACGCGGTTGAGACAAGGAGCATGCACAGACTGCTGGCCAGAATAAAGGTTTTCAACATTGATATATCCTCATGTTAATCTCACACCCTGTACGGAAAAATGGCCCTTCTGGTTTTCACAGGCAGGAACAATAGACGAAACATTAAAACAATCGTCACCGGTTCTGTGCACAATGCGGCGCTAAACCCGGTGGCCGGAACGGGCAGGAAAAGCCTTGGAAAAACAGGGAAGACACAGAATGTCAGCCAATGCCCCGCTCATTGTTCATGTTGTGCGCCAGTTCATCCCCAATCGCGGCGGGCTGGAAGATGTCGTGGCAAACCTGTGCCGCAATCTGATCGCCAGGGGCTATCGCATCCGGGTTGTAACGCTGAATTCCCTGTTTTCAGACCCGGACCGGGTTTTGGCTGACACGGAAATCATTGACGGCATCGAAGTCGTGCGGCTCCCATGGTCCGGCTCGTCACGCTACCCGCTCACACCTTCCGTGTTCAAGCATGTGCGTGATGCGGATCTGGTTCATGTCCACGCCGTTGATTTCTTTTACGATGCACTGGCCTTCGGCTGGCTTTTGCACAGACGCCCGATGGTCGCCACGACCCATGGCGGCTTTTTCCATACGAAGAACCATGCGCACATCAAGCACCTCTGGTTCAACGTCACCACACGCCTGTCGTCCTTGGCCTACCGGTCGATTGCCTGTTGCAGCCAGGCGGACAGACGCCTGTTTGACCAGATTGCGTCAACCAGGACGGTTCTGGTTGAAAACGGGGCAGACACGGTGAAATTTGCCGGAGCCGCCTCTCCGGTTCCCGTGAAGCGGATGATCACAATTGGCCGCTTTTCCGCCAACAAGAGGCTGGACCATCTTCTCGATACGATGGCAGTGCTGGTGGCCAGAGATCCGGCCTGGTATCTTCACATCGTTGGTGTTCCATCTGACAAAACGGAACAGGACATTCTGAACTGGATCAGCGGGCGTGGCCTGCACGCACATGTCAGCCTGCATACCGGTCCGGACAATACGGCCATCCAAACCATGATGGCAGGGGCCAGCCTGTTTGTTTCAGCCTCGGACTATGAAGGTTTCGGGCTGGTGGCCATTGAAGCCATGAGTGCGGGACTGGTGCCTGTGCTGCAGCCCAATGACGCCTATACCGATCTGGCAAACCGTCATGCAGGTATCCGGCTTGCACATTTTGACCGCCCGCAGGACGCCGCCCGTGAAATCGCGGCCACCATGGCAGACCTGGAAGCAAGGCCCGTGCAGATGCGCTCGGCCATGATTGCCGCCGCAAACACCTATTCCTGGGATTCCGTCGTTACCCGTTATACAGATGTTTACAAAACAGTGCTTCATTCTGCACGAGTTGAAGATGGAACGGTGTCAGTTTGACATCCCTTTTGTGCCTTATGAGGAGGCTGATCATGACCAAGATTTCCATAAAGGCCGGTCGCTGGCCATTGGCAAGGCCGTCCGCCCGCAGCCTGTCGGCCTTTCTGGGTCTTTCCATGCTGTTAAGCCCGCTGGAGGCCGGCGCTGCCTGCTGGCAGGGCGTCAATCTGGCCGGTGCGGAATTTGGCAAACCCGGCGGCACATATGGCAAGGATTATATCTATCCGTCGGCAGAAACCATACGGTATTTTGCCGACAAGGGCATGAACACCGTTCGCCTGCCGTTTCGGTGGGAACATTTGCAACCGGAACTCGGCGGTCCTTTGGAAAAGGAAGAACTGTCTCGCCTCAAACAGGCCGTCAACGCCATCCGCGCCAATGGCATGACAGTTATTCTTGATCCGCACAATTACGCCCGCTTCAATGAACAGGTTGTCGGCACAAACGCCGTTCCCTATTCCGCCCTTGCCGATTTTTGGGGAAAGCTTTCAGGTGAATTTGCCAACCAGAAGAAGGTCGTCTTCGGTCTGATGAACGAACCATATGATATTCCCGCGGAAAACTGGCTGATTGCATCCAATGATGCGATTTCCGCCATTCGCGGCACAGGGGCAAAAAATCTTGTACTGGTGCCAGGAACCGCATGGACAGGGGCGCATAGCTGGATTTCCGGAACACCGGACGGTGTGAACGGTCAGGTCATGCTGGGCGTTGTCGACAGCGCTGACAACTATGCCTACGAGGTTCACCAATATCTCGACAACGATTTTTCAGGAACAAGTGACCAGTGCAACCGCGCAGACGACGCCGTGGCAGCCCTTGCCGCCTTCACCCGATGGCTGAAGGACAATGGCAAACGCGGCTTTCTTGGTGAATTTGGTGGCAGCGGCAAGCAGGAATGCCTGGTGGGACTGGCCAAAATGGTGGATCTGGTCAACCGGGAATCCACGGTCTGGACCGGCTGGACCTATTGGGCTGGCGGAGACTGGTGGCCGGAGGACGAGCCTTTGAATGTGCAGCCAACCGGAAAGGGAGACAGGATCCAGCTTCAGGCCCTTTTGCGTCCGGGCTCCATGACCGGCGGCGACCATTGCCCCGCGCTCGGCATCAGATAGAAGGTCTTGCGGGAGAAACTGTGTCGCGGCGCTGTGCCAGAACCTCTGTCCAGTTGACCACGGAGGCCGTGCCAAAGAGAAACCAGAGCATGGCACCCGTCTTGATGGAATAGCCGGAATTGCTGATGGTCAGCAATAACAGAAAATACAGGATAACCATGGACTGGAATTTCCACGCCCTGGCATCCTTCACCGGCGCATAAACCAGCATGGCCCAAAGACCGGCAAACCCGAACAAGCCGAAACTGACCAGCGTATAGGTCAATCCCGAATCCGAGGTAAACTCCGTTGAAGCCTCGGAGCCGATCACATTGGCGAAATCCAGCGATGTCAGGATGGCAGCCGTTGCCTCAAAGCGACCGGCAATATTATTGGGGCCACCGTTGGTTCCGGTGACCAGACCATAATAGGCAATGATGGCAATCAGCAGAAACGGCAGCACGAACCACACAGGCTTGGGAACAAGAGGATAGAACGGATAGAGGAGCGTCATCAAAATGCAGATATAAAGTCCAAAGCGGGCATCTGCCATGACGATGATGGCCAGGGCACAGGCAATGGTCAGAAAGCGAAATTGCATATTGCGGCGGAAAAGACCCCAGGCGAAAACAATTGCCCCGAAATTGCCTTCAGAAACAGGCTCAAGGAAAATGGAGGCAACGCGGTGTTGTCCGAGAAATGGCAGGAGTGTGCGTGGCTCAGGCCGGATACCGCTGACGTAAAGCCCGCGCGTCTGCCCCCACAGATCGGCAACATTGATCGTTCCGCGAGAAATGTAATATCCGATAACATTGAAATAATCGAGGAAAAGCTCGGTCGCCAGATATTCAAACAGACCGAAGCACAGGACGAACACGATGGAAAAAGTCACCAGCCTGTCGGCCAGCCGCGCATTGCCAAGCCGCTGGCCCATAAAATAGAAAACAACCGGAACGAAGACATCACGCAGTGCTTTCAGGTCGATCTGGTTGCGCAATGCAAACAGCACGAACATGTAGCTGATATAGATGGCCAGAACAACATACATGCCTGCACGGCGGTCCGCAGCAAACGCAAAGGCACAGCTGATGAACACCAGTTCGGCCATCATCACATGCGTATCCACGACTGTAAAAACCCGCGTATTGACGAAACACAGGAACAGATTGAAGGTCATGGCCCCGAAGACAACCGCAAACGCTGCCGTATTGATCAGCCATGTCGGCTTGAGTCCGGTGTCCTCAAGACCGCCAAACACAGGTATCGAGAAACGTTGAACGGAGGAAAAACGCGCATATTTCATGTCCATGTGCGTCGCCATCCCTGACTGTGCCCCGCCATCGGTCTCACGATTTCAGCCCTTCTCGCCGATAACAATATTGCCAAGCACCCGCTCCCGCCAGGGTTCGAGCGACAATACCAGATCTTCCAGATCCCGCGTTTTGGTCTGTCCCAGTTCCGAAATGATGAGGATGGCATCCGCATGCCCCAGCAACAGCGGCAGAATCTGGCTGGCTGGCGTATCACAGGCATCGACAAACATGATCTGACCGCGACCGGTGCGTCTTGCCAGCGCCTGGCTGATCGTGTTTGATCGGGATTGCGACACAGCAATGCGTTCAAACTGCAACACATCATCTATCGAGGCAGGCGCAGGCCGGCTGGTGAAACTGTCTGTGCGCACTTTTATCGAGCCGGCAACAGAATTGACCATTTTGGGCATCGTGCGCAGGATACCCGTCGTCAGATAAACCGCCTCCCCGTGAAGGCTCATGGTTTGGGCAATCCGTCCGACAATATCGGATTGCCCGCGCAAATGCCCCGGAGACAGAAAAATCACGGTGGCCGGTCGCGACTGGTCGAGGGCACTGCGCAGCACATGCATGATCCGCAGAAAGCCCATATGATCGACCTGCGCCGGATCGGATTTTTTCACAGGACCGAGAAAGGCCTGCAAGTGTGACCAGCGCGATGGCGCTTGCTGCGCCAGAGATGATCCGGAGGAAAATCGCGCCAGAACGGGGGCCTTGGTAAGGGTCAGCAAATCGCGGACGGAGCTGACCTCCCCGCCAAACAGATCCCGCGCGATGGCAAGGCCGCTGCCGGCTGCAACGCCGAACAGGGTAGCCGCGATCAGAAGCAGGAGCTTGCTGGCCGTCGAACTCTTTGTTGGTGGCACAGCCCTGGATATCACCCGTGACTGGCCAGTCTCGACAACCTGTTCCCGTGACATTGTTTCGGCCCGCGTCAGGAATGTTGTATAAAGATCGCGCAGGGAACTGGCCTCGCCTTCAAGCTGGACCAGACGGGTGCGGGCATCGCCATTATCATCATTGGTCTTTTGCAACGCATCGTAGCGCGCCTGCAAGGCATCAAGATTGGCTTTCGAGCGCTGATAGGTATTACTGATCGCTTCCCGCGAACGCGCCAGCTCGGCGTTGATGGAGGATTTGAGGCTGTCGGCCTGAGACCGGGCCGCCTGCAACTCAGGATGGTTGCTGCCGAGGCTGCTGGAAAGCTCGGCAACACGATCCAGCAATTGCGCATAGCGGGTGCGCATGGCTGTCAATGTAGTCGATTGCAGCGAATCCGGAACCTCACCGGCCGCAACATCGGTCACCATCAGTTTCTGTGCCTGTTCAAAGAGGTTACGGTCCTGTTCGGCTTTGGCTTTGGCCTCTTGCAGTTGTTGGGACAGTGTCAGGATCTGCTGTTCGCTGACCAGCCCCTTCTCGGTCGTCGAGATCATGCCATTGGCAGCCTTGAAATTCTCTACAGCGGTCTGGGCCTTGAGCATGCTGTCGCGCAATTCCTGCGCCTGCGTCTGCATGGCCATCGATGTTTTCAAAAGGGCATCCGTGCGGCTGCTATTGACCATGTTCAAATAGGTATCGGCAAATGTATTGGCAATTTCAGCGGATTTTTCCGGCACATGGTAGGTTGCGGCAATGCTGAAAACCAGCGACTTTTCTGCCCGCTCGATCAGAAGCTTCTTGCGCAGTCCGTCAACGGCTGCAATCTCGCGCTGGTCAGGGCTGACGATCCTGCTGTCGACAAAATAGCTGTCGGAAGCCAGATCCAGCTTTTTGACCACGTCCAGAAGCAATTCGTAGGAATTCAGGACATAGATCTGGCTGTCAAGATTTTGCGAGCTGTCGGCAGGCACGGCTGTCGTGGCTGTCACATCACTGCTGACCGGCTCAAATTTTTTCGGATCAAGAAGAATCTCGACAGTCGCAACATAGGCAGGCTTCTGGGTCAACGTATAAACAAAGGCCAACCCCATAAAAACGATGGCAGTCAGGGCCACAATTTTCCAGCGGCGCTTGAGAATTTCCGGGAGCTGGACCAGATCAATATTCATTGAGAAAACCTGACTTCTAGTTATCAAACACACCTGAGGTCATGCAGCCGCGTCACGGATTCAGGTCTGGCATGGTAAACCCTGGGATGGTTCGGAAGCATTGCTGTGCGCACATTGCCCGAAGACTCGCAGACTATGGTTAATGCGCCGTTAAATACCGGCATGCAGACCCGGAACAGCGCCATTTTTACCCCGTTCAACACATGACCGGTTAAATGGATGGAAAGGGTTGTCCCTTATTGTCCGGCCTGAACCATGCGCAAGGCAAAACTGCACAGGGGCATTACGGCAACTGTCGTATGCAGCCACTTGAATTCAATGGACACTGCATGCCATCAACTCTCATGAAAAACTCCGCGTTCAATGCCGCAGCAGGCATGACCATGCTGTTTACCGGTATTGTCAGCTCAATCCTGGTGGCACGCATTCTGGGACCGGAAGCCAACGGGATCGTCGCCTTTGCGTTCTGGCTGACCCTGTCCGGCACCATGATCGCCGGTCTTGGATCCGATGTCCTTCTGTCAAGACTGTTGCCGCAATTGAAAGTTCAGGGCTATGACGAGAGGCAGCGCCGCGGCTTTGCCGCCTATCTGGCCACGGCCATTATCCTGGCAACCATGGTGCTGCTGTTCGTCTATTATCTCGTCTACTGGGAAGTATCCGGAAACCACTGGGCCTATTCCTCGCCCAGGGTGGTCGTGGTGACAGGTGTGCTGTTTCTGGTCCAGTCCCTGGGCATGCTGACCATCAACTACCTGATCGGCGAGCAAAAGACCGTTGTCTTTTTCAGGTTGACGACCGTTTCTTGCGTTCTGCAATTGACCACGGTCCTGCTGGGGGCCTTGAACTTCGGTGTTGTGGGAGCGCTTGGCGGATTCGTCGTTGGACAAACCGTTTATTTTCTCTATGCCCTGCGCATCATCCTCACCCCGCACAATGCCTGCGGAATCCAAAAAGGCCCGGTGGCAAAGGCCGCCGTTATCATTTCTGTGCAGGCGATTGTGGAATCCATATTCCTCAACAGGATTGAAATGATATTTCTGCAACAATTTCATGGGGTTATTGTTGTAGGATACTATGCCATCGGTCTGTCCATGGCCAATCTTGCCCTGCAATTGCCGGTTCAGGCCGCAGGCAGCCTTGTTCCTTTCTATACACAACAGATCAAATCCAGCAGCAATGGAAAACTGCCCATCCGTCTGTTTGAGGACGTGATGCGCAGCATGGCCTATTTGGCCCTGCCAATGGGATTCGGGGTTGCGGCAATTTCATGGGGACTTGTCGTTGCCATTTACGGTGATGCTTTCCACGATGCCAGTCACATTGTTGCAATCCTGGCGATTGGCGCACCCGTATCGGTCTTCATGCAGATCAGCACCAAATACCTTTTTGCGATGGATCTCGAAAAGGAACGCCTGCGGATTGGCATTATCGGTGCAGCGATCATGGTTGCGGGTTGTCTGGCCGTCGTTCCGTTTTTCAGCGGAGCAGGGGCCGCATTCGTCCGGCTGATTGTCCTGCTGGCGATGAGCTGGCTGATGGTTCGCAAAATGGATTTTGAAGACTCCATGCTGCCGATGTTTGTGTCGCTTGCAAAAATCACCCTGTGTGCAGCGCTGTGTGCGGCCTCTGCCTATTGCATCGTTGTTCTGGTTGACGGTTTTGGCGGCGTTGCCATCGCCATTGGCGTGGCTGCAACGGTTTACGTTCTGTGTCTTCGCCTGTTCAGGGCCGTCCCGCAACAGGATCTGAACACAATACTTCCGGCCCTGGAAAAGCTGCCCGCAACGCTGCGCCGGCCGGTGCAAAACCTGCTGGCATTTACCGTTGCAAAATAGACAACACCCAAACTGGAAGAGATGGATGAACGAAAGAGATAAACAGGCCGCAAAGACGAACGGAACCTTTGACCGGCACCCTGCTGCTTCGGTTCCCGTGACTTTTGGCGGAACTGTCGGCCTGCTATGTCCTGCGGCAACCTCAACACCCGCCGCAGACATAGCCGCCCTGTTCATCAGCCCGTGGGGCTTTGAGGAAATGTGCAGCCGGAAATTCTTCCGCATGACAGCGGACGCCCTGGCGCTGGAGGGCATTACAAGCCTTCGTTTTGACTACCCTGACACGGGCGATGCCCTCGACATACAAGATCTGCAATATGACATTTCGGCCTGGGAAACGACTGTTGCAGATGCTGCAGCCCTGTTGCGGCGGATTTCCGGTTGTCAAAGGCTGGTCATCATAGCCCAGGGTCTGGGCGCACCGCTTGCAATAGGTGCATCACACCGGATCGGCGGAGACCTGTCTTTTGCACTGCTGTGTCCGGTGCTGTCCGGCCGGGCCTATCTGCGGGAAACGGCACTCTGGACCAAAGTTATTGACAGTGAGCTTGGCATCCATAACCAGAAGCAGGATCAGTCCGGCATCAGCATTGCCAGTCTGAAAATGTCAGATGGCATTGCTGCTGATGTCCGCAAAATCAACCTGATGGCCCTGGCAGAAAAGCCGGGCAACACATGTCTTTTGATGACCCGGCCCGGAAGACCGCAGGACGAGGAATTTGGAGCCCATCTTCAGACACTCGGCATGCAAGTGGAGCTGTCACCTTTTGAAGGTTATGAGCAGATGATTGCCAATGCAACCTATTCCAGGGTTCCGCAGGACGCGGTTGCAACGGTGGCCCGCTGGGCCGCAACCTTGCGTAACGGCAGCATGGCCAGCCAGATGCCGGTCCGCATCGGGCCTGCAGATTGCCTGCCCCTTCATGGCGACGGCTTTCTGGAGACACCCGTTCGCTTCGGCCCCGCAAACCGGTTGTACGGGGTATTGTGCAAACCGGAAGGCAAGCGCGCGGGTGCAAGTGTCATCATCATGACGACGGCCTACGAACGTCATTCCAGCTGGGGCCGCATGAACGCATATCTGGCCCGCGATCTGGCCCGCTCCGGTATAGCATCGTTGCGTTTCGACACAGCCGGCGTCGCCGACAGTCCGCCTTTGGCCGGTGCACCGGAAGAAGTGCTCTATTCCGAAAGCCAGCAGGCGGATACCGCCGCGGCCATTACCTTCATGCAGTCACACAATCTCGGTCCGGTCATCACAACGGGACGCTGCAGTGGCGGCTATCTCGCCTTCCGCACAGCACTCCACCAGCCGGCGGTCAGAGGGGCGATCGCGGCCAACCCCTATGTCTTTTATTGGAACCCATCGAGAAGCGTGCAGAAAGAACTGAAATTCGTGCCGGAAAAATTGTCCAGCTATGCGCCAAAACTGCTTAAACTGGCAACGTTCAAGCGTATTCTCTCCGGAGAAATCCAGTTAAAGGCGGCCATCGTCAATATCAGCAGGGTTGCATTCAAAAGCATCATCGGAACGCTGGGGCCTCTGGCCACGCTTGTTCCGGGAAGCCGTGCGCAGGAACACAGGCTTGTCAGGGCAGCTTTCGTCGACCTCGCGCATCGCCATGTCGATATAGCCCTGATGTATAGCAACGGAGATTCAAGCCAGCGCCATCTCGAAGAGCATTTTGGTCCAAAAGGCCAAAGGGTGAAGTCCTTCAGCAATGTCAGCATCGTCACGCTGGATGATGTTGACCATAATTTTACCCCGCCCCATGCCCGTGCGCTGTATCTTGAAACCATCATCGCAATGGCACGCAAACACAGGGTCTGAACACGGCGGTCAAAAACAGGCACTCGCCCCGGAGCCGAGCGATTGCACGCTGCCTTGTGGTTTGCCCCCTTGCCCGGCGGCTGAAAGCGCCTGCAGTTTCACCCGCCTTGTCTCGCCCGGTGCAAGATGGAACCAGTTGTCATCCGGCAGAAATCCGCCACAGGCAATCTGCACGGATTGCGCAAAACGATCGGTTTGAATATCCACGAAATGCCCGCCGGCATCACTGCCGGAATTGCAGGTGAGGCGTGCCTCATGCATGGCCGCCATACGCCCCTGCGGAAAGGCAAAGGCAGACGCGATCACATGGCCATCGTCCGCGCGCCGCAATCTGGCAACGGTCACATCATGGGACGGTGGCCCGAAGCGGAAAGCATAGGTCGTGTCGAAAAATGCCCCGAACAGATCGGTGGCGGCAAGTCGGGTTGTCGAGCGGGGCGGCAGCACAATCTCGCGCTGGCCCTTCACCACGGTGGCAACGCCGTCGCGCAGGCAGGCAATGTCCACCAGGGTTTCTTGCGGCCCCGCAGTTTCATTGATCAGGTGCAGATCAAGACCATTGGTGCCTTCATCGCCCAGCACCAGTTGAACAGGCCGGAAAGCGCGTCTCAGCGCATGATAAACCGGCTTTGGCAATCCGGTGGAATCAATCACCCCCCAGCCGGCACCGGGCAGCAGATCCTGCAATGTCCAGACCAGCGCTCCATGGCAGGACGAGCCGCTGCGCCGCCATTCCGCAAATGTTGCCTCCACCACTTCGCCAGTGACAGCACGTGACAGATCCAGATAACGGGCCGGGTTTTCGCGGCGCAACCGGTTGGCATCCACGCCATAGAGAAGCGCCAGATAGAAATCGCGCACATCCTCAAAATCCCAGGATGCTCCCCGGTCGCGCGGTACACGCGCCTTCCAGCGCGGATCATGCACCGGGGCAACCGGCCAGTATGTATCCAGCGTTACCTGTTCCGGCACATGCGCAAAGGCGAGGGATTCAGCAGCAAAGCGCACATTGGCGCGGCGGGCATCCTCCAGAGGACGGCAATAGGCCCCGACCCCGTAATAATGTGTGACACCGGCATTGGGGGAAAACGGCATGGCACCGCCCGACGGGGAGTTTTCCACATAGACAATGTCAGGGCGCAATCCGGCAACGACACCGGGAATCATGTCCTGTGTCAGCGGGCCGGACCAGTGTTGCGCAGGCAGACCCAGCATGGCGGCCTGTTGCTGCATTTCGCTGCCGCCGCAGAAAACCACAAGCGACGGACTGGCAAGGGTTCGTTCCAGCAACTGTTCAATTTCCGTCATGATGACACCGGCCAGCCTGGTATCGCCTGCCGGATAATCAAAATTGGCCAGCATGGCATCCTGCCACACCATCAGGCCAAGCTCGTCACACAGGTGGTAGAACTCCGCGCTTTCATACGCCATCGTGCCGCCGATGCGGATCATGTTGAAGCCTGCATCCCGTGCCAGCTCCAGCCATGGCCGGTAGTCTTCCCGCCCGCCGGGCAGACGCACAATATCGGCTGTTGTCCACACCGCTCCGCGGCAAAAGACCGGAACATCATTGACCAGAAGTTCAAAGTCGCAACCCTCTGCCCCGCGACTGACAGCAACACGGCGAAAGCCGGTGCGGCAAAGCAGCAGGCGTTCCTGGCCATGACACAGGTAAACATCGTGCAGACAGGGTGTGCCATGCGTCTGCGGCCACCACGGAGCAACATCGGGAATGATCAGTCCGGCTTCATGCCAGCCATTGTCCAGGGCCCGGAACGCTGTGGAAATGCCGGCACATTCAATCACCATGGCTTCAAAATCGGCGTGCACACAGGCACGCACAAGCAAGCGCCCGGTTCCGTCACCCTCCAGCACTGCCGAAACGGAAACATCCGAAACCACACGCTGCGCATTGCGGACAAGCCGCACCGGACGCCAGGGGCCGACCGCATGGATGTCCGGACACCAGCCGGGCATGCGCCCCAGAAGCGTGGTGCGCACCATGCGCAGGCCCTGCGGGGTGATCATCTGCGGCCGCCAGCGGGCGCGTGGTCCCTTGCGGTCCAGGGCAGGACCAAGCGCGTGAAACCATATGGCCAGCTGATCCTGCCCTGTCAGATAGACCTCAACGGAATGGGGCACGAACATGCTGTCGCAAGACAGGATCGACTGCCCGTTGAGGAAAACTTCGGCAATAGTCGCCAGCCCGTCAAAATACAGGGTGGCAAGGCCGGATGGCCCCGAAACCTCTGTCAGATACCAGGCATCCTTGCGATCAAGGTCAAGACTTGAATTGCGATCAAAAAGACCGGCAGCCTCCAGTGCACCGGCAACCGTTCCCGGCACCCGGGCAGCGCAGGCTGGTGTCACGGCCTCCAGGTCTTCAGGTCTGGTCCATGTGCCAGCCTCCGCCAGATACAGGCTCCAGCCCGTATCCATGAAACTGGCCCTGGCTTCGTCGGTATCTGGCAAGCGTGTCATGAGAGTTCCCGGGAAAGCGACAGCATCAAATCGTCCCAGGCAGATATGGCAGGCTCGAGCGCTGCTGACAACGGTTCAAACTTGCGACGGCTGACAGCCCGCGCCAGATTGAACTGGGTGGACTTGGCAATTTCCGAAATCCGCAATGCGGACGCAACAGCAGTATCAAACCTTTGCCCCTGCCCCAGCCACTCCAGATGCGCGGCACAGAGTTCAAAATTGGCCCCGAACTGCCGCAAGGTATTGAAGGCATATTTGTGGAAAAACCCGAAGGGCCGGTCTGCAACGGCCTCCGCCTGTGCCGGAAACACATCTGCAAAGGCTGCAATCGGATTACGCTGCGGACGGCGGGCAAAATGCTTGCACAGAAGGCTTTGCGCGCATTCGTGCACATGCAGGGCAGATTTCGGCTGAACGGGAAATTTGGAAAACTCTGTATAGGGCAGAAACAGCGGCGCATCAGGCCCGGCATTGCGCTGGAAAAGACCGTCAAAATCATCCCCGGACAGAGGATAGAAACCGCCATTGTGGAAATAATCCATCGACCGTCCGGCAATATCCAGCCGGTTGATGGCAACCGATGTCTTGCCGTGGTCCTGATGATAGCCCACGCCTTGCGTATCGGGCAGGAAATAGCTGTCAAGCTCCACAACGGCCAGACGGCCACGCGCGATCTGCACCGCTATATGGTCTTCAACACGGTCATAAATCGCCAGCTCCGTGCTGGAAATTCCATACAATGCTTCCAGATCCTCGAGCGGCACCTTGAAAAAGGTAAACTGGTCGCCCTCAAAATCCTGTGCAAGCGTCACCGCCAGCATGGCTTCCGGCGACTGGCCGGACGCATGCACGATTTCGATCCACAGATCCATGAAGCAATTGGTTTCCGGCCACATGCGGCTCGCCGCATGCAGGGCATGCGGCTGATAGTCCTGTGGCCGGAGATTTGCAAAAACGGCAGCAGTCACACGCTCAGCCCCAGAGAACCTTGCGCACCTTTGCAGGCCACAGTTTGGTGTCGAGACCATGATGACGGAACAGGGCAAGCGCCGTGCGCTCCAGACCGAAGCCTACGCAGGCCGTATGCGCCACCTCGCCATCCGATGTCACCAGACCCCAGGTCTTGCCAAAGTGGTCCTGATGGTAATTGAAGCTCATGCAGGCTGTAGGACCGGCATTGGCGTTGACCGGAATGAGCAATTCAAACTTCAGCGCCTGGTCCCGCTGGTTGTTTTTCAGCATCTTGCCGGCGCGGCCAAAGAACGGATCATTGGCAACATCGATTTCAAACGGAAGCCCAAGGCTTTCCATCAGTTTCACGCCGCGGTCCATCCACATCTGCCGGAACGCAACCACATCTTCCGGCTTGCCCATCTGCACATATTCGCGCATGCGGAAAAGCTGCATGCGGGTTGGCTCTTTGGAAGGCTCATGACGGAAGCAATAGGATTGCAGGTCAAACAGCGCACCGCCTGCAGGCAGCGAACCGCGCCTGGCAATGGTGGGATAAAGCGGATAGCAGGCAGCCGGTGTCAAAACGATGTCGGTTGCTTTCTGGTCTTTCGTCCAGTCGCCACCGGCATTCAGCGTCTCGAGAAGGCTGACATGATCCAGCTCGCAGCCGCAGAAGGAATGCACCGTGCCTGCCAGTTGCGGGAAGCTTTTCATGTAGCCGGAGCCAACGAAATGCTCCTTGTTCATGCCCGGAGGAAACCGGATGATCTCCGGTGCCTTGTCGATGCCTGCGGATGTGACCAGCGCTTCAAAGCGGGTGATGACATCTTCAAATTCGCCGCTGCGCCCATAAAGACCGTCAACGCCGGTATCAATCAAAAGGCCGCTGTCAAACAGACGGTCCAGCAATGTTCTTTGCATGTCCATGGTTCACCCCAACAGGCTTGTATCTTGTTTCTGGATCAGCAACAGGTTGGAGGTGTTGCCAAGAATACGGTCATTGGAAATCATCAGTTGCGCCGAATGCGCATCACGCAAATGGCGGCCAAGGCTGTAGGGCGTGCCATTCTTGTACCCCATGATTCCACAGGTCAGCATGGCCTGGTTGATAATGGTGAGAATGGTTTGCGAGGTTGCCACTTTCACATTGTTCATGGCCACGGCAAAGGCCATGGAAGAAAGTTTGTCCGGATCAAGCCGGGCATCCTCATAGGACTGGATACTGGCAACCACATTGGACTTGACCAGATGCAACAGGCTGGAGGCTTCGGCAACATGCAGGGCACCTGGAGGCGTGGAACCCGGATTGGCGCGGGCAGCAGCACGTACAAAAGCCTGTGCACGCGACACGGCATTCACCGCGATACCATACCACAGCGCACTCCAGAGCAGGTGGCATGTCGCCAGCATGGACTGGGCGGCAATTTCAGCAAAGGGATGCGGCAGGATCTGTTCCTTTGGCGCTTCGGCCTTGAACAGGAATCCTTCGGATGATGTTCCGCGCATGCCCATCGTGTCCCAGTCGTGGGTCTTTTCAAGCGTGTACTGGCCCTTGAGAAATACGGTCATGACCTGATCGCCCGGCGCAGCATCCTTGTGCGCACGCGATGTGATGAGGATGGCATCTGACTGTTGCCCATAGGAGATAACGGTTGCATCTTTGGTCAGGCGGCAAAGGGCACCGTCAACCTCGATGGCACAGACGGAATTGCGCAGATTGCCGCCAATGCCGGCTTCTGTTGTTGCAGAACCCAGAAGCAGTTGTTCAGAGGCCACCCGGGCCATGAACTGCTCGTGCCAGGCATCGCCCGCACCATGGGACACAAGACTGGAAAGCTTGATGTGATGCATTGCAAAGATCATGGCCGATGACGAGCAGGCCTGTCCAAGCTGGCAGCAGATTTCAGCGATCTGCGCAATGCTGGCCCCTTCACCGCCCAGTTTGACCGGAACCTGAATGCCCAGCAGGCGCTCCGCCTTCATGGCAGCGATGGCCTCCTGCGGAAAGCGGCCCTCCCGGTCCACCTGATCGGCAAATTGTTCGGCAATGGCGGCCACACGCTTTGTACGCTCTGCCAGACTGGCGGCAATGACCCTGCCTCCTGCTTTGATATGGGCGTTCATTATGCAGCCTCACGATCTTTCAGGATGATCGTTATTGTTTCGGTAATGGCATTGATACTGGAGAAAGATTTGCGGTTCAGCAGATAATCTGGAAATTCCGCATCAAACGCATCTTCCAGCGCCAGCATCAGTTGCACGGATGCAAAAGACGAAAGGCCGGCAGCATAGAGATCTGCATCATCGGCAACCTGGTCGATGGCAACAGGAAAAGCTCCGAACCTGGCAAGAATATCGCGGATTTTATCTTTCATGGCCTATACCCTCTTCTTCACAGCTTCTTGTGCGGCAAGCCGCTTTCATTTGTATAAAAAGCTATAGATGAGGCCTGCTAAGATCCGCTTAAGTGGAATGGCTAACGAAACATAAAATTTCTATGCAATAAATCTTACCACCCCATGATTTTTAGCGATGCTGGTGTTTTGCAGGCTTGTGCGCATCTTATAAGTTCCCTCAGGCCCTGTTTGCACAGGGATAGCAGTGAGCAGGCATATTGTTTCAGGCTGCCATTTCGCTTTGTTTTTTTTGGATTATTTGCCCATTTGCCACGGCCCATGTGAGCGCAATGGCGACAACCAGCATCATGCGAGAGATTCGCGCGGTCACCTGCAAATGGGTGTCCTGAAAGCGAAAGCCGCGGGTTTTGCAATCGGAAAACATTGGCTCTATGCTCCAGCGCAAGCCGTAATCCAAAACTTTTGTTCGTGTCGGCAGACAATCCATCGCGATGAACCATGGTTCTTTGTGGCCTTTGTCGTGAACATAGCCGATATTGGTGATGGTTTTGCTCTTGCACAGGTCTGCGTCCATCAGCGCAGAAAGATTGAGGCGTGCCATGTCATCCACGCTGAGCTCCCCACCGTCATGCAGCAGCGTCAGATTGCCTTTCAGGCGAATTCTGTAATGAAATCCATGTGTTTGACAGGCCGAAATCAGCTCGGGCGAACCAAAAAACCGGTCTGCAAGCACCAAAACCCCGGCACCCTCCGGTACGCAATTTTTGAGCCGCTGCAAAAGCGGCACATAGTCCTTGATGGCTATATTGCCTTTGGTGGTTTTGACGCTCCAAAACAGCGGCAGCGCGCGCTCGCCAACCCGCGCTGACATCATGGCAATGGCGCGGCCTGCATCCAGCGATGTCTGGTCAAGGCTGATCACCAATATCTGGTTCTGTGCCGAAAGCGTTGATAATAAACGCTTTGTCATGACTTCCATTACCGCCATGTCATCAATCGTCCCAGCGGATAAAAACCGCTCAATCCAGGCATAGCGCGATTCTGCCCGCGCCGTTTCAAGCGGCAACCGCGCCGCCAGCTCCATGGTGTTGCAACTGCGCGTCTCAACAACGCTGGCAACCATGATCGCCAATTTCTCGCGGGGATTCTTGTACATTGCCGGAAAAAGCTCCGCCAAATCCACCCCGATACATCCAGCCAAGTGCGCAACACTTCCCATCATCCAGCCTTTCCTGTCGTAAAAGACTGTTGAATCAAGGAATGGTTAACAGTGTCTTAACGCAATAAAAGCATGGGGTGGTAAGGCAATAAATATACAGTGGATGACTTCGGCAAATCTACCTGTTACTTGCCGAAGGTCGATATAGGTTGCATTTTTAGAAACAGGGCTGTCTCACGCCTCTGGCGGAATGACACCCTTTGTCAGGGTGAAGCAGCCGTAAAACCGGCGTTCGCCAGTCTGGATCACACAATAGGATTGTTTGGCACGCTCGTAAAACGCATAGCGCTCCACCGGCACCATCGGCCAGGACTTGCCTTCTGCTGCATCGATAACCGCCTGAACCTCGGATTGCACAGCCGGAATTGTGACGGCATCGCCAACGATTTCCATGCGTGCTACGGCATCATCGATAAATGTATCAAGCGGCATCACAGACAGGATAGCCTCGATAGCCTGCGCGGATGTTGTATTATCCATCCGCAGGAGCTTTCCGAGCCGTGTCTCCCTTGCAACCGAGTCGGCCGGAAAATTCGTGTCCGAAATCACCAGCCGGTCCCCGTGCCCCATGGATTTCAAGGCATGCAAAACATCAGCGTTCAACACCGGCGACAGACCTTTCAGCATAGATATTTTCTCCCGTTTTCATCAGCAGGCACCGCAGCGGAAAGCTTCGGCTTTGATTGAGCGCGTGCAATCAAGCACAAGTCCGGAGCGATGTCATCGTCTTTTATCTATAAAAGCAAAACTTCAACAGCGGCTCGCCGGGCTCTTTGGTTTGACCGGTATCTTCTGTTAAAGTGCGACCATGAGATCGCGACGCGCTGTATTGTGCTTGCGCGATGTGGGACAGGAATGCGACTGTCAATGGGCGCAATTCGTAAACTTTGAACCTCAGTAAGTTTGAACACGCCCTCCACACCCGTAAAGTGTAATTTAACCATATGTCACTAAATTAGTTTTACTCAATATAGAGGAGCGGAGGTCTGCGTGCAGTCAGGAACACAATTTCATTATCAAATGGCTGAAAAGGGCAGACACGATACCGGGTTGCAGCAGGCAGGAAACCTTGAACCTGATCCTGGAGACAACAACACCGGGACTATGCACCTGCGCGAGTCCGTCAGTCAAATCGCAAGGGACGCCTCGCGCCTCGGCATTGATATCATCGAAATTGCAGGCGCGGTCCAGACGGTGACCGCCATGTCTGCCCGCCATGTCACCATGTTTGCAGACGTTTCCAGAACCGCCGGTGAAACCGCTGCCACCAACCAGATCGTGGTCAGCGCCTTGCGCAAGACAGAAGCGTCCTGCGAGAATGCCCACACGGTTCTGGAGGACACCAACCGTCTGGTGGAAAGTTCGAGCCATGAGATCGATACCATGGTCTCTTCTGCAAACCGTATTACGGCGGAAATTGACAGGTTTTCCAAATCTCTGACACAGGTGGAGAAAATCACCGATGAAATCGGCCTGATCGCCAGACAGACAAATCTTCTGGCCCTGAATGCCGCCATTGAGGCCGCAAGGGCCGGTGAGGCTGGCAAGGGCTTTGCCGTCGTTGCTGCCGAAATCCGGGCTTTGTCCATTCAGACATCCGGCTCCACGTCCGCCATCCAGAATATGCTCAGGGTCATACTGGAGGGCATCAGGCAGTTGATCCTGTCCGGAGACGAGATCAGCGGCAGTGCCCGCACCGTCAAGACACGGACAGAAGAAACGCTGGGTTCCTTTGAACAGATGAACCTTGTTATCAACGCGATCCTGACCAGCGCTTCGGAAGTGTCTGCCGCAACCACGATAATTGAAGAGAAATATCCGCGCCTGATCTCCACACTGGACGGAATGTCGGATGAGGTGGTCAATGCCCATAAGGCCCTGCAAAACGCCACCACGCAACTGGACGGTATCGTTTCCCTGTCTGAAAAAATGATCCAGTCTACCGCCAGCACCGGCGTGGAAACGGAAGACAGCATCTGGATCGAAAAGGTCTGCACAGCGGCATCTGACCTGTCTGCCCATTTGCAAAATGCCGTCGATACAGGACAGATTGAAATGTCTGCCCTGTTTGACAAGAGACTGCAAACCATTCCGGGATCCAATCCGGTCCAGTATATGGCATCCTTTACACCCATAACGGACCACCTGTTTCCCAAGGTGCAGGAAGCCGTTGTCCGGTCTGACAGCCGGATTGTTTTCTGTGCAGCCATTACACCCCAGGGCTATCTGCCGACCCACAACACGAAATTTTCGCAAAGCCAGAAGCCTGGTGATGTCGTCTGGAATACCGCAAATGCCCGCAACCGTCGCATCTTTGATGATCGCGTCGGCCTGGCAGCGGGCCGCAACACCGAACCCTTTCTGGTTCAGACCTACCGGCGCGATATGGGCGGCGGAAACTTTGTGCTGATGAAAGATATTTCCGCGCCGATCTTTGTTGGCAACCGCCACTGGGGCGGCTTGCGGCTTGCAGTTGCGATTTGAAGCGATCACGGCCTCAGCCGTGACCTTGAAGCCCCCACAGGAAAGCCTCGACCGGAAAGCAAAAGACACGGAAAAGCCCCTTGCAGAGAGCATGTGCAAGGGGCTGAAACAGCGCGGGACAATGCCGGGACTTATTCGGCAAGACCAAGGCTGGTGAGATATTGCTGCGATGGAATGACATCGGCATGATGACGCAATTCGATGATCAACCGTGGTTTTACGGTCAGGTCCGCCAGTGCGGCAAACACAGAATGCCAGAGAATATTGCCGGTACCGAGCTGCCAGTGGCGGTCGGCATGCCCGTCCGCATCCTGCAAATGCACATGGGCAAGATTTTCACCCGCAGCAATCACATAATAGTCCACCGGCGGCGCACCGGTGGAACCATGGGCATATTGCGCATGACCGGTATCAATCGACACTTTGACGGCTTCACTGTTGAAAGACCTGGCAAGTGCCACCCGCACCATAGGGTCCACATCTTCGATATTCTCGATCACCAGGGTACAACCGATATCTTCAGCCCGCCTGACAGCCGCAGAAAGCGTTGCGTGTGTGGCCTCGGTGATCATCGAATAATCCGTCGGATAGGCCGCACGGTGATTGTAGTCCCAGGTTGTATATGGACTATGGACAACCATATGGGTAGCACCCAGCCTTTCAGCCACGTCAAGACCCTGCAGCATCCTGCGCGACACCACTTTCTGGATTTCCTTGTCGATGGAGGCTGTTGGCAGGCCCCAGAATGGACCATGAATGCCCATGCGGCCTTCATAGCCGTCGAGCCTGGTCAGCCAGGCATCGGCAACAGACTGCCAGTCGCCGTCGAGAAGATCAGCCATATGAAAATCCTGGATTTCCAGGTCGCGCTGACGCTCCATCAGCCATGGCAAATGCGCGTCAATGCTTTTGATCGTCAGCGCCGCGCCGACAACGGGAAGGGTTTTGGACATAGAAATTCCTCGAAACTGAAAGGGAGAATCCCCTGGGGACATGTGCGTCCTCCCTTTAGGCCGGGACTGTGACAGACCTGCAAAATTTTGATGAATTTTACATCACACCGGAATTCTGGCGGCGCAATGCGCACAGGGCGAAGATTTTCGTGTTGCAATTGCTGCGCAAGACTCTAATCTTGAACCTGAAATTCAGGTTAACACGCTGATGACAACAAAATTCAATAACAGACGGAGAACGATAATGGCGGCCAGAAACATCTTCAAATCGCTGTGCAGCACAGCCCTTGCAGGAACAATCCTTGCAGCCCTGGCATTTCCGGCCATGGCAGAAACGGTCCTCAGGCGTGGCAATGGCGGCGAGCCGCAGACGCTCGACCAGGCCCAGATTTCCATTGATATTGAAGGCTTTGTGGTACGCGACCTGTCAGAAGGCCTGACAATCTATGATCCGGCAGGCAAGGTTATCCCCGGAACGGCTGAAAGCTGGACAGTTTCCCCTGATGGCACGGTTTACACGTTCAAGATCCGCAGCAACGCCAAATGGTCGGATGGTTCGCCTGTAACAGCCGAGGATTTCGTCTATTCCATGACCCGTGTGCTGGATCCGGCCACCGCTGCCGGTTATGCCAACATTCTTTACCCGATCAAGGGTGCCGAAGCCTTCAACACCTCCAGGGGCAAGGCGGAAGACCTGGGCCTGAAGGCCGTGGACGACAAGACACTGGAAATCACGCTGGCGCAGCCAACACCCTATTTCCTGCAGCTGATGACCCATTACACCGCCATTCCGGTCAACAAGGCCAATGTTGAAAAATTCGGCAAGGACTTCACCAAGCCAGGCAACATGGTCACCAATGGCGCTTACATGCTGACCGAATATGTGGCGAACGATCACATTACAGCCGTCAAGAACCCGAATTACTGGGATGCGGCCAATGTGAAGATCGACAAGGTGATCTACAATCCGTCCGAAGACCAGTCTGCGACCGAACGCATGTTCGAGACCGGCGAACTGGATATCGTCTATCAGTACCAGGCCGACCAGAAGGCATTTCTGACCGGAAAGCTGGGCGCGGACCAGGTTCTGGCGGCTCCGGCACTGTCCACCTATTACTACGTGTTTGATACGCGCAAGGAACCCTTCAGCGACGTGCGCGTACGCAAGGCCCTGTCCATGGCAGCCGACCGCGACTTCCTGGCCGAAAAGATTTACGGCGGCACCCAGCTGCCAACCTACAACCTGGTGCCGGATGGCATGGAAGGCTATACAATGCCGAAGGTTGACATTGCCTCCATGGACCAGCTGGACCGTGAAGATGCAGCCAAGGCACTTTTGAAAGAAGCAGGCTATGGCGAAGGTGGCAAACCGCTGAAAATCGATATCCGCTACAACACAAACGAGAATCACAAGAAGGTTGCCATTGCCGTTGCCGATAACTGGAAGGCCCTGGGCGTGGACGTCACGACACAGAACCTCGACGTGAAGGCGCACTATGCCTACCTCAAGGAAGGCGGCGATTTCGATGTGGCCCGCGCCGGCTGGGCCGCCGACTATGCCGACCCTGAAAACTTCCTGAACCTTCTGGTTTCCACCAATACGGCCTTCAACTACGGCCATTGGACCAACGAAAAATATGACGCGCTGATGAAGGCATCCTATGCCGAAACCGACCCTGCAAAGCGTATGGCCATTCTGAATGAAGCCGAAAGCATCATGCTGTCAGACTATGCCATTGCTCCCTTGATGAACACAGCCAACCTCTGGCTGGTGAACAGGAAGGTCAAGGGCTTCGAGATGAATGCTGTCAACGAGCACCTGACAAAGTTCCTGTCTGTCGAATAATGGCCGCTGCCTGCCTCTTGCAAACCGCAAGGGGCAGGCTGTCGTGCCCACCATAACAGACAGGTGTTGCCATGTTGCGTTTCATTTTTCGCCGTTTCATATCGGCGGTTCCGACTGTATTTATAGTTCTCACGCTGTCCTTTTTCATGGTGCGCATTGCGCCGGGCGGTCCGTTCGATCTGGAGCGCCCGCTCTCGCCGGAAGTGATGGAAAACCTCAACCGGGTCTACCACCTGAATGAGCCTCTCTGGCAGCAATATCTCTATTATATTTCCAACGTGCTGCAGGGCGATTTTGGCCCAAGCTTCGTCTACAAGGATTACACGGTTTCCGAACTGATCCTGCAGGCCCTGCCCTATTCAATGGTGCTGGGATCCTGGGCTCTGGCAATCGCCGTATTTGGCGGTATTGCCATTGGAACCTGGGCGGCACTGCGGCAAAATTCGTGGATCGACTACGGATTGATGGGCTTTTCGGCCCTTGGCAATACAGTTCCCAATTTCGTTGTCGGACCGGTCCTCTCGCTGGTCTTTGCGGTCATGCTCGGCTGGTTGCCGACCGGAACCTGGGGTGATGGCGGCTTTGACAATCTGGTCCTGCCGGTGACTGTTCTGGCCCTGCCGCAGCTTGCCGTCTTTGCCCGCCTGACACGCGGATCGATGATCGAGGCCCTGCGCGCCGACCATGTGCGCACGGCCCGCGCCTATGGGCTTCCGGCGCGCAGTGTTGTTGGTATCCATGCCCTGCGCGCCGCCATGATGCCGATCATCTCCTATCTCGGTCCTGTGGCGGCCTCCGTGCTGACCGGATCGATCATTGTCGAGCAGATTTTCTCGCTGCCGGGCGTCGGGCGCTATTTCGTCCTCGGGGCACTCAACCGCGATTATACGCTGGTCATGGGTACGGTTGTGCTGATTTCTGTTTTCATTGTTGTGCTCAACCTTCTCGTTGACATCATCTATGCCTTTGTTGATCCGAGGGTGCGCTATGAGTAATGTTTTGACCACACCGGACACGCATACGCCGGAAACGGGCCTGCCCGAAGCTGAAATCCGGGGCCGCAGCCTTGGCCAGATGGCGTTTGCCCGTCTGCGGCGCAACAAGGCGGCCATGGTCAGCATTATCATCATGCTATTGATGGCGACCTTCTGTTTTCTCGGTCCTCACATAAATCCGCACGGCTATTCCGATATCTATCCAAGCTATGTTGCCGTGCCGCCAAGCCTGTCGCCCTATCCGCATGCCGATACGCTGATACCGGTGATGACCGGGGCGGTCGAGCGCGGCAAGGCCCGTCTGGACAGTTTGGAGGTGACCGGCACCGATTATGTGGCAACCATCAGCGCCGACACACCGCTGGACCCGCGCATTATCCGCTATCTGGACCGGCCGGATGAATTTGACGGCGCAACCATTGCCGAAACCGCAAATGACGGGAAGACCATGGTCATCAACGGCAAGGTCAACGGTCAATATTTCTATCTGGGAACAGACCGCAATGGCCGTGACATGCTGGCCCGCATCATGGTCGGCGGCCAGATTTCGCTGATGGTCGGCATCCTGGCAACCCTGGTGTCGCTGGTCATCGGCGTCACCTATGGTGCCATTTCCGGCTATATGGGCGGGCGCACCGACAATATCATGATGCGTCTGGTGGAAATTCTCTATTCCCTGCCCTTCATCTTTTCGTCATCATGCTGGTCGTGTTCTTCGGGCGGCATATCGCCCTGATTTTCATAGCCATCGGTGCCATCAACTGGCTGGATATGGCCCGCATCGTGCGCGGACAGACCATGGCGCTGAAACGCCGTGAATTCGTCGAGGCGGCCGTGGCCATGGGCCTGACCAATACACAGATCATCCGCCGCCACATCATTCCCAATACGATTGGTCCTGTGGTGGTGTTCGTCACGCTTCTGGTGCCGCAGGTGATCCTTCTGGAAAGCTTCCTGTCTTTCATCGGCCTTGGTGTGCAGGAACCGCTGACCAGCTGGGGCTTTTTGATTGCCGAAGGCGCAAGTGCCATACAGGCAACGCCGTGGCTGCTGCTCTACCCCTCGCTGTTTTTTGTTGTAACACTCTCGGCGCTGAATTTTATCGGCGACGGATTGCGCGATGCACTTGATCCGAAAGACCGCTGACATGACGGAACCTGTTCTCGATATCAAGAACCTGGACGTGCGTTTCTCCTCGCCGGACGGCGATGTCCATGCTGTCAAGGGCATAAACCTCGCTGTGGCTATGGGAGAAACGCTGGCCATTGTCGGTGAATCCGGCTCCGGCAAAAGCCAGACCATGATGGCAATCATGGGATTGCTGGCCAGCAATGGCAAGGGTCACCGGCTCGGCCCGCTATCGCGGCCATGAACTGGTGGGCCTGTCCCTGGATGAGCTGAACAAGGTGCGCGGCAAGAAAATCACCATGATTTTTCAGGAGCCGATGACCTCGCTTGATCCGCTTTACACCATCGGCAGCCAGATTGCCGAGCCGATCCGCTTCCATCGCGGCCTGTCAAAGGCCGATGCCCGCAAGCGCGTGCTGGAACTGCTGCATCTGGTAAAGATCCCCGATCCTGAACGCCGCATTGATGCCTATCCGCATGAAATGTCCGGCGGGCAGCGCCAGCGCGTGATGATCGCCATGGCGTTGGCCAATGATCCCGATGTGCTGATTGCCGATGAACCGACCACAGCGCTGGACGTGACCATTCAGGCCCAGATCCTCGAACTGATGGCGGAACTGAAACAGCGCATCGGCCTGTCCATCATCTTCATTTCCCATGATCTCGGCATTGTGCGCCGCTTTTCAGACTCCGTGGCTGTCATGCGCAAGGGCGAGGTTGTCGAGCACGGTGCCGTTGCGCAGATTTTTGATCATCCGCAGCAGGATTATACCAAAATGCTGCTGGCCTCCGAACCCGCGGGTCGAAAGCTGCCGCCATCTGCCGGTGCACCGGTACTGCTGGAAGGCCGCGATATCCGCGTCACCTTCAAGGTCGGCGGCGGATTTCTGGCTGGCAAGCCCGTCGACCTGAAGGCTGTGGACGGCGTGTCGCTGACATTGCGTGAAGGCCAGACCATTGGTGTGGTGGGCGAATCCGGGTCGGGCAAGTCCACTCTGGGTCGCGCCCTGTTGCGTCTGAACCAGTCGACTGGCCATGTCAGCTTTGAAGGTCTGAATATTTCCGGCTTTGACCGTCCGCGCATGCGCGGCCTGCGCCGGCAGTTGCAGCTTGTGTTTCAGGATCCGTTTGGCTCGCTTTCACCCCGCATGACAGCAGGCCAGATTGTCACCGAGGGGCTGCTGGTCCACGAACCGCATCTGACGACTGCCGACCGCGATCAGCGCGCCATTGACGCATTGCGGGAAGTGGGGCTGGACCCGGCATCGCGCAATCGCTATCCCCATGAATTTTCCGGCGGTCAGCGCCAGCGTCTGGCCATTGCCCGCGCCATCATCCTCAAACCCAAAGTCGTGGTGCTTGACGAGCCGACATCGGCGCTGGACCGCTCGGTGCAAAAGCAGATTGTGGATCTCCTGCGTGACCTGCAGCAGAAGAATGGCCTGGCCTATCTGTTTATCAGCCATGATCTGGCGGTTATCCGCGCCCTGTCCGACCATATCATGGTCATGAAAAACGGGCGTGTGGTGGAAGAAGGGGCCACGGATGCTATTTTTGACAATCCGCAACAGACCTATACACAGGAATTGATGAAGGCGGCTTTCGGACCTTGATCAGGCGGCAAGCGTGAAAATATCAAGGCATTCGTCCCTTGATATTTTCACGCAAAAATTTAGATTTTTGTTTGTAAAAACAAAGAATTGCTCTAGAAAAACCATAGCTTGGACGCTTATAGTGGTCCTGTGTGAAAACCCATGCATTACGGAATATCATGTGACACCGCAACGCCTGATCATGCTTGTCTTTTTTCTTCAGCCCCTGGCCTTCGGAAACTGGCTCGCGCGCATTCCCGACGTGCAGGCGGATCTGGATCTGGGCCCGGCCCAGATGTCGATTGCCTTTCTCGGTCTGCCCCTGGGCGTCGTGCTGACCTTGCCGCTCGGCGGCAGGATTGAAGCCCTGTTGGGAGCCAGGCGATTGATCTGCCTGGGCTTTGTTCTGTTTCTTGTTGTTATGCTCATGCCGGTCTTTGCCGGAAGTCTGCCGCATCTGGTGATCGCGCTGATCGTCGTTGGATCTGTCATGTCCCTTCTCGAACTGGGGCTGAATGTGGCTGCGGCCCATATCGAGCGCACTGGCGGGAGGCTGATCATGAGCACGTGCCATGGCTTCTGGAGCATGGGCGTTGCAACAGGAAGCTTTGCAGGAACCGGTCTGGCAAGCCTGGGCCTCAGCCCTGTGATGGCGATGGTCCTGCTGTGTCTCGCCACGTTTCCCGTCGCGCTATATGCAGGCAGCAGCCTTCCGGACATGCAGCGGGAGGCCCATGAGAAAACGCAGGGCACAAGCATTTTCACGCTGCCCTCGCGCACGCTGACAGGAATATGCCTGTTTGTGTTCGGTATTGCCATGTCCGAGGGTGCCATGGGCGACTGGTCAGGGATCTACTTGCGGGATGTCGCCCTTGCAGACCCGGGCCTCACCGGCCTTGGTTACGGCATTTTTGCCGCGTTCGTGGCTGCAGGCCGTTTTCTGGGCGACGGGCTGAAAAAAAGGATGGGAGTGGTCAGTCTGGCGCGCCTGTGCGGAAGCCTGGCGCTGGGCGGCGTGATGATCCTGGGCATTGCGCAGGGTGTCACGGCAACACTCGCCTGCTATGCGGTCATCGGCTTCGGTGTCTCGGTCGGTTTTCCGCTGGCGGTGAGCGCCGCGTCCGACCTGAAAGACCGTCCGGCAGCAACCAATGTTGCCTTATTGTCTATCATGGCCATGATCGGCTTTCTGACAGGCCCGGTTGTCATCGGCTTTGTTGCCGAACATGCCGGCATGCGCTATGGCCTGACGGCGCTGTTGCCTGCCCTTGTCGTCAGTCTTCTGGCAACGCGGTCATTGCGTCCCCGACCCGCTTCTGATTCCATTTCCGAAGGCCAGTCATGATTATCTGTTTTGACATTGGCGGCTCCGCGATAAAGGGAGCTATTGCCTTTTCTGTGGAGGATATCCGCCCTGTTGCGCGTCAGGCAACCCCCGGCCATGATTTTGATGCCTTTGTTGGCGTCTTGCGCTCGGCATTTCTGCCCGGAGCGGGAACACCGGACTGCGTGTCCATTTCCATTGCCGGTGTCACCGATCCCGAAACCGGCATTTTGACCTGCGCCAATATTCCCTGCATTCATGGCCGAAACATCAAGGCTGATCTGGAGCGCGAACTGGGCCTGCCGGTGACCATAGCCAATGATGCCGATTGCTTTGCACTGGCAGAGGCCAACATCGGTGCCGGCAAGGGCTATCGCATTGTTCTGGGTATCATTCTGGGAACCGGCGTTGGTGGTGGCGTTGTGGTCGACGGACACCTGATCAACCAGGACGGAGGCTTTGCCGGAGAGTGGGGCCACGGACCGGCAGCAGCAGAACATGCCGGAAATCCGCCGGTCGCTGTTCCGGTCTATAGCTGTGGCTGCGGTCAAAACCGCTGTGTGGATTCGGTCGGCGGCGCTCGCGGCATGGAGCGGCTGCATGAACATTACCACGGGCAAAGGCTTACCAGTGTGGAAATTACGGACGGCTGGCTGGCTGGCGATGTTGCCTGTTCACGCACCATTGATATTTTCGTGGATCTGCTGGCTTCGCCTCTGGCTGTCAGCATCAATATTGTCGGTGCAGCCATTGTGCCGGTGGGTGGCGGCCTGTCCAATTGCGAACCGCTGTTGAATTCCATTGACAGCGCGGTACGCAAGCGTGTTCTGCGCAAGTTTGACCGGCCCGTTGTTGTGCCGTCCGTCTGCCGGGTGGAACCGGGCCTGATAGGCGCGGCCCTTCTGGGAATGCAAAAGGTTGAAGATGGCAAACATCGTTCTTGAAGTCTGTGTGGATGATTTCAACGGCCTGAAGGCCGCCTGTGAAGGTGGAGCAGACCGTATTGAGCTGTGCTCGGCCCTCTCGGTTGGCGGGCTGACGCCCTCTGCCGGATTGATGGAAATTGCAGGCGAGCTGAAAATCCCGACCTACGCGATGATCAGGCCCCGGGACGGCGATTTTGTCTACAATCCCGCGGAACTGGATATTATGAAACGGGACATTGACAAGGCCCGCAAGGCAGGGCTTGACGGCGTCGTCATTGGTGCCAATCTGGCCGACGGCACGCTGGACCGCGCAACATTGCTCAAACTGATCAACCATTCCAAGGGCTTGGGAATTACCCTGCATCGCGCCTTTGATCTGGTGCCGGATATCTGGGAAGCGGTCGATATGGCCGTGGAACTGGGATTTGAACGCATTCTGACATCCGGTCGCGCCAAAACCGCCGTCGAAGGCCTGGGTGACATTCAGGCGGCCATCGAAGTTGCGGCAACCCGCATTGCAATCATGCCGGGGTCCGGTATCACGGTTCAAACGGTTGACGCCATTCTCGACGAAGTCCGGGTGACGGAAATCCACGCCTCATGCTCCGCGCCCGTGACCATTGAAAATGCCAAAGTCACGGACCTCGGCTTCTCCCCGTCCATGCCGCGCAAAACCGATGCAGAAACCGTGCGGGCGCTGAAAGCCCGTCTGGCGGCCCGGCCATAAGCCTGTTTCAGGCTGCATGATAGACGGCCTTGCCGTCAATCCATGTGGACCGCACACCAAGATCCTTGTCAAGCACGACAAAATCAGCATCCATGTTTTCTGCCAGACGGCCTTTGCGGGCAGAGACGCCCGCCACTTCTGCAGGATAAAGGCTTGCCATCCGCAAAGCCTCGTCCAGCGGCAGGTGCAGTCTGGAGACCAGAAACCGCACGGAACTGATCATATCAATATCAGCGCCTGCCAGCGTTCCATCTGCCAGTGTCAGCCTGCCATCCCGGCGAAAGATGGTCCGGCCATTCAGGGTCAGGGATGTCAGGTCTGACCCAACGCTCGACATCGCATCGGTCACAAGGAAGATTTTGCCTGGTCCCTGCTTGGCCTTCAGGGCGATCGACATCGAAACCGGATCGACATGAAAACCGTCAGCAATCAGGCCGCTGTGCAGAAGACCGCTGCTGAGCACGGCACCCACCATTCCGGGCTCGCGATGCCCCAGCGGGCTCATGGCATTGAACAGGTGCGTGGCACAGGAGGCTCCGGCATGCGCATAGGCAGTGGCCATGGCACAGGTACAATCGGTATGACCGAGACTGACGATGTAACCGGCGTCGGCAAGGGCCCGTACCTGTTCCGGCGTGACATTTTCTGGCGCAATCGTGGTCATGATCACCGGAAAAACAGGGGCGCAGGCCAGAAGCGCTTCCAGGTCGTCCTGTTGCATAACACGGATCCATTGCGGGTCATGCGTGCCCTTGCGGGCCAGTGACAGATGCGGCCCTTCCAGATGCAAGCCGAGAAAGCCTGCCGTGCCGGCCTCCAGCGCCTGCCGTCCGGCCAGAATGGCGCGATCACGCACATCCGGACTGTCGGTAATCAGGGTCACCAGCATCGATGTCGTTCCGAAGGGTATATGTGCGGCACAAATGGCCAAAATACCGTCTGAGGTCGGCTGATCATTGAACAGCACGCCGCCGCCGCCATTGACCTGCAAATCCACGAAACCCGGAACAATCATGACATCCCCCGGATCGATCCGGGCAATCCCTTCCGGCAATTGCTCAACCGGCACAAGCCCGCCCACTTTGCATCCGTCGATAACCAGTGCCACACCTTCATGAAACCTGGTACCATCAAACAGGCGTGAGGAGAGAATGGCCTTCATGTCGTTCCTCTCGCTTATCTCGTTTCGGTTATTTTGCTAAGGCTGGCCGGCTTGTCGGGATCAAGCCCCTTGTGGCGCGACCAGGCTTCCACAAAACCATAGAACGGAATGGCCAGCATCAAGGCATCGGTCAGAGCATGACCCGTGGCCACCACTGGCAGGGTCTTTGCGCTTTTGGCCGTGTTGGATGTTACAAACACCCGCGCACCCTTGGCGACCAGACCATCGGCAACCGGCACGATGGAGCTTTCGGCAGCATCTCGCGCAGCAAATGCAATAACCGGGAATTGCGGCTCGACCAGGGCCACCGGCCCGTGCAGCACTTCCGCCGCAGAATAGGCTTCCGCATGCATGCCCGATGTTTCCTTGAATTTCAGCGCCGCCTCGCTGGCAATGGCGAGCGTCGGTCCGCGACCCAAAAGATAGAGCGAGGACGCACCGTCCAGGGCTTCAAACAATGGCCCGGTCCAGTCCAGAGCCACGGCCCTTGCAAACTGTTCCGGCAGATCCAGAACGGCACGTGCCAGTGTGACATCACCTGTCCACTCGGCAATCAGCGCCAGTCCGGCCACAATGGCGGCAACATAGGATTTGGTGGCAGCAACGGCCAGTTCAGGCCCGGCCGCAATATCAATGGCATGACGGGATGCATCGCAAAGCGGGGATGGAACCGTATTGCACAGCGCAATCGTCAAGGCACCGCTGGCCGTTGCCGATTCCGCCATGGCCACAATATCAGGACTTTTTCCCGATTGGGAAACCGAAATCACCCCGCCGGATGCCAGATTGAGCCTCGTTCCATAAATCGACGCCAGTGACGGCCCGATGGATGCAACCGGACGACCCGCGGTCAGCTCGATGGCATATTTCAAAAACAGTGCTGCATGGTCGGAAGATCCCCGGGCAATCGTTGCAATGAAGGGAGGATTCTTGGCCGCAAGGGCCGCACCGGCGGCCTTGATATTGTGGGCGGACTGGCTCAGCAAGCGGACCGTGGCCTCCGGCACCTCATTGATTTCACGGCGCATATAGGTAAGCGTCATCAAAATATCCTTCGATTGTCATGCCCACCGCGCTGAAAGCTTGGCCTTGGCAGCAAATGAAAACTCTTTGTGAAATGGAAAAACCGGCTGCTGGCGTTTATGGCTGGCAAGCGCTTCGATATCCTGATTGACCACGCCCTCTGTCAGCGCCATCAGATTGGGATTGGCAATGGGGGCCAGTTCCGGTGACAGATAGCCGGATTTGACAACCAGCAACCGCGCGGCCTGCGGGTTGAGACCCAGAGCCGTGAAATCGGCAATGTTGTGATAGGGGCGCCGTCTTGCTGCCAGAACAACGGTTATACCGCCAATTTGCACCACGGCCTGCCGGTCTTCCGGCCTGTCGGAATCCGCCAGCAGGATCACCTTCGCGGCAACGGAAACGGCGGTACCATCAGGATCGAGACTGCCACCGATCTGCAGGTCGACGCCCGCACCTGTGCCTGCCGCAAAACAGGCCGCGACTGCCGGACGGTCGGTAATGCCTGCAATCAGCGCATCCTGCCAGGTGCGGTCAACCAGGGCCTTCAGCACATCGCCCCTGTCTCCGACACCCCCACCCGTCGGGTTATCACCGGAATCGGCAAGGATGACCGGTCGTGTCGAAGCCTTGGCAGCTATCTCCAGCATGGCATCCAGACTGCCGGTCACAGGCCCGAAAGCAAAGGCTTCACGCGCATCCCAATAGGCCTGCGCAAGTGTCTCGGCCTCGCGCATGGCGACGTCCTTGTCGGTGCCGGTCATGATCGCACAGGCTGTTGCCCGTGGCGTATCAGCCCAGACATATCCAACCATCAGATTGGCATCCAGAATGCCCGGTCTGCTGTCAATGCCTGGAAGCAGCGCATAAAGCCCCCTTGCAGGCTCATCCTCGGTCGAGGTTTTTTCACCCGGCAGCAGAACCGGAATTTTCGCCCAGGCCACGCCCGGACGCACACCGGTTTCCAGTGCGGTTTTCAGCATCGCGAATGCCCGCGCCATTGTTTCCTGCACATCAATATGCGGTGCAGTGCGGTAAGCGGCAAAGATATCGAGCTGGTCGATAATGGTCTGGCTCACATTGCCGTGCAGGTCATAGGAGGCCGCAACCACGCAATCAGGCCCGACGATGGATCGTGCCGTGGAAATCCAGTCGCCTTCGGCATCATCCATCCCGTCCACATGCATGGCGCCATGCATGGTCAGGTGCAATCCGTCCAATGGCAGGGCCTCGCGCAGACGCTGCATGAACTCTGCCTTGAAACCTTCGTAGGTCTCGTGGCTGACAGGGCCACCCGGCACTGCCCTTGCATGCAGCAAAGGCAGAACCGGAACACCAAATGGCTTCAGGAATGCAAAATAGGGTGCGGCCAGCATAGCCTCGCCACGCAGAACCGCAAAATCCTCCACACGCATCATCACCGGGGAATAGGTGCTGCATTCCGTGTGAATGCCTCCAATGGCAATCCGCATGACCATCTCCCTACAACATCGGCGTCAGGCGAACGATGGCCGAAAAACGGTCCCAGTCCTTGTTCGCCTTGCGGGTCCATCCGGCTTCGGCAATGCCCGGCAGGCGGGGGAAAACCAGATGGTTGAAATAGTCCCTGGAAAGGAAATGCTCCGACCAGATGCAGGCCTGCACACCGCGCATTTTCGGTTTCAGCGCATCAGGAAACTCCCCTTCCGCCTCGTAGGTATAGCTGTGATGGCATGTTGCCGTTCCGGCCCAGGAAGCACCCGGCTCCTGCCATGCATCATCCTGCACCATATCGAGGTAATAGGCCTGTCCCGGCGTCATCACCACATCATAGCCCTGTTCGGCCAGATGAATGCCGACCTCCGGCTTCTGCCAGGCCATCAGCAATGTGCCTTCGGCAGAAACACCGCCACCATGTGACACCTCATCCCAGCCGGCAAGCTTCTTTCCCCGCTTGTCGAGCATGGCCTTGACCTTGCCAAGGAAATAGGATTGCAATTCAAATGTACCCTTGAGACCTTCCTTTTCCATCAATGCCTTGCAGAGCGGTGAGGCAAGCCAGGAGCCGTCCGGCACCTCGTCTCCGCCGATATGGATATAGGCAGACGGAAACAGCGTGACCATTTCGTCAAACACGGCCTCCAGAAAATCATAGGTAAAGGCTACGGCAGGGTTCAGCGAATTGTTGTGGTAGCCCTGCACCGAACGATAGCTTTCCGGCGCTTCCTGTCCGTCTGCAAGCTCCGGCAGGGTCAGGAGCGCTGCCGTCGAATGGCCCGGAATGTCGATTTCAGGAACAACATCGATATGCAGCGCCATGGCATGGGCCACAACCTTGCGCACATCCTCATGGCTGTAGAACCCTTCGCAAACCTCGGCACTGTTGCCAAGCTGCGGCACCAGAACCTCATCCGGCCCGCGGCGCTGGCCAATGGTGGTCAGGGTTGGAAACGCCTTGATCTCCAGACGCCAGGCTTCATCCTCGGTCAGGTGCCAATGGAAAATATTGAGCTTGTTCCAGGCGCAGATATCAATAAGCCGCAAAACCTGATCCACCGGATAGAATTGTCGCGCCACATCCAGATGGCACCCGCGCCAGGCATAGCGGGGTGCATCGCTGATCGTACCGGAAACCGGGAATTTGAACATGTCAGACTTGGTGCGGGCACCATGCAGCATCTGCGCAAGGCTTGTCAGCCCGTACTGCAAGCCGGATGTGCTGGCGCTGGCAAGGGTAATCCCGTCTCCTGCAAAGGTCAGCGTATAGGCTTCCGCCGAAAGGGAAGGCGTATCTGCAAACACAATGGGAAGACCGCCAGGAACGACAGCCAGACTGAAAGGCACATGGGCAGAGGGCATCAGCCGCCGGAACAGCTCAAGCTGGCAGGCCACAGCCCGCACAAAACGCACGGACGAACCCGGAGCGGGATAGAGGGCAACCGGAACAGAGGAACCGGCAACAAGGTTCAGGTCATTGGGCCAGGGCAAAAGGCTGTAGGGTTCCTTGACAGCACCGTCTGCCAGACGTTGCGCAGGTCTTGTGCTGGTGTGTCCCTCCAGCATCAGATCGCCAAACGGGACGGTGATATGCCGGCCATCCCTCAGCGATATATAGGCTGATTTGATACCATCCGAACAATGCTTTGCCGGGCGGGTCAGCCCGGTGACAGAAAACGTCCAGTGCCCGCCCGGTGCAATTGTCAGACCCTTCGGCGGAGCCAGATCGTGAAGGTTGGCCACCCGTCGCAACAGGGTGGCATTCTCACAGGTGTTCTCATCGGCAATACGGGTGAGCGATGTATAGGAAAAGGTAAATTCAGCCAGCGTTGTATCCGAAAGATTGAACACTGTGAATGTCATCCGGCCGTGAACGCCGTCAAGCGGCAAAAACGAGGCTTCTGCACGATAGGCATGTGTCATTGGAGCACCTTCTGGATCGCAAACATCAATAGTCCTGGGATTGTGAAAATGTACGGGCAAGCTCGGCCTGCCCGGCTGTCAGACCGCAATCGACCGGCAGGCAGATACCGGAAATGGCAGAAGCCAGCGGCCCTGCCAGAAACTGCACGGCATTGGCAATATCCTGCGGCAGGGCAATGCGCTGCAGCGGATACCAGCGCCTGGCCTCTTCAAAGACATTCGGATTGGCCGCTGCGCGGGCCTCCCAGGCTTGTGTCTTCACAGTGCCGGGGGCAACAGCATTGGCCCGCACACCATATTTGCCATATTCCACAGCTATCAGCCGGGTCATATGGATCATGCCTGCCTTGGCCGCGCTATACGCAGGATGCCCGAAAACCGCCAGGCCATTGACCGAGGAAATATTGATCACGCTGCCCTGACTGCTTTTCAGGGCTTCGGCAAAGGCTGCAAACACCAGCCAGGGCGCTTTCAGGTTGAGCGCGATATCGCTGTCAAACGTGTCTTCCGTTGCACTCCCCAGCGACACGGACCAGGCTGCACCGGCATTGTTGACCAGTGTCCTGACCCGGCCACAGGCCGAAATACGCTCTGCCAACCCTTTCAGTGACGCAGCACTGGTCACATCACAGATCTCGATACGATAGTGGCCACCCGAAGGTTCAAGCATCAGGAGCGCAGCCTTCGCAGCCGCCGCATCGTGATCCGCCAGCACCACAAGATCATGATCCCGGGCAAGCGTTGCGCAAATAGCCCGGCCAATATCTCCGGCAGCACCGGTTACGACAGCAACAGTTTTGGACATTTCCTGATTCCTGAATGGGATTAGTCGCCCAGCACCTGGCGATCATCGGTATCGCGATGCTGCACCAGGGTCTGTTTGATGTGACGGAGTGAAACAGTGGCCTGATCGCGCACGCGATAGGCAACAAGATTGGCAATGATATCGACGACCGCAATGAAAGCCAGCCGTGTGGAACTGGGCCTGAAAATATTCACGCCTTCCGGCAGGTCAATATGGACAGCAAGATCGACAGATCTGGATACCGGACTGTCACTCTGGGTCAGCGCAATCGTCGGAATGCCCGATTCCCGCGCCAGATTGAAGGCCGTCACCAGTTCGCGATTGCGCCCGGAGATCGACGAGCCGATCAGAACATCGCTGGGTCGTGCGGCTGCCGCCATCATCAACTGCATGGAATGGTCCGTGCTTGCGGTAACACGAAGACCCAGACGGAACAGGCGGTTTTGTATTTCCTGCGCGATCATCGAGGAATTGCCCCCTGAGCCGAAGGCATAGATCATTTCCGCCTGCGCCAGCTTTTCCGTCACCCTTTCGACAACCTTGAGGTCAAGCGTCTTGTGCAATGTAATCAGGGCAGACTGTGCCTTCGTAATGATATTCTCCATCACATCGGCAGGCGAAATGCTTTTGGTTTCCGGATTGAGATAGCGTGCACCGACAAACACGGTCTGGGCAAGCTGCACCTTGAAATCGGAAAAGCTGAGGCAGCCCAGACGGCGGCAAAACCGCGTGACAGTGGGCGGAGACACTTCGGCACGGCCTGCAAGCTCGATAATCGAGGCATTGACGGCAAAATCAAAATTATTGAACAAAATATCAGCAATCCGCAACTCGGACTGCGACAGCTTGCTTTTTTCTTCCTGCAGACGGGTTAAAATATCCACATCCAACCTTTCAGACGTCCAGAATCAGGAACGCTCTTCTTTCGGCTTGTAAGCCACACAATCGATTTCGACCTTGCAGTCGACCATCATGCTGGACTGCACACAGGCACGCGCGGGCGGATGCTCACCGAAATAACTCTGATAAACCCGGTTAAACGACCAGAAATCCCGTGGGTCATCCAGCCACACGCCGCAGCGAACCACATGTTCCAGCCCGTAACCCGCCTCTTGCAGAATGGCGATCACATTGGCAATCGTTTTATGGGTCTGGTCAATGATATTGCCATTGATGATTTCACCATTTTCCATGGCCACCTGACCGGAAACATACAGCCAGCCGTCAGCCTCAACTGCACGCGCAAAAGGCAAGCGCTGCCCACCTGCGCCTGCTTTTTCAGCACCATAGCGTTTGATCGTCATTTCACACCTTTATGCAAATTATTTTCTTATTGCATTGACAATTGACCACATAAAGGGGATTTTGACCAGACAAATGTGCAGTTTATGAAAAGAATTTAGAATGAGAGACCCATTCAGCAATCCGTTCCCCTCCTCTGATCCTGCGCGCCAGTCCATCTGGACCATGCTTGTCGAGCGCGATATCACAGCCTTTCTGGCCGCCGACTGGTCTATGGTTGCAGGGGATTTCGTCGAGGACGGCTTTATCGGTATCGACGGCAGGAAAAGCGCCAATCCTGACGACTGGAGACTGGCATTTCCAAACCTTGAAGCCTATCAGCAAGAGTGGCTGCGGCAAGCGGCGGATTTTCAGAACACAGAATTTGCCGAGGATCCGCGCACAGCCATTTTCAACACCACAACGCTCGTTGATATCGAGATCAATGGCGACATGGCGCTGGCGCAAAAGAAGTTTGACGGCAGCATTCTCCTGGCCGATGGTACCCGTGACATTTTAAAGTGGCAGACCCTCTATTATTGCCGGTTCCATGGCGGACGCTGGAAAATTTCCGGGTTTTCCGGTTACCTTGCTTATGCGGGAGGCAAGTAAACGTGCGTCTGTTCACCGCTGCACTTGCCACGGAGACAAACACATTTTCGCCGATCTGTATTGATCGCCGCGCTTTTGAGGCATCCCTTTACGCGCTGCCCGGCCAGCATCCCGACACGCCGACGCTGTGCACGGCACCGATCACCGTGGGCCGCAGGATCTGTGCCGAACGTGGCTGGGAACTGATAGAGGGAACCGCCACATGGGCAGATCCGGCAGGTCTGATCAACAGGCAAGCCTATGAAAGCCTGCGCGACGAGATTCTCGATCAGTTGCGGGCCGCCATGCCGGTGGACGGCGTTATCCTTGGCCTGCACGGAGCCATGGTGGCCGACGGTTATGATGACCCTGAAGGCGACTTTCTGACGCGCATCCGCCAGATTGTCGGCCCGGATCTCCTCGTCTGCGCCGAACTGGATCCCCATAGCCACCTGACGGCAAAGCGCGTTGCGCAGGCCGATTTTTTCTGCGTATTCCGTGAATTTCCCCACACCGATTTTGTCGAGCGGGCTGAAGACCTCTGGGCCATTGCCGTCGAGGCGCTGGAAGGCCGGGTCAAACCCGTCATGTCCGTTTTTGACTGCCGGATGATCGATGTTTTTCCGACATCGCGTGAGCCGATGCGCTCCTTTGTTGACAGGCTGTCGGTGGTTCAGGCATCCGACCCTGATATTCTGTCACTCTCGGTCATTCACGGTTTTATGGCAGGCGACGTTCCAGAAATGGGGACCAAGGTCATAGCCGTGACCAACAATGCACCTGAAAAGGGCGCGGCCATTGCCGAAAAGCTGGGCATGGAACTCTTCTCCATGCGCGGCACCTTCATGATGCCGCAGCTCGATGAGAAGACCGCTGTGGATGAGGCGCTGGCCGCACCTTCAGGCCCGGTGGTGATTGCCGACATGTGGGACAATCCCGGCGGCGGCACGGCGGGCGACGCAACGGTTCTTCTGGCGGAATTCCTGGCACGCGGCACAACCAATATTGCCTTTGGCACCATCTGGGATCCGATTGCCGTCCAGATCTGCATGGCCGCAGGCATTGGCGCGGAAATTCCGCTGCGGTTTGGCGCAAAATCGGCTCCCGGCACCGGAAATCCCGTCGATGGTCGCGTGAAAATCGTCAATCTGGTACGCAATGCCGAAATGCGCTTTGGCGAAAGCTATGCGCCCTTCGGAGATTCAGCCCATATTGAGCTGAACGGCATTGATATCATCCTCAACAGCACCCGCGCCCAGAGCTTTGATCCCAGCCTGTTTGAAATCATGGGCATAGACCCGGCACAAAGGCGGATTCTGGTGATCAAGTCGACCAATCATTTCCATGCATCCTTTTCCAAAATCGCCTCCAGGATTATCTACTGTTCTGCAGGCTCGCCCTATCCCAACCAGCCTGCCAGGACAGCTTACCGGCTGGCCCGCAGGGACATCTGGCCGATGGTACCCGATCCATTCGGAGACATGCCATGACAGCACCGGATCTGCCCCGCATCGGCGACCGTATTGAAACCATTTCCACACCAAGACCTGTGATCGACGAAGAGGTGATGCTGGCCAATATTGCGCGTGTTCAGACCTATATGGACAGCCACGGCCTGAAATTTCGCCCGCATATCAAAACCCACAAGGTTTTCTCTGTTGCACGTGCGCAACTGGCGGCAGGCGCTGCCGGGATCAATTGCCAGAAGGTCACCGAGGCCGAAGCCTTTGCTCAGGCTGGCTTTGACGATATTCTGATCACGTTCAACATCATGGGCAAGGACAAGCTGGAACGGCTGGAGGCACTGAACAGGTCTGTTGCGCGTCTCGCGGTCACCGCAGACAATGCCGAGACGGTTGCCGGTCTTTCACACCGGTTTGCAGCGCAAAAGCCACTCACGGTTCTGGTCGAATGTGACACGGGTGCGGGCCGCTGCGGTGTGCAGAGCCCCGGTGCCGCCTGCGATCTTGCAAAACGGATTGCCGCAAGCCCCGGCCTTGTCTTTGGTGGCCTGATGACCTATCCCAAGCCCGGCAATGCGCAAGCAACGCAGATGTTTCTGGCAAAGGCAGCGGGCCTTTTGCGGGACACCGGAATAGCCTGCCCCGTCATCACCAGCGGCGGCTCGCCAGGCCTGTTTGATGCCCATCTTGTACCCGCAGCCACGGAATACCGGGCCGGAACCTGTGTCTATAATGACCGCTCGCTGATCCGCGCCGGCCATTGCAGCCAGGAGCAATGTGCCATGCATATCCTGGCCACGGTCATATCGCGCCCGACACTGGACCGGGCGGTCATTGACGCCGGATCCAAAGCCCTGACGTCTGATCTTCTGGGATTTTCCGACTATGGTCTGGTTGTTGGTGATCCCAATGCCAGGATCACCGGCCTTTCGGAAGAGCATGGTCACATGGATCTGTCCGCCTGCGGGATCGAGCGTCCGCAGATTGGTGATGTGATCCGCATTATCCCCAACCACACCTGCGTTGTTTCAAACCTGTTTGACCATATGGTATTCCACCGCAAAGGGATTGTCAGCGCTGTCGAGCCGGTCGCAGCCCGCGGACTGGTCTGGTAGCGGGCATTGCCTGCCCGCAGGTCATGACGATACCCTGTATCATGCCCCAAGCAGCGCCATGTCAATCTCGGTGAGGTCGACGCGCCGCTCGAAAGCCTTGCCTTCCTCGTCAAACAGATGACAGTCCGATGCATCAAAGCAGGTGGAAAGCGCTGCATCGAGCTTCACCGGCGCAGACCCCTGGGCCAGAACACAGTAGTTTTCAGCCTCGCCGGAAAGCGACGCATAGATGACCGTGTTGATGCCAAGCCGCTCGATCACGGTAGGATTGATGGTAATGGTCAGATCGCCCTGCCCCAGACGGATATGCTCCGGCCGGATGCCGAGCGTCATGCTCTGCCCCGCCACGCCGGCCCGGCCATGGACAGGAACGAGAACCTCCTGATCCTTGTAGCGGATGACCACACCGGCCTCGCTGGAGGACACACAGGTCACCTCCAGAAAATTCATGGTCGGATTGCCGATGAAGCCTGCCACAAACAGATTGTCGGGCTTGTGGTAAAGCTCCAGCGGCTTGCCTGTCTGGGCAATGTAGCCACCGTTCAGAACCACGATCCGGTCAGCCATGGTCATGGCTTCAACCTGGTCATGCGTCACATAGATCATCGTGGCACCGAGCTTGCGGTGCAGCTTGGTCAGCTCAATGCGCATTTCGGAGCGCAGGGCCGCATCAAGGTTTGACAAGGGCTCGTCAAACAGGAAAATCTTCGGTTCACGCACGATGGCGCGTCCGATGGCAACACGCTGGCGCTGACCGCCGGAAAGCGTGCCGGGCTTCTGGTAAAGCCGCGATTCCAGATGCAGGATGCGGGCGGCCTCTTCCACTTTCGCCTTCAGCGGCGCTTCCGCCATCTTTTCCACGCGCAGCGGAAAGGCCATATTTTCAAAAACGGTCATATGCGGATAGAGCGCATAGGACTGGAACACCATGGCAATGCCACGCTGCACGGGCGGCAGATCATTCACGCGCTTTCCGTCAATGACCATATCACCGCTGGATGTATCATCCAGACCGGCAATCATGCGCAGCAACGTGGACTTGCCGCAACCTGATGGTCCGACGAAAACAACAAACTCGCCATCGTTGACCTTCAGGTCCACGCCCTTGATAACATCAACGGGTCCGAACGATTTGCGGATGCTCGAAAGTGTCAACTGGCCCAAAACGCTGTCTCCTGAAAAACAAAAAGGATGCCGCAGATGGAGACCATCTGCGGCAGGATTGAAACGTCTTATTTGAAGGCTTCGATTTCGGCAGCAGCCTTCTTCAGGGCATCAGCAGGTTCGGCTTTGCCGGTGACGACAGACTGGACCATGGTGATCATGGAATCCTGGAAGCCCTTGTAATCCAGCAAAAGAGGCTCCGGACCACCAAATGCAATACCATCAATGAACGGCTTCCATGTTGGTTCCTTGGCAACCAGTTCGGCAACGCCTGGAACCGGACGCAGGGGTGTCAGGCCTTCAGCCTGCTCATAGGCCCACTGGTGATCAGGTGTTGTCAGATATTTGGCAAGGCTGGTGGCCTGCTCTTCAACCCCTGTACCCTTGAATATGGCCAGCGAGTCTGTGATGAGCAATGTGCCCGGCCCCTTGGCCGACGGTCCGAGCGGCAGGTTGGCAACACCCCATTCAAGGCTGGTTTTCTTGAGAAGATTGACCGCACCCACCGAGGCCTGGATCATGCCGAGCTTGCCGTCGAGGAAGATGGCGCGCACTTCATTCTGTTCATAGGCTGTCGGGCCTTCTTCTGCATAAGGAACGATATCCTTCAGCGCTGTCAGGGCAGCCAGGTTTTCCGGGCTGTCAAGCGTGATATTGCCGTCCTTGTCGATGACGGATCCATTGTTGGTGTAAACCCAGTGCATGAACTGGTGCATGGTGTTGTCAAATGTCTTGGCAACAACACCGAAGCCCGCAATACCGGTCTTTTCCTTGATAGTCTTTGCATAGGCCTGTTGTTCCGCCCATGTAACCGGTGGCTTTTCGGGATCAAGACCGGCCTGCTTGAACAGGGCCTTGTTCCAGTACAGGGCCTTTGTGGAAAACGCGACCGGAATGCCCCATTGCGTGCCGTCAAATGTGACCGTATCCGGAATGTTCGGATAGTAGCCGGCCTTTTCCTCGTCCGTCATCGGCACCGGGATAATAAGATCGTTTGAGGCAAACTGCTTCAATGTGCGTGAGCCTACATAGGCAAGACCGACGGGTGTACCTGCGGCGGCAAGCGTGGTCACCTTGTCCTGGCACTGGTCCCAGCCAACGGTTTCAACGGCAACCTTGAAGCCGGGATTGGCCTTTTCCCATTCGCCGATATAGGTCGTGTAAAGCGGCTGCAGCGTATCACCGCAGGCGATAAAGCTGATGGTCTTGTCCTCAGCCTGTGCTGTCAGGACGGTGCTTGCAAGAAGCGCCATCGTGCCGGCAAACAAAGACAAATATTTCTGCATGGTCTGTTCCCTTTCGTTTTTTTAAAAGCGTCTGGTTGGAGTTTCACTGTTTCACGGCACCGGCGGTCAGGCCGGCAACGAGATAGCGTTGCAGGAAGAAGATCAGGATCATGGCAGGTGCGATGCCCACAAAGCTGGCTGCCATGAGTTCGTTCCAGATCACTTCCTGTCGTCCGAAATAACCGAAAAGCCCGATTGGCAGGGGCATATATTCGGTTTTCGAATTGAAGGTCAGCGCAAAGATAAACTGTTGCGCATAGGAGCCTATAAAAGTGGTGATCGCCACCACCATGATGCCCGGTGTGGCAATCGGAATGATCACCCGGCGAAGCGTATACAAACGGCTGGCGCCATCCACCCAGGCAGCCTCATCCAGCTCGCGCGGAATCCGCATCATATAGGTGCGCAGCAGCCAGATGGCGGTGGGAATGAGAAAGGCAACGCCCGGCACGATCATGGCAAAATAGGTATTGAGCAAGCCCATGGACCGCATCAGCCGGTAGAGCGGAATCAAGAGCACGGCACCGGAAAACATGTTGACCGCCAGAAACGTGCCCAGCATCGCGCCGCTGCCCCTGAATTCAAACCGGGCAAAGGCATAGGACGATGGAACCACCAGCATCAGCACGATAAGGGTGGCCACGGAGGAAATGAACAGGCTGTTGAAAATATAGCGGGCAAAACCCGGAACACTCGTCCACATGGTCACATAGGCATCAAACGATCCATTTTCCGGCCAGAAATTGTATGGCGAGGAAAACAGCAGGCTCAAAGGCTTGAGCGACACCAGAAACCCCTCCACGAAAGGCGCAAGCACAAAACACAGGAATACGAGGATTCCCAGATAGATACCCACGATCTCATGCCATTTGTAGCGGTTGATCAGCGGCTGCATGCTCATTTTTTATCTCCCGTCGACAGTCTGGACGTGATGCGGAAATAGGCCAGGCAGAAAATGGACAGAAAAATACAGATCAGCACGGCACGCGCGGCACCCTCACCATATTTGTAGGAGCCGATGGCGGTTTTGTACGTATCGATGATCATCGTCGTGGTTTCCCCGCTAGGGCCGCCGCGGGTCAGGATCCAGATAATATCAAAGGAATTGAAGGTTGAAATCAGCGAGATCATCGACATGGTGATGACCGCTGGCACCATCAACGGCAGCGTGATCCGGCGGAAGCGATAAAACCGGCCTGCGCCATCAGTCCAGGCGGCTTCATACAGATCCTGCGGAATGGACTGCATGGCCGCCAGAAAATAGATCGTCACCATCGGTACGCCGATCCACACATCCGTTATCACCGTGGCCCAGAACCCGGTTGACCCGCGCGCCAGAAACGCCACCGGACCATCAACAAGACCGAAATTCTGCAACAGGCCGGAAATCATGCCGAACTGGCCATTATACATCCAGCCCCACATGAAAATGCCGATCGCCATCGGCACGATCCACGGCGGCATGGTGAGGATGCGAAACAGCGCCCGCCCCGGAACGGCGGCATTGAGCATCACTGCGCCGAATGTGCCGATGATCATTTTGAAGGACACGGAAAAAAACGTCCAGATGAAGGTCCGCAGGATCACTTCACCGAACGTGCCATTGAAGATCTTTTCGTAATTGGCAAAGCCGACCCAGTCGGATGTCTTTTTCAGGGAGGCATTGGTAAATGACAGGATCACGGTTTCAACGAGCGGATAGGCAACAATAATCGTCACATAAAGAAGTGCCGGTGCCAGCAGCAACCAGGCAAAACGAACGGCAGACGCATTACTGTTCATATCCCGCCCCTCTCACGCGACTTTGGTCCACAGAGCGTCATCATACTGCTCCCAGACCGGACGCAAATCCACCACTGCTTTCGTACGACGTGCCTCATCCATGCTCATGGCCAGAATGCCGGCTTCCAGCGCATCAAGGGCGGAAACCGGAAGCGCCTTGCCGCTGACAACATGGTCAATCACATCCTGCGCCATCTGCTCGTCCGCGCCATAATGCTGCGACAGCGCCGTTGCCTGGAATGTCTGGTCCACCAGCTTCCTGCCGGTATGGGCATCATGCACATGCAGGAAGCCGCGGATGAAATCCCCCTCGGCCATGCCCCTGGCCCCGATCACGCAGAACCGGCGAAACTGGTCAGGCACATTCAGATTGGTATGGAAGTTCATCGCCGTGCCATTGGCATATTCCACAATGGCGGTCTGAAAGTCGACAATGGTGGCGTCGCTGTCAAACACCTTGTCGGACCCCAGCCAGCCGCTGGGCTTGCGATGGTAGAGACTGTTGTCATTAATGCCATTGTTTTCAGGCGCATTGGCCGGAACAAAGCTCTTGCGCCCGCCAAAACTGGCCACCCGCTCGGGACGCGCACCGACAACCCCGTTATAAAGGTCCAGATCGTGGCAGCATTTTTCCAGCATGAAACCGCCGGCATAGTGATCATAGCGGCGCCAGTCGCGCATGAAAAATGCACCATGACAGGGCTCGATATGCTCGGAGGCCTCGATCGACACAACATCGCCCAGCATGCCATCGGCCTGGGCCTTGCGCAGGCTCTGGTACAGCGGCGAATAGCGCAGCACCAGACCCACCATCAAACGGTCATGCCCGTGCCTGGCCAGAAGCCGCGCCAGTTCAAAACTCTGTTCCAGATTGGCAACAATCGGCTTTTCACAGAAAATCTTGCATCCGGCCTCAAGACCGGTCCTGATCTGCTCCAGATGCAGGTGATTGGGCGAGCCGATCATCAAAAGATCAAGGCTTTCGTTCGCAATCAGCTCCGGCAGGCTTTCATAAGCCTTGCCCGGCGAAATGCCATGCTCCAGCAAGGCCGGCAGACCGGCAGGGGCCGGATCAACATAACCGGCAATTTCAAATGACGGGTCTGTTTCAGCAAAAACATGGCCGAGATACCCCAGCCGGAAACCCAACCCGACAATACCAACTCTCATGCGACCCGAGGCTCCGTAAGACACCGCTTGCGTAATTTATTTTCTTAAGCTCCAACATATTTTTGCTTTCGTCAACATGGATGCAATGAAATTTCCATGTTCATGAAAACTATTTTCATAAATCTGCAAAAAGCACTGTCTGAATCCACGCATGTTTCATCAACCTGCCGCGCAATTCAGCAAACGCACAGGCACTGTGATGGATTTTTGGACTTTGTGCGGGAGGGAGTGGGGATGGTGGGGAATGGCGGGGTCGTCCATATGCACAGGTCAGCAGATAACCTCACGTGAATTTGGCCGCGACTGCACGGAAAATGGCCCCCTGGCGCTGCACGGTCTGGAACGTTCGCCAGCAGAGCTTGGCACACCGACTGGAGAAACGAACTCGAATTCAGGAGAAGGTCATTACGTCCATTGCTCAAAAATTCACCCAACCGCAGAATGGCGAACAAGCAAGCCAAACGCGCCGTATATCCGGCACAAATATGAAATTTCATTGGGAAAAATGGTAGCGAGGGGGTGATTTGAACACCCGACAAAAGGATTATGATTCCTCTGCTCTACCCCTGAGCTACCCCGCCGCCGACATGGAAATGGGTAATGAACTGCTGTTCATCTGTTCCAATGGCGCGGCTTATAAGGTGCGCCCGGTCGCAGTGTCAAGCGCTAAACAGACAATGACCTGCAAAATTCCGTGCAGACCGGCAGCGTTTCACAAGGCAGGTCAGGCGGCAGCCGGTGCCAGAAGGCTTTTCAGGCTGGCCTCTGCCGCGGGCTCACGTTCGGAACGGGCAATGAACCCGCCGCCGAACACCCGCGCATTTTCACCGGCCGCCGAATAGAGCGCACAGGCCTGGCCCGGTGCCACACCGGCTTCGCCATCCACCAGATCGACGAAGATACCGGAGGAATCGCGGTGGAGCACGGCAGGCCGTGCAGGCCGCGTGGAGCGCACCTTGGCAAAGCAGGCAAAGCCTGCATCCAGCACCTTGTCCAGCGGCCCGTCTCCCAGCCAGTTCATATCGCGCAGATAGATGCGGCGGGTTTCCAGCGCTTCCTTCGGGCCGACAATCACCCGCTTGCTGCGCGCATCAAGATAGACAACATAGAGCGGCTCGCCTGTGGCAACGCCAATGCCGCGCCGCTGGCCGATTGTATAATGCAAGATACCTTCATGCTGGCCCAGAACCCGGCCATCCAGATGCACGATATCGCCACCCAGCATCGCGTCCGGACGAAGCTTCGAGATGATGTCGGTATATTTGCCCTGCGGAACAAAGCAGATATCCTGGCTGTCGGGCTTTTGGGCCACCAGCAGGCCCATATCCTGCGCCAGATCACGGGTTTCCGCCTTGGACAGGCTGCCCAGCGGAAAGCGCAGATAGTCTATCTGTTCCTGTGTTGTGGCAAACAGGAAATAACTCTGGTCGCGATCCGCATCAACCGGGCAATAGAGCGCCCGCCTTTCAGGATGCTCGGCCGTCGGATTGGGCCTCGAGCGGATATAATGACCGGTCGCCAGCGCATCCGCCCCCAGTTCCCTGGCGGTGATCAGAAGATCGGCAAACTTGACCGTCTGGTTGCAGGCAACACAGGGAATGGGTGTTTCCCCGGCCACATAGCTTTCGGCAAAGGGGTTGATAACCGTTTCACGAAACCGCGCTTCATAATTCAGCACATAATGGGGAATTCCGATGACATCGCAAACCCGGCGGGCATCATCAATATCCTGCCCCGCACAGCACGAGCCGGGACGATGGGCGGCGGCACCATGATCATAGAGCTGCAGGGTAATGCCCAGAACATCATAGCCCTCGCGTTTCAGCAATCCGGCAACGACAGAGGAATCCACACCGCCGGACATGGCCACCACCACCCGCGTGTCTTCAGGTCTCTTGTCAAAATCCAGACTGTTCACGTCATCATCCGCCATGGGTAGAACCGGGCCGCCTGCCCGTTGATCAACTTATACACACCATATAGAAACATGTCGCTTCCAGGGCAAGGGTTGCGCGGTAAAGCCTTGTCCGGGCCCGCCGGTCGGGCTTCTCAGTCAGGCCCCGCAAGTCGGGTTTGCCGACGCAATCACATGGTCCATGGACCTTTCTGAAAACTTTGTTCCGGAATGATGCATTTGGGCGTGTGATTTTTAGCAGTTGAGGCAAAAATCCAGCTTTCAAGACCCTGTTTGCAAGATTTTGTGCGCGTCGCAACACTTCCGGCACTTATGGATAACAGAATGTGAAGGCATGGTTCGTTTCAGCTTTTGCCTGCCGCTGCGGAAGGCAAAAACTGCAAATTTCAGAGCAACTTGTCAGGAAAATACAAGAAAGAACCTGAGTTTTACGTTTTCTTTCAATATTTTAAAATTGAATATGAACATAAATCGCATCAGGGCAGATGTGTTCCGGCGCTGCGACCGGCGGCGACGGCGGCACCCTGTTTCGAGAATAAAAGCATCGCAAACCCGCCCGAAGATGCAGGTAAGCAACGACAAAAAAGGGGTTTTTTCCGGATTGTGGCAGAGCTTAGGCAAATTTTAAGTCTGTCCCGGTAGTTTGGCTGTGTGTGGTCTTGAGTAATGTAGAGAGTCCAATGACCGAAATGATACGGCCCCGAGTAAAATATGTCATCGGACCTGATGGCAGTCCCTTAACAATAGCGGATCTCCCGCCCGCAAACACGCGGCGTTGGGTGATACGCAGAAAAGCAGAAGTGGTTGCCGCTGTTCGCGGTGGTCTGCTCAGCCTGGAAGAAGCCTGTGAGCGTTATACGCTGACTGTGGAAGAATTCCTGTCATGGCAGTCCTCCATTTCGGATCATGGTTTGGCAGGATTGCGCACAACGCGAATTCAACAGTACCGGCATTGATGCGAGAGCCATTACTGAAGGCGGTTAATCGCGCTTTCATAAGGAATGGCATCAAACACAATACAGATGCATGTGCCAGGCCGGAATGATCGTTCCAACGGCTACATGCTCTGAAAAAAGACCGGAATTGCAAGCATATTGATAGTCCTTTGCCGCCGCTTCCGGAAACCCCGGAGCGGCGGCAAAGGTTTTAACCGGCACATAGATCAGCTCTCCGCGCGGCGCGACCTTCCCCATTCTGCCAGCACGATGCCGCAAATCACCAGAAGCAATGAAACAAGATGATAGAGATGCGGCACCTCCCCCGCCAGAAGCACAGCCAGAATGGTGCCGAAGATCGGGATGAGGTTGATAAACAGCCCTGCCCGGTTTGCACCGATCATCTCGACCCCGCGAATATAGAGAACCTGTGACATCAGGGAAGGGATCAGCCCTGCATAAAGAACAATCATCCATCCTTGAAAATCCGGCAGCAACGACCTGCCCTGCCCCGCTTCGGCAAGCGCCATGGGTATGCTGGTCACAAAGGCGGCAAGGGCTGGCACAGCCATCAGGCTTTTCCAGTGAAGGACCGGTTTCCACCTCAGACTGATCGTATAGGCCGCGTAAACCAGCACGGCAACCAGCACAAGCGCATCACCAATGTTCAGATCCAGTGCAAAAATCGTCAGCAGGTCGCCATGCGCGGCTGTCAGCATCACACCGACGATCGTCAGCAAGAAGCCTGCAATTTGTCCGGGGCCTACAGCCGTGCGAAACAGCAGAAAATTCGCAATGAAAATCACCGCAGGCATCGCAGCCTGTTCAATAACAGCATTGATGGCCGAGGTGAATTGCAGGGCGGAATACAGAAGCCCGTTGAAAATCGCAAACCCGAAGGCCCCGAAGAAAAACAGGAGCGGCCAGCTCTTGCGGATCACCGGCCAGTCCTTTTTCAGTTGCGGCAGCGAAATCACCAGGATCACGACAAAGGCAATGCCCCACCGCAGCAATGTCAGCATCATGGGACTGACATGTCCGACAGCCATTTTCCCCGCCACCGAATTGCCGCCCCAGGCCAATGTTGTCAGAATGAGAAACAGATAGGCTTTGACGGGCATGATGTGTTCCGGGAACCTGACGGGATGCTTTTGCGTTGATTCTCACGTTAAAGAGAGGCAACGACCTTGGAAAGCAGATATTTTGTCACGCAAAAAGCCAAATCTGCCCCCATAACAGGGTCGCTTTCATGTGCGCAACGCAGTATAGATGCGCGGGTTTGAATTTAACGCATCATAATGCGCAGGGTAACAGGATTGTTTGAATGACGAATGTAGTCGTGGTGGGTTCGCAATGGGGTGACGAAGGCAAGGGCAAGATTGTCGACTGGCTCTCGGAACGTGCGGATATTGTCGTGCGTTTTCAGGGCGGTCACAATGCCGGCCATACGCTCGTGATCGACGGCACCAGCTACAAGCTTGCCCTGTTGCCGTCCGGCGTTGTGCGCCCGGGCAAAATGGCGATTATCGGCAACGGCGTGGTCATTGATCCGCATGCGCTGATGGCTGAAATTGAAAAGCTGGGCAAGCAGGGTATCACGATTACCCCTGAAAACCTGCGCATTGCCGACAATGCCACCTTGATCCTGTCGCTGCACCGCGAGCTGGACGGCATTCGTGAAGATGCCGCCTCCAACTCCAATTCCGGCACCAAAATCGGTACAACCCGCCGCGGCATTGGCCCAGCCTATGAAGACAAGGTCGGTCGTCGCGCCATTCGCGTGCTCGATCTGGCAGATCTCAATTCCCTGTCAGGCAAGGTGGACCGCCTTTTGACCCACCACAATGCTCTGCTGCGTGGTCTGGGTGAAAAAGAAGTCAGCCACGAAACCATCATGACCGAGCTGACCTCCATTGCCGATCAGGTTTTGCCATACAGCGAGACCGTCTGGCTGTTGTTGGACAAGGCGCGTCGCAAGGGTCAACGGATCCTGTTTGAAGGTGCACAGGGAACATTGCTGGATATTGACCATGGCACCTATCCGTTCGTGACATCCTCCAATACCGTTGCAGGCCAGGCAGCCGCCGGTTCCGGCATGGGCCCGGGCGCTCTGGGCTATATTCTCGGCATTACCAAAGCCTACACGACCCGGGTAGGTGAAGGCCCGTTCCCGACCGAACTGCATGACGAAATTGGCCAGTTTCTGGGCGAGCGCGGTCGTGAATTCGGCACCAACACAGGGCGCAAACGCCGCTGCGGCTGGTTTGATGCAGCCTTGGTACGTCAGGCTGTTGCAACCAATGGCATTACCGGCATAGCACTTACCAAGCTTGACGTGCTTGACGGCCTGGATGAACTGAAAATATGTGTAGGCTATACACTGGACGGCGAACATTTTGATCACCTGCCGGCAAGCCAGGCAGCACAGGCAAGGGTTGAGCCTGTATACATCACGCTGGAAGGCTGGAAAGATTCCACGGTTGGTGCACGTTCCTGGGCAGACCTTCCGGCGCAGGCCATCAAATACGTCCGTCAGGTGGAAGAACTGATTGGTGCCCCTGTGGCCCTTTTGTCCACAAGCCCTGAGCGGGAGGACACGATCCTTGTGACAGATCCTTTTGAGGGTTAATACGTGAGTGCTGAAACAGGAAGGGTTGAACGCCGTCACAGGGCTTTCGCCACCATAATCGTTCCTGTTTGATCATCTGTGATTGCGAGGAGCGCAGATGCAGACCGAAATAATGGATAAGAATTGATGACAGATTTTGTAGCAGTCATTCGACGTGCCGTAGACGGCCTCAAGGACAATACGCCGGAAATGCGCCTGAAGGTCTATGACAAGGCGCGCGCAGCCGTTCGCAGGCAGTTGGAAAACATGAACCCGCGTCCGGGTGACGAGCTTATTGATCGCCAGATGTCAAAGCTGGAAGACGCAATCCGGCTGGTTGACAGCGATCATGCTGAAGCCTTGCCGCAACCGGCTGACGAACCGGAACCGCAGCCAGCCGAACAGGATTATCAGCCTGCCTATCAGGCGCAGCCTGTCGCCGGTTCGTGGCAACCGGTACCCGAACCCGCTGTTCGCCCCCTCATGCCGGAACCAGAAAAACCCGCCGCTGCCATGGTTTCAGAAACCGTTTTTGTGCCGGTTCCGGCACGGACAGAACCGGAGCCGCTTTGGCAACCTGAACCCGTATGGCAACCTGAGCCACCTGCGCCCGTAGTGGAAAGGCCGGTCTTTACGCCGGCACCCGTAGCCGTAGCCCGGGCGCAGCAACCCGTGGCAGAAATGCCTGCCGCTACATTTGATGCGCCCGTTTCTTTTCCGGATTCCCTGCGGGAAGAACCGCCAGCACCGATGGGCATTCCCACATTCTTCGACCAGCCGCTTGGCGAGGTCAATTATGCACCCGCACAAAAAACTGCGCCTGACCCCCGGATACCGGCCGCGCCGGGCGCATTCATTTGGGAAACAGAAGGCCGGACTGCGGCAAAAGAAGCCCCCGGGACACCCGCGGCCAGTGATCTGGACCTGATTTGGGGCACGGCTGCCGAGGATAAAAAGACGGAAGCTGCCAGAACGCAGGCTGCATCAAATGATATCCCATGGGATACAACGCCGTTTGCAGATCCGGAAACCATGCGTCCGGCCCAGACCCAGCCGCAAAAGGACAAGGGTGCCTGGGATGACCTTCAAAGCCTGATTGGCTATGACGCGGACAAACCCGGCAAGAAGCCGCTCATCACCGCACGCGACGATGCGGGTCGCACGGAAGCCAGGCGGGTTGTTTCCAAGCTTGAGGGCAGGACATTCCAGACCGTCGCAAAGCCCTCAAAGCCGAAATTTGCAGTCATTGCAGCACTTGTTGCCGGTATTGTCATCGTCGGGGCCGGAGCTTACGGGGCCTGGCAATATGGTGGTGATCTTGTTTCCCTTGTTTCGGGAACAACAACGCCGTCAACAGCGACACCTGCGGGTGACACCGCTGCAACCACCCCGGCCACAGTATCGCAAACAACATCGCCTTCGGCAGACAGCGCCTCCAGAACGCAGGGAACGGAAGTTGCAGCCATCGATCCTTCTGCAAACCCTGATGCCAAGTTCACACAGCGTCTTCTGCCTGACGGAACGGAAATCAATGAGACGACAGCACCGGCCGCAACCGCTGCACCCGGTGAGGAAGGCAAGTCTGTTGCACAGCAGACTTTGGCAAGTACCGCAGCCCCTGCAGGCCAGACTGCGCCTGAAAGTGCTCCGGCCGCACCAACGGTTCCGGCAGACACGGGCGTAACCCAGAAAATGTTCCTCTATGAAGAGCGTCTGGGGCAGACAGCGCCAACCGCCATAGAGGGCACGGTTTCATGGTCTGTACAGAACGATACGACGGCAACCGGAAAGCCGCAAAACGCCATTCAGGGCAAGATTACAATGCCGGACCGTGGCATGTCCGCACTGATTACCATCAAGCGCAATACGGATTCCTCCTTGCCAGCCAGCCATATTGTGGAGTTTGTTTTCTCCCTGCCCCAGAATTTTGAAGGTGGCGCGATTGACAGCATACAGCGTATCGCCATGAAACAGACCGAGCAGGATCGCGGCAATGCCCTGATCGCCGTACCGGCCAAGATCACCGAGGATTTTCACATGATTGCGCTGAACGATGATCCCGAAGCCGTCAAAGCCAATGTGGAACTCCTGAAAACCCGGAACTGGATGGATATTCCATTGACGTACCGCAACGGTCGCCGTGCACTCATCACCCTTGAAAAGGGGTCGAGCGGAACGGATATCTTCAACAAGGTGATGGCGGAATGGGCAGCAAGCGGGCCAACAGCGGCCAACTGAATTCATTGCCTGCACTGTATTTGTAAACAAAACAAAAGGCCAGCCGGATTGTTCCGGCTGGCTTTTTGTTCAAAGGGATTCAACCACCAGAAATGGAACGTTTTCAGTCGGCAGCAACAACACGCAGCGCCTGCAACCTTGCAAGCGCATCTGCCTTCACAGCCTCCTGAACCTTTTCAAAGGCACGCACTTCAATCTGGCGCACACGTTCACGCGATACATCAAACTCGGCAGACAGGTCTTCCAGTGTCATGGGCTCATCCGACAGGCGGCGGGCCTCGAAGATACGGCGTTCGCGATCATTCAGCACGCTCATGGCGCGTGATAACATGGCCCGGCGGGTTTCCAGTTCATCCTGCTCGATCAGCGTGGCTTCCTGGCTCAGGTGATCATCCACGAGCCAGTCCTGCCATTGTCCGCTGTCTCCGTCAGCGCCGCGAATGGGTGCATTCAGTGAGGCGTCACCGGACAGACGCTGGTTCATGGAAATGACTTCAGCCTCGGAAACTTTCAGCGTTGTGGCAATTTCGGCCACCTGGTCCGGCTTCAGATCGCCTTCGTCGATAGCCTGGATTTTGCCCTTCAGACGCCGCAGGTTGAAAAACAGACGTTTCTGGTTGGCGGTCGTCCCCATCTTGACAAGAGACCATGACCGCAGGACATATTCCTGTATAGACGCCTTGATCCACCACATGGCATAGGTCGCAAGACGGAAACCGCGATCCGGCTCAAATTTTTTCACCGCCTGCATCAGGCCGACATTGCCTTCCGACACCACCTCGCCGATCGGCAGGCCATAACCGCGATAGCCCATGGCAATTTTTGCAACGAGACGCAGGTGGCTGGTCACCAGCTTGTGGGCGGCCTGACGGTCGTCATGCTCCTGATACCGCTTGGCGAGCATATACTCTTCCTGCGGCTCGAGCATTGGAAACTTGCGAATTTCATCGAGATAGCGGTTAAGACCACCTTCTCCGGCTGTAATGGACGGCAATGACGAACGGGCCATGAAGCACCCCTTTTGTTTTGAAACAGCAGGCCCCCTTGGAAAGGCAGACCCGGCACAGGCTGCTCCATAAAAGGAGCCAGCATCAACACATGAGCAGGTAAGTGTGACAAAACTGTGTTTCAAGCACAGGCGCTTCACAAGAGCGTGAAATCGCCTCAAAGCAGCCCGGTTTACAAGCTGTCAATGACGTTTTGCAGCTTGTCGCGAACAGCACCGGCAGCCAGTTTCAGCGCCGCATTGTCAATCGCCTGCATTGAGGCAACCGGATCAATAGCTGCAACCTCTGTCTGCCCGTTGCCATTGTCACGAACCACAACATTGCATGGCAGCATGGTACCAACCTTGTTTTCAAGCTGGAGAGCCTCATGGGCGAGAGCCGGATTGCAAGCACCAAGGATTGTGTAGGCGGGATAGTTTACCCCGATTTTTTCTTTCAGGGTCGCCTGAATATTGATTTCAGTGAGCACACCGAAGCCTTGAGCTTTCAAGGCTTCCTTGACCCGCAGAACAGATGCGGCAAACTCGGCATCAAGCAGTCTGGAAAGATAATACGTCATTGGTACTCTCCCTGAATTGACACCTGCCGTGACAAAGCTGCAGAACGATCAAATAAACATAGATACGGATATAGGAATATATATTGATTTTTCAAGTCCTGCCCGCTCATCACAAACCGCGCAGCGCATCCATCAGTTCGGCCATGTCTGCCGGTTCAGGCGCTTCAAATTCCATGACCTCCCCTGTGCGTGGATGTTCAAAGGCCAGCAGGAAGGCATGCAGAGCCTGGCGCGGAAAGCGGTCGACAACAGTCTTGGCCTTTTCGGGCAGCAGGTTGGATTTGGTTTTGAAGGCCATGCCATAATCCTGGTCGCCGATCAGCGGATGACCGATATGGGCCATATGAACGCGGATCTGGTGGGTACGTCCTGTCTCAAGACGGCATTCAATCATCGCAGCAAGACAGGTTGCATCCGGTTTTTCCAAAAACCGTTCCATAACCTGATAATGCGTAATCGCCTCGCGCGCATCATCAGCATCCTCACGCTTGACAGCCCGCTTGATCCGGTCGCCGCCGCGCCCGAGAGGCGCATTGATAGTGCCCTTCAATTGCGGTGGCCTGCCCCAGACGATGGCCTGATAGGCCCGCTCCAGTGGTCCCGAGCGACCGTGGTCGGCAAACTGATCAGCCAGGTGCCGGTGCGCCATGTCATTCTTGGCAGCAACCATCACCCCGCTCGTATCCTTGTCGAGACGATGCACAATACCTGGACGCTTGACGCCGCCAATCCCTGACAGGCTGTCGCCGCAGTGATAAATCAGGGCATTGACCAATGTGCCTGTCCAGTTGCCGGCCCCCGGATGCACCACCAGCCCGGCGGGTTTGGAAATCACAATGACATCCTGATCTTCGTACAGCACCGCAAGCGGAATATTTTCGCCTTTGGGTTCGGGATCTTCAGGCTCCGGCAATACAATTTCAAAACTGTCGCCCGGACGAACTTTCCTCTTTGGTTCCAGAACAGCGACACCGTTTTGGAAAACCGCTCCCTGTTCAATGAGGCTTTTGATGCGATTGCGGGAAAAGGTGCCATCCAGAACAGACGTCAACCATGCATCCAGCCTGCCTTCCGCCATTTCATCTGCAATCAGCGCTTTCCTGTTGCCCGGCAGTTCTGTAAAGGGATCACTCATTCTTCAATATTCCGCTTTCAGGGGCCTGCACATGTCAAAAACCGAGATCGACGAACAAGACGAAAAACCGTTGGACCCGGTTATGGAACAGCTCCGCCGCAAGATGATCCGGTTGCAGATCATTTCTGCAGGCGTCATCGTTGTCAGCCTTATGGCCGTCTTCAGCGCACTTGTCTACAAGGCATCCATCACACGGCAGGCAGCGGCACCCGCTACGGCAGCTGTACCCATGGATGCGCCCTTGGCCGCAAATGTTGCGGTTCCCGATGGCTTCAAGGTGGAAACCGTCTCCCTGTCCAACGGCCAGATCCTGATCTATGGCAGCCTTGCCGATGGACGCCGCAAGGCTCTGGTGTTTGACAGTGTCTCCGGGCGTACGCTGGCAGACCTGACGCTTGCGGGACAATAACGGATTTGGTGCGCCTGCCTGTTCGCATTTATACTCCGGATGATCCCGCAATCGCTGAATTCAGCGCAATCCGGGAAAGGGATCTGACGCGGGACCGCAACCAGTTTATTGCCGAAGGAACCGTCGTCCTGACCATGCTGGCCAGGGCGCATGTGTCGGGCAGAAGTTTTCGCATGAGAAAACTTCTGCTGCTTGAAAATCGCGTTCAGGGTCTCGCCGGTCATTTGAACGCCCTGCCCGACGATGTTGCAATTTATGTCGCTTCGTCAGACATCATTGACAAGATTGCAGGATTTCACCTGCACCGCGGCGTGCTGGCACTGGGCGAGCGCATCGGGACAACCCCGCTGGACGTCCTCCTGGCAGCCTTGCCTCAACAGGCCCTGGTACTGGTCACCATTGGTCTTTCCAACCATGACAATATCGGCGCGATTTTCCGCAATGCGGCCGCCTTTGGCGCAGATCTGGTCTTGCTGGATCAGACATGCTGCGATCCGCTTTACCGCAAGGCTATACGTGTCTCGGTCGGCTCTGTGCTCACAGTGCCGTGGTTACGGATGGGTAAACAGGAAAACCTGCTGGCGATACTGAAACAGCAAGGCTTTGCCTTATGGGGCCTTTCACCCGATGGCACGCACGACCTGCGCGATATCGCGGTAACGGATCGTATCGCGCTTGTGGTCGGTGCAGAAGGACCGGGCCTGCCCAGGGACGTGCTGGACAGCATCACTACGGCCCGCATTTCCCAAAAGCGTACGCTGGACAGCCTCAACGTCGCAACAGCAACCGGCATTGCGCTGCATCATATCGGCAACCTGATGGAAAAAACCGGAACTGGGTGAAATCAACGGCCAATATCACGGAACAGCGCGTCTGCGGCGCGTTCCGCAAGACTGATGCGGCCTGATGTCTTTTGCAGCCGGTCTCCTGAAAGGATTGACCTCAGCGGCGAACCTTCGCCTTCGCGTATGGCAGTCAGTGCAATCATGTCTGCGGCAATGCCTGCAATTTCACCCCGGATGGCATTATCCTTGCTGATGTCTGCAGAATGGAGCAAAAGCTGTCCAAGGGCAATATTGCGGTTGCGGATCTGTTCGTCAAGGGCTGCAAGATCGACACTCGATACTGCAGAAACAGGCTTCTCCGGCTGTCGCTCCATCACCGGATGAATGTCTGTTTCCTTCACACCGTCATCCTCATTGTCGGATGCAACATCCTGCAAAGCGCTGTATGGTGATAATTTCTGCGGCACAGTCAGCCCGGCAAGCTTCAGGGCCCGGTATGCTTCACGCGCCTCGGCATTCACATCCTTGATCTTCTGTTTCAGGCGGCTGACTTCGTTCACACGCCGTTCAAGGCTTGCGGCCTTTTCGGCACCGGCAGCCTGTTCGCGCTCCAGCCTTTCTTCAAGCCGCATGACCTTGTTTTCTTCCCTGACAAGCCTGTATTCGAGATCCTTGGCGCGGTCAGTCACGGTTTTGATTTCCCGGCGCAATCCGTCCCGCTCGTCCCGCAGCCCGTTAATCCTGGCATGAAGGCTTTCCGCTTCCGTGATGCTGGCAGCCATATCGATTTTGGAATTATCAAGATCGAAAAGAACCTTGTCCCTGCGACGGACAAGTTCATCAATCTGCAACGTCTGGGCATCGGAAAGACGCGCGGCTTCCTGAAGTTGCGCACGCAACTCGTCCAGCCTCAAAGAATCCGCAACGGCTTCTTCGCGCAATTTTGAAATCTCTGACTTTATGTCTTCAATGCGGCTCTTCAGCGTAACATTCTCATGAACGATACCCGCCATTTCGCGCGTGACAGCATCGTTACGGACCATCAACCCCGTGGTCTTTTCACGTTCCTTCACGAGATCCTGCTGTATGCGTGCCGCTTCGGCAGCATAGGCCGCCCGCGCCATATCCTTTTGTGCCTGCACTTCCCTGGCTGTCAGCGGCAGGGTCGCTTTCAGGCGCATCTCGGTATAGCGCACAATACTGCGATGAATGGCCGGTGACGCCAGCAGGCCTGTCAGGCCCGCCGCCAGAAATCCCAACCCGAACAACAGCGCATATTCAATCAAGACGCATCCAATTCTGTTTTAAAATCCGTGGCTACGCAGATGCCGCCGCATGTGATTCGTCCGGATTTAGACACGGCAAATCCTGCAATGCAATTGGCATAATAGCCATTGACAAGCACTCCGCTCGCCTGTCTGGTAACACGCTCTTTGCAGGTTAAAACGGATTCCAGGTTGGCTGCCGGGTCAGTTTCAGATAACCGACATTCAAACCCAGACGTGCTCCGAGACCTGTGCGGATCGGAACGAGAAGCACATCCTGGCCCTTGAGGACAGTCATGCCAACCCCGGCCACAACATAGGCTGATCCGGAAACACCGCCGAAGCGCCGGTAAAGGGCATCCACACTTGGCAGGTTATAGACCAGCATCATGGTGCGGCTGCCCTGCCCTCCGACATCCAGCCCTACGGATGGTCCCTGCCAGAACACGTTATGCTGGCCCGCATTTTTCGTATAGAGATCGCCCTCGCCATAGGTCAGGCCGGCAACAAAGGCGCCGCCACCCTCCTGCCCCAGAATATAGCCGTTCGGAAGGCCATAATTGGAGAATGCATTTTCGAGTACCTTGGCAAGACCACCTGTTGTTGAACCGAAGAATCCATGTCCGGCATCAACAATTTCCTGCATTGTATACTGGCTGCTGTCTGCCGCCCGTGCGGCAACGGCTCCCATGAGGCAAAACCCGAGTACAGCAGAAAAAAGGGTCTGCCAGAGGGCGGGTATCAAAAGCTTCAGACGTCTCATGACCTGATCCATTTCCGGAGTAAATTGAACATGTCCGGCTTTGCAAAAACCGGACAGTCCTGTGTTTCAAGCAACGAAACGGCGTCGCTGACCAAAATCCGTAACGAAAACTCCAATTATCGTTCGTGGGTGCATTTTGATCCCATCATCTTAATAATCGGTTTACCACATGTGTAGTCTTAATAGGCCCGGCACATGGACATGTGTTGGCACCATTGATGGTTACGAACAGCAATCCGGATGACATTGCATATCCAATAGGAGTTTATTATGGCGAAGAACCCCAACCTCACGCTGTCAGGCCCGGACCTGGCGTCGCTGCTGTGCAGCAGGGTCTGCCATGACATTATCTCACCTGTCGGAGCAATCAATAACGGTCTGGAACTGCTCGATGAAGGTGGTTCGGACAGCGATGCCATGGACCTGATCCGCACCAGCGCCCTGAACGCCTCGGTCAGACTGAAATTCGCCCGGCTGGCCTTTGGCGCCTCCGGTTCGGTTGGCGCATCCATTGATACGGGTGAGGCAGAAAAGGCTGCCAGGGATTTCGCCACTGCGGACAACAAGGCTGTTGTTTCATGGTCAGGGCCGCGCGTGATCATCGCGAAAAACAAGGTCAAGCTTCTGCTGAACCTTTTCCTGGTCGCCTACAGTTCCATCCCCCGGGGCGGCTCGATCGATGTCGTGCTGGAAAATCCTGAATTTGAAACCAGATTTCTCCTTACCACAAAAGGCAAGATGCTGCGCGTTCCGCCCAAATATGCGGAAATATGCGACCGCGTTGTCGAGGAAGCCATCGATGCACACAGCATTCAGCCTTACTACACTGTACTGATGGCGGAAGAGGCCGGAATGAAACTCTCCACCAGCGTATCTGCGGAAGAGATCGTATTCATTGCAGAAATGGACAATGCCTGAGACAGGCTTCGGCAACCCGGGGAAGATACGCAAATGTCTGCCACTCTGTAAAAATCCGGCGTTAACCACACCTGCTAACGATTTGTTGTTCACTATTCCATACACTGAAGACTGCCTGTAGCCATAAGCTTGCACGGAATGGAGCCCAAGATGAAGCATTTGATGATTGTGGAAGAGTATGAAGTCGTCCGGAAAGTCGCCAAGCGTATTCTGTCAGGCATGGGCTATCACGTGTCAGAAGCGGGAAATACACTGGAGGCGCTTGTGCGCTGCGAAGGCGAGCTGCCCGACGTCCTGATTGTCGATTCCGCCATGGATGGTGCGCTGGAACTGATCGCCAATATCCGCAGGCTCCCCAATGGCAAATCATCCCGGATTTACTACTCGGTCGTCGAGGCTGATCTGAAACGCATGATGCAGGGAAAACGCGCAGGCGCTGATGATTTCCTGTTGAAGCCATTCGACCGCAAGATCCTGACATCCGTATTCAGCAATCTGTCGATTGCCGCCTGATACCGGACGGTTGCCTTTCCAGAAGCCGGGTTTTCTGTCAGAAAACCCGGCTTTTTTGTGCCTGGAATGCATGCGAGTCCTCAGAAACAACAAAAAACCCGCTGAAAACCAGCGGGCTCAATGCAATATCAGGCAAGGGTATCAGGACAATCAATCGCTCTCAGGCGATCTCAAGCATTTCACTTCCATCCGGTTCACGCAGAACATAGCCGCGACCCCAGACAGTCTCAATATAGTTGGCACCGCCAGCCGCATTGGCGAGTTTCTTGCGCAGCTTGCAGATAAATACGTCGATAATTTTCAGTTCGGGCTCGTCCATGCCACCGTAAAGATGGTTGAGGAACATTTCCTTGGTCAGTGTTGTACCCTTGCGCAAGGACAGCAGCTCCAGCATCTGGTATTCCTTGCCGGTCAGGTGAACGCGCTGTCCGCCTACTTCGACAGTCTTGGCATCCAGATTTACAATCAGCTCACCAGTGGCAATAACAGACTGTGCATGACCCTTTGAGCGACGCACAATGGCGTGAATGCGTGCAACCAGCTCATCCTTGTGGAATGGCTTGGTCATATAGTCATCGGCACCAAAACCAAGGCCACGGACCTTGTCTTCAATTCCGGCCATGCCTGACAGGATAAGGATCGGCGTCTTCACCTTGGAAAGACGCAATGTGCGCAGAACCTCATAACCCGACATGTCCGGCAAATTCAGGTCCAGGAGGATGATATCATAATCATACAGCTTGCCCAGATCGACGCCTTCTTCGCCAAGGTCGGTTGTGTAGACATTGAAACTCTCCGACTTGAGCATCAATTCGATGCTCTGCGCTGTTGCGCTGTCGTCTTCGATTAATAGTACCCGCATATTTTTCCCCTTTACCGCCGCCTTGAAGGTCGTCTTGGCCCCTTTTACGCGATACGGTTCCAGTCGTTGCCTGATTTGGAGGTTGCCATGAAATGGTTAACAAATTCTGATTCACTCTGGCAAGCACTATCAGAAATATTAAACATTTTTTCTACGCCCATGATTTTTATAGATAATTTCAGATAGAAATCTTAAATTACAACTTTAAGATTCCCCGCTATCCGATTCATTCGACTCAATCATTGCCCAATCAGATTTTCTTTTTGGACGTTTACCGACCCTTAAATGATCGTCTCTATAATTAACGATGCCAGTAAACGAAGAGTTAACATCGGCAGGTTTTTGTTAATGCCGTGCTAATTTTTTGTTTCCGACGTCACAAGGTCGGTTAGTCTGGCCGGATTCCAGTAACCGGGGTCTCGCATCACGGGAGTATTGCGTATGAAGTCGCGTGAGAACCTAGTACGCCTGAAGGAATTTCAGGCCAAGGAGAAGCATCGTCAGCTGAAACAGCTTCAGATGATGATGGCTGAATTTGAACGAATGACCAGGGATCTCGAATCCCAAATCGCGTTTGAAGAGAAGAAGTCAGGCATTAGCGATCCGAATCACTTTGCATATCCAACCTTTGCAAAAGCGGCACGCCAGCGCGCTGATAATCTGATTGTGTCCATCCGTGATCTCAAATCCCAGGAAGAGGCTGCCCTGCTGGCTCTTGAAGAGGCTCAGGCCGAACATGAAAAGGCAGCAGCTCTTGAAGTGCGGGATACGGGGCAACGCATGCGGGCATAAGCCAACCGCAGCCGGGCGACATTTGTGGGTCTTTGGACCCCTGCTGAAGCAAGGCTTATATCAATCGGCCATTTGCAACCCACCCAAAAGGCGGGCTGCAAATGGCCGTTTGCATGTCAAAAGCCAGCATGGATGACCGGCGTGTCCAGATGAGAAACGGTCGCACGTGATCAACTGCATTCTGTAGACAGGGGATAACCACATGCGGCCCGGGCGCTTGCACACCCGGACCCACAATCCTTTCAATGAAATCCGTTTCAGGTCTTTGTTTTTACGCATGTCGTTATAGCAAAACCGCTGCACAGTTTTGCGCGACATGCTTTAATCCACATTAAAAACCAGCGGTTTGGCGTGCCGGATCGCAGGATGCGCTGTCAGCCTGTCCAGCACGTCCGGCTTCAGCTTCTCGTCCACATAAAGGAGCGCGATCGCATCCCCCCCCTGCTCACCGCGACCGAGCTGGAAATTGGCGATGTTGACACCCGCCTCGCCCAGCGTGGTGCCCATGAAACCGATCATGCCGGGAACGTCCGTGTTGGAAATATAGACCATGTTGGCACCCACTTCGGCGTCCAGATTGATACCCTTGATCTGGATGAAGCGCGGCTTGCCGTCCGAAAAACAGGTTCCGGCAATGGAGCGTGTCTGGTTGTCTGTTGTCACAGTCAGGCGGATATAACCGTCAAAAACACCCGTCTTGTCGCGCCTGGCTTCCGACAGGATAATGCCCTTTTCCTTGATCATGATCGGGGCAGAGACCATGTTCACATCGGCAACCTGGCTGCGGATCAGGCCGGCCAGAAGCGCACTGGTCAGCGCCTTGGTATTCATCTGTGCCGTTGCACCATCATAAAGAATCTCGATTTCCTTGATCGGGCTTTCCGTTGCCTGGCCGACAAAGGAACCGAGGCAATCGGCCAGCCGCACAAATGGCTTCAGGCGTGGCGCTTCCTCGGCCGTAATCGACGGCATGTTGATGGCGTTGGAAACGGCCCCCTTGACCAGATAGTCCGACATCTGCTCGGCAACCTGAAGGGCAACATTTTCCTGTGCCTCGGTTGTCGAGGCTCCCAGATGCGGTGTGCACACAACATTGGGAAGGCCAAACAGGGGACTTTCCTTGGCCGGCTCGACTTCAAACACATCAAAACCGGCACCGGCAACCTTGCCGGACTTGATAGCATCCGCAAGATCGGCTTCCACCACCAGACCGCCGCGCGCGCAGTTGATAATGCGAACGCCATCTTTCATCATCGCAAGCGCCCGCGCATCAATGATATTGCGGGTCTTGTCGGTCAAGGGCACATGCAGGGTGATGAAATCGGCACGGGCAAAAAGCTCTTCAAGCTCGACCTTTTCAATGCCCATTTCCTCGGCACGTTCCCTGGACAGGAAGGGATCAAAACCGATAACATGCATTTTGAGGCCAATACCGCGCTGGCAAACGATGGAACCGATATTGCCGCAGCCAATCACACCAAGCGTCTTGCCGGTGATTTCCACGCCCATGAACTTGGACTTTTCCCACTTGCCGGCCTGTGTCGATGTATCGGCAGCAGGCAACTGGCGGGCAACGGCAAACATCATCGCAACAGCATGCTCTGCCGTTGTGATGGAATTGCCGAAAGGTGTGTTCATGACAATGATACCGCGACGCGAGGCGGCCGGAATATCAACATTGTCAACACCGATACCGGCGCGACCAACCACTTTCAGTTTTGTGGCAGCGGCAATCAGCTTCTCGGTCACCTTGGTGGCAGACCGAATGGCCAGACCGTCATAATGCGGAATAAGCTCCAGCAGTTTTTCCTTGTCCTTGCCAAGCTCGGGCATGAAATCCACCTCCACGCCACGATCGCGGAAAATCTGGACAGCGGTTTCGGACAGTTCATCAGATACGAGTACGCGCGGTGCCATGATGGCCTCCTTGAAGATTTTGAAAATGTGATGGGAGATCCCGCCACGAAGGCGGGGATATGCAGATCAGGCCGCAGCTTTGGAAAGCTCGGCTTTCTGGACGTCAAACGCCCAGTTCAGCCATGGCATCAATGCCTCAAGGTCGGATGTTTCCACCGTCGCACCGCACCATATCCGAAAGCCGGTCGGCGCATCGCGGTATGCGCCGATATCCTTGGCAACACCCTGCTTTTCCAGCAATGTCACGATATTCTTGGCAAATGTCGCCTGTTCTTCATCACCCAGCGCCAGAATATCAGGGTCAGCAATGGTCAGGCAAACGGACGTGTTGGACCGTGTGGCCGGATCAACAGCCAGATTGGCAATCCAGGAATTGGCGGCAACGAATTGATGGATGACAGCGGCATTGGCATCAGCCCGCGCAATCAGCGCCTCCAGACCACCGATGGACTTCGCCCAGTTGAGCGCATCCAGATAATCCTCAACGCACAGCATCGACGGCGTGTTGATGGTTTCTCCGGCAAAAATGCCTTCGATGATCTTCCCACCCTTGGTCATGCGGAAAATCTTCGGCATAGGCCATGGCGGATTGTAGCTCTCAAGCCGCTCGACAGCCCGGGGTGACAGAATAATCATCCCATGCGCACCTTCGCCGCCCAGAACCTTCTGCCAGGAGAAGGTGGTAACATCGAGCTTGGAAAAATCAAGCGCCTGGGCGAAGGCCGCAGACGTTGCATCGCAAATGGTCAGGCCCTGACGGTCAGCGGGAATAAAATCTGCATTGGGAACGCGAACACCGGACGTTGTGCCATTCCAGGTGAAAACCACGTCGCGTTCAAAATCGATTTTGGCAAGATCAGGAAGAACGCCGTAATCCGCAACAATCTTGCGAACATCCGGCAGCTTCAATTCCTTCACAACATCGGACACCCAGCCGGAGCCGAAACTTTCCCAGGCAACCATGTCCACGCCGCGCGGCCCCAGAAGCGACCACAGGGCCATTTCAACAGCGCCGGTGTCAGAAGCAGGTACAATGCCGATACGGTAATCCGCAGGCACTTGCAGCACTTCGCGGGTCAGCTCAATGGCGAGCTTGAGTTTGGTCTTGCCCAGCTTGGCACGATGCGAACGCCCAAGGGCGGCATCGGAAAGTGCATCCAGCGACCAGTCAGGACGCTTGGCACAGGGACCAGAGGAAAAATGGGAATTTTTCGGACGCAGGTCCGGTGTCGTAATAGCGCTCATGTGGCTATCCTTTCAGATAGAAGCCCCTCGTTGGGGAGGGGTGGCCCGCTGCAGGAAATAGTCTGCGGCAAGCCTCCAGTCAAGCGATAAGTGTCGCATCTGTTCTGTTTATTGACGCTTTTTTTCCAAAACAGCCAGCGCCCGGCGCACAGGCCTGGACCTACCAGAAATTGACCCGCAAGCCGAGCCGCAGTTCATGGCGGGATATGCCGTTGTCGCTGGCCTTGACACCCGTTGCACCGGAACTTGCTTCATCACCGGAGAATTTCAGCACATCACCTGCACCGATCCGGGAATAGCGATAGCTCAGGTCAATCTTGGTCTGCGGAGAGATATCAAAGGCAACACCGGCCATGAGCGCATAGGCAAAGCGCCAGTTTCCGTCAGACGTGCTGCTGAATGTGCCCATGCTGGTATTGGCGCATGTTCCGGCACCATTCACGCAGGTCATCTTGTCCGTAAACTTGTTCCAGGACACCTGATAGGTGCCGAGACCACCGCCAACATAGGGCGTGAAGCCGGAAATCGTTCCAAGATCAACGTAGCCGTTGGCCATCAGGCCAATCGCCTGGAACCGGCCCTTGTATTCATCAAGGCAGGTCGTGCCGGCAGCCGCTCCGGAACATGGGTTTGCCGATGTAGAGGAACCGCTGAGACCGCTGGTGAAATAGTCACCGGTAAAATCCGCTCGCAGCCAGTCGTTGAACTGATAGCCAAGACCCGCAGATCCGGTTGCTTCCTTTGCAAACCGGACTGTATCGAAATTGGCATTGGAATAGTTCGTCCCGTCAAATTTCCGCAGGGACGGTTTGCCGCTGTCCATCCCGGCATTGTAGCTCAGGTCACCGCGCATATACCAGCCATGGCCAATAGCATCATTGGCGATCTGGATTTCCGGCGGATCGTTTTCCGGTTGAACCAGCTGGTCCGCAGCCAGAGTGCAGGCTGCAGAGACTGAAACAACGGCAAGTGCCAAAACCAGACGTCCCAACATGTTGCTATACCCTTCCACGCTCCACAAACCCGTCCAATAAGCCTTCATTAACCATAGCATTGAGCTCTTAACCGGAGGTTAATCATAGGCATTAACCAATGCAGCGGTCGCCAGATAAAAAGCCGCCCTTTAAAAAGGACGGCTTTCGCAAAAGCTGCAATCTGACAAGCAGATGATGGTTTTACTTGTAAATAATGGGCTCAACCGGTGGCGGAACATAAGCCATAGGCTGCTGGCAATTGTTGCCGAAGGCATAGCGCAGACCAACCCGGCCTTCATGAATGTCCATGCCCTTGTCATAGCCAGGACCGCCGTTTGATTTGTAGCCGAACATATCGCCGGCAGCGACATGGCGGTAACGGTAACCGACATCGGCTTTCAGGTTGCAGGTCAAGTCTACAGAGGCACCGGCCATAAGTGCGTAGGTGAAGCGCCAGCTGGAACGACCGTCATGCGTTTCGGTCGCATCGCAGACTCCGGTGGTATCGGAGCAGGACGTGTTGCTGAGATTGGACCAGTTGATATGGGTGCCACCGATACCGGCACCGAGATAAGGTGTGATGCTGTAATAGGTGCCAAGGTCAACATAGGCATTGGCCATGATGCTGATGGCGTTAAACTTGGCGATATCGGTTGATGTACAGGCTGCGCCAGCACCGCAAGAGCCTTTTGTCGCACCTCTGAAATCAGAACTGAACATGTAGTCTGCTGTCAGGTCGGCGCGCAGCATGCTGTTCATCTGGTAACCGACACCACCGCCAAGGCCATAGGAATCTTTGATACCGCTCGTTGTAAAATCGACAAGGCTGCTGTTTGAACCCTGGAAATAGTTGGCACCGCGCAACTTGTTCCAGGCATAGAATCCGTCCCCGCGCAGATACCAGCCTCCGGACGAGGCCACAGGCACGACCTGAGGCTCAATATAGGGAGCCTGCGGAATATCTGGCTGGTATAGATCAGCCGCCAGCAGCGGCGTAGAAAGGAAAAGAGCGGCAATCGCGCTGGATCCTGCAAGTTTCATCGATGGTGCTCCATTCTCCAATGTCCAAAGGTCAGCCGGGTGCCGGTCCTTCATGATTCTGGAATGGATAATGATCACCAAAGGTTAATTTGAAATTAACTACAAAAATTAACGATGTCGGAAAATTGAGCGGATATCGACCTGTTCGCTCTCCGCCCTGATATCCTACACCCTGGCAATGACCGATACCAGGTCGTTGACAATACGCTCGACCTGGGCCTTGTCATCGCCTTCTGCCATCACCCGGATCAGCGTTTCGGTGCCGGATGGCCGGATAACCAGACGCCCGTGATGGGCCAGCTCGTTTTCCGCAGCCTCGATCGCCTGCCTCACCACTTTGTTCTCCAAAGGCTTTCCGGAGGAATAGCGCACATTCTTGAGCAATTGTGGAACAGGTTCAAACTTGCGGCAGACTTCGCTGACGGGTCTGCCGGTACGCTTGACGCTGGCCAGCACCTGAAGGGCCGCCACGAGACCATCACCGGTCGTCCCGAAATCCGACAGCACGATGTGGCCTGACTGCTCGCCACCCACATTGAAATCATGTTCGCGCATATGCTCGACCACGTAGCGGTCTCCGACCTTTGTGCGCACCAGATTGAGCCCACGTCCGCCCAGATGGCGTTCAAGCCCGAGATTGGACATGACCGTTGCCACAATACCGTTGCCGCGTAACAATCCGTCATCTGCCCAGGCACCGGCAATCACCGCCATCAACTGGTCACCGTCGACAACAGTGCCGGTTTCATCGACGATAATCACCCGGTCGGCATCGCCGTCGAGGGCAATACCGATATCGGCGCGCACTTCGTGAACCTTCTTGACGAGCGAGGAGGTATGGGTTGAGCCGCAATTCAGATTGATATTTTTCCCGTTCGGCTCGTTTCCAATGGTCACCACTTCCGCACCCAGTTCCCAAAGGGCTGTCGGCGCGGCCTTGTAGGCAGCACCATTCGCGCAATCGATGGCAACCCGCAATCCGTTGAGGGTAACATCGCGCGGCAGGGTGCGCTTTACGAATTCGATATAGCGGTAAATGTCACCGTCAATGCGCTTGGCCCGGCCGATATCGGAGGCAGAAGCCAGCTGTGACATGATATCCGTGTCCAGAAGGGCCTCTATTTGCAATTCCAGATCGTCCGAAAGCTTGTAGCCATCCGGGCCAAAAAGCTTGATACCATTGTCTTCAAAAGGATTGTGTGACGCCGAGATCATAACCCCGATATCGGCACGCAGGGAACGGGTCAGCATGGCAACAGCCGGTGTGGGGATGGGGCCCAGAAGGAAAACATCAACACCGGCAGCAGTAAAACCAGCCACCATGGCATTTTCCAGCATATAGCCGGAAAGGCGCGTGTCCTTGCCGATCACCACACGATGCCGGTGATTGCCACGCCGGAACAATGTACCAACAGCAACACCAACGCGCATGGCGAGATCCGGCGTCATTGGAAAACTGTTGGATTTACCACGAATGCCATCCGTGCCGAAATATTTGCGCGCCATCGTTTACTCCCGGATCGTTCTTGAATTTTCTTGCCACGGTAACATTTTGGTATTGAAAACCCTCAACACGATATTTTGCAGTCTGTACAATCACATCCTGTTACACACAGAAAGGCCGCCGTCAGCATTTCCAACGGCGGCCAGCACTTTATAGCGAAACCTTATTGTGGCTGAGGTTCAAGCCCGCCTTCGGCTTCATCGCCTTTTGAACTGGCGGGACCGTCCTTTTTCGTCCCGGCCTTCGGAACAGCCGAACCACGGCTTGACGGTGTATCGTCGCCAAGATCCCGCTTCGGCTTTTCGCCGCGCATCAGGGCCTGGATTTCATCACCGGACAATGTTTCATATTCCAGCAGACCTTCGGCAATGGTGACAAACGCATCATAGTGCTCGGTGATGATCGAACGGGCACGCTCATAGGCGTGGTCGATCAGACGGCGCACTTCCTTGTCGATCGTCTGTGCGGTTGCCTCGGAGACGTTTTTCGACTGCGAAACCGAATGGCCCAGGAACACTTCCTGCTGGTTTTCACCATAGGCAACCTGCCCGAGCTCATCGGAAAAGCCCCATTGGGTTACCATCGCACGGGCAAGCTTGGTTGCCTGTTCAATATCGGAAGAGGCACCGGAGGTGATGTTTTCCTTGCCGAAGGTCAGTTCTTCGGCAACGCGGCCACCCATCATGATTTCCAGACGCGAAACCATCCAGGTATAGCTCATGGAATAGCGGTCTCCTTCCGGAAGCTGCATCACCATGCCCAGCGCACGACCACGCGGAATGATAGTCGCCTTGTGCAAGGGATCGGCTGCTGCAACTTTCAGGGCAAGAATGGCATGTCCGGCTTCATGATAGGCCGTCAGCTTCTTCTCGGCTTCGGTCATGGCAGAAGAGCGACGTTCCGCCCCCATCATGATCTTGTCCTTGGCATCTTCAAATTCCTGCATGGTGACCACACGCTTGTTGCGGCGGGCGGCCATCAGGGCAGATTCGTTGACAAGATTCATAAGGTCGGCACCGGAGAAGCCGGGCGTGCCACGGGCCAGAACCTTCAGGTCAACATTGGGTGCCAAAGGCACATTGCGCACGTGTACTTTCAAAATGCGTTCGCGACCGACAATATCCGGATTGGGAACGACAACCTGACGGTCAAAACGTCCAGGCCGCAACAGCGCCGGATCGAGAACATCGGGTCGGTTGGTCGCAGCAATCAGGATCACGCCTTCATTGGCCTCAAAACCGTCCATTTCCACCAGCAACTGGTTGAGCGTCTGCTCACGTTCATCATTGCCACCACCAAGACCGGCACCGCGATGACGACCGACAGCATCGATTTCATCGATAAAAATAATGCAGGGTGCATTTTTCTTGGCCTGCTCGAACATGTCACGAACACGGCTGGCACCGACGCCGACAAACATTTCCACGAAATCCGAACCGGAAATCGTGAAGAACGGGACATTGGCCTCGCCGGCAACCGAACGGGCCAGCAGGGTTTTCCCTGTACCAGGAGGACCGACCAGCAAAACACCGCGCGGAATTTTGGCCCCCAGACGCTGGAACTTCTGCGCATCACGCAAAAATTCAACAACCTCTTCCAGATCTTCCTTGGCTTCATCAACACCGGCAACATCTTCGAATGTCACGCGGCCATGTGCCTCGGTCAGAAGCTTGGCTTTCGATTTCCCGAATCCCATCGCACCGCGTGAGCCGCCCTGCATCTGTCGCATGAAAAACAGCCAGACACCGAGAATGAGCAGCATGGGCAGCAACGTGCCGATATAGCTCATGATACCCGATGATCCATCCGATTCGGGGCGCACGGTCACAGTTACATTTTTCGCCTCGAGCTTGTCCACCAGGCCTGAATCAATGGCAGGCGCATAGGACTGGAAGGCCGTTCCATTATCGACATAACTGCCGACAATCCGGTTTCCGGTAATCACGACTTCACGAACCCGCGCCTGTTCCACTTCCGTCAGGAACTGCGAATAGGGAATATCCCGCGATGCCGTCTGAGCCGGCGCGGACTGGAACATGCTGAACAGCGCGATCAGCAACAGGGCAATAATTGCCCATAGGGCAAAGTTACGCAAATTAGGGTTCATAGAACTCCCCTGAAATTATCGAAGCTGGCAAATGCCAGCAACATCACATGGACCCTGATATAGGGTTGAGTTGTGGTCTTGCCAAGGCGCGGTCAAACCGAACCTCCGTTTCCCGCACCATTGTTGAGAGGCGCTGGCCTGTATTGCGGCTGTTTAAAAATTTCCGCAACTGCATTTGCCAGAGAAAACTCGAATTCCGGCAAAAAACGGTCGAATAAAGCAAAGAAAGGCTGAAATTGCGCGGCACAATCGTCAGAACGATGATGTCCGCCAATGGCAGCAGAATGCGGAAGTGCTTTCATCGCTCTTTGTCGCACCCCGCCCGGCAACAGGTCCAAAGGCTTGCAAAGCGCCGGATCAACATCGCCCTCCCCGCTGATTCTGACAGGACGGCCCGTTGATGCCGCAACGATAAACCGGCCGTCCCACACGGCACGTGTACCAGCGGCAACATCCAGCACCGGAAGATGCCTTGCCTCGCGGCTGATGTAAAGCCTGTCTCCGCGCAGGTCCAGCACAACCCGTGCAAGGCTCAGGCGTTGCCGCCCGCCACGCTGCAAGAACGCGCGCACGATGTCCGTCTGGTCTTGTCCAATCCTGTAGGCACTGCCACCCAGAACCGCCATCAGCGTTGCAAGGGCAAAGAGCACATGATCTCCGGCACTGTCGCAATCCGGCATGATCCCGGCCACACTGCAGCCATATATGCGCACGTTTTCTCTCAAGAATGCTGCAGCCCGGCTGGAAAGCAGTGCCCGTTCCCGACCATGCCGCGCTGTGGAACCAGGCAAGCCAGACCCGGTTTCACCCAGCATCTGGCGCACGCGAACACGCTCATGGGCACGGTTGAAATTGCCCGGATCATCAATCCAGCGGATGCCTTCGCGCACCAGAAAGTCCCGGATCGTCTGGCGTCGCACCGGCAGAAAGGGGCGGAAAACCCAGACATCCCTTTGCAGAAGCATGGCAGATGCCATACCTGCCAGCCCGGCCCATTGGCGGGGTGAGCGGGCCGCACGCATGGTCACAGTCTCGGCCTGGTCGTCTGCCGTATGTCCGGTCACCAGACAATCCGCACCGATCCGGCGCGCAATGTCAGCCAAAAGGTCATAACGGGCATTGCGCGCCGCGGATGAAAGACCGGTCCGGGGTTTTTCACCGGACCATGACTGCAGATGGTGGGGAATGGAAAGGGTCTTGCAAAACCCTGCCACCCATTGCGCTTCTTCGGCAGAACCGGAGCGCAGGGCGTGATCGACAGTGGCAGCATGAATGGAAACAGTGCCTTTCGGCAGGTTTGCGGCCGCTTTTGTCAGCGCCAGCAGGCAACCAAGGGAATCGCTTCCGCCGGATACGGCAACAAGAATACAGGCAGGTGTCTTCAGATGCGCCAGAAACCGGGAGGCAATCTCGACCGGACGGGCATCGGAAGCGTTGACATTACAATCAGCAGGCAAGGCGGCTCTGCTCGCTGGCAACTTTGGCCTTCACGGGTTTGGAGGCATTCGGATAGCGTTTGGTGACTTCACGCAATGTGGCGCAAGCTGTATCCTTGTCATCAAGCTGCGCGAGCGACATGCCAAGCTTCAGGAGCATTTCCGGCGCCTTGGGCGATTTTCCATAGGTTTGGTGGGCATTCAGAAAGGTCTTGGCAGCTTCAGTGAAATTGCCCTGGCTGTACTCGGCCTCACCAAGCCAGAAACTGGCATCTGCGGAGCGTTCCCCCTCTGGGAAAGTCGAAAGATAGGTCTGAAATCCCTGCTCTGCCAGCTTGTAGTCACCCGACAGGATAAAGTTGTAAGCCGTCTTGTAAACCTCCTCGGAATTGGACCCGAGAGAGGCGGTTTCCTGCGACGGTACAGGCGTGCTGGCAGCCGTACCCGGCAGGCCGGTCTCCAGCGGCTGCTCGATAACAGCCGGAGCCTCCGGTGCAGGCTGGCTGGAAGCAATCGCATCCTGTTGAACTGCCGGAGGCGTGGCAACGGGGACAGGGTTGCCATTGGCATCAAACACAACGGCCCCCAGAACACCCACCGTCGGGTCGTTGGCAGGTGCTGCATCAGCACCTGCTCCCGCGACATCATTGGATGCAGGCGCAACAACGCCTGCCGTTTCATCGGCTGGTGGCAGCACGGGCGCGTCCAGCGCGGCCTTTTTACCCGTTCCCTTGCCTGCACCCTTCCCGCTTTCCAGCTCCTGGAAGCGGAATTCATTATCCTCCTGGGTTTTGCGGATGAGTTCCTGCATCTGGAGAAGCTGGAAGCTCATTTCCTCAATGCGCCCGTTCAACTGACGCACCGTATCCTCCAGCTGCTGAACACGGATTTCAGCATCTGTTGCCTGAATCCTGACAACAGGCAGGCCATTGTGCGGAACCTGCGCCATTTTTGTGAGTGGAAACGCAGATGCGGACGAAGCCGCCATCCCGGCGATCATCAATATCCCCGCCATGATAGGTTTTTTCATTGTATCGTTCCTGTAAATATGACCCGTTCAAGCAAATCACACCGGCCAAGGATGCAACTTGTCCTGCATACCGTTTTCCAATTGCCGTCAAAAAGCAACGGAGTTCGGCCAAACTATGGTAAAAAAGAAAAAGGCGACCCGAAAGCCGCCTTCATATGCGAAAATGTCGCCGGGATCAGGAACCTGCGCCACCCAGAACAGTCACAGCACGACGGTTCTGCGACCAGCAGGAAATGTCGTCGCACACGGCAACAGGCTTTTCCTTGCCGTAGGAAATGGTTTTCATGCGACCGGGATTAACACCGCGCGAAGCCAGATAGTCCTTGGTAGCAGTTGCACGGCGTGCGCCCAGTGCCAGATTGTATTCGCGTGTGCCGCGCTCGTCGGCATGACCCTCAACGGTAATGGCATAGTTTGGATATTGTGCCAGCCACTGGGCCTGACGGTCGAGAGTGGCAGCAGCATCTGCGCGAATGCTCGTGGAATCCGTGTCAAAGAAAATACGGTCGCCAACATTGACGGTGAAGTCCTGTGTTGAGCCGGGTGTGGCAACGCCATTGGCACCGTTCAGGCCAAGCTGGTTGGCATTGTCAGGCAGACCGTTTTTGGATTTGCAGCCAGCCAGGGCCAGGGCCATGACCATGGCAATCATGACAGGGTTGCGGGCGAGAGATTGCATACGGCCAACTGCCGGAGTGTGAACATGGCTCATGGCCGTTCTCCTAATTTTAAACTTGCATCAAGGTTGCCAGACCGTAACGGATCTGGGTTAACCTCACTTCAACAATTATCGTTACCAAACCGTTAATGTGCGATTTTTCCTCAAACCCGTGTGCGGCAGGAAAAAGGCGTGATTGTGTCACGCCTATTCCAGAAGCGGGGACCAGGCCGGATCAGACGCGAAATTCGGTGTTGCAATACGCTGTTCGTTGTATCCGGTCAAATCGATTGAGTAGAGCTGCGGTCCGCCGGCACCGGCATCCTGACGGAAGAACATGATGACGCGACCATTGGGTGCCCAGGTCGGACCTTCATTGTGGAAGCCTGTCGTCAGCAGCCGTTCGCCCGAACCATCCGGCTTCATGACACCGATGGAAAATTTGCCGCCGGACTGTTTGGTAAACGCAATCAGATCACCGCGCGGCGACCATACGGGCGTTGAATAGCTTCCCTCCCCGAAGGAAACACGGGTCTGGCCGGAACCATCCGCACCCATGACATACAGCTGCTGGCGACCGCCGCGGTCGCTTTCAAACACAATCTTGCTGCCGTCAGGCGAATAGGACGGCGATGTGTCAATGGCAGCCGTTGCTGTCAGGCGGGTGGTGGTGCGCGAACGCAGGTCCATCGTATAGATATTGGCATTGCCTTCCTGCTGAAGGCTCATGATAACGCGCTGGCCATCCGGCGAAAAGCGCGGAGAGAATGTCATGCCCGGAAAATTGCCGACAACTTCACGCTGTCCGGTCTCCAGTTGCAGAAGGTAAACCCGTGGCTGGTTACCTTCAAACGACATATAGGTCACTTCCTGCTGGTTCGGCGAAAAGCGCGGTGTCAGCACAATATCATTGGCATTGGTCAATGTGCGCACATTGGCACCATCCTGGTCCATGATGGCCAGCTGGCGCTTGCGGTCAATCTTGGAGCCACTTTCGGAAACAAATACGATACGGGTATCGAAATAGCCCTTTTCGCCGGTGATCTTTTCATAGATCTGGTCAGCAATGATATGGGCGACACGGCGCCAGTTGGCAGGCTGTGCAAAGAACTGCTGGCCTGTCAGTTGCTTGCCTGCAAAAGTGTCCCACAAACGGAATTCCGCACGCAAACGGCCATCACCTTCCTTGACAACACGGCCTGTCACGAGCGCCTGGGCATTGATGACTTTCCAGTCGTCAAAGCGTGGTGGCTGGTCAGGATTGGTGATCTTTTCAATGAACGCTGCCTTGTCAATCGGTGCAAACAGGCCGGAGCGCTTGAGATCGGCAGCCACAACGGCTGTGATATTGGCTCCCAGCTCGTCGGTGGCCTGAAAATCCGTAATCGCAACAGGCAAAGGTTCAACATTGCCCTTGTTGATATTGATCTCGACGGCAGCATGGGCAGGCATGACAGCAACCGGCATCAGACCGACAATCAGCAGCAGGCAGCGGAAATATAAATGTCTCATCATGGTGGATTAGCCTTTCAGCATTTTACATCAATTGGCTCGGATCAAAGTTCACAGTAACTTCGCTCCAGGCATCGTATTTATCAGCAGGCAGGTTCTTGAACGGAGCCGACTTCATGACAGCGCGGCGCGCACCTCCGGCCAGCGCAGCGCGTGCGGTTTCCGATCCACCCGTTGCCGTGACTTCCGGTTCACCGACAATTTCACCGGATTCATCCAGATTGAATTTCACCTGGATGCGCACATCCTGTGCATCAGCCATGCCCGGAATAATCGACCAGTTCTGTTCGATCATGCCCTTGAGGGCATCCATCTCGCTCTGGCTGAGCTTTGATCCGCCGGTTGTCTTCTTGCCACCCAGGGCAGCCTCCTCCGAGGAACGTTTCGCGCCCCCTCCGGAAGCCTCCTTCTTGTTCAAAAGGGCAGCAACCTCATCGGCATTGAAATCACTTTCCTTGGAAGAAGACGCCTTTGCGGATTCCTTCCTCGTCTCTTTGCTGGTTTTGTCAGCCGTTTTGGCTGTCTGTGCCTGAGCTGTATCGGTCGTGGTTTCATCCGGCTTCTCGTCAGCAGGCTTGGCCTCTTCCGGTGCAGGCTTGGGCTTGACCTGCGGCACAGGCACATTGTCCGGCAGGGCTTCGGCTGGTGCCGGCTCTGCCGGAGCATCCTCAATAGCCTTCTGGACCGGGTCCGGCTTCACATCCACCTTCGGCTCGGCCTTTGCAGCAACTTCCGTTGCAGGCGCCGTCTGTGGTGTTTCCTTCTGGATGTCCTTGGTCGGCGCAGGCTTTGGATCAGGTGTCGGCGGGGCCGGGTCTGACTTTTCAGGGGCTGCCGCCGATTCTGTATTTTCGGGCTTCAGCGTCGGTGTCGGCGGCGTCTTCAGATCAATATCATTTTCACCGGAATTTTCGGCATTCTCTACCTTGGTCTGCTTCTTGGTCGGCGTTGGTGCCGCTTTTTCCTTCTTCGGAGCCTTCTTGTCGCCCTGCTGGATCTGCGTCAGTTCCTCGATGGGAACGATACTGACCGGAAGGGATTCTGAATTGGACACGTCGAACTGCGCAGGACCGCCGGCCTTCAACAGCACGAAAGCCAGCACCAGACCGTGCAACACAGCAGATGTGATAAGACTGCCTTTCATGCGTCTCTTCACTTGTCCTGTTCTTGCAGCGTCACAAGACCGAGATTCTTGTAACCTGCCGATGAAATAAGCGCCATAACCTTCATAACAGTGCCATAATCGGCACTGGCATCGCCACGCACGAAAATCCGCTCCTCATAGCCGGTGGTGGCAATGGCCTGGAGCTTCGGAACGATCTCGTCGATCGCAATCGGTGTCTCCTGGAGGAACACTTCACCCCTGGGATTGACCGATACAGTGATCGGCTGCGTATCCGCATTCATTTCCCTGGCTTTTGTCTCGGGCAGCTCAATGGGCACACCCACGGTCATCAGCGGTGCCGCCACCATGAAAATGATCAGCAGAACCAGCATGACGTCCACAAACGGCGTTACGTTGATTTCGCTCATCAGTGCCTTCTTGCCGCGATGACGCCCCCGCCTGCCGCCGCCGGAACCTTTGCTACCCATCGCCATGCCCATCGCGTATCTCCTGTCAAAACGTCCTGAGGTCGACGCTTATTGTGCGGCCTGGCGGGGTTGAAGCTTCTCGTCGATCTGACGCGACAGAATTCCGGAAAATTCGTCGGCAAAGCCTTCCATGCGTGAAGTCAGCTTTCCGGCATCGGCAGAAAACTTGTTATAGGCGATAACGGCTGGAATAGCGGCCAGAAGACCGATGGCTGTCGCCAGAAGCGCTTCGGCAATCCCCGGGGCAACGACGGCCAGACTGGTGGTTTTGGAACCGGCAATGGCCTGGAACGAGGTCATGATACCGACAACCGTTCCGAAAAGACCGACAAAAGGTGCCGCAGCACCGATGGTGGCAAGCGATCCCAGACGCGCTTCGAGCGTCTCGGATTCGCGCGACAGCGTGACATCCATGGCCCGGTCAATGCGCATCTGCAAACCGATGGGCGAACGCGCACCGCGTTCAAAACTTTTCTTCCATTCCCGCATGGCCGCAACAAATATGGCGCTCATTCCGGAATTGTTCCGGTCGGCCAGCGCCCGGTAAAGCTCTTCCAGTGACTGGCCGGACCAGAATGTCTGCTCGAAACTGTCCAGCGAAAGCCGGGCTTTGCGATAGGAGACCGTCTTGTCCACCACGATGGCCCAGGTCCACACCGAGGCTGCAACCAGGCCGAGCATTACGAGTTTCACAACAAACCCAGCCTGCATGAACAAGGACCACAGGGTCATATCGCTCGTTGCTGCCAATCCAACTTGTTCCATAAACCAAATCCCTTAAATCCAAACGCCCGGGTCAAAGCCGGGCGGTGCCTGTGGTCAAATTGCAAAAATTGTGGAATCCTGCCCTTGCAAACCACCTTGCCACCAAGCTGCAGCGTGCCTTCCTTGCTGCAAAATTTGGTTAAAGGAAGGCGTGCAGTGCACAAAATCCTGATCGCTCGAGTAAGACATCATTATGGTTAAAAATTTATGAATTTTGAATGTTTGACAAGGCAAGTACGGCGATAACGCAGTTGAGGATCGCAATGCAGATCACGTCACCGTCGGTGGTGTAGCTCCGTAATGGCAAAGCCGGTCGTCCACACAATTTCCATAACGTTGCAGCGGGTGGTCGGCTTTGCGGGCGGATTGAGGCTTTGGTCGATCCTGTAAACGTTCCGGGGAAGATATCGCAAGGAAAACACAACTGCGCTTATTTATGGGCAGAAGCAGCATAGGCCCGGGTGTCCCACTTTACCTTGCATCCCAAGATCCCTATAAGACGGCACTTCCAAACAAAAAGACAGAGGGTGCCATGGCTGGCCATTCACAATTTAAAAACATCATGCATCGCAAGGGCAAGCAGGATGCTGTTCGCTCGAAAATCTTTTCCAAGCTGGCGCGCGAAATTACCGTTGCCGCCAAGACTGGCCTGCCTGATCCGGCCATGAATGCTGCCTTGCGCCTGGCCGTGCAGAATGCCAAGGCCCAGTCTATGCCGAAGGACAATATCGACCGGGCCATCAAGAAGGCATCGGGTACGGACGGCGACAATTATGAGCAGGTCCGTTATGAAGGCTATGGTCCGGGCGGTGTGGCCGTTATCGTTGAGGCCCTGACGGACAACCGCAACCGCACAGCCTCCGTTGTGCGCTCGAATTTCACCAAATCCGGCGGCGCACTGGGTGAAACCGGCTCCGTGTCCTTCTCCTTCGACAAAGTTGGCGAAATTTCCTACAAGGCCAAGGTTGGCAGCGCTGACAAGATCATGGAAGCTGCCATTGAAGCCGGTGCGGAAGATGTGGAATCCGACGAGGAAAGCCACACAATCTATTGTGCATTTGAAGACATGAACGAAGTATCGAAGGCGCTGGAAACCGTGCTCGGCGAGGCTGACAGCGTCAAGGCTGTGTGGCGTCCGCAAAACACCGTTCCGGTGGATGAGGAAAAGGCCCAGAGCCTGATGAAGCTGATCGGCAATCTGGAAGACGATGACGACGTTCAGAGCGTCTATTCCAACTTTGAAGTCTCCGACGAGATCATGGCCAAACTTTCTGCCTGATGATCTGTTCTGTCGCAATAACCGGCCCGTCCGGCGTGGCCGGTTTTATGCCGTCAAGGCCGCGACCCTCTGATTTTTATGGATATCCTGTACCGCTGCAAAAATCTCCACTGACCGGAGCCTGGCCTCAATATCACGCACCGGCATGGAGACGATAATCTCGTCTGCTCCGGTCATGTCGATAAAGGCTGACAGCCTGTCGGCAACGGTCTGGCGCGAACCGGCCACGGCATGACGCAGCGTATGTTCCACCACGCTCTGCCCCTGCGGCGACCAGATCCCCTCCATCCTGTCAACAGGAGCCGGAAAGGGGCTGCGCAGATTGCGCCATAATACCAGATCTCGATGACAGGAACCGATTGCGCCGGAGCGATTTTGGTCTCCGGCGAGGAGAAAACCACAGTCGGACCCATCGGTCAGGCGCGGATTTTCGACGATGTCCGCAGGGCACAAGCGCCCGGTCCTTAGAGCAAGATGGGCCGGATTTCCTGAACATATCATGGTTCCTGTAGAGGAAGCCCTTTCGGGAACAAAACCCTCAGGCTGTATTTCCTTGTGCAAACACACAGACTGCGTTTCCTGTTTGTTCACATTTTTCTCGCATTTTCCGCAAAACAACATAGGATCACACCATGACAGACACGATTCGCATTATTGGCATTGATCCCGGTTTGCGCCGCATGGGCTGGGGCATTGTCGACACACTGGGCAACGCCCTGAAATTTGTCGCCTCGGGAACGGTAACGTCGGACGGCGAGATGGACCTCGCATCCCGCCTCTGCCAGCTCCATGATGGCCTTGCCGAGGTTCTGCATCTGCACCAGCCGCATGAAGCCGCAGTGGAACAAACCTTTGTCAACAAGGATGCGGTGGCAACACTCAAGCTGGGGCAGGCCCGCGGCATTGCCATGCTGGTTCCCGCGCGTGCAGGCTTGCGGGTGGCGGAATATGCCCCCAATGCCGTGAAGAAATCCGTGATCGGTGTTGGTCATGGCGAAAAGCAGCAGATCCACATGATGCTGAAAATCCTGATGCCCAAGGCAACATTCAAGGGCAATGATGCGGCAGATGCTCTGGCCATTGCCATCTGCCATGCCCACCACCGCCAGGGCATGGGTGCACGTATAGCGGCCTTGTCTGCGTGATTTGTTCTTGACTTGTTCTGCACAGAAAGCATATTTCTGCTGACAGGCCAGAGCGTTTTTGCATCCGAGGCACCCATCCATGAATCCGCACCGGGGACTGACATCATGATCGGAAAACTCAAGGGAACAATCGATGAGATTGGCGAGGACCATGTTCTCGTGGATGTGCACGGCGTTTGCTATGTCGCCTTCTGCTCGGCCAGAACCCTGTCGAAAATAGGCTCGCCGGGCGAAGCTGTAGTCCTGTTCATTGAAACCTATGTGCGAGAAGACCAGCTGAAACTGTTCGGTTTCCAGACCACGCTGGAGCGCGACTGGTTCAATCTCCTGCAGATTGTCCAGGGTGTTGGCTCGAAGGTGGCACTGGCCATCCTCTCCACACTCACGCCGTCCGAACTGGCCAATGCCATTGCCCTTCAGGACAAGGTGGTGATTTCCCGCGCACCGGGCGTTGGTCCCAAGGTTGCCATCCGGATTTTGACCGAGCTGAAAAACAAGGCTCCGGCCTTTGCAGGCGATGCCTCCGGTACCATTGGCCTCAAACAGGAACTGGGTGAAGGCGTGGCCCCTGCTCCGGTATCAGATGCGGTCTCCGCACTCACCAATCTTGGCTATTCGCGCGATCAGGCCGCCAATGCGGTCGCGGCAGCCCTGAAAACCGCCGGAGACAATCCGGACAGTGCAAAACTGATCAGATTGGGCCTGAAAGAACTGTCACAGCGATGATCCTTGCTTTTTACGAATACCCTTACTACCATAAGAAAGTAAGGAATGGAGAATGTCATGAGGATCAAAGCGAAAATAACGTCCAAGGGACAAACCACAGTACCCTCAGCAGTTCGGGATTATTTGAAACTGAAAACCGGAGACAGCTTTGAATATGTGCTGGAAAACGGGAAAATCTATCTTCATCCGAAGAATTTGAAGCTTGCAGACCTTGCCGGCATTTTGGGGCCACCGCCCAAAGGCGCAGGTGCAAGCCTTGAAGATTTTGACACCGCAATAGCAAATATGCTTGCAGAAGACGACAAAAGGATCAGGGATGATTGGAATAGACACCAACGTGCTGGTGAGATATCTCGTCAAGGATGATCTGGATCAATTTCTGGCAGTCAAATCATTCTTCTCCCAATGCACAATGCAAAATCCGGCCTTTGTTTCCTTGTTGGTCACTGTTGAAGTCGTCTGGGTACTGCAAAAGCAGTATGGTTATAAAAACGCCGTGATCAAAAGCTGCCTCGCCTCCATGATGCAAACCTCAGAGCTTGTGTTTGAAGACAGTGATTTTGTCGCCGATTTGGTTTGCGACGCTTCTTCGCTTCGCTTTGATATCGCCGACCATTTGATATCCCATATTGCCCTGAAAAACGGCTGTACCCACACGGTGACTTTCGACAAGCACGCCGCAAAGTCTGTCCCCGGAATGGAACTTCTCGCATGAGTGACGAAACCCGCCTGATAACCCCGGAAAAACGCGGTGAAGATCTGGATACGACGCTGCGCCCGCAGTCGCTGGACGAGTTTACCGGACAGGCGGAAGCCCGCGCCAACCTGAAAATCTTCATCGAGGCCGCCAGGAACCGTGGCGAGGCGCTGGACCATGTGCTGTTTGTCGGTCCGCCGGGCCTTGGGAAAACCACCCTGGCACAGATCATGGCGAAAGAACTGGGCGTCAATTTCCGCTCCACATCCGGCCCGGTCATTGCCAAGGCGGGGGATCTGGCAGCGCTCCTGACCAATCTGGAAGAACGCGATGTGCTGTTCATCGACGAAATCCACCGGCTCAATCCGGCGGTGGAGGAGATTCTGTATCCGGCCATGGAAGATTTCCAGCTCGACCTGATCATCGGCGAAGGCCCGGCCGCACGATCTGTGAAAATTGACCTGTCGAAATTCACCCTTGTTGCTGCAACGACACGCCTCGGGCTCCTGACCAATCCGTTGCGTGACCGTTTCGGTATTCCGGTGCGGCTGAATTTCTATACGGTGGAGGAACTGGAATTGATCGTCCGCCGTGGTTCCCGCATCATGGGCCTGCCGATGACGGAAGAAGGGGCACACGAAATTGCCCGCCGTTCACGCGGCACCCCGCGCATCGCGGGTCGCCTTCTGCGCCGCGTGCGTGATTTTGCCGAAGTCGCCAGGGCCGAAAGCGTGACCCGCAAGATCGCAGACGAGGCCCTGACCCGCCTGCTGGTGGACAACAAGGGGCTGGACCAGCTGGACATGCGCTACCTGCAAATGATTGCCCATAACTTCAATGGCGGCCCGGTCGGCATTGAAACCATTGCAGCCGGTCTCTCCGAGCCACGCGATGCGATTGAAGATATTATCGAGCCCTACATGATCCAGCAGGGTTTTATCCAGCGCACACCGCGCGGTCGCATCCTGACGGCAAATGCATGGAAACATCTGGGCCTTCAGGCCCCCAGGGATCTGGAAGCCATGCAGATCAACCTGTTTCAGGATGATGCCTGATGTCCAGACGCACGATGATCAAGATCGACGCCGCAGGCAGCCGGTTCAATTTCCGTGTTGCGGGCATTGCCTTGCGCAATAACCATGTGCTGGTCCACCGTGCCACGCATGAACTGTTCTGGACTTTTCCCGGCGGGCGGGCCGAAATAGGCGAAACCTCCGCTGAAACCCTTTTTCGCGAAATGCAGGAAGAGCTGCAAGTCGATGTTACCGTGGGACGCCTTCTCTGGTCCCTGGAAAATTTCTTTCGCTTTGAAAAGAAAAACTGGCATGAGCTGGGCTATTATTACGCAATGACCGTGCCGGACAGCTTTCCCTTTGCCTCGCAGACGATTATTCACACCGTTGCGGATGGCAAGAGCCATCTGGAATTCAAATGGGTTCCGGCAACGCCGGCGGCGCTGAAAGCCCTGCCGCTGCAACCCGATTTTATCCCTGACCGGATCGGGACACTGCCTGGCGGCAGTGAACATCTTGTCTGGAAAGAAACAGTTCCGGAGTAGGCATGACGACATTTTCCCTCGCCGGAGACCTCACCGAAACCGGCCATTCCCTCACCCAGCGCGTCTATTACGAAGACACGGATTTTTCCGGCTTCGTCTATCATGCCCGCTACCTGCATTTCATGGAGCGGGCCCGGACCGACTATATCCGTTGCCTGGGCATCAACCAGTCCGAACTGGCAGGCGATGGCGAAGGCACCATGTTCGTTGTCCACCGCATGGAGATTGATTTCAGGGCCCCGGCAAGGATGGATGATATTCTCACCATCCTGACCAGAACCGAAAAGGCCGGTGGTGCCAAAATGGTTCTGGCCCAGGAAGTGCGGCGCGGCGAGAGCTTGCTGATTTCCGCCAGAGTGATCATTGCTGTGGTGAATGCCTCTGGCCGCCCGCGACGCCTGCCGGAAGACCTGGCGGCAAGGCTGGCAACGTCCTGATACAGGCAGCGCGGTGACTCGAAGCAATCCGGCCACGGCATCGCAGACATGGGCCGAAAGCCTATCGATCTGTCAGTTTCAGCTCGATGCGCCTGTTGGTGGCCCGGGCCTCATCGCTGTCGCCTTCGGCAATCGGCTGGAACTCGCCAAAGCCTGCCGCAACCAGCCTGTTGGCCGGAACACCCTTTGAAATCAGGAACTTGACTACGGCAGTCGCCCGCGCTGACGACAGTTCCCAATTATCGGCATATTTGCCTGTGCCGGAAAGCGGCACATTGTCGGTATGCCCGTCCACACGCAGCGCCCAGTTGATTTCCGCAGGAATTTCCTTGGCCAGATCCAGAATGGCCGAGGCCAGCTTGGTCATTTCCACCTTGCCTGCCTCATTCAAATCTGCCGCACCGGAGGGAAACAGCACCTCAGACTGGAACACGAAACGGTCTCCGACAATGCGGATATTCTCGCGGTCCGACAGAATTTCGCGCAAACGGCCAAAGAAATCCGACCGGTAACGGTTGAGCTCCTGCACGCGCTGCGCCAGTGCCACATTCAGCCTTTTGCCGAGATCGGCAATTTTGATTTGCGATGATGCATCCTTGGCCTCTGCCGCCTGCAAGGCTCCTTCGACGGCGGCAATCTGGTTGCGAAGGGCTGCAATCTGCTGGTTCAGAAGATCAATCTGGCTCAGCGCCCGTGCACTCACCTGCTTTTCTGCATTGAGGGATTCCGTCAGGACGACAACCTTTTCATTGGCCGCTTGCGATGCACCGGCCCCGCTGTCAAGCAACTGTTGTAACCGCGACTTTTCGCTCTCGGACTGGGCAAGCGAGGATTGCAGGGCCGCCAGAGAATCCTCCAGATCCTGTTTGCCGCCCTTTTCAAGGGCCAGAAGCTGGGTCAGCTCATTGATCTGGCTATTGAGCCGGTTCAAAACCTCATCCTTGCCGGAAATTTCCCGGCTTAGCAGAAACTGCCCGAGCACAAACACTGTCAAAAGAAACATGACGCCCATCAAAAGATTGGTGAGCGCGTCTACAAAGCCGGGCCAATAGTCCACACCGGGTTGCCTGCGTCGGTTGCGTGCCAGCGCCATGGGCTAGTTGCCTCCCATCTTGCTGGTCAGCTTGTCCAGTGTCTTGCGCAGGGCCTTGGATTCCTCCTGCTGTGCCTCAATCCAGTCGCGCAGCATCTGCTGTTCGCCACGCATGTTTTTCACCAGCCCCTGAATACCCTCTGCAAGGCTGGCCATGGCAGCGGTGGAGCGCTGGTTGACAGAACCGTCATTGGCAAGTCTGGCGATCTGCTCGGAAAGAACCTTGAACTCATCCGACGAACTGGAGAATATATTTTCCGCTGCCGGAACAACCATGTCATTGCTGACATCGGTAACCGAAGACAGCCAGTTTTCCAGCTCGTTGTAAAAGCGGTTCTGCGCACGCCCTGCCTGGAGGTCAAGAAAACCAAGAACCAGAGAACTGGAGAGACCGAAAAGCGAGGACGAAAAGGCTGTTCCCATGCCGGTCAACGGTGCGGACAGACCCTCTTTCAAAGCCGCCAGCACATCGGCCGTATCGCCTGTCCCCGGGTCCAGTGACTGTATGACATTATTGATGGATGCGATGGTGCCGAGCAACCCCCAGAATGTGCCCAGAAGTCCCAGAAACACCAGAAGGCCAATGAGATAGCGCGAGGTCTCACGCGATTCATCCAGACGGCTGGCAATCGAATCGAGAATGGAGCGCAACGCCGTTGTCGAAATCGCCATCGAATGTCGGCCACCGATCAAGGCCCGCATCGGTGCCAGCAAAACCGGATCACGGCCAGCCTTTTCGGCACCGCCCGCAGCCCGGAACGAATTGAACCAGCGCACCTCCGGTCGCAACCGCACAACATGGTTGAAAACCAGAAAAATTCCGATGATCAGCACACCGAAAATCAGGCCGTTGAGGCCAGGATTGGCCAAAAATGCCCTTTGCGCTTCCCGAAACAGGATCGAAGCCACAAAGCACACCAGAATAACAAAAATCACCATAACCCAGAAAAACGACATCGGGCTGGAAAGCTTCTGGGCATAGTCCTGTTCGGGCGTATCTGACAGGCCCCAGCCGGACAATTTCAATTTCGCCATCAGTTCAGTGCCTCCGGTTTTCAATCCATGTGCAATATACGTATCCTGTTGCAGTACGATTACAGCAAATTGAAGGAGAACCATGACTGTTGCAAGCTGCAAGCCCATGGTTCTCCACGCATTTTAAAAAACTCTGCATCCCTGGCCGGCCAGGGATGCCAAACAGAACTGCGATATTTCAGATTAGCGTGCAGGAACAGGACGATGCGTAACGCCCAGCAACGCCTTGTGGATATGCTCATTGCCCGCAACGATGCTGCCGGAACCCATCATATCATTGCCACCGTCCATGTCAGACGTATACCCTCCGGCTTCACGGATCATGATAATACCGGCGGCAATGTCCCATGGTGTCAGACCGGTTTCCCAGAAACCGTCAAAACGGCCGGCTGCAACATAAGCCAGATCCAGCGTCGGCGAACCGAGGCGGCGAACACCGGCAACTTCCCCCATCACATGGCGCAATTCCACAAGAAATTTCCCGTGGCTGGTATTGCCAAGATGCGGAATCCCGCAGCCGATGACGCAATCGGAAAGCTCCTTGCGGGCGGCAACGCGCAATCTGCGGTCATTGACAAAGGCTCCGCCACCGCGCTCTGCCGTAAACAATTCGTCCGTGGCAGGATTGAAAACCAGACCGGCAACAATTTCACCGTTTCGCTCAAGGGCGATGGAAATGGCAAACAGGGGAATACCATGGAGGAAGTTCGTCGTGCCGTCCAGAGGATCGACAATCCAGCGGTGTGCACCGTCGGTTCCGATAATTTCCTCTGATTCCTCGCCCAGAAATCCGTAGGTCGGGCGGGACTTCAACAGCTCCTCGCGGATGATCTTCTCGGCCTTGCGGTCTGCCTGGCTGACAAAATTGCCGGGCCCTTTCACCGACACCTGCAAATTCTGGACTTCGCCAAAATCACGCGCAAGCGATTTGCCTGCCTTGAAGGCAGCCTGAACCATAACATTGAGAAGGGCTGAACGAGCCATAAAACGGTTTCCTTTGTCAAAAAACGTACATGCCGACCGTCAGGGACGCACCGGCAGTATAATCGGGAGAAATTCAGTCTGCACGGCGCAAATAAATGATTTCGTTGGTATCCACCAAAATCCGTTCCCCGACATCAATAAACGGGGGAACCAGAATGCGCACACCATTTTCCAGAAGGGCCGGTTTGTAGGACGAGGCAGCGGTCTGCCCCCGAACCACGGGATCAGCTTCCGCAATGGTCAGGACCATCTGGTCCGGCAGCGCAATACCGATCGGGCGCTCGTCATACATCTGCACGGTCACCATCATGCCATCCTGAAGAAAGGTTGCGCGGTCACCGACAAAATCACGCTGCAGTTCCAGCTGTTCGTAGGTTTCATTGTTCATGAACACCAGGGCATCGCCCTGCTCAAACAGAAACTGGAAATCCTTCTTCTCCAGTGTCACAAGCTCGACAACTTCCGACGAACGAAACCGTTCATTCAGCTTTGTCCCGTCAATCAGGTTTTTCAGCTCAACCTGATTGAATGCGCCACCCTTGCCCGGCTTGACCGTGTTGCATTTGACCGCAGCCCAGAGCCCGCCATTATGCTCGATCACATTGCCCGGACGGATTTCATTGCCATTGATTTTCATGAGGAGATCCGTACACAGATTGGAACGGTTGCATCGTCAAACCGTTACTGCGGCTTCAAGACCACAAAACAGACCCGGTTTCAAGTCCGGCAGGGTTAACAGCGACCCAAAAGCGATCAAAACGGGTTATAATTGTCGGCTTCCTCTATCGCCTGACGCTGCTGCTCGTCTTCAATTCCCAAAAAGAAATCTTCCAGTTCTATATCTTTCAGCCCTGCCCGCCGCGAAAGCACATACCATTTGGCAGCCTCGACGGGATCAGGCTCTGTTCCGATCGCATTGATATAGAGATGGGCAAGCTTGTTTTGGGCAACAACATTGCCGCGGCTGGCCGCAAGCTGCATCCATCTGAAACCGGCCTTGTAGTCTCGCGGGCCTTCCACACCGTTGATCAGCCACAGGGCCAGATCAAACTGGGCTGTATCAAACCCGGCGGTTGCAGCCCTTGCCAGCCATTGTCTGGCCTTGCTGCGTTTTTCCGGAGAAAGGCCCGGAAGGTTTACATAGATTTGCGAAACGGCATATTGCGCATCGGCCACGCCCTGGCTGGCCGCGACTTCATAAAAAGGCAAAGCGTCCGAAAGGCCTTGCGATCCGGGCTTGGAGGCCACAAGCACCTGCGCCCAGTTGAAGGCAGCATAGGGTTGACCGGCTTCGGCGGCAGACCGCATCAGCCTATCCGATTTTTCCTTGTCACGCGGAACAATATCTCCCTCCATCAACAGCAATGCATATTCATACATGGCCGACGGATCACCGCTGGCGGCAGCCTGACTGTACCAGAAAGCAGCCGTTTTGACATCGCGCTTGACCCCCTGCCCGTTGGCCAGAAGCAACGCAACCAATGTCTGCGCCGCACTGTCTCCGGTTTTTGCGCGTGCAACGGCCAGATCCATCGCTGTTTTGTAAAGACCGCGCTGATAGGCCCCGTAGGCATCATCATAAACGCCGTCAAACCGGGGCTCGGACGCAAGATCGGGAATGGGAAACAGATATTTGGCATCCCTTTGCAAGAAGGCATTGGCCGATTTGCCGTCCGGTCCCTTGGCATTGATCTTTCCCGTCAGGGAAAACGGTACCATGGACAATATCGGTTCAGACGTTTGCTGCATGGCATTTTGCGGATTGGCAGCATCCTGTTCCATGCTCTGCGCCAGGGCGCATGAGACCATGCCGGCAGTCCCCAGACCCGCAGCAGCATTGACAAGGCACAAAACAGCAAAAAGTCCACGCTTCATACCTGTTCACTGTCCTCAAATCGTGGCGCTTTTTCGTCCAGCAATGCATTGACCTGCGCAACAACGGTGGCGGCCTGTGAAGGCTCCGAAAACACGGCCAGATGCAGGGCGACGAATTCCGCACCGGTTTGCGCAACAGCAAGTGCAGATTCCGGATCCGTTCCCCCCATCACAATACAGGGTATCTCGATCATCGAGGCCCACCACTCGCCAAGCGCCAGATTCTTGGGATGTGCTTCGGGCTTGATATCGCCGTCAAGCCTGCCGAAAAATATGTAATCCGGGCGATGCTCGCCCATTTCGAGCGCCACATGCCGTTCTTTCGCATTGCCGCCGCCAACAATCAGTTTCGGCGCATGCTGTTCCACGGCCTCGCCAAGCGCCTCGGCATTGCCCGTCACGTGGATGCCATCCGCTTTCACCCGCCCGGCCACGCGGCTGTCACCGGCAATCAGCGCGGCAGCACCGCTGGCCTGGACAACGGCCACAATTTTTTCGGCATGTTTTTGAAAGGTAACATCATCCAGACCGTATTGCGGCAATATCACCGAGGCGACATCGCCGCCCCTCAATGCATCTTCAATGACTTTTGACCGTTGGTCTGCGTCCGTCATGTCCGGTGCAATCAGCACAAGGCGGCACCGGTCCTGGAAATCTGTCATATTCGTGTGTCCCTGCGCTTGTCATTCCGGCAACGATCCCGCTATCGTCGCATATCATACCGGAGGAGTCCGTCATTCAGCCTATGCGATAGACTGCTTGGCCAAAAGGATCAACTAAAACCAATGCTCACCGATCTGCACTTTTATTATGCCGCCATTCCGGCTGTCCTGCTTGTTGGCCTGACAAAAGGGGGCATGGGCGAAGCGCTGGCACTTCTGGGTGTGCCGATTCTTTCCATGGTCATGCCACCCGTTCAGGCCGCAGCCATCCTTCTTCCGATCCTGATTGTCATGGATATGGTCGCCCTGTGGGCATGGCGGCACGAAAGTGACAGCAAGACACTGCTCTACATGCTGCCGGGAGGCCTGTTTGGAATCCTCATTGGCTATACAACCTCTGCCATTGTGCCGGGATACGTGATGCGAATTCTGATTGGAACTGTCGCCATTGCCTTTGCGGCGCGTTACTTTTTCAATCTGTGGCGGGCAAGACACGGTTATGTACCCCCGACCACACGGCCACAGTATCCCCAAAGCCGGGCTTTGGGGATCTCTTGCCGGCTATGGCAGCTTCATTGCCCATTCCGGTGGCGCGCCATACCAGGTCTATAGCCTGCCGTTGATGCTGGACCAGAAAACCTACACCGGCACCGCAGTTCGCTTCTTTGCGATTCTGAACGCTGTAAAGATCGTGCCATATTTCGCACTCGGTGAACTCGATCTGACCAATCTCACCACCTCTGCCCTGTTGTTTCCGCTGGCATTGCTGGCAACCATGACAGGCGCCTGGCTTGTCCGGAAGATCAAGCCCGCAGTTTTCTATCCCTATATGTACGCAATGGCATTTCTTGCAGGCTGTAAACTTTTGAACGATGGCCTTTTGGCAGCATTCGTATAGATTAATAAAATCCTGAAATACTGCAATACTGAAGACGAACAGGAAAAGATTACAAGTTTGGGCGCGAATGTAAAATGCTTGCCGTAAGCAATGAATTATTATATTTTTGTCACATGAGAATTGACCCATACGTTGCCATATCCGAGCCCAACCGCCGATTGCTTCTTGAAGAGATCCGCCGGTCACCCAAAACCGTGAACGAACTGGCCGATGGATTGCCCATCAGCAGGCCAGCAGTCTCGCAACATCTCAAAACACTCCTGGAGTGCGGCCTGGTGAAGGTGACGGCAGTAGGAACAAGGCGTATTTATGCCATAAATCCGAAAGGCTTTGGCCCTCTCAATCTGTGGCTGGACCAGTTCTGGTCATGATGGCTGGCAAAACTTGCCCAACAATACCTATGGAAAAGGGGCCGGTCGGCCCCTTTTAAAAACGCTTGCACACCGGAAAGAGTGGATCAATTCCGGCAAAAACAGGCTCTTGTATGTCAATGAATCGATGATTTCAGCCGCTCGATTTCGTCCTTGAGGCGCAACTTGCGGCGCTTCAGGTCAACCAGCAGTGTGTCCGTTGTCGACGGACGGTTCATGGCGGAATGCAGCTCTTGTTCCAGAGCTCCGTGTTTTCTTTCCAATGTTGCAAGGTGAGCCTCAACAGTCATATGGCACGTCCTCCTTGTCAGCCTACATCAGCATCAGCAGTGCTGAATGTTTCAGGTTTGTGACAGTTGCAGTCTGCCACGAGTCGCAGCATTTGTCGAAGGCGAAATCATTGCAAAGGATAACTTCCCGTTAACGACCAAATCATGATAGGAGAATTTTATCTTGCATGCTGTCAGGACACATCGGGGATACTGGCAGCCGCGCACGGGCGCAGAATGGGGACGGACGGGAATGGCAGATCAGGACGAGGCAGAAGCAAGGTTGATGGCAGCGCGCTTGCGACAGGAGCATGAAGATTATGATGTAGCCATCAATGCCATGATCAAGACCAACTGCGACGCCCTGCGCATTCAGCGCATGAAGAAGAAAAAGCTGGCCATAAAGGACAAGCTTGTGCAAATTGAAGACCAGATTTTGCCGGACATTATTGCCTGATTGCCATTTCGATACATTGCCATTTCGATACAAAGGGGGAGCGTCTTTTGGTTTCATCGTCACCGCCGCCAGTGGCCATTATCATGGGCAGCCAGTCCGACTGGGAAACCATGAAGAACGCGGCTGATACGCTTGATGCCCTCGATATTGCCTATGAAGCGCGCATCATTTCAGCCCACCGTACGCCGGAACGGATGATGGATTTTGCAAAATCTGCCCGTGACGAAGGCTTCAGGGTGATCATCGCCGGCGCAGGAGGGGCTGCCCATCTGCCCGGCATGACAGCATCCATGACACCGCTTCCGGTTTTCGGCGTGCCAGTACAGTCCAAAACCATGTCCGGCCTCGACAGCCTCTATTCCATCGTGCAGATGCCCGCCGGTGTTCCGGTTGGAACCATGGCCATCGGCCGCGCAGGTGCCATCAATGCCGCCCTTCTGGCCGCAGCTGTGCTGGCCCTCTTGGATGACGACATTGCAGACCGGCTTGACGAATGGCGCTCCGCCAATACAGCCTCCGTTGCTGACCACCCCGTGGATATACAGAAATGACCCCCATCACACTTGGTATTATCGGTGGCGGCCAGCTTGGACGCATGCTGGCCATGGCAGCCGCCCGTTTGAATGTGCAGACCATTATTCTGGAACCGCAACCGGACTGTCCTGCCGCCCAGCTTGCAAGCCGTCAGATCGTTGCAGCCTATGACGACCACAATGCGTTGGGCGAACTGGCCCGTCTGTGCACCGTCATAACCTATGAATTTGAAAACGTGCCGGTGGCTGCAGCAGAATTTCTGGCAGGCTTTGTTCCCGTCTATCCGCCGGCCAATGCCCTTGCCGTATCCCAGGACCGGCTTGTGGAGAAACGCTACATTGCCGATTGCGGTATCCAGACGGCCAGGTTTCACGCGGTTGACAGCCAGGAGCAACTGGAAGACGCCCTTGCCAGTTTTGGCGGAACGGGCGTGCTCAAGACCAGACGCATGGGTTACGACGGCAAAGGGCAGCGCGTCTTCAAGGCGGGGGAGAGTTGCGAAGGGGCTTTCCGGGATCTGGGCAACGTGCCGCTGATTCTGGAAAGCCTTGTCCCTTTCGAGCGCGAAATCTCGATGATAGCCGCCCGCGATACCCATGGTATCATCGCCTGCTATGACCCTGCCGAAAATGTTCACCGCAATGGCATATTGCACACCTCCACCCTGCCTGCCAATGTGTCTGATGCAACGGCTGCTGCGGCCAGACAGGCTGCATCCAGCCTGCTTGAGGCGCTGGGCTATGTCGGTGTCATGGGCATGGAATTCTTTGTTCTGGAAGACGGTGGCCTTGTGGCCAATGAAATTGCTCCGCGGGTGCACAATTCCGGTCACTGGACAGAAGCGGCTTGCGTCATTTCCCAGTTTGAACAGCATGTGCGCGCCGTTGTTGGCCTGCCACTGGGCAATCCTGCCCGTCACTCCGATTGCCGGATGCAAAATCTGATCGGGGACGATGTGCAGACCCTGCGCCAGTGGGCTGAAAAGCCGGGTGTCTACATCCATCTTTACGGAAAGTCCGAAGCCAGACCCGGACGCAAAATGGGCCACATCACCGAACTGTTTCCAGCAGGAACCTGATCCGCTGCGGCAAAGACCACAGGAAATGACCGGTTCAGCGTGAAAACACACCTTCTTGCAGTTGACACAATCCCGGTGACAGAGTATCTCCCAACCAACCCACGAGCGCGCCAACAGGCGCGCTTTTGATTGTAATATATACCGGGCACGAAACCCGGCAACACTGCGGATCAAAAAATGAAGATCAAGAATTCGCTCAAGTCGCTCAAGGCTCGTCACCGGGATAACCGCGTTGTGCGCCGCAAGGGCCGCGTTTATATCATCAACAAGCAGAACCCGCGTTTCAAGGCTCGTCAGGGCTGATCGAAGTTTCTGATCATCTCTGCCTGACGATGGATACATGCAGGCAAAGATGTGTTGAATGACAAAAATTTGGTTTGATATTACAAACTGGCGGGCTATCATGTCCGCCATGTGCGTTTCATATATCCGTATTCTGGCAGGCTTTGCCGTGATTCTTGGTGTTTCAGGTCAATACCCTGAAGCATTTTCGGCTGAAACTGCAAAACCGGATATGCAACAGCCGTTCCAGAGCCAGAAACAGCGTCTCGATACGCTCTTTGCAAGCCTGAAGAAAACGCGCGATCCGGACCAGGCCAATGAAATTGCCGGTCTCATCGGGATGGAATGGCGTGATTCCGGCAGCGCCACAGTCAATCTCATGTTGCAATGGTCGGCGGAAGCCATCAAACAAAACCGTCTTCCGGCAGCACTTGAATTTCTGGATCAGGCCATTGCGCTGAAACCGGATTTTGCCGAGGCCTGGAACCAGCGGGCAACCCTCCACTACACAATGAAGAACTACCGCAAAGCCATGGCGGACATTACGGTTGTCCTGAAACTGGAGCCACGCCATTTCGGTGCCATCTCCGGCATGGCGTCCATTCTGGAAGAGCGCGGCATGGACAAACAGGCCATGACAGCACTGGAAGACATTTTGGCGATTTACCCGGCCGACAGGGACGCCCAGACCCGGCTCAATGCCCTGTCTGACAAACTTGCCGGCAACCGCACCTGACAAGGGGTAATCTGAAATGCTTTGGCAATCGTACACCGCTGGTGATGGATTTTGCATGAAAGTGTCTGGCGGTTTTGCGTAACACGCATCAACAAAGAGGTAATGCGAATCGCATTTATCCGGTTCGGCGCGAAGCGCATCAACCGTGAAAGTTCACTTCATGATCAGGTCGATACTCGTGTTTTTTATTGGTTTCATAGCGCTTGTCATTCTCGCCGGTATCGGTTTCTCCACCTGGAAAACCCGTCAGATCGAGACCGCATTTCCCAATCAGGGTGAGCGGATTGATATTGGCGGCTACAGCCTTAATTCTGTTCTGGTTCCACGTCCCGAAACGGCAGATCTGCCGTCTCTGGTGTTCGTTCATGGTGCCAGCGGCAACCTGCTCGATCAGATGCAGGCCTTTCGCGGCAAGCTGCAAGGACAGGCCGAAATGCTGTTTGTTGACCGTCCTGGCCACGGATATTCGGATCGCGGTGGTACAGCCAACAGCACACCGGCAGGCCAGGCCGACGCCATAGCCACACTCATGGACAAACGCGGCATAAAACGCGCCATCATCATCGGCCATTCGTTCGGCGGCGCCATTGTTGCAAGCCTGGCCTTGCGTCACCCCGACAAGGTGGCAGGCATTCTGTTTCTCTCTCCAGCAACCCACCCCTGGCCCGGCGGTGTGGAGTGGTATTATACTGCCGCTTCCACACCTGTGCTTGGCTGGTTGTTCAACCATGTGATTGCCATGCCTGCGGGCCTTCTCCGCCTTTCAGGCGGCATTGATTCGGTCTTTGCACCCAACAGGGCACCGGATGATTATCTGGAAAAAACAGCGCCTGTTCTGGTATTGCGCCCGGATACATTCGCCAGCAATGCGCAGGATATCGCAAACCTTGAGGCCTATGTCGAGCGTGTAGCGCCGCAATACAAGGGCATCACCGCACCGACCATTATCATAACCGGTGACAGCGATGATATTGTTCTGGCCAATATCCATTCCCGGGGGCTTGCACGGGATATCAGGGGATCGGAACTGCTGTGGATCAAGAATCTCGGCCACAAGCCGGATTATATTGCAACAGACCTGGCCATTGCGGCGCTGGAAAAGCTTTCCGGCAAGCCGGTCGATCTCCAATCGCTGGCAACACAGACCGAAGCCCGCATTGCCGGCGATCATTTTTCCGCGGATCAGTAACCGGAAATACCGTCCGCACCGATATAGGCGATGCGCAGGAAGTTTGTGGCCCCCGGCGTGCCCAGCGGCACACCGGCCGACATGATCACACGGTCGCCCGGCTTGCCGAAACCTTCATTGCAGACAACGCGGCAGGCGCGGTTGACCATGTCATCCATGTCTGTGGCATCGCCGGTCACCACGCAATGCAGGCCCCAGACGACAGACAGGCGACGTGCCGTCTCGACAATCGGCGACAGCGCAAGGATAGGCACATCCGGACGCTCACGGGCTGCGCGAAGGCCGGTTGTACCGGACGATGTGTAGCAGACAATGGCGCTCAGTTTCAGCGTTTCGGCAATCTGGCGGGCCGCCAGAGAAATGGCGTCAGCTCCTGTTGCTTCCGGCTCAGGGCGCTGTGCATAGATAATACCCGGATAATGCGGATCACGCTCCACCTGGCTTGCAATGCGGGCCATGGTGCTCACCGCCTCTACAGGGTAGTCCCCGGAGGCTGATTCTGCCGACAGCATCACAGCATCCGCGCCCTCAAACACGGCAGTGGCCACATCGGAAACTTCGGCACGGGTTGGCACGGCAGCAGTAATCATAGATTCCAGCATCTGTGTGGCCACAACCACCGGCTTGCCAGCCCTGCGACAGGCGCGTGTCAACTGCTTCTGGATGCCCGGAACAGCCTCAAGCGGCATTTCCACACCCAGATCACCACGGGCAACCATCAGGGCGTCCGAAAGCTCGATAATCTCGTCAATCCGCTCCAGGGCCTGGGGCTTTTCAATCTTGGACATGAGACCAACGCGACCCTTGGTCACCTTGCGGACTTCCGAAAGATCCTCGGGCCGCTGGATAAACGACAATGCAACCCAGTCGACGGCACCGGTTGCCAGAACGGCATCAAGATCCGTCCAGTCTTTCGGGGTCAGCGCACCACTGGTCAGGATCGTATCAGGCAGGCTCACGCCCTTGCGGTCCGAGATCACAGTGCCGGAAATCACAGTACAGACAATGCTGGCACCGTCACATTTTTCCGCGCGCAGGGCCAGACGCCCGTCATCAATCAGCAGGCGGTCACCGGGCCTCACCGCTTCCAGAATTTCCGGATGCGGCAGGAAAACACGGCTGGAATCGCCCGGAACGTCCTTGTTGTCCAGCGTGAAGCTTTGCCCGGCAACCATGGCGACCTTGCCTTCGGCAAATTTGCCGACACGCAATTTTGGTCCCTGCAAATCTGCCAGAATACCGATCGGACGGCCACAACGGGCTTCAACCGAGCGAATACGTTCAATCAATGTGCGCATCATGTCATGACTGGCATGGCTCATATTGATTCGGAAAAGATCAGCGCCCGCCTCATGCAACTTCTGGATCATGGCTTCATCGCTGGATGCCGGGCCAAGGGTTGCGAGAATCTTGACTTTACGGTTTCTCTTCATGTCTACTGGCTTTCTTGCGTTCCGGACCCGTCAGACAGCTGGACCATCCAGCTCCCCTGATTGCCCGTATCATATTCCTTGAATCCCATCCGCTGGAAGCCGCGCGCAAAACAATCCTGCACGCCAACGATTTTGAACTCGTTTTCGGCAACACACATGTTCACTTCGCCGGCCCAGCGACCGCCACGGGCCGCATCTTCCGCATACAGGTAATAGTATCGTGATTGCAGCTTGCCTTCGATCAGTGTTGCACAGGTCGTGGCAGGAACCTGCCACCAGCCCTCGGTAATCCAGCCTTCCCTGGCACGGTAACCAATGGCAACACCGACAAGATTCGGCGTTCCGTTGCAGACCCGGAATTCAGCTCTTGCCTCGCCGGCACCACCGAACCACAACAGGCACATTCCGGCCAGGGCAACCTTCAGGAAGGCCGGGCGGAATGACCGCAACAGGATGAAAAAAATTTGGCTTTGCACGTTTTTCAATGAAACTCCAAGACTGTTGCATATAGCTTTCTTGCGACGAAGGGACAGGAATGTCAACGCAACTCTAATCGATTATATGTTGGAAAGGGCCTGATTTTGCCTGTCGCCCCGATCACGCCCCAAATCCATTATTGTATCCATGACGGCATCATGCGATCCTTTTAAGGCAGGCAAATGACGGTTGAAACACGAGAATGGCATATAGGGCATTTGAACAGATTCATGGCAACACCAGCAAGGGCCTTGTCTTGCTGGCGGATCATGCCACAAACAAGCTACCGGACCATTATAAAAATCTTGGTTTGCCACAAAAGGCCTTTGAACGGCACATTGCCTATGACATTGGCGTGGAAAGCCTGACCCGCAAGCTGGCAGGCATTTTGAACGCTCCAGCCGTTTTGTGCCGGTTTTCAAGACTTCTGATTGATCCCAACCGTGGTGAGGATGATCCGACACTGATCATGAAATTATCAGACGGTGCCATCATTTCCGGGAATTATCCGATCAGCACACAGGAATGGGACAACCGTATCGCGACCTATTATCGCCCCTATCATGCAGCCATTGCCCAAACCATTGAGGCTGTTGCCAAATCCACGGCAAGGGCATCGTTGGTCCTGTCATTGCATTCCTACACGCCGGCCTGGAAAAATGTACCGCGTCCCTGGCATGCTGCCGTGTTGTGGGACAGCGACGAACGCGCGGCCCGCGGCCTGATCAACGCCCTTGAGAGACCCGGCGATATTCTGGTGGGGGACAATGAACCCTATGACGGTGCCCTGAAAGGCGACACGATGTACCGGCATTGCCACAGGCTTGGCATCCCGCACGCGCTTTTGGAAGTCCGTCAGGATCTGATAGCCGATGAGCAGGGTATTGAAGACTGGGCCATCCGTCTGGCACCGATTTTTGACGCCTTGAACAACCGTGACGATCTGCACACATACAAGGTCTATCCTTCACGCACGGGAGCGTATGAACCATGACCCAGCCGACACCTGAGCAACAGATTGAATTTGAGGCCGCCGCATTCCGAAGGCTTCTGGCGCATTTGCAAGAGCGGACCGATGTACAGAACATAGATCTGATGAATCTCGCCGGCTTCTGCCGCAATTGCCTGTCAAACTGGTACGCAGAGGCAGCAGGAGCAGCCGGTGCACCCGTCAGCAAGGACGAATCGCGCCTGCGCATCTATGGTATGCCCTATGAAGAATTCAGGCAGCGCTACCAGTCCGGGGCTGATCCGGCACAAAAAGCCGCCTTTGAAATCAACAGGCCGAAGGAATAGTCACGACCGGGATTTAAAATTGCCTTGACCTTGCCCGACATTTTCGGCAGGTCACCATCACGAAATTCAGTCAATACACAGGAGTTACCAATGTCGGATGCTGCACATGGCGTCGCCCGCGACCAGCTTCGCGCCTTTATCGAGCGCATTGAACGTCTTGAAGAGGAAAAGAAAACAATCGCTGACGACATCAAGGATGTCTATGCGGAGGCCAAGGGCACCGGTTTCGACACAAAAATCCTCAAAAAGGTTATCGCGATCCGCAAGCAGGATCTGGAAGAACGCATGGAACAGGAAGCCATTCTGGACACCTATCTCCTGGCCCTTGGCATGATCGACGCTCCTGCTGCCGACAGCGAAGCCGCCTGACAAACCACACTAAACTGTGAACAAAGGGGCCGGCTCAGACCGGCCTTTTGTCTGCCCGATTGCCTGCTGGCACGAACTGGATGGCCATTGCACAGGCTACAATAATCAGGGCTGCTCCGGTCAGACTCGCCGAGCATGGAGCAATGGCAAAGACAAACATGTCCATGAGCAAGACCCAGATCATCCCCGTATGGTCACAGGGTGCCACTACCGAGATTGGCGAACGGTCAAGGGCCTCCGTCGACAAGACATGGCCGCCATCATCAAAGTTGCAGACAATCGCAGAACAATACCATTCATAGGCCGATGGCTGCCCACCCAAGCCTCATGCCGGGACGATCCGTCAGTTGAACCGACCGGTATCAATCTGGACCGGCGTGGCGCTGAAGCCGGAAGACGGCATTTCCACCGGTTGGGTACGCAACGTCCTGCTGGCAAACCGTGGCGCTTTGACAGACTGCACCACTGTTTCGGAACGGCCCGTTGACAAGGCCCATTTTGAAAGCGCATCGCCGGTCAATGTCTTCTTTGCTTCAACCTTGACCGCTCCATTCGGGCGCGGACCCTTTTTCACGACGGTATTCGAATCAACCGAAAAGGCACTTTGATTGCTGAAAAAGTCATCTTCTTCATCAGCCTCAACCGAGGCAAGATCAAGGGTCTTCTCAGGAACCGGCTTGACGGCGACCGGCACGGCAACGACCGTTTTTTCAGGCGTCGCACTCAAACCGCGCACCACCGGCTTTGGCTGGGGAGCCAGCATCGCGACTTCCACAGGCGCGCCAGCGGGCTTTGCAACAGGCGTTGCAGCCAGTTGCGGAACAACAGCCTCCGAAGCCTGTGCCAGCGTGGCATCCTCTGCGGGTCTTGCACCCGGCACAGGAACAAAGGCCAATGCATTTGCACTCCCCGCCGACAATGGTTCGGCGGAGGCCACCTGCTGGGCTTCGCCTGGAGCCTGACGGGCACCCAAAAGCTGCGGAACCGGAACAGAATAGGAAGAAAGGTCAACGAATGCCACGGGTTCAGCTGCCGCAACAGCGTTCAGGGCATCCACCGCATTGCTGCGCGGCGCTTCAAGCATGGCCGTCTGCATTCCATCGACTGGCTCAGCATCGACACCCTGATCGGCAAAAGCCGGACGCAATGTCGGCACCGGTGCAGCAATGGCAACCTCCTGGGAAACAGGCGTCACGGTTGCAACAGCAGGCGTCGAGGCCACAATGGGCTGCGCATTGTCAACGCCCGGCAACGGCGAAGCAGGCTTTGCAGAAGCAACGGCGACGGGCGCAGCCAGAATTTCATCCGGCTGTTCGTCTTCATCACCGCCACCGCCGAACAGACGCGCAAAGAAGCCTTTTTTCTTGGCACCACCGAAATCGGCGACTTCGACTGAACTGTCGCCGACACGGCGCTTGTACTCTGCAACGGCCTGATTATATCCGGGCAGCGGCTTGCCATCAGCAGGAATATGCATTGTTTTCCCGTCAGGAAACAGTTGCACCAGTTGCTCACGCGACATGCGCGGCCAGGCGCGAACGCCACCAACATCCATATGGCAGAAAGGCGAACCGGAATTCGGATAATAACCAACGCCGCCAGCCTGCATCTTGATACCAATGGCCCGCAACGTTGCCAGTTTCACGTCGGGAAGATAAAAATCCATGGCCTTGCCCAGCATATGCTGGCTCTTTTCAGCCACCATCTTGGAGCGCGATCGCAGCATCGAATTGGTTGCAGGCGAACGATAGGCACTGACAACGTGAATATATTCGCGCGAACCGGATTTCCTGTACACTTCCCAGATCAGATCAAAAAGACGGGGATCCATTTTCGTGGGCTCATTGCGACGCCAGTCACGCAGGAACCGGTTCAACTGCGCCAGACCGGCCTTGTCAAACTTGCCATTGCGCTTGAAGGTAATGGTTGCCTTTTCGCCTGTATGGACAAAATAAATCTTCAATGAGCGGTTCTCAGCCTGCGCGGCAGAAAGCGGCGCAATCGCCAGTCCAAGCGAAAGCATGAACAGTGCAATCATAAAACGCATCTTGTAACGAATGCAATTCATCAGCATTGCCAAAGCTTGCGTTTTTCTGTCGCTCGATTCTTTCACGATACCAAACAAATTCGGCAATCCTATTCCTGAAGAAGCCAAAAAGCCCTCGGATAAACCACATGATTGTCAATTGCGGTGACACAATGGCAAATTTACCACAGACGTCAACCGTTCTCTTACATAGTGAACAATCTCCTAACAAGGGATAAACGTAAAATGGAAATATCGTATATTTTGCAAACTACCCCTGTTATCTGGTGGCGGGCTGACGTTGCGCAGCATCGCAAACAGCACCGCCGGGACTTCTGCCCTCTTGTACCAGCCTGTTTATACCAACCTGCGGCGATATGAACAGGTTTGACACCACCGACAGCCAGTCAAGGCTTTCGGCGGTGTGACGGGGTGTAATGGAGAGCCGCAGGAGCGGTTTTCAGGCAACATCCTGTAATGGATTGTCCGGATCGATCCCGTAATCCTTGAGCTTGCGATAAAGCGTTGAACGCCCGATTCCGAGTTTTCGGGCGACCTGGCTCATTTGTCCGCGATAAAATTTCAGCGCAAAACGGATCAGTTCCTCTTCAACTTCGGCAAGCTTGCGCACATCACCACCATCATCAACGCTGGCAATGGCGTTGGGTATCATGATAACCCGTTCATTGCCTGAACTGGCATCCCCGGAGCGGCGCGGACCAGACGGTTCATGCCCAGTCCTGTCTGTGTCGCGATTTTTTTGAAAATCAGGAAATACCTTGAAGCGCTGGCTTCCGACTGACAGGGCGCGCGAAACAATCTCTTCCGGCGAAAAGGAAAAATACCCGTCGTCGTTCAACTGATAACCCGGCATCTGGGCCGCAATCTGTGGAAAACCATCAATTGTCAGTTCGCGGCCGTCCGACAGCACCACCGCACGGAAAATCGCATTTTCCAGCTGGCGAATATTACCCGGCCAGTCATAGCCCGTCAAAAGACCCAGGGCCCCTGAATGGACGGTAATCTCGGCACCGTTGCGATGCTCCCTGGAAAAGCGTCTGGTAAAGGCCCGCACCAGGGCAGGAATATCTTCCTTGCGGCGGCGCAGCGCCGGAATAGTGATCGGATAGACATTGAGCCGGTAATAGAGATCCTCGCGGAAACGCCCTGCCTTGACCTCCTCGACCAGATCCTTGTTGGTGGCCGAAATCAACCGGACATCGACCTTCTGGGCCGCACGCGAACCGACAGTCTCTATTTCGCCCTGCTGGACAGCCCGCAACAGCTTGACCTGCACATCCAGCGGCAATTCACCGATTTCGTCGAGAAACAGCGTGCCGTGATTGGCTTCCATAAACTTGCCGGCATGTTTTTCATTGGCGCCTGTAAACGCCCCTTTTTCATGCCCGAACAGGATGCTCTCCACCAGACTGGCAGGAATAGCACCGCAATTGACGGTGACAAACGGTTTATCTGCCCTGTCGGATGCGTTGCGGATGGCATTGGCAACCATTTCCTTGCCGACACCGGATTCCCCTTCAAGGACCACCGGAATGCTGGATTGGGCCGCCCGCTTCGCAAGGTCGATCACCCGCTGCATCGGCGGGCTGACAGACACAATATCCTCAAAACATATGGATCCGATACGCGGTTTGCGCCCTGCCCTTGCCGTTGCAGCCGTCTGGTCCAGATTGAGCGCATTGGCAATCGCAATTCCGATACGCTCCGGCGAAACCGGTTTGACCACAAAATCAAACGCGCCTTCGCGCATCGCCCGCACGACAGTTTCAATTCCGCCCTGTCCGGTTTGGACGATCACCGGAATTTCAAGTCCAAGCGCATTCAGCGCGCCCATGAACTCCATACCGTTCATTTCCGGCATCATCAGATCCAGAACGATGACCCGGACACCGGACGGATGACGCTTCAGATAATCCAGCGCCAGATGGCCATTTTCCGCCATTTCAACCACATGACCGTTTTTTTCGATGGCAGCCCGCAGCAACCGGCGCTGCACGGGATCATCATCAACGACAAGAATACAGGAAGACATGGGATTGCCTCTTTCAATCTTTGTACAGTGCACTGCCAGACAGTACCTTTTGTAGAGAGACTGCCACGAAGACCTGAACATCCCCTTTTGAGAAAAGCTTGCATTTTATGCATTGCCGACGCAATCAGGGTGCACCATATCAAAACACTCCATTGCCCGCCTCCGGGGGCTGGAATGCGTCCGAACACAGCACCAGGGTGAATTTCATGCGCCAGACTTTTTCAATGTTTCCTGTACCCTCCTCGCCTTTACGCCAGCGGGCAGAAGCTGGCAGCAACAGCACAAGCCTGGGTGACCTGCCGGTCTGGAATCTGGATGATCTCTACCCGGGGCCGGACTCGCCCGAATTTCTGGCAGCCCTTGAAAAGGCCGCCAGCGATACACTGGCCTTTGAAGCCCGGTGGAAAGGTAACCTTGAAGTGGCCACAAGCAAGACGGGTGCAGACGGACTGGGCGCGGCGCTGGCAGAAATGGACCTGCTGGATGATCTGATCGGGCGCATCAGTTCCTATGCAGGCCTGACCTATTATGGCGACACGACAAACCCGGCCAATGGCAAGCTCTATGGCGATATCCAGTCCCGGCTGACCGATATGGGCGGCCATTTGCTGTTTTTCTCGCTGGAACTCAACCGCATTGACGATGCCATTGTTGATGCGGCTATCGCCCGCGATCCGCAAACGGCGCGCTACAAGTCCTGGATCATCGACCTGCGACAGGACAAGCCCTACCAGCTGGACGACCAGATTGAAAAGCTGTTCATGGAAAAGGCCCAGACCGGCGCAGGGGCTTTCAACCGCCTGTTTGATGAAACCATGGCGACCCTGACCTATACGATTGACGGCGAAGTCCTTCCGCTGGAAGCCGCTCTCACGCTGATGCAGGATGCTGATCCGGCAAAACGCGAAAAGGCAGCAAAGGCGCTGGCCGAAACATTCAAGGCCAATATCCGCACCTTCACGCTGATTACCAACACTTTGGCAAAGGACAAGGAAATTTCCGACCGCTGGCGGGGATTTGGCGACATTGCCGACAGCCGCCATCTGGCAAACCGGGTTGAACGTGATGTGGTCAACGCCCTTGCCTCTGCCGTTAAGGAAGCCTATCCGCGCCTGTCGCACCGCTATTACAGGATGAAGGCCAAATGGCTGGGGCCCATGGAGCAGATGAACTTCTGGGATCGCAACGCACCCCTGCCGGAAAACGCCGGATGCCCTCATTCCCTGGAATGAGGCAAAGGACATGGTTCTGTCCGCCTATCACGGTTTCTCGCCGGAAATGGCTGACATAGCCCGCAACTTCTTTGACAGGAACTGGATTGATGCCCCGGTACGCCCGGGCAAGGCCAATGGTGCCTTTGCCCCATCCCACCGTGCCATCGGCCCATCCCTATGTGCTGGTCAACTATCTCGGCAAACCCCGCGATGTCATGACACTGGCCCACGAGCTGGGCCATGGTGTGCATCAGGTTCTGGCGGCAGGCCAGGGCGCATTGATGTGCAAACACGCCGCTGACACTGGCAGAAACAGCCTCGGTGTTTGGCGAAATGCTGACCTTCCGTGCACTGTTGAACAAGACCACCGACAAGCGCGAGCGCAAGGCCATGCTGGCGCAAAAGGTGGAAGACATGATCAACACGGTGGTGCGCCAGATCGCCTTTTATGAATTTGAGCGCAAGGTTCACACCGCAAGGCGGGAAGGCGAACTGACCGCCGATGTTCTGGGCGAACTCTGGCTGTCTGTCCAGGAGGAAAGCCTCGGGCCTGCCATCCGGATTTCAGAGGGCTATGAAACCTATTGGGCCTATATTCCCCATTTCATCCACTCGCCCTTCTATGTCTATGCCTATGCCTTCGGCGATTGCCTGGTGAACTCCCTCTATGCGGTTTACCAGAGCTCCGGTGAAGGTTTCCAGGCCAAATATTTTGAAATGCTGAAAGCAGGCGGCACCCGCCATCATTCCGAACTCCTGAAGCCTTTTGGCCTTGATGCATCCGACCCGTCGTTCTGGGCACAGGGACTGTCGATGATTGAAGGGCTCATTGACGAGCTGGAGGTGCTTGATAGCGAACTGTTAAAAGAATAACACCGGAAACCCATGACCCAGCGCTATATCCTCTTCCGGGACGACAAGACCGGGCAGACAACCCTGTTTTCCGATCCGGAAGAGCTGATCCTTGTGCGCACAAGGGACGAGTTTTTCCCCGCACTCCGGCGTATGGACGCGGCACGAAAAGCCGGTAAATGGCTGGCAGGCTACATGTCCTATGAAGCAGGCCATCTGTTTGAGCCCAAGCTGGAATCGCTGGCGCGGGACAACCGCGCAACGCCCTACCTTTGCTTTGGTGTGTTTGACGGCCCTGCAAATGGCTCGGACCTTGCAAGGCCGGTACAGCGATATGAAAACGGACCCTTTGTCACCGATGCCAGAGCCGCCTGGTCCTTTGAGACCTATGAGCAGGCATTTGACCGCCTGCACCTGCACTTGCGAAAGGGCAATTGCTATCAGGCCAATCTCACCTTTCCGGTTCATGCCCGCTGGAATGGCGATCCGCTGGCAGGTTTCTGGTCGCTGATCGAGCGTCAGCCGGTCAAATATGGTGCTTTTGTCCATCTGGAAGGCCCGATCCTTCTGTCGCGCTCGCCGGAACTGTTTTTCCACGTGGATGCGGACGGATGGATTGAAACCCGTCCGATGAAGGGAACCGCAGCGCGGGGTCAATCACCACAGGAGGACGAGACGATCATTGCAGCCATGCTGGGCGACGCCAAGACACAGGCTGAAAACCGCATGATTGTCGACCTCCTGCGCAATGACATTTCGCGCATTTCGCAAGTGGGCACTCTCTCCGTCCCAAAGCTCTTTGACATCGAAACCTATCCGACCGTCCATCAGATGGTCAGTCATGTGCGGGCAAAACTGCTTCCGGACCTGAGCCTGGCCGATATCTTTGCCAGCCTGTTTCCCTGCGGATCCATTACCGGCGCACCCAAAATGGCCGCCATGCACATTTTGGCAGAGCTTGAAAGCGGCCCGCGCGATGCCTATTGCGGCTGCATCGGGCACATGGCGCCTGACGGCACCATGCAGTTCAATGTTGCCATCCGCACCATGACGCTGGAAGAGGACGGCACGGCGATTTTCAATGTCGGCGGCGGCATTGTCTTTGATTCCACCGCCCGGTCTGAGTATGAGGAAGCGCTTTTGAAGGCGCGGTTTGCAGTGGGTGACCAATGGATTTCACGCTGATGGAAACCTTGCGTTTTGAGCCGGAGACCGGCTTTGCCCGGCTGAACCTGCATCTGGCACGCCTGCACAATTCCGGGCGGATTCTCGGCTTCAAAGGTCTGGCCGAGGCAGAAGCCAGATTGCAGGTCTTTGGCGAAGGGCTCGACACGCCACACCGTGTGCGGCTGGAACTGTTTGGAGACGGCACCAGCGCCGTGACAGCACTACCTTTTGTGCCACAGCAAGAAAGCACAATCTGGTCGGTGAAGATCGCAACAGCGGCAAGGCTTTCTTCAAAAGATCCGCTTCTGCGTCACAAAACCTCGCGTCGCACAATATATGATGCAGCGCGGGCTGAATTCTCCAGGGATGAGGCAGATGAAGTCCTGTTGTGCAACGAAAAGGGCGAGCTGTGCGAAGGCACGATCACCAGCCTGTTTGTCGAGGATGGAGAGGGGCGGTTTTTGACCCCGCCGCTTTCATCGGGCCTCCTGTCCGGTGTGTTGCGCACATCCCTTCTGTGCGCCCGGAAAGCCAGGGTGCAGGTCTTGAAACCGGAAGACCTTAAGGACAGGATTGTCTATATTGGAAATTCCCTGCGCGGGCTGATCCGCGTCAGACTCGATTGCCAGACTGAATTGAGAGGCTCTTCATGCTGATCCTGTCCCTGACCTATTGTGTTCCCCCCGATCAGGTGGAACCGCAAATGAAAGCCCATATGGACTGGGTCAATGATGGCTATGCCAAAGGCTGGTTTCTGGCCTCGGGCCGCAAAATCCCGCGCACCGGCGGCACCATCCTTGCAAAGGGTGAAGGGGCCGTCATTGAAGACTTCTGCCAGACAGACCCCTTTGTAACCCATGGCCTTGCCGCCTATGAGATCACGGAACTGACGCTGACGCGCGTTGTGGACGGTCTGGAGGCCCTGAAATGAAACTTCTCCTGCCGGACATTGCCGGCGTGCTGCTGGTTCTGGAACGGCACCTCGCAGGGCGGACGACATACAGTAACAGAGCTCTTGACGATATGCTGGCAGCTGATTTCCGTGAGTTCGGACGATCCGGAAAAGTCTGGGCACGTCCGGGCACCATTGCGGCAATGGCAGAAGAGAACGGCCGGGCAGAGCCCGAAATCCAAGACTTTCAGGTGCAAAATCTGTCAGATTGTCTTGCGCTGGTGACCTATGTTTCTGTGCGCCATCGCCCCGGCCATGCAACGGAAAAAAACCAACCGCTCATCGCTTTGGCGGCTGGAAGCAGACCAGCAATGGCGCATGGTTTTTCATCAGGGCACACCGACGACATGACCATCCCCCGCCACACGCCCTATGATGGCTCGACCAAACCTTTCACCATTGGCCTTGGAGCGCTCGACCCGCAAGACTGGATCGAGCCTGAAGCCGACCCGGCACCCTATCTGGAAGAAAAAGACCGGCTTTGGCAGCAAGCTCGGGATCTGGTCTTTGCCGAAGCTGCAGACACGAGGGCGTCACAGTCCGAGCTTCTGGCGCTGCTGGCAGACCATCTTGTCCGCAACCATGGCGGACAATACCATCGTGAAGGCTCGCATCTGCATTTTGGCAATCGCAACATCGATCTGGCCGACCCGGACCTGCCCCCCCTGAAAATCGCCGGATCGCTTGTGGCGGATGATCTCCTGATCCTGCGGCGCAAACCGGAAGGCTGGACGCTGGTGGCCGCCACCCTGTCCTTCCCTTCCTCCTGGTCACTGGCTGACAAGTTCGGGCGGACGATGGACATGATCCATGCGCCGGTGCCGGGCTTTGAGTGTGGAACCCGCAATGCAGTCCTGATCAACCGCATGTTTGACAATCTTCATACACCCGTCTGGCGGCGCAACTGGTCCCTCAACCCCACAGATGACCTCTACCTGTCGAGGCCGAAAGAGGGCCATAACCTGGTTTTGCAGGAACCGCTTGCACCCGAGCGCATCTTCATCCGCGTCGAGCGCCAGTCCCTGCGCAAACTGCCGCAATCAGGCGATATCGTCTTTTCCATCCGCATTCATATCGATCCGTTGTCTGCCCTTTTGCTGCATCCGCGCGCGTCGGCCTGCCTGACTGCCTTTGCCGACCAGCTGGAAAATCTCGAACCGGCACAGCGCAGCTACAAGGGGCTTGCCCACAACCATCACGCACTGGTTTCCTGTTTGCGCAAAGCGTCGCTGCAGCAATGAAATCTTGCCTGAATGGCTTTCCACTCTTTATTGTGACGTAAATTTATGATCTAGGGCGTGCAAACATCCAATAAACACCGCATTCCAACACAAACGGTCAGAAACCCGACCTGATCGAAGGAGACTCAATAATGACGCAGACCAGCTATCCGGTTTATGGCGAAATCACCGGCCCGATTGTCATGATCGGCTTTGGATCGATCGGTCGCGGCACATTGCCCCTGATCGAGCGCCATTTCAAGTTCGACAAGAGCCGTATGGTGGTGATCGACCCGCGTAATGATGATGCCGCCCTCCTGGCACAGCATGGCATCAGGCACATCCAGGCGCATGTCACGAAAGACAATTACAAGGAATTGCTCAAGCCGCTCCTGACGGAAGGGGAAGGCCAGGGCTTCTGCGTCAATCTCTCGGTGGATACATCCTCGCTGGATCTGATGAAATTCTGCCGCAAGCTCGAAGTTCTCTATATTGATACGGTTGTCGAGCCCTGGCTCGGCTTCTATTTCAACAAGGAGGCAGACAATGCCTCGCGCACAAACTATGCGCTGCGCGAAACAGTTCGCAAGGAGAAAGAAAAGAATCCGGGCGGCACAACGGCCGTGTCCTGCTGCGGTGCCAACCCCGGCATGGTGTCCTGGTTCGTCAAGCAGGCTCTGGTCAATCTGGCCCATGAAATCGGCCTGTCTTTTGAAGAGCCTTCGCAGGATGACCGTGAAGGCTGGGCGAAGCTGATGAAGAAGGTTGGTGTCAAGGGTGTTCATATTGCTGAACGCGACACACAGCGCACCATCAATCCGAAGCCACTGAATGTTTTCTGGAACACCTGGTCTGTTGAGGGTTTCATTTCCGAAGGCTTGCAGCCTTCCGAACTCGGCTGGGGCACCCATGAAAAATGGATGCCGAAAAATGCGAAGAAACACAAGAAGGGCAACAAGGCCGCCATCTATCTGGAGCAGCCGGGTGCCAATACCCGTGTCCGCACATGGGTTCCAACTGTCGGCCCGCAATACGGCTTCCTGGTGACCCACAATGAATCCATTTCCATTGCAGACTATTTTACAGCCCGTGACAAGGACGGTGATGTAACACATCGCATCACCTGCCATTATGCCTATCACCCTGCCAATGACGCGGTTCTGTCGCTGCATGAAATGTTCGGCAATGGCGGCAAGGCCCAGCCTGTTCTCCACGTTCTGGATGAAAATGAACTGGTGGATGGCATTGATGAACTGGGCGTATTGCTCTACGGCCACGAAAAGAATGCCTATTGGTTCGGCTCGCGCCTCTCTCTGGAAGAAACCCGCCGCATTGCCCCATACCAGAATGCGACTGGCCTTCAGGTGACATCGGCTGTTCTGGCAGGCATGGTCTGGGCTCTTGAAAACCCGGCAGCCGGTATTGTTGAAGCCGATGAAATGGACTACAGGCGCTGCCTGGAAGTCCAGATGCCTTACCTCGGCCCTGTTGAAGGTCACTATACAGACTGGACACCACTGGAAGGTCGCCCTGGCCTGTTCCCCGAAGATATCGATACAAGCGATCCCTGGCAGTTCCGCAACATCCTGGTGCGCTGATCTCTCAACGAAGGGCTTGTCTCATAAATGCCGCCATCACCTGCAAGAGAGGGTGGCGGCATTTTGCTGTGGATGCAGCCGCTAAAAATTGCCGTTTCCGGCAATTGATGTAATATGCGATAGCCGTACCGGAATGAAACAGGACAGAAAAAGGGATGAGGGGAAACCGATGAAAAAAACCACTGGACTGGTCCTGTTGGCAATGACCTTGCTGACAGCCTGTGAAACAAGCCAGCAGCGCCCCTTGCCGCAAATTCCGCAAACCCCGACAGTCACCGGCGAATGGGTAGATCCAAGCGGTATTGTTTCCACTTTCCAGGCAGGAACCTTCACCACAAGGACAACCGACACAAACCAGATGCTGGCATCTGGAACCTATGTCAACATCAGCCCGACACTGGTGGAAATCAGCATCACATCGCTGGTGCGCAAAACCCAGTCCAAGGTCAATTGTGCACTGGTGACAGCCAACCAGTTGAACTGCACATCGCAGACCGGTGCCCAGTTCTCGCTTGCGCGCAGGCCACCCGGCTCGCTACCGCTGGCATCCGCCCCCATCGGGACAGCACCTGTGGGGACAATGGCACCTGTGGGAGCAGCACCGGTAACACCGGGTGCAGCACAAATCGGCGGCATGATGAACGGCCAGTCTTTAACCATTCGATAAAACTGGTACAAGGCAAGACATAACGGGCCGGCCAGCAAGTCTGGACCGGTCTTTTGATATTCTGTGATGCGATATGGTTGAACCCGCACAGCACTGCCCTAAATTGGCGTGAGCTTTCGCAAGGAAAATGATTCTGATGACCCAATCGCATTTGCCTGCAGACCATCCGCCTGTCAAAACCGGAAAAGTCGGCGTTCTCCTGGTCAATCTGGGAACACCGGATGGCACCGATTACACGTCGATGCGGCGCTACCTGAAAGAATTTCTCTCCGACAGGCGCGTGATAGAGTGGACACGCTGGCTCTGGTATCCCGTTCTTTACGGTATTGTTCTCAACACAAGACCCGGAAAGGTCGGCAAGGCCTACGAGCAGATATGGAACAGGGATCTGAATGAAAGCTGGCTGCGAACCTATACGCGCAACCAGTCAGATCGTCTGGCGGCGGCGCTGGCGGAATACCCTGATGTGATCGTGGACTGGGGCATGCGCTATGGCCAGCCGTCCATTGCCACCGGGATTAACAGGCTGAAGGATGTCGGCTGCGAGCGTATCCTTCTGTTTCCGCTCTATCCGCAATTTGCAGCCGCCACCACCGCGACCGTTAACGACAAGGCTTTTGAGGCCTTGCAGGCCATGCGCTGGCAGCCGGCCTTGCGCACCGTGCCGCCCTACCATGATGACCCGGTCTATATTGATGCCCTTGCCAGTTCCGTCACCACGCATCTGGCAACGCTCGACTGGCAGCCTGAAAAAATCATCGCCTCGTTCCATGGCATACCGCAGAGCTATTTCAAAAAAGGCGATCCCTACCATTGCCAGTGCATGAAGACAGCACGGCTGTTGCGCGAGAAGCTGGGCCTGTCGAAGGACCAGTTCATGATCACCTTCCAGTCGCGCTTCGGACCGGAAGAATGGCTGCAACCCTATACCGACAAGACGGTTGAAAAACTGGCAAAAGACGGCATCAGGCGCATCGCCATTATCAATCCCGGCTTTGTGTCCGACTGTCTGGAGACGCTTGAGGAAATTGCAGGGGAAGCAGGGGAGATTTTCCACCACAATGGCGGCGAAAAATTCACCCATATCCCATGTCTGAATGACAGCCCGGGCGGCATGGCCGTTCTGGAAAAGATTGTCCGCAATGAACTCAAGGGCTGGGTGTGACGGCTGGACCGCCCTGAAAATTCTCCAAGCTTGTAAATACCTGGTGCGGTGCTTACATCATTGTCAAAACCATGTGCACATTTCGCACAAAAGGGAGAAAGACAATGAATTTTGCAGGGCCTGATATTGTTGTCATCGCGCTGGTTGTGCTGGTGATCCTCGTATTGTTTGCAGGTGTCAAAACGGTACCGCAGGGCTATCAATACACGGTGGAACGCTTCGGGCGTTACACGCGCACCATGGAACCGGGCCTGAATATCATTCTCCCGTTCGTTGACCGTATAGGCGCGAAAATGAATGTCATGGAACAGGTGCTTGATGTTCCCCAGCAGGAAGTCATAACACGCGATAATGCCTCGGTTTCTGCCGATGCTGTTGCCTTCTACCAGATTTTGAACGCGGCCCAGGCCGCCTATCAGGTTTCCAACCTGCAAGTGGCGATCCTGAACCTGACCATGACCAATATCCGCTCCGTCATGGGATCGATGGATCTTGACGAGCTTCTGTCCAACCGTGAAACCATCAACGACAAGCTGTTGCATGTCGTCGATGAGGCTGCCAGCCCATGGGGCATCAAGATTACCCGTGTTGAAATCAAGGACATCCAGCCTCCCAAGGATCTGGTGGAAAGCATGGGACGCCAGATGAAGGCCGAACGCGAAAAGCGTGCACAGGTTCTGGAAGCCGAAGGCGCACGCAATGCGCAGATTCTGCGGGCCGAAGGTGCCAAGCAATCGGCCATCCTGCAGGCCGAAGGCCAGCGCGAGGCCGCATTCCGGGATGCCGAAGCCCGCGAGCGTCTGGCGGAAGCAGAAGCCAAGGCCACAAAAATGGTTTCTGAAGCCATTGCCGCCGGAGATGTGCAGGCCATCAACTATTTCGTGGCACAGAAATATACCGAAGCGCTGGGCAAGATCGGCACAGCGCCCAATTCCAAGATCGTGCTGATGCCGTTTGAGGCCTCCTCGCTGATCGGTTCCCTGGGGGGTATTGGCGCTATTGCCAGGGACGTGTTTGGAAAGGGTGATGATGGCCAGCAGGCCCCGCGGCAGGCAAAACCGGCCATTCGCACAACGCCTGTCACCAACCCGTTTTCCCGTGATCCGGAGGCATGATCCATGATTGCCAGAATGGTCGTTGAGCTTGGCCCCTGGGCCTGGTGGGTTCTGGGTCTGGTTTTGCTGGCACTGGAACTCATGGTTCCCGGTGTCTTTCTGGTCTGGATTGGCATGGCAGCCATTGCAACCGGCCTGGTATCGCTCGCCCTGTGGGAAACCGGCTTCTGGATCTGGGAGGTGCAGGCTCTGGTCTTTGCCGCCCTTTCCGTGGCGGCCATCTTGATCGGGCGCAGGATCGTTGCCAGAACGGAAACGGTCACAAGCGAACCTTTTCTCAACAGGCGCGGTGAAAGTCTGGTCGGCAGAACTGCACTTTTGAAAGAACCCATTGAACAGGGTCGCGGTCGCATCAGGCTTGATGACACGACCTGGAGCGTAACGGGACCGGACATGCCCGCCGGAACGCAGGTAAAGATCACAGCAAGTTCAGGCCGGGATCTGCTTGTAGAAAAGATTTGATGGTCGATCTGCGGTCTGTCAGGCCACCCCAATACGCAGAAGATCATGGAAATGCACGATACCGACGGGATGATTGTGATCGTCGATCACAATCAAGGCGGAAATATTGTGGTCGTTGAGCAGCGCCATGGCGGTTGTTGCCAATGTGCTGCCGCGCACGGTCTTCGGGCTGCGGATCATGATATCGTCAACCGCGACTGTTGACAGGTCACGGTCCATATTGCGGGCAAGATCTCCATTGGTGATAATGCCTGCCAGCGAGCCATCCGCATTCACAACCCCAACGCAGCCGAACCGCTTTTTCGACAGGACGGAGGCTGCCTCCGGCAACAATGTGCCTCTGGGCACCACAGGAATTTTATCACCTGTATGCATGATATCGGCCACATGCGACAGCATGGCACCCAGTTTTCCGCCGGGATGAAACACTTTGAAATCCCCGGCGGTAAAGCCGCGTGCCTCCAGAAGCGCAACAGCCAGCGCATCGCCGAGAGCCAGTTGCATCAATGTGGATGTTGTTGGTGCAAGCCCGTGTGGACAGGCCTCAAGCTCCCTTGGCATCAAAAGCAGAATGTCAGCTTCCCGCGCAAGTGTGGAGGTTTCTCCCGCCGTCATGGCAATCAGGGGTATATGGAACCGGCGCGAATAGGAAACAATGCCGCCAAGCTCGATACTTTCTCCGCTCCACGACATCGCCAGAATAGCATCATCATGCCCGATCATGCCGAGATCGCCATGGTTTGCCTCAACCGGATGGACAAAAAATGCCGGTGTACCGGTGGACGCAAACGTAGCGGCAATTTTTGCGCCGATATGGCCGCTTTTGCCAATCCCGGTCACGATCACCCGGCCTTTGATAGCACCGATCGCTGAAATGGCAGCGCAGAAGCCAGCGGCAAGTTCGCCATCCAGCGCTTTGGCAAGCGAAGACAGGCCCTGCATTTCCGTTTCGACGGTGCGCACTGCAGACGCAATTGCGCCGGTTTCATTCATGGTGATAGCCCGTTTTATCATGGCAGACCGTTAGCGTTTTCCGTGCCTGTTGTCCAATATGGAATTTTTACATTATGGGTCATTGTACGGGAGGCTGTTTTCAGGCTGCAACCGGTAAGCATTGCCTGTATCGTCGCCTGCCCGCACAGGAAAAAGTGCCGGATCGGCGTAGCGGACCGCCGCAACATAAAGAAAAACGATAAAGACCAACATGGCCGACACCGCCAGAAGGCCATGCCGAACTGCACGTGCAATTTTCTGCATGCCATGACCTTTGCAAAACTGGAAATTCTTGTGAGAAATTTCATCTCAACAGGGAATTATGGCAGATTAACGAAGCTTTAACTATGTGCCTTTACGGTTCGGTAACACTTTGGAAGCGCCCACCGGATCAGGTTCATGATTGTCAGGACTGGAAAATTGCGCCGGGTTCCGCAAGGAACACCGGCAGTCGTGCTGGCACTTTGTGTCGCAGGCTTCCTGTTGTCACAAATTCAGGCAGCCCATGCCCAATCCATTGCCAGTACGCAATTTCTGCAACCCCTGACCGGGACCGTGTCAACCGACGGTCAGGACGCCTCGACGGATAGTACAGATCCGTTGGTGACAACCTCTACAGCCATCAAAAAAACAGCACTCCCGGAAATTCCTGAAATGCCTGGCAAGGTCAGACCCCTGACCCTTGAGGACCGCGCAGGTTTGGGTCGCCAGAACTTGCCGGAGCAGGATTTGAACGATGTTACGACCAGATCCCCGCTCAAGCCGGGCGAAACAGCAGGCATGCGCTTTGGAAGCTTTGTCTTCCGCCCGTCCTTCAGCCAGCAATTGCAATATGAACAGGTAACGACAGGCGATACGGCAAGCTCCCGGACCTATCTCGAAAGCGGGTTGAAAGGCAGCCTGACATCGGACTGGTCGCAGCATGAACTGGTGATCAATGGTGCCGGTACCTGGCAGAAAAACATTGCAGGAACGGGCGGCACAAAGCCAGCCTTCAATCTCGACGGCACATTGCGCATAGATGTAACCCGCGATACAACCGCCACGATCAAGGCCGGATATAATTTCAGTCGCACAGACGCCAATGATCCGAACGCTCTTTCCGATGTCACGGTGCAATCGGGCGTCCATACACTGTCAGGCAGCGCGGCCGTCACAAGGGATTTTGGCATATTGCGCGGCACGACTGCCATTGAACTGTCGCGCAGCATGTATGGCGATGCCACCGCGTCAAGTGGCGCACTTTTGTCCCAGAAAGACCGCAATCAGACGACAGCGCTTTTGCGCGCCCGGATCGGCTACGAACTGTCTCCCGCCCTGATTCCGTTTCTGGAGGCTTCCGCCGGTCGCATACGCTATGATCAGGAAACTGATGCAAGCGGTTACAATCGCTCCGCTTACAATTATGGACTGAAAGCCGGTTTTGAAGTGGATCTGGGCGAAAAATCCAGGGGTGAAATTGCACTAGCCTACAAAAAAACCGATCTGGATGATTCAAGACTTTCATCCATTGATACCTTTGGTATCGAAGGCAATGCCACATGGTCACCGCTGCGCGGTACAGACCTTACACTGGGCCTGTCCACGACCGTTGACCCGTCAACGCAGGCAGGTGTCAGCGGTTCGGTTTCTTGGCAAGCCAATGCAGGCATAAGCCATGAGATTTCCAGCAATCTGCTGGCCCGCATGACGGGTTCTGCGACAATCCGTGACTATCCGGACAACAGTCTCACCGGTGATCAGACCATCTGGGCAACAACAGCAGGTCTGACCTGGGGCCTGAACCGGTACCTCGATCTGACCGGCGATCTGGGCTACGACCTGACGACCACGAAAAATGCAACAACAGACAACAAGACCTGGCGTGCTGGTATTGGTCTGACACTCAAACGCTGAAATCAAAACACAAAAAGCCCGGACTGGTACCATATCCGGGCTTTCAGATCCTGCGGCAGCCAAAGCCTATTTCAGCGCGGCAAGCAAGGCCTTCAGATCGGCCTCCACACCCGGACGGATATCATCGCGCGACAGCGCAAAGGCAACATTGGCGAGAATGAAACCTTCTTTCATGCCGCAGTCATATGTAGCACCTTTATAGTGATAGCCGAAGAAATCCTGAATGTCCGACAGCTTCAACATGCCGTCTGTGAGCTGAATCTCGTTGCCGGCACCGCGCTCCTGGGTTTCCAGAATGCCAAAGATCTCGGGCTGCAGGATATAGCGGCCATTGACGAAGAAATTGGAAGGCGCTGTTCCCTTGGCGGGCTTTTCCACCATTTGCGTGATACGGAATCCGTCGGCAACTGTTTCACCTACGCCCACAATGCCGTATTTATGTGCCATGTCAGGATGGCATTCCTCAACGGCGATAATGTTACCCCCGGATTTGGAGTAGAGTTCAACCATACCCTTCATGCAGCCGACATCTGACTTCATGATCATGTCTGGCAGCAAAACGGCGAAAGGATTGTTGCCGACAATGTCACGTGCGCACCACACGGCATGGCCAAGACCAAGCGGTTCTTGCTGACGGGTGAAGCTTGTGGTGCCGGCCTTCGGCAAAATGCCCTCAAGCAGGGTCAGTTCGGCCTTCTTGTTGCGTTCTTTCAATGTCGCTTCCAGTTCAAACTGGATATCAAAATAATCTTCGATCACGCCCTTGTTGCGACCTGTCACAAAAACAAAATGTTCGATGCCCGCCTCAATAGCTTCGTCAACAACATATTGCAGGACTGGTTTGTCCACGACAGTCAACATTTCCTTCGGTACAGCTTTGGTTGCAGGAAGAAAGCGGGTACCAAGTCCGGCCACCGGAAAAACTGCTTTTTTTACTTTTGAATTCGATCCCATAATCATTTCCCTGTTTAATGTATTTCTTATTGCCAAAATATTTCTGCAGCACACCTAGACGAAATTTTCTTATTTTTTCCTAACGCAGACGGCAAGCCTTTTCTATGGTAAAGAGTTTGTTGACCTGATTTTGATAGGATTCCGGCCATCATGCGATATCGCAAACAGTCAATTGAGAAGCGGAAAGACAGACACATGATCAGAAACCGGATTTCAGGAAATGCGCGGCAGATTTTGGCGGGATTCCTTCTGGCGCTGACCTCGGTATCACCTGCTGCAGCCGACATCGGTTTTCAGAAATGGATTGCGGATTTTGCACCAGTCGCCATGCAGAATGGCGTGACCGCAAAGACCTATAATTATGCCTTCAGGGGCATTACGGAACCGGATCTCGACGTGTTGCAGAAGGCACAATACCAGCCGGAATTCAAATCCAAGATCTGGGACTATATGGATTCCCGCGTAAACCCCTATACCGTGCGGATCGGTCGCGAGATGGCCGCCAAACATCAGTCGACCCTGCGCGCCCTGGAACGCCATTTCGGCGTTGACCGCAACATCATGCTGGCCATCTGGTCCATGGAATCCAATTACGGAGCCGTTCTGGAAAAGACCGAGCGTCTGCACTATGTACCGCAGGCGCTTGCAACACTGGCTTATGCCGACAAGAAACGCGCCAAATTTGCCAGAACCCAGTTGATCGCAGCACTGAAAATCCTCCAGAATGGCGACATTGACCGCAAGGGCCTCACAGGCTCGTGGGCAGGTGCCATGGGCCATACCCAGTTTATACCGACAAGTTACCAGCTCTATGCCATCGATGCGGACGGAAACGGACACAGGGATATCTGGAATTCGATTCCCGACGCACTGGCAGCAACCGCCAACCTTCTGGCAAAAAACGGCTGGCAACAGGGCAAGACATGGGGTTATGAGGTTGTACCTCCGGCAACAGCTGCAAAATATGCCGGACAGACCAGGACACTGTCCGACTGGGCAAAACTGGGTTTTGCACGCCCCAATGGCAAGGGGTTCAAAAATGGCGCTGACCGCGCTGAACTGAAACTCCCGGCAGGCGCTGAAGGTCCGGGCTTTCTCATGACCAGGAATTTTTTTGTGATCAAACGCTATAATGCCTCAGATGCCTATGCACTGGGTGTTGGCCTCCTGGCAGACGAACTGGCAGGCTACGGCGGCATGCAATCCTCATGGCCACGCCCTGAGGGCACGCTGGATATCAAGCAGAAATTCTCTGTTCAGGCACGGCTGAAAGAGCTCGGCTATTATGAAGGCGAAGTGGATGGCAATCTGGGCTCGGGTTCTGCTTCTGCCATTCAGGCATTTCAGCAACGCAACGGCTTGACAGTGGACGGCAAGCCGTCCCAAACATTGTTGCGAGCCTTGGGCTATCAATGAACACCGGAAAGGCCAGATGCAAAAACGGAAGACAGGGCCTATGCCAAAGCGTAACAACAGCCGCACAGTCTGTGTGTTTACCGTAAAATTCCTGCTGCCGGTCCTGTCCGCCATCCTGTGCATTGCCTTGCTGGCCAACCCCTCGCTGGTTCTCGCCCAGGAAGCGCCGCAAAAGCCTAAGACCCTTTTTGAAATTCTGTTTGGCAAAAAAACGGACGCTCCTGCCGCAGCCAAGGCTGATAAAAAGCAGCCTCGCCAGATAAGAACTGTGCCGGCAGAGGGCCTTTCTGTTGGCAATCCCGAGATGCCTGTGGTTTTGGCAAAATTGTCGGATGCCCGCAAAGTGCTGGTCATTGGCGATTTTCTGGCCAACGGGCTGGCCGACGGCTTAACTGCGGCATTTGAATCGGCACCGGGAATTATTGTTGAATCACAGACGAATGCTTCCTCCGGTCTTGTGCGCAAGGACTATTATGACTGGGCTTCCACCCTTCCCGCAACGCTTGACAGGGTCAATCCCGTCCTTCTGATCGTCATGCTGGGAGCCAATGACCGCCAGCAAATGCGCATCGGCGACATCAAGGCCAAATTCCTGTCTCCGGAATGGAATGCGGAATATCAAAACCGGGTCGATGCGATCATACAGATTGCAAAAGCCCGCAATATTGATGTCTTGTGGGTGGGCCTGCCTTCTTTCGCATCACCGGCAATGACAGCCGATGCTATCACGCTCAATGGCGTTTTCCGTACAGGCGCACAAAGGCTTGCGGGGGAATTTGTCGACATATGGGATGGCTTCGTTGACGAAGCCGGAAAGTTTGTGGTCACCGGTTCTGATATCAACGGCCAGCAAGTGCGCCTGCGACCGGCAGATGGCATTGGTCTGACGAAAGCCGGGAAACGCAAAATGGCCTTCTATGTTGAAAAACCTGCCCGCAAATTGCTGGGCTCTTCCGCAGACCCTTTGTCCAATATTATCGGTGCCGGCAACCTGCCGGATCTCCTCACCCTGCCGCCGATTGAAAATGAGCGCGTTGTTCGTACTCCACCCGTTGCATTGTCCGATCCGGATATGGACGGTGCAGGCCAGTTGCTCGGAGACATGAAAATAACGACATCGGTCAGCATGTCACCCAGAGATATACTGGTTGTCAGTGGCAAGACACCGGATGCCCCTGCCGGGCGGGTCGATGATTTTAGAATGCCGGTCAGCAAAATCAAAAACTGAATTCAACAAAAAAGGCGATGCCGGAACATCACCCTTTTTACAGATAAGACCAACCCTGGCATGCAGGGTAACCTATCGCGGCAGAATGCTCGCGCCCATCAGGGCCTCGTCAATGGCGCGGGCCGCCTGGCGACCTTCGCGGATGGCCCAGACCACCAGCGACTGACCACGCCGCACGTCACCGGCAGCCCAGAGCTTGTCCACGCTGGTACGATAATCCTTGTCATTGGCAACCACATTCGTCGAACCGCGACGGTCCACATGGATCGCCAGCTTTTCTCCCAGATCCTTCACAACGCTGTCCTTGTAAGGACCGGAAAATCCGATGGCGATGAAGGCGAGATCGGCCTTGATGATGAACTCTGTACCGGCAATCGGCTTGCGCTTTTCATCAACTTCGCAGCACTTTACGCCAGTCAGGACACCGTCTTCACCGACAAAGGCCAGAGTACCCACCTGGAATTCGCGCACGGCACCTTCCGCCTGCGAAGACGAGGTGCGCATTTTCGTGGCCCAGAACGGCCAGACAGCCAGCTTGTCTTCCTTTTCAGGCGGCTGAGGACGAATATCAAGCTGGGTGACTTTCACGGCACCCTGACGGAAGGCCGTTCCGACGCAGTCAGATGCCGTGTCACCGCCACCGACAACCACCACATGCTTGCCACCGGCAAGGATAGGGTCGGCTGGCCAGCCAACACTGTCAATCGCTTCGCGACCAACGCGCTTGTTCTGCTGCACAAGATACGGCATGGCATCATGTACACCGTGCAACTCAACGCCCGGAATACCGGCTGGACGCGGAGTTTCCGAACCGCCGCAATATAAAACCGCATCATGGTTTGCTGCCAGCTTTTCCATCGGCAGGTCAACACCAACGTTGAACCCGTAATGGAATGTCACACCTTCGCCCTTCATTTGCTCGACACGACGATCAATGAAGTTCTTTTCCATCTTGAAATCAGGAATGCCGAAGCGCAGGAGACCACCAGCCTTGCTCTCGCGCTCATAGACATGCACTTCATGACCGGCACGCGCCAGTTGCTGCGCCGCTGCCATGCCGGCAGGGCCGGAACCGATAACGGCCACGCGCTTGCCGGTATGAACCGTTGCGGGCTGAGGAACAATGAAGCCCATTTCATAGGCCTTGTCGGCAATAGCCTGTTCGATGGTTTTGATGGCGACCGGCGCATCTTCCAGATTCAGCGTGCAGGCTTCCTCGCAGGGTGCCGGGCAAACACGACCGGTAAACTCCGGAAAATTATTGGTCGAATGCAGGTTGCGGATCGCCTCTTCCCAATTGTTGTTGTAAACGAGGTCATTCCAGTCAGGGATCTGGTTATGAACAGGACACCCCGTTTCACCATGGCAATAGGGAATGCCGCAATCCATGCAGCGGGCAGCCTGTTTTTGTACTTCCGGCTCGGACATGGGAATGTTGAATTCGCGGAAATGCCTGATACGGTCAGAAGCAGGCTGATACTTTGCCACCTGCCGGTCAATTTCCATAAAACCTGTAACCTTGCCCATTGCTATCCCCTTACCGTACAATCACTGCTGTACCTGATGCCGAAACCATCAGCATCGAGCCGCTGGAACCGGAAGAAATCGTTTCATAATCAATATCGACACCCAGAATGGCGTTTGCACCCAAAGACCGTGCCTGATCTTCAAGTTCTTTCAGGGCCGTTTCGCGCGCATCCCGCAGTACTGTTTCATAAGACCCCGACCGGCCACCGACCAGATCGCGGATACCGGCAAACAGGTCGCGAAAGATATTGGTCCCGAGAATGGCTTCACCGGTCACAATACCCTTGTACGCGGCTATAGTTTTGCCCTCGATGGTGCTGGTTGTTGTAATGATCATTTGCCTTACTCCGCAGCCTCCATGGTCTTCATCCGTTCCATATCTTCGAGCGCACGCCGGTATTCAACCGGCATGACCTTGCGGAATTTCGGACGGAACTCTGCCCAATGCTCAAGTATATGCTTGGCACGCTCAGAGCCTGTATAATGCTGATGGTTGGAGACCAGTTGATACAGCCTTTCCTCGTCATGCCGGGTCATGTCGCCGGACACGTCCACCATGCCCTTGTGCGCCAGATCGCCGCCATGGTGATGCAGCTGTTCCAGCATGTCATCCTCTTCCGGCACAGGTGCAAGCTCGACCATTGCCATGTTGCAGCGCTGGGCAAAATCACCGGCCTCATCGAGAACATAGGCCACGCCGCCAGACATGCCGGCCGCAAAGTTGCGTCCTGTTTCACCGATCACCACAACCACACCGCCGGTCATATATTCGCAGCCGTGGTCACCCACGCCCTCGACGACAGCAACGGCACCGGAGTTGCGCACGGCAAATCGCTCGCCTGCAACACCACGGAAGTAGCATTCTCCGGCAATGGCACCGTACAAAACGGTATTTCCGACAATGATCGACTTTTCCGATTTCAGCCGACTGTTTTCCGGCGGACGAACGATAATCCTCCCGCCTGAAAGCCCCTTGCCCACATAGTCATTGCCGTCACCGACCAGGTTGAAGGTAATACCATGGGCAAGGAAAGCCCCGAAAGACTGGCCTGCCGTACCACGCAGGGTCACGTCAATGGTATTGTCCTTCAGGCCCTTGTGCCTGTAGCGCTTGGCAAGTTCGCCCGAAAGCATGGCTCCGACAGATCTGTTGAGGTTGCGGATCGGTACTTCAAACTTCACCGGCGTTTTGTTCTCCAGGGCCGGTTGCGCCCTGGCAATCAGCTCCCGGTCCAGAATGTCGTGGATCGGGTGGTTCTGCTTTTCTGTCCAGAAGGTCGCATTCTTTTCGGCATCCACCTTGTAGAAAATCCGGCTGAAATCAAGACCTTTGGTCTTCCAGTGCGAGATCATCGCATCGCGCTCCAGAAGTTCGGACTGGCCGATGATTTCATCAAACTTCGAGACCCCGAGCGACGCCAGAATTTCACGCACTTCTTCGGCAACGAAGAAGAAGTAGTTGATGACATGTTCGGGTGCGCCCTTGAAACGCTTGCGCAACACCGGATCCTGCGTCGCCACGCCAACCGGACAGGTATTGAGATGGCACTTGCGCATCATGATACAGCCGGCAGCAATCAAAGGTGCCGTGGAGAAGCCGAATTCATCCGCGCCGAGAAGCGCACCGATGATCACGTCACGACCGGTCTTCAGGCCACCATCGACCTGCAGTGCCACGCGCGAGCGCAACCCGTTGAGCACCAGTGTCTGGTGTGTTTCGGCCAGACCGATTTCCCATGGGGAACCGGCATGTTTCAGGGATGTCAGCGGAGATGCACCTGTGCCGCCGTCATAGCCGGAAATGGTAATGTGATCGGCACGGGCTTTGGCAACACCGGCAGCCACCGTTCCAACACCCACTTCGGATACCAGCTTGACCGACACATCAGCCGCAGGATTGACGTTTTTGAGATCGTAGATCAGCTGCGCCAGATCCTCGATCGAATAGATATCATGGTGCGGCGGCGGTGAAATCAGGCCGACACCCGGAGTGGAATGCCGGGTCTTGGCAATGGTTGCATCCACCTTGTGGCCCGGAAGCTGCCCGCCCTCACCCGGCTTTGCACCTTGTGCCACCTTGATCTGCAGCATGTCTGCATTGACCAGATATTCGGCAGTCACACCAAAACGTCCGGATGCAACCTGCTTGATGGCCGACCGTTCCAGCGGAACAACGCCATCGGCATCCGGCAGGTAACGGTCAGATTCCTCGCCGCCTTCCCCTGTGTTGGATTTGCCGCCAATCGTGTTCATCGCAATGGCCAGTGTCGTATGCGCCTCACGGCTGATCGAACCGAAAGACATCGCACCCGTGGCAAAACGCCTGACGATATTGACCGCAGGCTCGACCTCATCAATGGAGATCGGTGTACGTCCAAGAGCCGAGGCATCTTTTATGGAGAAAAGCCCGCGGATCGCATTCATTCGCAAGTTGGATTCATTGACCATCCTTGAAAATTCGCGATAGCGTTCCTGGCTGTTGCCACGCACGGCATGCTGCAGCGAAGCCACGGCATCCGGGGACCAGGCATGACCTTCACCCCGCATGCGATAGGCATATTCACCGCCAATATCAAGTGTCGTGGCCAGAACCGGATCATTGCCGAAGGCAGCCGTATGACGGCTGACCGTTTCCTGCGCAATTTCGTTCAGGCCAACACCTTCGATCATCGTTGCCGTGCCAAAGAAAAACTTGTCGACAAAGGCGCTGGACAGGCCGATGGCATCAAAAATCTGCGCACCGCAATAGGACTGATAGGTAGAGATCCCCATCTTCGACATGACCTTGAGCATGCCCTTGCCTATGGCCTTGATGAAGCGATAGACCACTTCATCCTCGGAGACCTCCTTTGGAAATTCGCCGCGATGCTGCATGTCAATCAGTGTGTCAAAGGCCAGATACGGGTTGATGGCCTCTGCACCGTAGCCTGCCAGACAGCAGAAATGATGCACTTCACGCGGCTCACCGGTTTCCACCACCAGACCAACGGATGTCCGCAGCCCCTTGCGGATCAGGTGATGGTGCACGGCAGCCGTTGCCAGAAGAGCCGGAATGGCAATACGGTCGGGACCGATCTGGCGGTCGGACAGGACGATAATATTGTACCCGCCCTTGACGGCCTGCTCGGCACGGTCACACAGGCGGTCAATCATTTCCGGCATGCCTTCGGCACCGCGGGCAATATCATAGGTGAAATCCAGCGTCTTGGTATCAAAACGCTCCTCCGTATGGCCGATGGACCTGATCTTTTCGAGATCACCATTGGTGAGGATCGGCTGGCGCACCTCAAGCCGCTTGGCATGCGAAGCACCGGCGTGATCCAGAAGGTTCGGCCGTGGTCCGATGAAGGAGACAAGGCTCATCACCAGTTCTTCACGGATAGGGTCAATCGGCGGGTTGGTGACCTGTGCGAAATTCTGCTTGAAATAGGTGTAGAGCAGCTTGGACTTGGAGGACATCGCTGAAATCGGTGTATCGGTCCCCATCGAGCCGATGGCTTCCTGACCCGTTGTCGCCATGGGCGACATCAGGATCTTCGTGTCTTCCTGCGTATAGCCAAACGCCTGCTGGCGATCAAGAAGCGATACATCGCGCCGGAGCGCACGCGGCTCAACCGGGTTGAGATCCTCAAGGATCAGTTGTGATCTGCCCAGCCATTGCTGGTAGGGATGCGACTGGGCAAGATCGGACTTCACTTCCTCGTCGGAAATGATCCGGCCCTTTTCCATATCGATCAGCAGCATCTTGCCCGGCTGCAAGCGCCACTTGGTCAGGATCCTCTCTTCGGGAACCGGCAGAACCCCGGCTTCGGACGCCATGATCACCCGGTCATCATCGGTAACAATGTAGCGGGCCGGACGCAGGCCATTGCGGTCCAGCGTTGCACCGATCTGGCGGCCATCAGTAAAGGCAACGGCGGCCGGGCCATCCCATGGCTCCATCAGCGCCGCATGATATTCATAAAACGCCTTGCGTTCCGGCGACATGGACTGGTTCTGCCCCCAGGCTTCCGGGATCAGCATCATCACGGCATGCGCAAGCGAGTAGCCGCCACGCACGAGGAATTCCAGCGCATTGTCAAAACAGGCCGTGTCCGACTGTCCCTCATAGGAAATCGGCCAGAGCTTGGAAATATTGTCACCAAACAGCGGGGACGATACGGACGCCTGACGGGCCGCCATCCAGTTCACATTGCCGCGCAATGTATTGATTTCGCCGTTATGCGCGACCATCCGGTAGGGATGCGCAAGCTTCCACGAAGGGAATGTGTTGGTGGAAAACCTCTGGTGAACCAGCGCAACCGCCGATTCAAACCTGGGATCGGCCAGATCCTTGTAATAGGCGGCAACCTGATAGGCCAGGAACATGCCCTTGTAGACTACGGTCGTCGTTGAAAGTGACACGAAATAAAAGCCCTGATCTTCGCCGGAAGCTTCCGCATAAATCCGGTTGGAAATCACCTTGCGCAGGGTGAACAGATAGCGCTCGAAAGCTTCCTGGCTCGCAGAGGCATCACCCTTGCCGATAAAAACCTGGACGTGAAACGGCTCGGTTGCCGCTATATGGGGAGCCTTTGACAAGGACGCATTGTCAACCGGCACATCGCGGAAGCCAAGCAGCACCTGGCCTTCATCCTTGACCACATCAGCAATCACCGACTTGAAATGGGCGCGCTTTTCCGGATCTTGTGACATGAAAACATAGCCGACAGCATAGTCGCCGGCAGCAGGCAGGCTCACACCCTGAACTGCCATTTCTTCACGGAAAAACCGGTCGGGGATCTGCACCAGAATACCGGCACCATCACCCATCAAGGGATCCGCGCCAACAGCGCCGCGATGCGTCAGGTTTTCCAGAATGAAGAGACCATCCTGAACAATCTGGTGAGACTTCACGCCCTTCATATGGGCCACAAACCCGACACCACAGGCATCGTGCTCGTTGCGCGGATCGTAAAGACCCTGTTTATGGGGGTAACCATTGGAAAACACAGTGGTGTTCGTGTCTGCATCCGGCGCAGGCATCGACAACAAATGCGGGTGAGATGGCGGAAGCTGCGTCATCGTCTCTTCTCCTGATGGTTCAAGTTTTCGGGCTTGCCTTCCAGGCACCCCCTCGCTTATCCGCACCGCACACCAGAGAATGTACAAAATCTCTCGCGCACAATGCGGCAATTTGCCGTATTCCTCACATTCATACAGACAATCAAAAGTCATGCCAAAGGCAGAAATTCCGTCGGACGAATGCAAAAAAGTCCAAAGATCCATTGCCGGGAGCATACAGACAAACAATCCGGACAATTTCGATCCTGTGCCAAATTCTGGAAAAGCCCAGTGAGATATTCAGCAAAAAATCATCGACACTGAAATAGGACAGTCTTACTGTCCTATTTCAGTGTTTCTATGCCAGAAACCTCCCGCAATCGCAAGGGTACCAGACAAAATTATTAACGCAGCATCGCATGAAAGCACCGTCGCAAACAACATTTCGTTTGCGCCTCGGGAACAGGGCTGTTTTGCAATGAGCCATTTCGTGTTGAGCAGCAGCATTTGAGACCGTTGAATTCCCGATTTTATACCTTATGCTGACCAGACGACACGCTCTGGATTGGCTTGCATTCCTTTCATCCCGCCAATTTGACAATCGAAAGGGATTCCATGCATTTTGCATCTGACAACTGGGCAGGCGTTCACCCGCGCATTGCAGAACACCTGATGAAGGCATCCGCAGGCTTTGTTCCAGCCTATGGATCAGGCGAGGATGACAAGGCGGTCGAACGGCATTTCAGCACCCTCTTCGAGCGGGAGGTCGCGGTTTTTTATGTTTCCACAGGAACGGCTGCCAATGCGCTTTCGCTGGCCAGTCTTGCCCGCACAGGTGGCGTGGTCTTTGCCCATGAAGAGGCACATGTCATAGCCGATGAATGCGGTGCGCCGGAATTTTTTGCAGGGTCTGCCCGCATTTGCCCTGTAGCGGGCGCTGACGGGAAAATGCAGCCGGAAAATCTGGAGGCGGCCATCGGGAAATATCCGGCCCGTTTCATCCATTCGGGCCAGCCCATGGCTGTCACCGTCACACAGGCAACAGAGGCCGGAACCGTCTATAGCCTGGCCGAACTCGATGCCATTTCAGCTGTGGCAAAAGCCCATGGCCTGCCGCTGCATATGGATGGCGCCCGCTTTGCCAATGGCCTTGTTGCCCTCGGCTGCACACCCGCGGACATGACCTGGAAGCGCGGCGTCGATATCCTCTCCTTCGGCGGCACGAAAAACGGATGCTGGTGCGCAGAGGCCATTGTCTGCTTTAACCCGGAGCAGGCAAAAGACCTTCCCTTCATCCGCAAGCGGGCAGCCCAGCTGATTTCCAAATCCCGCTTCGTCACGGCGCAGTTTCATGCCTATTTTGAAAAGGATCTCTGGCTGGAAATGGCCAGCCACGCCAACCGCATGGCAGATGCCCTGCGCGCCGGGCTGGATGCATCACCAACCGCAAGACAGGCATGGCCAACAGTGGCCAATGAAGTTTTCGCCATCCTGAAAAAGACGAATGCCGAAACGCTGCGGGCAAATGGTGCCACCTTTTACGACTGGCCGGCCCACAATCCGGAGATTGCTGCCATCATTTCGGCTGATGATATTCTCGTTCGCCTTGTCACAAGCTTTGCAACTACACAACAGGAAGTCCGTCAGTTCACGCAAGCGTTATCATAGGTGAAAGTTCATTCACGAAATTTCGATCAATCGTCTCCATGACTTTACTTCCTATTGATCAGACAATCTGCGATCTTGTTTTTGCCAGAGGGGAAAACGCTCTGCCTGAAACCTGAATTGCAAACAAAAACCGGAGACTTTTATGTCCAATACATCTGTTTTAAACACATCTGCACTTGCTGGCGCTGTTGCCCTGGCCCTGACCGGCGTCACGCTTCTTGCCAATACAACGACAGCTGCTGCTGCCGACAAGGAAAAATGCTATGGCGTGGCCCTGGCAGGCAAGAACGATTGCGCGGCGGGTGCCGGCACAACATGCGCAGGAACATCCAAGGTCGACTTTCAGGGCAACTCCTGGAAATATGTTGAGGCAGGCACCTGCACCGGAATGAAACTCGAAGGCGGCCGTACCGGTTCCCTCGAAGCCCTCACACGCGACATTCCGGCCTGATCGCCATCGCGCTTTGTACCATACTGCCAGCAATCCGGCGGTATGGTACATCTGAAAATTCGGGAGATTTCCATGTATGATGTGGCAGACCGGACATTCGCCTCGACGGCGACCTTCGACGCTTTGCCCCTGCCCCTTCGGGCTGGTGCCGGGTTCAAGACACAGCACGCCGATTCCATCCTGGCCGATGGATACAGGATTGGCTTTCTCGAAGTGCATGCAGAAAATTATATGGGAGCCGGTGGCCATCCCCATCGCATCCTGAACAGGATGCGCCAGAATTTCCCCTTGTCCATTCATGGTGTCGGCCTGTCAATAGGCAGTCAGGACGGGCTTGACCCGGATCACCTGGCACGCCTGAAAGCGCTTGCAGACCGTTACGAGCCGGGCCTTGTCTCCGAGCATCTGGCATGGTCCACCCATGACAATACCTATTACAATGATCTTCTGCCGGTTCCCTATGACGAACCGGCATTGCAACGTGTCGTTGACCATATTGATCAGGTTCAAGACAGGCTTGGCCGCAAGATCCTTCTGGAAAATCCGTCGACCTACACGGCATTCCGGCAATCGACCATGAGCGAAACAGATTTCATTCGCCGGGTCGCATCGAAAACGGGCTGTGGCCTGCTGCTGGATATCAACAATGTGCTGGTGTCGGCCACCAACCACGCCTATGAGCCCATTGCCTATCTTTCAGATTTCCCGCTGCATCTGGTGGAGGAAATTCATCTGGCAGGACATGCCGGGGACGTGGATGACGATGGTGCGCGGATTTTGATCGACGCGCATGACCGGCCTGTCGACGACGCTGTCTGGAACCTCTACGACATCGTCACAGGACAAACAGGCCCGCTTCCAACCCTGATTGAATGGGATAATGATGTGCCGGACTGGCCTGTCCTGCGCCGCGAGGCGCAACTGGCAGAGGTAATTCTCGATCGTCATGCCGCAACCTGTCTCATGGGAGCACGGCATGGGTGACAGATTTTTTGGCAATGGTGATTTTGCCATGAGCCTGATGGATGCTGACAGGGCGATTCCCGAGGGCGTGATCGCACCTGACCATGGCAAGGTCACCCGGAGATTTGCCGTCTACCGCAACAATGTCATGTCCGGTCTGGTAACGGCGCTGGGTGACAACTTCCCGACCGTTCAACGCCTCGTTGGCACAGAATTCTTTCGCGCGATGGCCCGTGTCTTTGTGCAGCAATCACCACCGGTATCACCGCTGATCTTTCGTTACGGCGAAACCTTTCCCGCGTTTATAGCCGAATTTGAACACGCAAGACATTTGACATTCCTGCCTGAGGTAGCAAGGCTGGAATGGCTGTGGCTGGAAAGCTGGCATGCCGCAGACAGCCGTGTTCTGACACCCGCAGAGCTTGCAGCCGCAAGTCCTGAACATCTCGCTGACCTGCGCTTTGCACCGCACCCGGCAACCCGGTTGTTCGCTTCGGATCATGCCGCAGTGACCATTTTTTCGCGGGATCGTTCAGGAAGCAGTCTGGAAGGTCTCGATCCGGTTCAGCCCGAGGCTGGCCTGTTGACCCGGCCGGAGTGTGACGTGGAGATCCGCCATCTTCCGCCAGGCGGCCTGACATTCCTGTCCGCGCTGATGGCCGGCAGAACTTTGGGAGAGGCGATAACCGCAACCATGGAAGAAGTCGCCGGTTTCGACATTGCCGCAGCCATTGCTGTCATGGTTGCAGCCGGCGTATTTTCACAGATCAAAACAGAAGAGACGGGGTGAAACATGAGCTTTCCGGCACAGGTGCAAACATTTTACCGCCAGACTGTAACGACGCTGGAAGCGGCACTTGAACCCTGGCTGCTGGGGTTTCTGGCGCGCCTCACCTTTTTCGCGGTCTTGTATTTTTATTTTCTGAACTCCTTCCTTACCAAAGTCGGTCCGGGATGGGCGGGGTTTCTCGATCTGCAGGACGGTGCCTATTACCAGATCGTACCTTTTGCAGTGGAAGCGGCAGGCGGTGACATCGCCAATATCCCGTTTTTCCCGTGGGGGCTCGTCGTTACCCTTGGCACCTTTACGGAATTTTTGCTGCCGCTCATGCTGGTGCTGGGGTTCTTCACCCGCATTGCAGCCCTTGGAATGATCGGATTCATCACAGTGCAAACCTGTGTCGATGTCTTTGTCCACCAGGTCGGCTCCGAAACCGTTGGAGCCTTGTTTGACCGGTTCCCGGACAGCACCATTCTGGACCAGCGTTCGCTCTGGCTCTTTCTCCTGGCTTATCTGGTTGTAAAAGGCGGAGGCGTACTTTCGCTGGACAGACTTCTGTTGCGGATTTTCAAACGCTAAAGCACGTCTTGCAAAAAGGCCCTGTTCCTTGTCAGGACAGGGCCTTCATTCACATCAAAGTGTCAGACAGATCAGTTGATCTGAAGCGATGCCTGACCTTCAATCGCCTTTGGATGTTCCACACCATCAGCGGCAATGGCAATCCTGCGCGGCTTCATGGCTTCTGGAATTTCGCGTGTAAGATCAATGTGAAGAAGCCCGTTTTTCAATGTAGCAGACCGAACTTCCACATAATCGGCAAGCTGGAAGCGGCGCTCGAATGCACGCTTGGCAATGCCGCGATAGAGGAATTCGGATCCGCTGTCGGCTTCATCCAGCTTTTCGCCCTTGACAGTCAGCGCATGCTGGCGCGCTTCGATGCTGAGTTCGCGTTCATCAAAGCCTGCAACAGCCATGGAAATCCGGTATGTGGTTTCACCCGTCCGCTCGATATTGTAGGGCGGATAGGTCTGAGCCGTGTCCGGCGTGGCAAGACTGTCGAGCATGGTGAAAAGCCGGTCATAACCAACAGTGGAACGATAGAGAGGGGAAAAATCAACGTGACGCATAGTGTCCTCCTTTGAGCGACGGTTGCGATAACAAATGGTCCGGAGATCCCGCCCATGCGGCAATCCCAAAACCGGTTCAAAGGCCCGTTTGGCACCTTCAGAATTCAAGATGGGAAGTGGTTTTGCCCGCTTCAAGAGGCTTTTTCACAAAAAAATACAGACCCCGGGAAATCTGTGTACCCGTTTCTCTTTGACCTTTTTCAAGGGGCCAAATATGTGTTGTCGGCGACTGCACACGCACCGGAATCGGAATAATCTGACATGGACAGCATTCTGTTTGAAACGCCGGAAAATCCCGCTCCCAAAAACTGTACGGCCGGCTATTTCAAAGCCTATGACGGCACACGGCTGCGCTACGCGCTGTTTCGCAACAAAAGTGGAGCTGCCAGAGGCACCATGATCCTTTTGCAGGGCCGCAATGAATGTATCGAGAAATATTTCGAGACCATCTCCGCGCTCAATGCCGCCGGTCTCTGGGTGGCCACATTCGACTGGCGTGGACAAGGCGGATCGGATCGCCTCATGAATGCCCAAAGACCCGGGCACGTTGACAGTTTTCAGGATTACCAGCACGATCTCGAACGTTTTATAGATGATGTCGTCCTGCCGGATGCGCGTCTGCCCTTCTTCATTCTGGCCCATTCCATGGGCGGCCTCATTGCTCTCTCCTCGGCAATTCACATACAAAACCGTGTGGAGCGCATGGTTGTTACGGCACCGTTTATCGGTCTGGCCCGCCAGAAAGCACCACAATGGCTTATTGCCCTGATTGCCAGGACAGCCTGTATTCTGGGCTTTGGAAAAAGCCAATTGTCAAAAGACCTTGGTGCAAGGCCGTTTGAAGGCAATGCCCTGACATCCGACCCTGCCCGGTTTGGCCGCTATGCGGCGCTGATAGAGGCACAGCCGCAGCTGGCGCTCGGTCCTCCGACAGCACGCTGGCTGTCGGAAATGTTTGCAGCCATCAAGAAGGTTAACAGACCGGATCACCTTTCCGCAATCATGATCCCGACCCTTGTGCTGGGTGCCACAGCCGACCCGATTGTGCCGTTCCATGCCATTGAGCGCCTGTCGCAATATTTTCGTGCCGGCCGTCTGATCCCGATCAACGGTGCCCGACACGAGATTTTTCAGGAGCGCGATCTCTATCGCAATCAGGCGCTGGCAGCCACACTGGCCTTTATTCCCGGAACCGGCGCAAGCGATCTGCAGGCAGACACGGTTTCCGGCACCTGACCTGATATGCGACCATCAGACCTTGTTGAGCCATTCCAGCGCCTGCGCATGTACGGCACCGGACCCGGCGGCAACTATACGCCCGCCCATTTCCGGCCGCCCGCCATCCCAGGTGGTTATCACCCCGCCTGCCTGCTCGATCACGGCAATCAGACCGCCGACATCATAGGGTTTCAGCTCGGTTTCCACTACCAGATCAATATGCCCGCTAGCCAGAAGCACATAGGCATAGCAGTCACAGCCATAGCGAAACAACCGGACACGTGATTGCAGCGATTCATAGATCGGCTTGTCCAAGGCATTGAAAATATGTGGTGATGTGGTAAAAAGGATCGCCTTTGAAAGGTCGCCACAGTCGCGCACCTTGTTGATGCGCGCACCGCCCGGTCCTGAATAGAAGGACTGCGCCTGATCGGCAAAATAGCGCTCTCCGGTAAAAGGCTGATCCATCATGCCCATAATGGCCCGGCCCTTGTGATAAAGACCGATCAGGGTTCCCCAGACAGGAACGCCCGAAATAAACGCCCGGGTACCGTCAATCGGATCGATGACCCAGACATAATCACGGTCGAGGCCGATAGTGCCATGCTCCTCGCCCAGAATGCCATGATCCGGGAAATGCGTCTCGATCATCGTCCGGATCGCTGTTTCGGCGGCCCGGTCCCCTTCTGTCACAGGATCAAATCCGGCAGCCTCCTTGTTGGCCACATCGGTTCCGATACGAAAACGCGGCAGGGTTTCCCGTTTGGCAACCTCGGCAAGACGGTCAAAAAAAGCACGGTCTGGAAGCATGGGGCAGGTCTTTCTGGAAACAGGGTGCCGAAGACCTGCAATAGCCCGGGAACACCATGCCAGACAAGCGCATAGCAGCCATGACATCCAACAATTCCGGAATTGCCAGACACACACCCGTTTGAATGCCTAAGTTTTGCACATAAATGTGATCTGCCTCATTTTTAGCTTGACAATGCTGCAATGCAAAATTAAGAATATGTTTACAGTCTCTTGGCTGTAATACCCTTCTCGGGTGTTTCCTCCCTAGATTTGACCGCGCCCAACGGCGCGGTTTTTTTATTCAGGCCATCCCGGCAGTGCACTTTTCAATTGCGGCACCACGGCAGGGGTTTCAGGCATGGAGAACACGTCTGAAAGGTAACGGGAGCCGCCCTACTCGGCAGCCAGAGCTGTCGTGTTGTTCTGTGTAACAACGGCTTGCGCCAGTGTTGCGACAAAATCGCAAATCTGCTGCGAAAGACGGGCAAAACCGGGCTTTTTCACCAGCGTAGCCTCATCAATATAAAGACCGCGATTGACTTCGATCTGCAGTGCATGCAGGCCGCGTGCAGGGCGGCCATAATGTTCGGTGATAAAACCGCCGGCGTAAGGCTTGTTGCGAACGGCATTGAATCCCATGTCCTGCAAAATATGCAGGGCCGTGCGGGAAATCTCGGCAGAAGCGCTGGTACCATAGCGGTCGCCGACAATGAAATCCGGTTTGAGACTGTGGCCCGAGGGGCGGATATTACCGGGCATGGAGTGGCAGTCAATCAGCAGGGCATGGCCGAAATGCACATGTGTCCGGGCAATCAGCTTGCGCAGCACCGCATGATAGGGCTTGTAGATCATCTCCACGCGCAAGAGCGCTTCCTCCACCGGAAACCGGCGGCGATAGATTTCCATATTTTCAGCGACAATGCGCGGAATGGTTCCCAGACCGCCGGCAACCCTTATGGAATTGATATTGGCAAAGGGTGGCAAGGCACCTTCAAACATGCGGGGATCAAGCTCGTAGGGTTCCCGGTTCACATCCATAAACGCGCGCGGAAAATGCGCAACAAGCATGGGCGCACCCAGACCGATGGCCGGACCGAACAGTTCGTCAACATAATGATCCTCTGACCGGCGGATGGCCATACCATCCAGCCGCACCTGCTCCAGAAAACGCTGCGAATACCGGCGACCGCTATGGGGTGAATTCAGCACAACAGGAATCAGATGCCGGTGCGGCTCCAGAATTTCAAAATGCTCTGAATTCCCGAACGTATCGATCATGGATCCCCTTTACCATATTGCCAGAAACTGCTTCGCCCATGTTGCCAGTTGGCCGCCATGAAGTCCATATGCGCATATTGGGGATTTGCAGCCATGCAAAACCCCGGTATGTTAACTTCGTGACAGGACGTTTCACAGCTGTTCACCCTTAATTTACGATGGGTCAGTTATGCTGGAAATGCTGCAAATCCATAACCTTCGCACAGAATATCGGTAACACATGATGATGCAAAAAATTCTCCTCGCCGAAGACGACAATGACATGCGCCGTTTTCTTGTGAAGGCTTTGGAAAAGGCCGGCTACAAGGTTATGTCCTATGACAATGGCGCAAGCGCCTATGACCGCCTTCGGGAAGAGCCATTCTCGCTGCTGCTGACCGACATTGTCATGCCGGAAATGGACGGAATAGAGCTGGCCCGCCGCGCCACCGAACTGGATCCGGATATCAAGGTCATGTTCATCACCGGCTTTGCAGCCGTTGCGCTGAACCCTGATTCGCGTGCGCCAAAGGATGCCAAGGTGCTGTCCAAGCCATTCCACCTGCGCGACCTGGTGGATGAAGTCAACAAGATGCTGGCGGCATGAGGCCTGAAAGCCTGAAGTACAGGGGGCCCATTCCATGGCCTTCGGCAAACTGCATGTTTACGCAAAAACCCTATTGACGCGGCAACCCATCATGTGGTCTATGCCGCCCATCGGATGGGCGTGTAGCTCAGCGGGAGAGCACTACGTTGACATCGTAGGGGTCACAAGTTCGATCCTTGTCACGCCCACCATCCGATACCTTGATTTACAAGGGCTTTGACTGAAACACCCGCCTGGCAGAACCATAGTTTCGTTCACACGTTCACACGTTCACACAGAATGCACTGTTTCATGTGAACGGTCAACGCAGTCGCAAGGCTATTGCCTTGCTGAATCCTCCCGCTGAGCTAAACGCCCATCCGATTACAGCAGGTCTCGTCCCAAGCACCTTGAACCGCCCCGGGTTTGCCGGAGGCTCCAACTCGTGAGAAAGTGGAGCCATGACGAACAAGACAACGAACACATTTTCACCGGAAGTCCGTGCCCGCGCGGTGCGGCTGGTTCTGGATCAGGAGAGCGAACATCCGTCCCGCTGGGCGGCTGTTTCATCGAAAGCAGGCAAGATCGGCTGCTCGGCGCATTCGTTGAATGAATGGGTCAAGAAGTCGGAAGTGGATGGCGGGACCAGGGCTGGAGTTCCCTCTGATGTCGCCGGGAAGCTGAAGGCTCTTGAGCGGGAGAACCGTGAACTTCGTCAGGCCAACGAGATCCTGCGCAAGGCCAGCGCTTATTTTGCACAGGCGGAGCGAGCCAGATGTTTTGGGCGCCCGTTCAGGAAATGATTGGTTTCATTGATGATCACAGACAGGTCTACGGGGTCGAGCCGATTTGCAAAGTTCTGCCAATTGCCCCGTCAACCTATTATGACCATATTGCCAAACGCCGTAACCCGGCCCTTGCCGCGCCAAGGGCCCGGCGGGACAAGGCCTTGAGCGTGGAGGTGGACCGTGTGTTTTGTGAGAATTTCAAGGTCTATGGCGTGCGCAAGGTCTGGCGGCAGTTGCGGCGGGAAGGCAAGGATGTGGCCAGATGCACGGTGGAGCGACTGATGAAACGGTTGGGATTGCAAGGGGTTATCCGTGGCAAGCAGATCAAGACCACCTTCAGCGACAAGGCAGTTGCCTGCCCGCTGGACCGGGTCAACCGCGATTTCCCGGCACAAAGGCCAAATGCCTTGTGGGTTTCTGATTTTACATATGTTTCGACTTGGGGAGGCTTTGTTTATGTCGCTTTCGTCATCGACACCTTTGCCCGCCGCATTGTCGGCTGGCGGGTGAGCAGAACAGCGCATGCAGGCTTTGTGCCCGATGCTCTGGAACAGGCACTGCATGAACGGCGACCCGTTCACAATGGCGGCTTGGTGCACCATTCGGACAGGGGCAGTCAATATCTTGCGATCAAATACACCGAACGTCTGGCCGAGGCAGGCGTGGAACCGTCGGTCGGCAGCGTCGGTGACAGCTATGATAATGCCTTGGCGGAGACGATCAACGGCCTTTACAAGGCCGAGGTCATTCACCGGCGCGGACCCTGGCGAACCTTCGAGGCCGTCGAATTTGCCACGCTGGAATGGGTCGACTGGTTCAATCACCGCCGCCTTCTGGAGCCTGTCGGCAACATCCCGCCAGCCGAAGCCGAAGAAAGATACTATGCCAGTCTGGACGAACCGGCACTGGCCGCATAACTTAAGCCAACAAGCCTCCGGCAAACCCGGGGCGGTTCAGCGGTACACCTATGGCGGCTTCCAATAAGCTCATGCCACCATATCCAAGACTATATAAGGAAGAGTCTTTGGCGACTTGTGTAAGTTGTCCAAATGAATATTGCGGAGAGCGACAGTGCTGGCGTTAGTGTTGGGAGTAAACGGTCAAGATGGCAGCTATATCGCTGAACATCTCTTGCGGAGTGGCTACACGGTTTGCGGCGTAGCCAGACAGGCAAATAGCAGATGTTTTGACGGGGAAAAGGGGTATAGCTATGCCCGTTGTGATGTAACTGATCCCGAGGCTTTGAAGCAGTTGCTTGATACAAAGAGACCTGATTTGATTTTTCACGTCGCCGCAGTTCATGGTTCCTCTGGTTTCCATTACGAATCTGTGGCTGTTGAAACGCTGATGGTGAATCTGGTATCCGTCCAGGTGATATTGGAGTATCTGCGTTGCATTAACCCCGCTGGTTTTCTCTTCTATGCGAGTTCTGCAAAGGTTTTTGCAAATCCGCTACCGAAAATTGTTGATGAAGGAAGTCCGAAGTCCAATAGTTGTCTATACTCGTATACGAAGAATTCGGCTGCGGAGTTGATATCTTTCTACAGAAATCAGCATGGCATAGCTGCTTCTGTAGTTTATCTGTTTCAGCATGAGTCGCCGAGGCGCGGTGACGCATATTTTATTCCAAAAGTCTGCAAATCTTTGATAGGGGCGCTTGACGGGAGAACGACGAAGGTGCAGGTCGTAACTCTTGATTTTTACTGCGACTGGGGCGCAGCTGAAGAGTATATGGAAATTGTTTTGGCTCTTGCGAAGGCACGGATCAGCGAAGATTTCGTGTTGGCCTCGGGAGTAACATGGCATGCTCGCCAGTTTGTTGAAGCACTTTTCTCTTACCATAATATGGAGTGGAGGGCGTTTATAGAGGAGAAGAATGCAGGACCAAGTACCCAGCCCTTCTTTCAGGTTTCGACCGCACATTTGCAAAAGCGTCTGGGGATCAAGCCTAAAAAATCCATCCTCGATGTTTGCGAAGAAATCATTCAGATAAAAAGCTTGCCTAGATGAAAGAATCCATAACATTCATTCTGCCAACCCGGAACCGCAAGGATTATGTGGCGCGTGCAATAGATTCATGCCTTGCCTCGCAATGCGAAAACATAAGTGTTCGGGTAATGGTTATAGATGCTAGCAGTGACAGCACCTGTGTAAATATGTTGCGCGAAAGATATGCGGGTCAGCAGGCAGTTGAGATATTGGTGCAGCCACCTGAAGCGGTGGGCTTTATGGGGGCATGTTTTTTTGCGGTCGAGCGACTGGAGTCGCGTTATGCGACATTCATGTATGATGACGATGTTCTTTCTCCATATATTTCGGAGATGTACCAACGTATGGTGAATAAGAGTTGCCCGTTCGCTATGGGATTCGGGCAGACGAACAATGCGGATCAAGTGCTCGAATTTCGACCTGTCACCAATTGGGGCCGCCCAAGACCATGGGATCTGTTGCTTGCATGGTTCGGCAATACGCGATGGCAGTACAGGGCTATGCCGGTAAGTCCCGTCTGTTGCCTGGCGACCAGTGATGTCTTGAAGCGGTGGATGGTGGAAGTTCGCCAATTCGCGGCTGCAAATGACTTTCGCCAACACTATATCATGCGCCGAAACATTGGTGGCGATCTGATGATTTATCTGCATTGCATCATTGATGCCCAGCAAGAGATACTGCTTGCAAACCAAGTTGTCGCGCAATGGTCGGAGCATCCAAATTCAATGACTGTTCTTGCGGAAGATCTTGACTTGTTCGCTGGCTATTGGCTCGCCCGTTGCTGGGCGGTGGGCTATTGTGCCCAATCTGGTGACATGGGGAAGGCCGCACGCATGGCTGGTTATGTTGTCGTTAGCGGTATGGCCGCAGCCCTGAGATCTCGACGCATCGGAAAGACGGATCTTGCCCGGTCAATTGTTGCAGAAATCCGGCAACTTTCTGGTATGGTTGGACTTGCAAGGTTGGCATTACAGGTTGGCGTTGCTACCACGTCAATTGCCGTTGGCAGATTTAAGCGCCACTATATAAAGGCACGTAATAATTGATTGGAGCCCATCTTGAAATTTATATCTGGTTCGTTGAGACGAAAGTGTGGCGAGTGGTTTTATGCCGCGCGTGGTAGCAAGCCTTGGACGCGTGGATACCATTCAGCCAAAGTGGCTGCGATCGAGAATGGTATCAAAGGGGCCTATTCAAATGAGGGATTGAGTTCGCACTATGGCTGGCGGATTGATGAACGCGTGATCGAATATCCTTGGATGTTGACGCGAATCAGCGATGGCCCGGCCAGGATACTGGATGCAGGTTCAGTGCTGAATTTCGAATTTATTCTGGAGCAACCGAAACTCGAGAATAAGAGCGTATTCATTTCCACTTTGTGGCCGGAAAATTACTGTTTTTGGCGCAAGAAAGTGTCTTATGTTTATGAAGATTTACGTGAATCCTGTTTTCGCGACGAGTATTTCGATGTCGTAGTATGTTTATCCACGCTTGAGCATATTGGTCTAGACAATACATTTTTATATTCAAAGGAGCCCGATAAGCGGGAAAACAACCCGGAATCCTATCTGAAAGCCATTTCCGAATTCAGACGTATGTTGAAGCCTGGCGGCAGACTTCTGCTGAGCGTTCCGTTCGGCAAATACCATAACCATGGGTGGCTTCAAATCTTTGATGCAGAAATGATAGAAAAAATAAAGAGTGCTTTTCAAGCAAATCATGTGACTGAATGGTATTTTCGTTACAACCACGATGGGTGGCAAATGACGACACAGGGCGACTGCTCTGATGCCACATTGTTCGATTTTAACAATTCGTCTGGTTACGATCCTGACTACGCAGCATCGGCACGTGCTGTGGCCTGCCTTGAACTGGTTCGCTAGCTGTGGAGCCTCAATATGTTGTCGCCGGATAGAGCGAGGCGACTGATGGGTGTTTTTGATTTTAGATGTTTAGTCCCGGTGACCTTGTCTGCTATTTATGAAACAGACGCCAGCGGGACGGATGTTGGGTCTCCTGATCCAGGACCAGCCGCACGGTAATCCCCCCGTTTTTAACGGGGCCTATCAGTAGAATTTAGGCTGCCATTTTCAGTTTCTGCCTCGGCGGAATGCCGCCGATGGCCATATTGGGTCTGTCATTGTTGTATGTCCAGAGCCAGCGTGTGGCGTGATCTTGTACCTCCTTGATTGTATCGAAGATAAAGCAGCCCAGCCATTCGTGCCGGACTGTTCGATTGTAGCGCTCGATGTATGCGTTCTGCTGCGGTTTTCCCGGCTGGATGTGGTTGATCGTGATGTTGCGTTTCTCGGCCCACGTCAGCAGCGTGCCGCTGATGTATTCCGGGCCGTTGTCGACACGAATGGTCTCCGGCTTGCCGCGCCATTCGATGATGTGGTTCAGTGAACGGATGACGCGTTCGGCCGGTAATGAGAAATCGACCTCGATACCGGGCCCCTCTCGGTTGAAGTCATCGATGACGTTCAATGTCCGGAACGAACGACCGTCAGCAAGCTGATCAGCCATGAAGTCCATGGACCATGTCGCGTTGGGCTTTTCCGGCACGGCAAGCGCCTCGGGCCGCTCCCGCACCAGACGCTTCCCGGGCTTGATCCTGAGGTTCAATTCCAGATCGCGACAGATGCGGTAGACCCGTTTGTGGTTCCAGGCGAACCCTTTGATATTGCGAAGATACAGGAAGCATAGGCCAAATCCCCATGTCTTGTGTGTCGTCGTCAGCCGAAGCAGCCAGTCGGCAATCTCTTCGTTCTCATTGTCGAGCTTGCGCTCATAGCGATAGCACGTCTCGCTGACCCCGAACGTCCGGCACGCGAGCGCCACGCTGATATTCCTGTTGTGAACCGCTTGCATGGCCATCTGGACACCTCTAAAAACCTCGCCAATTTTCGTGTTTTGTGATTCACTCTCGTGCATGTGATTTGTATTTTCCATGGAGCGGATGATGCGGGGACAGCCTGGTTTTTGGGATTTGGATGAACGGTATCAGCGTCTGAGTGCTGCCGGTGATCCTCTGGTCAAGCTGAATGCGATCATTCCCTGGGAGGTTTTTGACAAGCCGCTCACCAAGGCTTTGAAACGCTCGGATGGTTCCAAGGGTGGACGTCCGCCATTTCCGGCGATCCTGATGTTCAAGATCATGGTTTTGCAGGCGCTGTATAATCTGAGCGATGATCAGACAGAATTTGTCATCCAGGACAGGCTGTCGTTCCTGCGGTTTTTAGGACTTGGACTTTCGGACAAGGTGCCGGATGCCAAGACGATCTGGCTGTTTCGTGAACATCTGTCAAAAGCAGGCGCGATCCACACCCTGTTTGCCCGGTTCGACAAGCACCTGAGCAAATCCGGTTATCTTGCCATGGGCGGGCAGATCGTTGATGCGACGATCATTCAGGCACCCAAACAGCACAACAATGATGCCGGGAAGGACGCCATCAAACAGGGCGAGATCCCGCAAGACTGGGAGGAGAATCCCGCAAAGCTGGCGCAGAAAGACAGGGACGCCCGCTGGACAGTCAAATATTCCAAGGCAAAAAGACCGACCGAAACGCCAGCATCTGCGGCCACCAGGCAACATGATATTGCCATTCCCATGTTTGGCTACAAAAACCATGCAGCCATTGACCGCAAACACGGGTTCATCAGGGGATGGACGGTGACTTCGGCTTCTGCCCATGACGGAGCCCAGCTTCGCAACATTGTGCGCAAGGACAATACGGCGTCGACAGTCTGGGCAGATACGGCCTATCGCTCCAGGACCAACGAGGAATGGCTGAGCGCCAACGGCCTGAAGTCAGACATCCATCAGAAGAAACCGAAGGGCAGACCGATGTCCGAGATCACATCCAAAGCCAACAACCGGCGTTCCAAAGTGCGTTCATCGGTCGAGCATGTCTTCGCACGACAGAAAGACAAGATGAAACTCTTCGTCCGCACCATCGGGATCACCTGTGCCACCATCAAGATCGGCATGGCCAATATTGCCTGCAACATGCTGCGCTATGTCTACCACAGCCAAAAGCCACTGACCGCATGACGCAGATGCGGCAGAAAGGCCATCACACCGCCGAATATGGCGGGACAACATCAAGAAATAGACCCAAAATGATGCGCTGAACCCGGAGGAACTGCCGTCGAATAGGCTCCCAGCCAGAAAATCAAGGTAATTCGAGGTGTCCAACTGGTCTTTCCACTGTTTGATCTGGTTGGCGTGGACATCGAACTCTTGGGCAAGTTCCACCATGGTCTTCTCGCCCTTCACGGCGGCAAGCGCCACTTTGGCCTTGAAACTCGGCGTATGATTGCGTCTGGGTCGTCTGGGCATGGTCTCTCCTGTCATCCGGCATATTGCCGATCTCAGACAAAAAATCCACTTATCTCACCTGTTCAAATTTCCCGAGCCAGCTCTCTCTCAACGCTTCCCCCACGCAGCGTACTTATGACGAAAAACGGAACCAATCAGCCGTTTTTCCTCCACTGAAATAATAAAGCGAATAAATAGGAAGCTGAAAATCACTATCAGTACTGACCAGTAGGCTACACGTAATGTTACGCTTGAAATAAACGACAGTCCCACTAAAACTACGAGGAGTATAAACACGACCGAGATAATGCGCGCCGCCCCCTGTAGTCCTTTTGTCTCTCTATGGACAACGACTGTCAGCAGAACAAAATCAAATGTTGCTCGTCCGAGCCAAGCAACAGCGGCACCGAAAGGACCAAAATAATTTAGTGCCGCAATAAGTGTCACGATATACACAGGGAGCTCCACTAAATGAAGCTGCGCAGTCCTGTTTGCAAGACCTTGTGCCTGCAGTAAGTTATAGGATGGCCTTGCCATGCAATTTACGAACAAGCCAATTGCCAGGAATGAGAAAATCAACTGGCTGTTAACCTCGAAATCCGGCCCTAGCCATAATCTAAGGAAAATGGGACTGATCAAGACGAGACCAGACGATACTAAAAACATCGCAAAGCCTAATGCCTTTAATGAAAAAGTGTAGAGTTCACTGGCCTTGTCACTGCCGTCAGCATGCAGCTTCGCCATGGCCGGAAAGATGACACCAAAAATGGCTTCCGGTATAAAGCTCAAACGCGAAATGAAGTCGTAAGGTGTGGTATAATAAGCAACTTGGGAAAGGCCAGAAATAGACGAAACGAAAAAGCGGTCCATATATACCATGATAGGCGAGATGAGATTCGAAACAGTCATCCATCCACCAAAAGCCAGAACCTCTTTTAGATTAGAGTTCTCTTTCATTGAAAACAGTTTTCTCTCACGGAACTCCGAAATACAAAACAGTCCAAATACGACAAGAATCACGTATCGACCTATGACCAAAGCCGTGACGACCCACATCAGGTCTTTCGTATACTGAAATAGAAGAAGCGGGCTTACAAAAGTCCATATGCCAAGAGCCGAACGGCCGGCGGATGAAATTACAAACCGGCCGAATGCCTCAAGAATACCACGAAAACCACTAAAAAGAACCACGGCGGGAATACCCAAGCTAAGAACCCACATCGTTCGCAGTGCTTCGTCACGAAAGTCAGCAGGCACCTTGAGAACCATATCCACAACCGGCATGGACAGCAGCGCTAGAACAGCGCCACCGACAATCGAAAGTACCGTCATTGCAAACAAAGTTTTACGCGTCAGAGTATAAATTTGCCCGATACGATCGTTTGCAAGACGCGCTGCAATCGCCTGGGTCAAAGCCCGCCCAAGGCCCAAATCAAAAATGCTGAAATAACCAATAATCACCCAAGCGACAGACAGAAAACCGAATTTCGTATTGCCCAAGGTGAATATGATGTGCGGCAAACATGCAATACCAATCAAAAGTGGCAGCGCAAAACCAAACAAATTATAAAAAATATTTCTAATCATCATTCAATCCAGAGTATTTATCGCGAAAATGTTATTTTCGTTGGTCATCATATGATGGCAATAGAATAGCATATTTAGCATAGCGGAACATCAGCTTTGAATTTTCCCGCAAGTTAGATTTAAACGTCGAACCCAACTTTAGAACTGCACCGCGCATTCCAAATCCTGCGAATAATATAATTCTAAAAAACAGGTATGCTATTCTTGAACGCCCTTGGGCGAAGCGTTTTGCTCTCGCATCAACCCATTTGGTTGAAAAATAAATACGATCACTCCCCTTCTGTGTCGCACCCTGGATATGTAGTACCCTTAGTTGGGGCAATAGCAGAACACGATACCCATTGCTCTTCATACGGTCACCCCACTCTACATCCTCGCCGTACATGAAAATCTGTTCGTCAAAACCACCAATTTTTTCAATGACGGAACGTTTGACCATCATGCATGCGCCGCATACCCAATCTACATCCAAGACATCTTTACGCAGGAGAGACGGGTTCGAGATATAGATGCTTGGCCAGAACGAAAAAATCCTGTGCAACCAGAATGCATGACCAGCCAAACTCAGTAGCGTTGTCGTCCATCCGGCATCCCCAACTTGATGTCGTCCGTCAGAATGAACCAAACCCGCACCAACCGCTGCTATTTCGGACGAACTGTCAAGAGTTTTGGATAGAAGCTCTACGGGATACAGGTTATCCAAAAATGCGTCCGGGTTCAGCAAAAGTATATTTCTTCCGCTACAGTATTTAAAAGCCTCGTTATTACCACGCCCGAACCCAAGATTCTTATCGCTCTCAATGAGTTTAACCCAAGGATATTTTCTCTTTACAGCATCAACAGTGTTATCGCTGCTCAAATTATCAAAAACTATAACTTCTATTGACGGCGGATGTCCAACGAAGGGCGCTAGACAACGATCCAGTAAGAGTTCTGAATTCCAGCTGACGATGACAATACTTGTGCTTATATCTTGAGGATCAAACAAAAAATCCACCATTTATTTAAACTCCGACCATACTTAATTATTGGAAATTTTGTATTTTTTTCTAAAAAAACAAAAAGAATATGACAGAATAACAAACCAAAAAACTTCGAAGCTTACCATATCACTTCTTACACCGCTCACCATGAAAAAAAACAACAGCGCGTAAGTCGATACCCAGTAAACGCTTGATTTTCTGGACGTATATTGTTTGTTATATACCTTGGTAATTATCGCACCATAAAAAACTGAGCACAAAAATACGCCATACACTGAAAAATCAGAATACATAGGAGCAAAAAAAGTTGAAGCCAAACCAAACCCATCCCAATGCCCTCCAACTACCTCCTTAAAGAAATCTCCTGGATTTGGAAATCCCAACTTGAACGGCGCCAAGATCGCTCCGAGATGCAATGTACCATATGTAAAATCGAACTTAGACGGAATGTTATTTATTACCAAGTCCAACCCATACGCCGCAGTACTTAATTCTTTGGATGAAAAATATAATATATATTGAAAAATATTCCAATTTGCAGAGTCGCCACCAATACCATTAGCCAAATCTTCGCCATACTGCGCAGCATTTCTAAAATAACCAATGAAACCGATAAAAATTATCGCCATCACGCCACTAAAAAATATTGTTTTTATACTAATTTTCTTTCCGTAGTAATTATATATTAGCAAACATGGAACCAAAAATTTCAATAGCCTCGTCCGCGATCCCGCGAACAAGGCAACAACTAAAAACGATGAGCAGACCAATATGCAAAAATAGTAGAAACTCGTTTTTCTTCTGCCTTTAATCGACAAAATGTATGCAAAACATGCAGAAGCTGTCACATCAAGCATAGTTGCAACTGTCGCGATATAACCGTTGTCCAGATATGCCACCCTAGCAGCATTAACATTACTCGAAAAAAAAGGTATTCCGACCGATATCCAGAGATACACGGTCGCTGCCATTGATATTAGATAATATGCAACAGCCAAAATGGGATTGAACGTTTCATAATAGTAATCAATTTTATCGACATCTTTGGGAAACATTCCAGTCGAATTTGCAACTTTTTGCTTAAGCGGTAAACTCAAATATAAACAACCTACTATAAAGCCGCCCATTCCCAAGCAATAGACAAGCCATTGCACATCGGTAACTTCACCAGGCAATGAGATGGTACCGATAAGAAGGTATGTACAAAAAAAAACAACGAAACCAGGCCAAGGCGCAAAAATTGGATCCGAATTTTTGCTCATATACAATTTCACAAAGAATACAACGAGTAAAATCGTATAAAGAACACAAAAAACGTAAAACATAACATCCAATCCTCACACATGCATAACAACTCAGTCACCGTTTGACGTCATTTTTCGCAAATCAGCCAATATCCCATTTAATTTTATGTCCCAATAGTGTTCTCGTTTTATCAAACTTGCAATACGATTCCTAAAATCGCTTTGTAAATAAAATTCAAAAAAACTTGCACTCGTTTTATTGAATTCCTCCTCAGGAAGCTTATTATAATTTACGATACAATCGTCAACTATCTCAAAATCTGTCGATGTCATAACCGGGTGGCCGTATTTTAGATATTGATAGAGTTTCAACGGCGACTCGTCATGCAACATATCTATGTTATAAGGAATAATTCCTACTTTGAAGGTTTTCATTCGAGCGTCAATATCAATGTGATTGAACTTTCCGGATGTTGTTATATTTTTTATTTTTGCCACCTCCTTTTCAATTTTTTTATCATAGAATTCGCCATGTAAGATAATGCTATAGTTATTATCGGAGAGGAATTTTAGAAATTTCAAATCTATTTTATTTGTTATAAAACCAATAAAACCAAAATCGTGCTTTGCATCTGCAATAGAAATGTCTAAATTAGGATTGGGCTTTAAGCCAGCTGCATTAGTTACAACATTAGAGGATTCATAGCCCGACACAGCCCTCTCGGAAACTCCAGTTATGTAATCAGCAGTATCCGCGACATATTTATATTTTTCTTGGACCATCTTTCTTTCGGTAATATCAAATCTATTATGCTTGGAAAAATTATCAATGAAGTCGTACCACACGATATCAAATTTTATTCCTTCGTATTTAATTATACCTATAGGCAGAAAATCAATTAGTAAATTTATTTCATTCGGCTCATATAGATAGCTAAGATCAAAAACATTGTAGCATTTTCTAAACCATTTCCTTCCTTGCAAAGGACCCAGGAGGTCCCAACTAGTTGCGTCCACAACTCGAAGCTTAGGTAGATTATGATTAATTCTTAATTTCCCCAATATTCTTTCGTATATAGAAACAGGCCTGTTTACCACAGTGACTTTGGAAACCTGATCATTGTCCAATAGAGATTCAATAATCTGAAGATCTCGAACAGCGGCACCGTATTTTTTAAAAAAATACATGTCTCTATAGGGTAATATTACGACGTTGAATTTCTTCATAAATAAGCTCCATTTGCTCGAAAATATAATATACCTCAACTGAGCAAACTGTGATACCTATCGTTTTACCTTGATAAGATTTGAATATCGCTCATGAATCACTTCAAATGTAAAATCTTCAGAATGTCTTTTCGAAGCTGTTTGTCTCTCGGCGGTAAGACTATTTGTACCTTCAACCGACAATTTCTGAAATATCAAATCCAAATCTTCCCAATTCTTAAAATACAATTGCCCTTCGCCTGCAACCCAACGGTTGAAGCGGTTGTCGTGGGCGATAACTGCATTTCCTGCTCCCAGCGCCTCCACCAGTGATGGATTGGTTCCACCAACCTGATGCCCATGAAGGTATGCAAGAGCGTGAAACCGCAATGCACTCAAAGTCGCTTTTTCATAAATCGCACCTGGAAAAATGACATCCCTTGTCGCCATGTGCTTAACTTCCTGATGGTATGGATTGTCTTCAAGAAATTTCCCAAGCACAACGAGCTTAAAACTGCGCTTTTGCGAGGAATAAGCGCGAACGATCTCAAGGATTGAATTTTCCGGCTCAATACGGGCGATGGAGATAACATATTGTCCAGGCACAATATCAAATTGTGCCAAGGGTTCGGCCGGTGCATCAAGGATCCTCTCAGACCCATAGGGAATGACTTCTATGCCCTTGCGCCCGAATCGGGCCAGATGCTTTTTGATTTCTGGATGATCCGCGATAGGAACATTACAGAGATAAAGACCCGCCAGTTCGTTCAACCAGAACCATGCCTTTGCGGGCAAGCTCCACTTGTCACGTTTCCATTCAATACCATCCATGTTCATCAGCACTTTTCGTCCGTAAAGGCGTTGCAACAGTGTGAAAACCGCTGTGTTATACCCGAGAACGAGATCCATACCTGGGCGCTCGAGAACATCCAAAACGCAGGCAAGATCAAACTTCATGGTTGCCAGAGGACCGTCGCCAGAAACGACAATATGAATCCTGCGAACACCGTTCCACATGTCTTCAGACTTGTGCTTAGGGCAATTTGGTTCGTCTGCACTATGTTGACAATAGACATTCACATTCCACCCATTTTCCACCATATAAAGTGCAAAGTGATGTGCAAAGGTTTCAAAACCACCGTGTGCGGCTGGAACACCGCGAATGCCCAGTATGTTTACCGTTCTTCTCGTTTCGGAAACACTCATGCGCTCAGATTTCCTTTTGATCTGCAATCTTTTTTAAATATTTTCCATAGTCACTTTTGCCCAGTTTCACCGCGAGCTTTTCAAATTGCTCCTGCGAGATAAAACCCTGCACATAGGCAATTTCTTCTGGTGCTGAAATTTTGAAACCCTGCCGTTTTTCCAGCGTGCGGACAAATTCGGCGGCTTCCAGCAAACTGTCCGGTGTGCCGGTATCCAGCCAGGCAAAGCCTCGGCCCATGATCGACACATTCAGTTCGCCCCGCTCCAGATAAATGCGGTTGACATCGGTGATTTCCAGCTCGCCCCGAGCTGAAGGCTTCAGGTTGGCAGCGATATCAACCACCTGGTGATCATAGAAATAAAGGCCCGTCACCGCCCAGTTTGATTTCGGCTCGACCGGTTTCTCCTCAATGGACAGGGCGCGCATGGATTTGTCAAAATCAACGACGCCGTATCGTTCCGGATCAGATACATGATAGGCAAACACGGTTGCGCCCTTGATGTTTTCACGCGCGGTCCGCAAATTATCCGGCAGGCCATGGCCGAAAAAAATATTGTCCCCCAGAACCAGGCAGGAGGATTGACCGGCCACAAAATCCGCCCCGATAATATAGGCTTGCGCCAGCCCATCAGGGCTCGGTTGTTCGGCATAGGACAACTCCAGTCCCCACTGTGAGCCATCGCCCAACAGGCGCTGGAAATGCGGCAAGTCATGAGGCGTTGAAATCAGCAGGATTTCACGAATGCCAGTCATCATCAGAACAGACAAAGGATAATAGATCATCGGCTTGTCATAAACCGGCATAAGCTGCTTGCTTATGGCAAGTGTCATAGGGTGCAGCCGTGTGCCGCTGCCGCCTGCAAGAATAATACCCTTCATAACAATATGTCCTCTAAACAAGATCTGATAAAACTATGTTTGTTGAAGCATGCCAGTCCGGCAACTGTATACCGAAATGGCTCAGCAGCTTGTCACCCTTCAGCCTCGAATTGGCTGGCCGCTTTGCCGGGGTCGGATATTCGGCAGTGGTAATATGCTCCACGGTCACCATCTTGGCTGTTCGCTCCTTCAATCCCGCAAAAATTTGTTCGGCAAATTCTGCCCATGTGGCCTCACCGCTTCCGGTCAGATGGAAAATGCCACGCAATTTCGTATCCGGGTCTGCGACCAGCCTCTTGGCGATGATGATAATGGCATCGGCAATATCCAGCGCGGAGGTAGGGCAACCATGCTGATCGCCAACCACACGCAGATGATCACGTGTTTCCGCCAGACGCAGCATGGTTTTGACAAAATTATTGCCAAAAGGTGAATAGACCCAGGCCGTGCGCAGGATGACATGATTGGCTGTCGCCGCCTCTACCTGCTGTTCGCCAGCCAGTTTCGATGCACCATAGACACTGACAGGCCCGGTTTCATCCGTTTCGACATATGGATCAGGCTTCGTACCATCAAACACATAGTCCGTGGACAGATGAATGATCGGTACATTGAGCATCGCAGCAACTCGCGCAACTTCGCCAGCTCCACTTGCATTGATGGCAAATGCCAGTTCAGTCTCACTTTCAGCCTTGTCAACAGCCGTATAGGCGGCGGCTGAAACAATCACATCCGGCCTAGCATCTATTATGCTTTGCCGGATTGTCGAAGGATCAGCCAGATCAAGATCAGGTCGCCCGAGAGAAATGATCTCGACACTGACCGCGTTCCCACGCGCCAGAAGCGACTGCACAACCTGTCCTTCTTTTCCTGTCACGACTACCCGCATAGGATCACGCCTTCTTCAATACGCCGAGACGTTCGCCGGAATAAACGCCTTCGCGCAGAGGCTGCCACCACCAGCGATTTTCCAGATACCATTTGACCGTTTTTTCAATACCGGTGTCAAAATTTTCCTGTGCCTTCCAGCCCAGTTCAGTTTCCAGTTTTGTGGCGTCAATAGCATAACGGGCATCATGGCCCGGCCGGTCCGTCACGTAGGAAATCAGCCGTTCATGCGGCCGGCCATCCGGTTTATACTGGTCCATAAGGGCACAGACGCATTTTACAACGTCAATATTGCGCCGTTCATTGCGACCGCCAACATTATATTTCTCACCAAGACGCCCCCTGGACGCAATGATATGCAGGGCACGGGCATGATCCTCGACATAGAGCCAGTCGCGAATATTGATGCCCTGTCCATAGACAGGCAGCGGCTTGCCTTCAAGGGCGTTCAGAATGATCAGTGGAATGAGCTTTTCAGGAAAATGATAGGGGCCGTAATTGTTGGAGCAGTTGGATACCACAACGGGCAGTCCGTATGTTCGATGCCAGGCTATGGCGAGATGATCACTGGCGGCCTTCGATGCCGAATAGGGCGAGGAAGGGTCATAAGGCGTAAGCTCTTCAAACAGGCCTTCATCGCCGAGCGAACCATAAACCTCATCTGTTGATACATGCAGGAAACGAAACTCCGCTTTCGCATTGCCTTGCAGTGTATTCCAGTAGTACCTTGCCGCTTCCAGCAACTGGAATGTCCCTATCACATTCGTCTGCACAAAATCTCCTGCGCCAGTAATCGACCGGTCAACATGGCTTTCAGCGGCCAGATGCATGACACGATCCGGGTTGAAGCTGGCAAAAGCTTCTTTCATTGCTGAACTATCGCAGATGTCCGCCTGAAGAAAGCGGTAGTTCGGCGCATTTTCAATCACTTTAAGCGATGCAAGATTTCCCGCATAGGTCAGCTTGTCAACATTGAGAACATCTGCACCAATATCCCGCACCAGATGCCGCACAAGCGCTGAACCAATGAAACCAGCACCACCTGTCACTAAAATCCGCATAGATTTGCTCCGATCCTTAAATTTTGAAAGACTGTGGAAGATCCACAAGCAAAGGCTGAACCCTGTCCTTTGCCGACATAACAGCAGAGCTCATATCGATGGGCCACTCAATCCCAATCGCTGGATCGTCCCAGCGCAGACCCCTGTCATGGTCAAAACTATAGGGCGCTGTTACCTTGTAGTGGATAATGCTGGAAGGTTGCAAAGTGGCAAAACCATGGGCAAAACCTGCCGGAACCCACAACTGCTCACCATTTCCTGCCGATAATTCGACCCCTACCCATTGCCCGTAAGTAGGCGAGCCCACGCGAATATCCACAGCAACGTCAAAGATGGAACCCGCTATGCAGCGCACCAATTTACCTTGAGCAAAAGGTTCAAGCTGAAAATGGAGACCCCGTACAGTCCCCGCTTCTGCAGAAAGAGACTGATTGTCCTGCACAAAGGTTACATCAGCAATATTTTCACGAAACCATTGATCCTTGAACACTTCGGAAAAATAACCTCGATCATCACCGATTCGCTTTGGAACAATCTTGAAAATGGATGAAATGGAAAGCTGTTCAAAATGCATCTATTTGTCCTGTTTACAAAGAAGGATGTGTTACTGAAAAATAATCCCTATACCACTCGACAAACTCTTTGACCCCCTGTTCAACAGCAATTCCGGGTGTGAACTTGGTAAGCGCCTTGAGCAAATCCGGTGCAGCGAAGGTTCTGGGTACATCCCCCTGCTGCATCGGCAAATAGTTGCGGATCGCTTTCTTGCCTATAGCCGCTTCAACGGTCTCGACAAAGGTCATCAATTCCACAGGCTGTCCGCCGCCGACATTGATTGTTCTGTAGGGTGCCTGCGCTGATAGTGTGTCGATGGCAGGATCGGATAGCACACGATTTGTTTCTGAAGGCGGCACAGCCATCAGACGGACAATACCTTCAACCAGATCATCAATATAGGTGAAGTCACGGCTCATCCTGCCTTCACCGTAAATATCAATCGGCTTGTCCTTCAGGATCGCTTCCACAAACTTGAACAGTGCCATATCCGGACGGCCCCATGGACCATACACCGTAAAAAAGCGGAAAGCCGTCGTCGGCACCTTGTAAAGATGCGCGTAGGAATGCGCCATCAGCTCCATCGACTTCTTCGTTGCGGCATAAAGCGTCATCGGCTCATCGGCACGATCCAGTTCTGCAAACGGGATCTTGTCATTGGCACCATAGACGGAAGAGGTTGACGCCAGCAGCAAATGCTGCGGCTGCACCGATTTGGCAAGCTCCAGAACATTCCACGACCCGACCAGATTGGAATCCACATAGGCCTTGGGATTTTCAAGACTGTAGCGGACACCCGCCTGGGCCGCCAGATGCACGATGACATCCGGCTCTGCCAGATCGGCCGCCTCTTGCAAGGCGGTCCTGTCTTCCAGCATGCCGATCACAGCTTTGAAACCGTTCGAACGGGCCAGAATGGCATGACGCTTCTCTTTGAGAGAAACATCATAATATGGCGTCATTCCATCGAATCCGACGACATAATGCCCTTCATCAAGCAATCGCCTCGCCAGATGAAAACCGATAAACCCGGCCGTTCCCGTAATCAGGTACCGCATTATTCCGCAGCCTCTGCCTGGGGAGCCACCATTGCAACGGTACCGCGCCCGATACTGGCATAGCTGAACCCATGGCGGGTCACCTCTTCGGGCTTGTACACATTACGAAGATCAACAAGCGCCGGATTCCTCATAAGACCTTTAAGGCGCTTGAAATCCAGCGCACGAAACGCATTCCATTCTGTCACAATCACCAGAACGTCTGCGCCCTCTGCAATGTCGTAGGGCGATTTACCGTACTCGACCTTGTCCAGAACCGCCTTCGAGGCTTCAATGCCTTCCGGATCATAGGCGCGAACCTTTGCTCCACCATCCTGCAAGGCCTGAATGATCGATATAGACGGCGCATCGCGCATGTCGTCCGTGTCAGGCTTGAATGTCAGCCCGAGAACAGCAACCACCTTGCCACGAACATCACCATCCACAGCCGCGATCACCTTGCGCGCCATAGCGCGCTTGCGGGTATCATTGATGGCAACGGTTGTCTCGATCAGACGAACAGGACTGTCATTGTCCTGTGCCGTTTTAACCAGTGCAAGCGTATCCTTCGGGAAGCATGAACCGCCATAACCAGGCCCTGCATGCAGGAACTTGGAGCCAATACGACCGTCAAGACCAATGCCGCGGGACACTTCCTGCACATTCGCGCCAACTTTTTCACAAAGGTCGGCAATCTCGTTGATGAAGGTAATCTTCATCGCAAGGAAAGCATTGGCTGCATATTTTATCAACTCGGATGTACGGCGGCTGGTAAACAGCAACGGCGACTGATTGAGATACAAGGGCCGGTACACTTCGGTCATGACTTCGCGGGCACGCTCGTCTTCAATGCCCACAACGATCCGGTCAGGACGCTTGAAATCGCCGATGGCTGCACCTTCGCGCAGAAATTCAGGGTTGGAAACAACCGCAATATCGGCATTGGGCCGTGTCTCGCGCATGATCCGCTCAACTTCATCCCCCGTACCCACAGGCACCGTGGACTTGGTCACAATCACAGTGAAACCCCTGACCGATTCAGCAATTTCCTTTGCCGCAGCATAAACATAGGAAAGGTCCGCATGACCGTCACCGCGGCGCGAAGGCGTACCAACCGCAATGAACACCACATCCGCATCAGCAACAGGACCGGCGAAATCTGTTGTAAACGCCAGACGCCCCGCTGCAACATTTTCGGCAACCAGGGTATCAAGGCCAGGCTCAAAAATCGGAATCTCACCGCGGTTCAGAGCCTCAATTTTTGCAACAGCCTTGTCGATACAAACAACATCATGGCCAAAATCAGCAAAACAGGCACCGGAAACGAGCCCGACATAGCCGGAACCAATCATTGCAATTTTCATAGTTAGTACCCTTTACATAGAAATATCCAGGCCAGACAAACACAGTCCAAACCACCACTATCGCTTACATAATATTTCAGGACCATCACCAACAAGGTTACACTGGCCTTATAAAACCAAAAAACCAACAAACACTAAACGCTCTGAAAATTAAAAACCGGAACCGCCCAAAAGCTCATTTCTGATCGTACCAATCAATATTTTTACGTCCAAAACCAGGGAAAAGTTCTGCACATAGTAAATATCACATTTAACACGCGCCCTGGATTTGTCAGCACGCACAGTTGGACCGCGCAGACCACGCATCTGCGCAAGACCTGTAATGCCGGGACGCATGATATGACGATCATGATAATCGGGGCAGAGATCCTCATACAATTTCCCTGCCGCCATCATTCCGATGGCATGGCAACGCGGGCCGATCAGCGACATGTCACCTTTCAGTACATTCAGAAGCTGCGGCAATTCATCAATATTGGACTTGCGCAGAAACGCCCCGATGGCAGTAATGCGTGGATCACCCTTCACAGTCTGCGCAACACCGGAAGCATCACACAGGTCCGTGCGCATCGACCGGAACTTGTAGATTCGTATTTTCCTGCAATCCTTCCCATACCGGACCTGTGAAAAAAACACAGGACCGGCACTGTCAAGCTTGATCAAAACCGCCACAATCAAAAAAAGCGGCGACAACACAAGCAACGCAGACAAGGCCACAACAAAATCAAAAAATCGTTTGACAGCCAGTTGCAACACCAGACCTGAAGAAACATTCCTGTCTGCAATTGTTTGCCTTGATCCCGCAATCTGGGATGAACCGCCAAAACCGGACTTCGAGGTTCTCACCTTCTGATCCATATCAAATAAATCAACAACACTCATAATACCCTCACATAAGAAACGAAGTATCATTAATGTCTGATTGTCTATACTATCGATTTTGGATTGTCACCTGCCTTTTTAACAGATAGTTAACTATCAAATGGACAGGTGACACAAATCACACAATGAACACTTCGCAAAACAGATGCCGCAATGCACAATTTATGTGCGCTCACTTATTATGATATAAAAATCAGATATTTAGACATAAAATATTTGCGATTTTTTTGACCATTAAAAATCAATTAAAATCTGCCTTGTATATTTTAGGTAATTTGATGCCGCATCGCACCCAAATAAAAAGTGCTAAAATCAAGAGTTTAATTTAAATATTTGAAAGAAAATTATTGTGATCTTTATTCATGTTTATGTCTCGACGAACGGGCGCGCAGACGCTGTCAATACAGTTCACACTGAAATTTCATCGACAAACAAGGACAAGACGGCAAAACGGAAACGATTTCCCGCCGTATGATTACATCTCAAGAATGTCACGCAACTCAACAATAGCGCAGAGAATATGATAAAACGAGCTTGCCGGTGCAGGTTCCTGAACCATCAGGCCGGATACTGGCAATTTGTCATACCAAAGGCCGGCAACCTCTGTTTCCAGAAACTTCTCCAGTGCATCGCAGGCACGGTTGGCAGAATGGAGATAGCGACCCTTCTCGGATTCGGGCGCCGACACAAAAAGGCGCACAGCCGCTTTAAGCCACTCTGTCTGCGGCCACAGGCGCGCAAGACTGTCATGTATGGAAAAATCGTCATACAGGCTCATGATAGCCACTTTCCGCTTGTCGCAAATACCGTAGGACTCGCCGATTTCAAACAGACGCCTCGCCTTTTCAAGAGCCTCCCCGTTGCCGGATTGCATGCCCCAGCGTGCCAGAAGCCAGGCCCATTCAAACTGGTGTCCAGGCTCCATGATTCGCCCTTTCTCTCCGGGAAAGGGATTCCAGTCACCGTCAAAAAATTCACGCAGGCCACCGCTGCCCGAATCAATGAACCGGGACAGTGCAAGATGGGCAATCTCGTCCGTCAACGCGCCCCACGGAGCCTCGCCACCGGTCAAATCATTCCAGGCCAGACATGCCTCGAACAGGTGCATATGCGGATTGGAACACAGGGGTGTGCGTCGTGGATTGGCCTCTTCAAAACCCGCAACAGGATGCTTGTAGGTCGCCGTCATAACGCCCAGCAATGATTCGGCCTTGTTGCGCATGGCGTCGCGGCGTTCGGGGCAGACAAGCGCAATCTGCGCATAGGCGAAAAGCGCGAAAGCCTGATTGTAAAGATCAAAAGTCGGATCAATCAATGTGCCATCGGCTGAGGCCAGATTGCCGAACAGACCGGTTTCAAGCCTGTAAACAGCCTCAAACCAGTTCATTCCATGATCAACAGCTTCCAGCCATGGACCACGCCAGCCAGTTTTCCCGGCAGTGGCATAGCAGTAGACCTGACGGGGTTGCACCCTGGCCCGCCTGTTGTCACCGGCACAGGGCGATCCGTCCAGACCGATCCGCTCGAAGAACCCGCCTGTTGTATGATCGGCACCCACTGTCCACCAGACAGGCAATGCCTTTTCGGTGAGCCAGGCGGTGAGCCTGGCGGAATTGTCGCGAAGACGAACATGTTCAATGGCAGCGTCAAATGTCATATGTAAATTGAACCGTTTCTCGAATTGTAACCTGATATCGGGATTTCAGCTCCGCCCGAATTCGTCGGCAAGCCTTAAAATGTCATCATCGCCAAAATAGGATCCTGTCTGAACCTCGATCAGTTCCAGCAATATTTTCCCGGGATTGGCAAGACGGTGGACTTCGCCAAGGGGAATATAGACAGACTGGTTTTCCGTCAGTTGCCGTGTTGTATCGCCGATAGTGATTTCTGCAGTGCCGCGCACCACCACCCAGTGCTCGGAGCGATGATGATGTTTTTGCAAGGACAACCGTTTTCCCGGCGCAACAAAGATACGCTTGACCTGGAACCGCTCACCGGAGATCAAAGATGTCAACCCTCCCCAGGGGCGATAAGAGGTCGGATGCGTCTCGGTCAACGCTTCTGTTGTCTTGGCTGCAGCCAGAGCCTTGACCATGGCCCCCACTTTTTGCGCCTCGTCCATCCGGCCAACGTAAACAGCGTCCTCGCTGGCAATAACAACAATACCATCCATGCCCTGAACAGACACATGCATGTTTTTTGACAGGACCAGCGAATTCCTGGTGTTGATCAAGGTCGTATTGTTGTCGGCAACATTGCCGCTCGCATCAGGTTTTCCGGATTTCCAGACAGAATCCCAGCTTCCCAGATCCGACCACGCGAAAGGAGATGGTACAACAGCCGCCTTGGCCGTTTTCTCGAAAATAGCATAGTCAACAGATATGTCCGGGCAACGGGCAAAACTTTCAGGCTCCAGACGTTCAAAATCAAGGTCATGGCTGGCCCTGGACGCTGCCGCACTGGCAAAATCCAGAATATCCGGCGCATAAAGACGGCACTCTTCCAGAAACTGGCTGGAATTCAGCATGAACATCCCTGAATTCCAGAGATACCTGCCGGTCGAAATCATGGATTCAGCCCCGGCAAGATCAGGCTTTTCAACGAACCGGGCCACAGTGCAGGCACCAGTGTCCATGAGCGGTCCCATTTCAATATAGCCATAGCCTGTGGCGGGCTCACTCGGCTGGATTCCGAATGTCACCAGAAATCCGGCCCCAACCGTCGCGACAGCCTTGTCAATACAGTCGAAATAGACCGAATCCGCAGTGATTTCATGGTCAGATGCCATCACCTGGATCACCACATCCGCACCAAAACTACGGATGGCAAACACGCATGCCGCCACAATGGCCGCCGTCGTGTTGCGCCCGACTGGCTCCAGCAGGATATTGGCAAGGGCAGCCCCCATTGTCCGCGCCTGTTCAGCCACCAGAAAACGGAAATCGGCATTGGTCACAATGATGGCAGGGTGATAGCGGTTTTTATCGGAAACCCGTTCCAGGGTCTGCTGAAACAGGGATTGATCACCCAGAATTGTCAAAAACTGCTTTGGCGAAGAGGAACGCGACATGGGCCAGAGCCGTGTACCCTTGCCACCCGCCATAATCACAGGAACAATTTTAGCCGTCATATTCAATACCCTTAAAATCAAAATCAACAAAGAGATGAGGAGGGGAAGCCGACTGTCGCTAATCCTTCGGAGCAACCCACATATCAAGGGCCGAAAGCCCCTTTTGCATCAAAAGCTCCGCTGCTTGCCTATCCATGGCCTCCACATAGCAACGCATCTCCGGTGCATTTCCCGAAGGGCGAAAGTGTACAATGCTGCCATCCATCAGTGTTACCCGAACACCATCAATATCCGAAACGGATACAGGACGACCGATACCTGCCAAAAAAGCCTCGAGATTGGCCCCTGAAGCACGGATATAGGCCATGAAAGCCGTGCTTTTTTCTACAGCGAAATTTTCCAGCCGGTCACTGAGGGCAACCGGCAATTTTACCGTCGCGGCAAGACCGGACAGGGTAACCTTGGCCTTTGCGGCGGTTGCAAGAACAGCCAGCACAGGCAGAAAACTGTCGCGGGTCGGCAAGGCCCTCACCACTGCACCGTTGACCACAAAATCCGTAGCGGTAAAAAGGCCGCCATTGGCCTCAAAACCCATGACAGAGGACTTTCCCTCAGCCTTGGCCTCGTCCATCGCCGCAATCACGTAGGGCGATCCGACTCTCGTGCGCACAACCTGGTATCCTCCGGCACTTTCTATACCGGAATTGGAGGTTACCGGTGTCACCACGATGCCTGCGTTCAGGAACCGTGCCGTCAACAAACCCAGCAGGTCACCGCGCAAGGGCGTTCCGGTTTCATCCGACACGAGCGGGCGGTCGCCGTCACCATCAGCAGAAACAATGGCATTCAGACCATGCTGCACTGTCCAGTCCTTCAAAAGCCGAACTGTTTGTTCAGAAACAGCTTCGGTATCTACGGGAATGAAAATATCGGACCAGCCCAGCGTCACAACCTCGGCCCCATAGTGTCGCAGAACATCAACAAACATGTCGCGTGCGACTGTGCTGTGCTGATAGACACCGATTTTAAGCCCCTCCAGGGCCTGAGCCGACAGGAGACGCCTGTTGCGCTCCAGAAACAGATGCGCGGCCTCGGCCTGACCGGGTTCCACATACACCTCCGGAACATCCCCAATACTGTCCCCTATACGGGCGGCTATGGCCGAAATGGAGAGCTCGTCACCCTTGTCGATCTCACCATCTGGCCTGTAAAACTTGATACCGTTGCGATCTGCCGGAATATGCGAACCGGTAACCATTATGGATGCCGCACCGGTCTTTAAACCCAAAAGCGCCAGCGCAGGTGTCGGAATAGTCCCGCAGTCTACAGGCACAAACCCTGCTGCCGCCACGGCACGCGCGCAGGCAATCATAATGTCCGGGCTTGAAGGCCTGAAATCCCGCGCAATCAAAAGACGGTCTCCCGGCTTTGCAAGATTGTTCTCCAGCAGGTGGTTCGCAAAGGCCGTTGCAAAAAGCAAAGAGGCGTTTCCCACCAGATCAACAGACAGTCCACGCAGGCCGCTCGTTCCAAATTTAAGGCTCATAAAATACCTGTTTCAAATATCAATTACAAAACGGCTAGCACAAAAAATCAGTTTGAATGTAAAAATCATTTTTATTGGTAAATTTCAATACACACAAAAAATCTATTTTTTATGAAACAGGGCTGTTTTTCCGTTTCAGATGTTCTTCCCAGTTCAATGCGCTTTTGACAATCAAATCGAGATCATCATGGCGAGGAACCCAGCCCAGAATCTGCCGTGCCACGGTGGAATCTGCCATGATGCTGACAATATCGCCATCGCGCCGACCCGCAAGATTGACAGCAAAATCCTTGCCATAAACCCGTTTGACCGAATTTACTACCTCAAGCACCGAATAGCCATGGCCATAGCCGCAATTGGCCACCAGCGACGTTCCGCCCTCCCGCAACCGGTTCAGCGCTTTCAGATGCACATCCACCAGATCTGTTACATGGATAAAATCACGAATGCAGGTACCGTCCGGTGTTGGATAATCCGTGCCGAAGATATCAACGGATGCCCGCTTGCCTGTGGCCGCCTCGCAGACGACCTTGATCAGTTGTGTCGTCCCGTTGGAGGATTGTCCGGTTCTGCCCCGGGGGTCGGCCCCGGCAACATTGAAATAGCGCAAGGCCGTGTAGTGAAAGTCATGGGCATTGGCAGCATCGCGCAGCATGATTTCCGTCATCAGCTTGGAACTGCCATAGGGTGATTCCGGGCGTAGCGTCATGGTCTCGGTTACCGGAGCCGCTGCATCCGGTGTTCCGTAGACAGCTGCCGTGGAGGAAAACACGAAATAGCGGATACCGGCCTCGACAGCGGCGGCCATCAGCGTCCGCGATTTGACTGTGTTGTTTTCATAATAGGCCAGAGGATCGGACATGGACTCCGGCACGACAATAGACCCGGCGAAATGAAGGATCGCTTCAATGCTGTTTTCCAAAAAGATCCGTGTCAGAAGCCTTCGGTCGGCCACATCGCCTTCATAAAATTTCGCTTCCGGTGCAATTGCCCAGCGAAAACCAGTTGAAAGACGGTCAACAACGACCACGCTTTCGCCCGCATCGATCAGGGCCCAGACCATATGACTGCCAATATAGCCAGCACCGCCTGTAACCAGAATAGCCATTGATCCTCCCAGTATTGCAGACCCGTAAGCTTAAGATAAACGACAGATGAATAGGATTCAGTTTCTAACAGGCAAATATCAACATCTGCTGAAGAGCCCGGCTTCGGGTATGCAAACCTGGGCACGCATTTCACCTGGTCCTTAAAACCGCACCCATAAATGCTGCCAGACGCCTGCAAGATCCGACCTCTGCGGTACAAGAAACAAACGCAACGGCACATCATAGATACGGATATAGGCTCTTACATAACCCAGATAAAGGGCAAACTGCCCGCAAACCATGGCCATGGCACCGCCTGCGACACCAAACTGTGGCACCAGAAAAGCGGCAGCCGCAATATTAATAACCAGACTGGCCATAATCATCGGCGTTCCAAACCATGGCCTGCCCTTGCCTGCCATGGCGGGATAGATAATCTTGCACGCAGCAGCCGGGCCAAGACCGATGCCGAGCAACTGCAATGCTGTTCCTGAAGGCCCATAGGCCGTGCCAATCAGCGCTGTCACAAGCGGTGCGGCCACCAGACTGATCAATACCCCGAGAACAGCAAAGAACCAGAAAATCCAGCAGGCAATCCGCGCATTGCGGGTTTTGAAACTGTCGCCCTTTTCCTCGCGCACAGCCTCTGAAAAGAGTACAAGACCAAAGGCTGTCGCCGCTTCCAGAAAAATCTCGTTGATGCGCGAGGCGGCAAAAAACTGGCCGGCTGCTGCGGAATCGAAAACATGCTCAAGCGCAAACATGCTGATACGGGCTGAAAACAGGATCAAAAACAGGTTCAGCGCATAGGGGATACCGTATTGAACCATCTTGCCCATAAGGTCAAACCGTATGCCGAACGGACGTTCACCCCGAAAGCTGCGACAGACGATAAAGGGAATGGCCAGAATAAAGCTGGCTGCCTGCACACCGAGTGCTGCACCCAGCGAAACAGGACCAATCCAGAACAGCGAAAGGCACATCAGGGCCAGCAGAACCTTTGGTGCGGTCTCTGCCAGGCTGAACCCCCGGACATCGCCCCGCCCCAGAAAAACACCCTGCAACATCATCAGGCACAGGCTTCCCAGAATGCCGCAGTAAACATAAAATCCGACCCACAACGTGGAAAGCTCAAGCACAGGACCGGGATAGGTCATAACGACTGCGACCGTACCGGCAGAAGCCAGAAACGGCAAAAGAAACAAAAGGGTAGCGCCCGCATCACCAGGCGTGATGATGGTCTGCCCGATGTAAAATGCTGCGGACTGGCGCAGTCCGAGATTGCCAAGAACTGTGGCAAGCCCGATGGCGGATGTTAGAATTCCAAACCAGCCGAAAGCCTCCGGGCTCATGAACCGGGCAAGCACCAGAAAGGCTGCAAACTGCGACAGGCGAATGAACCCGCGTGCAAACAGGATCGTAAAAGCCTGATTCAGGAGGTTGCGCATAACAAGACCTTGCCAATATCTGTCTTCATGACAATGCCAATTCCTGGGCCGGCACATGTGCGGGTCGCATACGCCCGTCAGCACTCAAATGCCGGACCTCGCAATCAAGCCAGGCATCCGTGCGGGCATGGACCCGGGTTCTGATCTCGTCGATCAGGCCGAGCACATCTGCCGAGCGGGCATGTCCGGTATTGACAATAAAATTTGCGTGGAGGAGGGACACCTGCGCATCCCCGCGACGCAGGCCTTTCAGTCCTGTATCCTCGATCACCTTTCCGGGTGGCCCCAGATGTGCATAGTGTTTGGGATCACTCAGGAAAACAGAGCCGCAATTGGGCCATTTGCGCGGAAATTTCAACCGGCGCTCTTTTAATATGCCAAGCATTTCGCGCCGCAGGCTATCCTGTTCACAGGTTGCATATTGAAACCGCGCCTCGACAATGACAATCTCTCGCCCCTGCAAGGCCGAATGCCGGTAGGAAAACTGGCAGTCTTCCCTTGTCAAAACCTCGATATCTCCAGCCTCGTTCAAAATGGTGACGCTGAGAAGATGGTCCCCGATCCCCTTGCGCTGGCTGCCGCCATTCATCAGCACAAGGCCGCCCAGCGTTCCCGGAATGCCAACGGCATGCGCACACCCCCCAAATCCGGCAGAAGCAACCCTGCGCACGAAATCGGGAACCCAGAGCCCGGCCCCGGCAGTTACCCTGCCGCCAGCGCTTATTGCAAGCGAGGCCATTGACCTGCCGATACGCACAATGGCACCGCGAAACCCCGCATCATCAAACAGGATATTCGATCCGCCACCGATAATCTGAAACGGAATAGTGTCCTGCCTCAACCGGACCAGAATGGTCTTCAGTTCGCCAACAGAAGCCGGTTCAAAAAACAGGTCTGCTGGCCCGCCGATCCGCCATGTTCCAAGTGTTGAAAGCGGCACACCTTCCTCCACCCGTACGCCCAGCGCCCGAAAATGACCGGCGACACCTGCCATGTCAGGAAAGCTCCATTTCAATGCCAAGTCCGGACAATTTTGCCTGCAGGTTGTTGTATCCGCGCAATGCCATGTGAATGTCCGAGATGGTGGTCACACCTTCGGCACAAAAGGCAGAAAGCACCAGGGCCATGGAACCGCGCAAATCTGTAGAACGCACTGTCCCGGGCATAAACCGGGCCGGGCCGCGGGTGGTGATCTTTCCGGGAATCCCTTCAACAGCACCCGGATTGCACATCTTTGCCAGTTCATCGATAACGGCGATCCGCTCCGGATAGCGATAGTCAAATACGCGCGATGTTCCGGCAGCCATCAAGCCCAGCAGCACAAAAAACGGCTGCATGTCTGAAATCACCCCGGGATGCGTGCCGCACGCCAGTTCAAACGGTTGCACATGCTTGCCCTTCAGGCAATCGGGATGCACCCATGCAGATGTTGAATTGCGGAAAATATCCACGCCTGCCTGTTCGATATGGATCAGCGGCACACCCATATCCCTGAACGGCACACCGTCAACACGGATTTCTCCGCCTGACATGATGGCAAAAACAATCCAGGTCAGTGCCTCGATGCGGTCCGGCACCACCGCCATCCGGGCTCCTGAAAGCCGGACTACACCTTCCACCCGCACAAGACTGTTGCCAAATACCTCGATCTGCGCCCCCATGCGCCGCAGCATTTCAATCAGATCTTCGATTTCCGGCGTAATATAGGCATTCACAATCTCGGTATGACCCCGGGCAATGGACGCGCACATCAGGGCATTTTCCGTTCCGCCAACCGTGCTGATCGGAAAATTGATAGTGCCTCCCGCAAAGCCATCGCCGGAAATCTCGATATAATCCGGCTTTTCCTCAACCCGGCAACCCAGCGCCCGCCACACCATCATATGCAGGTCATAGCCGCGGCTGCCGATCTTGCAGCCACCAGGATAGGGAACCCGGGCAATCCCTCGGGCGCGGATTTGCCCGGCGGCCAGAAGATAGGTGGTACGGATCGGAAAATCATCCTGCGCATCAAGGACAGCGGTGCAAATATCAGCGGCAGAAATCCGCACCGTTTCCGTATCAGCATCGATACGGACATCCGCGCCGATTTTTGTCATGAACCGTGTCTTGTGCTGCACATCCACCAGTTCGGTCGGAAAATTGGTCAGCGTCACGGTTTCATCGCTCAAAAGGGCCGCAGACAACAGGCGGGTTGCCGAATTTTTGGCACCGCTGACCCGCACAACACCCTTGGGAATTTGACGTCCGCGTATCCGCGCTGTCGAATAGAATTCTGTCATCGCCCCAACTCTGTTGACATTGCCGCCACATTGCAAATCAGTGCAGCAACCATGGTTTTACAGGCTGGTATTCTTGCCTCACAAGCGCATTCGCAACGCGACTTCTGTCTATACCCAGAAATCGTGGTCATGCCGCGCACCATTGCGCGTGTTGAGATCTGGTTTACAAATGCGGACGCTTTCGCATGCGCAATTTCGACGATGGTTTTCGCACCTCCCGCAACAGTTCCTGACTGGACAACAACAATATCAGCACCATCGGCGTACTCAGCTTGCCACCCAAAATCACACCTGTTGTGCCACAAAACAGCGCGAACAAAACCAGATGGCCCGAACAGGGCAACTGGCCGCGAATAAAATACCAGAGACAGGAAAGCAAAAACGCGGCCATCAACCCAAGACCGGTCGCGCCAGTTTCAAACAGAATATTCAGCGCATCATTATGGGCATGCGGCGGCACATAACTAACGAAGAAATTACGGGTCAGATCAGAGAAAAATGCCGAAAAGCCGTGGCCAATCCACATGTGATTGACGGCCAGCGCCAATGTCTTGGTCCAGATGGTTGTGCGCCCGGACAATGTTGTGTTGTTTGTACCATCGCGGGCATAAAGTTCCAGTACGCTGTCATAATCAAGATACAGCACCAGCGCGAACATCAGTACGATCAGGATGGCAAATGTCTTTGCGCCTGGTTTGGATCGGGTAAACACCAGAAAGCCGACGGAAATCGCCGCATAGCTTGAAAAAGCCCGGGTCTGCGTGGCCGATGCTGTGACGAAGAACAGGACAAGGGCCGCATAATCGAATATGCGGTTTTTAAACAGCCTGTCGCCGGAAAGAATCACGGAAACCAGCAGCATACCCGCAACAGCCATCAAAAGGACCATACGCTGGGGATGCGCCATGATGCCATTCAGGCGCCAGCCGGGACCAATACTCGCGCCAAGGGAAGGAATGAGCAGGCCCGCACCCCAGGACAGGACAGCAACGGTCAGGCTGACAAGGATAATGGCATCCACTGTCTGGCGAACCGGCAGGTTTGCAAGCGCAATCAGTCCCAGAAGCATGATCAGCAAAGGCAGGGACTGCACAACACTCTCAAAACCCACATACGACCATGTGACAGACAACGCGCACCAGGCACAATATAGCATGAGGAAAACATAGGGCGGCTGCAGGAAGGCGCGGTAATTGCGCTGCAACCGCGCACGTTGCAGCCATATGCCCAGCCAGGCCAGCACCATGAAGCCGGGCTGGTTGATTCGCAGATTATCAATATAGATAGGAATGATTTCCAGAAATACGGCACCCAGCACAATCAGATAAGTGGCAACAGCAGACCGTGAAAATACGATGAACCGGCCAGCCGGTTCAGTGCGGCCGGACAATTCAGTGTGCCGTGGCTCTGTCAATGTGCAAGACCTTTTCCGTTCAGATCCAATAGGCTTTTTTTATGATATCAACAGGCAATATGTTAGAAGCAAAAACTGTTTTCCGGTCTAAAATCAGCGCACATTCATGGCAGGTTGCAAGGGCGCCGGTCAATTTGTGCAAGCTGTAGCTTTTCGTGTCGCTTTTTGCAAAGAAAGCCTCAATATCCAGCAACAGCGCCTCGGCCCGGTGCAAGTCTCCCGGATCACGGTGTCCGGTCTGGGCACCGGCAGTGCGCACAATCTGCACAATATCAAAATCCAGACAGTAGGGTACCCGCTCCATAAAAGGCCGGTGCAGACAGAACAGCTTTCTGGCCTGCGCCAGCATCCCCTTTACACCGGTATAGGGCAGGCCCGTTGCGTGATCAAACCACAAGATATGGGCAACGCCACCAAGATCGCCCAGATCGGGATCATGGCGCAGCGCATAAAGACGTCTGAAGAGCTTTTGTACAAGCGCACTTCGATAGGCCTTGAGGCGTCCGGTTTCAGGATCAAGCATGGGATTGACAGCCTGCCGCACTGGCATGAGCAGGGCATCACATTGCGCGGCCACGGCACTGCCACTGCGCGATAAAGAGAGGAGGATCGAGGGAATGCCTCCGATCCAGTGGCTGACCCGCCAGGTATGATGGCTCCATTTTTGCGGGAAAACCGGCGCATGCGTTACCGGATCAACAATCTGATGAAGGTCCAGTGTCCGTCCGGAAAGCACAACTTCATAGAGGCCGGGAAACCGGTCGGACAGAAGATTGAGTGCACCGAATGCATAGGCACAATTGTGCACGGACAAAGGCTTTGCATCAGACCCGGCGGCAAAAACGGGCAATTCCCGAAATGCCAGCAATGCCGCAAACTGATCAACAGCGGTTGGTGCAATCGCGTCCCCCAGACCTAAAAAAATGAGCGCGTAGACCATGTCGCAATGAGCCTCGACCGAAGCGGTTTCCGGCAGGAAACTTTTGCCGGTCCAGAATGAAAATACGTCCGGAGCCAGCTTTTCGAGGAAGGACTGAAACAGATCATGCATGACCGATATCCTTTCAATGCGACAGGCGGACACCGAAAAGCCGCAGCAGGATCTGACGCGGAACAACAGCCTGAATCAGGAAGAACCCAAGTGCGATACTGTAAACCCCCACCTGCAAAAGCGGATTGCCAATCTTTTTGGACAGCAATTTTGCCTGTTTGGCATTACCCCAGACGATCTGGCGCAAACAGTTCTTGAAAATGCGCTTTTGCAAGGCCCTGTCGCTTTGTGGCACGAGCGCCTCCGGCCCAAGCTCCCGCAACTGTTCAAAAAGGTCAAGCCCGGCTTGCCCCGGCAAGCGGGCAATGCGCTGGGCCATGAGGAAATATCGCGCCTGAACCGTTGCCTTGTCCGGCGCATAGGAAACACCTTCAAACTGGATAAAACGGCGATACAGCATGGCTGGAACCGTCGCAAAACGAGTAATATCAGAAAGACGCAACCAGAGATCGTAATCTTGACAGAACCGGAATACAGCGCGATAGCCGCCAACACGATCATAAAGATCCTTGCGATACATCACCTCACCATGAGAAAAAATATTGCCCTTCAGCAGCACATCCAGAGTGACCTCGTCAGCATTGGGCGTGCGCAGGCGCACGATTTGGGCATCCTCAACCACATTTTCATAATGGCAACCCACCACGCCCACATCCGGCCGGGCGGCAAGCAATGCCACCTGACGGGCAATGCGCTCAGGTTCGGACACATCACCGGAACCCTGAACCGCAATCAATGATCCCTCAGCCGCAGCGATGGCATCGATCATGCATTGCGTAAACCCGCGATTGATCGTCCCTGCTACAATTTTGAGGCGCGGATCACCCAGCTGTCGATAGGCTTCCAGACGTTGTGCCGTATCATCCGGCGAACAGTCATCAACCACAATAATTTCAAGATTGGGATAGGTTTGCGCCAGCATGGAGCGCACGGTCCTGTCCAGAAATTCTGCGCGCTTGTAATACACCGTAATCATGCTCACACGTGGTGTATCAGGCAGCATTGTCAACTTCCGTTCCAGCAAATCACCCGGAGCCATCCTCCTCCAAAAGTCGTACAAAATGCCAGAGTGGGTCACAAGCAGCTTAGCTGCTGTGAACCAGCAATCGGTAGACGGAATGCGGGTTACTCACAAGATATCGCCAGCCGAGCCGTTTTGGCTGCTGCATCACCCGGTAGAACCACTCCAGACCCATGCGCTGCATCAACAGGGGTGCACGCTTTTCCTCGCCGGTCAGATAGCCGTAAAGGCCACCGCAGGTCTTCACCCAGCCCACACCGCGCAGATTTTCGCGGTTACGGCTGGACCAGAACTCCTGCAACGGTTTGCCCATGCCAACCCACAGGACATCCGCGCCACTTGCGCAGACCAGATCACAGATGCGCTTGTCATCGGACGGATCAAAATACCCGTGGTGACGACCGGCGATTTTCAGATCCGGGTAGGTTTTGCCGATGGCATCGACAACTTTGACATTCTGCTCTTCTGTCCCACCCAGCATGAAGAAACTGAGACCGTTCTGAATCGCTGCAATAACCGCGTCATGGAAGAAATCTGTCGTCGCAATACGCTCCGGCAAAGGTGTATGGGTCAAAAGCTGCGAGGCAAAAACGATGGGCATGCCGTCGGCATGAATAACATCCGCAGTTAGCATGACGTCGGCAAAGGCCTTGTTTTGCCCGGCCAGCGACACGCCTTGCCCGTTGGATGAAAACACAAGCTTGGGCAGATCCGTCTTGCGGCGCCACTTGCATTGCCTGACCATCATGGAGGCAAGACCCGCGCGCGTTGTGATAATGGTGTCAAACCCGCCCACACAGACAGTGGAATGTTCTATCGTCGAATCGAGCATGCAGCAGCCCCATGAATCAGAAATCCAGCAAAGGATCTAATGAGCCGTGGTTTCGCGAGGCTGGAGCCTGTGCGCTTTTTGGGAAGAATTTGATCGTGGGTTTACAAATTGAAAGGCAAAACCGCGCAGGCATATCAAGGACTCTGCGCCAGGCACCTGCGGCTTGCGTCACACAACGGACGCCAGCAGGCAGTATAATCCTGCAATACGATTGACAAATACTTCGGATGGATCAACATCCCAGCAAAGTTTAAAAGGCCGCTCCGGGAGGACTTATGTCTATGCGCGCTTCTCTGTCTTGCTCACTCTTGCTTGTGTCACTGTTGGCTGGCCTGCCGGTCGCCGCGCAGGAGATCGTCCGCACAATCGAAATGACCAGGGATGCCGATTATTTCGGCTATGACCTGCGCACGGTGCAGGATGTGACACTGGACGAATGCCAGTCCTCCTGCATCGAAGACCAGTCCTGCAAGGCATTCACTTACAATCCGAAGGTCAGCTGGTGCTTTCTGAAGTCCGATTTTAAACAGCTCAACACATTCAATGGATCTGTTGCAGGCAAGATTGTTGAGGTGGCCGGCGGATCCGGAACAAGCGGGCCTGATATCGGCGCACCGCCGAAACTGGCCTTCCTGTCAGACCAGTGGACCATTGATGCCCGCGACAAGGCGAAAAATCTGGCTATCACACAAGAACAGCTGGATATGGGGCAGGATGCACTTCTCGCTGCTGCCCGTGCCGAGCCGACAGCCGAAAATGCCCTTCCTGTCTATGATGCGGCCCTCTCACAGGATCCCTCCAATCTTGATCTCTGGCTGGAAGCCGCAGGTGTGGCAAACCGTGTTACCGGCAATACCTATATTGGCGGTCAGGCCGCGCTTTATGCCATCAATGCCTATCAGTTGAGCCGCACCGCCACTATACGCGCCGACACTCTGTCTGTTATGGCCAAGGGGCTGGAAAATGCGGAAAATTACCGCGCGGCCATCAATGCCTACAAGGCCAGTCTCGATCTGGTGAAATCCGGCCGGACGGAGGCCGCCTTGGCCGATCTCAAATCCCGTCAGGGTTTCCGTGTTCTCGATCACGCGATTGATGCCAACAGTGCAGACCCGCGCGCCTGCGTGCAGTTTTCAGAACCGCTGGTCAAACAGGGTGTGGATTATGCACCCTATGTGCTTCTGGACGGCGTTTCCCCCAAGGCCATGGAAGCCAAGGACAACCAGATCTGCGTTGAAGGCCTCACCCACGGCCAGCGCTATTCGCTGGTTGTGCGTGCCGGTCTGCCCTCCTCTGTTGACGAGCCTCTGGTCGCGGATGTTTCTCTTGACATCTATGTTCAGGATCGCTCGGCCTCTGTTCGCTTTACCGGTGACAATTTCGTGCTGCCCTCAACAGCCCGTCGCGGCATTCCGCTCGTATCTGTCAACACGTCTTCTGCCAATCTGAAGCTCTATCGCATTGGTGACCGCAACATTGCCAATCTTTTGACCTCGTCGCAATTCCTCACACAGATGGATACCTACAGCGCCCGGCGCATTCAGGATGAGTCCGGGCAACTGGTCTGGCAGGGGGCCATCGATATCCAGACGGATCTTAACAAGGAAGTCATAACCTCTTTCCCGGTGGATGAAGCTCTCCCCGAACGCGAACCCGGTGTCTATGTGCTGACAGCTGTATCCCCCGATTCCAGGCAGGAAGAATGGGATCCCCGCGCCACCCAGTGGTTTGTCGTGTCCGATATCGGCCTGTCCACCTACACGGGCACCGATGGTGTCACCGTTTTTGCCCGCTCCCTGGCAACTGCCAAACCGGCAAGCGGCGTGGAGTTGCAATTGCTGGCCAGGAACAACGAGATTCTGGGAACCGCCACAACGGATGCGGACGGCAAGGCGGCCTTTGCACCGGGTCTGGTGCGCGGCACAGCTGCCATGGTTCCAGCCGTTATTACCGCCCGCAAGGGTTTGGATGATTATGTATTTCTCGACATGACGCGGGCCGGGTTCGATCTGTCAGACCGCGGTGTCACAGGACGTGCGGCACCCGGTGCCATTGATATTCTGGCATGGACCGAGCGCGGCATCTACCGTCCCGGCGAAACCGTGCACGCCTCGGCACTTGCGCGCGATATCAGCGCCAATGCCATCGAAAATCTGCCCTTGACCTTCACCTTCCTGCGTCCTGATGGCGTCGAGGACCGGCGCTTGGTCGCCAGGGGCGAGACGCTGGGCGGATATGCACTGGATCTGGACCTTCAGGCCAATGCCCTGCGTGGCACCTGGACCATGCAGATCTTTACTGATCCCAAATCCTCACCCATTGGCGAAAAGCAGTTTCTGGTTGATGATTTTGTGCCGGACCGCATCGAATTTGACATGAAAAGCGATGCAAAATCTTTAGAATCAGGCATGCCTGCGACCGTGAATATTGATGGCCGTTTCCTTTATGGAGCCCCGGCCGCCGGCCTTTCGCTGGAAGGCGAAGTGGTTTTGAAACCGTCCAGGCAGGATGCCGCATTTGAAAACTATGTCTTCGGCCTGGCCGATGAGGAGGCCGGTGAGGAAACCCGTCTCCCGCTCGAAGGGCTTGCCGATCTCGACGAAAACGGCCAGACATCCTTTGACGTGAACCTGAGCGACCTGCCATCGACCACCAGGCTTCTCAATGCCGATATTACGGTGCGGCTGCGCGAGGCCGGTGGCCGGGCCGTCGAAAAAACCCTGGTCCTTCCGGTGAAATCGCAAGGCCCGATGATTGGCATCAAGCCTGAATTTTCCGGTGCCCTCAATGAAAATGCCGTTGGCAAATTCCATGTGATCGCCGTTGATCCGGATAGCCGGAAACAGGCCCTTTCCGGGCTCTCTTGGAAACTGGTCAAGGTGGAACGCAATTACCAATGGTATCTGGATGGAACATCCTGGCGCTATGAGCCGGTGACCTCCACAAGGCAGGTGGCCAACGGCACTGTCGATGTCACCTCCGGCGGCGGCGAAATTCAGGTCCAGACCGACTGGGGCCGCTACCGGCTTGAAGTTGAAACAGCCGATGTCAATGGCCCGATGACAAGTGTCGAATTCGATGCCGGCTGGTATGTCGAGGCGACCTCGACCGAAACACCGGACGGCCTGGAAATTGCCCTCGACAAGGCAAATTATTCTGTCGGTGAAACCGCCAGGCTCAAGGTCTCTCCGCGCTTTGCAGGTGAGGTCATGGTCACCGTCGGCTCGGAATCGCTGCTGTCATCCTGGTCGGTCGCAGTTCCGGCGGAGGGTGGCGAAATTGATATTCCGGTCACGGCGGACTTTGGAGCCGGTGCCTATGTTACCGCAACACTGTATCGCCCCGGCGATGCGCAGGACAGCCATATGCCCATGCGTGCCATCGGCATCAAATGGCTGACTGTCAACCCGCAGACCCGCAATCTGGCGATCACGCTTGATGCACCGGGCAAAATCCTGCCGCGCGGACCTTTGACGATCCCGGTCAGTGTCACAGGTGCGGGTGCCGACGAGGCCGCCTGGGTTACGGTTGCAGCCGTTGATGTCGGCATCCTCAATCTCACCCGCTATGAAGTGCCCAACCCGGATGGCTGGTATTTCGGCCAGCGCCGCATGGGCCTTGAAATCCGCGATTTGTATGGACGCCTGATTGACGGCTCGCTGGGGACGACCGGAAAATTGCGAACGGGCGGTGATGGCGGTCAGATACCACTGAACGGCAACCCGCCAACGGAAAAGCTGGTCGCCTTTTTCTCCGGGCCTGTGAAACTGGATGCCGGGGGCAAGGCAACCGTCAGCTTTGACATTCCGCAATTCAACGGCACAGCCCGGATCATGGCAGTTGCCTGGTCAAAATCCGGTGTGGGACACACCAGCACGGATGTGATCATTCGCGATCCTGTGGTGGTGACAGCCAGCCTGCCGAAATTCCTCAGCCCCGGTGACGAATCACAAATCCGTCTCGACATTGCCAATACCGATGCACCGGCAGGCGACTATACGCTCGAAATCAACAGCAATACGGTCGTAACAGTCGATCAGGCCAACATGGAAAAAACGCTTCACCTGGAAGAAGGCGGCAAGCTTGCCATGACCCTGCCATTGATCGGCGTGGCCGCAGGCGACGGCACCATCTCGCTCAGGCTCAGCGGTAGTGGCCTTGATATCGCGCAAAACCTCAAGATTCCGGTTCGCTCCGGCGCGCTTCCCATCACCACCCGCCACCCGGTCACGCTTGCGCCCGATGCCAGCCTGACAGTGGATGCGGAACTGCTGGCCGACAGCCAGTTGCCGGGCGCTTCTGTGGCCATCAACCTGTCACGCTCGAATGCCTTTGACATTCCGGCCCTGATGATGACGCTGGACCGTTACCCCTATGGCTGCGCGGAACAGACAACAAGCCGTGCCCTGCCGCTGCTCTATCTCAGCGACATGGCCCGCAGCGCCGGCATGGAAGAAGACAGCGCCGATCTGAAAAAGCGGGTTCAGGACGCCATTTACCGCGTTCTGTCCTATCAGGCCTATTCCGGCAGCTTCGGTCTGTGGGGTCCGGGTTCGGGTGATCTGTGGCTGGATGCCTATGTTACCGATTTCCTCACCCGTGCGCGTGAACAGAAATATGATGTTCCGGAAGAAGCACTGGTTCAGGCGCTTGAAAACCTGAAAAATTCCGCAGGCTACGACAGCAATGTGGTCGACCGGGGCAATGAGATTGCCTATTCGCTCTATGTGCTGGCCCGCAACCACAAGGCCACGATCGCTGACCTGCGCTATTATGCAGACACAAAGCTGGACGAATTCCCGACACCGCTGTCCAGGGCCCATCTGGCAGCCGCCCTTGGTCTTTATGGCGATGTGCAGCGTTCAAGGGCAAGCTTTGCCGCCGCCTTGGAGATGACGCAAAATGCGGGTGACATCAGTCTGGCCCGGTCGGACTACGGCTCGTCGCTGCGTGACGGTGCCGCTGTTCTGGCACTGGCAGCCGAATCCGGCCCGCAACCCGATATCATTCCGCAACTGACCAAAATCGTTGCCGGTGAATGGGAAAACAAGACTTACACCAGCACACAGGAACAGACCTGGATGCTGATGGCAGCCCGCAGCCTGCAAGGGGCAGATACGGACCTGGCCTTTGATGTCAACGGCGTTCCGCAGAACGGCCATTATTTCAAGCGCATCTCCGGCGATGATCTTATGGCAAAACCGGTCACCATCACCAACAAGGGCAAGGAAGCTGTCACGGCCATGGTCACAACTCTTGCAGCGCCTGCCGTGCCGCTGCCTGCCGGGGGCAATGGTTTTACCATCGAGCGCACCTGGTACACGCTGGATGGGGAAGAGGCCAACATAACCGGGGTGCAGCAGAACGAGCGCTATGTCGTGGTCCTGACGGCAACGGAAGACAATGCCTGGCCATCGCGGATCATGATTTCCGATCTCCTGCCCGCAGGCTTCGAGATCGACAATCCGGGCCTGGTCAACTCCGCGCAGCTTTCCAATTTCGACTGGCTGCCGGAAGTGGAGGCCGCCCACCTGGAGTTCCGGTCTGACCGTTTTGTGGCAGCCTTTGACCGCACGGGTGAGAGCGATCGCAACATCACGCTTGCCTATGTGGTGCGTGCCGTAACGCCCGGAAAATACGAGCTTCCGGCGGCCAGTATCGAGGATATGTACCGTCCGCAATTTGCGGCCCGCACATCCACCTCCCGCATGGAGGTAACAGGCGCGCCACAATGAACCGCCTGCACAAGACCGTTCTGGCCGTTATTCTGGCATCCGCCATGAGCACAGGGCTTTGCCTTGCGCTGATGGCAGGTATCGACTTGGCCGACAGGACATGGCCGCCGCCGCTGGAGGCCGCCGCAACACTATCCTCCGAAGTGCTTGACAGCGACGGCCAGTTGCTGCGGGCCTTTGCAACACCGCAGGGCCTGTGGCGGCTGAAGGCCACAGCCGACGATATAGACCCCCTGTTTATCCGCATGCTGGTTGCCTATGAGGACCGTCGCTTCTACGAGCATCATGGCGTTGACCTTCGGGCGCTCGGACGCGCAGCCTTTCAGCTCGTCACCAACGGACGCATCATTTCCGGAGCATCCACCCTGTCCATGCAGGTTGCCCGGCTGATGGAACCGCGGGAAACCCGCTCCTTTGCCAACAAGCTCTTGCAGATTGCCCGCGCTGTGCAGATTGAGCGGCGATTGGGCAAGGCACAGATTCTGGATCTCTATCTTACCCACGCACCTTATGGCGGCAATCTGGAAGGTGTGCGGGCGGCAAGCCTTGCCTATTTCGGGAAGGAGCCACACCGTCTGGGCGTGGCAGAGGCAGCCCTCCTGGTGGCGCTGCCGCAATTGCCGGAAAAGCGACGCCCGGACCGGAACTGGAAAGCCGCACATATGGCCCGCACCCGCGTGCTTGAGCGGCTTGCCGTGTCCGATATCATAGGGGACGGAGAGGCCGAACGGGCTGAACTGGTACCCGTGCCGTCAAGCCGCCAGCAGCTTCCGGCACTTGCCGCCCACCTCTCCGAAACAGCCCTGCGCAAACAGCCCGGCCTGTCGCAATACAGCACGACACTGCGCCGACCCGTCCAGCAGGCGCTGGAATCGGTCGCCCGTGCAGCAACCTCCAGGCTCGGAGAAAAAGTCTCCATTGCCATGGTCATGGCCGATATCCGCACGGGTGAGATCATTGGTGAACTTGGCTCTGCCGAATATTTTGATGCCAGCCGCTCCGGCTGGATCGACATGACGCGGGTCAACCGCTCTCCCGGCTCCACCCTCAAACCCTTCATTTATGGCCTTGCCTTCCAGGAGGGTCTCGTGGCGCAGGAAACCATTGTCGAGGATCGTCCGGCGGATTTCTTCGGTTATCGTCCGCGCAATTTCGACATGAGCTATCAGGGCGATGTCAGCGTTCGGCAGGCGCTGCAACTGTCGCTGAACGTACCGGCCGTGCGTCTGCTGAATGCCGTGGGCCCTGCCCGCCTGATCAGCCATTTCAAACGGGCCGGTGTCCGGCCTGTCCTGCCGCCGGGCGAATCCCCCGGCCTTGCCATTGGCCTGGGCGGTGTCGGCATTACATTGAAAGACCTTGTTCAGCTCTATGCGGGGCTTGCCAATCGCGGCAGACCGGTTCGCCTCGGTGATGGAATCAACGAATTGCCGGAAGCGGAACGAACAGACGGACAGTTGACGGACCCGTTGCTGGAGCCTGCCGCCGCATGGCAGGTAACAGATATCCTTTCGGCTGTGAACCCTCCAAGCGGATCGGTTCGCCGTGGCATAGCCTATAAAACCGGCACAAGCTACGGATACCGCGATGCCTGGTCTGTCGGTTATGATGGTCGCCATGTTCTGGGTGTGTGGATCGGGCGGCCCGACAATGGCGCTGTTCCGGGCCTCACGGGTTACCTTTCGGCAGCCCCTGTTCTTTTTGAAGCCTTCGCCAAATCCGGTCTGGCCTTCCAGCCGTTTCCGCCCGCCCCTTCAGGGGCTTTGCGTCTGGCACAATCGGATCTGCCGCAAAGCCTGCGCCGTTTTTCCATTGCCGCCAACGGCCTGCCCTCCATATCTGCCCGCGAACCCGCGCCTGAAATCATTTTCCCGCCCGAAGGTGCGCGGCTGGAAATGATGTCTGCAGCCGATGGCTCTGTCATGCCGCTGGCGTTGAAAATTCAGGGCGGGCGCGCACCCTTCCGCTGGCTGGCCAATGGCAAGCCTTTGAGTGAGCTGTCGCGCCGCAGAACCAGCCAGTGGATTCCAGACGGTGCGGGCTTTTCAACGCTGACTGTGATCGATGCTGTCGGCCGGGCCTCCTCTGTTCGTATTTTTGTAAATTGACAGGTAAAAATACCTGTTCCACCGGGAACAACAGGCAAGCCTGTTAACGGATACGGGTTTATCGTGCCTTCCGCCTGCCTGGACTTGACAGGTTTACCCTTTCGGAGATTTGGATGCTTAAAATTCTTTCCATAGCCTTGCTCACCATTGTTGTACCCGGCCTTGCGCAAGCAAAGGTCTTTGAACTCGGTGACGACAAGCCCGTTGTTTCCCTTGATATTCCGGATGCGTGGGAACCATCGGAATTTGAAAACGGCGTTGCCGGAACCTCGCCCGAAGGTCTCTATATGGTGGCTCAGGTCGTAAAGGCAGCCTCCATCAAGGATGCAACCGGCGAGGCCATTTCCAACCTGATCGAACAAGGTGTTGAAATCGACGGCGATACCATCAAGCAGGGCGAGGATTTCAAGCTCAACGGCATGGATGCCACAACGATTGACATGACCGGCAAGGACAAGGAAGGCGACGCTTCCGTTACCATTGCCCTCATCATCATCAATCCTGAACAGGTGCTGCTGATTTCCACATGGAGCACACCGGAAATCGACAAGCAGGCCGCAGCGCTTATCGGGCCGATTGCCCAGAGCATTACCGCGCTGAAATAACACTGAAGAAAATGGCCGGAGACAATGCTGTCTCCGGCCATTGCATCATGGTTTCAAAAAAACTGAAAGATCACGGTTTCTTGAGAACAATACGGCCTTCGACCTTTTCCGTGACCTTGCCGGTTTTGGCAATGTAATCAATGACGTTTGTGGCAAGCAACGTGCCGTCACGTCCGCCCATCAGCACTTCGCCATTCTTGAATGCTGTGTAGCCGTCACCACCATTGACCATATAGTCATTCGTGGCGACCAGATAGCCCGCCTCCGGGTTCAGCGGCTTGTCACCAATCATCACCGAGACAACACGCGAACCGGCAGGTTTGGTCACATCAGCCGTTACAACCATGCCCGACACCTGGGGGAAGCGGCCAGCACCATCTTCCCACATGCTGAAACCGTTTTCGAGTGCCTCGATGATGCCTTTGCCCGAGATTTCAACTGCCGTTGTTGTGTTGCCGAACGGCAGTTCCGTGAAAATATCCTTGCGGGTGATCTCGGACCCGGCGGGATATTCCCTGTCGGCGCGGATACCACCACCGTTGACAATAGCAATATCGGCTTTGGTGACATCGCGGATCGCATCGGCAATCAGGTTGCCCATGGCCGATTCTTCCCGGCGCACAACATTGCGGCGGCTGTCCAGCGGACCTTCTGTCTTGCCGATCACCACAGACAGTTCCTGGGTCAGCTTGTCCTTGTAAGCATCGACCAGTTTCTGGGTTTCGGGGTCAGGTGTCACAGACGCCGTGTCGACAAACCGGAAATTCGGCTCCCACTTCACAGTGCGCTTGCCGTCTTTCTCGTCGATATTGACCGTCAGGTCGACAAGCGTCAGGAAGGCGGCTTCTGTCGATGTCTCCACATAGGCGCTGACACCGTCATAGGCATTGACAAAATCATGGTCATCACCGGACAGGATCACATCAAACACATGGCTTTCATAGAGCTTGAGATCCTCGGTGCGGCTCAGTTGCACAACGCCGACAACAATATCGGCACCCTGTTTGCGAATGTCTGCAGCAGCAGCCCTGGCAGCCTCGATCGGATCGGAAAATTTCCAGTCTCCGGTCGATGCAACCACGGAATAGGTATCACCGGCAACCGGCACAATACCAACCTTCAGCTTGCCGAAATCCCTGATAATGGCCTTGTTGCCAACGCCCGGCACTGGCGAACCATCGGCAAGGGTCATGTTGATCGCCGCCCAGGGATACTTCGCCTCGGCAATGCGCGTCAGGAAATTGTCAGTCCCGGCATCAAATTCATGGTTTCCGGGCACTGCCAGGTCAAACGGTACGACATTCGTCAGAGCGATGGTATTGGCACCCTTGTCAAAGCCGGACAGCAGCGACGGCGAGAACATGTCACCGTCAAACAGATAGAGAAAATTGTCGCCTTTGGCCCGCTCAGCCTTTGCAACAGCATTCAGCCGTGCAAAGCCCCCACGGGTTTTCAGCCCCTCAAAATTATAGATGTCGCCGACGCCCAGAAGGGTGAGATTGAGCGTTTCAGCGGCGGCAATCTTTGGGACGACACCCAGAAACAGGCTCGCAAGCAGGGCGGAACAGAGCAACTTCGGAAGAGATTTCATGATAGGCTCCTGTTTTTGATTTTTGGCTTTATGGCAAAAAACAATGACCGGCAGATGACGGACATGCTGCTGGCCGTCCACACATGGTATAAGCCAAATTGCGTGCCTGAAAAGAACAAAAACGGCCCCCAGTGGAATGAATTTGACATTTGAGTCCCGGTAGCGGCGACCTCTCAACTCAAATGTCAAATTCGAAAATTCCACTGCAATCATAGGCTTGCTAGTGGTTTTCATGATTTCGACATTTGCTCTCGAGTGTGCTGCGAACGGATGCAAATGTCGAAATCAAACCACTAGTAAAAGGGACCGCCGTTGATGCGCAAGGACTATCAGTACGGAGAATCTTCAGTCCAGAAAGACGTGCGCCTTTGCCGGATCAAAACCAAGACGAATCTTTTCGTCGATCTTGTAGGGCCGGTCCTCGCCGATCGCGGCAATGACCTTCTCGCCCGAGGCAAGCGCGACACTGATCACCGTTTCACTGCCAAGCCGCTCAACCAGAGTGACCTTGCCCTGAAAAGCCCCCATGCCCTCGCCCAGCTCCGGCACCAGATATTGCGGGCGCACAGCCAGGGATGCCTTTTGTCCGACAGTGAAAGTTTCCTTGTTCAGCGCAACGCTGACCGGCGCAATGCTCGGCGAGGACACAGTCACCTTTCCGTCTGCGATGGCATCCACTGTCACATCCAGAAAATTCATCTTCGGCGAGCCGATAAATCCCGCTACAAACTTGTTCACAGGGTGATGATACAGCTCCATCGGTGCCCCGATCTGCTGGACGACACCGAGATTGAGAACCACGATCTTGTCAGCAAGGGTCATCGCCTCGACCTGGTCATGCGTCACATAGATCATCGTGGCACCCAGATCATGGTGCAGCTTGCCGATTTCCATCCGCATTTCCATCCGCAGCGCGGCGTCCAGATTCGACAGCGGTTCGTCAAACAGGAACACTTCAGGCTTGCGCACAATCGCCCGGCCGATCGCCACGCGCTGGCGTTGTCCGCCGGAAAGCTGGGTTGGCTTGCGGTCCAGCAGGTGTTCGATCTGCAGGATACGCGCAGCCTCCATCACCCGGTTTGTCTTTTCCGGCTCTTTCATGCCGGAAATGGTCAGGCCGAAGGCCACATTTTCCCGCACGGTCATATGCGGGAAAATGGCATAGGACTGGAAAACCATGGCGATTTCCCGCTCGCGCGGCTGTACATCATTGCACAGCCTGCCGCCGATATGCAGCTCCCCGCCGGTAATATCCTCAAGACCCGCAATCATGCGAAGAAGTGTGGACTTTCCACAGCCAGAAGGCCCAACGAACACGACAAATTCGCCATGCACGATATCGAGATCCACACCCTTGATAACATCGACAGCACCATAGTGCTTGCGCAGGTTTACCAGCTTTACATCAGCCATTGTACATTTTCCCTTGACGGCCTTGCCCGGCCTGTCCTTGTTCAGGCCACTTTCAGCAGGCCATTTTCATCCACAACAACCAGGTCAGGATCTGAAACAGCGCCTATGAACGGTGTTCCTTCCGGATTGGCCATGAAACCGAGTATATAAAGTTCTTCGCCCGTATCAACGATCCTTGCTGCATAGCGTCTGCAGGGTTCGGCACCGTCGAGGAAATCACCGGGGGCAACGCTCCAGGGGCCGCGCGGATGGTCGGCAATCAGATAATGCGACCCGGTGACCGGCGATTGCGGATTGAAGGCCTTGTAAGCCTCCGACCAATGGTTGCTTCCAACGCAGAACAGGCAATACCACTTGCCGTTCTTCTCGAAAACCTGCGGCACTTCCAGCTGGCCGAATGTCCCGCCGCGATAGACAGGCGGCTGGATCGTCCAGGTATAAAGGTCCGGCGACGTTGCAAAACCGATAGAACCGCCGGCATTCGGTTCTGCAATGCCGGGAACACGCGCGGTAAAATACATCAGCCAGCCGTCGCCCTCAGGATCCTTCATCACCCATGGATCGCGGCAGGCACGGTCATGCCAGTGTCCCGGCGAATATTCCTCATAGTCAGGTCCGGAAATATCAAGGCAAAGCCCGTTGCCCACCCGCTCCCAGGAATGCATGTCGGTAGAAGTTGCGTGGCCGATACGCTGCTTCATGCCGTCTTCGGCCCGTGTCGTTCCGGTATAGAACAGGTGCCAGATACCATCCGGACCTTTCAGAACGGAGCCGGTCCATGTGGTGAAATCATCCCATGCCGGTGTTTCACTCGGCCTGAAACAGGTGCCGAGATGTGTCCAGTTTTTCAGATCCTTGCTCACGGCATGGCCCTGGGTCACATTCCAGTGCCGCAGTTCCGGGTCCAGCAGTGCCTTGTCTGCCTGCAGGAAATAACCATGCCAGTCGTCGCCGTCGCGCACATACCAGCTGTCCCAGATCCACTTTTTTTCCAATGCGATGACCACGAAGCACCTCTTGTATTGATCATATTGTGAAAGACTTCAGCCCTTTACGCCCGTAGACGCAATACTTGCGATGAAGGCCCGCTGCAGCACAAGGTAGAAAACCAGAACCGGCACGGTAATGAGAGACAGATAGGCCATGACCTCTCCCCAGGCGATATTGAGCTGGAAGAAATATTGCAGTCCGACCATGACCGGCCGATACTGTTCGGACTGGGTGGTCATCAGCGGCCAGAGATACTGGTTGTACATCGCGAGGAATTTCAGAATCGCCGCTGTCGCCATCACCGGACCCGACAGGGGAATGACAACCCGGCTGTAGATCTGTGTCCAGCTTGCACCTTCCACCCGCGCAGCCTCGATGAGCTCCCGGGGCAAATCCTTGAAATACTGTACAAACAGGAACACGGTCAGACAGTCGGCAATCATCGGCACAATCTGCACCTGATAGGAATTCAGCCAGCCGAAAGTAATACCGGACGCGCCGATCCATGGCAGTTTGTTGACAATCATCAAAAGCGGAATCGCAATGGTCTCGAACGGCACGATCAATGTTGCAAGAATGATCGACAGCATCACATCGCGGCCACGCCAGTTCAGAAACACGAAGGAAAATGCCGCATAGGAACACACCGCCAGCGAAAGCACCACTGTCACAAGCGTGATGGCAACAGAGTTCACCATGAAAAGTCCGACGGGCGCACGCTTGAACGCATTGAAATAATTGTCAAGCGAGATGTCTCCCACCGGCAGGAAAGCGCGCAGGGAGGATGTGTCAGCCAACAATTGCTGGTCCGGCTTCAGGGAGGAAACGATCATGAACACCAGCGGAAAACAGAAGATCAGCGCAAACACCACCAGGAGCGCATAGCGCCAGGACAGGTTCAACAGCGGATGGGAAGCTTTGATCTGGGCCATTATGCCTTCTCCCTTGTGAGATAACGCTGGATTGCAGAAATGCTCAGAACGATCAGGAACAATATGACCGAAATCGCCGAGCCGCCGGAAATATCCTGCTTGCCATAGCCGCGTTCCACGGCCTGCAATACAAGTGTCTGGGTGGAATCAAGCGGCCCGCCATTGGTCATCACCTGCACCTGGGCGAAAAGGCCGAAGGCCTGCATGGTGATGACAATCAGGATCAGGACCGCCGTATTGCGCAGTCCGGGCCAGGTGACATAGCGGAATTTCTGAAAATTTGTTGCCCCCTCGATCGAGGCTGCCTCGTAAAGGGTCAGCGGAATGGTCTGAAGCCCGGAAAGCCAGATGACCATGTGAAAGCCCACCGCCTGCCAGATGGACATGCCGATAATGGCTCCGAGCGCTGTCGACGGGTTTCCAAGCCAGTCCACAGGCTGGAACAGGCCAAAAGTGAGCGCATTCAGCACATTGTTCAAAAGCCCGCTCTGGCCGTCCAGAATGAACCGCCACAGCAATGCCACCACGACAATGGACACGACCACCGGCATGAAATAGATGGCCCGGAAAAAATTGATACCCTTGAGTTTCTGGTTGATCATCAGGGCCAGCCCAAGCGCCAGGGCGCTTTGAACCGGTACGACGACAATGACAAAGATCAGGATATTGACCAGCGCCCTTCATGAAGACGACGTCGCTTGCCAGCACATAGGTCCGGTTGTCACCACTGTCCCAGGAGAACCATTCCTTCATGCCAAGATACTGTTTGAAATCAGGATTTTCACGGCTCAGGGTGCGGATACGCGGGTAGGTTTTCTCTCCGGCCTCGTCCAGAACCGGTGCACCTGTTACCGGATCGCGCACAGGCTCCAGTGTCACGAATCCAAGATCAAGCATATTGGTGAAGTTGGAAAGGCCGACAAACTGTGTGGGGTTTGGCGAAACCAGCCTCTGGTTTGTAAAGGACAGTCCGAAAGCAAGGAAAAACGGAAGGACAATGAACATCATGACCAGAAAAATCCCGGGACCGGCCATCAGCCATCCTGCAAGATTGTTCTGTTTCAGCTTTGAGACTGCATTGCTTTTTGTCATGTCCATACTGCCGTTGGGTAGTGCCGATGTTCAACCGGACCCCGCCTGTGAGGCGGGATCCGGCGGCTTGGGAGTTCAGGTCTCAGTGACCGTAACCATTGTTCTTTTCGATATCTGCATTGATTTCGTCTGCGGCGGAATCCAGGGTATCCTGAACCTTGGCACCGTTGGCAATGTCAGCCAGCGCCTTTTCAAATACCTTGGCGGCAACAACATAGCCGGGCGTAACCGGACGGACCAGACCCTGCTTTGCAGAAAGGTCATAGAACACGGCCATCGGACCGCCATCCTTGTAGTTCACAGAAGCCGCAGCCGCTTCCTTCGTGGAAGGAATAAGGCCAATGCCGTCGGAGAACTGGGTCAGATACTTGTCCTGCATGGCAAACCGGATGAAGGCATTTGCCCCGTCCTTGTGCTTGCTGGTGGCCGATACACCGAACTGCCAGGAGGCAGCACCGATCTTTGGACCCTTGCCGAAATCAGGAGCAGGCAGGAAAAGCGTATCGTCACCAAACGCCTTCAGCGTGGCAAGCGATGCCCAGTTACCGTTCCAGGAAATGGCATACTTGCCTGCGTTGAAGCCGCCGTCACGGTCAGCCGGATCCTGCGATGGCCCCTGTGCCAGCTTCTTGGTGAACAGGCCCTGCCACCATTCGCCAAACTTCAGGGCAGCCTCTCCGTTCAGCGCACCTTCTGCTGTCTTGTAGGTCGAGCGGTCAATGATGTCGCCGCCGAAGCTCTGCAGGAACGGGCTGAAAGCATAGGGGTACCATTCACCGGTCCAGGCCATGCCCAGATCGAGCGGATATTCATACTTGCCGCTGGCCTTGATCTTCTCCAGGGCAGCGTTGAACTCCTCGCCTGTCCATGGCTTGTCAAGTGTCGGAATACGGATTCCGTATTCATCCAGAATGGACTTGCGCGACACCATGGCAACAGCAGCATCCCACAGGCCGACCGAATAAAGCTTTCCGTCCCAGCGGCCCAGAGTTCCAGGCAGGAACTTCGAGACCTCGGCATCGGTGATTTCCAGCGGGGCCAGATAGCCTGACCATGCCCAGTTCGGCATCACAGGACCATCGACATCCAGAATATCGGGCAACTGGCCGGAAAGGGCAGCAGCGGTGACGGAGTCATTGTAGGCAGCCTGCGGGAACTGTTCCAGGTTCACCTTCCAGTCAGCCTGGGAACCGTTGAAGTCCGAAATAATCTGCTCGATGATCTTCTTTTCGACTTCGTTTCCGGCACCATGATACCATATTTTCAGGTCAGTTGCGGCAAAGGCATGACCTGAAACGGCAAAACCGGCCGCAGCAAGCGTTGAAAGCAAAAATGTCCTTTTCATATTACACTCCTCCAATGTGTTTATTGAGATGGATAATTGCCGGATCGCGAACCAGAACCGATTCACGCCAGCAGACTCGACCGCCGACAAGCTTTTTTGCCGGTACGGAAGATCTGGGTTCGCCACGAAGCATATCCAGCAGCAGTTGTCCCGCGCGGATACCCATGGCAGCATAGGGAAGCTCGGCCGTTGTCAACGGCGGATACAAGGTCTCGGAAATCACACGATAGTCATCAAAGCCGGCAACAGACATCTCTGCCGGAACCGAAATCCCGCGCGACCGAAGGATTCCGTAAACACGCAAGGCCATCTTGTCATTGGCACAGCAAAGGACAGTGGGCCTGTCGTCAAGCGACAGCATGCGGTCAATGGCATCGTTCAAAAGTTCAAACTCGCCATTGCCCCCGGTTATGTCCGCCATGATCACCAGTGCGGGATCATAGTCAATTCCGGCCCGCGCCAGCGCATCCCTGTAGCCCTGCAGGCGAAGCGTGCGGGCAACAAGGGATTCAGGCAATGTCAGGAAGCCGATACGCCGGTGTCCGTGCTCGGTGAGAGCGGTCACCAGCTTGTCCTGGCCACCCTGGTCATCGGGAACGACACAGGGCGTTCCGGCATCGTCGAAACAGTTGACCAGCACAACGTTGCGACCTTTCACATTGACCGGCAGGCGAACCTTCTGATGATGCTCGGCCACATAGATCAACCCTTCCACACGGTGCTGGAGGAGCGTGCGGAACAGGTGTGGCTCACGCTCGGCCTTGCCGCCGGTATCCGAGATCAACAGCGTGATACCGCTTTCGGACAAAACATTCTGTATACCCTGGACGATATAGAGGTCCGGAAGTCCGGCAGCAGCAACCGACAGCGGCGATGTGCTGATCGCTCCTGTCACAAGCCCGACAAGGCCTGACCTGTTCGACCGCATGGACTGGGCAGCACTGGAGGGCACATAGGAAAGCATGGATATGGCATCGTTGACAGAGGCGCGTGTCGTCTCGTTGACCGGCGCATCACCGTTGATGACACGCGAAACAGTCTTCGGAGATACGCCTGCGGCTTTCGCCACATCATAAATCGTTGCCAATGGAAATCCTCCCTCTCACAACAAAGACTGTCAAAAACAATGACATCGGTGTCATGACATCGGTGTCATTACGACAGACACACTTTTCCGTCAAGAAGGATTCGATGTTGCGACGCAACAAAAACATAATTGCGACACAAAACTGACATGTCAAAAATGGCAGGAAATATTGAATCCTTTTCCAAATTCATGGACTTGAAAAATTAAAGGCGCTCCGAAATTTCCGGGCGCTTTCAGATAAAGGGATAGGCATGCATCACGCCCTGCCTGTTGCGCACATGGACCTTGCCGCCTGAATCCGTGACCAGGGAGGCCGGACTGATCTCGACCTTGCCAAAACCGCCCGGAATATCCAGCATATAGCGTGGCTGGCACAGACCCGAGGTTTGGGCGCGAAGGGCGGCAACAATTGCCTGTCCCTCGGCAATGGTCATACGGAAATGTCCGGTTCCGGGAGCAAGGTCAGGGTGGTGCAGGTAATAGGGCTGCACCCGCATTGCCACGAATCCGCGCATCAGCGCTGCCAGAACATCAGCATCATCATTGACCCCTTTCAGCAGCACCGTCTGGCTCACCATGGCAATACCATTGTCGCTCAAAATTCCGCACGCAGCCTTTGCTGCATCCGTCAGTTCACGCGGATGGTTGGCATGCAGGGCAACATAGGGTGTCTTGCCGCCGGCCTTGAGCGCGTCCGCCAGTTCCAGAGTGATCCGTGACGGGTCCACCACCGGCACCCGCGTGTGAAACCGTACGATTTTCACATGGTCTATGGTCTGAAGCGGTGCCAGAAGATCTGCCAGACGCCTTGGCGACAGGATCAACGGATCACCGCCGGTGATGATGACTTCCCAGATTTCCTGATGGGCGCGAATATAGTCAAACGCCGCGACCAAGGCTTCTGCCGAAAGCATGCCGTCCCCTTTCGGCCCCACCATTTCGCGGCGAAAGCAAAAGCGGCAATAGACCGGACAGACATGGACCGCTTTAAGCAGCACCCGGTCACGATAGCGATGCACCAGCCCTTCCACCGGACTATGCGCATGGTCGCCGATCGGATCGGCCCGTTCTTCCGGCAGGCTCTCCAGCTCGCGAAGATCGGGGATAAACTGCCGTGCGATAGGATCATCCGCATCGGCCAGGTCCATGAGCGCCAGCATCTCCGGCGTCACGGCAATGGCATAACGCTCGCCCACCGCCTGCATGTCAGCAAAGGTTGCAGCACCACCCGCCCCTTCGGCCATCAACCCTGCAACAGTTTTCACACTCCCGGCCACATCAGTCTCCCGCAGATGAAGGCACGGGTGCCCACAGAACCTGTTCAATATGGCGTGCACCGGTTGCCAGCATGACCAGACGGTCAAAGCCCAGCGCAATGCCACTCGCCTCCGGCATGATGGCAAGGGCGGACAGCAGATCCTCGTCCAGCGGATAGCGTTCACCGTAAACCCGCTCTTTCTCGTCCATCTCCGCTTCAAAGCGCCTGCGCTGTTCATCGGCATTGGTCAGTTCACCAAAACCATTGGCAAGCTCCACGCCGCAGGCATAAAGTTCAAATCGCTCGGCAACCCTTGGGTCATGGCCGGTCTTGCGGGCAAGGGCTGCTTCCGCAACCGGATATTCATCCAGAACGGTCATCCGCCCAAGACCCAGATTCGGCTCCACCAATGTTACCAGAACCTGGCTCACCAGATCGGCCCAGGTGTCGTCTGCGCCGACGCGCAGCCCCTTGGCCTGCATCATCAGGCCCAGCCCGTTCCGGTCCGTGGTTCCGTCTGCATGGACTGTGGCCAGAAGATCAAGACCGGCATGGCGCTTGAAAGCTTCCGCAACACTCAGCCTTTCCGGTGCAAGGGCCGGATCACAGGTCTTGCCGTGCCAGCGCAACAGGGTGGAACCGGCCGCGGCCGCGGCAAGAGCTACCAGCCGTGCGCAATCTGCCATCAGCACATCATAGGTTTCACCCGCACGATACCATTCCAGCATGGTAAATTCCGGATGATGCAAAGGCCCGCGCTCACGGTTGCGAAACACATGCGCAAAACAGCAAATCCGCTTTTCACCGGCTGCCAGCAGCTTTTTGGCAGCAAATTCGGGCGACGTGTGCAGATACAATGTTTCGCTCATGCCATCCATACGCAGTGCCTGTGTGACAAAGCCATGCAGATGCGCTTCATTGCCCGGTGACCGGCAAAGCGTGGCGGGATCGACCTCAATGAAATCCTGCACCTCAAAATCATCCCTGAAGGCCCGCAGGATGCGGTTTCGCGCCATCAGGAAGGGACGCCGGTCTTGATGGCGCTCCGGTGTCCACCATGGCGAAACATCACGCATATCGTCGGCTTCCGGGCAGATTGTTCAGCATTTCCGATCCTTGCACTGGTCTTTTGTCCGATAATGGTTTAGGTGCGGCCCACAACAGCCAAAACAACGCAACATGTACCGCCGGACCGATGAAATCGATCCTCTAGGGCGGTTCCAGAAGAATGACAAGGAAGACTTATGGTAAAGGTCATCGCATCATCCGTTCGCAAGGGCAATGTCCTTGAAGTAGACGGCAAGCTTTATGTGGTCCTGACGGCACAGAATTTCCATCCCGGCAAGGGCACACCGGTGACACAGGTGGATATGCGCCGCATTTCGGACGGCAACAAGGTGTCCGAACGCTGGCGCACCACCGAACAGGTCGAACGCGCCTATGTCGAAGACCGTGAACATAACTTCCTTTATGAAGACGGCGAAGGCTTCCACTTCATGAACCCGGAAAGCTATGATCAGGTGACCGTGACCGGAGACGTGATCGGCGATGCGAAGCCCTACCTGATCGAAGGCTCGCCTGTGACGCTGTCGATTCATGAGGGCGTGGCCATTGCCATCCAGCTTCCGACCCGCATGACCTTCGAGATTGTCGAGACAGAGCCGGTCACCAAGGGCCAGACAGTTTCGTCTTCCTACAAGCCGGCCATCCTGTCGAATGGTGTGCGCACCGCCGTACCGCCGCATATTGGCGTTGGCACCCGCATTGTCATCATGACCGAAGACGCATCCTATGTGGAACGCGCCAAGGATTGATCACAGAAGATCCTGCCTTTCAAAACGCCTGGAAATCTGTTTCCGGGCGTTTTGGTTTGAGACTGCACCTTTTGACAGGCCCTTGATGTTCCATGATCCGATTTGAAAATATCAGCAAGCAGCTGAGCCACCGCATTCTGTTCATCGAAGCCTCTGCGGCCCTCAACAAGGGCGAGAAGATCGGCCTTGTTGGCCCCAACGGAGCCGGAAAAACCACGCTGTTCCGGATGGTCACAGGTCAGGATCTGCCCGATGAAGGCCAGGTCTCGGTCGACAAGGGAGTGACCATCGGTTATTTCAACCAGGATGTCGGCGAAATGGAAGGCCGCAGTGCCGTGGCCGAGGTCATGGACGGGGCAGGCCCGGTCAGCACGGTGGCAGCCGAACTGAAAGCGCTGGAAGCCGCCATGGCCGACCCGGAACAGGCCGACAATATGGACGGGATCATCACCCGCTATGGCGAGGTTCTGGAACGCTATGAAGAGCTGGACGGCTATGCGCTCGATGGCCGCGCCCGCGAGGTTCTGGCGGGTCTGAGCTTCTCCCCGGAAATGATGGACGGCGATGTCGGCGGCCTGTCCGGCGGCTGGAAAATGCGTGTGGCGCTGGCCCGCATCCTGCTGATGCGCCCCGATGTGATGCTTCTGGACGAGCCGAGCAACCATCTGGATCTGGAAAGCCTGATCTGGCTGGAGGATTTTCTCAAAGGCTTCGATGGCGCGCTGCTGATGACCTCGCATGACCGCGAGTTCATGAACCGCATTGTCAACAAGGTGATTGAAATCGACGGCGGCAGCCTTACCAGCTATTCCGGCAATTACGAATTTTACGAACAGCAGCGGGCACTGAACGAAAAGCACCAGCAGGCCCAGTTCGAGCGCCAGCAGGCCATGCTTGCCAAGGAAATCAGGTTTATCGAGCGCTTCAAGGCCCGTGCCTCGCATGCAGCCCAGGTGCAGAGCCGGGTCAAGAAGCTTGACAAGATCGAACGTGTGGAACCGCCAAGGCGCAGACAGGCCGTGTCCTTCGAGTTTCGTCCCGCTCCGCGCTCGGGCGAGGATGTCATCAGCCTCAAAAACGTCCACAAGAAATATGGCAGCCGCATCATCTATGAGGGCCTGGATTTCGTGGTCCGCCGCAAGGAACGCTGGTGCATCATGGGCATCAACGGAGCCGGAAAGTCGACGCTGCTGAAGCTGGTTGCGGGGTCAGCCCGGCCCGACCAGGGCACGGCAGTGCTGGGTGCCAGTGTCAGGATGGGCTATTTCGCACAACATGCCATGGACCTGCTGGACGGTGAACGCACAGTCTTCGAGTGGCTGGAAGACAGCTTCCCGCAGGCAGGTCAGGGCGCGCTGCGTGCACTGGCAGGCTGTTTCGGCTTTTCCGGAGATGATGTGGAAAAGAAATGCCGTGTGCTTTCGGGCGGCGAAAAGGCCCGTCTGGTCATGGCCGCCATGCTGTTTGACCCGCCAAACCTGCTGGTTCTCGACGAGCCGACCAACCATCTCGATCTTGATACCAAGGAAATGCTGATCAAGGCCCTGTCAGACTATGAAGGCACCATGCTGTTTGTCTCGCATGATCGCCATTTTCTGGCAGCGCTTTCCAACCGGGTTCTGGAACTGACACCGGAAGGCGTTCACCAGTATGGCGGCGGTTATACCGAATATGTCGAGCGCACCGGTTACGAGGCTCCCGGTATCCTGCGGTGAGGGAGCAAGGCTGTGAATGTTCTATTTTCAGTTTGAATATTTTGTATACTATGGTAATATACAAAAATGATCGATCCAGAGCAGGTATCCGGTTTTGATTGGGACGGTGGCAACGCCCGCAAGAATGCTGACAAACATGACGTCAGTCAAAGTGAAGCTGAACAGGTCTTTTTCAACGACCCCTTGCTGATGGTGGCAGACCAAAAACACAGCCGCGACGAGGTGAGAATTCATGCACTGGGGCAGACCGATGACGGACGACGGCTGCACATTACGTTCACGCTGCGCAACGACGGAACGAAAATTCAGGTTATTTCAGCACGAGATATGAATCGTAAGGAACGGAGCTATTATGACAACGCCACTTAAGCCAATTCCTGAGTTCAGCAACGAATCCGAAGAACGCGCCTTCTGGGAAAATCACGATTCCACCGAATTCGTTGACTGGAGCAAGGCAGAGCATATACGCCTTCCCAATCTGAAGCCGTCTTCGACCGCGATCTCGCTGCGATTGCCAAATGCGTTGCTGGAGCGGATCAAGATCGCAGCTAACAAACGCGACGTCCCATACCAGTCCCTGATCAAGACCTGGCTTTCGGAAAAGCTCGATACATCCAAAGCAAAGCAATAATGAAACGGCCCTTGCAATCTTGTCCCGCATTGCACACACTGGATGTCTTTAAACCGTCATTTTTTTAAAACAGTCAGGCAGAGTGCGAATGTCAATCAAAGCCAGTATTTATCATCTTACCCATTACAAATACGACCGGCCGGTGATGCTCGGGCCCCAGATCATTCGCCTCAAACCCGCATCCCATTCCAAAACCAAGGTTCTGAGCCATTCGCTCAAGGTTTCGCCGTCCAACCATTTCGTCAATCTTCAGCAGGATCCCTACGGGAACTTCCTTGCCCGTTATGTGTTTCCAGAACCGGTGACAGAGCTGAAAATCGAGGTGGACCTGATTGCCGACATGACGGTCTACAATCCGTTTGACTTTTTCATTGAGGAAGAAGGCGAGCACTGGCCGTTTGAATACAGCGCCGATATTGCCGATGATCTGGTCATCTATCGCCAGCCGGAACCGATGACACCGGCGGTCGAGGCCTTCATGAAGACCATCGACCGCACCCGCCGCCGCACGATTGATTTTGTTGTCGATCTCAATGCACTGGTGCAGCGGCATGTCGGCTATGTCATCCGCATGGAACCGGGCGTGCAGACACCGGAAGAAACCCTGACCTCTGCAAGAGGTTCGTGTCGCGATTCCTCCTGGCTGCTTGTGCAGGTCATGCGGCATCTGGGTCTGGCAGCCCGCTTCGTCTCCGGCTATCTGATCCAGCTCTCACCGGACCTCAAAGCCCTTGACGGCCCATCGGGAACCGAGGTTGATTTCACTGATCTCCATGCCTGGACGGAAGTCTATCTGCCCGGTGCCGGATGGATTGGCCTTGATCCGACCTCGGGCCTTCTGACCGGTGAAAGCCACATTCCGCTGGCTGCAACCCCGCATTACCGCAATGCCGCCCCCATTTCCGGCGGTCTGTTCGGCAATCCGGAAACAGAATTTGCATTCGACATGCAGGTTCACCGCGTGGCAGAACATCCGCGCATTACCAAACCCTTTTCCGAAGACAGCTGGCAGGCGCTGGACAGGCTGGGGGACGAGGTTGACCGTGTTCTGAAAGAACAGGATGTACGGCTCACCATGGGCGGTGAGCCGACCTTCGTTTCCATTGATGATTTCCAGTCCGATGAATGGAACACAGGCGCAGTCGGCCCGACCAAGCGCACGCTCGCCGACCAGTTGATCCGCCGCCTGCGCGAACGTTTTGCCCCCGGCGGCTTCCTGCATTACGGGCAGGGCAAATGGTATCCCGGCGAGCCCCTGCCGCGCTGGACCTTCTCGCTGTACTGGCGCAAGGATGGACAGCCGATCTGGCACAATCCAGACCTCATTGCGGCTGAAGGCAAGGATACCAGGGTCAATGACGAACATGCCCTGAAACTTCTGAATGCCATTGCCGATGGCCTGGGTATAGAAACCGACATGGTGGTTCCGGTGTTTGAAGATCCGGCAGACTGGATCATCAAGGAAGGCTCCTTGCCGGAAAATGTCGATCCTTCGAATTCTAAACTGGATGACCCGGAAGAGCGTAACCGCATCCTGCGGGTGTTCAACCGTGGCCTGACCACGCCCACCGGCTATCTGATGCCGGTTCAGGTCTGGAATTCGAGGGCCGGAGGCCGCAAGTGGAAATCAGAAAAATGGAAGACGCGGCGCGGTCGCATCTACCTGATGCCGGGAGACAGCCCTGTCGGCTTCCGCCTGCCGCTGGGAACACTGCCCTATGTGCCTCCGGAGGAGTTTCCCTATATCCACGAGGTTGATCCCTCGGTTCCGCGTGGGCCGTTGCCATCCTATCCGGCACCGGAACGCGCCCTTGCGGAAGCCTCTTTCTCTGCCACACCATCGTCAGGCCAGGGACAGGTACCCCAGGTGATCGGCGACATACGCGGTGCCGTGCGCACAGCAATCTCGGTTGAACCGCGCGATGGCCGTCTGTGTGTATTCATGCCACCGGTGGAAGCTATCGAGGATTATCTGGAACTGATTGCCACAGCCGAACAGGCCGCAGCCGATATCGGCCTGCCGGTCCATATCGAAGGTTATGCGCCGCCCCATGACCCGCGCATCAATGTCATCCGTGTGGCACCGGACCCCGGAGTGATCGAGGTCAATATCCATCCGGCTGCAAGCTGGAAGGAATGCGTCAACACCACGGAAATCATCTATGAGGAAGCCCGGCAGACCCGTCTTGGGGCCGACAAATTTATGGTCGATGGCCGCCACACCGGCACCGGCGGCGGCAACCATGTGGTGGTTGGCGGCGAAACCATGGAAGACAGCCCGTTCCTGCGCCGCCCGGACCTGCTGAAAAGTCTGGTTCTGCACTGGCAGCGCCACCCTTCGCTGTCCTATCTGTTTTCCGGCCTGTTCATCGGCCCGACCAGCCAGGCTCCCCGCTTTGACGAAGCCCGTCATGACAGCCTCTACGAGCTGGAAATTGCGCTGGAGCAGGTTCCCCTGCCCGGGCAAGGTACCCCACCCCTGCCATGGCTGGTCGACCGGCTGTTCCGCAATCTTCTCGTGGATGTTACCGGCAATACGCACCGTTCGGAAATCTGCATCGACAAGCTGTTTTCGCCGGAAGGCACGACAGGCAGGCTCGGCCTCGTTGAGTTCCGCGGCTTTGAAATGCCGCCCAATGCCCGCATGAATCTGGCACAGCAACTGATGGTCCGCGCCCTCATTGCACGGCTGTGGAAAAATCCCGCACGCGGCAGGTTCGTGCGCTGGGGCACCACCCTGCACGACCGTTTCATGCTGCCGCATTTCGTCTGGGCCGATTTCCTCGATGTCCTGTCCGATCTGGGCGACAATGGCTTCCAGTTCCGCTCGGAATGGTTTGCTGCGCAACTGGAGTTCCGCTTTCCCTTCTGTGGGGAGGTCGAATATGCCGGTTGCAATCTCGAACTGCGGCAGGCGCTGGAACCGTGGCATGTCATGGGCGAACAGGGCGCACCCGGCGGCACAGTGCGCTATGTCGACAGTTCGGTTGAACGTTTGCAGGTCAGGCTCGAAACCATGAACCCGGAACGCTATACCGTTGCCTGCAACGGACGACCCCTGCCCATGCATGCCACCGGCGAGCAGGGTGTTTCTGTGGCTGGTGTCCGCTACAAGGCGTGGCAACCTGCCTCTGGCCTGCATCCGGTTCTGCCTGTCAACACGCCGCTGACCTTTGATATTTACGACACGTGGAACCAGCGATCCATGGGCGGCTGTATCTATCACGTTGCCCATCCCGGCGGCCGCAATTACGATGTCTTCCCGGTCAATGGCAATGAGGCGGAAGCCCGGCGTCTCGCCCGGTTTGAGCCATCCGGCCACACGGCAGGCTCCTATCCGCTTCTGGCAGAAACCCCGCATCCGGAATTCCCGCTGACCCTGGATCTGCGACGCTCACCGGGCGTTTGAAAATCAAAGGCTCTGTCTCCCGTTGGGAGAGGGAGCCTTAGACAGCCAGACAGCAAAGCTGATGCTGTCACCGGCCATTTTGTCAAACCTTGAGGGCTGCGCCCAACGCTGCTTTCAGCGAGGTTGTCGGGCGACCGATCAAAGTGCTCAATGTCTTGCTGCTATCAAACAGGCCGCCCCTGGAAGCGCCGGTATCCGATTCAGCCAGCACGGCGGCAAAGCCTTCCGGCAGGCCGAAGGAGACGAGCAAGGCAGCATAATCGGCTTCGGACAGATTGTTGTAGACCACAGGCTTGCCGGAAACTTCGCTCAGGGTTGCGGCCCATTCGGCCATGGTGAAGGCATCGTCGCCTGCGAGTTCGTAGAACTTGCCATTCTGGATTTCGGCAGCAGCCATGACCACAGCAGCAGCTTCGGCATAGTCAGCCCGGGCAGCAGCCGCGATCCGGCCCTCACCAGAAGCACCGGCAACTGCTCCATATTGCAGTGCAGGCGCGATATTGCCATGGTAATTTTCCAGATACCAGCCATTGCGCAGAATGGTAAACGGCACACCGGCAGTCTGCAGCAGGGCTTCGGTTTCTGCGTGCTCGCCCTTCAGCATAGTGAGCGGCGAGGCAGCCCCACCCAGAAGACTGGTATAGGCAATCATCTTGACACCCGCAGCCCTGGCCGCATGGATAACATTGGCGTGGTGTTGCGCGCGCTGGCCGATTTCGCTGGAGGAAATCAGCAGCAGGCGGTCAATCCCTGCAAAGGCAGATTGCAGTGCTTCCGGCTTGCTGTAGTCTGCGACGCGCAGATTGATACCCAGTGCGGCAAGATCAGCGCCTTTTTCCAGACTGCGCACACCCGCATAAATGCGGGCCGGGGCGACTTTTTTCAGAAGCGACTGAATGACGAGATGGCCAAGCTGGCCTGTTGCACCTGTTACGAAAATTGTGAAATCATGGCTCATGGTCTTTAACTCCTGTGCGGTTGAACAAATATCCACACCCTACATAAGACCCCGGAAAACCCGCACAAGGAGGCATTTTTTCGAGACAAGGTAACCAGAAGGGAACCGGCTTCACCGCCCATTCCGGCCTGTCAGGACGGCGCAAGCCACTCAAGGCTGTAGGCTGTGCAACATTTCTGGAAGAAATCTTTGCGGCATGACCTGGGCAAAGCTCGACTTTCCCGAGCGCGGTGCGCCGTTGAGAATGATAATCTGTCCGGCCTGAACCATACTGTTTTCTTTTCCCTGAAATACCCCTGTCGTAATGGGTCAATTTTTCCACGCACGAAAATCTTTTCAGGGACAATGCCGTTTCTGCCTTCCCTAATGATACAGGTCTGTGCTTTTGTTAATAGTTGTACAGACAGGCAATTACAGTTGGAATCATGGGTTCGCAGCAAAAAATCAAGGCAGCAAAAGGCACCAAGACAAATGCAGCGTCGAAAGCCCTGCATTATGAGGCCCTGCCCGGCATAGCCGATGAAATGGTCGACCAGAATGGCAATGTGCGCCCCGTCTGGCAAAACATGCTGTCGTGGCTTGCCAATATGGACGAGGAAGACCTGTCCGAGCGTTTTGCCCGCGCTGACAGGTATCTGCGTGATGCAGGCGTGTTTTACCGTGCCTATGGTGCGAAGGCCAATGCAGACCGGTCATGGCCGCTGTCACATGTCCCCGTTCTGATCGCGGAATCCGAATGGGAAAAGCTCTCCAGAGGGTTGATCCAGAGAGCAAATCTTCTGGAAATGATTGTTGCCGATATCTATGGTGACAATTCTCTTGTGAAAGAAGGCTGTCTTCCTCCGGCTCTGGTTGCCAGCAACAAGGAATTCTTGAGACCTTTGGTTGGCGTCGAACCGGCAGACGGGCATTATCTGCATTTTTGTTCCTTTGAAATCGGTCGTGGACCGGATGGCAGCTGGTGGGTGCTGGCAGACCGCACCCAGGCTCCGTCAGGGGCCGGCTTTGCCCTGGAAAATCGTGTGGCCACAACACGCGCCTTTTCGGATCTTTATGCCGAAACCCATGTCCACCGTCTGGCCTCGTTTTTCGGTGCCTTTCGCGAAACACTCGTGTCCAAGCTTGCATCTCCACAGGATCGCATTGCGGTTCTGACCCCCGGCCCGGCCAATGAAACCTATTTTGAACATGCCTATATTGCCCGCTATCTCGGCTTCATGCTTCTGGAAGGCGAGGATCTGGCCGTCGTGAATGGCAAGGTTATGGTGCGCACCGTTGCAGGACTGAAACCTGTCGGGGTTCTGTGGCGGCGTCTGGATGCCGCCTTTGCAGACCCGCTGGAACTCAACCAGACATCCCATATCGGCACACCCGGTTTTGTACAGGCCCTGCGTGAACGTTCGGTCTGCCTGATCAACGCCCTTGGTTCAGGCATTCTGGAAACCCGCGCACTCTTGTCGTTCATGCCAACCATCTGTCAAAGGCTTCTGGGGGAAGATCTCAAAATTCCCTCGATTGCCACATGGTGGTGCGGGCAGAAGGAAGAGCGCGATCATGTCATGCAAAATGTCAACGGCATGGTCATAGGCCCCGCCTATTCCTGCATTCCGTTTTTCGATGATAACGGGCAGTCGGTCCTGGGCTCCAGGCTGGACCGGACACTGAACAAACCTGTTTCGGACTGGCTGGCAGAACAGGGCCCGAAACTGGTGGGCCAGGAAGTCGTCACCCTGTCCACCACGCCTGCATGGGTCAACGGCAAGCTCGTGCCGCGCCCCATGAGCCTGCGTGTCTTTGCGGCGCGCACCAGAGACGGCTGGCAGATCATGCCCGGCGGCTTTGCCCGTATCGGCAGTGGTGAAAATGCAGCCGCCATTGCCATGCAGTCCGGCGGTTCGGCAGCCGATGTGTGGATCGTTTCCGACAAGCCGGTAGAGCGCACCACGCTGCTGCCGACAGAAGAAAGCTTCACGCGCAACATGCCGGGCAGCCTGCCAAGCCGGGCGGCAGACAACCTTTTCTGGCTCGGTCGTTATATTGAGCGGGCAGAAGGAGCGCTGCGCATCTTGCGGGCATGGCATGCCCGGTTTGCAGAATCTGCGGATCCGGAAGCGCCGCTTCTGGCTGATGTTACCGCCTATCTGCATGCCCTTGATATCGACACGACAGAGCCTGTTCCTTCCAGTCTGCTGCGCAATCTGGATTCGGCCCTCTACAGTGCCTCCAATATTCGCGACCGCTTTTCACCGGACGGCTGGCTGGCCCTGAATGATCTGGCCAAGACCACCCGCAAATTCCACGAAATGGTGTCATCCGGTGATGACGCCACCCATGCCATGACAGTGCTCCTGCGCAAGCTTGCCGGCTTTGCCGGTCTGGTGCATGAAAACATGTATCGCTTTACCGGCTGGCGCTTCCTGTCGATCGGTCGCCATCTGGAACGCGGCCTGCATATGACCCGTCTTCTGGGCCATATGTCCGGACCGGATGCACCGGACGGTGCGCTCGACATGCTTCTGGAAATCGGTGACAGTGTCATGACCCACCGCCGCCGCTACAATGTCAATACCGCACGGCTGACGGTCACAGACCTGCTGGCGCTTGATCCGCTCAATCCGCGCTCCATCCTGTTTCAGTTGAACGAAATCAAGACTGAGGTTGAGCAATTGCCGAATGCCTATCAAAATGGACAGATGTCTGTTTTCTACCGCGAGGCCATGCGTGTGCATTCCAGCCTCTCCTTGATGACACCGGAAATGATGACCGTGGAAATCTACAAAAAACTGGAGTCCGAACTGGAAAAACTCTCCATTACGCTTGCGGCAACCTATCTGGCCTGAGACCGGGTGCCTATAAACCTTTTCCAACTGTTCAGCCGCAAAAAGCCACAGCAAACATGATTTACGACATCTCGCTTCACATAGAATATGAATATGATACGCAGGCGTCCGGCGGACGTCATGTGATCCGCGTGCTGCCCGTGTCCATTCCCGGACGCCAGCGCCTCATGGCAGGATCCGTGAACCTGGAGCCAAAGCCGGATGAACGTGTTGACAATGTTGACTTTTTCAATAATCCGGCAGCCTCTGTTGTTCTTCGGCAAAGCCATGAAGGCTTTGATATTCACATGCATGCACGTGTTGCCGTCGAGCAGGTGGCCATGTCTGCGGATTTTTCGCCGTTATTGGCGCAGTTACCGGATGATCTTGCCGCCAACTGGTCACTGGATGCCAACTCGCCGCACCATTTCACCGGGGCAAGCCCGCGCTTGCAGGAGGATTCGGCAATTGCCGCCTGGGCCCGCAAATCGGCAGGGGAAAATCAGACGATCCGCTCCATCGCAATCGATATTTGCAAGCGGATTTACGATGATTTTGAATATGACCCAAAGGCAACAACGGTTGATACCGATCCAAGACTGGCATTCAGTATCCAAAAGGGGGTCTGTCAGGATTTTGCCCATATCATGATCATTGCCTTGCGCAGTCTGGGAATACCGGCAGGCTATGTCAGCGGCTTTCTGCGCACCAAGCCGCCCGCTGGCAAGGAGCGACTGGCAGGGGCAGACGCCATGCATGCCTGGGTGCGCATCTGGTGCGGGCAGGCCTCCGGCTGGCTGGAGCTGGACCCGACCAACAATATGCAGGCAGGCACGGATCATATCGTTGTTGGCTATGGTCGCGACTATTCCGATGTTGCACCGGTGATCGGGGTTTTGAAAAGCTACGGCAACCAGAACACCAAACAGGCTGTTGACGTTATCCCGGTTGAAGTGACAAACTGATCCATACCGGCATCGCAACAAGGTTCGCTGCGCATGATAATGAATATTTGCGATGTGGCGACAGCCTGAAGCAGAAAAACTGCATTTTCTCGCGCAATTTTTTTTCCGGTAAATCACCTGTTGCCAGCGGTGCATATCCTTGCATAGACTGCGGTTCTTGCGTCGGGTCCACCTGACATCACGATTTTTGGCAACCTCGATTTTAGGCGGTATTTTGATGATGAACAGATTGACAACAGGCGAACTTCCAGCCCCCGCTCCCCGCGTATCTGACCCTGCTGTTCTGGCGTCAGAAATCATTGAACGGCTGACCTACCGGATCGGCAAGGATGCAAAGGTTGCAAAGCCGCATGACTGGCTGACGGCAACCATCCTCGTAATCCGCGACCGGGTGATTGACCGGTGGATGGAATCCACCCGCAAGACCAACGAGCAGGGCGCAAAGCGTGTCTATTATCTCTCGCTGGAATTCCTGATCGGTCGCCTGATGCGCGATGCGGTTTCCAATCTCGGCCTGATGGATGAAATGCGGGCGGCCCCTCGCCTCGCTTGGTGTGGATCTGGATGCCGTGGCCGCACTGGAACCGGATGCAGCGCTGGGCAATGGTGGTCTTGGCCGTCTGGCAGCCTGTTTCATGGAATCCATGGCAACAGTGGATGTGCCTGCCTATGGCTATGGTATCCGCTATGTCCACGGCCTGTTCCGCCAGCAGATGTCGGACGGCTGGCAAGTTGAACTGCCGGAAACATGGCTCCAGCACGGCAATCCATGGGAATTTGACCGCAGGGAAAGCTCCTATGAAATCGGCTTTGGCGGCACCGTCGAGATCATTGGCCAGATGGAGGAAAAACCGCGTTTTGTCTGGAAGCCCGGCGAACGGATGATCGCAACGGCCCTTTGATACGCCGGTGGTCGGCTGGCGCGGAGCGCGGGTCAACACATTGCGCCTGTGGACAGCGCAGGCCATTGATCCGATCCTTCTGTCTGCCTTCAATGCCGGTGACCATATCGGAGCGCTGCGTGACAGCAACATGGCCGAAAGCCTGTCACGGGTTCTTTATCCGGCGGATGCAACACCTGCGGGTCAGGAATTGCGCCTGCGTCAGGAATATTTCTTCTCCTCTGCCTCGCTTCAGGACATCCTGCGCCGCCATATGTTCTATCATGGTGACCTGATGACCCTGCCGGACAAGGTGGCTATCCAGCTGAACGACACGCACCCTGCTGTTTCGATTGCTGAAATGATCCGTCTGCTGTGCGATGTTCACGGCATGGAGTTTGATACGGCCTGGGACGTTACCCGTAAAACCTTCTCCTATACCAACCACACATTGCTGCCCGAAGCGCTGGAAACCTGGCCGGTGCCGTTGTTTGAGCGGTTGTTGCCGCGTCATATGCAGATTGTCTATGCGGTCAACGCCAAAATCCTCATCGAGGCGCGCAAGGAAAGGAACTTCAATGATGCCCAGGTTCAGGCAATATCGCTGATTGCCGAAGCCGGTGAACGCCGCGTGCGCATGGGCAATCTGGCTTTCGTCGGTTCCCACAGCATCAACGGCGTGTCCGCCCTTCATACAGAGCTGATGAAAGAGACCGTGTTTGCCGACCTTCATCAGCTCTATCCGGCCCGCATCAACAACAAGACCAACGGCATTACCCCGCGACGCTGGCTGATGCAGTGTAATCCTGGCCTGACAAATCTCCTGCAGGAAACCATTGGTGATGAATTCCTCGACAATACCGAGGCCCTGAAAGCACTCGACGCCTTTGCCGATGATAAGGTTTTCCAGTCCAAATTTGCGGCTGTCAAACGGTCCAACAAGGAAAAACTGTCCAATCTGGTGGCAAGCCGCATGGGTATCCGCATTGATCCCTCCGCCATGTTCGATATCCAGATCAAGCGCATACATGAATACAAGCGCCAGCTTCTCAATATTGTCGAAGCGGTTTCGCTCTATGACCAGATCCGTTCGCATCCGGAAATGAACTGGGTGCCACGTGTGAAGCTGTTTGCCGGCAAGGCGGCACCGTCCTACCACAATGCAAAGCTGATCATCAAGCTGGCCAACGATGTGGCCAAGGTCATCAACAATGATCCGGCCGTGCGCGGCCTCCTGAAGGTGGTTTTCGTACCCAACTACAATGTCTCGCTTGCCGAAATCATTGTTCCGGCTGCCGATCTTTCCGAGCAGATCTCCACTGCCGGCATGGAGGCATCGGGTACAGGCAACATGAAATTCGGCCTCAATGGCGCACTCACCATCGGCACGCTCGATGGTGCCAATGTTGAAATGCTGGAACATGTTGGTGCTGAAAACATTATCATTTTCGGTATGACGGCGGCCGAAGTGGCCAAAGCCAAGGCGGACGGGCATAATCCGCGCGCGATCATCGAAGCATCCCGTGAACTGTCACAAGCCTTGTCAGCCATTGGCTCAGGCGTCTTTTCACCGGATGACCGGGGTCGTTACGCATCGCTGGTAGACGGGCTTTACACTTCTGACTGGTTCATGCTGACCGCAGATTTTGAGGCCTATACCAAAGCCCAGCGCGAGGTTGATTCGATCTGGAGCGACCAGTCATCGTGGTTTTCAAAGACCATTCGCAACACGGCGCGAATGGGCTGGTTCTCGTCCGACAGGACAATACGCCAGTATGCAGCCGAGATCTGGAGAGCTGGATGACAAAAAAACCTAAACTGGGCTCGCAGGCTGATACACCAGTTGAAAGGGTAATACCGCAATCCGTGTCTGTGTCACTCAGCCCGGAGGAAATGGGGGCCATAGTTTCGGGATCGCACACAAATCCGTTTGCTGTGCTGGGCATTCAGGAAAACAGGGACGGGTTCATCGCCCGGTGTTTCGTTCCCGGGGCTGAAACTGTTGTCGCAACAACGCTTGACGCAACAGTGGTCGGCACGCTGGAAAAGATCGACCCTGCAGGCCTGTTTGCCGGTCCCATTTCGGTCAGCAAGCGCCAGCCCTTGCGTTACATCGCCGCAAATCCCGGCGGCGAATGGACGGTGACCGATCCCTATTCCTTTGGTCCCGTCCTGGGGCCAATGGATGATTATTTCATCCGGGAAGGTTCACACCTGCGTCTGTTTGACAAAATGGGTGCGCATCCCCTGACCCACGAGGGCGTCGACGGCTTTCATTTTGCGGTCTGGGCACCCAATGCCCACAGGGTTGCCGTTGTGGGCGATTTCAATGCCTGGGACGGTCGCCGCCATGTCATGCGCCTGCGGCTGGACACCGGCATATGGGAAATTTTTGCGCCCGGAGTGAAAGAAGGGGCCGCCTATAAATTCGAGATCATCGGCAAGGACGGAACCCTTCTGCCGTTGAAAGCCGACCCTTATGCAAGGCGTTCGCAATTGCGGCCGGAAACAGCCTCGGTGACCACAGCAGAGCTGGAACAGGTCTGGGAAGACAAGGCGCATCGTGCCCACTGGGCCAAGGCTGATGCGCGGCGTCAGCCGGTTTCCATCTACGAGGTTCATGCGGGTTCCTGGCGCAGGCGCGAGGACGGCAGCATGCTGTCCTGGGATGAAATGGCCGACCAGTTGATCCCCTATTGCACCGACATGGGCTTTACCCATATCGAATTCATGCCGATCACGGAATTTCCCTATGATCCGTCATGGGGCTACCAGACCACGGGTCTCTATTCACCCACGGCAAGATTTGGTGAACCGGAGGGCTTTGCCCGGTTTGTCAACGGTGCCCACAAGGTTGGTATCGGTGTCATTCTCGACTGGGTTCCTGCCCATTTTCCAACGGACGAACACGGCCTGCGCCGCTTTGACGGAACAGCGCTTTACGAACACGAAGACCCCCGCAAAGGCTTTCATCCGGACTGGAATACCGCGATCTACAATTTCGGTCGCATTGAGGTACTGTCCTATCTGGTGAACAATGCGCTCTACTGGGCCGAGAAGTTCCATCTGGACGGATTGCGTGTCGATGCTGTGGCCTCCATGCTCTATCTTGATTATTCCCGCAAGGAAGGCGAGTGGATACCCAACGAATATGGTGGCCGCGAAAATCTGGAATCTGTCCGGTTTCTCCAGGAAATGAACAAGCATGTCTATGGCAGCCATCCCGGCATCATGACCATTGCCGAGGAGTCCACTTCCTGGCCAAAGGTCTCCCAGCCGGTGCATGAAGGCGGGCTCGGTTTCGGCTTCAAATGGAACATGGGCTTCATGCACGACACGCTGCAATATTTTTCGCGTGAGCCTGTACACCGCAAGTTCCATCATAATGACCTGACGTTTGGTCTTCTCTATGCTTTCAGCGAAAATTTCGTCCTGCCGCTTTCCCATGACGAGGTTGTTCACGGCAAAGGCTCGCTTCTGGCCAAAATGGCCGGTGATGACTGGCAGAAATTTGCCAATCTGCGTGCCTATTACGGCTTCATGTGGGGCTATCCCGGTAAGAAACTGCTGTTCATGGGCCAGGAATTTGCCCAGTGGCAGGAATGGAGCGAGAAGCGGGCGCTGGACTGGGAATTGCTGAATTACCAGCCGCATGAAGGCATGCGCCGTCTGGTGCGCGATCTCAACGGCACATACCGGGCGAAGCCGGCATTGCATGCCCGCGATTGTGAGGGCGACGGCTTTGAATGGATCATTGCTGATGATTCTGAAAACTCGGTTTTTGCCTGGCTGCGCAAGGCACCGGGCGAAAAGCTGATCGCGGTGGTCTGCAACTTTACACCGGTGGTGCGCGAGAACTACTGGATCAAGTTGCCAGTGGAAGGAAACTGGCGCGAAATCCTTAATACGGATGCAGAAATTTACGGGGGAAGCGGCAAGGGCAATGGTGGACGTATCAACGCACACAGAAAATCAGACGGCTCCATTGCTGCAGCATTGACACTACCGCCGCTGGCAACAATCATACTGGAACAAGAAGTTTAATCATAGTCGGGGAGGACAAAATGGTCGAAAAACGAATTCAGCCTCTGGCGCGCGATGCGATGGCCTATGTATTGGCAGGAGGAAGGGGCAGCCGCCTGAAAGAACTGACAGACAGGCGCGCAAAGCCTGCCGTCTATTTCGGCGGCAAGGCCCGCATCATTGATTTTGCGCTTTCCAATGCGCTCAATTCCGGGATCCGCCGCATGGGTGTGGCCACACAATACAAGGCGCATTCGCTCATCCGCCACCTGCAGAACGGCTGGAACTTCTTCAGACCGGAGCGGAACGAGAGCTTTGACATTCTGCCGGCCTCGCAACGTGTATCCGAAACCCAATGGTATGAAGGCACAGCTGATGCCGTCTACCAGAATATTGATATTATTGAGACTTATAATCTGGAATTCATGGTCATTCTGGCGGGCGACCATATTTACAAGATGGATTATGAAATGATGCTGCAACAGCATGTTGACAGCAATGCAGATGTTACCATCGGTTGCCTTGAAGTGCCGCGGATGGAAGCGACAGGCTTTGGTGTGATGCATGTGGATGATGCCGATGTTATCAAGGCCTTTATCGAAAAGCCTGCAGATCCGCCGGGCATTCCGGGCAATCCTGATTTTGCGCTGGCTTCCATGGGGATCTATGTTTTCCGCACCAAATTCCTGATGGATTGCCTGCGTCGTGATGCAGCGGATCCGGCATCTTCGCGCGATTTCGGCAAGGATATCATTCCCTATATTGTAGAGCACGGCAAGGCCGTGGCCCATCGCTTTACCAAATCCTGTGTCCGGTCCAATTTCGAGCGTGAAGCCTATTGGCGCGATGTCGGGACGATTGATGCTTACTGGCAGGCCAATATCGACCTGACCCACATTACACCGGAACTGGATATCTACGACAATACCTGGCCGATCTGGACCTTCGCCGAAATCAAGCCGCCGGCAAAATTCGTCCATGATGATGAAAACCGCCGCGGCTCGGCCACGTCCTCGCTGATTTCGGGAGATTGCATCATTTCCGGCGCATCACTCAATCGCAGCCTGCTGTTCACCGGCGTTCGCTGCAATTCCTTTTCCCGTCTGGAGGGTGCGGTGGTGCTGCCGGAGGTCAAAATTGCCCGCCATGCACAGCTTCGCAATGTTGTCATTGACCGTGGTGTAATGATCCCCGAAGGACTGATTGTCGGCGAGGATCCGGAAATGGATGCCCGCCGCTTCCGGCGTTCGGAAAACGGGATTTGCCTGATTACCCAGGCCATGATTGATAAACTGGAAAGCTGATCCATGAAGATATTATCCGTTGCATCCGAAGTCTTCCCGCTGATCAAGACAGGCGGACTGGCCGATGTTGCGGGTGCATTGCCGCTGGCCCTGGCCAGGATAGGGGTGCAGATGCGAACATTGCTGCCGGGTTATCCGGCAGTCATGACAAAGCTTGGGGAAAGCAAAGAGGTTGCCGGCTTTGCAAACCTTTTTGGCGAACCTGCTCGCATTCTGGCAACGATGCATGACGGTCTCGATATTCTGGTGCTGGATGCACCGGCCTTTTTTGATCGGCCGGGCGGTCCCTATACGGATGCAACCGGCCTCGATTATCCGGACAACTGGAAGCGTTTTGCCGCGCTCTCCTTTGCCGCCAAGGAAATCGCCGTTGGCCTTCTGCCCGACTGGCGGCCGGATGTCCTTCATGCCCATGACTGGCAGGCAGCCATGGCCCCGGTCTATATGCGCTTTGGCTTCGAGCCGGAAATTCCAAGCTTGCTCACCATTCACAATATTGCCTTTCAGGGCCAGTTTGGCCCGGAAATTTTCCCCGGTCTCAATCTTCCGCCCCACGCCTTTGCCACAGATGCACTGGAATATTATGGCGATATCGGCTTTCTGAAAGGTGGCCTTCAAACCGCAACGGCCATCACCACCGTCAGCCCGACCTATGCCGGGGAAATTCTCACCGCAGATTTCGGCATGGGGCTCGAAGGTATGGTTGGCAGCCGGGCAGCCCATCTTCATGGCCTGGTCAATGGCATTGATACACAAATCTGGAACCCGGAAACCGATGCAACCCTGCCGGAAAACTACACCAGTGCCACACTGAAGAAGCGCGCGGCCAGCAGAACGGCCCTGGAAGCCCATTTCAACCTTGACCGCGACAATGGGCCGATCTTCTGTGTGGTCAGTCGCCTGACATGGCAAAAGGGCATGGACCTTCTGGCCGATATTGCAGACGAAATTGTTGCAGGCGGCGGCAAGCTGGTTGTTCTGGGCTCCGGCGATGTTGCACTGGAAAGCATCCTCATGGCAGCCGCCTCGCGCCATCAAGGGCGCATTGGCATGACCGTCGGCTATAATGAGCCCCTGTCGCATCTCATGCAGGCAGGCTCGGATGCCATTCTCATCCCATCGCGGTTCGAGCCCTGTGGACTGACCCAGCTTTATGCGCTTCGCTATGGCTGCGTTCCCATTGTGGCCCGCACCGGTGGTCTGGCAGATACCGTTATCGATGCCAATGAAGCCGCCATCAACGCCGGCGTTGCGACTGGTTTCCAGTTTGCACCGGTCAACCGGACCGCATTTACACAGGCCCTGCGCCGTGCATTCCGTGCCTTTGAGGACAAGAAGCTCTGGTCTGGATTGCAAAAACAGGGCATGAAAGCCAATGTTTCCTGGGAAAAAAGCGCCGAAGGCTATGCCAGGCTTTATTCCAGTCTCACGTCGAAAGGCCAATAAATGATCAAGACTATTTCCACAACGCCGTTTTTGGACCAGAAACCGGGCACATCCGGTCTTCGCAAGAAGGTGCCGGTGTTTGCCCAAAAAAATTATGCAGAAAATTTCATCCAGTCGATTTTTGACAGTCTTGAGGGATTTGCCGGCGAGACATTGGTCATTGGCGGCGATGGCCGCTATTTCAATCGCGAATGTATTCAGATTGCCATCAAAATGGCAGCCGCAAACGGCTTCGGTCGCGTTCTTGTCGGTCAGGGCGGTATTCTCTCCACGCCTGCCGCGTCAAATGTCATCCGCAAATACAAGGCCTTTGGTGGCATTGTCCTGTCAGCCAGCCACAATCCCGGCGGCCCGACCGAAGATTTCGGTATAAAATACAATATTGGTAATGGTGGCCCTGCCCCTGAAAAAGTAACCGATGCCATCTATGACCGCACAAAATCGATCACAGCCTACAAGATCGCCGATGTTGACGATATCAATCTCGATGTGATCGGTACACAGACGCTGGCAGGCATGACGGTGTCCGTCATCGATCCTGTTGCAGACTATGCTGAACTGATGGAACAGCTCTTTGATTTCCCGGCCATCCGCGCCAGGATCGCCTCTGGTCTTACGGTTGTTTTTGATGCCATGAGCGCCGTTACCGGCCCCTATGCCAAGGAAATTCTGGAGCTTCGTCTGGGTGCGAAAGAAGGTTCCGTGAAAAACTTCACACCCCTCCCGGATTTCGGTGGCCACCATCCCGATCCCAATCTGGTTCACGCCAAAGAACTTTACGATCTGATGATGAGCGCAGACGCGCCGGATTTCGGAGCCGCGTCCGATGGTGACGGTGACCGCAACCTGATCATCGGCAAGGGCATTTTTGTGACACCTTCCGACAGTCTGGCCATGCTGGCTGCCAATGCGCATCTGGCCCCGGGTTACAAGGCAGGACTTGCAGGCATTGCCCGTTCGATGCCAACATCAGGTGCCGCAGACCGGGTCGCCGAAAAGCTCGGCATCGGCATGTACGAAACCCCGACCGGCTGGAAATTTTTCGGTAATCTTCTCGACGAGGGCATGGCAACGATTTGCGGTGAGGAAAGTGCCGGCACCGGATCAAACCATGTGCGCGAGAAGGACGGTCTCTGGGCCGTGCTCTTGTGGCTGAACATCCTGGCAGTTCGCAATGAACCCGTAATTGATATTGTCAAACACCATTGGACAACCTTTGGCAGAAACTATTATTCCCGTCACGATTACGAGGAAGTCGATCTGGATGCTGCAAATGCGCTCATGGCGGACCTGCGCAGCAGGCTCTCTTCACTGCCCGGAACCAGCTTTGGTGCGCTGAAAATCGACTCGGCCGATGATTTTGCCTATCATGATCCGGTCGATCATTCCCTGTCGAAAAACCAGGGGATCCGCATCCTGTTTGAAGGAGGTTCGCGTGTGGTCTTCCGCCTGTCCGGCACCGGAACGGCGGGTGCGACCCTGCGCGTCTATATCGAACGTTTTGAACCGGATGCCACAAGGCACGATGTTGAAACCCAGACCGCGCTCGCAGACCTCATAACAGTGGCCGACACCATCGCCGACATCCGCAAGCGCACCGGCAGGCAAACCCCAAGTGTCATCACCTGACAAAAGAGGTCGACGGCAGGCAGAACAAATCCCGAAGCCAGGGGTTGCGGGGTTCGGTTTTCAGTCCGGCCTGCTGCCACGGTAGGCGGCGGCCGGACGCAGAAGCCGACCATGGGCCTGCTGTTCCATGGCATGGGCAATCCAGCCCGCCGTGCGGGCTGCCGCAAACACCGGAGTGAAGGCCTGACGCGGTATTTTAAGCGCATCCAGCAAAATGGCCGTATAGAACTCGACATTTGTGTCCAGCTTGCGATCCGGTTTGTGACGCGCCAGGGCAACACGGGCATAGGCCTCGACTTTGGCCGGAAAACTGGAATCCGTGCTGCCCTGCCCCAGTCTTTCAAACGCGGATTTGAGCACATCGGCGCGCGGGTCACGGACGCGGTAAATGCGGTGACCAAAACCCATCAGCCGTTCGCCGCGCGAAAGCGCATCATCAATCCATGGCATGATCCTGTCCTCTGTCGCGATCGCATCCAGCATATTGAGAACGGGCTCGGGAGCACCCCCATGCAGAGGCCCGCTCAGGGCACAATAGGCAGCGGTGACAGCCATGAAAAAATCTGCACCGGTTGAGGCTACGACACGGCCGGCAAAGGTCGATGCATTCATTCCATGGTCAGAGACCGTCACGAGATAGGCATTCAGCGCTGCTGCCTCATCCTTGCTGGCAGCGTCTCCGCGCAGCATGGACAGAAAGTCGGCCGCGTGTCCAAGATCTCCATGGGGAGCCACCGCTTCGGCCCCGCCCGCACGACGGACCAGCGCTGCCGCAATCACCGGCATGGCACCCAGAAGGGTTATGGCAGGGGCGAGGCCGGGCTGCGGGCGAAGGGCTGCGACCGCGGCCCTGAAACCATCCACGACCGGCATGCCATCGCTGACCGGAAAGATCGACGGCAGCATGGCAAAGGCCCTGATCCGCGCCTCTGCAAGCTGGTTGCGAACATGTTCCGGCGTCCATTCCTCCTTTCCGGCAAGCGACCAGAGCCGCGCAACAAGACTTTCAAAATCTGTGGTGAATGCCAGGTCACCGACGCGGGAACCGGCGATGATCAGTTCCCCCTTCATTCCGTCAACATCGGAAAGAACGGTTTCAGCAGCAACGACACCATCGAGACCTGCCATCGGCGTGGACTGGATATTCATGAATAAATCCCTTCTTGACTCTGTACCGCCAGCATGCACCTCTTTTCATATTGATCAATCTTGATTAGCTTGATCAATATGAAAAAAGATGCTGATTCTCTTTATCTGACCGCCCCGGAGGCCGCCGCCGAGCTCTCGGTATCGTCGGCAACCCTTTACGCCTATGTCAGCAGGGGTCTGATCCGCTCCGAACCGACGGCTGATTCGCGCAGCAAGCGCTATCGCGCCGATGACGTCCGGGCACTGAAGAACAGGCGCGCGCCTTATGGCGCAGGCAGGCAGGCTGAGGCGGACGGATCGATTATGGATTCCGCCATTTCAACGATCACGGCGCAGGGTCCGCTCTATCGCGGTGTGCTGGCAACAAGCCTTGCGGCACAGGCAACACTGGAAGAAACCGCAACACTGCTCTGGAACATTGCGGATTCCAATCCCTTCACAGCCCACAATATTCCGCTGATGACGGACGCCCTTCTCCAGGCAGCGGCGGCCCTTGCAGGCCATTCCGCACTGACAAGGGCCATCGCCATGGTTGCCATTGCCGGTGAAGACGACCCCGGCGCTTTCAACAGGTCTGTCATGGGACGGGCGCAGACCGGAGCCCGCGTCATGCGGCTTGCAACCGCCGCCATCCTGAAGACGCAGCCCTCCCCTGATCCCATACACCGGCAGATCTCCAGGGCATGGGCACCGGGAAACCGGACAGCCGAAGCCTTGATCCGCCGGTCCCTTGTGCTTCTGGCCGAGCATGAACTGAATGCATCAGCCTATACTGTTCGGTGCGCGGTCTCGACAGGTCTCAATCTCTACGACGCGACGACGGCAGGCCTTGCCGCCCTGAAAGGCCCGCGTCATGGCGGAGCCGGACCGCTGGCAGCAAGGCTCGTGCGGGCTTTGTCCGAAGGCGATCTTGCCGCAAACATCCGCGAAAGAACGGCGCTGGGTGAACGTTTTCCGGGCTTCGGCCATGCTGTCTATGAAAACAGTGATCCCCGCGCCGAAAACCTGCTGGCTGCCCTGCAGCATGCCGGTGCAAACGAACGGCTGACTGTCGAGGCTCCCGGGCGTATCCGCGAGGCAACCGGCCTGTTTCCGACTATAGACTATGCGCTGGCTGTGCTCACGCATATGCTGGAATTGCCTGTGGGCCATGAGATGGCCATCTTTGCCATTGCCCGGACAGCCGGATGGATTGCACATGCCATCGAGCAACAGGATGCAGGCGTGCTCATCCGCCCCCGCGCCCGCTATACCGGACCGGCACCGGCGCGAAAACAGGTCGCGGACATGATTTGAAGCCTGAAAACGGCCCGTCAAACGGCCATCTGTCATGATGAGCATTTTCCGTTTCGCCTCTTGCGTCCAACCATGTTCCTCTCCACAATAAATGCCACGACATCATGTCCTTCAGGGGGAAACGCCGTGCCGCACAGAAAACTTGGCGCACATATTGTGGACAACGGAACGGAATTTGCGGTCTGGTCCAAACATGCCAGCCATATTGATCTGTGCCTGTTTGATGATGAGGGCGAAACCAGCCTGCCCATGAGCCGTGACGGGAACAATATACACCACCTGCTGGTCAAAGGCATTGGCGAGGGCGCACGTTATGGCTACCGTGCGCACGGGCTCTACTCACCGAATCACGGCCTGTGGTTCGATGCTGCCAAGCTGCTGGTGGATCCCTATGCAAAACAGCTCGACCGCAGTTTCATATATGACCGGAGGCTGGGCATCTACAATGAGGACACATCCAGGATTGTGCCCAAAGCCGTTGTTACAAGCGACGAGCCGATATCGCCATTGCCCCCCGCTCATGTCAGGGGCGGACTGATCTACGAGATCGCAGTGCGCCCTTTTACCATTTTGCACCCCGATATTCCGGCAGACATCCGCGGCACGGTTGCAGCCCTTGCCCACCCGTCCGTTATTGCCCATCTCAAACATATCGGCGTTTCTGTAGTGGAACTCATGCCGGTTACCGCAAAGATTGACGAGCGCCATTTGCAGCCGCTTGGCCTGACAAACAGCTGGGGTTACAATCCGGTGGCACTGATGGCGCTGGACCCTCAGCTGGTGCCGGGAGGCATGGCGGAGTTACGCCGGACCGTCGCCACCTTGCAGGAAAATGGCATCGGTGTGGTGCTGGATCTGGTCTTCAATCATACCGGCGAAAGCGATGTGTTCGGGCCGACGCTTTCCATGCGCGGGCTGGATAATCTTGCCTATTACCGGCATCTCCCTGACCGCCCGGGAGAGCTTGTCAATGACGCAGGCTGCGGCAATACGCTGGCCTGCGACCACCCCGTTGTGCAGGATCTGGTGCTGGACAGTCTAAGGCATTTTGTCCGCCATGCCGGTGTTGATGGATTCCGCTTCGATCTGGCGAGCATTCTGGGGCGCAGCATGAGCGGGTTCTCCGAAAATGCCGATCTCCTGACCGCCATGATTTCCGACCCGCTTCTGGCAGACCGCATTCTGATTGCCGAACCCTGGGACATTGGACCCGGCGGTTACCAGCTTGGCAATTTTCCGGCACCCTTTCTGGAATGGAACGACCGGGCCCGCGATGACATGCGCATGTTCTGGCGCGGTGACGACCACATGATCGGCAAACTCGCAACGGTTCTGGCAGGTTCGTCCAATCATTTCAGCCGTGATGCGGCCCTTGAAACCCGCAGTGTGAATTTTCTGGCGGCTCATGACGGTTTTACGCTGATGGATGTGGTTTCCTGTCGCGAAAAGCACAATGAGGGCAATGGCGAAAACAATCGCGATGGCCATAACGACAACCATTCCTGGAACAATGGCATTGAGGGACCGACAGACAATCCCGACGTTCAAAAAGCCCGCAAAACCGATGTCATGGCAATGTTATCATCGCTTTTTGCCTCGCGTGGAACCATCATGCTGACGGCTGGCGATGAAATGGGCCGCAGCCAGAATGGCAACAACAATGCCTATGCGCAGGACAATGCCATCACATGGCTGGACTGGACAAACGTTGACGGCGAGATTCTGCACCATGTGAGCGGCCTTTCGGCCCTGCGGAAACGCTTTTCCGTGTTTTCAGACACACGATTTTTTACCGGACAGGATCAGGATATCGAATGGCTGTCTGCCAGCGGCCAGCCCATGACGATAGCCGACTGGGAAAATCCCTGGGCCGACTGTCTGGTCATGCGCCTCAGGACCGGCGATACAGAAACAGGAGAAACCATCTTTCTGTCTGTCATCTTCAATCGCAGCCATAATCCGGTGAATGTTCGGCTCTCTTCAAACGCGGATGAAATCTGGATCGACGCCCTGGGCCGCACTGTGCTGGACTTGAGCCAGTTGCCGCCACGCTCGGTCAGCTTTGCACATCGCTTTTCCGTGTTATGAAACACGCTTGACAATCAGTTCCCCTTAACCATCAGCATTGCCATGTTTTAAAGACATTCAGACTATAAAACGGCCAAACACTATTTGGAGTCTGTCATGCCAAGAGACATTTCCCTGTCTGACATCAAACCCATGATCGGTCATGAGATTGGCGTTTCCGACTGGATTATGGTGGATCAGGGCATGATTGACACTTTCGCTGATGCCACACTGGATCACCAGTTTATCCATGTCGATCCGGTAAGGGCCGCAGAAACCCCGTTTGGCGGCACCATTGCCCACGGCTTCCTGTCCCTGTCACTTCTGTCAGCCATGAATTACAATTGCCTGCCATCCATCCGCGAGCAGACCTTTGCCATCAACTATGGTTTTGACAAAATCCGCTTCATGACTCCGGTCAGGTCCGGCGCCAGGGTTCGCGGTCGCTTTTCAATGGCCAGCGCCCGTTATCGCGGCCCCGGAATGCTGATGATTACCTATGATGTGACCATAGACATCGAGGGCGAACGCAAACCGGCGCTCACCGCCAACTGGCTGACCATTATCCAGTTTGACCCGAAGGATCTTCCGGCAGACGCCTGAACCACCAGAAACCCTCAGTGATGACGCCGTTGTCCTTACTGCGCGGCGTCTTCCGCACCATGCTTGAGCATTTCAAATGCGTAGGCTGAAAACGACCGCCAGCATTCAACACGGAAAGAATCCTGCGCCGTACGGTAGAGCACGATCTCGATCTTGCCCAATACCGTGCGTGAGCATGCACCAACCGGGAATGCCGCAAGCGACAGATCCTGAGGGCAGGCGCTGTTGATGGCATCACGCGCCTTTGAACCGGATACGACAATCGCCGTGTTGCGCTGCGAAACATCCGTGGCCGAATGCACCACGCCGGCCTTGGATGCAGAGCCCACCAGATCATCGCCCTCGGGGCCGATCAGCAACCATTCATCGGGACCAAGCCACAGGGCAGAGCGACCACCGGCTGAAAATGATGTCTTCGGCCTTGTCGGAAGGTCTATGCCAAGGGATTTTGAAAGCGCAGCAACCGCATCTTCACCTGCACGCAAGGACATGCGCGAAGCCGGTTTTGCCGGTGTCACCAGCGCCACTGCCGAACCACCATGAAAGCCTGCAAGCGGCTCACGTCTTGCCATCGTCGCCAGATCAGCCATGGATGCGGCCTCCTTCCTTGTCAACAAACACAGCGTCACACACTTCAACCGCTATGGTCTTGTCCGCCATCGGCACGTAAAGCGTTTCACCCATCCGGTCGCGTCCGCCGGCAATCACCGCCATGGCAATCGAACTTTTGAGATTTTCCGACCAATAGGCCGAAGTCACATGGCCCAGCATGGTCATCGGTACGGGCTGGTTCGGATCCGCCACAATCTGAGCGCCCTCTTCCAGAACCACTTTTGAATCCTTGGTCTTGAGGCCAACAAGCTGCTTGCGCCCGCTTTTGACAAGGTCAGAACGCTTCAACCCGCGAATGCCGACAAAATCCGGCTTCTTTTTGGAAACTGCCCATGCCAGACCGGCATCATCCGGCGTCACGGTTCCATCCGTATCCTGCCCTACAATGATATAGCCCTTTCTCAGCGCGCAGGATATGCATGGCTTCCGTACCATAGGCACAGGCCCCCACAGCCTCCGCCCGCTGCCAGATTGCTTCCCAGACCGCCTGGCCATAATCGGCAGGCACATTGACCTCAAAGCCCGCTTCCCCGGTAAAGGACATGCGGAAAAGCCGTGTCGGCACACCGCAAATCTTGCCCTCACGCACAGACATATGCGGCAAGGCCGCGTTGGACACATCAATGCCCTCAACCAGCGGTGCAATAATGTCCCGCGCCTTTGGCCCCTGAACGGCAATAACGGCCCATTGCTCGGAAGCAGATGTCAGCCACACCCGCAGATGCGGGAATTCCGTCTGCAGATAGTCTTCCATATGGTTCATAACACGGGCAGCACCGCCCGTTGTGGTCGTTACATGAAAACGGTCATCGGCCAGACGCCCGACAACACCGTCATCATAGATGAACCCGTCTTCGCGCAGCATGATCCCATAGCGGCAGCGGCCCGGTTTCAGCGTATCCCAGTTGTTGGTATAGATAAGGTTGAGGAATTCAGCCGCATCCGGGCCAACGACCTCGATCTTGCCCAGTGTCGAGGCATCAAACATACCGGCCACATTGCGCACGGTGACGCATTCGCGGTTGACAGCCTGATGCATGTCCTCCCCCGGCACGCGGATAAAACCACGCACGTTTCCACTGTCCGACATCTTCAAACACCGCACCCTGCGCATCGTGCCAGGCATGTATCGGGGTCTTGCGGGTCGGATCAAACAGGCTCCCGCGGGAATGGTTGACAATGGCGCCGAAGGTGACCGGCGTATAGGGCGCACGGAAGGTGGTGAGACCCACCTCAGGTATTGCCTTGCCCAAGGTTTCCGCCGCAATGGCCAGACCATGAATATTGGAAAGCTTGCCCTGGTCAGTCGCCATGCCATTGGTGGTAAAGCGCTTGATATGTTCGATGGAATGCATGCCTTCCTGCACCGCCAGGCGAATGTCCTTGGCGCAGACATCATTCTGGTAATCCACAAAGGCCATGACATTCTTGTCTGCCCCTGCACCATCAGTCGCACCGGCCATGCCGCCGGTCCACACAAAGGCGCTCTCGGCAGAAAGGGCAATCCGTGAAGACGGTGTATGACCACAGGCAACAGCCATCAGTTCACCGGCAGCCAGCGCTTCCTCAACAACGGACTGCAACAGGTCCGTGCCATTGCACGCCCCGACAGACAGGCAATCCTGCGCATAGGTACCCGGCACGAAACGTTGTGTCTGCGTGTCAAAGGCCAGCTTGCCGCGGGACTGCGAGAACAGGTGTACGGAAGGCGTCCAGCCGGCACACATCAGCAACGCATCGACAGCAATCTTGCGCGGCGACCAGCCGCCGTTCCCGGCAACCGTCATCGAGGAGATCCGCAGGCGCCCGGACGTATCGATCACGCTATGGCCTGTCAGCACATCAATGCCCAGTGCCTTGGCTTCCGCCAGAACCGCCTCGCCAGGCACCTCACGGCTGTCAACAATCGCCGGAACCGAAATCCCTGCACGTTTCAGATCAAATGCCGCCTCATAAGCGGAATCATGCGCTGTAAACACCCCGACTTTCGAGCCGACAGCCACACCATAATGATTGAGATAGGTGCGGGCAGCAGATGCCAGCATAATGCCCGGACGGTCATTATTGGCGAAAACCATGGTGCGTTCAATGGCACCGGTTGCCAGGATCACCCGTCTGGCGCGAACCTGCCAGAGACGTTCACGCGGCTCGTCGCGGCCTGGCAAGGCCAGATGTTCGCTGACCTGCTCTACCAGCGCGACAAAATTCTGGGCATAATAGCCAAAAGCCGTCGTGCGGTTCAAAACCCTGACATTGCGCATGCCCGAAAGCCGCGCAATCGTCGCCTGTGCCCATGCAAAACCCTGTTTTCCCTCAATGGTAACGGAATTGTCAAAATGCAGCGAACCACCCATCTGCGCCTGCTCGTCGCAGATAATCACTGTTGCGCCAGCTTCTGCGGCAGCAAGGGCTGCCGCAAGACCTGCAACACCGCCGCCAACCACCAGCACATCGCAATGGGCAAAACGGTTGGAATAATGATCAGGATCCGCTTCCTTCGGTGCATGGCCAAGACCGGCAGCAGCCCGGATCTGCGGCTCATAGAAATGCGCCCAGGCAGCCTTTGGCCACATGAAGGTTTTGTAGTAGAAACCGGCAGCAAAAAACGGTGACAACAGATTGTTGACCGCACCGAAATCGACCGCAAGCGACGGCCAGCGGTTCTGTGACATCACCTTCATGCCATCAAAAACTTCCTGCACCGTGGCCCGCACATTGGGCTGGTTGCGTGCGGTATCGCGCGACACCTGCATCAGCGCATTCGGCTCTTCCGGACCAGCCGAGACAATGCCGCGTGGCCGGTGATATTTGAACGAGCGTCCGGCCAGATGAACGCCATTGGCCAAAAGCGCCGAGGCAATCGTATCGCCCTCCAGTGCGGTGTAACTCTTGCCGTCAAAGGTAAAACGTGCGGTTTTTGCGGGCGTCAGACGCCCTTTGCCTGCAATGCGACCACCCTTGTGATGAATCGTGCCGCTCATTGTGCCACTCCTGTATCTGTCTGCGCTGCCGTGGCAACAACAGGCTGGGCAACGTCGATCTCGGGCCTGGGCTCACCAACCTTGTAGGTGCGGTAGAACTTGTCACTGACAGTGTCACGCGCTGCATTGAAAAAACGTCCGCAACCATGCACATGACGCCAGCGCTCAAAGGTAAGGCCCTTCACATTGTCGCGCAGAAAGAAGAATTTTTCAAAATCCTCATCCGAAACATCGGCCAGATTGGAAGCCCGGGCAATATGCGCATCACCTGCATGGCGAAATTCCAGTTCCGGGCGCTCTTCTTCGCAATAAGGGCAATGTATCAAAAGCATCTGTTTCTCCATACTGCCGCCCGGACCGCATCTGGCCCGGCAGTGAAAATGAAATGTGTTTAATGCGCCACAGCCGCCGCCGCCGCTTCATCAATCAACCTTCCGCTGCGGAACCGCTCAAGCGTAAACCCTGCATTGATAGCATGGGGCTCATCGCGGGCAATCGTATGGGCAAACACATGCGCCGAACCCGGCGTTGCCTTGAAACCGCCCGTTCCCCAGCCGCAATTGACGTAAAGTCCCTTTACAGGCGTCTTCGCCAGAATAGGCGAACGATCCGGCGTCACATCAACAATGCCGCCCCAGGAACGCAGCATTTTCATGCGGGTAAACATCGGGAACAGTTCGCAGATGGCGTCCAGCGTGTGGTTGATAATATGCAGCCCGCCGGTTTGCGAATAGGAGGCATACTGGTCCGTACCGGCTCCTATCACCAGTTCACCCTTGTCCGACTGGGAAATATAGGCGTGAACGGTGTTGGACATGACAACGCAGGGGAACACAGGCTTCACAGGCTCTGACACCAGCGCCTGCAACGGATAGCTGACCAGCGGCATGCGAATATCGGCCATCTGCATCAAAACCGAGGTATGACCGGCGGCCACAACACCTATCTTTTTGGCACCGATGAAGCCCTTGCCGGTTTCAACACCCGTCACAGAACCGTCCACACCACGGCGAATGCCGGTGACTTCACAATTCTGGATAATATGGACACCCAGATCGGCAGCCGCACGGGCATAGCCCCAGGCAACAGCATCATGCCGCGCCGTTCCGCCCTTGCGCTGCAGGGCAGCTCCGACAATCGGATAGCGCGATGACCTGGAAATATTCAGTGGCGGACAGAATTCCTTCGCCTCTTCAGGTGTCAGCCATTGATTGTCGATACCGTTCAGCCGGTTGGCATGGATATGGCGCTTGAAGGACTGCATATCATGCACATTGTGCGCCAGCATCATGACGCCGCGGGGAGAGAACATCACGTTATAGTTCAGCTCCTGGCTGAGCCTGTCCCACATCTTCAAGGCATGGTTATAAAGTCCGGCGCTCTCGTCATAGAGATAGTTGGAACGAATGATCGTTGTGTTGCGGCCGGTATTGCCGCCACCCAGCCAGCCCTTTTCAAGAACGGCAATATTGGTAATGCCGTGCTCCTTTGCCAGATAGTAGGCTGTACCCAGACCATGACCACCGGCTCCAACGATAATCACATCATAAGTACTGCGGGGCTCCGGCGAGCTCCACTGTGGCTCCCAGCCCTTGTGGCCGCGCATTGCCTCGCGGGCCAAAGCAAAAACCGAATACTTGCGCATGGGCTGATCTCGCTCGTTTTGAACAGTTGCAGGACTGATGCTGTAACATATGAAATTGCAAATCCTGTAGCACAAGGACGTTTCTTTTGCGACGCGGTCAAGTGTCGCTTTTGACAAATCATACGTTCCGGCGACAGTTTGGCGGTTGCCATGATCAGCAACGATCAGATTCCATACAATTGCAGCAATTTAATAGACCCCAACCCTAGACTTTTAAAGTTCAATCTGGTATCGGCACTTCCAATCGCAATCCATTGGGGTGTGCGAAAAATTTTCATTGCTGTCAATCCTTATTGATTGAATGGCTTAACACAAGACAAGGAACGGGATCCACGTGCAGGTACTAGTCCGCGACAACAATGTTGATCAGGCGCTTCGCGCGCTCAAGAAGAAAATGCAGCGCGAAGGCATCTTCCGTGAAATGAAGATGCGCGACTATTATGAAAAGCCATCTGAAAAGCGTGCGCGTGAAAAGGCTGAAGCCGTTCGTCGCGTTCGCAAGCTGGCACGCAAGCGCTTGCAGCGCGAAAGCGGCATTGCCCCGGCTCCACGCCCTGCTGCTGCCGGTGCCCGTTAATCTGCCGTTATTTAAACGTTATTACAATTCATGCTGGCGGGAGCGATCTTATCGCTGCCGCCATTTTGATATTCATAACTCCGCACCGACTGTGAACCGAGCAAGGACGACATGCCAATGATGGCTTCTGTTTTGACCGATCCGAATCATGCCGCATTTGAAGGGCGCTCAAGACTGGCACACTGGAAACTGCCCGCTCTGGCATTTGTCTGTGCCGTTATGCTGGCCGGTTGCTCGACAACATCGACCGACATGATCAAGCTGGATCGTGCGCAGGGCTCGGAAGAAAACATAGCATCGCTCACCAGCGTTATTGACGCCAATCCGCAGGATCCGGAAGGCTACAATACCCGTGGTTCGGCCTACGGACAATCGGGTGAATTCCGCCGTGCGATCAAGGATTTCGACCAGGCCATCGCATTGAACCCGCGCTTTTATCAGGCCTATGCCAATCGCGCTCTGGTCAATCGCAATCTCGGTAATCCGGGGGATGCAGCCCAGGACTATAACACGGCTTTGCAGATCAATCCGAATTATGATGTCGCCTATATCGGACGCGGCGATCTCTATCGTCAGGCCGGACGCCTCGACGAGGCCATGAGCGATTTCAACAGGGCGATTGCCCTGGATACGACTGACGGTCGCGCCTATCACCGTCGTGGTCTGATCTGGCAGATCAAGGGTGACCATGCCAAGGCCATTGATGATTTTTCCAGTGCGATTTCATTGTCACCGTCCTCGCCCGAGCCCTATAATGGCCGGGGCGTATCCTATGTCGCCCTCAATGATGACGACAATGCCTTTGCCGATTTCAATCATGCCATTGAACTGAACCCCAAACTGGCTGAATCCTGGGCCAACCAGGCACTGGTTTACGAGCGCAAGGGCGACGTGGTGCGTGCATCCAGATCCTATCGCCACGCCTTGCAGCTGGATCCCAACTACCTGCCTGCACAAAATGGCGTTGCCCGGACCCGCGCAGGCAAGACATCGTGAGGCTCCACAGTCCGTCTGGTGCAAGGACGGGATTGTTGACATTCTGCATGTGAAATAAAAGCCCGCCAGAGCGATTGGCCGGCGGGATTTAAAGCATGTCGCGCAAAAGTGTGCAGCGGTTTTGTGATAACGACATGCGTAAAAACAAGACTTGAAGCGTGGCAATCGAATCTGGAAGATCGCAACACGCTTTGGAAGGCTGCTGTTGCAATCAGTGTGCCATGGCCTTGACAATATCATCTGTCATTTTCTTGGCATCGCCCAGAAGCATCATCGTGCTGTCCTTGTAGAACAGGGTATTGTCAATACCTGCATAGCCGGAACCCAGCGAACGCTTGACGAACAGGCAAGTCTTGGCCTTGTCCACATCGAGGATGGGCATGCCATAGATAGGCGATGTCTTGTCATCGCGCGCAGCAGGATTGGTCACATCATTGGCCCCGATCACATAGGCAACATCGGCCTGCGCAAATTCGGAATTGATATCCTCCAGCTCGAACACTTCATCATAGGGAACATTGGCTTCAGCCAGAAGCACGTTCATATGGCCCGGCATACGGCCGGCTACCGGATGAATCGCATACTTCACTTCCACGCCATTTTCCTTCAGCTTGTCAGCCAGTTCCCGTACGGCATGCTGTGCCTGGGCAACAGCCATGCCATAGCCCGGAACGATGATGACCTTGGAGGCATTCATCATCAGGAAGGCCGCATCCTCGGCAGAGCCCTGCTTGACCGTGCGTACGATACCGTCATCGGCAACCGCCGCAGTCTCGCCTCCGAATCCGCCTATGATCACCGAAATAAACGAACGGTTCATGCCTTTGCACATGATGTAGGAAAGGATGGCACCCGAAGAACCGACAAGCGCACCTGTAATGATCAGCGCCAGATTGCCGAGCGTGAAACCGATACCGGCAGCAGCCCAGCCGGAATAGGAATTCAGCATCGAAACGACAACCGGCATATCGGCCCCGCCGATCGGGATGATCAGCAGCACACCGAAGGCCAGGGACAGAAGCACAATCATCCAGAAAACAATATGGCTTTCCGTGCCGACCAGAATCCCGATCAGCACCACAATGGCCGCCAGAAGCGCAATATTGATGGCGTGGCGCATCGGCAGCATGATCGGCTTGCCGGACATCCGCCCGTCAAGCTTCAGGAAGGCAATGATCGAGCCGGTAAAGGTAATCGCACCGATGGCCACACCGAGCGACATTTCCACCAGCGCCTGACCATGGATGGAGCCAACGTCGCCAATGCCGAAGGCAGAAGGCGAATAGAGCGCGGCAGAAGCCACCAGAACCGCTGCCAGACCCACAAGCGAGTGAAAACCGGCCACCAGCTGCGGCATGGAGGTCATGGGGATAGACCGGGCAATATAGGCTCCGGCTCCGCCACCGATAGCAAGGCCCGCAACGATGAGCATCAGTCCGCCGAAGGAAGGTGTTGCCAGAAGCAGGGTCGTGACAATCGCAATGCCCATGCCCGACATGCCGTAAATATTGCCTTTACGGCTGGTCACAGGATTGGAAAGTCCGCGCAGAGCCATGATAAACAGCACCCCGGACACAAGATAGAGGAAAGCGCCAATATTCTCAGACATAACGCATCCTCACTTTTCTTTTTTCTTGTACATGGCAAGCATGCGCTGGGTGACCAGGAAACCGCCAAAGATATTCACCGAGGCCAGAATCAGGGCCACAAAACCAAAGCCCGTGGCAAAGCCTGAAAGCGAAATGCCGACCGACAAGAGCGCACCGACCACAATCACGGACGAAATGGCATTGGTAACGGCCATCAGCGGCGTGTGCAGCGCAGGCGTCACAGACCAGACAACGTAATAGCCAACGAAGATCGCCATGATGAAAATGGCAAACTGAAAGATAAAGGGATCCACACCCGTATGCGCTACCACCGTCTGGGTCAGATCCGGTGTTTTGGCCGCAGCAGCACGCACGGCATCTACAGCGGAATCAAGCCCGTCAAGAGCCTTGTTGAGAACATCATTGGCCATGTCTTATTCTCCCTTCACGGCATCTTCAGGTTTAACACCACCAAAATTTGGATGGACGACAGCACCATCGCGGGTCAGCGCCGTAGCCTTCACCAGTTCGTCATCCATGTTCACGGCCAAAAGCTTCGTCTCTTTTGAAACCAGCGTTTCAAGGAAAGTGACAAGGTTCTTGGCATAGAGCAGCGAGGCGCTGGTAGCGATGCGGCCCGGCACATTGTTGTAGCCAATCACCCGCACACCCTCGACATCAACTACCGAACCTGCAACAGAGCCTTCGATATTGCCGCCACGCTCGACCGCCAGATCAACGGCAACAGACCCCGGCTTCATGCTTTTCAGCATCTGGCGGGTTACCAGACGCGGCGCGGGCCTGCCCGGTATCAGCGCTGTGGTGATGATAATGTCCTGTTTTGAAATATGATCGGCCACAAGCGCTGCCTGTTTGGCCTGATAGTCCTTCGACATTTCCTTGGCATAGCCGCCAGCCGTTTCGGCCGACTTGAACTCTTCGTCTTCCACGGCAATGAACTTGCCGCCGAGCGAGGCAACCTGCTCCTTGGAAGCCGGGCGCACATCTGTTGCCGAAACGGCAGCACCCAGTCGCTTGGCTGTGGCAATGGCCTGCAACCCTGCAACACCTGCGCCCATGACAAACACTTTGGCCGCTGGAACTGTTCCGGCTGCCGTCATCATCATCGGCATGGCACGGTCAAATTCAGAAGCGGCATCAATGACGGCCTGGTATCCTGCCAGATTGGCCTGGCTGGACAGGACATCCATGGACTGCGCACGGGTAATGCGTGGCATCAGTTCCATGGCAAAGGCGGTGAGCCCGGCCTTGCCCATGGCGTCCAGCGCTTCCTGGTGGCCATAAGGGTCCATGATAGCGATAACAATGGCGCCGCGCTTGTAGACTGCAATCTCGCCCGTATCCGGACGGCGCACTTTCAGGATCACATCCGCCGACGCAGCATCGGAAGAAGATCCGATGACAGCACCAACCTTTTCAAACTCCGCATCCGGAATGCGCGACAAAAGACCGGCACCGGCTTCGACAATGACGTCAAAACCAAGCGTTTTCATCTTTTTCACACTGTCCGGAGATCCTGCAACGCGCCCCTCCTCCGGATCCGTTTCCCTTGCGATAAATATCGTTTGAGCCACAACGCACTCCTCATACGTTGCATCTGACATGTCAGCTGCGGGGCAATCCCGGGCGAAACCGCCAAATGCCTGTTCAAAAATCCGTGGTTCCGGACTCATGTCCGAAACCACGCGCCAAAATCAGGGCCGCAACAAGGCACCGGCAGCCGTCGGACAGAATGTCAGGCGTGATGAACCCGAAGGTTCAGCGCAGGGCAACAATGCCGACTGCGCTCAAAAGTACAAAAAGGATCAGCGCAGAGAAGAAACCGAAGCCGCCGAAAAAGCCTGCTGCCATGGAAATCAACAGCATAACGATGATCACGGTGGCGTATTTCGACAGGTTGATAAACAGGGCATATGTTTTTTCATGCTCGCGATAATCCATCGGTGCGCCAAGCTCGACGGGTCCGGACTGGTGTTCACTCATTCTCATTCTCCTGCGCGAAAATATTGCACCGCATCCTTCAATGCGCATGTGCCGGAATACACAATCCGGCCATAAAGCGCAATGCATCGCTTGAGAAGGAAGGAAGGGTTCAATCGATTTGAAACGGATTTGCATGCACCCGAAGCAGACACAAGCCGTAAAATTCCATCTGGAACGGTCAAAGGTCACAGCATGTCAAACAGGTGGCATAGTCTGCCCGACTGATTTTGCATACATCAATAACCCTAGATCCTGTCACCCGGAAGAGCCTGATCGGCAAAATTCCCTTGCTTTCATCCGCTTTCGACGGCACAGATTGTACTATAATCACAAAAAAGCAGGCACGGGGGGAACGCGATGCACTTGCTACTCATGCTCAGCAGGGCAATTGATGCAATAACAAGTTTCATAGGACGCTCGGTATCATGGCTGATCCTGGCATCGGTCCTGATCAGCGCAGGCAATGCTGTTGTGCGCAAGGTATTTGATATCTCCTCCAATGCCTGGCTTGAGGTGCAATGGTATCTGTTTGGAACCGTCTTCATGCTTGCCGCCGCCTATGCCCTGTTGAAAAACGAACATATCCGCATAGACATCCTCTCCTCCGGATGGAGCAAGCGCACGCGGGACTGGATTGATCTTGTCCTGCATATAATTTTCCTTCTGCCCTTTTCGATTTTGATGGTACGTCTGGCCTGGCCCTGGTTCTGGCTCTCGTTTCGCAGTGGTGAAATTTCCTCCAGCGCAGGCGGGTTGATCATCTGGCCGGCAAAATTCGTTGTTCTTGCAGGCTTCATGCTGCTGACGGCTCAGGCCGTATCCGAAGTCATCAAGCGGGCAGCGATCATTGCGGGCACCATGCAAGACCCCATCCCTGAAATGGATCAGGGCAATGCCGTGACCGAAGAGAAGGGCATTTGAGATGATCGACCTGATTGCGCATAATCTCGCCCCCATCATGTTTGTCACAGTGATGGCGTCGCTGCTTCTGGGATATCCCGTCGCTTTCACGCTGGCAGCGGGAGGTCTGGCATTCTTTGCCATTGGCGTCGAACTCTCGTCCATATCCCCGCAGATCAGGCTGTTCTGGCCGCTGCTGCAATCTCACCCGGAGCGCATCTACGGGATCATGTATAATGATACATTGCTGGCCATCCCGTTTTTCACCTTCATGGGCCTGATTCTCGAACGGTCGCGCATGGCAGAGGATCTTCTGGATACGATAGGACAATTGTTCGGTCCGGTCCGCGGCGGCCTTGCCTATGCCGTCATTCTCGTCGGCGCACTCCTCGGGGCAACAACGGGCGTCGTTGCAGCCTCTGTTATGGCCATGGGCCTGATATCCCTGCCGATCATGCTGCGTTTCAACTATGATCGCACACTGGTTACCGGCACCATCGCGGCGTCCGGCACTCTGGCACAGATCGTGCCACCCTCGCTGGTGCTCATTGTGATGGCCGATCAGCTCGGCAGATCCGTGGGAGATATGTATGAGGGTGCGCTGTATCCCGCTCTCATCATCGTCGGCGTTTATTGCCTCTATATTTTCGCCATCACCATCTTCAAGCCGCATATGGCACCGGCTCTTCCCGTGGAGGCCCGGACACTCGGCAATGGCGTTACCTCACTGCTGGTCATGATGGCCGTTTCTGCCGCTGCATATTTCGTTGGCCATGATGTGCTTTTTGCCGCAATCAGTTCCGAATGGCGTCTGGTTGCCGCCATGGCTTTTGCGGTTGGCGTATCCTATGTCATAGCGCTGGCAAACTACCGTTTCAAACTCAACCTGATCTCGCGGCTCGCAGAACAGGTCATTATTGTCCTGATTCCGCCTCTGGCTTTGATATTTCTGGTTTTGGGAACGATTTTCCTCGGAATCGCCACGCCGACGGAAGGGGGTGCCATGGGGCCGCAACCGGCGCATTGCTGATTTCGCTGGCAAAAGGTCGGCTCACCATGGCTACCATCAAGCAGGCACTGGATTCCACGACCAAGCTTTCGGCCTTTGTGATGATGATCCTCATTGGTGCGCGCGTCTTCGGCCTGACCTTTTACGGGATCAACGGCAATATCTGGATCGAGGATCTGCTGCTGGCCTTGCCCGGCGGGGAATACGGCTTCCTGATCGTCGTCACCATTATTGTCTTCATCCTGGGCTGTTTCCTCGATTTCTTTGAAATCGCTTTCATCATGGTGCCATTGCTGGTGCCGGTTGCTGAAAAGCTTGGCATTGATCTCGTCTGGTTCGGAATCATTCTC
>CBDFGT010000028.1:0-19048 GCA_965247225.1 Rhizobiaceae bacterium | reverse complement strand
ATCAAGGGCGCGGTCGATGATGTCAAGCTGGGCAATCTGACCGGTCTTCTGGCCGAAATCATGCCGGCCGTGCAGGAAACCCCTCTGGAAGGCGAGCGCTCGTCCACGAACCATGAATTTGTCGAGCATGTGGCCGAGGCCAATGTCAGACGCGCCATCAAGCTGATCACGCAAAACAGCGAAGTCCTCAAGGGGCTGGTGGATGAGGGCAAGCTGATGATTGTCGGCGCCATGCATGATGTCCATACCGGCAAGATTACCTTCATGGCTGACCATCACGGCTGATCCGCCGCCGGCACAGGCTGGGGCAGGGGCGTTTGTCCGGAAAACGCCTTTGCCCCGTTTCTGGCCTGTGATATGGATGTTTTTCTGTCATACGCGCCGAACCGGGCAGGATATTGCGCAGTGTTCACCGCGCACAATCCGGATTTTCTTATTTTGCTGAGGCCGTTGACTAACACGACTTAACGGGTAGTCTTGAATCGTTAACGGAATTCAACAAGGAAACACCGAAGATGATACATTTCGCATCCCGCCTCAGGGCGCTGGCGTTCGGTTCGGCTCTTGCTTTTGGCCTCGTGGCTCCGGCTTTTTCTGCAGAGCTTTTGAATGTCTCCTACGATCCGACCCGTGAGCTTTACAAGCAGTATAACGCAGCCTTTGCCGCGCACTGGAAGGCCGAGACCGGCGAGGATGTCACCATCAGCCAGTCACATGGCGGCTCCGGCAAGCAGGCCCGCGCCGTGATTGACGGTCTGGAAGCGGACGTGGTGACACTGGCGCTGGAGGCCGATATCAACGCCATTGCCGAAAAGAGCGGCAAGATTCCGGAAAACTGGAAGACCCTGCTGCCGCATAATTCCACACCCTACACATCGACCATCGTTTTCCTGGTGCGCAAGGGCAATCCCAGGGGCATCAGGGACTGGGGTGATCTGGTTGCCGACGGGGTGCAGGTGATCACGCCCAATCCGAAAACATCCGGTGGCGCGCGCTGGAATTTCCTGGCGGCCTGGGCCTGGGCCGACAAGGCCTATGGTGGTGACGAGGCCAGGGTTACGGACTATGTGACAAAATTGTTCAGAAATGTCCCTGTGCTGGATTCCGGTGCCCGTGCCTCCACCCAGACATTTACGGAACGCGGCATCGGCGATGTGCTGATCTCCTGGGAAAATGAAGCCTGGCTGGCGCTCGAGGAACTGGGAAGTGACAATTACGAGATTGTCACGCCGTCGCTGTCCATCCTGGCGGAGCCGCCGGTTGCCGTTGTCTCCGGCAATACAGAGGCCAGGGGCACAACCAGACTGGCAACGGCCTATCTTGAATATCTCTATTCTGCCGACGGACAGAAACTGGCGGCCAAAAACTTCTACCGCCCGATTGACCCGGGCCTGGCGGATCCGGCAGATGTGGCCCGCTTCGGCAAGCTGGAACTGGTCAACATTGACAAATTCGGCGGATGGAAACAAGCTCAGCCAAAATTCTTTGCTGACGGCGGTGTGTTTGATAGTATCTACAAGCCAGCAAAGTAACGACACATAAAGATCCCCCTCCCGGAAATCGCTGTTGCGAGCCCCGGGAGGGGATTTCCTTGTCCGGCTGCCAGCAAGAGGCCTGTATTGACCCGTCCAGCACCTTTCAGACTGAAATTCCGCCAGCCCAGTGTCATTCCCGGATTCGGATTGACCCTCGGGCTGACGGTGATCTGGCTCACCCTGATCATTCTCATTCCCATGGCCGGACTGGTGATCCGTTCGGCGTCCATGGGCTGGCAGGCCTTCTGGGCGCTGGCCTTTGATGATCGCACCGTTGCAGCCCTCACCACCAGCTTTTCCACAGCCCTTGTGGCCGCCGGTATCAATGTCCTGTTTGGAACATTGGTGGCATGGGTTCTGGTGCGCTACCAGTTTCCCGGCAAGCGCGTCGTCGATGCCATTGTCGACCTGCCCTTTGCAGTACCAACGGCTGTGGCCGGCATTGCGCTGACGGCCCTTTACGCCCCCAATGGCATGGTCGGCCAGTATTTTGCCGCCATCGGCATCAAGATTGCCTATACGCCAATTGGTATTACCATCGCTCTCATTGCCATCGGTCTGCCCTTTGTCGTGCGCACGGTGCAGCCGGTGATGCAGGAAATCAACCGTGAGGTGGAGGAGGCGGCGGCCACTCTGGGGGCCAACCGCCGCCAGACGGTGTTCCGCGTTCTGCTGCCTGGTCTGGCGCCCGCCATTCTCACCGGCTTCGCGCTGGCGCTGGCCCGCGGTATCGGCGAATATGGCTCGGTGATCTTCATTGCCGGCAATATTCCCTATGTGTCGGAAATTGCACCGCTTCTGATCGTTATTCGTCTCGAGGAATATGATTATGCCGCAGCCACGGCGATTGCCTGCGTCATGCTGATGATCTCCTTTGCGATGCTGTTCCTCATCAATGGTATTCAGGCCTGGAGCCGGAGGAGATTTGGTTATGGCGTCTGATCCCAAAAATACAGTGCGCAAGAACACGGTGCGCAAGAATGCATTCCGCGATCCGGTCAATGAGACCGCACCCACGCGCTGGGCGCTGACGGCGCTGGCCTTCGCCTTTCTCGGCTTCTTCCTGGTCCTGCCGCTGGTGATCGTGTTTTCCAATGCCTTCAGGGAGGGGGCGGGCGCATGGTGGGAAGCCATCAGCGAGCCGGATGCAGTCTCCGCCATCAGACTGACATTGCTTGTTGCCGCCATTTCTGTGCCGCTCAACATGATTTTCGGTCTGGCGGCCTCCTGGGCCATTGCCAAGTTCGAGTTTCGCGGCAAGGCCTTTCTCATCACGCTCATCGATCTGCCCTTCTCGGTCTCGCCGGTCATTTCCGGTCTGGTCTATGTGCTCCTGTTCGGGGCCGGGTCGTTCCTGGGGCCGTTTTTGAAAGACTGGGGCGTTCAGGTGGTCTTTGCCGTGCCGGGCATTGTGCTGGCCACCATTTTCGTCACCTTTCCCTTTGTGGCGCGTGAACTGATACCGCTGATGCAGGATCAGGGAACGGGCGATGAGGAGGCGGCCATTTCCCTGGGCGCTTCCGGCTGGCAGACCTTCTGGCATGTCACGCTGCCCAATATCAGGTGGGCATTGCTTTATGGTGTGCTCCTGTGCAATGCCCGGGCCATGGGCGAATTCGGTGCGGTCTCGGTCATCTCCGGCCATATTCGCGGCAAAACCAATACAATGCCGCTGCATGTGGAAATATTGTATAATGACTATAATGTTGTCGGTGCTTTTGGCGTCGCCTCGCTGCTGGCCTTGCTGGCACTTTTGACCCTCGTCGTGCGCACAGTGCTGGAAATGCATTTCAGCGCCGACCTTGTCGCAAACCAGAAACACTGAGGCTGGAAGCATGGAAATTCGTATTGAAAACATCCGCAAAGAGTTCGAGCGCTTCCCGGCCTTGCACAATGTGTCGCTGGACATCCGTTCCGGTGAGCTGATTGCGCTTCTGGGTCCGTCCGGTTCCGGCAAGACCACACTCCTGCGGCTGATTGCGGGGCTGGAACAACCCACCGAAGGCCGGATCTTTTTCGGTCCTGAAGATGCCTCGCTGAAATCCGTTCAGGAGCGCAATGTCGGTTTCGTCTTCCAGCACTATGCGCTGTTTCGCCATATGACGGTGGCCGACAATATTGCCTTCGGCCTGAAGGTACGGCCCGGGGCCACACGTCCGCCAAAGGCGGAAATCCGCCGCCGGGCGCTGGAATTGCTCGATATGGTGCATCTGTCGGGTCTGGAAGGCCGCTATCCCAACCAGCTTTCGGGTGGCCAGCGCCAGCGCGTGGCGCTCGCCCGTGCCATGGCCATCGAGCCGCGCGTGCTGCTGCTGGACGAGCCCTTCGGTGCGCTGGATGCGCAGGTGCGCAAGGAATTGCGCCGCTGGCTGCGTGCGTTTCATGACCGCACCGGCCACACAACGGTTTTCGTCACCCATGATCAGGAAGAGGCACTCGAACTGGCAGATCGTGTCGTGGTCATGAGCCAGGGCCATATCGAGCAGGTTGGCAGTGCGGACGATGTCTATGATACGCCCAATTCCCCTTTCGTGTTTTCCTTCATCGGCGAAAGTGCGGCCCTTCCCGTCACCATTGCCAATGGCCGGATTCTGGTGCATGGCAGCCCGGCGGGCCTCATGACCGATGTGAAGGACGGCGAGGGGCAGATTTTCTTCCGCCCGCAGGATGCGGTTCTGGTGTCGGAAGGGGATGCCATTGCCGGTCGTGTCACTTCCGGCCGCCGTCTGGCCGGAACCCGCATCATCGAGCTGGATGTCGGCACCAACGGCCACACACACCATATCGAAATCGAAGTGCCGCTGGAGGCCAATGCTGCCATCGGCAGCACCGTCCGCTTCCGCCCCAAACGCTGGAAAGTGTTCGGGTGAGGGGGTAAGCCTCTGGATAAAGGCGCGTTGCTAACGGTATTCAGGATATGGTATGGTCGAGGCAGGAGAAGCTACCATGGCAAGTCATTCAAATCTTGGGCCACAGTTTGAAAATTTCGTGAGTGAGATGGTGAAAACCGGCCGCTACGATACGCGTGATGATGTGCTGCGTCAGGGTGTGCGTCTGGTTGAGGAGCAGGAAAAGCGTCTTGCTGTTCTGGATGCGGCGATCAGTCGTGGATTGGCCGATGCAGACGCTGGCCGGACCAGACCTTTGCGCGAGGTTGGTAACCGTCTTGCTGCAAAATATGGGAAGATGGCGGAAGATACAGGCACGTGATCGTTGTTATCTCGGATGCCGCCGCTGCAGATCTTGAGCACATTGGCGACTATATTGCCCTCGATAATCCGCGCCGCGCTATGACCTTTGTCAGAGAACTGGTCAGCCGTTGCGAACAACTGGCGGATATGCCCCGGGCCTACCCTTTGGTGCCGCGCTATGAACATACTGGCGTGCGCCGTATTTCGCATGGAGATTACCTGATATTCTACCGTGTCGGCGATGATCAGGTTGAGATCATTCACATACTCAATGGCGCACAAAACTACGAAAACACGCTTTTTCCTGACGCTTGATGTATGGACAGTTCGTTGAGGATTGGCCGGATTAAACACACTGACGTTATGCTGTTTTATGAACCTGCGTCCTTGCCGCCAGTTCTATGCCCAGCGCTTTCATCACGGCCAGCGTCGTCTTTAGCGTCGGATTGCCGTTTTCGCTGAACGAACGATAGAGCTGTTCGCGCGAAAGCCCTGTCTCGGATGCAATCTGAGCCATGCCTCTGGCGCGGGCAACAACGCCCAAAGCGTGGGCGATATATCCCGTGTCGCCGGATGCAAAGGCTTCTGTCATGAATGCCGCGATAGCATCATCGGATGTCAGGCCTTCTGCAGGATCAAAGTTGGTCAGTTTTTCCACCATGTCTGAAACTTTTCCGTCGGCTATAATTCGTCTATGTCAATTTGTAGTTTAAAAAATACATTACAGCAATGCTATGAAGAGGAACAGGCAGGTTAATTCGGTGAACAAACACCCCCCTCTGTCACTTCGTGACATCTCCCCCCTGAGCATGTCGAAGGGCAAGGGTGGAGATTGTTCATTTCTGGTCTTCCCTCAGTGAAAACAGAGGGTTATGATATCTATGGAACGTGCAACAGCCAATCTCCCCCCTTGTGGGGGAGATGTCACGACGTGACAGAGGGGGGTAATCCACGCAATAAAATATTCACTCGATTACCTTGCCCAACCCTTCCTCACCGGTTGCTTGTTTACCATCTTGGGTTGATCCACGGTTCCTGGTTCCTGAGGGCCAGTCGCCTTTTCCCAAAAAATCGATGTACTTTATTCCCGGAAGGATCTTGATACAATCGCTGAAAGTCTCGATGAGGGATCAGCGCATAATTGGGCTACAGAGTATGTTAAAATATCTACGAATAAAAATGAAGAATCAATCTGTTATGATTCACTTGTAAAAAAACAAAGTATTTAAAAATTGGTTTGTACTAGTGGTATTTGAATTTACATGCCTGGGTAAGAGGTTTGGTAGTCAGGCGTTTAGTCGCGAAAATGGGGAGTTGGTCAATTATGGTCTTTGGATTTGGGAAGAAAGATGCAGCAGTTCGGGACGCTGCGCAGTACATGCTAACAATGTTTGCGGGAATGCAGGTGCCCAATCAAGTATTTGGCGATGCATATGTGGCCGCATTCCTTCAAGTACTAACCGTACATGCTACAAATGGGTCACGTCCCATCCCGTGGTGTAGGTTGCATAGGCCTTTCGCCGCTTGTGCGCGCCCTCATCCAGCGCTGCAGGACAAGCGGCGTTAGGGCGGTGGTCACCGGTTTTCTGTCAGAGTTTGGTTGCAAAACCCGAACCGACAAGGAAACAACCGATGACCACAGACATTATGGACCTCCACGCCCTTCTGGAACAGACCGGCGACAGCAATTTTTTGAAAGAGATGATCGCCTTTGCAGCAAACCGGTTGATGGCGCTGGAAGTGGGTAGCCTGGCCGGTGCGGCCCATGGCGAGAAGAGCCCGGCGAGGCTTGCCCAACGCAACGGGTATCGGGACCGGGATTGGGAGACGCGGGCCGGAACCGTGGAGCTTCGCATCCCCAAACTGCGCAAGGGCAGCTATTTCCCAAGCTTTCTGGAGCCGCGCCGGATGGCGGAGAAGGCGCTGGTCGCCGTTATTCAGGAGGCCTATGTGCAGGGCATTTCGACGCGCTCGGTCGATGATCTGGTCAAGGCGATGGGCGGTAGCGGTATTTCCAAGAGTCAGGTCTCGCGGCTCTGCGAGGATATTGATGGCCGGGTGAACACCTTTCTCGACAGGCCAATTGAGGGAAACTGGCCCTATCTGTGGATTGATGCCACCTATGTGAAGGTGCGGCAGGAAGGCCGGATTGTCCCGGTTGCCGCCATTCTGGCCATCGGCGTCAATGCCGACGGGCGGCGCGAGGTTCTGGGGCTGGATATTGGCGCTTCGGAAGCGGCGACCTTCTGGACAGAGTTTCTGCGCAAGCTTGCACGCCGGGGCCTGCGCGGTGTCAAGCTGGTGATTTCGGATGCGCATGAGGGGATCCGGGCTGCCGTTGAACGGGTCTTTAGCGCCACATGGCAGCGCTGCTGCGTGCATTTTATGCGCAATGCGCTGGCCCATGCAGGCAAAAGCGGCCGCCGGGTTGTCTCGGCCTATATCGCCACGGCATTCGCGCAGGACGATGCAAAGGAGGCGAAAACACAATGGCGCAGGGTGGCAGACCAGATGCGCAGCTCCGTGCCCAAACTGGCAAAGCTGATGGATGATGCTGAAGAGGATGTCCTGGCCTATATGAGCTTTCCAAAGGAGCACCGGGCCAAGCTGCGCTCGAACAATCCGATTGAACGGCTAAACGGCGAGATCAAGCGGCGAACCGATGTCGTCGGTATATTCCCCAACGAGGCCGCCATCATCCGCCTTGTGGGCGCTTTGCTGCTGGAGCAGAACGACGAATGGGCTGTGCAACGGGCAAGATATATGACACTTGAAACCATGGCTCCATTGAGCAATAATCCCGTCACCAGCTTGCCAGCCGTGGCAAACTGACACAACCGGCAATGCCGGGAAACCGCGTGAACACGATGCAACCTACACCACGCCTCGGGACATGACCTACAAATGTGGTCTATAAAGGAAATTTGCCAGATCAAGTGACTGTAGCTGCGATCATGGCAGCCGCATTGGACAAGATGGTGCCGGGCTACGGAATCAAAATTGTAGAGGGGGTAATCGAAGTAGGTAATTCGGGTCATGCGTTCCACACGAATTATATAGTAGGTCGCAATGAGGCCAACGAGTACGTCAAAGCTCTCATCGTTGGCGATCAGGTCACGGCAAATGAAATGATGCGGTCGTTCCGTGATTTTGTAACACGGAACTACGCAAGCTAATCGCCTTCCATCAGTTACCACAAATGAGATTATCCTAATTAAGGCCTTTGAACCAAGGACTCACTATCCAGATGATAGAAAGACAAAAATTACCTACTTGGAGTACCCTTGGATCTGTGAAACCAGAGTATTCTCTGGAGCCAAAGGGCAACTGCCAACGTTGTTTTTAAAGCCTGAACTGATGTCACATCGACGGAGGGGACAAGGTCAATCGAGTTTCGTTGTGATACAAACCAACCTAAATCTTTGCGGTCTCTAAGCTATCACACCATTACCTTGCCCAACCCCACATCACCGGTCGCTCGTTTCCCACCTTGGGTTGATCCACGGTTCCTGGTTGCTGCGGGCAAGGCGTTGCTTGCCCAAAATATGGTCGGCGGCCTTCTCGCCGGTCATGATAGACGGGCCATTGAGATTGCCATTGGTCACATGCGGGAAGATGGATGAGTCGGCCACGCGCAACCCCTCCACACCGATCACTTTCGTGTCCGGGTCCACCACGGCCATCCTGTCGTCGGCCCGGCCCATCCGGCAGGTGCCGCACGGGTGATAGGCGCTTTCCAGATGTTCGCGCAGGAAGGCGTCAATCTCATCGTCCGTCTGCACGGCGGCACCCGGCTGGATTTCCGGGCCGCGATAGGCATCAAACGCCTGCTGCCCGAAAATTTCGCGCGTCAGCCGCACGGCATGGCGGAATTTGATCCAGTCTTCCTCATGGCTCATATAATTGAAGCGGATGCGCGGTGCCTCTTTCGGATCGCTGGATTTCAGCGTCACCTCACCACGCGACTTGGAGAGATTATAGCCCACATGCACCTGGAATCCATGGCTTTTGGCCGCGGCCTTGCCATCATAGCTGATGGCAATCGGCAGGAAATGATACTGGATATCCGGCCATTTTACGCCCGGAGCCGAGCGCAGGAAGGCCGAGGCCTCAAACTGGTTGGATGTGCCGATCCCGGTCTTGAAAAACAGCCATTCCGCCCCGATCAGCGCCTTGGAAAACAGGTTGAGCTTGGAATAGAGCGTAACCGGCTGGGTGCAGACCTGCTGCATGTAAAATTCCATATGGTCCTGCAGGTTCTTGCCCACGCCCGGACGATCCGCCGCCACATCAATTCCAAAAGCCTTCAGCTCCGCCGCCGGGCCAATGCCCGATTGCAGCAAAAGCTTGGGCGAGTTGAAGGCCGAGGCCGAAACAATCACCTCGCGGTTGGCCTTGATGATTTCGATCCTGCCGCCGCGCTCGATCTCCACGCCGGTTGCCCGGCCATTCTCGAGGATCACCCGCCGCGCCAGGCATCTGACCAGATCCACATTGGGCCGTTTCAGGGCCGGTTTCAGATAGGCTGTGGCGGCAGACCAGCGACGGCCCTGATGCGTCGTCTGTTCCATCACCGAAAAGCCTTCCTGCTTCTCGCCGTTGTAATCCTCTGTCACCTCGAAACCGGCCTGTCGGCCTGCGTCGATAAAGGCGCGGAACAGCGGGTTTTTCGCCTCCGGCCTGCGCACATGCAGCGGGCCGTCCGTGCCGCGCCAGCCGGCCTGTCCGCCGTGCGAATGTTCCATCCGCCTGAAATAGGGCAGCACATCTGCGTAAGCCCAGCCCTGCGCGCCCAGGTCTTCCCAGCGGTTATAGTCTTCCGCATGGCCGCGCACATAGACCATGCCGTTGATCGAGGACGAGCCGCCGATCACCTTGCCGCGCGGGGCCGTGATCCGGCGATTGTTGAGCGCCGGTTCCGGCTCGGCCAGATAGCCCCAGTTATACATGTCAAGGCTCATCGGATAGGCGAGTGCTGCCGGCATCTGGATCAGCGGACCGATATCCGTTCCGCCATATTCCAGCACCAGAACCGTATTTTTCGGGTCTTCGGAAAGTCGGCATGCCAGCGCCGATCCTGCCGAACCCGAACCGATAATGATAAAATCTGCCTGCATGGGTTTAAACTTTCCGGCTTGGGTGTTGAAGGTGCAAAGGGCGGGGAAGCACGCCCTCCCCCTTGTGGGGAGGGGTCTTTTTGAAAGAAAAGGATGCGTGATTTCAGATGGCCAAAGCAATGCGGGTTTTCCGGGCTTGGGCAGCAGCTGCCACCAGCGCGTGATGATGCGCGACCTTGCGGTTATGCGGTCTGCTTCACATGGATCTCGGGATCGAAGTCTATCCGCGTCGCATTGCCATCAGCTGTCTTCAAGACAAGCTCAACACCACCTCCGATGGAGTGCATGTAGCGCACGACTGAGGAAAGCAGGACATCGTCAGCCCTCTCGATCTTGGAAACGGTGTTCTGCGTCATGGAAGCGCGCGCAGCAACGTCCTGCTGTGTTGCGTTCATCGCTTTGCGCATCTCCGCCAGAGCCTTGCCCAGGCGACGCACTTCGCGCGTTTCGTCGAGGCGCGAACGAACGTCTTGCGGGAGTTCGGCGCGCAGCGTCTTCCAGTCATTGTTCATCTTTTTTCTCCTTCAGCCATGAATTGAAACGCGAGTCAGCCTTGTTTATGAGTTGCTTGCAAAAGAGTTCCTGGCTCTTGCCTTGCTTCTCCCCGCCACAAAGTATGACGGCGGTCTGTTCAGGGTCGAAGGCAAAGGCGAAACGCCACACCGGCTTTACAAACTTAACTCTGATCCCTTTCATATGGGCGTGGCCGGAACCCGAAAGCGTATCCACATCAGGGCGACCCAGGAACGGGCCATCGTCTTCAAGGTGGTCCAAAACCTCGCCAACCAGTTCTTTCAAACCCATTTCCGGCGCTTTCCATTCCGGAATGAAGCTGGGATGGAATTTCACGTCATATGACATTATACACTCCAAAATATATATTCAAAGATATAAAATCAAGCTTGAAAGGCATGGTAGCCGGGTGAACACATCTCCTCCTGAGCCTGTCGAAGGGCAAAGAGGGGAATGAAGCACAAGACTCAATACGGACTCTGCACCGGCCCCATGGCCACATACACAGTCTCTAATTCTGTATAATATTCCAGTGCCGCCAGCGAATTTTCGCGGCCAAAGCCGGATTGCTTCGGGCCGCCAAACGGAATGTCCACAGGGCAGGGATGACAGCCATTGATCCACAGGCTGCCTGCGTCCGGCCGGTCGGCCACGCGGCGCACACACGCCAGACCGGCAGGAAACATCCCTGCCGAAAAACCGGCTGCGGTGCCATGGCCCCCGTCGACAAGGCGGGAGGCTTCGGGTTGTGCACGCATCATTCACTCCTGGATTGCCTGGATTTCCGGCATTGCCAGAAAACGCTCCAGTATGCCGGGAATGCGGGTCCATGCCTCCCGGAACTCACACACACAGGAATTGGCCTGGTCCGGACTGCCCATGGAGATATATGCGGACCTGGATGGCTGGGGCCATTTTTGCGTAACGGCAGCCTTTTTCAGGGCTTTCAGGAAATGCGGATTGCTGGTGTTGATCTCGTAGAGCAGCGTATCCAAACTCTTGCGTGGTTTGGGCCTGGCCAGTTCGATCAAAAGCTTCGTTGCGGGAAACTCTATCATGGAATCGCCCGCGTAATTGTCGACCAGGATCTTGCAGTCGTCATAGTGTCCTGTCTGGGCCAGAAGGCGCAGCAAAATGTAACGAACGCCCTGATTGTCATTTGGATTCAGTGCGATCAATGATTTGAAAACCGCTATGGCTTCTTCGGAATCGCCTGCATCCAGCAGGGCAATTCCAAGATTTTGCCGTGCCCGCATCCAGGGCCGGGTTCCCAGAAAGCCCCACCATTCCATGTCGCCATCGTCCAGCAAAGGCGCAAAAAGGCTTTCACCAATTTTTTCAGCCTCTCGAAAAAGGGCAATTTTTTCAGCCACCGTCGGGGCGTGAATCCCCAGAATATTATAGGCGTCAATCGCGTTGATGTCGATGGACAGGGCCTTGCGGGCCAGCTTGACCCTTTGGGCCGGTGTCTCCGCTTCCCATGCATCGTTAACAATGGCATCCGCAGGCCCCTCAATGGAAGGACCGAAAACATCATTGACCAGTTTGCCTTTACGCATCATTCACCCCTCGGATAACGTTTGTCATTTTCAAGATTGTCGAGATTCATATGGTTGCGCATATAGCGTTCGGAGGCTTTTTGCAGCGGCTGGTGGTCCCAGGGGAAATAGGCACCGTTGCGCAGCGCCGGGTAGACCACCCAGCGCCGGGCCTGGCTTTCACGCACCTGCGCATCAAAAGCCGCCATGTCCCAGCGCGCCTTCGCCTGCGCCTGAAACCAGGTCAATATAGGCAGAAAGGCGGTGTCCCCGGCCAGGTTGTGCATTTCCTGCGGGTCTGTTTCCAGATCAAACAGCTGGTCGGGGTCGAGGGCACAATGCACATATTTCCATTTGTTGTGGCGAATGCCCACCAGCGGGGCTTGCGAACCTTCGGCGGCATATTCCATCAGCACCGGGGCCGTGCGCTCCTCGCCCCGCATCAGCGGCAGCAGGGAGATCCCGTCGGTCCAGGGCATGATGTCCGCCATGGAAATGCCCGCCAGATCGGCCAGTGTCGGGGCAATATCGAGATTGGATGTGGCAACGGTGTGAAGGCCCGGTTCAATGCCCGGACCTGCCACCATCAGCGGCACACGGGCAGACCCCTCAAAGAAATTCATCTTGAACCATAATCCGCGCTCGCCCAGCATGTCGCCATGATCCGAGCAGAACAGGATTATCGTCCTGTCATGCATCCGCGTGGCCTTCAGCGTGTCCACCAGCTCGCCCACCTTGTCGTCAAGATAGGAAATATTGGCAAAATAGGCCTGCCGCGAGCGGCGCACATGCGCCTCTGTCAGGTCAAATTGCCTGTAGTCACAGGCTTCCATCAGCCGTTGCGAATGCGGATCCTGATCGTCAAAGGCAATGTCAGGGACCGTCGGCAGCAATTGCGGAATGCCCTCATAGAGATCCCAATATTTGCGCCGGGCCACATAGGGGTCATGCGGATGGGTAAACGAGGCCATCACACACCAGGGCCGCCGCTCCGCGTCATCATTCTCGCGCGAAAGCTGGTAGAGCTTCTGCCTGGCCAGAAACGCCACTTCATCATCATATTCCATCTGGTTGGTAATCTCGGCCACACCGGCCCCGGTCACAGACCCCAGATTGTGATACCACCAGTCAATCCGTTCGCCGGGCTTGCGGTAATCCGGTGTCCAGCCGAAATCCGCCGGATAGATATCGGTCGTCAGGCGCTCCTCAAACCCGTGCATCTGGTCGGGTCCGACAAAATGCATCTTGCCCGAAAGGCAGGTATAATAGCCGTTGGCCCGCAGGTGATGTGCGAATGTCGGGACAGAGGAGGCAAATTCTGCCGCATTGTCATAGACCCCGGTGCGGCTGGGCAATTGGCCTGCCATCAGCGAGGCGCGGGCGGGTGCACAGAGCGGCGAGGATGTGTAGGTGTTGGCAAATCTGGCAGAGCGGGCAGCCAGCGCCCGCAAATGCGGCACATGCAGAAAATCCGCAGGGCCATCGGCAAAAAATGTGCCGTTCAGCTGGTCCACCATGATGATCAGAATATTCGGTTTGGTCATGATACGGTTTCCGGGCGTTGGAAGGCTGTATTCTGGTCTATTACAGCCAAAACAAAATCACTATTCCCTTTGCGATGACGCACAGGTCAATCGCGTCATTGGAAAGTCTCAAAGCACCCTTGGGCCATCGATCCAGGTTTCGCGCAATGCCATATGGTCGCATCCAGACCCCTTGCCACAGGATACAGAACGAAAGGGATCAGCCTGCCGGGGGGGTAGTATCATTAAAATTTTAATGAATAATCAGTGGTTTGACCTTTTCCGGCATTCATGCAATTTTAACCATGCAAATTTGCGTCATACTATCGGGGGAGAGTCATGACGGCATTTATAACAGGGTGGTCGCATACAAAATTCGGGCATTTGCCAACACAGACCCTTTCCCGGCTTGCCGCGCATTCCGCCTGCGAGGCCATAGCGCATGCGGGGCTGAAGGATGACGAAATCGATGAAATCTGCATTGCCAGTGTCGGTGGAAATTGGCATCCATCATCATGGGCAGCACTGACGGAGCATTGTCCCGGTCTGCAATTCAAGCCTGCAACCCGGGTGGACAATACCGAAGCATCCGGTTCTGCTGCCATTTTTCAGGCAGGCAAGGCCATACGCTCCGGGGATGCCCGTCATGTTCTGATCATCGGCGTTGATAAAATGGCCGCTTTTGACCTCACGGAAGCGAGCGCCTGTGGCCGTGAAGACGGTAAGCGGCAGAGCGGATATTTTGCCGGCATGGCAGAAACCTATATGCAGCTTTACGGCGACCAGTGCGATGCGCTGGCGATCATTGCTGCCAAGAATCACAAAAATGCTGTCGGCAATCCGCTTGCCCATTGCCGGAAAGATCTGGGTTTTGATTTCTGTCGCTACGAAAACCCCTGCAATCCTGTCGTGTCCGGTCCTCTGAAGCAGACGGATTGTTCGCCCTTTTCGGATGGTGCTGCGGCTCTTGTCCTTTCCAGCGAGGATGCATCCATATGGATGCCCCGCGCCATCCGTTTTCGGGCGCGTGTGCAGGTCAATGATTGGGCTGTGTCCTCGCGGCGCGATACATTGCTTCTGGAGGGATGCGCCAGCGCCTGGCACCAGGCCCTTTCTGTGGCCGGTATCGGCCTGCATGATCTGTCGCTGGTGGAAACCCATGACAGTTTTACCATTGCGGAGTTGCTGCAATATGAGGCCATGGGGCTGGCCATGCCGGGCAGGGGCGGTCGTCTGGCGCTGGAGGGCTACACAGATATCGACGGGCGACTGCCGGTCAATCCGTCGGGCGGGTTGAATGCCCGGGGCAATCCTGCGGGTGCCACGGGCGTCTCGCAGCATGTCATGGCGGCCATGCAGCTCTGTGAGGAGGCGGCCGATTTCCAGGTGCAAAACGCCAGTCTGGCGGGGGTTTACACAATGGGCGGGCAAGGGTTCGCCAATTATGTCAGCATTCTGGAGCGGGCCTGGTAACCGGCACGCCGGTCGTTGCACCTGCCGTTCGGCAGCCTGTCGGGTTCATGCCTTTGACATGTGTGCACCTCAGTCTCATGACAGGCGGAAAAAACGCGCAAGCATTCCGGATTTTTCCCTTGAGGCATTGCCCATGCGCCTGCCAGCCCACATCACATGCATTGATCGGCCTGCACCCGGAGGCGGATGCCATGGTTCCGGTGAGGGGGCTGAAACAGTTTTACAGCTTTTTGAACAGGTTTACCTGCACGGAACCTTTTTCGGCGGTTTCGGACGTGTTTTCATCTATGTCGATCTGCGTTGCACCAACGGCATTTACGATCAATTTTTGAAATGAGGCATCCCAGGCAAAATCGCGCCCTTTGGAGTTGAAGGATACGCGGTTATTATCAAAAGCGGGACGATTGTAACCGCCAATATTATTGGCCACACCTTGTTCCGATACGAATTGAATGTTGCATTTTTTCAATGCAGCTTCCAGTCTGGTCTCGTCCGCCGCCCTTTCCTTGTGAAAGCTGATACGGATTTGGTCGTAAAGTCTTGCGACAGGACAGGGCGGGGCAGATGCCACGTCTGGCTCGAGAATTGTGCCCTGGGGGTCTCCGGATAAATTGCAAACGACTTTGGACAAGGTAATTTTTGCTTCACCGAGTTGAAGATCCACATTGGAAAACAAAAGTACAACGATAGGAAAAACCCATACGATTGATCTGCTGTAAGAAACCGCATGTCCATCCCTGGCGTTGTATCTGGTCAGAACCGCTTCGTGTATAAAGGTTACAACTGCCATGAGCCCACAAAATGCCATAAGGCAATAGATAATTGTAGCGCACATGAATGGGTAACTCCAGATGGAATTTTGGACACAGATCAATTTATGCGGTATAATTTCAATTTTTCAACCTTTATTTCTTACCACCCCATGCTTTTATTGCGTTAAGACACTGTTAACCATTCCTTGATTCAACAGTCTTTTACGACAGGAAAGGCTGGATGATGGGAAGTGTTGCGCACTTGGCTGGATGTATCGGGGTGGATTTGGCGGAGCTTTTTCCGGCAATGTACAAGAATCCCCGCGAGAAATTGGCGATCATGGTTGCCAGCGTTGTTGAGACGCGCAGTTGCAACACCATGGAGCTGGCGGCGCGGTTGCCGCTTGAAACGGCGCGGGCAGAATCGCGCTATGCCTGGATTGAGCGGTTTTTATCCGCTGGGACGATTGATGACATGGCGGTAATGGAAGTCATGACAAAGCGTTTATTATCAACGCTTTCGGCACAGAACCAGATATTGGTGATCAGCCTTGACCAGACATCGCTGGATGCAGGCCGCGCCATTGCCATGATGTCAGCGCGGGTTGGCGAGCGCGCGCTGCCGCTGTTTTGGAGCGTCAAAACCACCAAAGGCAATATAGCCATCAAGGACTATGTGCCGCTTTTGCAGCGGCTCAAAAATTGCGTACCGGAGGGTGCCGGGGTTTTGGTGCTTGCAGACCGGTTTTTTGGTTCGCCCGAGCTGATTTCGGCCTGTCAAACACATGGATTTCATTACAGAATTCGCCTGAAAGGCAATCTGACGCTGCTGCATGACGGTGGGGAGCTCAGCGTGGATGACATGGCACGCCTCAATCTTTCTGCGCTGATGGACGCAGACCTGTGCAAGAGCAAAACCATCACCAATATCGGCTATGTTCACGACAAAGGCCACAAAGAACCATGGTTCATCGCGATGGATTGTCTGCCGACACGAACAAAAGTTTTGGATTACGGCTTGCGCTGGAGCATAGAGCCAATGTTTTCCGATTGCAAAACCCGCGGCTTTCGCTTTCAGGACACCCATTTGCAGGTGACCGCGCGAATCTCTCGCATGATGCTGGTTGTCGCCATTGCGCTCACATGGGCCGTGGCAAATGGGCAAATAATCCAAAAAAAACAAAGCGAAATGGCAGCCTGAAACAATATGCCCGCTCACTGCTATCCCTGTGCAAACAGGGCCTGAGGGAACTTATAAGATGCGCACAAGCCTGCAAAACACCAGCATCGCTAAAAATCATGGGGTGGTAAGCCTTTATTTCCGGATACAGAAAAATGGGTGACCATTTTTCTGTTTTCTGCCTGTGACTATACAAATATGTCCGTGTCTCCAAAGTCCCGGTGGCGACAACAACCATGTATGAGGAATTGCCCATGCCCCTGCCTGCCCAAATGACCTTCGTTGATCTGCCGGCACCCGGAGCGGCGGATGCCATGGTCCTGGCGAAGGGTCCGCTGCCGCTGCTCAAACCGGGGGAAATCCTCATCAGGGTGCAGGCTGCGGGCGTCAATCGGCCCGATATTGCCCAGCGCACCGGAGCCTATCCGCCGCCGCCAGGAGCCTCTCCCGTCATGGGGCTGGAAGTGGCAGGCGAGGTTGCCGTGCTGGGCGAGGGCACCGCAGGTTTTGCTGTTGGCGACAGGGTCTGTGCGCTGGCCAATGGCGGTGGCTATGCGCAATTCTGTGCTGTCCCGGCCACGCAAGCTTTGCCCTGGCCCAAAGGATTTGACGCGGTTCGGGCCGCCGCCCTGCCGGAAACCTTCTTCACCGTCTGGGCCAACCTGTTCATGATGGCGGGCCTGAAAGCCGGGGAGAGCGTGCTCGTTCACGGCGGCACATCCGGCATTGGCACCACGGCCATACAACTGGCAAAGGCCATGGGGGCAGATGTCTTTGCCACAGCGGGCAGTGATGAAAAATGCCGGGCCTGTGAAGGGCTCGGGGCCAGACGCGGCATCAACTACAAGACGCAGGATTTTGCCAAAGTCATCGAACAAGAGACAGGCGGCAAGGGCGTCAATGTCATTCTGGACATGATTGCCGCCGCCTATTTCGAGCGCAACCTGCAATCCCTGGCAAAGGACGGTCGCCTGTCCATCATCGCCCTTCTGGGCGGTGCTGTGGCAGACAAGGCCAATCTGGCACCGGTCATGGTCAGGCGCCTGCATATCATGGGCTCCACCATGCGCCCGCGCACCGCAGCCGAAAAACAGGCCATCCGCGATGCGCTTCTGGATCATGTCTGGCCGCTTCTGGAGGCAGGAAGCGTCGCCCCGGTCATCCACACAGTCTTTCCGCTGGAAGATGTCGCCAGGGCCCACCGCCTGATGGAAAGCTCGGACCATATCGGCAAGATCATGCTGCAGGCGGGGTGAGTGCCAACTGGCATGGTGCGAACTTCCGTGATATGAACAAGCATGGACAAGATCGGGATTTTACAACGTTTAAAGGACCGGGAAGCGGATTTGAAGGCGCAGGGCGTAACCCACGCCGCCATATTCGGCTCCGTGGCGCGTGGTCAGGCCAGACAGGACAGTGATATTGACATCATGGTCGCCTTTGGCCCGGACAGGCAGGTAACTGTTTTCGATTATGCAGGCGTCAAGGCATATATAGCTGATCTTTTTGATGTACCTGTCGATGTGGTGGATCGTGACGCCATAAAACCTGCGCTGCGGCTGAATGCCGAAAGGGAAGCGCTCTATGCATTCTGAGCGTGACAAGGCCGCACTTCAGGATATCGTTTTTCACTGTGATCTGGCGTCTGCCTTTGTTGCCGACAACACGTTGCAAGACCTGGAGGCCGATCTCAAAACATTCTATGCAGCAACCCGTTGTCTTGAAATCATATCCGAGGCATCGCGACGGTTGTCGGATGATTTCAAACAGCAATATCCAGACATTCCGTGGCGCAATATTGCCGGATCGGGAAATATTTATCGGCATGATTATGAGGATGTTCTGCATCGCATGGTCTGGGCAACCATCAAGGATGCCTTGCCGCCATTGAGAACAGCGCTTGCAAACGAACTGTGAGCTTGAAAGATGGGGCAGCAACATGTATGGTTGATTTGGTAAGTTTCATTGAACCTGACCTCTGTTTTGCACTAAATTAAAAGCCTGTCAGGAACCCGTGTCCTCCCTTGAAGCCGCTCTCACTTCCATCGACATTGTTCGTAACGCCACGTACAAAGGCGAGGATTTGGCCGATTTTCACATTGTCGAGGCCCGGTTCCACGATTGCCAGTTGACCGGTTGCACATTCGATGCCGCCATTTTCTATAATTGCGCCTTCATCAACTGCCGCTTTGCCCATTGCACGTTTCGGGATGCACGGTTTGAAGC